>NZ_JAFKJN010000052.1 GCF_017305915.1 Reyranella sp.
CGAAGACAACGGCCGGGGCCCAAGCTCCCCAACGACGTGCAGTCTTGGTGCCAGACGGGCTCTCCTGCCGCGCCAGAGGATCGGGTGCGAGCCGATCCTCTGGCGACCGCAGTCTGCACCCATTCCAAGACACAAGGTGTCAGCGTCTTACGCTGACGGAGGGGTCATGCACGACGACCGCGTTGCCCATGACCCCTCCGACGCCGTAAGACGGCGCCACCTCCCCGTATGAACGGGGAGGAAGGCTTTCATGACGCTGCAAACCTATTGGCTCTATCTCGGCGCGGTTCTGCTGATCTCGGCCACGCCGGGGCCGAACATCTTCTACGTCACCAGCCGCAGCATCCGCTTCGGCTTCGGCGCGGCGATGCTCGCCATGACCGGCTGCCTGCTGGCGCTGCTGATCATCCTCAGTGCCTCGGTGGCGGGCGTCAGCGCCTTCATGCTGGCGGTGCCGGCGGCGTTCGAGGCGATGAAGTACGCCGGTGCCGCCTATCTGATCTGGCTCGGCGTCCAGACCTGGCGCGCGCCAGCGGCCGATGTCGGCGTGAACGACTCGCCGCGCGAAACCGCGAGCCGCTTTGCGCATTTTCGCGGCGGCTTCCTGGTCGGCATCAGCAATCCCAAGCTGCTGGTGTTCGCTGCCGCGTTCTTCCCGCAATTCATCACCAAGTCGGCGCCGTGGATTCCGCAATTCGGATTGCTGGTCGCGACGTTCCTCATGGTGGAAGCGTGCGCCTACGTCACGGTCGCGTCGAGCGCCCGCGGTTTGTCGCGTTATCTCGTGCAAGCGGTGTGGCAGCGCCGTCTCAACCGGTTGAGCGGCGCGATCTTCGCAGGCTTTGGTGTCGCACTGCTGCGTTATCGACCGTAATGCTTTGCGCCCCTCCCGCGGCGGTATAGGATTTTCATATAAATCAATCGCCTTTTCGGGAGGGCGCCGTGGCCGACATCATGAAGATCAGCAGCCGTAACTTACCCGTGCGACGCCGCACGGTGATGAAGGGCGGCCTCGCCGGCATCGTCGCCAGCGGCCTCGCGCCGACCATCGCCAAGGCCGCGCCCATCAAGATGGTGATGGCCCACATCAACGCCGTGCCGGAGTCCGCCGCCATCGCCTTCGACTGGCAGGCGCAGGAGGTGAAGAAGCGCTCCAACGGCGAGATCGACATGCAGTTCTTCGGCGCCACCTTGATGAGCAAGGAGCTGGAGATCATGAACGCCGTGAAGTCGGGCAACGTCCAGATGGGCGGGCCGGCCGGCGCGGCGGCGACGGTGTTCCCCGAGATGGGCGTGTTCCTCGTGCCCTACCTCGTGAAGGACTACGACCAGGCCTACAAGATGTTCAACGGCAAGATCGGCGACACGCTCGATAAGCAGTTCCAGGAAAAGTACAAGCTCAAGACCATGTGCTTCTTCGACTATGGCTTCCGCCATTTCTGGACGTCGAAGAAGCCGATCGTCGAGCCCAAGGACCTGCGCGGCGCCAAGATCCGCGTGCAGCAGGCCAAGGTGTTCGGCGACACCATCAACGGCCTCGGCGGCAACGCCGTGCCGATGGCGTGGGGCGAGGTGATCTCGGCCGCCAAGCAGGGCGTGATCGACGGCGGCGACCTGCCGATCGTCAACCAGATCGCGCTCAAGATCTACGAGGTCTCGAAGTACTGCTCGATGACCTTCCACAACTACGGGCCGACGCTCAACACCATGAACCTCGCGACCTGGGAAGGGCTCTCCGACGCGCACAAGAAGCTGATGATGGACACCAGCCGCGAGGCGCAGGAGAAGTGCCGCCAGCTCACCGAATCGGTCGACAACTTCGAGGCCGCCAAGAAGGAGCTCGAGCCCAAGGGCATGACCGTGGTCAAGGGCGACGTCGCGGCCTTCCGCAAGGTCGCGCAGGACAAGATCTGGCCGGCCTACAAGAAGCAGTACGGCGAGCTCTGGGACCAGATCGAGACCTTCAAGGCTTAACGGACGTTGGCCCGCTTCATCGCCAACATCCCGCGCATCGTCGTCGCGCTGCTGCTCGTCGCTGCCATCGTCAACCTGCTGATCGGCGTCTTCCTGCGCTACGTCATGATCGAGGTCACCGACTACTTCGACCTCGATCCGGTCCGCTTCACCTGGGTCGAGGAGGTCGGCGAGATGATGCTGGCCTGGCTGACCCTGGTCGGCGCCGCGATCGGCGTGCGCGAGCGCAGCCACTTCACCCTGCACGTTCTGACCCACAACTGGTCGCCGCGCGCCCAGTCGCTGGTCGAGCGCATCCACCACGTGCTGATCGCGGCGATCGGCGCCATCGCCGCCTGGTACGGCGTCAAGCTCTGCCTGCTCAACAGCACGCTGGTCACGCCCGGCCTCGAGATCAACCTGGCCATGCTCTACGCCTCCGTCGTGGCGGGCGGCGTGCTGCTGGTGATCTACGCGATCTCGATGATCGTCTCCCCACCCCCTATCGACCCGGACGCCGTGCACTGATGCTTCTTCTGTTCGTCGCGGCCCTGTTCGTCGTCCTGATCCTGTTCTCGATGCCGATCGTGTTCGCTTTAGGCGTCGCCGGCGTCGCCGGCCTGTTCCTCGGCGGCTACGACCTGCAGGTGCTGAGCTCGGCCATGGTCTCGGGCTCGCAGAGCTGGGTGCTGCTCGCCATCCCCGCCTTCGTCTTCGCCGGCGGCCTGATGGAGAAATGCGGCATGAGCCACGCCCTGGTCGACTTCGCGCGCGCGCTGGTCGGCTGGGTCAAGGGCGGGCTCGGCATGTCGGTGATCGTGGTCGCCTACTTCTTCTCCGACATCTGCGGCTCGAAGATGGCCGAGGTCTCGGCGCTCGGCTCGACCCTGATGCCGCCGCTCACCAAGGCCGGCTACAAGCGCGAGGACTCGGCGTCGCTGATCGCCGCCGGCACGGCGATGGGCATGCTGGTGCCGCCGGCGATCTTCATGATCGTGATCGCCCAGGTGACCAACACCTCGGCAGTGGCGCTGTTCCTCGGCGGCTTCATCCCGGCCGCCACCATCATGGTCTGCCTGATGGTGCTGGTGTGGTTCCGCGCCCGCAAATACGACTGGCCGGTCGACGGCAAGCCCAGCATCCCGCTGATCTTCTCGACCGCCCGCAACGCCGCGGTACCGCTGGTCATCCCGATCGTGATCCTGGGCGGCTTCTTCCTCGGCGTCTTCACCGCGACCGAGGCCGGCGCGGTGGTGGCGGGCTACGCCTTCGTCGCGGCCAAGCTCTACTACAGGAACGTCACCTGGACGCAGATGGCGCGGCTCGCCTACGACAGCGCCATCCTGACGGCGTCGGTGGTGTTCCTGCTCGCGGTCGCCTCGGTGTTCCAGTACCTGATGGGCGTGTCGGGCGTGCCGACGCTGCTCGCGAAAGTGCTGGCGCCGCTCGAGCACGCGCACTGGCTGTTCCTGCTGGCGACGGCGCTGATCACCATGCTGTTCGGCATGGTGCTCGAGGGCCTGCCGGCGGCGGTGGTGCTGATCCCGGTGGTCTTCCCGATCGCCGAGAAGATGGGAATCGACCCCATCCACTTCAACATCGTGCAGACCGCGGCGGTCGGCATCGGCCTGTTCCTGCCGCCGATGGGCGTCGGCCTGCTGATGGCGCTGCGCTTCGCCAACCTCACGGTCGGCCAGCACTGGCGGTCCTACATGCCCTACGTCGCGGCGCTGATGGTCGGGCTGCTGCTGATCATCCTGCTGCCCGACCTCACGCTGTTCCTGCCGCGCAGCGCCGGCCTGATCAAGTAACCCCGGTCACGCCACCTTGGTGACGGTGAGCCGGTGGTGCTTGCCGTCGCGCGCGGTCCAGGAAATCGACTGGCCGGTCCCGAGCCCGATCAGCGCCACGCCGACCGGCGTCATCACCGAGATGCGGTGCTCGTCGAGACTCTCGTCGGCGGGATAGACCAGCTTGAGCGTGCGCGTATTGCCGTCGTCGGACTTGAAGGTCACGGTCGAGCCCATGCGAACGACGTCCGTCGGCACGTCCTTGGCGTCGACGATCTTGGCGCGTTCGAGCTCGTCGAGCAGTTCCTGCGCCACTTCGGGCAGGCGCTCCATGGAAGCGCTGGCGAGGTCGGTCAGCCGCTCATATTCAGCGTTGCTGACGATGATGTGCGTCGAGCGTGTGCGAGTAGCCATCATGCAGCCTACCCTGCCCGCGACCGCCGGGCCAAATAGACTTGCAGGTGCGCGGAGGAAATCCGCAGGTTGGGCGTTGAAATTCCAGCCTTTTTCGCCCGGGCGATCATGTCGCCCACGATATGGTCGGCTTCGACCATCGCGCCCTTCTCGAGGTCGTGCAGCATCGAGGCGGTGAAGCGCGAGCCTTTCACGGTGAGAAAGCCGCGGATCGTCTGCATGCCCTTCTCGCCGGGATCGTGCCCGGCCGCGCCCGCCACCTTCCGGCACTCGTCGACCGTCTCCAGGACGATGGCGCGGCCCTCGTCGGCCTCGAGAATGTCACCGGACGAGCCGCGCATCAGGCAGTTGGTCGCCGCCAGCGAGCACAGCATGACCCACTTGTCCCACAGGTCCTGCACGATGTTGGCGTGCAGGCCGCCATCGACGCCGGACTTCTTCACCGCGGCATCGAGCTCCTTCAGCGAAGCCCGCGGCTCCCGGCCGTCGCGCTCGCCGAACGAAATCGCGGCGAACGGGCTGGTGTGCAGGATCGCACCCTCGGCCGACAGGGCGACGCCGACGCGCGCCAGGCCGCCGACCACCTTGTCCTTGCCGAACCTGGCCTCGAGCACGTCGAGATGGCGCATGCCGTTCAGCAGCGGCACGACCGTCGTGCTCGCGCCGACGGCCGGCGCGATCGCCTCGACCGCCGAATCGAGATCGTAGGCCTTGGGCGTCAGCAACACGATGTCGTAGGGGCCGCCTTCGCTCGCCTCGAGCACGGTCTTCACCGTCTGGGTGATGTCGCCCTTGGTGCTCTTGATGACGAGGCCGTCGCGCAACGCCTGCTGGCGCGCGGGCCGCACGAGGAAGGTCACGTCCGCGCCGCTCTGATGCAGGCGGCCGCCGACATAGCCGCCGATCGCGCCGGCGCCCAGGATCAGGATCTTCATGTCGGCTACCCTTTCAGTCCGTCGCGCGCCCGCCGCGCCTCGTAGGTCTGCAGATGCGCATAGGCGAAGCGCAGGTTGGGCGCCGCGACGCCGTGCTGGCGGGCCCGCGCCAGCATGTCGCCGACGATCGACCTGGCCTCGACCGCACCGCCCTTCTCGATGTCGCCCAGGATCGAGGCGACCGCCTTGCCGCCCTTCTGGGTCAGGCCGGCCTTGAGCGCGCCGATCACCTGGTCGCTCGGCGGATAGCCCTCGGCCGCGGCGACCTTGCGGCATTCCTCGAGGATCTCGCCCATGATGGCGCCGCCGTCCTCGGACTCCATAATGTCACCGACCGTGCCGCGCATCGCCGAGCACATCGAGGCGATCGAGCCCAGCATGATCCACTTGTCCCAGAGATCCTGGTTGATGCTGGGGTTGAGCCCGCCCTCGATACCGGCCTTCCTGCAGGCGGCGTCGAGCTCGACGAGAGACGCCCGCGCGGTCTTCGCCTCGCGCTCGCCGAACGACACGCCCGACGCGCCGGAATGCAGGATCTCGCCGTTCGGCCCCAGCATGCCGGAGATGCGCGCCAGACCGCCCGCGACCTTGTCCCTGCCGAAGCGCGCATCGAGCGTCGCGAAATGCAGGTGCCCGTTCAGGATCGGCACGAGGGTGGTGTCGGCGCCGACCGCCGGCGCGATCGCGTCCATGGCCGACGGCAGGTCGTAGCCCTTGCAGGCGAGGATGATGACGTCGTACGGGCCGCCCTCGGTCGCCCTGGTCACGACCTTCACGGGCAGCGTCGCGTCGCCGGTCTTCGGGCTTTTCACCACCAGGCCGTTCTTGCGCACCGTCTCGGCGCGCTTCTCGCGCAGCAGGAAAGTGACGTCGACGCCGGCCTGGTGCATCCGCGCACCCCAATAGCCGCCGACCGCGCCGGCGCCCAAAATCAGGATCTTCACTTCTTGACGCTCCTCTCCGAGACCCAATCCGCGAGCCAGGCCGCGAGATCGTCGGTCTGATGATGGATGTGATCCAGGCTGAGGCCCTCGGCGCGCTTCACGCTCTCCTCGGTGCGGATCCACACCGTGCGCATGCCCATGTCGTGCGCAGGCTTGAGGTTGACCGCGATGTCGTCGGCGAACGCCGCGCGCCCGGGATCGACGCCGTGCTTCACCACCAGCTTGTCGTAGATCGCCTGGTGCGGCTTGGGCCAGTAGTCGCCGGCGACGATGTCGAAGATCGCCTCGAAATGGTGCGCCACGCCCAGCCGCTCCATCACCTTCTCGGCGTGCGGCACGTCGCCGGCGGTGAAGATCAGCTTGCGGCCCGGCAGCGCGGCCAGCGCCTGCTCGAGCGCCGGATTGGCCTCGACCGGCGAATAGTCGATGTCGTGCACATAGTTCAGGTAATGGACGGGATCGACGCCGTGCAGGGACATCATGCCCCGCATCGAGGTACCGTGGTCGCGCCAGTACTGCTTCTGCACGCGGCGCGCTTCCTCGGCGTCGACCTTGAGCCAGTCCGAGATATAACGGCCGATGCGCACGTCGATCTGCGCGAAGAGGTTGCACTTCGCGGGATACAGCGTGTTGTCCAGGTCGAACAGCCAGACGTCGGGATCGTGCTTGGGGATAGGCATGCTGGGTATTGGGCTTAGTCCCGCCTATAAAGGCTGGCAATGGATATCCTGGTCTACGTTCTGCTGGCCGCGGTGCTGGCGCTGGGTGCGGCGCTGGCCGTCGTCCTGATGCGCCGCAGCGATGCGCGGGCGCAAGGCGCGCTGGCCGACACCGTGCAGCGGGTCGAGCAATCGCTGCGCGACCAGGAACGGACGCTCGCCAACCTGGTCGGCGAGCGGCTGGAGAAGAGCGAGAAGGCGACCGGCCAGGTCGTCACCGACCTGCGCGAGCGGCTGGCGCGCATCGACGAGGCGCAGAAGAAGATCGGCGAGCTGTCGACCCAGGTCGTGAGCCTGCAGCAGATCCTGACCAACAAGCAGGCGCGCGGCGCTTTCGGCGAGGTGCAGCTCAACGACCTGGTGTCGAGCGCGCTGCCGCCGTCGGCCTACGAGCTGCAATGCACCCTGTCGACCGGCGTGCGCGCCGACTGCCTGCTGAAGCTGCCCAAGCCGCCGGGTTCGATCGCGATCGACGCCAAGTTCCCGCTCGAGAGCTACCACGCGCTGCGCGCGGTGCAGGCGGGCGACACGCAAGGGCTCGCGGTGGCGCAGCGCGCCTTCCAGGCGGCGATGCGCCTGCACATCCGCGACATCAAGTCGAAGTACATCATCGAGGGCGAGACGGCCGAATCGGCGCTGCTGTTCCTGCCGTCGGAGGCGATCTACGCCGAGCTGCATGCCAACTTCGGCGGCATCGTCGACGAATCCTACAAGGCGCGGGTCTGGATCGTGTCGCCGACCACCATGATGGCGACGCTCAACACCGTGCGCGCCGTCCTGAAGGACGTGCAGATGCGCGAGCAGGCCGGCGAGATCCAGAAGCTGGTCGGCCTGATGATGGGCGACACGCGGCGCCTGCAAGAACGCGTCGACAAGCTGAAGCGCCATTTCACGCAGACCGAGACCGACCTGCGCGACATCGACACCTCGGCGACGCAGATCATGCGCCGCGGCGAGCGCATCCAGAGCGTCGACATGGGCGAGCAGCCCGAGGCACTGCCGAAGCCCTAGGCGTCTCGCGAGTCTCGCCGCGTGAGACGGCGTCCGGCGTCGGTGGCGCAAGGCTCCGTTCGTCGGAGCTCAAATCGCGCGCATGCCCCCCGGAATGGCCACGCCCCCCATCGCAGAAAACAGTCGACCGCACGATTTGTGCACCTATGATGACCTGCAACCCATAGAGGCAGGACCAAGGGGGCAGCATGTACAACGCGCAGTATTTCGAACAGGTACTCAGCGCGCTCGCCGTGGTGGTCGTGCTGGCGATGTTCCTCGAACGGGCGCTGTCGCTGCCCTTCGAATGGGGTCCGCTGAAGGACTTCCTCGAGCGGAAGAAGCTGCGCGCGCCGCTCGCCTTCGCGGTCGCCTGGGTGATCTGCTGGCAGATGAAGTTCGACCTGCTGCAAGTCATGGGGCAGCAGCCGCCCAAGCCGGAAGGGAACCTGCTCTCGATCGGCGTGATCCTGACCGCCGCGGTGGTTGCCGGCGGCAGCAAGGGCGCCATCCTGCTGTTCCAGGGCATCCTCGGCTTCGGCAAGGAAGCGGTCGACGCCAGCGTTGCCCAGAAGACCATGGCGGCGACCCTGCCCCCGCCAGGCGCCGCACCCGCTCCGCGCGCGGCCCCGCCGCCACTGCCGCCGGCGATGGGCCTGCTGCCTGCGGTGGCACCGCCCCCCAGCCCGCTCGCCGTGGCGGCCGCTCTGGCCAATGGCATCGACACCAGCACCGATTGCACCGGCTTCGCCGCGTGCATCGCCGCCGACGGCGCCCGCTTCGTGTGCCGCTACTACCGTCCGGGCAGCACCGGCGCGCTGACCACCGCCGAGGCCCAAGTCCTGGTCGGCGCCGGCCTGGCGATCGTCGCGGTGTTCGAAGGCGCCGGCAACAAGATCGGCTGGTTCAGCGCCCAGCAGGGCGTCGCCGACGCGCAGGCTGCGCTCGGCCACGCCGCAAGCATCGGCCAGCCGGCGGGATCGGCGATCTATTTCGCCGTCGATTTCGATGCCGACCCCGGCGAGGTCGGCTCGGCGATCACGAGCTACTTCGCGGCCGTCAACAGCACCTTCCGCAACGGCGGCGCACCGTACCGGATCGGCGTCTACGGATCGGGCCTGGTGTGCAGCACCCTCATCGGCGCCAACCTGGCGTCGCTGGGCTGGCTCTCCGGCTCGCGCGGCTGGCGGGGCTACACCACCTACGCCAGGGCCGCGACCATCGTCCAGGTCATCACCGCGCCGCCGACGCTCATCTGCAACGGCCAGCTCGCGGTCGACCGCGACGTCGGCCAGAACGCCGACATCGGCGCCTTCTCGACGCTGGCGGCGCTTGCTCCGCCGCCCGGTCCTGCTCTCGCGACGGCGACCGGTCCGTGGTGGCGGCGCTGAGCGGAGACCGACCATGCCCGCAGATCGCGCCAGTCGAGTCGACGCCCCGCCGTCGTTCGTGCTGATCCACGTCGCCCCGACCGCCGATGTCGCGGCCATCGACGAGAGGCTGCAGACCCTGGTGACCGGCGATGGCAGCGTCCTGTTCGCGCTGAACGACGGTTGGTATGCGATCAGCCGCGCGCCCGGCAAGGAGCTGCGCGTCTCCCAGGGCGGCAACAACGACGCGCTGGCGACGTTCCTGGGCGGCATCCCGGGCATCGACGGCGTCTCCCTCGTGCCGGCCGACGAGCTGGTGCGGCGCTACGAGGACCGCGGCCCCAATCCGGCCGGCGTCGCCGACGGGCGGCCCAACCCGTCGATGCTCTGGAACCTCGACACCGTTCGCGCGCGCCAGGCGTGGGCGCTGCTGGGCGGGATCGACAACATCAATTGGGGCTCGGTGCGGGTCGGCCACCTCGACACGGGCTACACCGAGCACGAGGTCTTCGGTCCCTGGACCAACGGCTTCAGCCCCAGCCTGCTGCCGCAAATCGGCATCAACACCTTCGACGGCTGGCAGGGCACGATGGATCCGCTGTCGCCGAAGGGCACGCCGGGCCACGGCACGCGAACCTGCAGCGTTCTCACCGGGCGACTCGACAACGTCTTCCTGGGCGTCGCGCCGCGCGTACCGGTGGTCCCCTATCGCGTCACTGACTTCGTGGTCATCGACACGCTGGGTTGGCAGAACCGCATGGGCGAATCGATCAACCATGCGGTGCTCGACGGCGGCTGCACGATCCTCAGCATCAGCCTGGGCGATCCCTGCTACGCGCCGACCGAAATGGGCCAGGCGGTCGACGACGCCTACGAGCGGGGCGTCATCATCGTCGCGGCTGCCGGCAACTACACCAGCGAGGTCACCTATCCGGGCCGCTATTCGCGGACCATCGCCGCGGGCGGCATCACCAAACGCGACGAGCCGTGGAGCGGCGGCAGCCGCGGCATATCGGTCGATCTCTGCGCGCCGGCGGCCGACGTCTGGCGCGCCGATCCGAGCCGCAACAACGACGGCTCGGTCGCCACGTCCCGCTACGGCGGGACCGGCGACGGCACGTCATACGCCACGGTGCACGTGTCGGGCGCCGCTGCGCTGTGGAAGGCGCATCACGGCAGCAGGCTCGACGAGCTGTATGCCGCGCGGCCCTGGCAATATGTCGAGGCGTTCCGCAAGCTGATCAGGTCGACGGCGCGCAAGCCGGCTGGCTGGAACGACAAGCTCTTCGGCGCGGGCATCCTGGACATCGAGGCGCTGCTCAAGGCGCCGCTGCCCAACCCCGATACGCTGGTCAAGCAGGACCGCCTGGCCGCGCTCGAGCACTTCTGATCGGGATCAGCCCCAGATCACCCCCACGGGCCGCGGTCGGTCTGCGGCACCGAGCCGCCACGGCGCACCGAAGCCGCCTGCGGCGCTGCGCGATACTCGCTCGCCATCGCCTGCAGGCGGGCGATGCGCTCCTCCATCGGCGGATGGGTCGAGAACAGGCTGCGCATGCCGCCGCCCGACAAGGGATTGTCGATGTACAGGTGCGCGGTCGCCGGGTTGGCTTCGGCGGTGGCGTTGGGAATCGCCTGCGTGCCCTCGTGCAGGCGCTGCAGCGCCGAGGCGAGCCACAGCGGGTTGCCCGAGATCTCCGCGCCGGCGCGGTCGGCCTCGTACTCGCGGCTGCGGCTGATCGCCATCTGCACCAGCGAGGCGGCGAGCGGCGCCAGGATCATCGCCGCGATGGCGACGATGGGATTCATCATCGGCCGGCCGTTCTCGTCGCGGCCGCCGCCCATCAGGCCGCCGAAGGTCGCCAGCATGCCGATCGCACCCGACAGCGTCGCGGCCACGGTCATGGTGAGCGTGTCGCGGTTGCGCACATGGCCCAGCTCATGCGCGAGCACGCCGGTCACCTCCTCGCGCGAGAGATGACGCAGCAGGCCGCTGTTGACCGCGACCGCGGCATGCTCGGGGCTGCGGCCGGTGGCGAAGGCGTTGGGCTGGTCCTCGTCGATCACGTAGACGCGCGGCATCGGCAGGCCGGCGCGCTGCGCCAACGACTGGACGATGCCGTAGAGTTCGGGCGCCTCCTGCGGGCCGACCTCGCGCGCGCCGGCCATGCGCAGCACCATGCTGTCGCTGTTCCAGTAGGCGAAGAGGTTCATGCCCAGCGCCACCACGAGGGCGATGAGCAGCCCGGACTGGCCGCCGAGCAGATAGCCGACCGCCAGGAAGAAGCCCGTCAGGGCCGCCAGCAAGAGGGCGGTTTTCATATAGTTCATGCGAGAAAAGATGGCTCCGGACTGTGGCGAATCAAGGCGCCCGGCGGCATCATGCGGCCCCATGACCGACGAGAAAAAACCCACGGCCGAAGCCGAAAAGCCGGCGGCCCCCAAGCCGACCCCGCCGCCCGAGAAGCCCAAGAAGGTCGAGGAGATCGGCGGCCCGCCCGGCCCCGAGCCGACCCGCTACGGCGACTGGCAATTCAACGGCAAGGTGACGGACTTTTAGTCCGTCGTCGCCGCGCGCACCTTGTCATCCCGAGCGGAGCGAGGGACCTTGGCGCCGCCGATCAAGGATCCCTCGCTCCGCTCGGGATGACAGATGTTTGGATGCGACAATGAGTAAGTTTCCTCTTCGCAAGATCACCCGCGCCCCGAGCCATCCCGGCGAGCTTATACGCGAAATCATCGAAGAGCATGCCGAGCTGTCGGTGACCGAGGCCGCCCGGCGGATGGGAATCAGCCGGCAGGCTCTCCATTCGGTCCTCCGTGGTCGCACCGCCGTCTCGGCCGGCGTTGCGCTGCGTTTCGCGCAGCTGACAGGTGGCCAGCCCGAACTCTTCCTGCACATGCAGGAGGCTCTCGACTTGTGGACGGCTCGACAGCGACTGGGGCCCCGACTGGCACGAATCGCCCCGGTGCCCACCAAGAGGGCAGCCTGACATGCCTCGCAAGGACATCTACGCCCCGGGGTTCAAAGCCCAACCCTGGTGGTGGGAAGCCTGGACGCCCAACACCGCTCTGTCGCAGGACCCGCCGGCGAAGACGCAAGTGGTGATCGTCGGCGCGGGCTATGGCGGGCTGTCGACGGCGCTGGAGCTGCGGCGCAACGGCATCGACGCCGTGGTGCTGGAGCGCGGCGTGTTCGGCGTCGGGGCCAGCACGCGCAACGGCGGCATGATCTCGGGCGGCACCAATCTCGGCAAGGGCCTGGGCGGCAAGAGCCCGATCGCCGAGGAGTTCGAGCGCAAGAAGGCCGAGCTGATGGGCGCCGGCGCCGATTCGCTCACCGTGCTCGAGGACATCATCGCCCGCGAGGGCATCGAATGCGGCCTGCACAAGAACGGCCGCTTCGTCGGCGCCTGGACGCCCAAGCACTACGACGACATGGCGACCAAGGTCGAGACCTACAACAAGTACGCCAACGCCGGGGCGTCGATGGTGCCGCGCGAGCGCCAGCACGCGTTCATCAAGTCGGACTATTACTTCGGCGGCATGCACTCGACGCGCGCCGGCCACCTGCATCCGGCGCTCTACTACAAGGGCCTGCTCGAGGCCGCGCATAAGGCGGGCGCCATCCTGTGCGCCGAGATCGAGGCCGAGCGCACCGAGAAGACATCGAAGGGCTGGCGGTTGCTGACGGCCAAAGGCCCGATCGAGTGCAGCGAGGTCGTGGTCGCGACCAACGGCTACACCGGCGATCTCACGCCGCGGCTGAAGCGCCGTGTGGTCCCGGTAGCGAGTCACATCATCGCCACCGAGGAGCTGCCCGAGCCCGCCGACAAGATGCTGATTCCCGAGATGCGGGCGATCGGCGACACCAAGCGGGTGCTGACCTATTACCGGCCCTCGCCCGACGGCAAGCGGCTGATCTTCGGCGGCCGCGCCCGCTTCACCGCGGCGCCGCCGGAAGTGAGCGCGCCTGCGCTCTACCAGTACATGGTCGACCGCTTCCCGCAGCTCGACGGCATCAGGATCACGCATGTGTGGACGGGCAACGTCGCCTTCGCGCTCGACTACATGCCGCACATGGGCACCGACGAGGGCCTGCATTACCTGCTGGGCTGCAACGGCAACGGCGTGGCGATGATGACCTATCTCGGCACCCAGACCGCCCGGAAGATCGCCGGCGGCCGCAACGCGCCGATCAACCCGCTGGACGGCCGCGCGTTCCCCGATCATCCGCTCTACAACGGCGATCCCTCGTGGTTCCTGCCGGCGATCGGCGCCTGGTACCGCACGCGCGATTGGCTCGACCGCCGGTTGGCGGGCTGACCCAACAATCCTGCCCATTCAGATGAGGAGGTGTCGCCGTCACACGGCGACGGAGGGGGTCAGGGGCCACAGCATCGATGCCGCTCATGACCCCTCCGTCCGCGTAAGACGCGGCCACCTCCCCATCTGAATGGGGAGGATTTCTACTCCGGCCTCTCAATGACGAGCGGCGCCGAATGCGCTAGTGGGCTCCCGTGGACACCATGACTTCCCTGCCCGTCACCCTCGACGATATCCGCGCCGCCGCCGGCCGCATTGCCGGCGACGTGGTGCGCACGCCCTGCCTGCGCAGCGAGACGCTGTCGCGCATCGCCAAGGCCGAGATCTGGATCAAGTTCGAGAACCTGCAATTCACCGCCTCGTTCAAGGAGCGCGGCGCGCTGAACACCCTGCTGCAGCTCACGCCCGAGGAGCGCAAGCGCGGCGTGATCGCCATGTCGGCCGGCAATCATGCGCAGGGCGTCGCCTATCACGCCGGCCGCCTCGGCATCCCGGCGACCATCGTCATGCCGTCCTTCACGCCCAACACCAAGGTCACGCACACCCGCGGCCACGGCGCCAAGGTGGTGCTGCACGGCGACACGCTTTCGGAAGCGGCGACCGAGGCGCATCGTCTGGCCGACGCGCAGAAGCTGGTGTTCGTCCATCCCTACGACGATCCGCGCATCATCGCGGGCCAGGGCACGATCGCGCTCGAGATGCTCGAGGATGCGCCGGCGCTCGACACGATCGTGGCGCCGGTCGGCGGCGGCGGCATGATCGCGGGCTGCGCGGTCGCCGCGCGCGGGCTCAAGCCCGACATCAAGCTGATCGGCGTCGAGACCCTGGGCTATTCGGCGATGCGCCAACTGCTGGCCAACGAGCCGGTGCAGGCGGGCGGCGACACCATCGCCGAGGGCATCGCGGTGCGCGACATCGGCAAGCTGCCGCTCGATCTCTGTCGCAGGCTGCTCGACAGGGTCGTGTCGGTCGACGAGGTCGAGATCGAGCACGCCATCGCCCTGCTGCTCGAGGTCGAGAAGACCGTGGCCGAAGGCGCAGGCGCCGCCAGCCTGGCGGCGCTGCTCGCCCATCCCGCGTTGTTCGCCGGCCGCAAGGTCGGGCTGGTGCTGAGCGGCGGCAACATCGACACCCGCCTGCTCGCCTCGGTGCTGATGCGCGGCCTGGTGCGCGACGGCCGGATCGTGCGCCTGCGCTTGCGCATCACCGACCAGCCCGGCCAGCTCGCCAAGGTCGCCACCATCATCGGCAAGGCCGGCGGCAACATCGTCGAGGTCCAGCACGGCCGCCTGTTCGGCGGCGTGGTCGCCAAGGCCGCCGACCTCGACGTCACCGTTGAGACCCGCGATCGCGCCCATATCGGCGAGCTGGTCGCCGGCCTGCAGGCCGGCGGATTCACGGTGCGTGTGCTGGAGGGCGTCGAGGCTTAGAGCGCCGGCTTGATATCCGTCAGCACGAAGTCATTGCCTTTGAAGAGCAGCGGCAACCCGAGTGCCTTGGCGAGACCATAGGCACAGCAATCGCCGAAGTTCAGCAAAGCCCGATGCCGTCCCTCGCCGCACCGCCGAAAGGCTTCGCGCGCAGCGACGACATGAGCAGCCTCAAAGACGACAATAGACAGACCGAGATTGGCGGCGATCTTGTCCAGCTCGCGCCCTCCGGCCTCACCGGCGCGCGCTTCGACGACCATCAACGCCTCCAGAAAATTCGGCGCGCCGATCTTCGCGCCATCGACCGCCATTATCGCGTTCGTGAAGTCCGACTGCTCGGCTTCCTCAAACGAGATGGCGAGCAGCGCCGAGCTGTCCACGACAATCAATCGAAGAAGCCCTTGTTGTTGTAGCCCAGAGTCTCGTCTTCGCTCGCGGCGGATAGAACAGGCAGAGACTTGATTCGCTTGACGCTGGCTTCGATGGCTTTGAGGCGACGCTCGCGATCCTTCTTTGCGTCCAGCTCCTGCAGCTTATACCATCGGCCCTAAGTTCTGACCGATGCCCATTCGCGGGTAGTGATCGAAGCGAGGCGGACAGTGTCGGCGATGAGCCAGTTCCAAGCGTCGCAACAACCCTGGACGATGTCGTCATAGGTTTGCCAGACGCGTCTGCTGAGCT
>NZ_JAFKJN010000053.1 GCF_017305915.1 Reyranella sp.
GGGTTTGCGAAGACAACGGCCGGGGCCCAAGCTCCCCAACGACGTGCAGTCTTGGTGCCAGACGGGCTCTCCTGCCGCGCCAGAGGATCGGGTGCGAGCCGATCCTCTGGCGACCGCAGTCTGCACCCATTCCAAGACACAAGGTGCCCATGTCTTACGTGGGCGGAGGGGTCATGAGCCGCGGTCGTGTTGTGGCTTCTGACCCCTCCGTCAGCGGAAGACGCTGACACCTCCCCATATGAATGGGGAGGAAGGCTTGCTCCGACTTCAAGCAATCTCGTTCCCTATTGTCGTCGCAGGGCGTTCACAGGTTGTCCGCTTCGGTCGAGCCGATTGCGACCGCCTTCTGCCGGCCCCATCGCCAGTTGGCGACCTCGGGCATGTCGTCGCCGTGCCTGGCGATGTAGTGATTGTGGTCGATCAGCTTGTCGCGGATCGCCTGCTTGGCGTAAGCGGCGCGCTCGGCGAGACCCGGCACGCGGTCGATCACGTCGCCGACCAGATGGAAGCGGTCGAGGCCGTTCAGCACGCACATGTCGAACGGCGTCGTGGTCGTGCCCTCCTCGCGATAGCCGCGCACGTGGATGTTGTCGTGGCCGTGCCGGCGGTAGGTCAGCCGGTGGACCAGCGACGGATAGCCGTGGAAGGCGAAGATGATCGGCCGGTCGGTGGTGAACAGCGCGTCGAAGTCGGCGTCGGGCAGGCCGTGCGGATGCTCGCTGGGCGGCTGGAGCTTCATCAGGTTGACGACGTTCACGACCCGCACCCTGAGCTCGGGCGCGTGGCAACGCAGCAGGTCGACGGCCGCCAGCGTCTCGAGCGTCGGCACGTCGCCGCAGCAGGCCATCACGACGTCGGGCTTGGCGTCGCGGTCGCTGCTCGCCCATTCCCAGATGCCGAGACCGGCGTCGCAGTGCTTGATCGCCTGGTCCATGGTGAGCCACTGCGGCGACGGCTGCTTGCCGGCGACGACGACGTTGACGTAGTTGCGGCTGCGCAAGCAGTGGTCGGTGACCGACAGCAGGCAGTTGGCGTCGGGCGGCAGGTAGACGCGCACCACCTCGGCCTTCTTGTTCACCACGTGGTCGATGAAGCCCGGGTCCTGGTGGCTGAAGCCGTTGTGGTCCTGGCGCCAGACGTGGCTCGACAGCAGGTAGTTGAGCGATGCGATCGGCCGCCGCCATTCGATGCGATTGCACACCTTCAGCCACTTGGCGTGCTGGTTGAGCATCGAATCGACGATGTGGATGAAGGCCTCGTAGCACGAGAAGAAGCCGTGCCGGCCGGTCAGCAGGTAGCCTTCGAGCCAGCCCTGGCATTGGTGCTCGCTCAGCATCTCGACGACGCGGCCGTCGGGCGCGAGGTGGTCGTCCCACGGCAACGTCTCGGCCACCCAGGCGCGGTTGGTGACCTCGAGCACGTCCTGCCAGCGGTTGGAGTTGAGCTCATCGGGGCTGAACAGGCGGAAGTTCCGATCCGCCGCGCTCGCCTTCATCACGTCGCGCAGGAAGCGGCCCATCTCGCGCGTCGCCTCGGCGGTGGCAGCACCTGGCGCCTCAACCTCGACGGCGTAGTCGCGGAAGTCCGGCAACCGCAGATCGCGCAGCAGCAGGCCGCCGTTGGCATGCGGATTGGCGCTCATGCGCCGCGCGCCGGACGGCGCCAGCGCGGCCACCTTCGGCTGCAGCCGGCCTTCCCCGTCGAACAGCTCTTCCGGCCGGTAGCTCTTCATCCACTGCTCGAGCAGGCGGACGTGCGCCGGATTGTCGTGCAGGCCGGAGAGCGGCACCTGGTGCGCGCGCCAGTAATCCTCGGTGCGCTTGCCGTCGACCTCCTTCGGACAGGTCCAGCCCTTGGGCGTGCGCAGCACGATCATCGGCCAGCGCGGCCGGCCGGTGAATCCTTCGGTGCGCGCCTCGTCCTTGATGCGCCGGATCTCGGCCATCACCGCATCGAGGGTCGCGGCCATCTTCTCGTGCATCGCCATCGGCTCGTCACCCTCGACGACGTAGGGCGTGTAGCCGTAGCCGAGGAACAGGTGCTCCAGCTCCTCGGGCGTGATGCGGGCGAGCACCGTCGGGTTGGCGATCTTGTAGCCATTGAGATGCAGGATCGGCAGCACCACGCCGTCGGTGACCGGGTTCAGGAACTTGTTGGAATGCCAGCTCGTCGCCAGCGGGCCCGTCTCCGCCTCGCCGTCGCCGACGACGGCGGCGACGATCAGGTTCGGATTGTCGAACGCCGCGCCATAAGCGTGCGACAGCGCATAGCCCAGCTCGCCGCCCTCATGGATCGAGCCCGGCGTCTCGGGCGCGGCATGGCTCGGGATGCCGCCGGGAAACGAGAACTGCGTGAACAGGCGCTTCATGCCGCGCCCGTCGGCCGACACGTCGGGATAGACCTCGCTGTAGGTGCCCTCGAGCCAGGCATTGGCCACCACGCCGGGCCCGCCATGGCCGGGGCCGGTGATGTAGATCATGTCGAGGCCGTCGCGGCGGATCAGCCGGTTGAGATGGACGTAGATGAAGTTCAGGCCCGGTGTGGTACCCCAGTGGCCGAGCAGCCGCGGCTTGATGTGCTCCTTGGCGAGCGGCTGGCGCAGCAACGGATTGTCGTAGAGATAGATCTGGCCGACGGAGAGATAGTTGGCGGCCCGCCACCAGGCGTCGAGCAGGCCGCGCTCGTTCTCGGACAGAGCATTTGCCATCGTGACCTCGCGATCCCGCCGCCCGCGGGCGACGGTGAGGCAACGAACGGCCCGGCGCAAGGTGCCCGGCCGCGACGTCATGGGTACGGTCGGCGATCGCGCTCTCGCCGCGTAACGTGACGCCGAGCATCGGCGTCACGGTGGAGATGATGCGAGGCCCGCGCTTCAGGTCATGGGCTTCCACTCGCCGTCCGGGCCGCGGCAGGCCTTGCCGGTGACGCTCTGCGCCTTACCCGAGACGATCTGCTGATCGACGTAGGTCATGCAGACCGCGTCGGCCGGTGCCTCCTCGACCTCGCCCAGCGGGGTGATGGAGCCGCTGTTGTTGGTCATGCGATTGGCCCACGCCACCGTCTGGTAGGCGGCGGGCTGCGGCGCCGCGGCCGCCGGCTTGGCCTGCACGGACCGCGACGGGGCCGCCGCGCTCGCCACCGCTGCCTCGGCGGCACGGCGCTGGCGCGTTTCATCGGCCGCCTTGTCGAGGGCCATCTTCAGGGCCATCTGGTGGCAGGCCTTGTCCTGCTGCTGGCCGATGATCGCACCGGCGAGGGCGCCAACCGCCGCGCCGCCGAGCGCGGCCAGGCCGAAGCCCTGCCCGGTCGCATTGGCGATCGCCGCGATTCCGATGCCCACGGCCGCGCCGGCCGCTGCACCGACCAGAGCGCCGGTCGCGGTGTAGTTCGTCGTGCAGCTCTCCGGCGTCGGCGCCGCACAGCCACCGACCATCGTCAACGCCACGGGCAGCACCACGGCTGCGCTCACTAGTTTCCAAATCATGCTGTCGCTCCCCCAATCACTACTCTTTTGTCGAATACGCCCCACTCACTGCTTGACAGCGAGATACTCCGGCGGCGCGTGCTTGCTCGGCTTGACGAGCTTCTGCTCGAGCGCCCACAGCGCGATGTCCGTGCCGTCGAGGAAACACAGGTTCTTCTGCTTGTTGTCCTCGGCACGCAGCCAGCACTTGATGACGCGTCCTTTGGCGTAGGCTTCGAGAGCCTTGCGGACGTCGGCGGCTTCCTTCGCGTTGCCGTCCTTGCCGACGATGCCATACAGGGAAAGATCGACCTTCTTCACGCCGCCCGTCGGGCTCTGCACGAACAGGAGGTTGCCCGCGATCCAGTCTTCGACCTTGCCCTGGTATGTCGGCTGCTCCTTGGGCATGCGCTGCACAGGCTTCTGTGCCGGCTTGGACCCTGTCGGCTCGCCCGTTGTGGCGGCGTAGCTTTCGAGGCGCTCCACCGTCGGCTCATTTCCGGCGGCCGGTCCGATGGCCGGCGCGAACTCCAGATTCGGCTTTTGCGCATAGTCGTCGACAGGCCGGCTGGGCCTCGGCGGCGGCATCTCCTGTACGCGCGTCGGCGGCGATTGAGGCGGCGGTGTCAGCTGCGATGACAGCGGAGGCGTCACCGGCGCGGCCGCCAATCCGCTGTCCGTTTGCGGCGCCGGCGGTGGCGGTTGCACGGCCGACGGAGCCGGTTGCTGCGCCGGTGGTGCCGGCAGCACCGCCCCCTCGGCCGGCTTCGCTGGCGCGACGGCAGGTGGCGGCGCGGCCGTCGGCGGCGTGGGCAGCGCGGCGACGACCGTGTCCGGCTGCGCCTGCGCGACCTGCGGCGGCGCGGCGGACTTCAACGGACTCTGATCGAGCATGATGAAGGCGCCGACCGCGACGGCGATGCCGACGGCGATCCCCATGACGATGATGGGCGTGTTGGCCCGCACGCCCGCCAGTTGGGCGACGACCGGCTGCGACGGCTTGCTGGGCTTGCTGGATTTGGGCTTGCTCGACCCGCCGGCGCGCGCGGGCGCCCGTTCGGGGATCGGCGGCAATGCGTCGGCCCGGCCCATCAGCGCGCGCAGGATGTCGCCCGCTTCCGCCTGCACCGCCTGGCCGCCGAGCACCGCCACGAACTGCGCGACCGAGCCGAACCGTTCGGCCGGCGTCTTCGCCAGCGCGCGCAGCAGCGCCTGGTCGACCTCGGGCGGAATGCCCTGCACCTTGGTCGACACCGGCGCGGGCGCCTTGGCGATCTGTGCCTGCATCAGCTCGAACTCGGTCACCGCGTCGAACGGCGGATCGCCCGAGAGCATCTCGTAGATCATGCAGGCGAGGCTGTACTGGTCGCTCGCCGGCGTGCCCTCGTCGCGCTTGATCTGCTCGGGCGCGGCATAGGCGAGCGTTCCGACGGCGCTGCCGTCATGCGTCAGCCGCGTCGATCCCTGGATGCGGGCGATGCCGAAATCCATGATCTTCAGCACGCCGTCCGTGGTCAGCATGATGTTGGACGGCTTGATGTCGCGATGCACGATGCCGAGGCGATGGATGTAGCCCAGGCCGGACGCGGTCTGCACGGCGACCGCCAGGGCCTCGCGCAGCGGCAGCCGCCGCATCTGCTTCAGCACGTGCTCGAGCGTGTGGCCGTGCACCAGCTCCATCACCATGCCGTGCTGCGACTCGTCCTGCAGGATGTCGTAGATCGCCGTGATGTTGGCATGCTGGAGCCTGGCGAGGCTGGCCGCCTCGGTGCGGAAGCGCGCCATGAAGCTGGCGTCGTTGCCGTACATCGAGCGCAGCAGCTTGATCGCCACGCTGCGGTCGAGCGCCGGGTCGCGCGCGGCGAACACCTGGCCGAAGGCGCCTTCGCCGAGCAGGCACTGGACCTCGTAGCGACCGATCGACTCGGGGATCATGTCGGTTCTCGCTTCGGGAGGGACGACTCGATGGGCGATGTCCGGCGGCCGACCCGCGACCTGTCGTCGTCGCGCGTGACCGCCATGACGCCGACCGAGACGTTGTCGGACGCATTGGCCGCGAGCGCGGCGTCGATGAAGGCCTGGCAGGCCTCGTAGGGCGCCAGCCAGCCGGCGATGTCGCGGATGAAATTGTCGTCGACCAGGTCGCTCAGGCCGTCGGTGCACAGCACGACGACGTCGCCGACCTTGGCCGGCAGGCCCTCATGCCAGATCATCGGCTTCACCTCGTCCTCGATGCCGAGCGCGCGCAGGATCACGTTGCGGTCGGGAAAGGTCTTGGCCTCCTCCTCGGTGATGTTGCCGCGGCGGACCATCTCGGCGACCAGCGAATCGTCCTCGCTGATGCGAAAGACCTTGCCGTTGCGGACCAGGTAGGCGCGGCTGTCCCCGACATGGCCCAGCCAGAAGTGGCCGTCGCGCAGCACGATCGCCGTGCAGGTCGTCCCCATGCCGGCGCATTCCGGATCGCTCTTGCTGCGCTCGCGGATGGCGTGGTTGGCCGCCGCGAAGCCCTCGGCCAACGCCGCCGGCACGTCCTGCACCTGGCGATAGAACAGGTGATGGATGCTCTGCGCCGCGATCCGGCTCGCGATCTCGCCGGCGGCGTGGCCGCCCATGCCGTCGGCCACCAGCATCAGCGCGCCGTGCGCCGCCGACGGGCCGTTGTCGGCCGGCACGCTGTAGATCACGGAGTCCTCGTTGGAGGAACGCACGCAGCCGACATGGCTCAGCATCGCCGCGGCGACGCACAGCGGTCCGGCATCGGACGCCCGCGCCGGGGCGGCCCCGGCGCCGGAGACATCGCCATCCATCGTGCAGCGGCCTACTCGGAGGCGCGCTGCAGCTTGAACAGCTCGATGCCGAACTTGATCGGCACCGCGAAGGTCGTGGTCTCGCGGCCCGGCAGGCCGGCGCTGAAGATGCCGATCACCTTGCCCTCGCGGTCGAACACCGGGCCGCCGCTGTTGCCGGCGCCGGACGGCACCGTGAGCTGGTAGAGCTCGCCCATCGAGCCGTAAGTCGCGATCGCGCCGCCGCCGCTCTGCCCGGTGGTGTCGCCGACCGACCGGCCGTCGCCCATGCGGGCGATGTTGCCGGCGGTCACGGTCGGCTCGGGGATGTTCTCCAGGGTCGCCGAGGCGTTGATGCCCTCGTTGGAGCGGATCAGCGCGAAGGTCTTGTTGGAGAACGAGGGATAGCCCATCACGGTCACCGCCTCGCCGACCGGCGAGATCGCGCCGCTCGACAGCTCGACCGGCGTCAGCTCCTGGCCGCTGTCGATCTTGATCTCGGCGACGTCGGCATGCAGCGACGCGCGGATGAAGCGCGCGTCGACCGGGGTGTGGCTGCCCGGGAACTTGACCTGCAGGCGGTCGACGCGGCCCTCGAAGCGGCTGCGCTCCTCCGGCACGGGAACCGGCTGGTTGCCCTGGAACAGGACCGCCGCCTTGCTGGGCGTCCAGCTGAACAGCTCGAGGCTCTCGGCCGGCGAGAAGTAGCGCGGGCCCTGGCGCTGCTGGATGTCGTACAGCACGCCCTTCATGTCCTCGCCGCGCGCCCGCTGCTGCTGGTTGTAGACCGTGGTGGTCCAGCCGGCGACCACGTGCTTGTTGGTCAGGACGAAGCCCGTGCTGCTGATCACGAAGCCGGTGCCCGTCGCGTCCAGGCCGATCACGCGGTTGGTCTGGTTCTCGTCCTCGGTGGTGAGCCAGCGCACGATCGCGCCGTTGGCCAGCAGGATGTAGGCCGGCAGCCGCGTGCGGTCGGGCTGGGTGATCATCTTCTGGTAGACCGGCTTGCCCGAGCCCTGGTGGTAGAGCCGCCAGCTCGCCTCGATCAGCACGGTCGAGTTGCCCCAGCGCCGCACGATCTCCTGCGGCGCCATGCCGACCGCCTTCTGGATCGACGAAGCACTTTCCTGCTGCGCCTTCTCGAGCGCCGCCTGGCTCTCGCGCTGCGCCTTCTCGATCGCGGCTGCGCTCTCCGCCTGGGCGCGGCGCGCCGCTTCGCGCTGTGCCGCGAGCTGGCGCTGCTGCTCGTTCATGGCCACCGCCGCGGCCTCGGCCTTCAGCTTGCCGTCGTAGTACAGGTAGCCGCCGCCGACCGCGACGAGCACGAGCACGCCGGCCAGGACGTACATCCAGCTGCGGTTCGTCTGGGTGCGCTGCTCGGCCAGCATGCCGATCACGGTGGCGCGGCCGACGCCGCTCTTCGGCATGTCGGGCGTCGTCGGGTTGATCGGCGTGATGGTCGAGGTCGTCGCCGCCTTGGCTGCGGCCTCGATCTCCGCCGTGCTCAGGATCTTGGTCTCGTTCATGACCTTGGGCAGGACGCGCGTGCGCGCCACCAGGTTCGCCGGCCGCGGCTGGACGTCGAACACGAAGCGCGGGCCGCCCGTGCCCAGCTCGACCGTGTCGCCGGGCAGCAGCTCGGTCTCGCCGGCGATGGCCTCACCGTTGATCCGGGTGCCGTTGCGGCTGCCGAGATCGGCGATCTTGAACGACAGTTGCTCGCCCGAGACGACGCGGATCACGGCATGGCGACGGCTGACCGAGTCGTCGCGCGAGGCGTCGAACAGGATGGTCGAGGTCGGATCGCGGCCGATCGTCAGCTCGGTGAAGGCGTCGAGCGGAAACTGCTCGATCTGGTTCGCCTTTGCCGACGAGACATGCTGAATGACGATGCGAGAAGCAGCCATGTGGAAGTCCCCCTTGCAGCAGAAGCCGCCCCTCCCGCGCCTTCTACGCGCATGACGATATCAACGGATCGGCTTGAACGCTATAGTAGTATGCACGCCGGTTGCAGCGACGCCTTGCGCCTCACGCGCCAGATTCACACCGACCGCAACCGCCATCGATTCAACGGGTTGTCGGTAGAAGCGGGCTCACGATCGCAACCCAAGCCCCCCTCACTTGCCGATCGCGTCTTCAGGATTGGTGTAGACGATCGAGGCGTCGCCGCGCAGGCCGGACACCGCCTCGCGGGTGCGCTGGGAGAGCAGCTCGAGGCGGACCAGCTCGCGGGCCTCGTCCCAGGTCGGCGGCGGCCGTGTCCGCCGGTCCTCGACGCGGACGAGATGCCAGCCGAAGCGCGTCTTGACGGGTGCCGACGTCTGGCCGACCGGCAGCGCCGCCACCGCCTTCGCGAGATCGGGATCGAGCTGGGCCGGCACCAGGTAGCCCAGGTCGCCGCCGGCCTGGGCGGAGCCGGGATCGCGGCTCGCTTGCCGCGCGACGGCGGCGAAATCCGAGCCGCTGACGAGCTTGAGGCGGACGTCGCGGGCCTCGGCCTCGCTGCCGAGCAGGATCTGGCGCAGACGGTACTCGGTCAGCGGCTTCAGCGCCGCGATCTGCTCTTCGTAGGCGCGCCGGACCTCCTCGGGGCCGAGCGTGTCGCGCAGGCGCTCGTCGAAATAGGCATCGCGCAGCGCGCGGCGGAGATGGTAGTGCCGCCGCGCCTCGAACCGCGGCTCGCGGTCGAGCTTGGCGCGCTCGGCCGCATCGGCGAACAGCTGGCTGTCGATCAGGTAGTCGAGGATGGCCTGCCGCCGGCGCTCGGCCGGCAGCCCGACCAGCTGGGTCATGATCTCGACCTCGGCCAGGCGCATGTCGGTCTCGCTGATCGGCTTGCCGTTGACGCGCGCGACCACGCCGTCCGCGCTCTGCGACGCGGCGCCGATGGCGAGGCCGAGGCCGGCCACCAGCACGATCAGGAACCAGGACCGGGGGCTGATCATGGAGGCAGCAGCTTGTTCAGCCAGCCAACCGGATTGGCTGGATCGTTGAGGTGCTTGACCATGTACGGCACGAGGTACTGGTCGGCCAGCGCCTGGCCGCCGGACTGGGTGAGATTGGCGGCACTGACGCCGGTGCCGAAGCCATAGCCCATCAGGGCGCTGGCGCTCCCTGCCGCTCCCTGGCCGACGGCCTTGAAGCCGTTGGCCAACCCCTCGACCACGTGGCCTTGCTTGAAGTCGCTGCCGGCCTGGAAGATCGTCTGCGTCACCTCGATGTAGCCACCCGCAGCAGACACCTTGCCGAGCACGCTGGTAGCCGTCGCTTGGGTGACCGCCTTGGCGACACCCGCGGCCGACGACACGGTGCCCGCAGCGTCGAAGCCGACATTCAGGCGATCTCTGGTGCGAATGTCCTGGTACACCTTGTTGACGCCAGAGACGACGCCGATCCCATCGCCGACCCCGCCAATGGTCCTGGTAACCGCGGACGCGGTGACGCCGGCTTTGGTCACCGAGTTGATCGAGCTGGCAATCTCCTTGGTAAGAGCGTTGGTCGTCCTGAGGTCCCTGGTGGCGCTGAGCACGTTCAGCCCGTCTTGAACGTTCTGGACCGCCTGCGAGCCCAGGACCTTGTTGGCGGTGCCGACGAACGTCGTCCCGCTCGGGCCGGCCGGCGTCGTCGCCGGTGTCGACCCGGCAACGCGCGGATCGATGGCACTGCCGGATTTGATGGCACCGGCTGCGATGCTGCCGGGGACGGACGTTCCGGCAGGCGTCGAGGTCCCGGCGGGAAGCGAGGTGCCGCCCGCGATGGACTTGCCGGCGGAGCCGGTTGTTCCGGAAGGCGGCGGGGACGCTACTACCGGTTTGGTCGGAGGGGCCGGCGTAGGAGCAACAACCACCGGCTTGGGCGGCGGAGGTGGCACCGGGGCGGCGACCACTGGCTTCGGCGGCGGCGGGGGCGCCGGGGAGACGACCACGGGCTTGGGCGGCGGCGGGTTGTAGGCCACCGGCGGCTTGGGCGGCGCCGGAGGTGGCACGGGGGAGACGACGACGGGCTTGGGTGGCGGCGGCGGGTTGTAGACCACCGGCGGCTTGGGCGGCGGCGCCGGAGGCGGCGGGTCGGGGACCCAGACCTGCTTGGTTACCAGGCGGCAGCTGTTCTGCGTGCTGCAGTGCTGGCTCGTCACCTGGCGCGGCTGGCAGTGCTGCTGCGGCGCGCATTGCTGCGACGGCACCATCACCGTCTGGCAGGCCGGCTGGCTGAAGCACTGCTGCTGCGTCTGCGGCACGTTCTGGCAGTACGGCACCTGGCTGCAATGGCCGCGGTTGTCGCAGCGGGTTTGCGAGCTGCACTGCTGCTGCCAGGTCGTGACGTTCTGGCAGCGCTGCACGCTGGAGCAGCTCTGCTGCGGCGTCTGGACGGTGCGGCAGACCTGCTGCGTGGTGCAGGACTGCTCGGTGCGCTGCACCGGCTGGCAGACCTGCTGCGGCGTGCAGACCTGCTCCTGCCGCTCGACATAGCGCGCCGCCGCGGGGCCCGATCCGAGCCCCAGCGCGACCGCCAGCAAAAGCCAATGCCTCATGCCGCCCCCTCGCAGCCCGAAGCCGGCGGGCGCCTGTCGATCGAAGACCGGCAAGCCCTGCCCGAATTTCATGAAGCAGCCCCCGAAGGTCGCCCCACAACTTCCCTTCGCCGGCAGGATAGGGAGGTCGCGCCAAACGTGCAACGGCCGGAGCGCCGTCTGGTCCCGCTCTCTCCCTTACGTCTGCGCGGGCTCTCGCGCCTCGGAAGGCGCTGCCGCCCGCCGGCGCCTGTGAAGGCGCCTAATCGAACAGGGTCGCCAGCCGCTGCTTGATCTGGTCGGCGATGTAGAGCGCGATCGCCTGGATGCTCGAGGTCGGGTTCACGCCGCCGCCGGTGACGAACACGCTGCCGTCGACGATGAACAGGTTCTTCACGTCGTGGCTGCGGCCCCAGTCGTTGACCACCGAGCGCTCGGGATCGCTGCCCATGCGCGCGGTGCCCAGCAGATGGCCGGGATAGTTCAGCACCTCGCGCGAGCAGTGGACGCGGGTGGCGCCGCAGGCGGCGAGGATCTCCTCGGCGCGGGCGATGCCGTGCTCCATCATGGCGCGGGTGTTGTCGCTGATCGTGTAGTCGATCCTGGGCGCCGGGATGCCGTTGCCGTCTTTAAGCACCGGATCGAGGGTGACCCGGTTGTGCTCCTCCGGCAGGTCGTCGCAGGCCACCCCGATGCCGACCCGGTGGTCGAGCAGCTCGCGATAGACCTTGTGATGGTCGCGGCCCCACGGCAACTGGCCGCTCGCCACCCCCGCCAGCGCCTGGTTGACCGGGCCGACGCCGCGATTGAACTGGAGCGTGTAGCCGCGCACGAAGCCGCGCGAGGCATCGGTCTCGTAGAACTGCTTGCTCCACAGCGAGGTGATGGGCCCGCGCCCGCCATCCACCGTCTCCGGCACGTAGCCCGACACGACCGGCCAGGGATGCAGCATCAGGTTCCGGCCGACCAGGCCCGACGAGTTGGCGAGCCCGTCGGGGAAGCGGCCCGACACGGAGTTCAGCAGCAGCCGCGGCGTGCCGACGCCGTTGCAGGCCATGATCACCATCTCGGCCGGCTGGAAATGCTCGGCGCCGTCGCGGTCGTAGTAGATCGCGCCGGTCGCCATGCCGTCCGGGCCGGTCGTGATCTCGCGGACGCGGGCGCGCACCCGCAGCTCGACGCCCATGCGCTGGGCCAGCGGCCAGTAGGTGATGTCGGTGCTGGCCTTGGCGCCCTGGGCGCAGCCCGGCGTGCAGTGGTTGAGGTTGATGCACTGGGCGCGGCCCTCGTAGGGCTGGGTGGCGACGGTGGTGTCGGAGGGCCACCAGTGCCAGCCGAGCCTGTTCATCGCCCGGGCATAGACGGCGCCGGTCTTGCCGAGCGGGATCGGCGGCATCGGGGGAGTCCGCGGCGGCACGCCGGGATCGCCTTCGAGGCCGGACGACCCCATCATGCGGTCGTTCTCCTCGTAGAAGCGCTCGAGCGTCCAGTAGTCGATCGGCCAGTCGTCGGCGACGCCGTCGAGCGACCTCACCTTGAAGTCGGACGGATGCAGGCGCGGCCAGTGGGCGGTGTAGATCACCGTGCCGCCACCGACGCCGTTGAAGTTGGCGACCTTCATGATCGAGTTGTCGTCGTTGACCGGATAGTCTGAATCGCGGCCGCGGAAGTTGGGGCGGATGTCCCAATCGCCGCCCGACGCGCGCCGGGCCTCCCAGTCGCGGCCGTTGGCCGGGAAGTCGGTCGAGCGGACCCAGTCGCCCTGCTCCAGGCAGAGGATGCGCATGCGCGTATCGGCGAGGCTCCACGCCACCGCCGCGCCCGAGGCGCCGGAGCCGACGATCAGGACGTCGACCTTGTCGTGGGAGGTGGTCATGCGGCCTCCTTGGGGAGTCGACAAAAGTCCGCAGGAGTCCACACCGCCGTGGACCGGTTGGATGCCGATGGCATCGGCATTTCAGGCCCCGAGTCCACGAATCCACCGACTCCGGGGGGCCCCGAAAAAACACCTTTCCTCGGGGTGTCGCCCCGGCCGGGAAGGCCGCAAACCCATCGGCGAAGGGGGCCGGCGTTCAACGCAAAGCAGACTTTGTTCATCATGGGGCGGATTCTACGCGGCTTCGCGGCGGCCTCCTATTATGGGCAATGGACCCCATGATTCCTGAGGGAATAGGGCCCCGAAACCCCGTTCCATTGCCCATAAAGAGCCCGCGCTCAGGCATTATCCCCAGGTCCTCGCCCTCGCCGTCAGCCCTTCCGGTCCGGATTATCGGCCCCGATCCGGATTACCGGCCCCTATCGTCACGCCAGAACGCCGCCCGCCGCTTCACCGGATCGAGCAGCGACCAATCCCCCTGCTCCACCACATGGCCCTGCGGGAAGGGCGCGCGGGCCTCGTGCCCCAGCGCCCGCAGGACGCGGTCGTCGCGGTAATAGGCGGCGAGGACCACCCGCCCGAGCGCCGCGGCCGCGGCGCCGCCGGTGGCGTACCAGTCGTTGATCAGGGCTTCGCGGCGCTCGCGGTCGAGGCTGGCGAAGGTGCCGCCGGCGCGCTTGTCGATCTCGGCCAGGGCGGTACGGATCAGCGGCAGGTCGCGACCGATGGACTTGGCGATATCGGCCAGGATGGCGGGGTCATCGGCGCCGGGCGTTCCGAACTCAGTATCAACAGGGATCATGGTGCCGGCGATGCTGTGCAGCGCTTGAATATCAGTGGACGCAAGGTCGGTAGTCATCGGATCAATTATACCAGATTTCCGAGCCCCGAACTCGCGCTCAACGAATGGCGTGGTGTGCGCGGCCGTCCGACGAGAGGACTTACCCACTGGACACGTATGCTACTCGTCTCTCATGACTGGAGAGGCTTCCTCGCGCAGCACCAAGTCGACTGTTTCTAAAGGCGTCTCGCTATGAACCTTGACACGATGAACGAGACCGACGTGTGTCAAATTATCGTTCGGCCGTTCCTCACGGAGCTAGGGTACGAACAGGGATCTGAGGCCAACGTTATCACCGAATATCCCCTTCGCTACCCAAAGGTTTTTCTGGGTCGCAAGAAGCCGACCGACCCCGACTTGCGCGGTCGAGCCGACTATGTATGCCAAGTGCTCGGAGTGACCCGCTGGACAATTGAGGCAAAGAGTCCTTCAGAACCGATTTCGAGGGAGCACGTCGAGCAGGCGCACACATATGCAATGCATCCCGAGGTAGCGGCTCCGCTGTTCTTGTTAGTCAATGGGCGGGAATTCCACCTCTATCAAACGAGCTTCCTCGAGAAGCCCGTTCTCGCGTGGCGACACGACGAACTTGCGAACCGGATGCCAGAAATAAGGGAGTTACTGAGCCCAGATGCGATTCGGCGGCGCTACCGCTCCATTCGTATAGATCCCGCAGTGGCGATAGCCCCTGGGCTTGGCCCTTACGTGCGAATTGTTGGCGGTGCGATTACTTATCGTGAATTTCTTTCGCCGACCTCCAATCCGGAGGTTCAAGCTTGGCTCAAGGCTCGGGAAGGCATACGAAGCATCGTTACTGACGGATTCTCATGTCGCCTTCCCACCGGGGCGCTATGCTGCGAAGTTCTTATTCGACAGAGCGATGCAAAACTTGATCAGTTGGCCCGACTGCTCAACCTCGAATGTTTCTCGTTTTCTTGCAGCGATCAGCGGATTTCCACAAATCCAGAGGCACCCTCCATATTCACGGGCCAACCAAAGGGAATCTTACCTGCGGGTACCGACTTGAGCGTGATCCCAGGCGCAGCTGCTCGATATGCCCCGTTCGACCTAGGGAAGGTCTGACCAAGTCACGCAATGACGGCGTCGCCGGTCCTTGGTCTCGTAGTCGGCTCTTTTCCGTCGGAAGCCGTCACGAATGGGCGCAGAAGGCTCCGTATTTGCGGTGAGGTGCCGGCGTTCTCGCTGTCTCGCCCCT
>NZ_JAFKJN010000012.1 GCF_017305915.1 Reyranella sp.
CGCGATTGCCCTCCGCACCGCCATCCCGCGGCCAACGGCGCACGGCCAAAACCAGCTTCCGACAGACGCCTTCGGCACGCCTGCTCAACCTCCGCATACCGCTCTCGCGCCGCCTGCCAATCTACCTCTCGGTGAGAAATGCAGGCTAGTCCTCTTCCGCCAGCATCTCGGCGTAGCGGAAGATCTCGGTATGGTCGGCGCCCTTGCCGAGCTTGCCGTCGGCAGCGGCCCAGTAGGCGACCGCCTGCTCGAGGTTGGGCACGTGCAGCTTCAGGTGCGAGGCGACATCGCCCGCGGTGCGCAGGTCCTTGGCCATCAGCGCCATCGAGAAGCCGGCGGCGAAATTGCGCGGCACGACGAACTGGTGGCCTTTCACCTCGGTGGCGTTGCTCTTGCCGGTCGAGGTGTTGAAGACATCGACCATGGTGCCGGGATCGAGGCCGAAATTCTCGCCGACGATCAGCGCCTCGCACATCGCCACCACGCCCGCCGCCGACAGGTAGTTGTTCAGCGCCTTCAGCGCATGGCCGGCACCGGCAGGCCCGCACAGGGTGATGGTCTTGCCCATGGCGCCGAACACCGGCCGGGCGCGCTCGAGATCGGCCGCGGCGCCCCCGACCATGATCGACAGCGAGCCGTCGACCGCGCGCTTCACGCCGCCCGAAACCGGCGCGTCGAGCAGCGCCATGCCTTTCGCCGCGAGATCGCGCGCCAGCTTCTGGGTGTCGACCGGGTTGGACGAGCTCATGTCCATGACCAGCGCGCCGGCGCCCAGGCCGTCGGCCGCGGCGTCGCGGCCTTCGAGCACGGCAGCACGCACCGCCCTGCCGTCGGGCAGCATGGCGATCAGCGCATTGGCGCCGTGCGCCGCAGCCTTGGCCGACGCCGTCGCAAGCGCCGTCGGATGGGCGCCGACGAAATCGGAGACGGCCTTCTGCGACAGGTCGAACACGCGCAGCTTGAAGCCCGCGCCGGCGAGCCGCGACGCCATCGGCCGGCCCATCATGCCGAGGCCGATGAAGGCGATGGTGGCGGGTGGGGCGAGCGCGGTCATGGCGTTTCCTTAACGGGTGAGATCGTATTCATAGAGCGGCAAGGTGCGGCCGGGAATGGCGTCGGACGGCGCTTGCGAAACGAAGCGCGCGCCCATCCGTTCGTAGAACGGCGCGGCGTTGGGATCGGCGAGGATCGCCATGCGCCGGGCGCCCATCCGGCGGGCCAGCGCCACCGCCGCCTCGAACAGGAGGCGGCCGACGCCGCGGTTCATCGCCAACGGATCGACGAACATCATGTCGAGCTCGCCGTCGGGCTCGACCTTTGCCAGGCCGAACAGCAGCCCCTGCCGCTCGGCCACCAGCACGAGGCCGGAGGCGATGTCGGCGTCGCTCACGGTGAGCGACGCCTGGCTCAGCCGCATGAACTCGGCGTCGTATCCCCAGTGCGCCTTGGAACGCACGGCGAGCGCGGTCAGCGCCTCGGCTTCGCCGGGGCGCGCCGCGCGGACGGTGACGTCAGATGCCACGTTCCTTGAAGACGCCGCTGGCGGTCTTGAAGGCGTCGAGGCTGGCCGGAATGCCGCAATAGATCGCGACCTGCAGGAAGATCTCCTTGATCTCCTCCTTGGTCAGGCCGTTGTTCAGCGCGCCGTTGACGTGCAGCTTGAGCTCGGGGCCGCGATTGAGCGCCGCCAGCATGGCGAGATTCAGCATCGAGCGGGTCTTCTTGGAGAGGCCCGGCCGCGTCCAGGCATAGCCCCAGCAATACTCGGTGGTGATGTCCTGGAAGGACATCATGAAGTCGTCGTTGGCGGCGCCCGCCAGCGAGTTGTCGACGTAAGCCGCGCCGAGCACGGCTTTGCGAACCTTCATGCCCTCGTCGTAGAGCTTCTTGTTGCGCGGGTTGGGCTTGGCTTTCTTCGCTGCGGCTTTGGCCTTGGCCATCATGCTCCTCCATTAAAAAGCGGCGGAGCATAGATCAGAAAGCGTCAGGCGGCAGCGGGCGTTGGCTGTGCCGCTTTCGCAGGCGGACGGTCGAGGCCCTTGGCGCGGGCGCGCTTGCACAGCTCCTCGATGGTGATGGTGTCGAGCTGCGTCATCATCTCCTCGCGCAGCTTCTCCCAGGCCGGCCAGACGATCTCGTGGGCGAGCGGCGAGCCGACCGACAGGTCGTTGAGCTCGGTCTCGGCCTCGAGCTTGCGCACCACCCGCACCACCTCGCCCAGGGAAATCAAACTTCGGTCGCGGCCCAGGCGATAGCCGCCGCGCGGGCCGCGCTTGCCGGCGAGGATGCCGGCGCGCACCAGGTGCTGCAGGACCTGCTCGAGGTAGCGCTTGGGAATGCGCTGGCGCTCGGTGATGTCACCGCTGCGCACCGGGTGCTCGCCCACGTGAAAAGCCACGTCGAGCACGGCTTCGATCGCGAACATCGTCTTCTTGCTGAGCCGAGGCATGGACCGGTCCTCTGAGCCCTCACTTGCGTTGCGGCGCCTCCGCTTTCACACCGGTGGATCCGAACCCGCCGGCGCCCCGCGCCGTCTGGTCGAGCTGCGAAACCTCCTGCCAGACGGCCCGGGCATGCCGCGCCACGACGAGCTGTGCAATTCGCATGCCGCGGCTGATTCGGAACGGCTCCTGGCTCAAATTGATGAGGATTACGCCCACTTCGCCGCGATAGTCGGCATCGACGGTGCCCGGTGCATTGGCAACGGTGATGCCATTCTTGGCGGCCAGCCCGGATCGCGGGCGGACCTGGGCCTCGAAGCCCACCGGCAGGGCGATCGCGATGCCGGTGGGCACGATCTTCCGCTCCAGGGGTTTCAGCTCGATCTCGCCCTCGATGGCGGCCAGCAGATCGGCGCCGGCCGCCGCCGCGGTGGCGTAGTCGGGGAGGTTTAGATCGCGACCGTGGGGCAGGCGAACGATCTGTATTTCGACGATTTCGGTCACTCTGCCGCCTCGGCAGGCCGCGGCCGGGTCAGATGCAGCGCGATCGCGCCGGCGAGCTGCATGGCGACCCGGTCCTTGGACAGGGTCGGCCAATCCTGCACGCCCTGCGCACTGATCAGATGCACGGTGTTGCGCTCGCCGCCGAAGGTGCCCGTGGCCGGCGAGACGTCGTTGGCGACGATCCAGTCGCAGCCCTTCCGGGTCCGCTTCTCGACGGCGTTGGCGACCACGTTCTCGGTCTCGGCGGCGAAGCCCACGACCAGGGTCGGTCGCTTCGCGCCGGGCTTGCTGAGCGCCGCCAGGATGTCGGGATTGGGCGTCAGCTCCAGCGCCGGCGGCGCGGCACCGGGCTTCTTCTTGAGCTTGGACCCAGCAGGCACGGCCATCTTCCAGTCGGCGACGGCGGCAGCGCAGACCGCGACATCGACTTTGCCCGCCGCGAGGCAGGCATCGAGCATCTGGTCCGCCGATTCGATCTTCACCACCTTCACGCCGGCCGGATCGGGCACGTTGACCGGCCCGCTGACCAGCGTGACCTCGGCGCCGAGCTGCGCCAGCGCCGCGGCGATGGCGTGGCCCTGCTTGCCCGAGGAATGATTGGAAATGTAGCGCACCGGATCGATCGCCTCGCGCGTCGGACCCGAGGTCACCAGGGCGCGCTTGCCGGCCATCGGCTTTTCGAGGGGCGGTTTCTCGAGGGGCGGCTTCTCGGCCGAGAGCAGCGATTCGATCGCCGCAACGATCTCCGCCGGCTCCGACATGCGGCCGGGGCCGTATTCGTTGCAGGCCATCACGCCGTCGTTGGGCCCGACGAAATGGATGCCGCGCTGGCGCAGCGTCTCGACGTTGGCGACGGTGGCGGCGTGCGTCCACATGCGCACGTTCATCGCCGGCGCCGCGAGCACCGGCTTGTCGGTGGCGAGCAGCACGGTGGTGGCGAGATCGTCGGCCAGGCCTGCCGCCATGCGGCCCAGGATGTTGGCGGTCGCCGGCGCCACGACCAGCAGGTCGGCATCGCGCGAGAGCTGGATATGGCCCATCTCGCTTTCGTCGGTCAGCGAGAACATGTCGCTGTAGACCTTGTCCTCGGTCAGCGCCTGCAGCGACAGCGGCGTCACGAACTTCGCGCCGGCCTCGGTCAGCACGCAGCGCACCGACGCCTCGTGCTTGCGCAGGAGGCGGATCAATTCCTGCGACTTGAAGGCCGCGATGCCGCCCGCGACGACCAGCAGGATACGCTTGCCCTTGAGCATGACCTTGAGCCTAGCACACCGGCAGCAAGCATACACCGTCGTCCCGACCGGAGGGCCGAAGGCCCGGAGTGGAGGGACCTGTTCATAGGGCCTCGCCAACGGCAAATCCGGGTATGGTCGCGTCGATGGATCGCAATCCGACCGTCTACATCCTGTGCAGCGAGAATCGCCGTGCGTTGTATATCGGCGTCACGACCAACCTGGTCCGTCGGATCGAGGAGCATCGACGAGGGCTCGTAGAGCATACCGCGCGGTACCATATTCACCAGCTGGTCTACTTCGAGCCCCATGACACGGCCTCTGATGCAATTGCGCGGAAAAGCAGCTGAAGAACTGGCGGCGCGAGAAGAAGCTCGTCCTGATCAATCGGTCGAATCGTGAGTGGCGGGATTTGAGCGGCGAGATCGACTAAGCGTCGTCCCGAGCGAAGCCGAGGGACCTGTTCATGCCTTCGGCGCCGCGATGAACAGGTCCCTCCACTCCGCTTCGCTAAAGCGCGGGGGTTACCCCGCGCGAGTCGGGACGACGGGGGCGCCTTGGCGGCCCTTAGTGCCACCAGGCGACGATGGCGGCGATCAGGGCGAGGACGGCGACGATCTCGGCGAAGCCCGGCCGCAGCCAGGAGCGGCCCGGCTCGGGCGGGCGCGGAGCCGCCTCACGCTCGGCCTGGTGGCGCTCGCGCTCGGCGATCAGGTGCAGGCTGTCGATCAGTCGGGGCACGCGGCGCAGGCCCTGCATCAGGTCCTCGACGCCGCGCTGGATCGTGGCGCGCGGGCCGAAATGGCCGCGCATCCAGTCCTCGATCAGGGGCTGCGCCAGCTCCCAGATATTGACCCTGGGATTGAGCCGCGTGCCCATCCCCTCGGCCATCAGCATGGTTTTCTGCAGAAGCAGAAGCTGCGGCTGCACCGTCATCTCGAACTGCTCGGTGACGCGCAGCAGGTGCGCCAGCAGCTTCGCGATCGAGATCTCGTGGCTCGGCTTGCCGAAGATCGGCTCGCCGATCGAGCGGCAGGCCTGGGCGAACATCTCGAGCGACTGGTCGGCCGGCACGTAACCCGCCCGGAACTGCACCTCGGCCACCGCGCGATAGTCGCGCCGCAGGAAGGCGACCAGCAGCTCGGCGAGATAGCCGCGGGTGTCGTGATCGACCCGGCCCATGATGCCGAAATCGACCGGCACGATGCGGCCCTGGCGGTCGACGAAGGCGTTGCCGCCATGCATGTCGGCGTGGAAGAAGCCGTCGCGGAATACCTGGTAGAAGAAGGCCTCGGCACTCTTGCGCATGATGGCGTCGGGGTCATGGCCAGCGGCGAGGATCGCCTCGCGGTCGCCGATCGGGATGCCGTCGACCTGCTCCTGGGTCATCACCCGCTGCGCCGTGCGGTCCCAGTCGATCTCGGGCGTACGATAGCTGGGATCGTCGCGGAAATTCTCGCCCAGCTCCTGCGCCGCCGCAGCCTCCATGCGGAGGTCCATCTCGACCCGCACCACGTCGGCGAAGGCCTTGACCGATTCGACCGGCCGCAGGCGGCGGAAGCGTGGCTGGGTGCGCTCGACCAGCTCGGCGATCCAGTAGAAGAGGTCGAGATCGCGCGCGAACGCCGCCTCGATGCCGGGCCGCAGGACCTTGACCGCGACCGGCCGGCCATCGGTGGTGATCGCGAAATGCACCTGCGCGATCGAGGCGGCGGCGATCGGCGTGTCGTCGAAACTCGCGAACAGCGCGTCGATCGGCTTGCCGAGCTGCATCTCGATGGTGCGCCGCGCCTCGGCGCCGGGAAACGCCGGCAGATGATCCTGCAGCCTGGCGAGATCGGCCGCGACCTCCTCGCTCAACAGGTCGGCTCGCGTCGACAGGGCCTGGCCGAGCTTGATGAAGCTCGGGCCCATCTCCTGCAGCGCCGCCGCCAGCCGCTCGCCCGGCCGCCGCCCGTCGCGCCGCCAGGCGAAGAGCCGCGCCCAGGCGATCAGCGCCGGCGCGATGCCGAGGGTTTCGAGCGGGAACAGCGCGTCGTGGCGCGCGAAGCTCAGCGCCACGCGCAACAGGCGCCAGCTGTTCCGAAGGGCGCGCAGCATGCCTAGATCCGCCAACCCGAATGCAGGGCGACGACGCCGAGCGTCATGTTGCGCCAGGCCACGCGCTCGAAGCCCGACTCGCGCATGCGCCGCGCCAGGTCGCGCTGCGATGGGAAGCGGCGGATGCTTTCGTGCAGATAGCGGTAGGACTCGGCATCCTGCGCCACCAGCCGGCCGAGCAGCGGCAGGGCACGCTCCGAGTAGGCGTCGTAGATCTTGCCGACCGGCGCCGAGGTCACCTTGCTGAACTCGAGGCAGAGGTAGCGGCCGCCAGGCTTCAGCACGCGATAGGCCTCGCGCAGCGCCTTGTCGATGTCGGTGACGTTACGCAGGCCGAAAGCGATGGTGTAGGCGTCGAACGAACGATCCGGGAACGGCAGGGTTTCGGCATCGCCGGTCGTCCAGGTCAGGCCGCGCAGCAGACCTTTGTCGGCGGCACGGTCGCGGCCGACCTCGAGCATCGCCGGGTTGATGTCGCAGATCGTGATGTCGGCGTTTTCCACCCGTCGGGCGATGCGGAAGGCGATGTCGCCGGTGCCGCCGGCCACGTCGAGGAACTTCTCGTTCCTGCGCGGGGCGAGCACGTCGATCAGCGCATTCTTCCAGAGCCGGTGCACGCCGCCGGACATCAGGTCGTTCATCAGGTCGTAGCGCGGCGCCACCGATTCGAAGACGCGCGCGACCATGCCCGCTTTCTCGCTTGCGGGTACGTCGCGATAGCCGAAGGATGCCCGATCGGCTGGATCGTCGGCGGGCTCTGTCATGGAACCAACCTAAAGGAATCGCCATGCTGCTGAAAGACCGGGTGATTCTGATCACCAACGTCGAAAAGTTCGCCGGCCACGGCACGACGGAGGTCGCTTTGGCGCAGGGGGCGACCGTCCTGGCGCACGATCCCTCGTTCCAGGAGCCGAGTGCACGGCGCAAGTACGAAAGCCACTACCCCGGCGCCCATGCGCTCTCCGCCGTCGAGCCCGCGGCGCTGGTCGAGCTGGCCCTGAAGCGCCATGGCCACATCGACGCGCTGGTGAACAACGACGCCTTCCCCGCCCTGCGCGCGCCGCTCGCCGAGGCGCGCATGGAGGACTTCCGGTCCGCCCTCGAGGCAATGGCGGTGCAGCCCTTGCGGCTCACGCAGCTGGTGGCGCCGTCGATGCGCCAGCGCAAGTCGGGCCGCATCGTGTTCGTGTCGTCGGCGGCGCCCTTGCGCGGCCTCGCCAACTACGCGCCCTATGTCGCCGCCCGCGCGGCGGCCAACGGGCTGGTCTCGTCGCTCGCCAAGGAGCTCGGGCGCGACGGCATCACCGTCAACGCGGTCGGCTCGAACTATGTCGAGAACCCCGACTACTTCCCGCCGCAGCTCCTCGCCAACGCCGAAGCGATGGCCAAGATGACGGCGCAGATCCCACTCGGGCGCCTGGGCAAGAGTGCCGAGCTCGGCGCCGCCATCTGTTTCCTGTGCTCGGACGGCGCCGGCTTCATCACCGGCCACGTCCTGCCGCATGCCGGCGGCTGGGCGTAGCCGCACGTTTCGGAGAGCGGTCGGCGGTTGCGCGTGACGGGCCGTTCGGCGCGTGCCACACTTCACACATAACGAAATGCCGCGCACGTCGGACGAAGCGCGGCCGGCTAGGGAGTAACGCTGGGACGCGGGCAGCCATTGCTCGCGCGCTACCTCTTGGCCGACCTTCGTCCGGAGGCAGCGCATGGCACGACAGATTGTCCATCGCCTGTTGATCTCGTTCCCCGCGCTGCTCGGGGTGCTGTTCCTGTGCTTCTGCCTGCTGCAGGTCGTGCCGGCCGATCCGGCGATGATCATCGCCGGGCCCGATGCCAAGGCCGACACCATCGCGGCGATCCGCCTGGAGCTCGGCCTCGACCGGCCGATCCCGATCCAGTTCCTCGACTATATCCTGCGGGTGCTGCGCGGCGATCTCGGCCGTTCGATCATCTCCAACAAGATGGTGAGCGAGGAGCTCGGCCTCACCATCGGTCCCACCGTCGAGCTGATGCTGGGGGCGATGATCATGGCCGTGCCGGTCGGGCTGGCGCTCGGGACGCTGGCCGCCGTCAATCGCGGCCGGCTGACCGACCGGCTCATCATGGCCTTCTCGGTCGCCGGCGTGTCGATGCCGGTGTTCTTCATCGGCCTGATCCTGATCCAATATGTCGGCTTCAAGTGGGCGCTGCTGCCCTTCACCGGACGCACCGGACCGGTCTGGGCCGGCGGCCTGCCCAGCCTGATCCTGCCGGCGGTCACGCTGGGCGCGGTGCTGATCGGCCCGATCTCGCGGCTGACCCGCACCGCCGTGCTCGAGGTGCTGGGTGCCGACTTCGTGCGCACCGCCCGCGCCAAGGGCCTGCGCGAGACGGTGGTGATCGTCCATCACGCGCTGCGTAACGCGCTGATCCCGGTGGTGACCCTGATCGGCCTGCAGGCGGCGTTCCTGCTGGGCGGCGCGGTCGTCACCGAGACCATGTTCTCCTGGCCGGGCGTCGGGCGGCTCGCGGTCGGCGCCATCGTGTCGAGCGATTTCCCGACGGCGCAGGGCGCGATCATGATCCTCGCGCTGGCCTTCCTGCTGATCAACCTGCTGGTCGACGTGCTCTACGTCTATCTGGATCCCCGAGTTCAACGAACATGAGGGCGCAGCGGTCATGAGCGTCGAAGCCCTCGGCACCGCGCAAGCCCCCGCACCGGCCGGCCGCGCCGGCGTGCTGCGCCGGCTGATGCGCGACAAGGTCGCCGCCATCGCCGCGATCGCGCTGACCCTGATCGTGCTGGCCGCGATCGCAGCACCGCTGATCGCGCCGTACGATCCCTACTTCACCGACCTCACCAAGGTGATGCAGCCGCCGAACGAGACCAACTGGTTCGGCACCGACAATACCGGCCGCGACATCCTGAGCCGCGTCCTCTACGGCACGCGCAGCACGCTGATGCTGGGCCTGATCGGCGTGATCGTCGGCGGCCTGCTGGGCGGCGTGCTCGGCATCCTGGCGGCGTTCTACCCGAGGCTCGACGGCTGGATCATGCGGCTGGTCGACATCATGCTGGCGTTCCCCGCGATCCTGATCGGCCTCGCGGTCGCGGCGATCTTCGGCGCCGGCCTCACCGCCGTGGTGATCGCGCTGGTGGTGGCGACGGTGCCCGACGTGGCCCGCGTCGCCCGCGGCGCTGCGGTCGGCGTGATGGGCCAGGAATTCATCGAGGCCGGCCGCGCAGTCGGCGTCTCGGACTCGACGCTGATCTGGCGCTACCTGACGCTCAACTGCATCTCGACCATCTTCGTGTTCCTGACCTTGCGCTTCGGCCAGATCATCCTGATCGGCTCGGCGCTGGGCTTCCTCGGCATGGGCGCGCAGCCGCCGACCGCCGAGCTCGGCATGATGGCCGCGCAAGGCCGCGACTTCCTGTTCATGGCGCCGCACATCGCGACGATCCCGAGTCTTGCGATCTTCGTCATCGTGCTGGCGGCCAACCTTCTGGGCGACGCGCTGCGCGACGTCCTCGATCCGAGGCTGCAGCAATGATCAAAGCCTTGTTGGGTGCCGCGTTCGCCTTGGGTATCGCCACGTCCGCAACGGCACAGACCCTCAACATGATGAAGGGCGTCGACGCGCCGCACTACGATGCGCAGCGCACGACCTGGGGTCCGACCTCCGACATCGTCAACATGATCCAGGACACGCTGGTGGCGCTCGACTGGGACGGCAAGACGCCGATCCCCTATCTCGCCAAGTCGTGGACGGTCAGCCCCGACGGCAAGCTCTACACCTTCAAGCTGCGCGACGACGTCACCTTCTGCAGCGGCAAGAAGCTGACCGCCGAGGACGTGGTCTTCACCTTCAAGCGGCTGAAGAGCCCGGAGATCAAGGGCCCCTTCGCCTGGCGCGCCGGCACCCTCAAGGATGTGCGGGCCGCCGATCCCTACACCGTCGCGTACGAGCTGGCCGAGCCGTTCTCCGAGCTGCTGCTGCAGCTCACCATGTTCACCAACGCCATCCTCAACAAGGACAATGTCGAGGCGCTGGGCAAGGACTACGGCGTCAAGGGCGCCGACGGCACCGGGCCGTGGTGCCTGGAGTCCTGGCAGCCGCGCACGCACATCACGCTGAAGCGCCACGACGCCTACCGCTGGGGCCCCTCGATGTACCAGAACAAGGGCCCGGTGAAGTTCGAGAAGCTGGTGATCAAGATCGTGCCGAAGGACTCGAGCCGCGTCGCGGCGATGATGGCCGGGCAGTTCGACACCACCCACCAGTTCCCGACGCAGTTCATCGCCCAGGCCAAGACCGCGCCGATGCTGACCGTCAACGAGGCCAAGCCCAACTTCCAGCTCCTCTATTTCGGCTTCAAGACGACCCGGCCGATGGTCGCCGACAAGCGGGTGCGCGAGGCGATGAGCATCGCCATCGACCGCGCCGCCATCGCCAAGAGCATCCTGCTGGGCAACGCCGAAGCAGCTTTCACCATCGTCGACCCCGGGGCGCAAGACCACGACCCGAAGACCGCCGGCATCGTCAAGCAGGACCCCGAGCGGGCCAAGAAGCTGCTCGACGAGGCCGGCTGGAAGCCCGGCGCCGACGGCATCCGCGAGAAGGACGGCGTGAAGCTGGCGCCCAAGGTCTACTACACGGCCAACGCCAACTCCGCCCGCGTCGCCGAGGCGATCCAGGGTTACCTGCGCAAGGTCGGCGTCGACTGGAAGCTGCAGCCCTGGGACTCGACCATCGCGCCGGTGAAGATGGCCGAGCAGGACTACGAGATCTGGTCGGTCACCGTGCCGTATCTCTCGGCCGGCGACCTGATGAACATCTACTTCGACTCGGCGAACATCCCGACGCCCAACCGCATGAACTGGAAGGACGCCGAGACCGACCAGTGGCTGAAGCAGGGCCGTGCCGCGCTGACCGCCGAGGAGCGCACGCGCTTTTACGCCCAGGTGCAGCAGAAGGTGATGACAGAGCATCTGTGGATGCCGGTGCTCAACATCGCCATGTACGAGGTCTCGAACAAGAAGCTGAAGGGCATGCGCCCGCACATGATCTACCAGAACACTTTCTACAAGGGGCTGGACGCCTCCTTCTGACCGGGAGAACGACCATGTTGCGAGTTGTACGGAGTGCGGTCGCGTTGCTTGGCGCCTGTGCGTTGGGAGCCACAGCCGAGGCGCAGACCCTGCGCATGATGAAGTCGCTCGATGCGCCGCACTATGACGGCGCGCGCACGACCTGGTCGCCGTCGTCCGACATCGTCAACATGATCCAGGACACGCTGGTGGCGATGGACTGGGACGGCAAGACCGCCGTCCCCTACCTCGCCAAGTCGTGGACCGTCAGCCCCGACGGCAAGCTCTACACCTTCAAGCTGCGCGACGACGTGAGCTTCTGCAGCGGCAAGAAGTTCACCGCCGACGATGTCGTCTACTCCTTCAAGCGGCTGGTCAGCCCCGAGCTCAAGGCGCCGCTCGCCTGGCGCGCCGGCGAGCTCGAGGATATCCGCAGCCTCGACCCCTACACCGTCGAGTACGAGCTCAAGGAGCCGTTCTCCGACCTGCTGCTCAACCTCACCATGTTCACCACCGCGATCCACAACAAGGAGAGCGTCGAGGCGCTGGGCAAGGACTACGGCGTCAAGGCGATCGACGGCACCGGCCCGTGGTGCTTCGACAGCTGGCAGCCGCGCACCGAGATCGTGCTGAAGCGCCACGACGCCTACAAATGGGGCCCGTCGCTGTACCAGAACAAGGGCCCGGTGAAGTTCGAGAAGCTGTCGATCAAGATCGTGCCCGAGGATTCGAGCCGCCTCGCCGCCATGATGGCCGGCCAGTTCGACGTCACCCACCAGATGCCGTTGCAGTTCCTGCAGCAGGTCAAGGCGGCGCCGATGCTGACCGTGCAGGAGGCCAAGCCCAACTTCCAGCTCCTGTACTACGGCTACAAGTCCAACCGCCCGATGGTCGCCGACAAGCGGGTGCGCGAGGCGATGAACATCGCCATCAACCGCGCCGAGATCGTCAAGGGCATCGCGCTGGGCAACGCCGAGCCCGCCTACACCTACATCGACGACAAGGCGCTCGACTTCGCCGCCGGGACCAAGGGCATGATCAAGGAGGACGTCGAGCGGGCCAGGAAGCTGCTCGACGAGGCCGGCTGGAAGGTCGGCGCCGACGGCATCCGCGAGAAGGACGGGGTGAAGCTGGCGCCGCGCGTGCTGTTCACCCAGGTCGGCCTGTTCCCCCGCATCTCCGAGGCGATCCAGGGCTACATGCGCAAGATCGGCGTCGACTGGAAGATCGTCGGCTTCGATTCGACCATCGCGCCGGCCGAGATGGCCAAGCAGGACTACGAGCTGTGGACCGTCACCTTCCCCTACATGTCGGCCGGCGACCTGCTCAACTTCTACTTCGACTCGCGCAACATGCCGGCGCCCAACCGCATGAACTGGAACGACCCGCAGACCGACGAGCTGCTGCACAAGGGCAAGGCGGCGCTGGGCGAGGCCGACCGCGCCAAATACTACGGCCTCGCCCAGGAGCGGGTGACGTCGGAGCATCTCTGGATGCCGGTGATGAACGTCGGCATGTACGTCACCAGCAACAAGAAGCTGAAGGGCGTGCGGCCGCACATGCTCTACCAGAACACCTTCTACAAGGGCCTGGACTACTCCTTCTGATGGACGCGCTGCTCGAGGTCCGCGGTCTCCGCACGCACTTCCGCACCGACCGCGGCCTGTTCAAGGCGGTCGACGGCATCGACCTCACCGTCGGCCGCGGCCGCACCGTCGGCCTGGTCGGCGAATCGGGCTGCGGCAAGAGCGTGACCTCGCTCTCGGTGATGGGCCTGGTCGCCGCGCCCGGCACGGTCGAGGGCGAGGCGATCCGCTTCGACGGCCGCGACCTGCTCGGCCTCTCGGCCGACGAGCGCCGGCGCCTGCGCGGCGGCAAGATGTCGATGATCTTCCAGGAGCCGATGACCTCGCTCAACCCGGTCCACACGATCGGCGCGCAGATCGTCGAGGGCATCCTGGCCCACACCCGGCTCTCGCCCGCCGAGGCGCGGGCTCGGGCGATCGAGATGCTGGAGCTGGTGCGCATCCCCTCGGCGGCGGCGCGCTTCGACGATTTCCCGCACCGGCTCTCGGGCGGCATGCGCCAGCGCGTGATGATCGCCATGGCGCTCTCCTGCGAGCCGACGCTGCTGATCGCCGACGAGCCGACCACGGCGCTCGACGTCACCATCCAGGCGCAGATCCTCGAACTGCTGCAGGACCTGCAGCGCCGCCTCGGCATGGCGATCCTGATCATCACCCACGATCTCGGCGTGATCGCCGAGGTCGCCGACGACGTGGTCGTGATGTATGCCGGCAAGATCGTCGAAAGCGGGCCGGTGGGCGCGCTGTTCGCCGATCCGCAGCACCCCTACACGATCGGCCTGCTCGGCTCGATCCCACGGCTCGACGTCGACCGCGAGCGGCTGTCGACCATCGAGGGCACGGTGCCCGGCGCCGACCGCCTGCCCGCCGGCTGCCGCTTCTCGCCGCGCTGCCCGTTCGCCGACGCGCGCTGCGCCCAGTCGCCGCCGCCGTTGCGCGACATCGGCCCCGACCACCGGGTCGCCTGCTGGAAGGCACCCGTGGAGTTGGAGCTCGCGCCATGACCGATGCGCCCGTCCTCCAGGTCGACGGCCTGGTCAAGCATTTCCCGGTCACGCGCGGCGTGGTGCGTCGCAAGCTGGTCGGGCTGGTGCGCGCGGTCGAAGATGTGAGCTTCGAGATCGGCCGCGGCGAGACGCTCGCCCTGGTGGGCGAATCGGGCTGCGGCAAGTCGACGACCGGCCGGCTGGTCCTGCGCCTGATGGACCCGACCGCGGGCTCGGTGCGCTTCAAGGGCGAAGAGATCGCGACCCTCGACAAGGGCGCGCTGCGCCGCCTGCGCCGCCACATGCAGATCATCTTCCAGGACCCCTACGCCTCGCTCAATCCGCGCATGACGGTGGGCGAGATCCTGGCCGAGCCGCTGAACGTGCACGCGATCGGCGACGAGGTCTCGCGGCGCCGGCGGGTCAGCGAGCTGCTCGAGGTCGTGGGCCTGCTGCCCGAGCATGCCCGTCGCTACCCGCACCAGTTCTCCGGCGGCCAGCGCCAGCGCATCGGCATCGCCCGCGCGCTCGCGGTCAATCCCGACCTGATCGTGTGCGACGAGCCGGTGTCGGCGCTCGACGTCTCGATCCAGGCGCAGATCGTCAACCTCCTGCAGAACCTGCAACAGCGCTTCGGCCTCTCCTACCTGTTCATCGCCCACGATCTCGCGGTGGTGAAGCACATCAGCGACCGCGTGGCGGTGATGTATCTCGGCAAGCTGGTCGAGATCGCCGACAAGAAGACGCTCTACGCCCGGCCCTTGCACCCCTACACCCAGGCCCTGCTGTCGGCGATCCCGCGGCCCGATCCCTCGGCCTGTGTCGAGCGCATCGTGCTGACAGGCGACGTGCCGAGCCCGTTCATGCCGCCCTCGGGCTGCCGCTTCCACACCCGCTGCGCGCACGCGCAAGCGCGCTGCAAGACCGAGGAGCCCAAGCTGCGCGAGGCCAAGCCGGGTCATCGCGTCGCCTGCCACTTCTTCGAGAGCCTGCCGATGCCCGCGATCGCCGCCCGGGCCGGCCCGGCCAAGGGCAAATTCGCCGAGCGCCTGGTCGCCTTCGAACGGGCCAAGGCGCAGCTCGCGCGCTGACACCGTCCGCCCCGAGTCCGGTCCCGTATTCCGGACTCGCCGGACGAACAAAACGCCGGCCCGCTTGGGTTTCAGGCGATTCGTCCGGAAATCCCGCCACCCCCCGATATCAATGATATCAGTGATAGCATTGATATCATCTCCTCAGTCGCACTTCGGCGCCGGGAACAGGGTGACCTCGCGGGCCTCGAGCAGCAGGCCGACATTCTGCCGCTTGATCAGCCGGCGCAGGATCGCGCCCGATTCGTGCAGCAGCCAGAACTCGTCGCCGAACTCGTTGAAGTCGCCGACCCGGCGGCGCACCGCGAAGACGCGGCCCTTGGCGAAGTCCTTGTCGGAGGTCTTGAGGTCCTTCGGGAGAGCGGTCGGGATCCCCTGCTCCGGCGGCAGGCGCTGGAAGCGCTCCACGATCGGCTTGTGGAAGCGCAGCATCTCGACGGTCTTGATCTCGATCGGGTCGGGCTGGTTGGCGAGCAGCGCATCGACCAGCGCGGCCCGCGCCGCGGCCGGCGGCAGGGTGCCGGCCGGCAGGTCGCTGGTCTGCTTGTAGGTGCCGAGATCGGCGCGCAGCCTGCCGCCGTCAGGGCCGATCGTCGCCTTGATCGTGGCCGACGTGTTGCGCGCGTTCAGCCGCGTGCGCGCCTGGTAGGCGAGCTGCGCGCCGTCGAGCGGCTCGGTCGCGGTCAGCCGTTCCTCGATCCGGTCGGCCTTGTCGCCGAGCTGCTTGGAAGCGCCCGGGCTCTTGTCGATACCGAACTGGTAGACCTCGCCCAGGGTCCAGCCCTGGCAGCTCTTCGTCAGGCTGTAGGTGCCCGTCCCTTCGGCGTAGACGCCCTTCTCGGCATCGGCCGGCAGCTTGACCTCGTAGGACACCGCGTGGCTCGTCACCCCGGCCTCAGCGGCGGGACCCAACACCATCGCCAGCAGGAAAACGGCCCGCCGAATCATGGCCTTTCGCTTAGGCGAATCCGACGCCACGGGCAATGCTGGCAATGTATCTGGGCGGTCCGATATGATTGCCTTCATACCGCGAGAACATCATGCCCAAGGCCACCAAGCGTACGTTCAGTCTGCCGGCCGAGCAGACCGCCGACTCCAAGGTCGAGGCCGGCGCGTATGCCTCCGGCTCCGAAGTCGTCCGCGACGGCCTGCATGCCTTGCAGGAGAGAAACGCGGCCGCCGAACGGTGGCTGATCGAAGAGGTCGCTCCTGTCTATGACGCGATGAAGGCGAACCCCAAGCGTGCCCTTCCGGCCAAATCCGTCTTTGCGGAGGCACGCGCTCGATACACGAAGCGCAAGAGTCGTCGTTGAAACGGCGCACCGTCGCGTTCGCGTCGGAGGCGCGCCGCGACTTGCTCGAACTCGGCGACTGGATCGCGGAGCGTACAGGAATCGAAACCGCATTGAGCTATGTGGCCGGCTCGAAGCCTGCTGTATGGGCTTCGAGATCAGCGGCGAACGCGGTCATCGCCGCGATGACATCCGACCCGGTTTGCGGATCACCGGCTTCGGACGGCGAGTGCTAGCTGAACGCCTCTTCCCACGACCCCCGCGTCGAGGCCTTGGAGTATTCGGTCGAGCGGTTCTCGAAGAAGTTGGTGTGCTCGACGGCGTTCAGCATCTGGTCCATCCAGGGCAGCGGGTTCTTCGCGTCCTTGGCGTAGATCGGCTGCAGGCCGAGCTGGATAAGGCGGCGGTCGGCGATGAAGCGGATGTAGCGCTTCACGTCGGTCGCGGTCATGCCCTCGATGCCGCCGAGCTCGAAGGCGAGGTCGATGAAGGCGTCCTCGTGGTCGACGATGGTCGAGCAGGCGACGTAGATCTCGCGCTGCAGCGGCTCGGTCCAGATCTCCGGGTTCTCCTGCACGAAGGTGCGGAACAGCTTGACGATCGAGTTGCAGTGCAGCGTCTCGTCGCGCACCGACCACGACACGATCTGGCCCATGCCCTTCATCTTGTTGAAGCGCGGGAAGTTCATCAGCATCGCGAACGAGGCGAAGAGCTGCAGGCCCTCGGTGAAGGCGCCGAACACCGCCAGCGTCTTGGCGATGTCGGCCTTCGAGGAGACGTTGAACTCCTGCATGTAGTCGTACTTGTCCTTCATCTCCTTGACGGTGAGGAAGGCCGAGTACTCGGTCTCGGGCATGCCGATCGTGTCGAGCAGGTGGCTGTAGGCCGCGACGTGCACCGTCTCCATGGCGGAGAAGGCGGCCAGCATCATCTGCACCTCGGTCGGCTTGAAGACGCGGCTGTAGTGCCGCATGTAGCAGTTGTTCACCTCGACGTCGGCCTGGGTGAAGAAGCGGAAGATCTGCGTCAGCAGGTGGCGCTCGCTGTCGGAGAGCTTGTTGCGCCAGTCCTTGACGTCGTCGGCCAGCGGCACCTCCTCCGGCAGCCAGTGGATGCGCTGCTGCGTCAGCCACGCATCGTAGGCCCAGGGATAGTGGAACGGCTTGTAGATCGGCTTGGCGTCGAGGAGGGACATGGCTTCTAGCTACTCGCGGCGGGGCGGGATGGGTATGGGCTGACTACGTGGATTTCGGGGACATCCCATGTCATCCCGAGCGTAGCGAGGGATCTATGTGGGTCAGCATAGATCCCTCGCTACGCTCGGGATGACACGGCGGCCGGCTTCGGCATCTCAGCGCCAGCCTTCGTTCAACGGCGGCTTGAGCGCCTCGATCAGCCAGGCCTCGTCGGCCACCGCCCCCCGCCGCACCAGGACGTGGGTCGCGCCGTAGCCGATCGCCGTGCCGATCTTGTGCTGCGCCTGCGCGCCGACATAGAGCACGCGCCAGCCGCGGCCGTGGCGATAGGCGAAGGCGTAGAGCGCGCCCGGCAGGGTCAGCCGCGTGCCGAGCGGCTGGACCTCGAAGGCGAGCGACCGGCTCGACAGCCGCGCCGTCTCGGCGGCCGGCCTGAGCCAGGCGGCAATCAGCCGGTGCAGGAACGAACCGATCCGATCGGTCGAGCCCAGCGCGACATCGCCGGCGGGTGACAAGGTGCGTGGCATGTCCGACATCAGCCTGCCCCCCGTGAGCTCACTGACAGCTCAGACACTCCTCGTAGTCGTTGTTGTTGGCCCCGCCGGTCGGCGTGCCGACCGGCAGGGGCGTCGCGGGGGCGTCGAGGCCAGGAGACAACGGGGGGGCTGAAAGAGCCTGGTCGCCGAGCGGCGAGACGACGGCGTCGTTGGACACCACGTCGGCGCGCTGGATGGAGAGCGAGCGGCAGTAGTAGAGCGTCTTCACGCCGCGCTTCCACGCCATCATATGGATCTGGTGCAGGTCGCGCTTGTGCACGTCGGCCGGCAAGAAGAGGTTGAGCGACTGGCTCTGGCAGATGTAGGGCGTGCGGTCGGCCGCATGCTCGACCAGCCAGCGCTGGTCGATCTCGAACGCGGTCTTGAACACCGCCTTCTCGTGGTCGTCGAGGCAGTCGAGATGCTGCACCGAGCCCTTGTCGGTCATGATCGAGGTCCAGGTGTCCTCGTCGTTCTTGCCCTTCTGCGCCAGCACCTTCTCGAGGTACGGGTTGCGCACGACGTGGCTGCCCGACAGCGTCTTGTGATTGTAGACGTTGGCCGCCGACGGCTCGATGCCGGGCGAGGCGCCGCCGCAGATGATCGAGATCGACGCGGTCGGCGCGATCGCGAGCTTGTGGCTGAAGCGCTCCTCGATGCCGAAGTCGGCGGCATCCGGGCACGCGCCGCGCTCCTTGGCGAGCGCCTTGGAGGCGGCGTCGCACTGGCTGCGGATGTGCTTGAACATCTTCTTGTTCCACACCTTCGCCATCACCGCTTCGATCGGGATGTTGTTCTGCTGCAGGAAGGAGTGGAAGCCCATCACGCCGAGGCCGACCGAGCGCTCGCGCATCGCCGCGTAGGTCGCCTTGGCGAAGTCGGTGCCGGCGGTATCGATGAAGCCCTGCAGCACGTTGTCGAGGAAGCGCATCACGTCCTCGATGAAGGTCGGATGCTCGTGCCATTCGAGATAGCTCTCGAGATTGAGCGAGCTGAGGCAGCACACCGCGGTGCGCTGCTTGCCGTCGCGGTCGACGCCGGTCGGCAGCGTGATCTCGCTGCACAGGTTCGAGGTCTTGATCTCGAGGCCGGCGAGCTTGTGGTGCTCGGGCCGCGCCTTGTTCACGTGATCGACGAAGATCAGGTACGGCTCGCCGGTCTCGATGCGCGCCGTCAGGATGCGGATCCACAGCGAGCGCGCCGAGATCTTGCGCTGCACCGTCTTGTCCTTGGGCGACAGCAGCGCCCATTCCTCGTCGTTCTCGACCGCGCGCATGAAGGCGTCGGAGATCAGCAGCCCGTGGTGCAGGTTCAGCGCCTTGCGGTTGGGGTCGCCGCCGGTCGGCCGGCGGATCTCGATGAACTCCTCGATCTCGGGATGGTTGACCGGCAGGTAGACCGCCGCCGAGCCGCGGCGCAGCGAGCCCTGGGAGATCGCCAAGGTCAGCGAGTCCATGACGCGGATGAAGGGCACGACACCGGAGGTCTTGCCGTTCATGCCGACCTTTTCGCCGATCGAGCGCAGGTTGCCCCAGTAGGAGCCGATGCCGCCGCCGCGCGCCGCCAGCCAGACATTCTCGTTCCACAGGCCGACGATGCCTTCGAGCGAATCGTTGGCCTCGTTGAGGAAGCAGGAGATCGGCAGGCCGCGCTGCGTGCCGCCGTTCGACAGAACAGGCGTCGCCGGCATGAACCACAGATTGGAGATGTAATCGTAGAGCCGCTGGGCATGCGCATCGTCATCGGCATAAGCCGACGCGACCCGCGCAAACATGTCCTGGTAGGATTCGCCCGGCATCAAATACCGGTCGGCGAGGGTGGCCTTGCCGAAGGCCGTCAGGCGGTCGTCCCGGGAGGGTTCGGTAACAACGCGCGCACCGCTTCGAACTTGAACAACATCAAACACTTGCGGCTCCCTTTTTCTTCTTGTCCACACCTGTGGATAAGACAGGTTGTGGAAGATGCCTAGATGTAGGGGCCGGTTCGGTCAGCCCCGCTATCCCTTGATGATACGCAGGGCGGCGGTGCTGTCATTGCCAAATTTATGCCCCACTTGTGAATCTGAAGAAACCACTACTAATAGATTGTTCTTCAACGAAAAATCCGGGTTTGAAATTTTGTTTTTCGAACCCTGCAGAGACCTTCGCATTGCAGCATGGATGGAGAACAAAACGCGCTTTCCCGCAGGATTCCGCGCCGTCAGACGGAATCAGCAGCGATTCGGCCGACCCGCGTCGGAGGACTCCCCCAAACCGCCCGTCCGGAGGGCACTTCTTTCGTCGTCAGATTGTCATACCCGGCGCTACCATCTTTTGGGGGCTGCGCAGGAAGGACAGGACCATGACGACATCGCTGGCGACGCGGGCTCATGGGCTGGAGGCGATCGGCGCCGCGGCCGGTACGGAGGAAGCGCAAGCCTTCGCCCGCCGCCTCTATGAACGCGTCGCCGACCAGGACCTGGCCGGCGCTACCGCCGAGCAGCGCGCCGGAGCCGCCCTGTCCCTGCTCGCCTTCGCCCGCCGCCGGCTGCCCACGGTCGCCAAGGTGCGGGTGTTCAACCCGAGCCTCGCCGAGCACGGCTTCGAGAGCCGGCACACCATCGTGCAGATCGTCAATGACGACATGCCGTTCCTGGTCGATTCGATCACCAACGAGCTCGGCCGCCGCGAGCTCGGCGTCCACCTGCTCGCCCATCCGGTGATGACCGTGCGGCGCGACGTCGATGGCGACCTGCTGCAGGTCGAGCCCAATGGCCCAGGCAACCAGGGCGGCCACGCCGAATCGATGATGTCCATCGAGATCGATCGCCAGGCCGAGCCCGCGCAGCTCGACGAAACGGCGGCGGCGCTCGGCCGCGTGCTGGCCGAGGTGCGGCTCGCGGTGAGCGACTGGCGGACGATGCGCCAGGCCGCGCTCGACGCCGTCGAGGATCTCAAACCCCTTCTTGCAAGAGGAGGGCACGCGATCGAGGAGCAGGAGTTCCTGCGCTGGCTCGAGGACAGCCACTTCACCTTCCTCGGCCATCGCCGCTACCGCTACCTCGAGGATTCGAGCGTCCCCGGCGGCCTGCGCTACGAGGTCATCCCGGGCTCGGCGCTGGGCAACCTGCGGCGCGACGAGGTCCGCCTGTTCGACGCCGGGCTGGGCGGCGGCGAGGCGATGTCGCGCTTCGCCCGCGGCCCCGAGCCGCTGCTGATCGTCAAGACCGACCGCGAGGCGCTGGTCCATCGCCGCGGCGCGATGGACTGCATCATCGTCAAGACCCACGACGCCGACGGCCGGGTCACCGGCGAGCGCCGCTTCGCGGGCCTCTTCACCTCGGGCGCCTATCACGCCCCGGCGCTGGAAGTGCCGCTGCTGCGCGGCCGCGTCGAATCGGTGCTGGTGCGAGCCGGCCTCGATCCCAACGGCCACGACGGCAAGGCGCTGCTCGCCATCCTCGATTCCTATCCGCGCGACGAGCTGTTCCAGATCGACACCAACACGCTGTACGAGCACGCGCTCGGCATCCTGCAGCTTCAGGAGCGCCATCGCGTCGCGCTGTTCGTGCGCCGCGATCCGGTCGGCCGCTTCGCGAGCTGCCTGGTGTTCGCGCCGCGCGAGCGCTTCGACGCCGTCCTGAACGACCGCTTCCGCGACCTGCTGCAGGAAGCCTGGCACGGTACGGTGACGTCGATCGCCGGCTCAGGCAGCACCGATTCGGCGCTCGCCCAGGCGCTCTACACCCTGAAGCTCGACGCCCCCGACAGCCCGACACCCGACATCGCCGCGCTGGAACGCGCGCTCGCCGATGCCGCGACCTCGTGGAGCGACCGGCTGCGCACCGCGCTCGAGACCCGGTTCGGCGAAGCCGAAGGGCGGCAGCGGGCGCGTCGCTGGCGGGCGTGGTTCCCGCCGGTCTATCGCGATGTCGTCGAGACGTCGCAGGCGGTCGAGGACATCCCGCTCTTGCAGCGGACGCTGGAGGGCCGCGATTTCGGCGTGCGTCTGGGCCGGCGCACCGGCATGCCGCCCCATCGATTCACGGTGCGGCTGTTCCATCCGAAGAAGCCGATCGCGCTCAGCGACATCCTGCCGCTCGCCGAGAATCTCGGCCTGAGGGTGCTGAGCGAGGCGCCGTTCCAGCTCCAGGCCCAGGGCACAGAGAAGGGCAGCGAGGGCGTGGCGCTGCAGGTGCTGCGGGTCGAGACCGCCGACAAGTCGCCGGTCGACCTGGGCGAGGCCGGGCCGCGCTTCGTCGAGACGCTGGAGCATCTGTGGGCCGGCACGCTCGAGAATGATGGGCTGAACAAGCTGGTGCTGAAGGCTGGGCTCGCCTGGCGCGAGGTCGCGCTGCTGCGTGGCTACGCCAAGTACCTGCGCCAGGCCGGCATCCCGTTCAGCCAGGACTACATGGAGCGCGCGCTGGTCGCCTACCCGGCGATCGCCCGCGGCACGGTCGAGCTGTTCAAGGCGCGCTTCGATCCGGCGCTGGGCGCGGGACGGCAGGCCGCGCTGGAGCGGGTCGAGCAGACGTTGACCGAGGCGCTGGAAAGCGTGGCGACGCTCGACGAGGATCGCATCCTGCGGCGGTTCCTCAACGCGGTGCGCTGCAGCCTGCGCACCAATTACTGGCAGGAGAGGGAGTGGATCTCCTTCAAGGTCGACAGCCGCGCCATCGACGAATTGCCGGCGCCGCGGCCGCTGTTCGAGATCTTCGTCTACAGCCCGCGTATGGAGGGCATCCATCTGCGCGGCGGCCGGGTGGCGCGCGGCGGCATCCGCTGGTCCGACCGGCGCGAGGACTTCCGCACCGAGATCCTGGGCCTGATGAAGACCCAGATCGTGAAGAACGCGGTGATCGTGCCGACCGGCTCCAAGGGCGGCTTCTATGTGAAGCGCCCGCCGCTCGGCGGCACGCGCGAGCAGGTCCAGGCCGAGGGCATCGCCTGCTACCAGACCCTGATCCGCGGCTTGCTCGACATCACCGACAATATCGGCGACGACGGTAAGGTCGTGCCGGCCGACTGCGTGCGTCACGATCCGGACGACCCTTATCTCGTGGTCGCGGCCGACAAGGGAACCGCCACCTTCTCCGACATCGCCAACGCCTTGGCGCGCGAGTACGGCTTCTGGCTGGACGACGCCTTCGCCTCGGGCGGCTCGGCCGGCTACGACCACAAGAAGATGGGCATCACCGCCCGCGGCGCGTGGGAATCGGTGAAGCGGCATTTCCGCGAATTGGGCACCGACATCCAGCGCACGCCCTTCACCGCGGTCGGCGTCGGCGACATGTCGGGCGACGTGTTCGGCAACGGCATGCTGCTCAGCAAGGAGACCAAGCTGCTGGCCGCCTTCGACCATCGCCACATCTTCATCGATCCCGCGCCCGATCCGGCCGTCTCGTGGGCCGAGCGCCAGCGGCTGTTCGACCTGCCGCGCTCGTCGTGGATGGACTACGACAAGAGCCTGATCTCGGCGGGCGGCGGCGTGTTCGACCGCGGCGCCAAGTCGATCGCGCTGTCGGAAGAGGCGCGGCGGGCGCTCGATCTCGACCAGCCGTCGCTGACGCCGGTCGACCTGATGCGCGCCATCCTCAAGGCGCCGGCCGACCTGCTCTATTTCGGCGGCATCGGGACCTATGTGAAGGCGTCGAGCGAGAGCAACGCCGACGCGGGCGACCGCGCCAGCGACGCCGTGCGCATCGATGCGCCCGACCTGCGCGCCAAGGTGATCGGCGAGGGCGCCAATCTCGGCTTCACCCAGCGCGGCCGCGTCGAGGCCGCTCTGGCAGGGCGCAAGATCAATACCGACGCGCTCGACAATTCCGCGGGCGTCGATACGTCCGACCACGAGGTCAACATCAAGATCGCGATCGGCAAGGTCGCCGACCGCGATCCGCTCTTGTTCGCCATGACCGAGGAGGTCGCCGCCCTGGTGCTGCGCCACAACTACCAGCAAAGCCAGGCGATCAGCGTCGCCGAGGAGCAGGCGGCCGAGGAGCACGACCGGCTCGAGCGCTTCATGCGCGCCTTGGAACGGCAAGGCCGACTCGATCGAGCTGTCGAGTACCTGCCCGACACCATCGCAATGCGCACGCGCGGCAACAACAAGCAGTACCTGACCCGGCCCGAGCTGTCGGTGCTGCTGGCCTACGCCAAGATCGACCTCACCGACGAGATCCTCGACTCCGACCTGCCCGACGATCCGCTGCTGGAAGGCGAGCTGGTGCGCTATTTCCCGACCACCCTGCACCAGCGCTTCGACCAGCAGATCCGCGCGCACCGGCTGCGCCGCGAGATCGCGACGCTGCAGGTCGTGAACTCGCTGGTCAATCGCTGCGGCCCGACCTTCGTGCGCACCGTCGGCCAGCGCACCGGCGCCAATGCCGCGACGATCGCGCGGGCCTTCGCCGTGGTGCGCGACGCCTGGAAGCTGCGCGAGCTGTGGGCCGAGATCGAGGCGCTCGATTCGACGCTCAAGGCCGAGGCGCAGATCCGCATGCTGGTCGCCTCGCAGCGCTTCCTACTGCGCACCGTGCAATGGACCCAGCGCCGCCTGCCGCAGCCCATCGATACCCTGGCCGCGACCGAGCAGCTCCGCGCCGCCGTCGCCGCGCTCGGCGACCTGCCGACGTCGCTGATCGGCGAGGCGGAGAGCGCGGCGCTCGACGAGCGCGCCGCCGCCTTCGAGATGCTGGGCGCGCCGCCGGACGTCGCGCGCCGGGCCTCGGCGCTGGAGGCCTTGGCCTCGGCCGGCGACCTGATGCTGGCGGCCAAGGCCAACGGCTGCTCGATCGAGGAGGCGGCGCGGCTCTACTACCGGCTGGGCGAGCGGCTGGCGCTGGCGCGGCTGGAGGCGGCCGCGCACAAGCTGCCGCGCGAGGGCCAGTGGCCGGCCCAGGCGGCCGTCGCCATGCACGACGAGCTGGCGGGACTGCGCGCCGATCTCCTGAACTCGGTGCTGCGGACGAAGGGCGACACGGAAACCATGCTGCAGCGCTGGGGCGAGGGCCGGCCGCTGGCGCTCGAGCGGGTCGACCGCCTGAAGGAAGAGCTGGCGACCGCGGGCCCGATCGATCTGGCCATGCTGTCGGTCGCGGCCAGCGAGTTGCGGTCCCTTGTCTGAGCGGCGATCATCGCCATCTCGGAGGCCATCATGAGCGACAAGATCCGGAAATCCGACGCAGAGTGGCAGAAGGAGCTCGATCCGCTGCAGCACCACGTCCTGCGCAACCACGGCACCGAGCGGCCCTTCACCAGCCCGCTGAACAACGAGAAGCGCGCCGGCGTCTTCCGCTGCGCCGGCTGCGGCGAGCCGCTGTTCGATTCCAGCACAAAGTACGAGAGCGGCTCGGGCTGGCCCTCGTTCTGGGCGCCCAAGGACGACGCGGTCGAGACGTCGAGCGACTCCAGCCACGGCATGGTCCGCACCGAGGTGACGTGCGCCAGGTGCGGCGGCCATCTCGGCCACGTCTTCCCCGACGGCCCGCGCCCGACCGGCCAGCGCTACTGCATGAACGGCGCCGCGCTCAAGTTCGACGAGAAGAAGTAGGACTGCTGAGAGCGCGCCGCACGTCGGTGCGCGCAAAATCCTCTCCCTTGAACAGTAGCGGCGCATCCAGACTTTTTGCCAACGCGTACGCGGCGCAGTCGCCGAAGTTCAAGCCGGCGGGATGGATACCCTTTCCCCAACGACGAAAACCTTCGAATGCGAGCAGCGACTGCTGCGCGTCGAACGCGGCGATCGTCAGACTTGCCGCCGCGAAGAGCAGTTCATATTCCTCGAGCAGACGCTCGCGCCCGCGAGAAAAGGCAACCGTTCGGATCTCATAGCTGGTGACGGCAGAAATGTGCGCATCGCTCGCCGATGCCAAGACGCCACGGAATGCGGCGGCGTCCGGCTCGTCCAACAGGATGGCGATGATCGCCGAGCTATCGACGACGATCACTTCCAGATGCCGCGCTCGTCGTATCCGAGAATTTCATCGGCCGGTCGGTCGTCATGGACCGGCAACGCCGCCGCGCGCTTGCCGATCTCCTCGAGCTTGCGCAGCTTCACGAGCTGCTCGGGCGTCAGGCGCGCGACCGTCTCGGCATAGTCGGCGTCCATGCGCCGAAGCTTGTCGGCCGCCGCCTGCTTGACCGCCTCGGTAATGGACAGGCCCGTGCGCTGGGCAAGACGCCGGACGACCTCTTCAGTCTCGCGATCCTTGATGTTGAGAGCCATGATTCTTCCTGTCTTCCTACATATGGAAGATAGGAAGAATGATCGTCATCATCAAGATGAAAAGCCCTTCAGGAACTCGATCAGCAGGCGGTTGACCTCGTCCGGGCGTTCCTGCTGCACCCAGTGGCCGGCGCCGTCGAGGATGTGGCTGCCGCGCAGACCGGGCAGAGTCTTCGGGAAGGCGTCGAGCTGCGACTGCGCTGCCGGGAAGCGCAGCACGCCGTCCTTGCTGCCGGCGATGAACAGCGACGGCACGCGGACCGGCTGGCCGCGCCACGGGCCGCCCAGCTCCCAGTTGCGCCGCAGGTTGCGGTACCAGTTCAGCCCGCCGCGAAAGCCCGCGCGCGCGAATTCGCCCGCGTAATAGTCGAGGTCGGCCTCGCTCAGCCACTTCGGCAGCTCCTGCGGATCGACGGTGTTGCCGAGCAGCGTGCCGGTGGGCAGGCGGCCGAAGCCCTTGCCCTTCTCCTCGAGGTCGCCGCTGGCGGTGTAGTAGAGCCGCCGCAGCGCGCCCTTGATGTCCTGCTGCAGCTCGGCCTCGGCGACGCCGGGCTTCTGGAAGTACTGCAGATAGAAGTCCTTGATCTCGAGCTTCTCCAGCGCGCTCAGGATGTCGATGTAGCCGGGCGGCGCGTAGGGCACGCTCATGCCGCACACCGCGGTGAACAGGTCGGGCCGCCAAAGTGCTGCATGCCAGGCGACCGGCGCGCCCCAATCGTGGCCGACGATCACCGCCTGGGTCTCGCCGAGCGCCTTCACCAGCTCGGCCATGTCGCCGACCAGATGGTGGAGCGTGTAGTGCTCGATCGGCTCGGGCGCCTGGGTGCCGCCGTAGCCGCGCATGTCGGGCGCGACACAGCGGAAGCCGGCGGCGCCGACCGCTTCGAGCTGATGGCGCCACGAGTACCAGCTCTCCGGCCAGCCGTGGCAGAACAGCACCAGCGGGCCGCTGCCCACGTCGGCGTAGCGCATGTGGATGTGGTTGGCCTGAAGCGTCTTGAGCTCGGTCATGTCTTTTTCCTCCACCGCCATTTCAGGGTGGCGCCGGCCGCCACCACCATCGCCGGCAGGGCGATGAACGAGGTCGGCGCCAGCGACGCGATGCCCGTCAGCCCGTTGCCGACGGTGCAGCCCAGCGCCAGCACGCCGCCCGCGCCCATCAGCGCCGCGCCCGATGCGTAGCGCAGCATGTCGGCCGGCCGCTCGAAGCCTTCGAGCTTGAAGTCGCCGCGCAGGGCGGCGACCAGGGTCGCGCCGACCAGCGTGCCGCCGACGAAGGCGATGCCGAAATTGACCTTAGAGCCGGTCCAGGTGAGCAGGTAGATCAGCGAATCGCCGCCGCCGCGGGTGACGTTGATGCTCTCGACCGTGGTCGGCTCGAACTCGTCGCGGCCCAGCACGCCGGTGACGAGATAGCCCGCCGCGACCAGCGCGCCGATCAGCGCGCCGCCGATCAGGTGCTCGGCCGAGATCGGACGCCAGACGATGAACACCACCGCGGCGACCAGCACGATGCCGCCCACGAGCGGCGGCAGGGTCTGGTGCGCGAGGTTGACGGAGGTCGTGGCCATCATCGCCGCGCGAGTCGGCGCCAGGATGCCGCGGATGGTGGCGTAGGCCACGAAGCCGAAGACGATGAACACCACCACCGACCGCAGGTTGCCGCCAGCCGCCAGCACCAGCATGCGGGTGCCGCAGCCGCCGGTCAGCACCATGCCGACGCCGAACATCAGGCCGCCCAGCAGCGCGCCGCCCCAGAACAGCTGATTCGGCAGCACCACCGCCTTGCCGAGATCGAGATGGCCGGTCAGCACCAGCGCCTGCACCGAGATCAGCGCCACCACCATCGCCAGCAGGAAGCCGCGGGCGCGCGGCGCGTCGGGCTTGGTCAGCACATCCTCGACCGCGCCGCGCAAGCAGAATCCCGACCAGCGCGCCAGAGCGCCGAAGCCGATGCCGACCGCGAACCCGGCCAGCGCGACCTCCGTATTCATGTCCAATGCCATGCGCGGCAGATTAGCCGCGAAGATGCACCGGATGCGAGAGTCGTGCGCGCACCGACGCGCGCGTACCGAACAGCAGGGAGCCGAGGAAGAACAGGCTCGCCACCAGCACGATCAGCGGCCCCGACGGCAGCCCGGCATGGAACGAGACCAAGAGGCCGATCGCGCCCGACAGCAGGGCCAGCGGCGCGGCAATCGCCGTCATCGACCAGACCTCGCGCGCCCAGAAGGAGGCCGCCACCGCCGGCAGCAGCATCAGGCCGAGCGCCATCAGGGTGCCGAGCGCCTGGAAGGCCGCGACCATGTTCAGCACCGCGAGGCCGAGGAAGAGATAGTGATAGAGCGCGCCTCGCACGCCCATGGCGGCCAGGAAGCCCGGATTGAAGCATTCGACGACCAGCGGGCGATAGATCGCGGCGAGCCCGACCAGGGTCAGCGTCGTCGTGCCGGCGACCAGCAGCAGCGCCTGGCTGTCGACGGCGAGGATGGCGCCGAACAGGATGTTCATCAGGTCGACCGCCGAGCCGCGCAGCGACACGATCAGCACGCCGAGCGCCAGCGCCGTGAGATAGGCGGCGGCGAAGCTTGCGTCCTCGCGCATCGAGGTGAAGCGGGCGATCGCGCCCGAGACCAGCGCCGTGGAGATGCCCGCGAGAAAGCCGCCGAGGCTCATCGCCGGCAGCGACAGGCCGCCCAGCAGGAAGCCCAGCGCCGCGCCGGGCAGCAGGGCATGGGCCAGCGCATCGCCCATCAGGCTCATGCGCCGCAGGATGAGGAAGACGCCGATCGACGAGCCGCCGAGCGAGAGACAGAGGCACGCCACCAGCGCGCGCTTCATGAATCCGAAATCGGCGAACGGCGCGAAGAGAAAGTCGTACACTACCGTCGCCCCGAGTCGCGCGGATCTGATCCGCGCTTGAGCGAAGCGGAGCGGGGACGACGAGCCATCACGCGGTCTGCCTGAGCGGCACCTCGCAGGCGCCGGCCCGCTCGTCCCAGGCCTCGGCCATGGCGCGGGCGCGCAGGAGGTTCTCGGCCGACAGCACGCGGCCGGTCGGGCCCGAATCGACCAATTCGCGCGCCAACAGCAAGCTGTTGGGGAACTCGCGCCGCACCTGGTCGAGATCGTGCAGCACCGCGACCACCGTGCGCTGCTCACGGCGCCAACGATGGATCACCCCCATCAGGTCGGACACGGTCTTGGAATCGATGGCGGCGAACGGCTCGTCCAGCAAGACGAGATCCGCGTCCTGCAGCAGCAGCCGCGCGAACAGCACGCGCTGGAACTGACCGACAGACAGCGTGTCGATCGGCCGGCGCTCGAAGCCGCTGAGCCCGACCGAGTCGATGGCGTGTTGCGCATCGTGCACGTCGGCCTTGGCGGCCTTGCCGAAGGCGCCGAAGCGCGACCAGCGGCCGAGCAGCACCGTATCGAGCACCGAGATCGGGAAGGAGCGATCGATCTCCGCCTGCTGCGGCAGGTAGGCGATCCGTCGCGCGCTGCATTCGATGCTGCCTTCGACCCGCCGCACCAGGCCCAGCATCGCCTTGAGCAGCGTGCTCTTGCCGGCGCCGTTGGGGCCAACGATGGCGGTGATCTCCGCAGCGGGAATCTCGGCCGAAACATGATGCACGGCGGGGTGCCGGTCATACGAGACCGTGAGGTCGACCAGCTTGAGCGCCGCGCTCACAGCGCCCACCACACGGCGAGCCACAGCACCGCCGCGACGCCGAGCGCCCAGGCGATGCGCTGGGTTGCAGCCATGCCCAGAAGGGCCGTGCCGGGCGAGGAGGATGAGCCGTGCATGCACCGAATTGTTATAATATTACGTAAAGCGAGTCTAACCGTTTGTTGATTTGGCGGAGAGCGGGGCCCGCGCCCACGTTCGGGCCATGTCAGGATTTGGTAGACGTTCCGTGTTGATCGGAGGCGCCGGCTTGCTGGTCGGGGCCGACGCTGCCGCGGAAAGCAGGCCCGGCCAGAACGGCGGGCCTTGGGCGATCGAGCTGTTCACCTCGCAGGGCTGCAGCTCCTGCCCGCCGGCGGACGCCATGCTGGGCAGGCTGGCGCAGCGGCCCGACATCGTCGCGCTCTCCTTCCACGTCGACTACTGGGACTACATCGGCTGGAAGGATCGCTTCGCCACCAAGGAGACGACGGCGCGGCAGCGCGCCTATGCCCGCACGCTGCGGCAGAAGTACATCTACACGCCGGAGATGGTCGTCGACGGCCGCGTGCACCAACCGGGCATCAGCGACGGCCAGATCGAGTCGATGCTGGCCAATGCCAAACGCCAGGCGACCGCCCGCACCACGCCGATGCTGAAGCGCGTGGCCGACGGCACGCTCAGGATCGCGCTCGACGCGGCGAAGATCGAAGGACCGGCCGACGTCGCGCTGTTCGTCTACGACCGCCGTCATGCGACGCCGATACAGCGCGGCGAGAACGAGGGCCGGCGGCTCGACAACTTCAATGTCGTGCGCCACTTCGAGGTACTGGGCCAATGGGACGGTGCGCAAGCGCACTGGACCGTGGCGGCCGACCGCTTCCAGCCCGAGCAGGGGCTGGCAGCGATCGTGCAGCAACCCGACCACGGCCCCGTCCTGGGCGCCAACAAGCTCGAGCCGGTGATCGCCGGCTAGCCTTGCGCCGGCAAGCCTTGCGTCCGCGAGCGGCGCGGGCCAAGTTCAGCCAATGTCGCTCGCCAGCGCGTCCGGCCGCCTGACCGCCGTCCTCGGGCCGACCAACACCGGCAAGACCTATCTCGCCATCGAACGCATGCTGGGCCACGAGTCCGGCATGATCGGCTTCCCGCTGCGTCTGCTGGCGCGCGAGAACTACGATCGCGTGGTCAAGATCAAGGGCGCCCACCAGGTCGCGCTGATCACCGGCGAGGAGAAGATCGCGCCGCCCGGCGCGCGCTATTTCGTCTGCACCGTCGAATCGATGCCGCTCGACCGGCCGGTCTCCTTCCTCGCCGTCGACGAGGTGCAGATGGCGGCCGATCCCGAGCGCGGCCACTTCTTCACCGACCGCATCCTGAACGCGCGCGGCAGCGACGAGACCATGCTGCTGGGCGCCGACACCATCCGGCCGGTGCTCAATCGCCTGCTGCCCGACATCGATGTCGTGGCGCGGCCGCGCTTCTCCAAGCTGTCCTATGTCGGGCCCAAGAAGGCGACGCGACTGCCGGCGCGCTCCGCCGTGGTCGGCTTCTCGGCCAACGAGGTCTATGCCATCGCCGAGCTGATCCGCCGCCAGCGCGGCGGCACGGCGATCGTGATGGGCGCGCTCTCCCCGCGGACGCGCAACGCCCAGGTCGAGATGTTCCAGTCCGGCGAGGTCGACTACCTGGTCGCGACCGACGCGATCGGCATGGGCCTCAACATGGACGTGAACCACGTCTGGTTCGCCTCGTTGCGCAAATATGACGGCCGGCAGCTCCGGCCGCTGCGCAACGTCGAGATCGCGCAGATCGCCGGCCGCGCCGGCCGTCACATGAACGACGGCACCTTCGGCACCACCATCGACATCGGCGGCCTCGACGAGGAGACGGTCGAGGCGATCGAGAACCATCGTTTCGATCCGCTGCGCGACCTGCAATGGCGCAACACCGAATTGGACTTCCGCTCGGCCGCGGCGCTGCTCGGCTCGCTCAACCAGCCGCCGCCGCATGCCGCGCTGCAGCGGGTGCGGGAGCAGGACGACCAGCTTGCGCTTCAGACGCTGTCGCAGCATTCGGAGTTCCTGCCGCGGCTGCATGCCGCCGGGCGCGTGAAATTGCTCTGGGAAGTCTGTCAGGTGCCGGACTTCCGCAAGACGATGACCGAGGAGCACACCGCGCTGCTCGGCCAGCTCTTCCAGCATCTCACGCAGGGCGGCGAGCGCCTGCCGGAAGACTGGATCGACAGTCACGTCAAAAGACTGGAACGATTCGACGGCGACATCGACACCTTGATGACACGCATCGCGCATGTTCGGACGTGGACCTACATTTCGCATCGCGCGGACTGGATTCAGAGGGCACAACACTGGCAAGAACGCGCGCGGGCGATCGAGGACCGGTTGTCCGATGTGCTGCACCAGCGTTTGACTCAAAGGTTTGTCGATAGACGGGCCGCACTGCTTGTACGAAGATTGCGGGATGAGGGTGAAATGACGACGTCTGTCGCCGAAGCCGGCGAGGTCATTGTCGAGGGCGAGCATCTGGGCCGCATCGAGGGCTTCCGGTTCGTTCCCGACGCGACCGAGGGCCAGACGGACCAGAAGGCCGTGCTGAGCGCTGCCTTGCGCGCGCTGCGCGAGAACCTGCCGACGCGCCTGCAGGCGTTCGCGAACGCGCCCGACGGCGAGCTGGTGTTCGATTCGCAGCTGCGCGTCTGCTGGGGTGGCGGCCCGATCGCGCGCCTGATGCCGAGCGGCGACGTGCTGGCGCCCAAGGTCGAGGCGCTGCCGTCCGACCTGCTCGACGGGCCGGCGCGCGAGGACGTGCGCAAGCGCGCCGCCGCCTGGGTCGAGACGCGCATCCGGCTCGGCCTCTCCGAACTGATGGACGCCCGCGCCACGCTCGAGCAGCTGCCGGCCGGCGCGCGCGGCATCGTCTTCCAGCTCTGCGAGCATCTCGGCGTCCTGCCGCGGCGGCCGATCGAGCAGCAGATGGCCGAGCTCAGCGAGGAGGACCGCAAGGCGCTGGCCAAGCTCGGCGTCCGGGTCGGCGTCTATTCGCTCTACTTCCCGAGCATGCTGAAGCCGGTGCCGATCCGGCTGCGCGCCGGCCTCTGGATGGTGGCGCACGGTCGCGATTCGATCCCGCCGCTGCCGGCCGAGGGCCGCACCTCGATGGATCTGCCGCAAGGCGCGGAGCGCGATTTCTACGCCTCGATCGGCTACGCGCCGCTCGGCAATCACGCCATCCGCGCCGACATGGTCGAGCGGCTGGCCGCGATGGCCCGCCAGGCCGTGCGCGAAAGCCGCGAGACCGCGCGCCGGCCGCAGCAGGAGAGGGAGCGCAAGCCCGAGCCGAAGGCCGATCCGCCGGCAGCGGCGACGGCGACACCCGCCGCTTCGACATCGCCGCCGGCCGACGAGATCAGCGAATGGGCGATCGTCGCCGCGGCGTTCGGCGAGAGCGAGCCGGAACCCGCGCCGGAGGCGAAGGCCGAGGAGGCCGCGCCCGAAACCGCACCGGCCGAGCCGACCGCCTACGCGGCCGAGGAGACGCCGCCCCAGTCGACCGAACCTGAGTCGGCCGGAGAGGCCCGGAGCGGAGTGGCGCCGATCGAAGAAGGCACGGCGGAGGAGACCGCGACCGACGAGGCGCCTGTCGCCGCGACGGAAGCGGCCTCCGAAGAGTCGACAGCCGAAGCGGCCGAGGCCTCCGAACCGGCGCCCGTGGCCGAACCGGCGGCCGACGAGACCAGGCCCGCGGGCCCGCGGCCGCTGCCGCCGGGCTGGTTCCGCGCCACGCCGCAGATGATGTCCCTGGTCGGCTGCTCGGAGCCCGAGATGGCCGACGTGATGCGCGGGCTGGGCTATCGCGTGCATCCGCCGTCGGACGAGCACGGGCCGCTGCACGCCTTCTCGGTCAAGCCGCGCTTCGTGCGCGAGCGCGAGGAGCAGCGCGCCCGCCAGCGCCAGCAGGAGCGCGATCGCCGCGACCAGCGCCGCCGCGAGCGCCCCGACCGGCCGAACGAGCGCCAGTTCTTCGCCGACGCGCCGCGGCGCGATCGGCCGCAGGGCCAAGGACCGCGGCCCGATCGCCAGGATGGGCCACGCAAGGACGGGCCGCGTCAGGACGGGCCGCGCCAGGATGGGCCGCGCCCTGACCGGCCGCCGCGCGACGACCGCCGCGGGCCGCGCGGACCGCGCCGCGACGCCGACGGACCGGCGCTGCGCCTCTATGCCACGACCGAGAAGAAGGGCGATGCGGTGTCCGATTCGCCGTTCGCCAAGCTGCTTGAGCTCAAGCTCGGCGGAAAGAAGTAGGCCGCAGGCGGATGCAGCGAACCCACCTCACCCTGAGGAGCGGCCCATTGGGCCGCGTCTCGAAGGGTGGGCAACCGGCAGATCGCCCGTTGCCATCCTTCGAGACGGCCGCTACGCGGCCTCCTCAGGATGAGGTTGCCCCTCGTTAGTCCATGCGGCTCGATAAATGGCTCTGGCACGCTCGCTTCTTCAAAACCCGATCGCTCGCCGCGCGTTATGTCGAGAAGGCGCGCTGCCGGATCGACGGCCGGGTGACCGACAAGCCGCACACCAACGTCTCGCCCGGCATGGTGCTGACCTTCGCGCTCGGGCCCAGGGTGCGTGTGGTCCGCATCGTGGCCCTGGGCGAGCGTCGCGGGCCGGCGCCGGAAGCGCGCGCGTTGTATGACGAGATCGAAGCGGCATGATGCCAGCCTTGCGCCCGCCCCCTGCGCGCGTTAAGCAGCCCGCCGCTCGTGCCTGGAGCCGTTGATGACCTATGTCGTGACCGAGGCTTGCATCAAGTGCAAGTACATGGACTGTGTCGAAGTCTGCCCCGTGGATTGCTTCTACGAGGGCGAGAATATGCTGGTCATCAATCCGGACGAATGCATCGACTGCGGCGTCTGCGAGCCGGAATGCCCGCCGAAGGCGATCGTGCCCGACACCGAGAAGGGCATGGAGCAGTGGCTGGAGGTGAACCGGACCTACGCCGCCGAATGGCCCAACATCACCCGCAAGGGCGAGGCGCCGGCCGACGCCGAGCAGTTCAAGGAAGAGACTGGCAAGTTCGAAAAGTACTTCAGCAAGAACCCCGGGAAGCGCTGATCGGGCGCTAACCCCTAGATTTGGGCGCTATACAGTCCTTTTGAGCGCTTTTTTGTGCAAGCCATGCAGGTTCTGCATGGGGTGCCGTTGCGAAAATGCAACATAGGCCGCGACTCCGGCCCAATTTTCTGATATAAATTTCCCCGCTGGAGCGGTCCGATCAGGATTGCCGCTGGCTCGGTCGCCGAATCAGGTATCCGAAAGCAACTTACTGGATACCGGCTGCCGAGCCAAGCACGTTGGGGAAGCGTGCGCGGCGGGTCGCGGTGTCGCTTTTGCGGGGATTGAGTGTGAAGGAACTAGACATGGCCAAGCCGAAGAAGCCAGCGGCGAAGGCGAAGGAATTTGCTTTCGAGAAGGGCGATTTCGTCGTCTATCCGACCCACGGCGTGGGTCGCGTGATCGACATCGAGGCGAAGGAGATCGCCGGGCACAAGCTCGACCTGTTCGTCATCTCGTTCGAGCAGGAGCGCATGATGCTGCGCGTGCCGGTCGCGAAGGCGAAGATCTCGGGTCTGCGCAAGCTCAGCTCGCGCAAGATCATGGAGAACGCGCTGGTGACCCTGAAGGGCCGCAGCCGCGTCTCCCGCGCGATGTGGAATCGCCGCGCCCAGGAATACGAAGCCAAGATCAACTCGGGTGACCCGGTGTCGATCGCCGAGGTCGTGCGCGACCTGCATCGCAATGCCGGCCAGCCCGACCAGTCCTACAGCGAGCGGCAGATCTACGAAGCCGCGCTCGACCGTCTCGCGCGCGAGCTCGCGGCGGTGGAGCGGATCGACAAGGACTCCGCCACCCAGAAGCTGAACAGCGTCCTGACGAAGGTCGCCTAAGCTTCAGCGAATAGAACTTCGAGGAAAAAGCGGCCGTTTCGGCCGCTTTTTTCATGTTCTTCCGGGACCGCGGGCCGGAGGCCCGCCTCATGAATCATGAGCGGGCCTCCGGCCCGCGGTCCGACAAGATTAAGGGTCCACCGTCTTCACCTGATCGCGCTGCGCCAGCTCGGCAGCGCTGTCGACGCCGTTCAGGGCCAGCAGCCGCTCCAGCCTGAAATCGGGATAGGGCATGCGCGCGGCGAGGGTCGCCGCCGGTGTCCCGCCCGGCAAGATCTTCAGGCGATAGGACCGGAGCGCGCCTGCCTCGGCCACCGTCAGGTCGCGAAAGCCGCTCGCGGCCTGGACCATGGCCTCGATGCGGCGGTCGCGGTCGGGACCGTCGCTCAGGAGGTTGAAGTAGCAGACGCCGTCGGGCCGGCGGATCAGCACGTAGCGCACCTGGCCCAGGCCGGTGTCGGAGCCGCGCGGCCGGGCACCGATCGCGGCCTCGGCGCCGCCGATCTCGGTCGAATGGATGTCGGTCGGCGTCGGCTGCATGCGGTTGCGCATCCAGTCGTCGAGCCGTCCCTCGAACGTCCCGGCCTTGCAGGAGAAGTACATCAGCGACCGGTCGGAGCCGATGCCGAGCACGCCGTCATGATCGTTGTACAGCCGGAAGTCGCGCGGCATGGCGAAGGCGATGCGCATGATCGGGTGCAGGAAGGCCGGGCCGCGCACGAAGCCCTCCTCCGGCGAATCGTCGACCGACAGGCCGTCGATCGCCGCCAGGTAGGCCCGCCGGTCGCTTTCGCCGGTCTTGCGCGCGACCGGCAGGGTGTTGAGCGCCACCAGCCGGTCGGCGGCGCCCGGATGGGTCGACAGCGCGCTGGGATCGCGGCTTTCCGGCAGGCCCATCAGCTGCTCCTCGAGCCGGGTCTGACGCTGCAGCTTCTCGATCAAGGTGATCATCGCGTCGCCGCGAAAACCGGCGCGCGTGAGGGTGGTGACGCCGACCCGGTCGGCCTCGAGCTCCTGGTCGCGCGAGTAGCTGCGCAGCTTCACCAGGCCGTCGCGCGCCACCGAGCGGCCGACCGAGACCGAGCCGCTCTTCATCGCCGCGTCGATCGCCTGATCCATGATGTGGCGTCGCTGCTGCTCGCGCTGCGCGGCGTGGCGCTCGGTGATGTGGCCGAGCTCGTGGCCCATCGCCGCCGCGAGTTCCGCCTCGTCGTCCAGCAGGGCGAGCAGCCCGCGCGTGACGAAGACGTAGCCGCTGGGCAGGGCATGTGCATTGGCGACCGGCTGGTCGAGGATGAAGAAGCGGTAGCTGCCGTTGAGGCCGCCGCGCGTCACCAGGCGCTGGCCGACTCGGTCGACCAGCGCCTCGAGCTCGGGAGCGCGATAGACCGGCCCGACCAGCCGCTGGACGTCGCTCGGCAGGGCGCCGCCGGCCGGGGCGCCCGCGGCCGCAACGGTGGTTTGCGGGGCGTTGGAAGGCGTGCAACCGCCGGCCAGGGCCAACAGCGCGAGGAGAACGGCAAGACTGCGAAAAAACACTGTTCCTCCGTAACGCCCGATACCAGCTTATGCGCCCGCGCGCCGCACAGGCAAATCTTCGCGAGGCTGGCATGCGCGGCTCTGCTATGGCACTCCTAGGGGCGGAAATCGCATGCCGCGTTCAGAGACCCCTCTTCGCTCCGACCTGTTCCCGGAGATCTCGCCCTACGCCAGCGGAATGCTGGCAGTCGACGGGCGGCACACGATCTATTGGGAGCAGAGCGGCAATCCCGAGGGCGTGCCGGTCGTCTTCCTCCATGGCGGGCCGGGCGCCGGCTCGGCGCCCGTGCATCGGCGATTCTTCGACCCGCAGTTTTACAGGATCGTGGTGTTCGACCAGCGCGGCTGTGGCCGTTCGATGCCGTTGGGCGATCTGCAGGACAACACCACCGCGCATCTGGTCTCCGACATGGAGAAGCTGCGCAGCCATCTCGGCGTCGGACGCTGGCTGCTGTTCGGCGGCTCGTGGGGCAGCACGCTCGCGCTCGCCTACGGCCTGCGCCACCCCGAGCGCACCATGGGCTTCATCCTGCGCGGCATCTTCCTCGGCACGCGCTCGGAGATCGACTGGTTCCTGCACGGCATGCGGTCGATCTTCCCCGAGGCATGGCGCGACTTCGCCGAGCACCTGCCGGCCAGCGAGCGCACCGACCTCTTGAGCAACTACTATCGCCGCCTGATCGATCGCAATCCGGACGTGCATCGTCCGGCGGCGCGCGCCTGGAGCCGCTACGAGGCGGCCTGCTCGACGCTCTACCCGACGGCGCGCGCACCGTTCGAATCGGATCACGGCGGCTTCGCGCTCGCGCTGTCGCGCGTCGAGGCACACTACTTCCGCCACAACACCTTCCTCGCGGAAGGCTGGCCCTGGGACGAGCTGAACCGGGTGCGCAACCTGCCCTGCACCATCGTGCAGGGCCGCTACGACATCGTCTGCCCGCCGGTCACCGCCGAGACCCTGTCGCGGGCGTGGCCCGAGGCGCGCTTCGTGATCGTGCCCGACGCCGGCCACAGCGCGCTCGAGCCCGGCATTCGCGCCGCGCTGGTCAACGCCACCGAGAGCTATCGCCTCTCCGTGGCTGATGATCAGCTCTTCGCACCCCGATTTCCCTGGGAAGCCGCCTAGTCATCATGTCGTTCGAATTGCCGCCGGAGCAGACCGGCCCCGCCGCCTGGTACGGGCCCGAGATCGCCAAGCGCACCGACTGGCAGATGCCGCTCAGCCCGAGCGAGATCGCCGAGGTCGAGCAGGTCACCAAGGCGCTCGCCGCGCGCGAAGGCGACATCGCCGCGATCACGCCCGCGGACTTCCCGCTGCCGACGCTCGCGCCGAAACTGCAGGCGCGGGTCGAGGACGAGGTGCTGAACGGCCGCGGCTTCCTGCTGCTGCGGGGCCTGCCGGTCGAGCGCTGGACGATGCGCGAAGCGGCGACGGCGTTCTACGGCCTCGGCGCCCATCTCGGCAGCGCGCGCTCGCAGAACGGCAAGGGCCATGTGCTGGGCCACGTGCAGGATCTCGGCCTCGCCTCGAACGATCCCAACGTGCGCATCTACCAGACGCACGAGCGCCAGACGTTCCATACCGACTCTTGCGACATCGTCGGCCTGCTGTGCCTCAAGACCGCGAAGTCGGGCGGCCTGTCGGCGCTGGTCAGCTCGACCACCATCTTCAACGAGATGCACCGACGGCGCCCCGACCTGCTGAAGCTCCTGTTCGAGCCCGCCGCCACCGACCGCCGCGGCGAGGTGCCGGAAGGCCAGAAGCCCTATTTCGAGATCCCGCTGTTCAACTGGTACCAGGGCCATCTCAGCGCGATCTATCAGCGGCAGTACATCGATTCGGCGCAGCGCTTCCCCGACGCGCCGCGGCTCACGCCGGCGCATGTCGAGGCGCTCGACATGTTCGACGCGCTGACCAACGACCCGGCGCTCAACATGTTCATGGAGTTCAAGCCGGGCGACGTGCAGCTGGTGCACAACCACACCCTGCTGCACGACCGCACCGGCTTCGAGGACTGGGCCGAGCCCGAGAAGCGCCGCCATCTGCTGCGCCTGTGGCTCGCAGCCGACAAGGCGCGGCCGCTGCCGCCGGTCTATGCCCAGCGCTACGGCAGCGTCGAGATCGGCGACCGCGGCGGCATCATCGTGCGCGGCACCCGGCTGAACGCGCCGCTGGAGGCGGTCTGAGGCGGTTCGCGGGCGGGTTGACCGGGGCGGGTTGACCGGGGGCTGCCTCGTCCCTAAGTGAAGGCCGCCTAAAGAAACCACTTTTGTTAGGGACAAAGGATGTCCAGCCAGAACAACGCCGACGGCGCCCCGGAAGAGATGCCGTTCGACGGCCCCGAGCCCACCGTGGAGACGCTCCAGCGGGTCGTGGACGGGCTGCAGACGGAAAATGCCGACCTGAACGACAAGTACCTGCGGGCCGTGGCCGAGTCGCAGAACGTGCGCCGCCGCGCCCAGCAGGACGTCGACAAGGAACGTAAGTTCGGCATCGAGCGCTTCGGGCGCGACCTGCTGTCGGTGGCGGACAATCTCGGCCGGGCGCTCACCGCGGTGCCGGCCGATCTCGATCCGGCGATGAAGAACGTTGTGGTCGGCGTGCAGGCGACCGAGCGCGAGTTGCTGTCGGTGCTGGAGCGCCACGGCGTCACCCGTATCGCCGCGCTGGGCAAGCCGTTCGACGCCAACCTTCATCAGGCGATGATGGAGATCGAGGACCCGTCCGTGCCCGCCGGCACCGTGGTGCAGGAGATGATCCCGGGCTACCTGCTGGCCGGCCGCCTGCTGCGCGCCGCCATGGTCGCCGTCTCCAAGGGCGGCCCGCCGCGCGCGCCCGCGCCCGAAGCCAGCAACGAGAACGGCTAAGGCTTCGTCACCCGCCGCAACGTCAGATTGAAGCGCCCACCCTCCGGCAACAGCCGGCTGGTGCCGGGCAGGATGCGGTCGACGCCGTGGTACCAGTGCCGCGACGGTCCCTCGAGCACGACCACGTCGCCGCTCGACAGCCGAACCGACCGCGACGGGCTCTTGCGCTCGGGACCGCCCAGCCGGAACAGCGCCGTGTCGCCCAGCGAGATGGAAAGAATGGGAGCCTCGGGCGCGTCCTCGTCCTGGTCGCGATGCTGGCCGAGACGGGCGTCCGGCCCGTAGTAGTTGATCAGGCAGGCCTCGGGCAGATAGCCGACGCCGGTCGCCGCACGCCAAAGATCGAGGACCATGTCCGGGATCGCGGGCCAAGGCTCGCCGGTGACGGGATGGGTCGGGCTGTAGCGGTAGCCGCTGCGCTCGGACAGCCAGCCCAGCGGACCGCAGTTGGACATGCGGACCGACAGAGGGTTGCCGGAGCGCGGCATGGCCGGGCTGTAGAGCGGCGCGCGGTCGAGAATCCGGCGCACTTCCGCCATCAGCAGGCGCTGCCGGTCGGGGTCGAGATGGTTGGGCAAAAGGCGCATGGACGCTCGCTTTTAGGCCCTTCAATGCCTATCTGATATCCGCCAGGGTGATTTTAGTGTCCTCGGCGTTTGCCGGCATTGCAGGCAGGCCCTTAGGACCTATATAGCCCCTGTCCTGACCCGGTCTTTCCGGCAGGTAACATTTATCGGGGGTCGGACCGGTGCCTGTTCAGGGCTGGGCCGGCCTGCTGGGAAAAGGAAGAGTAGCATCATGGCCAAAGTCATTGGTATCGACCTGGGCACCACCAACTCCTGCGTCGCAGTGATGGAGGGTGGCGACACCAAGGTCATCGAGAATTCAGAGGGCGCCCGGACGACGCCATCAATGGTCGCGTTCACCGAGTCAGGCGAGCGGCTGGTCGGCCAGTCCGCCAAGCGCCAGGCCGTCACCAATCCGATGAAGACCCTCTATTCGGTCAAGCGCCTGATCGGCCGCCGCTTCGACGACCCGATGGTCGCGAAGGAGAAGTCGCTGGTCCCCTTCGTGATCGACAAGGCGAGCAACGGCGACGCGTGGGTCGATGTCGACGGCCAGCACTACAGCCCGAGCCAGATCTCGGCGTTCATCCTGGGCAAGATGAAGGAGACCGCCGAGTCCTATCTCGGCGAGAAGGTCGAGCAGGCGGTGATCACCGTCCCGGCCTACTTCAACGACGCCCAGCGCCAGGCCACCAAGGACGCCGGCCGCATCGCCGGCCTCGAGGTGCTGCGCATCATCAACGAGCCGACGGCGGCTGCCCTTGCCTACGGCATGGACAAGCGCAAGAGCGGCATCATCGCGGTCTACGACCTGGGCGGCGGCACCTTCGACGTGTCGATCCTCGAGATCGGCGACGGCGTGTTCGAGGTGAAGGCGACCAACGGCGACACCTTCCTGGGCGGCGAGGACTTCGACCAGCGCGTCATCAGCTACCTCGCGGACGAGTTCAAGAAGGAGCAGGGCATCGACCTGCGCAACGACCGCCTGGCGCTGCAGCGTCTGAAGGAAGCCGCCGAGAAGGCCAAGATCGAGCTCTCCAACTCCAAGGAGACCGAGATCAACCTGCCGTTCATCACGGCCGACCAGACCGGCCCGAAGCATCTCGTGATCAAGCTCTCGCGCGCCAAGCTCGAGTCGCTGGTCGACGACCTGGTGCAGCGGACGCTCGATCCCTGCCGGGCGGCGCTCAAGGACGCCGGTCTGCAGGCCGGCCAGATCGACGAGGTCATCCTGGTCGGCGGCCAGACCCGCATGCCCAAGGTCATCGAGGTCGTGAAGCAGTTCTTCGGCAAGGAGCCGGCGCGTAACGTCAACCCCGACGAGGTCGTCGCGGTCGGCGCCGCGGTCCAGGCCGCCGTGCTGAAGGGCGAGGTCAAGGACGTCCTGCTGCTCGACGTGACGCCGCTGTCGCTCGGCATCGAGACGCTGGGTGGCGTGTTCACCCGCCTGATCGAGCGCAACACCACGATCCCGACGAAAAAGAGCCAGACCTTCTCGACGGCCGACGACAACCAGACCGCGGTGACCATCCGCGTGTTCCAGGGCGAGCGCGAGATCGCCGCCCAGAACAAGCTCTTGGGCCAGTTCGATCTGGTCGGCATCCCGCCGGCGCCGCGCGGCATGCCGCAGGTCGAGGTGACCTTCGACATCGACGCCAACGGCATCGTGCAGGTCTCGGCCAAGGACAAGGCCACCGGCAAGGAGCAGCAGATCCGCATCCAGGCTTCGGGCGGCCTCAGCGAGGCCGAGATCCAGAAGATGGTGAAGGACGCCGAGCTGCACGCCGAGGAGGACAAGAAGAAGCGCGAGCTGATCGACGCCCGCAACCAGGGCGAGGCGCTGGTGCACTCGACCGACAAGCACCTGAAGGAGTTCGGCGACAAGGTGAGCCCCACCGAGAAGGCCGAGATCGAGGGTGCGCTCGAAGGGCTGAAGGAGGCCCTGAAGGGCGAGGACGTCGAGACGATCAAGAACAAGACCAACACGCTCAGCCAGGCCGCGATGAAGCTCGGCGAGGCGATGTACAAGGCGCAGCAGGCCGAGGCCGCCCAGGCTGGTGGGGCGGGCGCGGCCGGCGGCACCGCGGGTCCGGGGACGGCCGCGAACGAAGGCCAAGGCGGCAAGCCTGGCGGCGAGAATGTCGTCGATGCCGAGTTCGAGGACGTCACCGACAAGAACAAGAAGACGGGTTCGGGCAGCTAAGGGCGCCCTGGCCTAGATAGACCGATCCGGCCTCCCGCACCTGCGGGAGGCCGGTTTCATAAGCGTACGGCGCTAGAGCGATTTCTGGTTGGATGGAACCGCGCGCGGTTCCATCCAACCAGAAATGCGCGAAAAGGTGATGGTCGTTGAAGGAAACACATTCCCTCCGGGAATGTGTTTTAGCGGGGAAGCGTAGAGGATCATGGCGCAGGACTATTACGAGCTGCTGGGCGTCGGTCGGACGGCGAGTCCCGACGACATCAAGAAGGCATTCCGCAAGCTCGCCATGCAGCATCATCCCGACCGCAACCGGGACAACAAGGACGCGGAAAAGAAGTTCAAGGAAATCAATCACGCGCACGATGTCCTGAAGGATCCCGAGAAGCGCGCGGCCTACGACCGCTACGGCGCCGCCGCCTTCGAAGGCGGCAACGGCCCGAACGGGCCGGGCGCCGGCTTCAACGCCCAGGGCTTCGACTTCGGCTCGGTGTTCGGCGAGATCTTCGACGAGATGTTCAACGGCGGCCGCAGCGGCGGCGGGCGCCCCGGCGGCCGTGCCGACATGCGCGGCCAGGACCTGCGCTTCAATCTCGAGATCACGCTGGAGCAGGCCTACGGCGGCACCGAAGCCACGGTGCGCGTGCCGAGCTCGGTCTCCTGCGAAGCCTGCCACGGCGCGGGCGCCGAGCCCGGCTCCAAGCCGCAGCAGTGCCCGACCTGCCACGGCCGCGGCCGCATCCGCGCGCAGCAGGGCTTCTTCACGGTCGAGCGCGCCTGCCACACCTGCCACGGCGCGGGCCAGGTGATCGACAAGCCGTGCAAGGTCTGCGCCGGCCAGGGCCGGGTGCGGCGCGAGAAGACGCTCAAGGTCAACATCCCGGCCGGCGTCGAGGACGGCACCCGCATTCGGCTCAGCGGCGAGGGCGAGGCCGGCACGCGCGGCGGACCGGCGGGCGATCTCTACGTCTTCCTGACGGTGCGCCGGCACGGCCTGTTCGAGCGCGAAGGTCCCGACGTGCATTGCCGTGTGCCGATCTCGATGGTGCAGGCAACGCTCGGCGCCGGCATCGAGGTGCCGACGCTCGACGGCAAGGCGGCGCGCATCAACATCCCGGCCGGCGCCCAGAGCGGCCACCAGTTCCGCCTGCGCGGCAAGGGCATGCCGATCATGCGCTCGACCCAGCGCGGCGACATGTACATCGAGATCACTGTCGAGACGCCGACCAACCTGACGGCCAAGCAGAAAGAGCTGCTCAAGGAATTCGAGAAGGCGGGCAAGACCAGCCCCGAGGCCGAGGGCTTCTTCTCGAAGGTGAAGGAGATGTTCGGCGGCGACGACTGATGAGCTGGCTCGCCTTCTCGCCCTGGCAGATCGTCCTGTCGGTGGTGACGCCGGCGCTGGTGGCCGTTCTGACGTGCCTCGCCGAGGTGCGGGGCCCGCTCGCCGCGCCGCTGCAGAAGACGACCGGCATCGTCGGCCCCTACTTCACCGGCGTTGCGCTGCTGTTCGCGCTGGTGACCGCACAGATGCTCACCGAGGTCTGGCAGAAGGACAATGCGGCGCGCCTCAGCGTGCAGGCCGAGGACGACGCGCTCCGCGCGCTTATGCATCTCGCGCGCGTGCATCGGTTGGAAACCACGGTGGCGCCGCCGATCAAGGGTTACATTGCAGCCGCCATCCGGGAAAGCCCCTTCTCCCGCGTCGGCTCCAAGCCCCGGGAGGCGACCGACCGTGCCTACGAGGTGCTGCAGGGCGCTCTGGTCGCCGCCCCCGGCCTCGGCGAATCGGCGCGCAACGTCCTGCTCGCCAACGGGGTCGAGCTGCGTCGCGCCCGCGACCGGCGGCTCTACCTTGCCGACGACGAGACCACCGCGATCAAATGGGCGTCGGTGCTGGTGCTGGGAGCGCTCACGCAGATCGCCATCATGCTGGTCCATATCGGCAATCGCCGGGCGTTGCGCGTCTCGGTCGGCTTCTTCACCGTGGCCTTCATCTTCTGCTTGGTACTGATCGCCGTGTTCGACGCGCCGTTCGAGGTGGCGCTCGCCCACGAGCCGGGGGCGACGCTCAACGACACGCTGAAGACGCTACCGCCGTAGTTGTCCCCAGAATCGGAAAGTCCGTGGGAAGTCCCTAATCGTCCTCGTCGTCGAAGCGGCCGATCGTCCTGAGGCCTTCGATCCAGGTCTCGCCGTCCTTCTTGATCACCGTGCGCGGCGCCACGCCGCAGTGCTTCTCCAGCGCCGCCGCCAGGCGCTCCGAATGCGTCACCAGCCAGATCTGCGTCCGCTCCGATGCCCTGGCGATCAGCCGCGCCAGCGGCTCGAGCAGATCGGGGTGGAGGCTGCTCTCCGGCTCGTTCAGGGCGACGAACGACGGCAGGCGCAGCGACAGCAGTGCCCCGGCCAGCGCCAGATAGCGCAGCGTGCCGTCCGACAGCTCGCGCGCCTCGAATACGCGCTTCGGGTAATCGGGGAAGACCATGCCGAACGATGCCGTCTGCCCGGGCATCGGCACGTCGAGGCGGGCGCCGGGAAAGGCATCCTCGATCGCGCGGTCGAGGTCGATCGTGTCGCGGCGGATATGGATCAGGGTCGCCAGCGCCGCCGCGAGGTTCGAGCCATCCGACGCCATGGTCGGCGTCGCCACCGCCAAGCACGGCCGCCGCAGGGCCGAGTCCTGGTCGGTGCGCAGGTCGTGATAGAAGCGCCAGTCGAGCATCAACTGCTTGATGGCGTGCACGTCGGGGAAGCTCTGGGGCGCGTCGAACGCCCCCAGCGCCGTCTCGGACGGCAGCAGGTCGCGGCGGATCTCGGTGCGCTTGCCGTCCGCGTCCCGCGCCATCACCGAGCCGCCGCGCCGCTCCAGGAGCTTGTGGTTGCGGCCGCGATGGTGGAACAGCAGCGCCTCCTCCTTCATGTCGGGCTCGAGCGGGAAGGTGCCCCGGCCGAGCGGCGGCGGCACGCCGACCTCGACCTCGTACGTGTAGATCACGCCTTCCAGTGCCGGCTCGCCGAAGCCCGCCGCCAGCGTGATGCGCGGAGATTCGCCGACATGGCGCGTGCCCGCCCAGGACGCCGATTGCATGCCGCCCTCGGCCGCCAGCTCGCGCGCCAACGTGCCGGCGGCGGACGCCTGCAGGAGCTGCAGCGCGCGATAGAGGTTGGTCTTGCCGACACCGTTGACGCCGACGAACACGGTCAGCCGTCCGGTCGGGAAGCGGATCGAGCGCAGGGAGCGGTAGTGGGCAGCGTGGATCTCGCGGACGATCACGCCGCGAGGGTAAGGCATATTCCGTCCGGCTGTAATCAGCCGGGCGGAATATGCCCTGTGCGATCAACAATGTGCGTGCGCGCATTTCCGGCCAAGTGGCCGGAAATCGCTCTATCAATCCTTCCGACGCAGCGTACCAGATGGCCCTCGGTGGCCGCCGTCAACGGCGGCGGCGCGGCAAGGCACTGGGCTTCGGCGTACTTGCAGCGCGGCGCGAAGCTGCAAGCGGCGGGCACCTCGGCAAGATCGGGCGGCGCGCCGGGGATCGCTTCGAGCCGCTGGCCGCGCATGCCGCCATGCACCGTCGAGGCGAGCAGGCCGCGGGTGTAGGGATGGCGCGGCGCATCGACCATCTGCTCGACGCCGCCCAATTCGACCAGCTTGCCGGCATACATCACGCCGATGCGGTCGGAGACCTCGACCGCCACGCCGATATCGTGGGTGACGAAGATCACGCCGAGATCGAGCTCGCGCTGCAGCTCGCGAATCAGCAGGAGGACCTGAATCTGGACAGTCGCGTCGAGCGCGGTCGTGGGCTCGTCGGCCAGCAGCAGGCTGGGATTGCAGGACAGCGCGAGCGCGATCATGGCGCGCTGGCGCATGCCGCCCGACATCTCGTGCGGATAGGCCTTGAGGCGCTGCGCCGGCGAGGGAATGCGGGCCAGCTCGAGCAGCTCCTTCGCGCGCTTCCAGGCGTCGCTCTCGGACTTGCCGGTGTGGCGCTTGATGGTCTCGGCGATCTGGTGGCCGATGGTGAAGACCGGATCGAAGGCGGTCGCCGGCTCCTGGAAGATCATCGACACGCGGTTGCCGCGCAGGTCGGCCAGCGCGCCGCCGGTCATCGACAGGACCTCGTCGCCCTCGAGCTTGATGCTGCCCGACCAGCGCGTGCGGTGCTCGGGATGGAGCTTCAGGATCGAGCGCAGGGTGACGCTCTTGCCCGACCCGGATTCGCCCAGGATGCCGAGCGTCTCGCCGCGCTTCACGCTGAAGCTGACGCCGTTCACCGCATGCACGGTACGATCGGGCGTGACGAAAGTGACGTGCAGATCCTGGACCGAGAGAAGATCGCTCATGTCAGGGTGCTTTCGTATGGCCCGAGCCACGGATGCGCATGTGGCAGGCCACCTCCTGTGCGCCCGACGCGTTCAGCAGCGGTTCGGCCTTGGCGCACACATCCTCGGCGAACGGGCAGCGGGTGCGGAAGCGGCAGCCCGAGGGCGGGTCGATCGGGTTGGGCGGATCGCCCTGAATCGGCGCCTCCCTGGTGCGCTTGCGCGGGTCCATGCTGGGCCGCGCCGACAGCAGCGCCTGCGTGTAGGGATGCTGCGGATCGCCGTAGATCGCGTCGACAGAGCCGATCTCGACGATCTTGCCGAGATACATGACCATCACGCGGTCGCTGAGATACTGCACGACGTTGAGGTCGTGGCTGATGAAGACGTAGGTCAGGCCGAACTCGTTCTTGAGATCGACCAGCATGTTCAGCACCTGCGCCTCGACCGACTTGTCGAGCGCCGACACCGCCTCGTCGAGGATCACCAGCCGCGGCCTGAGCGCCAGGGCGCGGGCGATGTTGACCCGCTGGCGCTGGCCGCCCGACAGCTCGTGCGGGTAGCGGTCGGCGAAACTGTTGGGATCGAGCCCGACCTTGGCCAGCAGGTCGCGCGAGCGCGCCCTGGCCTCGGCCGCGGGCAGGCCGTGCGCCTTGGGCGCGAAGGCCAGCGTCTCGACGATGGTGAGCCGCGGGTTGAGCGAGGCGTAGGAGTCCTGGAAGACCATCTGCACCTGGCGGCGCAACTCGTTGACGGTGATGCCGTGCGGCTCGTCGACCGGATCGCCGTCGAGCACCATGGTGCCGCGGTCGGGCTTGAGCAGCCGCATCAGCAGGCGCGCCACCGTTGACTTGCCGCAGCCCGATTCGCCGACCACGCCCAGGGTCTCGCCTTTCTCGACCGACAGGCTGAGATCGTCGACGGCCCGCACCACGCGCGTGGCGCGGCCGAGCAGGCCGCCGGGGATCGGGAAGTGCTTGCGCAGGTCGCGCGCGAGCAGGAGAGGCTGGGCCGGGCCGCCACGATCCTTCATCACCGTGTCCATGTCAGGCCTTCACGTCCATGGCGGCGCGCAGGCCGTCGCTCATCAGGTTGAAGCAGATCGAGGTGATGAAGATCATCACGCCGGGCAGCGCCGCCAGCACCGGATTGACGTAGATCGCCTGCCGCAGCGTGTTGAGCATCAGGCCCCATTCCGGCTCGGGCGGCTTCACGCCGAGGCCGAGGAACGACAGGCCCGCCGCCAGGATGATGGCGACGCTGATCAGCGAGGTCGCATAGACCAGGATCGGGCCGAGCACGTTGCCCAGCACGTGGACACGCACGATGGTGAGCGTGCCGGCACCCGAGGCGCGGGCGGCGTCGACGAAATCGAAGCCGCGCACCTGCGTGGTCACGCTCTCCGAGACGCGGCAGATCGGCGGGATGAAGACGATGGTCAGCGCCAGCAACGTGTTCTCGGCACCCGCTCCCATTGCGCCCGACAGAGAGATCGCCAGCAGAACGGAGGGAAAGGCGTAGAAAACGTCCATCACGCGCATGATCGCCATGTTCACGCGCCCGCCGAGGAAGCCAGCCGTGATACCGAGCGTGCCGCCGATCAGCAGTGCCAACGCGACCGGCGTCACGCCCATGAACAGCGAGAGCCGCCCGCCATAGATCAGGCGGGCGAACATGTCGCGGCCAAGCTCGTCGGTGCCGAGCAAGAAGTTGGGCGAGCCGATCGGATAGAGCCGGCGGATCATCGAGGTCTTGTAGGGATCGGCGAGGCCGAGCCATGGCGCCGCCAGCGCCGAGGCCACGATCAACAGCAGGATGGCGGCGCACACCAGGGTCACCGGATCGCGGCGCAGGCGGCGGGCGACCTGTTGCCAATAGCCGCGCGCGTGTGCGGCAGGCGTGGCGCACACCGCGGCGCCGGCTCCGAGATCGAGCGAGGGACTCTGGATCGCCATGTCAGCCCCGCTTGATGCGCGGATCCACGAAGGTCTGGATCACGTCGACGGTGAGATTGAGCATCATGAAGAAGAAGGCGAGCACCAGCGTGGTGCCCTGCAGGATCGGCAGGTCGCGGCGAAAGATCGCGCTGTTCAGCAGGAAGCCCGTGCCCGGCCAGGCAAAGACAGTCTCGATCAAAATCGAGCCGCCGATCAGGTTGCCGGCCTGCAGGCCCATCACGGCGAGACAGACGGGCGCGGCGTTCTTCAGCACGTGGAACAGGATCTGGCGGTCATTCATGCCCTTGGCCTGAAGCGCCGTCACGAACTCCATGCTGAGGATTTCCTTGATCGTCGAGCGCACGGTACGGGTCATCACCCCGAGCGGGATCACCGACAGGGCGATGGTCGGCAAGATCATGTGCCTGATGTGCGGCCAGTCGAGCCGCCAGCCGGTGGCGTTCTCCGGCCCCAGCCCCATCGGCGGCAGCCAGCCCAGCTCGACCGAGAAGATGATCACCAGCACGATCGCCAGCCAGAAGTGCGGCACGCTCACGCCGACCAGCGCGATCGAGGTCACCAGCCGATCGACGACCCGCGACTTGGCATAGGCCGCCGCCGTGCCGAGGACGATGGCCAGCGAGAACGCGACGAGGCAGGCCGCGATCGCCAGGATGATGGTGTTGCCGAAGGCCGAGCCGACCTCCTGCGCGACCGGCCGGCCGGTGCCGATCGAGGTGCCGAAGTCGCCGCTCAAGGTGACCAGTAGCCAGCGGCCGTACTGAACCGGCAGCGGCTTGTCGAAGCCGTAATACTCCTTGAGCTTGTCGACGACCTCCTTGGGCGCGTCGGGCGGCACGATCGCCGAGATCGGGTCGCCCGGCGCCAGATGGACCAGCGCGAACACGAGCAGCGACACACCGAACGCGACCGGCACCAGGTAGATCAGGCGGCGCAGCGCGTAGAGAAGCATCGCGCTACTGCATCGTGATCGGCGTGAAGTCCTGGAACCAGCTCTGGGCCTGCACGAAGCCCTTCACCTTGGGGCTCATGGCGCGCGGGTTGAGATCGTGCGCGATGTAGACCCAATAGGCCTGGTCGACGATGTAGGTGTGGACGTCGGCCAGCGCCTTGGTCTGCGCCGCCCTATCGAACGAGCTGTGCGCGGTGTTGATCAGGGCGTCGAGCTTCGGGTCCTTGAGGATGCCCCAGTTGGCGCCGCGCGGCGGCACGAAGTCGGAGTGATAGAGCCGCATGAACGCCGAGTAGGGATCGACCGTGGCGCGACTGATGTTGATGCCGTTGGTGCCGGCCTTGGTCGAGGCGTCGCCGGTCACCGGCTGGAAGGAGAAGGTCACCAGCGCGTTCCACTCCATCACCTCGAACGTGGCGTCGAAGCCGACGGCGTTGAGGTTCTCCTGCACGTACTCGTTCATCGGTAGCGGCAGCATCTGGCCCGAGCCCGAGGTCGAGATCGCGATCTTGATCTTGGGCTTCTTGGTCGCGCTGTAGCCGGCCTCGGCCAGCAGCTTCTTGGCCGCCGCCGGATCGTACTTGATGTCGAAGCTCGGCGTGCCGAACCACGGATGGCCGGGATAGACCACGCCCTTGGACTCAATCATCAGGCCGCCCAGCAGCTTGGTGAGGCCGGCGCGGTCGATCGCGAGGTTGGCGGCCTTGCGCACGCGGATGTCGGTCCACGGCGAGCCCTCGACCATGCTGGGCTGATAGGCCCAGTTGTGCGGATACTTGTTGGTGACGATCGACATGCCGCCCTGCTTGAGCCGCGGGATGGCGTCGGGCGCCGGCACCTCTATCCAGTCGACCTGGCCTGCCAGCAGCGCCGCGGTGCGGGTCGCCGCCTCCGGCATCGGGAACAGCAGGATCTTGTCGAGCTTCGGCACGCGCGCCTTGTCCCAGTAGCCGTCGAAGCGCGACAGCTCCATGCGCTCGCGCGGCACGACGCGATCGACCTTGAACGGACCGGTGCCGATCGGCTGCAGCGCCACCTTGACCCAATCCTTGCCGAGCTTCTCCCACTGGGTCGGGCTCGAATAGAGGATGTAGGACATGTCGTAGGGGAACAGCGCGTTGGCGATGCGCGTGGTGAGCTCGACGGTGTACTTGTCGATCGCCTTCCAGCCGACCAGCGTCGGCACGCGCTGGCGCGACTGCGCGGCCTGCTTGGGATCGAACTGGGGCGACTTGTCGTTCAGGATCTTCTCGAGGTTCCAGACCACGACGTCGGCGTCGAAATCGGTGCCGTCCTGGAATTTCACGCCCTGGCGCAGCTTGAAGATCCAGCGCTTGCCGTCGCCGCCTTCGACGGCCGACCATTCGGTGGCGAGGCCCGGCTTGATGTCGGCCAGCACGTCGGCCTTGCTGAGGTCCCAGTTCACCAACGCGTCGTAGATCGTGTAGCCCGCGAAGCGATAGCCCTCGAAGCCCTGGTCGGGCTGACCGGTGGTCTGCGGGATGTCGGCGGCTGTCATGCCGATGCGCAAGGTGCCTTGTGAGAAGGCAGGTGCTGCAGTCGCAGCGAAGAGCCCGGCCACAGCGGCCAGGCGAAGGCGCTTGAACATTCACTACTCCCCTGTTCGAGAGCGGGATATGCAAGGGCCAAGCCAAGCTACGCGGCATAACGCTTGCATGAGCTCTGGCGCCGGGAGGGTACAATGTCGTCGCCGAAGGCACCATCACTCGAGGAGTTCCGGGCGCACGCCGCGCTGACCGGGCTTCCCCTGACGCCGGAGGACATCGAGCACCTGCACAAGGGCTATGTCGGGCTGCTCGAGTTGATGCAGCGCATCCCCACCCATTGGGCCTGGGCGGCCGAGCCGCCGCAGGTCTTCCGGGCCGACGAGTAGGGGATCGATATGACCGATCTGACCCTGCTCGGCATCGCCGAGGCCGGCCGCCTGCTGGCGCGCGGCGACATCACCGCAACGGCGCTCACCGAGTCGTTCCTGAAGCGCATCGACGCCGTGGATCACAAGATCGCGAGCTACATCACCGTCACCGCCGACCTGGCCCGCAGTGCGGCACGCCAGGCCGACATGGAGCTCAAGGGCGGCCTGCGCCGCGGCCCGATGCACGGCATACCTGTGGCGCTCAAGGACATCTACGAGACGGCCGGTGTGCGCACGACCGGGCACTCGGCGCTCAGGAAGGACTACGTGCCGACGATCGACGCCGAGACCGTGCGGCGACTGAAAGATGCCGGCGCCGTCATCCTCGGCAAGCTCGGCACGCACGAGTTCGCCAACGGCGCGATGACGCCGGACCAGCCGTTCCCAGCCGTGCTCAATCCGTGGAACACCAAGTACCAGCCCGGCGGCTCGTCGAGCGGCTCGGGCGCGGCGGTCGCGGCGCAGCTCTGCATGGGGGCGATGGGCTCCGACACCGGCGGCTCGATCCGCAACCCGGCGGGCTTCTGCGGCACCGCCGGCATCAAGCCGACCTACGGGCTGGTCAGCCGCTGCGGGATCTTTCCGCTCTCGTTCAGCCTCGACACCGCCGGCCCGCTCGCCTGGACGATGGAAGACTGCGCGCTGATGCTCGACGTGCTGGCCGGACACGATCCCAACGATCAGGGCTCGGCCAAGGCGGCGAAGGTCGATTACGGCGCGGCCTGTCATCGTCCGATCAAGGGCATGCGGATCGCGCTGGCGCGGCACTGGTACGAAGGCAAGGACCAGGTCACGCCCGACATGAAGAAGGGCATCGACGAGGCGGTGCGCGTGCTGAGGGACCTCGGCGCGACGGTCGACGAAGTCACCTTCCCCGACATCCGGGACTATCACATCTGCGGCCGCACCATCATCACGGTCGAGGCGCACGCCATCCATCGCCAGGAGGTGATCGAGACGCCGGAGAAGTTCGGCTACACGACGCGCCGGCGCTTCCAGCTCGGTGCCTTCCTGACCGCCGAGCAGTACATCTCGGCGCTGCGCTTCCGCCGGCAGCTCACGCTCGATACCCGCGCGGCGATGCGCGGCTACGACCTCGTCATGTGCGCCAACCATTGGGGCGCGCCGGACAAGTTCGAGGAGCCGCAGCCGATCTTCCACTTCTTCGGCAAGCCGTCGCTCACCATGCCGTTCAACGTCACCGGCCAGCCGGCGGCGACGATCTGCTGCGGCTTCGGCAGCGACGGCTTTCCGCTCAGCTTCCAACTCGCCGGCCGCGCCTTCGACGAGGCGTCGGTGTTCGCCGCCGGCGCTGCCTACGAACGCGCCACGTCGTGGCGCTCGCACCGACCAAAACTCTGACCCGGAGTCCTCGATGACGCTGTCCCGTCGTTCCTTCGTGGCCGCCAGCGCCCTCGCGGCCCTGCCGATCCCGGCGCTGGCGCAGGAGAAGGTGGTGCGCTTCGGCATCTCAATGGCCGACGTGCCGTTGACGACAGGACAACCCGATCGCGGGGCCGGTGCCTACAAGTTCACCGGCCTCACCCTCTACGATCCTCTGGTCGCCTGGGAGCTCGATGTCGCCGACCGGCCGGGCAAGCTGATCCCCGGCCTCGCCACCGGCTGGAAGGTCAACGACACCGACAAGACGCTGTGGACCTTCACCTTGCGCGACGGCGTGAAGTTCCACGATGGCTCGGCCTTCACCGCCGATGCCGTGATCTGGAACCTCGAGAAGGTGTTCAACAAGGACTCAGCCCAGTTCGATCAGCGCCAGGCCGCGCAGGTGCGGCCGCGGCTGCCCTCGATCGCCTCCTACAAGAAGACCGGCGACAGGGAGGTCGAGATCAAGACCAAGGCGGTCGACGCGCTCTTTCCCTATCAGATGCTGTGGTTTCTGGTGTCGAGCCCGACCCAATGGGAGAAGCTCGGCAAGGACTGGAACAAGTTCGCGTCCGAACCGTCAGGCACCGGCCCGTTCAAGCTGGCCCGCCTGGTGCCGCGCGAGCGCGCCGAGCTGGTGAAGAACGAGGGCTACTGGAATCCCGGCCGCGTGCCGAAGACCGATCGCCTGATCCTGATCGTCGCGCCGGAAGACTCGTCACGCACCGCGGCGCTGCTGTCGAACGCGGTCGACATGATCGAGACGCCGCCGCCCGATGCCGTCGCGCGCCTCAAGCAGGGCGGCATGAAGATCGAGCAGAACGTGACGCCGCATGTCTGGAACTACCATCCGTCGATGGTCGAGGGCTCACCGTGGACCGACATCCGCCTGCGCAAGGCGGCCAACCTGGCGATCGACCGCGATGCGATCGTCAAGCTGCTGAACGGCCTCGCGCGGCCGGCCTACGGGCAGGTCGACAAGACCAATCCGTGGTTCGGCAAGCCGACGTTCGAGCTCAAGTACGCGCCGGACGAGGCGCGCAAGCTCATGACCGCGGCGGGCTTCAGCAAGGCGAGCCCGCTCAAGACCAGGTTCGTGGTCGCCTCGGGCGGCACGGGCCAGATGCTGTCGCTGCCGATGAACGAGGCGATCCAGGAGATGTTCAAGGAGGTCTATATCGACGTCGAGTTCAAAGTGGTGGAGCTCGAGGCGATGTACACGGCCTGGCGCGCCGGCGCGAAAGCCGACATGAACAAGGACATCACCGCCAACAACATCGCCTACGTCACCTCGGACCCGGTCTACGCCATCACCCGCTTCTTCGCCTCCAACCAGGCGGCGCCGGTCGGCGTGAACTGGAGCTACTACAAGAACGACGCGGTCGACGCGCTGGTCACCGAGGCGCTGAACACCTTCGACTCGGCCAAGCAGGACGCCCTGATGGCTAAAGTGCACGAGAAGGTGGTCGACGACGCAGTGCTGATCTGGGTCGTCCACGACACCAACCCGCATGCGCTGTCGCCCAAGATCAAGTCGTACGTCCAGGCCCAGCACTGGTTCCAGGACCTGACGACGATCGGGGTCTAGCTCATTTTCCCTCCCTCGCCTTGCGGGGGAGGGCTAGGGAGGGGGTAAGCAACCAAAAGCTGTATCCTCACCATAATTTCGCCAAATCGAATTCGCAAGCTTGCAGCATGAGCGACTTTGCTCGTGAGCTGCGCAACAACGCGACCAACGCCGAACGCCGTCTCTGGCATCACCTGCGTCGCAGACAACTAAGCGGATTCAAATTTCGCAGGCAACGACCGATCGGCCCGTATATCTGCGACTTCGTGTGCCTGGAGGCGGGGCTGATCGTCGAATTGGACGGCGGTCAGCACGCCGAGCGCGTTGCGCATGATATGAGGCGAGACGACTTCCTGAGAACGGAAGGCTTTCGCATCCTGCGGTTCTGGAACGACGATGTACAGGCCGAGATCGGGTCGGTCGTCGATACCATCTTCGAGGCATTGAATCGGCCGGAGATGGATGGACGGTTGGACGATCGCCTTCCCCCTCCCTAACCCTCCCCCGTAAGACGGGGAGGGGAAATGAGGCTCAGGCGCCGATCTTCTTCGCCAGCTCGATCATGGTGTTGCCGACGGCATCCCATTCGCCCTCGGGCTTGAGATCGCGCTTCTGGCCGGGGCCATGCTCGTTCGGCCGAATCACGAAGCCGGTCGACAGGCCGCACTTCTGCGCCGCCGCCAGGTCGCCGTTGTGGGCGGCGCACAGCATCACCTGGTGCGGCTTGAGGTACATGCTGTCGACCACGCCGAGATAGGATTCGGGGTCGGGCTTGTAGTGCTTGAAGGTCTCGCCGGAGAAGCAGTGATCCCAGGGGATGCCGCTGTTCTTTGCCATGTTGATCAGGAGCGCGACGTTGCCGTTGGAGAGCGTGGCGACGACGAACTTCTTCTTCATCATGCCGATGCCCTCGTTCGAGTCGGGCCACGGCCGGAGCTTGTGCCAGAGGTGGGTGAACTCCCACGACCCCGCCTCGCCGGGATGCTTGAGCCCGCGCTTCTTCAGCAGCATCTCGAACGCCTCCTTGTGGAGGTCGTCGATGCGCGTCCACGGCAGCTCGCCCTTGCGCACGCGGGTCATCTGCGGCTGGTAGAGGCCGCGCCAGTCGTCGGCGAAGCTCGTCCAGTCGGTCTCGAGGCCGTATTTCTTGCCCAGTTTCGGCAGGTCCTTGATCAGGCTGCCGCGCCAGTCGACCACCGTGCCGAACACGTCGAAGATGCAGACCTTGAGGTCGCTGAGATCCTTGGGCATTAGTTCCTCCACATGGCTTGGAAGAACAATACGGTCACCGGCACCGACGGCAAGGCGCGTTGCGGCTGGGCGAGCGCCGACCCGCTCTATCAGCGGTATCACGACACGGAATGGGGCCGGCCGCTCAGGGACGACCAGGCGCTGTTCGAGCTCTTGTCGCTGGAGGGATTCCAGGCCGGCCTGAGCTGGATCACGGTGCTGCGCAAGCGCGAGCACTATCGCAAGGTCTATGACGGCTTCGATCCCAGGAAGATCGCGCGCTATACCCCCGCCAAGGTCGCGAAGCTGCTGGCCGATCCCGGCATCATCCGCCATCGCGGCAAGATCGAAGCCAGCATCGGCAATGCCAAGGCCTACCTCGCGCTGGTCGAGCGCGAGGGCTCGTTCGCGAAGTTCCTGTGGAGCTTCGTCGGCGGCAAGCCGAAGAAGAACCACCCCAAGACCCCGAAGGACGTGCCGGCCAAGTCGCCCGAATCGGACGCCCTGTCCAAGGCGCTGCAGAAGGCGGGCTTCAAGTTCGTCGGCTCGACCATCTGCTACGCCTTCATGCAGGCCTCGGGTATGGTCGACGACCATGTCGCGGGCTGCCACCGGAGCAAGCCGTGACCCGCGTCTACATCGGTGCGCTGGGCACCGAGACCAACCAGTTCGTGCCCTTCCCGACCGGCCTGCGCGGCTACCAGGAGCACGGCATCTGGCGCGGCGACGCGACCAAGGCCAAGCCGACCAACTTCACCGCCCCGGTCCATGTCTGGCGGCGCGAGGCCGAGACGCGCGGCTGGACCGTGATCGAGGGGCTCAGCACCTTCGCCGCCCCGTCCGGCACGACCGTGCGCTCGGTCTACGAGGGCTTCCGCGACGAGATCCTCGCCGGCGTGACGGCGGCGCTGCCGCTCGATGCGGTGCTGATCAACGTGCACGGCGCGATGGTCGCCGACGGCTATGACGACTGCGAGGGCGACCTGCTGTCGAGGATTCGCGCCATCGTCGGGCCCAAGGTCGCGATCGGGGCCGAGTTCGACCTGCATTGCCATCTCAGCGCCCTGATGCTCGACAGCGCCGACGCGTTGGTCGGCTACAAGGAATACCCGCACACCGACACGATGGAACGGGCGGCAGAGCTGTTCGCCATCGTCGCCGACACGGTCGCGGGTAAGGTGAAGCCGGTGATGGCGCGCTACGACTGCCGCATGATCGCGCAGTACCGCACCTCGGTGCCGCCGATCAGCGAGTTCGTGGAACGCATGAAGTCGCTCGAGGGCAAGGACGGCATCCTGTCGGTGTCGCTGAGCCACGGCTTCTCCTTCGCCGACGTCGAGGATGTCGGCACCCGCACGCTGGTCGTCGCCGACGGCGACACCGCCAAGGCGGAGAAACTGGCGAAGCAGCTCGGCGAGGAGCTGTGGGCCAACCGTGAGCGCTACGCCACGAAGTACCTCACCATCGACGAGGCGATGGACCGCGCCGCCTCGCACAACCAGGGCCCGCTGGTGCTGGCCGACCGCGCCGACAATCCGGGCTCGGGCGCGCCGGGCGATTCGACCTTCGTGCTGAAGGCTCTCATCGAGCGCCGGATCGGTCCGGCGCTGTTCGGGGTGATGTGGGACCCGATGGCGTTCCAGATCGCCGAGGAGGCGGGCGAGGGCGCGCGCATCCGAATGAGACTCGGCGGCAAGTCGGGCGCGGTGAGCGGCGCGCCGGTCGATCTCGACGTCACGGTGAAGAGGATCGCGCGCGACGTCTTCCAGCCCTACGGGCCGGTGATGTCGCCGCTGGGCGACATGGCGCTGCTGTCGTCGGAGCACGTCGACGTCGCGATCTGCACGCGGCGCAACCAGACCTTCCATGCCGACGCCTTCCGCGCGGTCGGCGCCGAGCCCGCCGACTACCGCGTCGTGATCGTGAAGAGCGCGCAGCACTTTTATAGTGGCTTCGTCGGGCTCGCGAAGGAGATCCTCTACGTCGCCTCGCCCGGCGCCGCCGATCCCGACGTCACGCGCTGGCCCTACACCAAGCGCAAGACGCCGTTCTGGCCCAAGACGGCCGATCCCTGGACCACCTCATCCTGAGGAGCCGCGCATAGCGCGGCGTCTCGAAGGATGGCAACGCGCACCGTGCTCGTGGCCCACCCTTCGAGACGCGGCGCTTCGGGCCGCTCCTCAGGGTGAGGTGCGTCGGAAGGCCAGCCGCGTCCAGGTGACGTCCGGCTGGGCCTGAACCGAGCCGGTCACGGTGTTCACCACGCAAGCGAGCCCTTCGCGGGCCGCGAGCGCGATCGTCTCCTCGGCCGACACATCGAACATCCGCCGTCCGGCAGGCACCGGCCCGTGCCGCAGCGACAGGATCAGCACGCCGCCCGGCGCGACCAGCGACGCGACCGCCGGCATGGCTTGGGCGCGCTGTGCCGCGTCGAGATGCATCCAAACCGCGGTCGCCACCACGACATCGAACATCTCGTCGCGCGCCCGCACGACCGCGAGACCCGGCAGCCCGTCAGCCAACCATTCGATGTGTGGCGAGGGATGGAGCTTTCGCGCGCCTTCGCGCAACGCGTCGACCGGCTCGACGGCCACGACGCGATGGCCCATCGCGGCGAAGGCCGCCGCATCGCGGCCGCTGCCGGCGCCGATGTCGAGCAGGCGCGCCGGCGTCCTGGGAATCAGGTGCCAGACCGGACGATGGATGTCCTCGACCGCGATCGCCTCGTAGGTCTTGAGCAGGGTCGACGCTTCGTTGGCATAACCGGCGGTGCTGTCGGTCACAGCAGCGGCTCCAGCGCGGCGCGCGTCGTCTTGCCTTCGGTCACCGGCACGACCTCGAACTCGACCAGCTCCTGCCAGTCGGCGATCCAGCGCTGGAACAGCGTGACGTCGTCGGCTTCCATGAGCTGGAAGCAGCGGCTCAAGTCGGCGCTGACGTAGCTGGCGACGAACTTCAGGCCATCGGGCAGGCCGCGGCCCTGCTGCAGCTTGCGATAGACCGCCTTGCCGTCCTGATTGCGGAACTTCTCGACCACCATGAACAGCATGTGCGACTCCCCGTCCGAAAGGCTAGTCTAGGCGAAGCAGACCACGGGGAAACACATGAAGATCGCTGTCGCCGGCGCGGCCGGCCGGATGGGCCAGATGCTGATCCGCGAGATCGCCCGCACCGAGGGCGCCACCCTGGCCGGTGCGCTCGAAGGATCGGGCAGCGACCTGCTGGGCCGCGACGCCGGCGAGGTGGCGGGCGTCGGGACCAGCCATCGCAGCCTCAAGGGCGTGAAGATCGTCGCCGACGTCGGCGCCGCGATCGGCGGCGCCGACGCGGTGATCGACTTCACCGTGCCGGCGGCGACGGTCGAGCATGCCCGAGTCGCGGTCGAGAAGGGCGTGTCGATGGTGATCGGCACCACCGGCCTCGATCCGCAGCAGACGGCGGCGATCCACGAGGCGGCCAGGAAGATCCCGATCCTGTGGGCGGCCAACATGTCGATCGGCATCAACATCCTGCTGGCGCTGGTCGAGAAGACCGCGTCGATGCTCGATCCTGCCTACGACATCGAGGTGCTGGAGATGCACCACCGCCACAAGATCGACGCGCCGTCGGGCACCGCGCTGGCGCTGGGCCGCGCCGCCGCGGCCGGCCGCCAGGTCAAGCTCGAGGATGTCTGGCGCAAGAGCCGCGACGGCCATACCGGCGCGCGGCCGTCGGGCGAGATCGGCTTCGCCACCCTGCGCGGCGGCGAGGAGGTCGGCGTGCACACCGTGATGTTCGCCGCGGCCGGCGAGCGGCTGGAGCTCAACCATCGCGCCTTCAGCCGCGAGACCTATGCCTCGGGTGCCGTCCGCAGCGCGTTGTGGCTGCGCGGCAAGAGCCCCGGGCTCTACGGCATGAAGGACGTGCTGGGGCTTTAGGGCTCGTTGTCCCAGGGATGCTCGAAGCGCGGCGCGCGCATCGCCGCGAGGGCGACCTGCAGTTCTTCCGCGACCCTCGCCCGCTCGGCCGGCGCCAGGAAGCGGCCGATCACCACGCGGTCGCGCCGCGAGGTCAGGATCAGGCGCTCGCCGGCATAGATCTTGAGCCAGTAGGCCTCCAGCCGCTGCACCTCGCGCTCGCCCTCGGGCGACACGCGTTCGACCACCAGCTCGCGGTCGGTCAGGGTCAGGGTCTCGCTGCGGCGGGCGTCGAAATAGTTGCGGTCGAACAGCCACCACAGCAGCACCACATCGAGGCCGCAGAAACCCGCGATCGGCCAGGCGCCCAGCCAGTACATCGGCAGCGCAACCAGCAGGTTGGCCAGCAGGACCGCCCGGATCAGCCATTTGAAGCCCACCGGCGACAAGCTGCGGTGGGGCCGCAAAAGCGTGGAAAAGTGCACCGTCTCGGCCATGCTATGAACCTATATGGCCCTGATGAAGCCCAGCGTCATCCCCGAGTTCTTCGCCCGCCTCAAGCAGGCGATGCCGGAACCGGAGACCGAGCTGGAATACGACAATGTCTACCAGCTCCTGGTCGCCGTGGTGCTGTCGGCCCAGGCGACCGATGTCGGCGTCAACCGCGCCACCACGCCGCTGTTCAAGATCGTCAAGACGCCGCAGCAGATGCTGGCGCTCGGCGAGAGGAAGCTGATCGGCTTCATCAAGACCATCGGGCTGTTCCGTACCAAGGCAAAGAACGTCATCGGGCTCTCGAAGCTGCTGGTCGACACCCACGGCGGCGAGGTGCCGCACACCCATGAGGAATTGCAGGCCCTGCCCGGCGTCGGCCGCAAGACCGCCAACGTCGTGATGAACGTGGCGTTCGGCGAGGCGACCATCGCGGTCGACACCCACATCTTCCGGGTCGGCAACCGCACCGGCCTGGCGCCCGGCAAGAACCCGCTCGAGGTCGAGCTGAAGCTGCTGAAGCGCGTGCCCGAGGAATACCGCCTGCACGCCCATCACTGGCTGATCCTGCACGGTCGCTACACCTGCAAGGCGCGCAAGCCCGAATGCCCGCGCTGCGTGGTCAGCGACCTCTGCACCTTCAAGGCCAAGACGGTCGCGCTCTAGGACCGCTCCTCGCGCACGCGGCCCAGCAGGACGAAGCCCGCGACCAGGAAGACCAGCACGCAGGCGATGCCCCAGCGGGTCGACTGCGTCTGGGTGGTCACGAGGTCGACCGCGAGCGGCGCCATCCATGCGGTGGCGCGGCCGCTGAGCGCGAACAGGCCGAAGAACTCGCCGGTCATGCCGGGCGGCGCCAGCCGGCCGACCAGGGTGCGGCTCGCCGCCTGCATCGGCCCCATGCAGAAGCCGAGCAGCAGCGCGAAGCCCATAAAGGCCAGCTCCTGCGCCGAGCCGAACAGGCCGCGCGTCGGGTCGAGCGGACCGGCGGTCACGACATACAGCACGCGGTCGGCGGTGATGCCGAGGATGCCGATGGTCGCCACGATCACCCCGGCGGTCGCCAGCCGCACCGTCCGCCTGCTGCCCAGCGTATCGTCCAGCCAGCCGCCCAGCATGGCACCCGGAATGGCGAGCAACGTGATGATGATGCCGAAGATGCCGAGCGTCCGGATATCCCAGCCGAACGCCGCCTTGGCGTAGACGCCGCCGAACGCGATGATCGCCGCCAGCCCGTCGTTGTAGAGCATGAAGGCGATCAGATAGAGGAACGCATTGCGATGATGGCGCAGCTCGCGCAGCGTCGTCAGCAGCGAGGCGCCACCCTGCCGCGCGCACTGCCAGAGCGACAGCGACCGCGTCTTGGCAAGGTCGGGGGTGAACAGGAACATCGGCAGCACGAACACGACCAGCCACAATGCCGAGGCCGGCCCCGTCGCGCGCTCGATGGCGTGACTGTCGCCGTTCCCCAGCACGGCCTGCGCGACCAGCACGATCGCCAAGGCGATCAGGCCGCCGATATAGCCCAGCCCCCAGGCGAAGCCGCTCAGCCGGCCCATGCGCTGCGGCCGTACGATGTCGGGGAGCTGCGCGTTGTTGAACACGATCGACATCTCCGCGCCGATGGTGGCCAGCACGACCGCGAAGACGATCGGCCAGACCAGCTCGGGCCGGCCGGGATAGGCCCACCACAGCGGCACGCAGCCCAGCACCACCAGGATCTGGAAGAAGAAGACATAAGGTTTGCGCCGGCCGCCGGCGTCGGCCATGGCGCCGAGGAACGGGCTCAGCACGGCGATGACGATGCCGGAGGCCCATTGCGTCACCGCCCAGGTCGCCTGGCCCTTGACCGGGTCGGAGATCATCGTGGAAGCGACGTAGGGGCCGAAGATGAACGTCGTGACGACGGTGAAGAACGGCTGGTTCGCCCAGTCGAACAGCGCCCAGCCGAAGCGGCCGAGCGGCAACGCCTCTTGCTTCTTCATCGGCCGGCTCGCTGCGCCAGTTGCCGGACCGCGTCGCGATTGGTCGGCGAAAAGACCTTCTCCATCGCCTGCTGCCAGGGCAGCCAGAGCTGGGCGGCGTGCTCGGCGGGATCGAGCGTGGCGACGGTGACCTCGGGCACCAGGAATCCGTACACGTGCTCGGTGTTGTGCGTCACGTCCGGCGCGTAGCGGGCCCGCCATTGCGGCCAGATCTCGTAGCGGTTGGTCAGCCGCCAGTCGGTGAGCGTACCTGCAGAAAGGCCGGTTTCCTCGAGCAATTCCCGGCGCGCCGTCGCCTCGAGGTCGGGGTCGTCCGGCTCGCGCGAGCCGGTCACCGACTGCCAGAAGCCGGGATTGGCCGCACGTTCGATCAGGAGCACGTCCAGTGCGGCGGTATGGACCACGACCAGCACCGATTCGGGGAGCTTGAACGCCATTGGGCCCAACATATAAGGTCCGCCGGCCTATTTTGAGGGGACAAATGAGCAAGCAGCTGGAAGCCGCCATCGACGCGGCCTGGGAGAAGCGCGACGGCATCAACAGCGCCACCAGGGGCGAGGTCCGCGAGGCGGTCGAGACGGCGATCGCCGGCCTCGACGACGGCACCTACCGCACCGCCGAGAAGTTCGGCGACGAATGGGTGGTCCACCAGTGGCTGAAGAAGGCCGTGCTGCTCTCCTTCCGGCTCTACGATTCGGTCCCGATGGACGGCGGCGCCGCCTTCCCGGGGATGGGCGCCGCGCCGTGGTTCGACAAGGTGCCGCTCAAGACCACCGGCTGGAATGCCGCCCGCTTCGCCAAGGCCAACTACCGATCGGTGCCAGGCTCGGTGGTGCGCCGCGGCTCCTACATCGCGCCGTCGGTCGTGCTGATGCCCTCGTTCGTCAATCTTGGCGCCTATGTCGATTCGGGCACCATGGTCGACACCTGGGCGACCGTCGGATCGTGCGCCCAGATCGGCAAGAACTGCCATCTGTCGGGCGGCGTCGGCATCGGCGGCGTGCTCGAGCCGCTGCAGGCCAACCCGGTGATCATCGAGGACAACTGCTTCATCGGCGCGCGCTCGGAAGTGGTCGAGGGCGTGATCGTCGGCACCGGCGCGGTGCTGTCGATGGGCGTGTTCATCTCGGCCACCACCAAGGTGGTCGATCGCGCGACCGGCCAGATCCATATCGGCAAGGTGCCGCCCTATTCGGTGGTCGTGCCGGGCAACATCGGCGGCGGCCCGGATCGCCCGTCGACCTACTGCGCGGTGATCGTGAAGACCGTCGACGAGCGCACCCGCTCCAAGACCTCGATCAACGAGCTGCTGCGCGATTAAAGATCCCTCGGCTTCGCCTCGGGATGACAGCTGTCATCCCGAGCGCATCGAGGGATCTTCCCAATCACTCCGTGTGGCGCTGCCACTCCGGCCGGGCTTTGATCTGCGCCGCTTCCTTGGCGAGGATCCTGGCCACGCGCTCGGGTGCGAAGCCGATGTCGAGCAGGCCGATCGCCGCGTTGGCGACCTCGCGGTACTCGGCGATCTTGCCGTCGCTGAGCCGCAGGATCGATACGCCGTCGAAGCCGACCCGCTTGCCCTGCGCCTCGGGCAGGGTCGAGACGTAGCTGAAGGTGTAATAGGCGTAGAGCATCGTGCCGTCGCTGACCGGCCGGAACATCTCCCAGCGGAAGTCGCGTGCGGTGCGGTGGAACCAGTCGTCGATCATCTCGGCGATCTTCTCGCGGCCCTTGAAGGCGCCATAGAACACGTCGTGATAGACGCCGTCCTCGGTGAACAAGGCCGCGAACCGCTTGCCGTCGCGGTGCTCGACCGCCGAGGTGAACTCCTTGAGCAACTCCGTGGCGTTCATCGGTCTCCTCCAGCCCGCATTCTATCGCGCACGCCCGCCATTTTGCAGCCGGAGGTTGTCGCGGCGGCGGGTGCCGCGCCCTATAGTCGCCCGGAATGCCCATCGCCGCGAAGCGACACCGGTCGAAGCGCCCGATGGCCATATTCGCTGCGGTATCCGCGGGCGTGCTGGCCATCGTCGCCACGACCGGATGCGCCTGGCTGCTGTTCGGGCCGTGCGGCATGTATGGCTGCCCGACCATCCGGGTCACGAGCCTGCCGCCGCGCGACAATCCGCTGGCGCGGGCCTTGTCGACGCCCACCGACCGGGAGCGCGTCGACTCGATCCCGAGCGCCGTCGTCAACGCCCAGTCCGGGATGCCGGCCAGTACAGCCTGCGCAGAGGCCGCCGTCGCCGGCTGCCGCTACAGCATCCCGTTGCAGACGAAGCGGGTGCATGTCGGCATGAATGAACTTGTGGGCTGCTCTTTCCTCGACGTCGCCGTCGAGGCCCGCACCCGCGGCGGCCCGAGGATCGCCAGCCTGGGATACCGGCCCATGACCTGCCCGGCGGCAATTCCGTCCGACCGACCTGCAGAGTAGACTCCCCGGCCCTGCAGCAAGGAGCCGTCGGCATGACTTTCTGGATCGTCCTCGGCATCGTCGTCCTGATCGCGCTCTGGCTGATCATGATCTACAACGGCCTGGTCGGCGGCCGCACCCAGGCGCAAACGGCGTGGAGCCAGATCGACGTGCAGCTCAAGCGCCGACACGATCTCATTCCCAACCTGGTGCAGGTCGTGAAGGACGCCATGGGCTACGAGCAGGAGACGCTCACCAAGGTGATCCAGGCGCGCAACGCGGCGGTGGCGGCGAATGCCGCCGGCCCGGCCCAGGCCGCACCGGCCGAGGCAGCACTCACCCTGGCGACGCGCGGCCTGCTCGGGCTGGTCGAAAGCTATCCGCAGCTCAAGGCCAACGACAACGTCAAGCAGCTCCAGGAGGAGCTCACCACCACCGAGAACAAGATCGCTTTCTCGCGCCAGTTCTACAACGACTCGGTCGCCTCCTATAACGTGCGCCGCCAGAGCTTCCCCGCGGTGCTGGCCGCGGGCTCGCTCGGCTTCGGCCGGATGGAGCTGTTCAACATGCCGGAGAGCGAGCGCGAGGTGCCGAAGGTCGCCCTGCGCTAGGCGATGGCCACCACCAATTTCGTCGCGGCGCAGCAGGCCAATCGCCGCAACACGATGCTGCTGCTGACCGGGCTGACCGTGCTCGCCGCCCTGTTCGGCTACCTGATCGGCTGGGTCCTGCAGAGCCAGGCGACCGACGATGTCGCCCCCGTCAGCAGCTTCGGCGTGACGGCCGCAGGGGCCCTGGCGGCGGCGAGCATCGGCTGGAGCCTGCTGTCGCTCGCCTTCGGCAGCCGCCTGGTCAACGCCATGGCCGAGGCCCGCGAGATCGCCAAGGACGACGCGCCGCAGCTCTTCAACGTCGTCGAGGAGATGTCGATCGCCGCCGGCGTGCCGATGCCCAGGGTGCGCATCATGGAGACCGAGGCGCTCAATGCCTTCGCAACCGGAACCTCGACGTCGAATGCCTCGATCGCCGTGACCCGCGGCCTCCTCGACCAACTCAATCGCGACGAGCTGCAGGGCGTGGTCGCGCACGAGATGGCGCACATCGCCAACCTCGACACCCGCTACATGACGGTGGTGGGCGTCACCGTCGGCCTGATCGCCCTGATCGCCGACATGACCCTGCGGGGGCTGCGGTGGGGCAGCTTCAGCAGCTCGCGCAGCAGCAGCGACCGGAAGAGCAGCGGCGCCGGCATCCTGGTGATCGTGCTGCTCGTCGTGGCGATCGTCGCGCCGATCGCCGCCAAGGCGGTGCAGATGGCGGTGTCGCGCCAGCGCGAGTACCTGGCCGACGCGACCTCGGTCCAGTTCACGCGCAATCCCAACGGCCTGATCGCCGCGCTGACCAAGCTCGCGGCCGCCGCCGCGCCCTTTCCCGGAGTGAGCCGTGCGACCCAGCACCTGTTCATCGTCAACCCGATCCAGACCTTCACCGCCCAATCCTCGGCGCTCATGGCGACGCATCCCGACATCGCCGATCGCATCGCTCGCCTGCGCAATCTGGGCGGCTAGCGCCATGGTCGCCGCGGCCTTCGACCTGCAGGCGCATCGCGGCGGTCGGGGTCTCGCGCCCGAAAACACGCTCGCCGCCTTCCGCCAGGCCATCGCGCTCGGCGTCACGACGCTCGAGTTGGACCTCGCCATCACGCAGGACGATGTCGTGGTGGTCAGCCACGAACCCCGGCTCAATCCCGATCTGGCGCGCCTCGACGGCCAGTGGCTGCAGGGCATCGGGCCGACCATCCGCTCGCTGCCGCTGGCGGAGCTGAAGCGCTACGACATCGGCCGGCTCAATCCGGCCTCGGCCTATGGCCGCCAGTTCCCGCTGCAGCGGCCGGCCGACGGCGAGCGCTTTCCGACGCTGGCCGAGGTCTATGCGATCGCGCCCGCGCCGATGCGCTTCAACATCGAGACCAAGATCGACCCGACCCGACCCGGCAACACCGTCGATCCGGTCACCTTCGTGCGCCTCGCGGTCGAGCAGGTGAAGGCCGCCAAAGCGGCCGACCGGACCATGATCCAGTCCTTCGATTGGCGCACGTTGCATGAAGTTCGCAAGATGGCACCCAAGATCGCGACCGCCTGCCTGACTATCGAGACGGCCAACAGCAACACCATCCGGCGCAACGATGCCGTGCCCTCGCCGTGGCTGGGCGGCCTCGACCTCAAGGCCCATGGCGGCTCGGTGCCGCGGCTCGCTCGGGCGGCGGGCTGTGCCGTGTGGTCGCCGTTCTGGCGCAACCTCACGCCCGAGACCTTGGCCGAGTCCCACAAGCTCGGCCTGAAGGTCATTCCCTGGACGGTCAACGAACCGGCCGACATGGCCCGGCTGATCGATCGCAAAGTTGACGGCCTGATCACCGATTACCCCGAGCAGGGCCTGGCGATCCTCGCGGAAAAAGGCCTGAAAACCCGCTAATTCATTGACTCCGGCGGCTCGGTGTTCTGTATACAGACCCCACCATGCGCGCCTTCCTCCCCGAACCCGATCTCAGCGAACGCATCCACGACGCCGTCCTCGAAGCCATCTGCTCCGGCGAGCTCAAAGCCGGCACGCGGCTCACCCAGGAAGAGCTCGCCAACAAATTCGGCGTCAGCCGACAACCGGTGCTGCAGGCGATGATGCTGCTGCGGCGCGAGGGTTTTCTTATCGAAGCCGGCCGCAAGGGCGTGCAGGTGGCGCCGCTCGACATGCAACAGGTGCGGAACCTCTACGTCGTGCGCGCCGCGCTCGACGGCGCTGCAGCGCGGCTCGCCGCCGCGAACTACACGCGCGAGCTCGCGCATCGCGGCCGGCTGCTGCTCGATGTCGGTCGCCGCGCCGCCGCCAGCAACAACGTGCCGGCCTCCATCGAGGCGGATATCGATTTCCATCTCTTCATCTACGAGGCGTCGGGCAATCCGCTGATCGGCGAGACCGCGCAGCCGCATTGGCAGCACCTGCGGCGCGTGATGGCGGCGGCGCTGAGCGAAGGCGACCTGCGCGTCAGCGTGTGGGACGAGCACGAAGGCATCTTGCGCGCATTGGAAGCGGGCCAGGTCGAAGAGGCCGAGGCGCTCTGCCGCGGCCATGCCGAGCAGATGGCCGACATCCTGACCGGCCGACTCAAGGTCGTGATCTCGCGGGCAGCCTGATGCGCATGATTCGTGTCATCCCGAGCGAAGCGAGGGATCTATGTTGGTGGCCTCATAGATTCCTCGCTTCGCTCGGAATGACACCGTAGGAGGCAACGATGAAGCTCACCAAGGAACAGCTCCGGCAGTTCGACGAGGAGGGTTACCTCTTCTTCCCCGACTACTTCTCGCCGGAAGAGACCGAGATCCTGAAGAGCGAGATCCCCGGCGTGTTCCAGCAGCGCCGCGAGGAGAACGTGCGCGAGAAGACCGGCGACGTGGTGCGCACCGCCTTTGCCGTGCATACCTATCACCCGGTGTTCGAGGCGTTGATCCACCACCCGCGCTTCGTCGAGCCGGCCGAGCAGCTCCTGCGCGACAAGACATACATCCACCAGTTCAAGATCAACGGAAAGGCCGCGTTCGACGGCGACGTCTGGCAGTGGCACCAGGACTACGGCACCTGGAAGGCCGACGACGACATGCCCGAGGCGCGCGCCATGAACCTCGCGGTGTTCGTCGACGAGGTGAACGAGTTCAACGGCCCGCTGTGGTTCATCCCGAAAAGCCACAGGAAGGGCGCGATCGAGGCCAAGCACGACCTCACCACGACGTCCTATCCGCTGTGGGTGATCGACAACGACACCATCGCCAAGCTGGTCAATCAGGGCGGCATCGTCGCGCCCAAGGGCGGGCCGGGCTCGGCGATCTTCTTCCACGGCACGCTGGTGCATGGCAGCCCGCCCAATATGTCGCCGTGGGACCGCCAGATCATCTACGTGACCTACAACGCCGTCTCGAACGCGATCCGCCGCTACAAGCGGCCGGCCTACATCGCGCATCGCGACTTCACGCCGATCGACGCCTGGCAGGACGATGCCGTGGCGCAGGCCGCGCGCCGCAAGGCCGCCGCGGAATAACAACCCTTCGGAGGAAACGATGAACCTGCATCGCATGCTGCTGGAGCGCGCGGCCCAGAACAAGCCACTGCGCATCGGCCTGATCGGCGCCGGCAAGTTCGGCGCCATGTATCTCAGCCAGATCCCGACCACGCCGGGCATCCATCTGCTGGGCATCGCCGATCTCTCGCCGACGCGTGCCAAGGAGAACCTGGCGCGGCTCGGCTGGAAGCCCGAGGTCACGGCGGCCGGTTCGTTCGCCGAGGCGAAGGCGCACGGCAACACCTTCCTGACCGACGACTGGCGGGCGCTGGTCGCTCATCCCGAGATCGACGTCGTGGTCGAATCGACCGGCGATCCGATCGCCGCGGTCGAGCATGCGCTCGAAGCCTTCCGCAACGGCAAGAGCGTGGTGATGGTGACGGTCGAGGCCGACGCTTTCTGCGGGCCCCTGCTGGCGCGACGCGCGGCCGAGGCCGGCGTGATCTACAGCCTCGCCTATGGCGACCAGCCGGCGCTGATCTGCGAACTGGTCGATTGGGCGCGCGCCTCAGGCTTCTCGGTGACGGCGGCGGGCCGCGGCCACAAATGGCTGCCGCACTACGCGCAGTCGACGCCGGAGACGGTCTGGAAGTACTGGGGCCTCAACGAGGAGCAGGCCAAGCGCGGCGGCCTCAATCCCAAGATGTTCAACAGCTTCCTCGACGGCTCCAAGCCTGCGATCGAATCGACGGCCGTGTCCAACGCCACCGGCCTGACGCCGGCGCCGGACGGTCTCGCCTTCCCGCCCTGCTCGGTCGAGGACCTGCCGTTCGTGATGCGCCCGGCCTCCGAGGGCGGCCACCTGCATCACAAGGGCCAGGTCGAGGTCGCGTCGTCGCTGGAGCGCGACGGCCGCGCCATCCCCTACGAGATCCGCAAGGGCGTGTGGGTCGTGTTCGAGGCCTCCACCGAGTACCAGAAGAACTGCTTCGAGGAGTACATGCTGCAGACCGACCCGAGCGGCCGGCACTCGGTGATGTACAAGCGCTGGCACCTGATCGGGCTCGAGGTCGGCATCTCGGTCGCCTCGGTCGGCCTGCGCAAGGAGCCGACCGGCTGCCCGATCGGCTTCCATGCCGACGTGATCGCGACCGCCAAGCGCGACCTCAAGGCGGGCGAGATGCTCGACGGCGAGGGCGGCTACACCGTCTACGGCAAGCTGTTCCCGGCCGAGAAGTCGACCGGCCTCGGCAGCCTGCCGCTCGGCCTCGCCCACAACGTCAAGCTTCTGAAGCCGATCAAGGCCGGCCAGTCGCTGACCTATGCCGACGTGGCAATGGACGAGAGCCTGACCGCGGTGAAGCTGCGCCGCGAGATGGAGCAGGCCTTCTCACCGGCGGCGAAGATCGCGGCGCAGTAACTGTCTCGCCGCAGGCTACTGCAGCACCAGCCGCGGCGCGCAGCGCTCGTTCCAGAGCCCGGCGAAGTCGCGGCATTCGCCCGGCGACCAGGCCGAGACCGGACCGCATTCCAGGACGGCGGTCCGCTGGGCCGAGGTGATGACCAGCGGCTCGCGGCCGGCGATCGAGAGGTTGCAGCGCGACACGGGGATGCGGCTCCGCACCTCGCCCTTGACCACCAAGTAGATGAAGGTGAGATCGGCGCCGTCGGCCGAGAGGTCGGCGCGCATCGTCGACAAGGCGCTCTTCGACAGGTCGAGATCGGGGCGCAGTGTCGTGGCCGACGGCCCCATCGTGAATACGATCGACTCGCCGGCATGCAAGCGCGGCAAGGTCACCGGCCGCCGGCCGGCCGGCTCGAGTTCCCGCGACCGCTGGTGAAGCCCGTCGAGGAAGTCGGAGAGAACCGGGGTCTTCTCCCGGATGAGCAACGGCACGACGAACCACGCCAGCAGGGCGGCGAAGCCGATCGCCAGCAGGAGGAACGTCGCAGGCTTGCTCGGAAGTCCGGCCAAAGGCTCGCCTCCGCAGGCGAGCCTAGCACGGCGTCTCGGGTCAGGCCGACGTCATGACCCCGACCAGGGCCGTGTAGGCCTCGGTCCGACCGGAACATAGTGGTCGGCGGTGACGCCGTAGCCCTTGTGGCGGCGCCCAGCATCGCCATCAGCTTCTTCTTCTGCTCGCCGAGATCGAAGCCGGCCCGATCGTCTGGGTGACCGACGCCGAGTGGAAGACCGTGGCGGCGAACTGGACCTACGGGCACGGCTAACGGTCAGATCGCGCCGGCGGATTCCTTTTTCTTGGTTTTCGGCTTGGCCGGCTTGCCCTCGGCCTCGTCGCGCTCCTGCTCCTTGCGGGCCTTGAGCAGCTTGCGCAGGATCATGTTGCGCTTGAGCGACGAGATATGGTCGATGAACAGAATGCCGTCGAGATGGTCGATCTCGTGCTGCACGCAGGTCGCCAGCAGGCCCTCGCAGGCCAGCTCCTTCGCCTGCCCGTCGCGATCGAGGTAGCGCACCGTCACCTTGGCCGGACGCACCACGTCGGAATAGTGCTCGGGCACCGACAGGCAGCCTTCCTCGTAGGTCGCGTCCTCGTCGGAGGCCTCGATGATCTCCGGATTGGCCATGAAGATCGGGCCGGTCTTGACGTCCTCGCGGTCGATGTCGAGCACGATGACGCGCTTCAGCGCGCCGATCTGCGGCGCGGCGAGGCCGATGCCGGGCGCGTCGTACATCGTCTCCAGCATGTCATCCATCAGCTGGCGCACCTCGGCATCGACCGAGGCGACCGGCTGGGACTTCTTCTTGAGACGCGGGTCGGGCGCCGTGAGGATGGTCCGAATGGCCATGACCGTTTAAATATGCAGCGAAATCAACGATTTCAAGATCGGAGGCCCCCGATTGCGACCGGTCAGGAGCGCCTGACCATGGTGCCGAGGCCAGTCTCGGTGAAGACCTCCAGCAGCAGGGCATGGGGCACCCGGCCGTCGAGGATCGTGGCGGCCTCGACGCCGCTGTTCACGGCGTCGATGCAGTTCTCGACCTTGGGGATCATGCCGCCCGAGATGGTGCCATCGGCGATCAGGGAGCGGGCGCGCTCGACCGTCATTTCCGAAATGAGCTGGCCGTCCCTGTCGAGCACGCCCGGCACGTCGGTCAGGAACAGGAGGCGCTTGGCCTTCATGGCGCCGGCGATGGCGCCCGCCGAGGTGTCGGCATTGATGTTGTAGGTCAGCTCGTCGTCGACGCCGAAGCCGATCGGCGCCACCACCGGGATGACGTCGGCGCGGCGCAGCTGCTCCAGCACCATGACGTTGATCTTGGCCGGCTCGCCGACCTGCTTGAGATCGACCTTGAGCAGCTCGCCGGTCTTGGGATCGCGCATCTCGCTGACCTTGCGGGCCAGGATCAGGTTGCCGTCCTTGCCGCAGATGCCGACGGCGATGCCGCCGCATTCGTTGATGTCGGCCACGATCGCCTTGTTGATCGAGCCGGCGAGGACCATCTCGACGATCTCCATGGTCGCCGCGTCGGTGACGCGCAGGCCGTTGACGAAGGTGCTCTTCAGCCCGACCCGCTCCAGCATCTTGTTGATCTGCGGGCCGCCGCCATGGACCACGATCGGGTTCATGCCGACCTGTTTCATCAGCACCACGTCGCGCGCCACCAGGTCGCCCAGCTTGGGATCGGTCATGGCATGGCCGCCGTACTTCACGACGAAGGTCGCGTCGTTGTGCCGGCGCATGTAGGGCAGGGCCTTCGAGATGGTCTCGGCCATGCGGATGAGCCGCTTCTGCTCCTTGTCCGTCTGGACCGCGATATCCGGCATGTCCTGAAAACCCTTGCGGTTAGCAAAAGCCCTCTACCCGGACCGGGAGAGGGCTAAGACGGCATCCTATATCAGGCCGGGCGCGGATAGAAGAAGACCGCACGGCGCGTCAGGATGTCCTGATGTTCGACCGCAACATTCTCGCCGACCGTGGCTTCACCGTGGCACGCGGGCTGGTCGGCCCCGACGACTGCCGCGCGCTGGCCGCGCTGTGGCCGCAGCAGGACTGTTTCCGCAGCCATGTGATCATGCAGCGCCACGGCTACGGCCAGGGCGAGTACCAGTATTTCCGCTATCCGCTGCCCGAGCCGGTCGAGCGGCTGCGCCAGGCGCTCTATCCGGAGCTGGCGGCGGTGGCCAACCGCTGGAACGAGGTGCTGGGCATCGAGCGCCGCTTCCCGCCGACGCTCAAGGGCTGGCTGCGCGAGTGCCATGCCGGCGGCCAAAAGCGGCCGACGCCGCTGCTGCTGCGCTACGGGCCGGGCGACTACAACTGCCTGCACCGCGACCTCTACGGCGACCTGGTCTTCCCGATCCAGGCCACCATCCTGCTGAGCCGGCCCGCGCACGACTTCGACGGCGGCGAGTTCATGCTGGTCGAGCAGCGGCCGCGCATGCAGTCGCGCGGCGAGGTCGTGCCGCTCGCCCAGGGCGACGCCGTGCTGTTCGCGGTCAACGAGCGGCCGGCGAAAGGCAGCCGCGGCTGGCATCGCACCGCCATGCGCCACGGCGTGTCGAGCCTGCGCCGCGGTCAGCGCTTCACCTTGGGCATCATCTTCCACGACGCCGCGTAGACAGGGCGCACCAGAGGCGTCCAGCCCGGAATCTGGCCGGCGGCCGGACACATCCGATGCCGATTCCATAAGGGTTTTAGCCGAGAATCCGGAATCCGGCGCCACCCCCCAGGCCGGACACGCCCGGACACCTCCGGACGCGGCGGACGCGCCGGACGAGAGACTGCAATTTTCCAGAAGCCGCTGGAGTGCCGCGCCCGCACGCGACAGCGGCCTAATGGCCGAGCGCCACGTCCATGATCTCCGCGCGCAATTCGGGGATGCCGAATCCGGTTTCGCTGCTGGTCGGCAGCACTTGCGGATGCGCTGCGCCGTGCTTGCGCGCGACCGCTTCGGCCGCGGCGACGGCCTTGGGGATCTGCGCCGGCTTGAGGTGATCGGCCTTGGTCAGGACGAGCTGGTAGGACACCGCGGCGGCGTCGAGGTTCTTCATCGTCTCGCGGTCGGTGTCCTTCACGCCGTGGCGCGAATCGATCAGCAGGCAGACGCGCTTGAGCGTCGGGCGGCCGCGCAGGTAGGCCGAGGCGAGGTCCTGCCAGGTCTCCTTCATCGAGCGCGAGACCTGGGCGAAGCCGTAGCCCGGCAGGTCGACCAGCATCAGTCGGCCGCCGAGGTCGAAGAAATTGATCTGCCGGGTGTGGCCCGGGCTCGAGGAGGTGCGGGCGAGCGTGCGGCGGCCGGTCAGGGCGTTGACCAGGCTCGACTTGCCGACATTGGAGCGGCCGGCGAACGCCACCTCGGGCAGTGAGATCGGGATCAGCGACTCGAAGGACGCCGCACCGGCGACGAACTCGCAAGGGCCCGCGAAGAGCTTGCGCGCGCCCTCAGATGCTTCCGGCGCGCGCTCCATCAGGCCTTCTTCTTGCCGCCCTTCTTGCCGCCGCCACCGTTGCCGTTGGCAGGGACCGGCTCGGGCGTCGCGGCCACGGCCTTCGGCTGAGCCTTGCCGCCGATCGGCGCGCCGTGCTTCCGCATGATGTAGTACTGCTGCGCGATCGACAGCGTGTTGCTCCACGCCCAATAGATCACCAGGCCGGCCGAGAACGGCGCCAGCATGAAGGTGAACATGATCGGCAGGAACTGGAACACGCGCGCCTGCACCGGATCGGCGGGCGCCGGGTTCAGCTTCTGCTGCAGGTACATGGTCACGCCCATGATCAGCGGCCAGATGCCGATGTTGAAGAAGTGCAGGATCTCCGGGATCTGCCAGTGGAACAGCCCGAAGCCTGTCAGGATGGTCAGCGGATCGGGCGCACTCAGATCCTTGATCCAGCCGAAGAACGGCTGATGGCGCATCTCGATGGTGGTGTAGAGCACCTTGTAGAGCGCGAAGAACACCGGGATCTGCACCAGGATCGGCAGGCAGCCGGCCGCGGGATTGACCTTCTCGCGGCGATAGAGCTGCATCAGCTCCTGGTTCATGCGCTGCTTGTCCTCGCCGTAGCGCTGCTTGAGCTTCTCCATCTCCGGCTGCAGCGCCTTCATCTTGCTCATCGCCGCATAGGACTTGTTGGCGAGCGGGAAGAACACCGCCTTCACGATCACGGTCAGGATCAGGATGGCGACGCCGAAGTTGCCGATCTGCACGTACAGCCATTCGAGCAGCCAGAACATCGGCTTGGTGAAGAACCAGAACCAGCCCCAGTCGATCGTCAGGTCGAAGCGGTCGATGCCGAGGTTCTCGCGATAGGCGTCGATCACCCGGACGATCTTGGCGCCGGCATAGAGGTGTGCCGCATCGGCGCTGCCCGTGGCGCCCGGGGCGGCGGTGACGGCCGGCCCGACGAAGTCGATCTGGTACTTGATGTCGTTGCCCGCGCCGGTGCCCTTCAGGGTGACGTCGACCTTGCTCTTCTGGTCGGGCACCAGGGTCGCCATCCAGTACTTGTCGGTGATGCCGACCCAGCCGCCGGTGGTCGAAAGCTTCTGGCTCTTGTTGTCCTTGAAGTCGGAGTAGCTGAATTCCTTGAGGCTGCCGTTGAACACGCCGTACGGGCCCTCGTGCAGCACGTAGGTGCCCTCAGCCTTGTGCTCGCCGAAGCGCACGACGAGGGCCCAGGGATACAGGGTCACCGGCTTGTCGGTCTTGTTCTCGACGCTCTGCTTGACCGCGAACATGAAGTTCTCGTCGATCGAGACGTCAAGGGCGAAGATCAGGCCTGCGCCGTTGTCCCAGGTAAGGCGCACCGGCTTGCCCGGCGCCAGCGTCTCGCGGCTCGACGTCCATACCGAATCGGGGCCCGGGACCTTCACGCCCGGATCGGACGAGGTCCAGCCGAACTCGGAGTAGTAGGGATGATCGCCGCCGACCGGCGACAGCACCGGCACCGGCGGGCTCTTGGGATCGAGCTCCTCGCGATGCTTGGCCAGGCGGACGTCGTCGATGCGCGCGCCCTTGAGCGCGATCGAGCCGATCAGCTCGGGCGTGCTGAAGGTGACGCGCGGCGAGCGGGCCAGGGCCTCCTCGCGGCTCACCGTCTGCTGGGCCGGCGCCTGAGTGACCGGCGCCTGCGGCGCGCCGGGTTGATTACCAGCCTGCCCGGAGGTCGGGGCGTTGGGCTGGCTCGACTGGCTGGTGGTCTGTTGCTGCTGCGGCGGCGTGTGCTTGGGCGGGAACAGAGTCTGCCAGCCCATGATGATGATCACCGAGAGCACGATGGCGACGATGAAGTTCTTCTGATCCATTTTCAGAGGCGCTCGGCGGAATGGCAGGACAGAGACACCGGCGGCACCGGGTCGTAGCCGCCGCGGGTCCACGGACCGCAGCGGCACAGACGGTGCGCGGCAAGGAAGCTTCCCTTCAGCGCGCCGTGGCGCGTCACCGCCTCGGCCGCGTAGGCCGAGCAGGACGGCTCGAAGCGGCAGGCGCCGACGAAGAAGTAGGCAAGCGTCAGTTGGTAAAGACGGACCAACCCGCGCAGGAGCAGGGCAAGCATGCGGCCCGGAAACTGGCGATTCACCGGCGCTGGCGCAAGGCGTGAGGTGAGGGTCATGGCGTCGCGACGGCCAGGGCTTTCAGGCGCTTCAGCGCCTCGACCAGCTCCTGGCGCATGACGGCGAAATCGCGCTCGAGGGCGCCCTGGCGGCCGACCAGGACATAGTCGAGATCCGGCCGGGCCTGTTCGGGAATGATCTGGCGGGCGATTTCGCGCAGCCGGCGGCGGACCCGGTTGCGGACCACGGCGTTGCCGACCTTCTTGCTGACGGTGAAGCCGACCCGGACGAGGGGCGGCGGCTGATCGGCCGGCGCCGGCGCGGCCTGAAGCACGAAACCGGGCATGGCGCAGCGCCGCCCGGCCTGGACACGCAGGAAATCCCGACGATTTGGCAAACGCCCGGGGCGAACCGGCGCCACGGGCAAAGGCCCCGGCTCTAGGCCGACAGGCGCTTGCGGCCCGAGCGGCGGCGGTTGGCGATGACCTTGCGGCCGCCGACCGTGGCCATGCGCGAGCGAAAGCCGTGCCGACGCTTACGGACCAGCTTGCTGGGCTGATAAGTGCGTTTCACGACGAAACTCCTTCAAACACAAGCCCCCGAGCGCTGCCGCCGGGGGCGAAATTCGTGAGCGGTGGGTAATAGTCGCGCAGGCCGGCAGAGTCAATGAAAGGCTAGGATGGCGCCATGTCGCTCGTCCTGCATGGCTACCGCTACAGCGTCTACAACCGCATCGCCCGGCTGGCCCTGGCCGAGAAGGGGATACCCTACGACCGGGTCGAGGTGAATCCCTTCGCTCCGGACGTGCCGGCCTCCTACCTCGCCCTGCATCCCTTCGGCCGGGTCCCGACCCTGGTCCATGACGGCTTCGCCCTGTACGAAACCGGCGCCATCACCCGCTACATCGACCGGGCGTTTCCCGGCCCGGCGCTGCAGCCGGCGGGCCCGCAGGCGCTCGCCCGGATGGACCAGGTGATCGGCATCGTCGATTCCTACGGCTACTGGCCGATGGTCCGGCAGGTCTTCGCCCTCCGGGTATTCCGCGCCCGCGCCCGCCAGCCGGTCGACGAGGCCGAGATCGCTCGCGGCCTCGCCGCCTCGACCAAGGTGCTGGCAGCCCTCGATCCGCTCATGGGGCCGCTGGTCGGCGACGACGGCCTCACCCTGGCCGACCTGCATCTCGGGGCGATGATGGCCTACTTCACGCTCGCGCCCGAAGGGGCGGCGGCGCTGGCCCCGCATCCGCGCCTCGCCGCGTGGTGGCGGCGTCTTTCGACACGGCCGAGCTTCGCGGTCACCGACCCCGGCTTGCCGCAGCCGTCATGAAGAGAGGGTGACGCCCGGCTAGGCCCCATCCTCCGGCTCCGGTAGAGTCCGCAGGCCATGCCCGCCGACATCACCCTTCGCGCCGGAGCGGCACCTTTGGTGGCGCGCCGTCGTCGCTTGCCCACCTTCGGGCTGTCGTGGCGCATCCTGGGTCTGGTGATCGTGGCGGTGATGACGGCCGAGCTGCTGCTGTTCCTGCCGTCGATCGCGCGCTACCGGCTGGTCTATCTCGAGCAGCTGATCGAGAGCGGCACGCTCGCGGCGCTGGCGCTCGACGCCACGCCCGACAACATGGTGACCGAGGACGTCAAGCGCTCGCTGCTCAACCATGCGCGCGTCGATGCCGTGGTGCTGGTCGAGCCCAACAAGCCGCGTCGCGCTCTGCTCAACATCCCGCCGCGGCCGGACATGCCGACCTTCAACCTCAAGGAACGCGGCGCGCTCGGCCTGATCTGGGACGCGCTGGCGGCAATGGCGCGCGACGGCGCCTATTACACGCGGGTCGGCGGCGAATCGATGCGCCTGCCGCGGGCGATGGTGTGGATCGTGGTCGACGAGCTGCCGATGCGGCTCGCGATGTACGAGTACAGCGTCCGCGTGCTGATCCTGTCGATCATCATCGCGCTGTTCACCGCAGCCCTGCTCTATCTCGCGCTGCGCTGGCTGGTGATCCGGCCGTTGCAGGACCTGTCGGCCGACATGGTGGCGTTCCGCCGCGATCCCGAGGAAGGCGGCATCGACCGGCCGCGCAGCACGCGCAACGACGAGATCGGCGTGGTCGACCGCGAGTTCCAGAACCTGCAACGCGAGCTGCGCGCCTCGCTGCGCCAGAAGTCGCGGCTGGCCGATGTCGGCGCCGCTTCGAACAAGATCAACCACGACCTCAAGAACATCCTGTCGACCGCGCGGCTGCTCTCCGACCGGCTGGCGCACTCGGACGACGAGCGCACGCGCAAGTTCGCACCGACCATCATGAGCACCATCGACCGCGCCACGCGCATGGCGAGCGAAGCGATCGAGTACGTGCGCGACCGGCCGACGCCCAGGCTCGAGGAGTTCGACCTCGCCGACCTGGTCGACGAGGTCGGCATCACCCTGCAGGAGCAGGGCGAGGATGCCGATCCCAACCTGCTGCGCAACTGGGTGAACGGGCTCGGCGAGCGCAAGGTGCGGGCCGATCGCGACCTGCTCTATCGCGTGTTCATCAATCTCGGCCGCAATGCCTTCGATGCCGGCGCCAACACCGTGACGGTGAGGTCGCAGAACGGCGGCGCCTACGTGCTGGTCGACGTCGCCGACAACGGGCCCGGCGTGCCGAAGGACGTGGCGGCGCAGCTTTTCAAGCCCTTCACCAAGGGCGGCCGCGCCGGCGGCGCTGGCCTCGGCCTCGCCATCGCCCGCGACCTGGTGCGCGCCCATGGCGGCGAGATCGCCATGACCGCGACCGGCCCCACCGGCACGACCTTCCGCTTCACGTTACCGGCCACGGCGCACTGATTTCATGTTCCTCTCCCCCTAACGGGGCTTTGCACACTAACCCCGGCCTGAACCTGAGTTTTTGTGCAGGAGAGGATTCTGCACAAAAACTCACTATGGACGATCCCGGACATGACCGAGGTACCCAAGGGTGCTCGGGTCTCTCTCGAAGAGAACGCCTTGGTGCTGGGCGAGAGCCGAAGCGAGCCCATCACTGAGGCTCAGTTTGAATTCGGTCAGGAGAGCCGCAGCCGACTGCCCGGCCTCCTGCGCGTAGACCTGAATCGTGTACTCGCTCGCGACGAACTCATATCCGGGATCGTGAACGGACAGGACAAAGTGGTGATACAGGGACGCGCCGGTCTGGCCCACGAACAGGCCGCCGCCCGCTGTGAGTTTGCTTTCGGGTCCGTAGCCCCAGAATCCGAACACCTTCTCGGTCTCGGCCCGAACCAGCTTCGCGTACATGTGCTCCACCATCTTGCCCTGTGGTGAGGTGGAGTAGAGGAGCGTGCGCAGGAAGACCTTGGGAATGGTCCTAGGAACCTCGTCGTATCCGAAGAACACCAGCGTCGGCTTGGTCATCGCCAACCGGCCCCGACGCAACCATGCGAACCACATCGTGGTCGCGGAGACGCCCAGAGATAGCAGGGAGATCGTTACGCCGAGCAGCGCAAGAATCGTCGCGTCGGTCACCCAAGGGCCTCGGGAGTGTCGCCTAAATAGGGCATGCACCTGTGTACGCTACTCGAAGCCACAAGATCATATCGGATTGGCCTTGGCGAGGCCGAGGACGACCCCGAGTACATCAATGCAGTGAAGGCGACGTTCCTAGCCCGAGACATGCTGGAGCAGGCCGGATTCGTGCAGATCGGCCGCTCAAATCAGTCGGAGGCCTGCTACTTGGCGCGGCCCGGCAGTACCCATTTGCGGATTCGCGTAGCCGCGCACGAACCGGTGCGGTCGGCATCGATCGAGGGCGTGGTGGCGAGCATCGTGTTCGTGAACCGGCACACCGATGACGTGCGGGAATGGGGCGAGATCGACGGCGAACGTATCTTGGTCGGCACACGCCGGATCAAGCACACCGGTCTGGACCGAGTCGACGTTGACGAACTGGTTCAGGAAGCGGTCAAGGAGTACGACGCTGTTCGTGCCGCAGAGGAGAACCGGACTAAGCCGCTTGCCACGAGAAATTCCTAAATAGGAGAGCACCCCTGTGAAGGAACTCGCCATGTTGCGGACTTACGATATCCCGTTGCCCCGATGGAAGCTGTGGCTGATCGACCGAGCGGCAGCGTTACTCGGCATCCTCGTACATGTGAATGGCATCCCGTTCGGCCGAGGCAACAATGGCCTCACATCTGAACCGGACTGACACTAGGGGAATCGAGCGTCGAGCCACGCTTTTGTTCCCGGAAGTCCCTTTTTCCATGCGGGCTTCTTCGAGAACTCTACCACCATCAGACGGTCAACATCGTGCATGAACTGTCTCAGGTGATTAAAGAGACCAGTGGCCGTGGCATTTGCGTCCACCAGATAGCAAGAGAGTTGGTACTTCTGGGAATCAAACGCAGCAAGCGCATCCCACAAACGCTGATAGTCGAATTCCTCTTCTGTCACGAGATCGTAAGTGACCACGAAATAGGCCATCGCAGTATCTCCCCTCCCCCGATGGTGGCACGGCGGGTTCGGCGATCCCACCTACGTCAGCCAGTGCCGCTCGCTGTACCGGGATCATCTCGGGCAATTTGCTCCCTCGATTGATACTTCATACCAGCAAGTCGGGTCCGGCGAACTGACCCGTCACTCCGATGGTCGTTTGGTCGGCTACTACACGGACTTCATCATCACGGAGAAGATCGACAACTTCGGCAAACAGCAGCAGGCCAACATTCAGTGCGTGGCGAACACCCAGAAGACGTTCGTGTACATGAAGTACGATTCCAGATCGCCACTGGGCGTGTCCTTTCACCTCGCGAACGGAAAGGTTACAAGCCTACAGCCCGATTTGAATTGATTGGTCGGAAGAGGCGCGAATGAAAGTCTTCTGTGAGACGTGTAAGCACGAAATCGAAGTAAACGTGATCAGCCGCGATCCCTTGAAGATCAGCGTTGATGCGACAGACCTCGTTCAATTCTGTACCGACATGCCCCTACGAAAGGGCCAGACAGTCGGCATCGCGGACAACTACGTGTGTCAGTCGCTCGGTCAGGCAGTCGGCCGAGCACTCAACCCCTGACTCGTCCATAAATGTGAAGCGAGCATTACGTGCATTCGAGCCATCGAGGTCGCATTCGACCTCCAATAGAGCCCGGATGCCATTGTCGCCAAGCGCGCATAGTTCGAAGTAGGTCCCAAACCGAGCGTCGCAAGCAATCAGATCGGCTCGTATTTCGGGGTCAATCGTGTTCATTCCGGTATTTATCGGGGCGGGTCGGCCTCCTTGGCCGGTTCTATGCTGTCCACGCCGGAGTGCCAGAGCCGGATCGATAGACCCGGAGGATTCGACCTCTGGGAAAGGCCAAGGTCCGTGCGAATCTCTCGGATCAGTCTGGAGAGAAGCGCGTCGTGTCTTTCCTTGGATCGATGAGGATTTGATCCCGAAATCTCATCCCGGAAATCGTGCAGCGCCTCAATGACCTGCTTGGAGGCGACCAACTGCACGGTGTTACAGGCTTGAGCGAATCGGCGTTGACCTTCCGGGGTCACGTCTGCGCCGACAATTCCGGACAATGCGGACATGAACTCCCGATAGTGCTCAAACTTGACCTTGCGCCAGTCCCCGGCCTGCTCCCGCCGAAGCGAGAACACGATGCTGGCGAGGGCCACCAGTAGGGAGGCCCCGGCAGTGATCACCGCCACGACGATGCCCGTTTCCATGCGCTCCCCCGTTCGGATTATTTGTGCAGGGGTTTACGTTTTTGTGCAAACGGCGGTTATTGTGCAAAGCCCCCTAACGGGGAAGAGGAGAAAGACGCTCATCCCTCCTGCCGCACCCGCTCGATGAAGGCGCGGATGCGGCGCGCGTTGACGCCGAAATCTGATTCGCCGACGCGGCTCTTCGATCGGATGTCGATGCGGCTGCCGCCGGCGCCCTCGCGCCGGATGCGGATCACGATGTCGTCGGTCAGCCCGAACCAGTCCGAGGTGTCGGTCGCCTCGATCCGGCCGTCGGCGGGCGCGCGCGCCACCACCTCCCAGCCCAGCGCCATGGCGGCCGCGTCGACCTTGCGGAAGGCGTCGGCCGGCGGCGCGTTGAGCACGATCGGCACGATGTCGGGATAGGCGGCGCGCTGCAGCGTCGCCGTCGCCGGGCCGGGATAGGCCGGCGGGTTGGGCGAGCCGTGACGCATCTGCTGGGTCACGACCATGGCGGGGACGTTGGCGGTGTCGGTGGTGACGTCGTTGATGCGCGGCGCCGCCCGCGCCCGCAGCAGCCACTGCGCCGGCATCCAGGCGGCGGCCACGCCGATTCCCAGCGCCAGGATGGCGGCGACGAAGCCGCGCCGCCGGTCGCCCGGCCGGGCCGGCACGATGGTGGCGAGCGCCAGCGCGACCGACGCCGCGGCCAGGTAGAAGCCGAAGCGGAAGACGATCAGCACGATGTCGAGATCGATGCGGAGATAACGATGCGCCGGCCCGCAGGCCGCGACCGTCAGCGCCGCCAGGCAGGCCAGATAGAACGCCAGTCGCGCCAGGCGATGGCTTACCGGGTTGGTCGGACGATGGAACATCCCATCCTGTTGCGAGGATGGTAACCGGCTCTATCGACACAAGCGACCGGGTTGTCTATGCGGGCCACGATGACAGTTGTCCCCGCCGAGCGACGCCGGGCGATGGCGGCGGGGCTCGGCGCCATCGCGCTGTGGGGTGCGCTGGCCACCCTGTCGGTCCTCGCCGGCCCGATCCCGCCTTTCCAGATGGTCGCCATGACCTTCGCCATCGGGGCCGTGATCGGCATCGTGCGGGCCCGCGTCCGCGGGCTGGCCTGGCTCGACCTGCTGCGCTGGCCGGCGGCGGTCTGGCTGTTGGGGGTCGGCGGCCTGTTCGGCTACCACGCCCTCTACTTCGCCGCGCTCCAGCTCGCCCCGCCGGCCGAGGCGAACCTGGTGAACTACCTGTGGCCGCTGTTGATCGTGCTCCTGTCGGCGCCGCTGGCCCCAGAGCACGAAAGAGGGCGGCTGGGCTGGCCGCACCTGGTCGGCGCCCTGCTGGGTTTCGCCGGCGTCGCCGTGCTGGCCTTCGGCCGCGGCGTCAGCTTCGCCGGCACCTATGCGCTGGGCTACGCGCTGGCGCTGGGTTGCGCCTTCGCCTGGTCATTGTACTCGGTGCTGTCGCGCCGTTTCGGCGAGACGCCGACCGATGCCATCGCCTCGTTCTGCGCCGCCGCCGCTGCCCTGTCGCTGCTCTGCCACTGGCTGTTCGAGCCGACCGTGTGGCCGGCAACGCCGGTCGCCTGGCTCGCGGTGCTGGCGCTCGGCCTGGGGCCGACCGGCGGCGCCTTCTATCTCTGGGACCACGCGGTGAAGCGCGGCGACATCCGCGCGCTCGGCGCCTTGAGCTACGCCGCACCGATCCTGTCGACCGCTCTCCTGGTCGCTTGCGGGCTCGCGCCGCCTACTCTCACGTTGCTGCTGGCCGCGGTGCTGGTCACCGTCGGCGCGGTGCTCGCGTCATTTCTCTGACGGCCCCCAGCCCGGCGGCGCCATCTCGAATTTCTCGAACAGGAAGCCGGGCGCCACGGTGCAGCCGACCAGCGTCCACGCGCCGAGCGAGCGTGCGGCCTGCCAGACGCCGCGCGGCACGACCGCCTGAGGCTGCTCGCCGACCTCGAAATCGATGCCGAGCCGCAGGCGGCGCACCGAACGGCCGTCCTCGCTCAGCGCCAGCTCGAGCGGCGCGCCGGCGTAGTAGTGCCAGAGCTCGTCGGCATCGAGGACCTTGTGCCAGTGCGAGCGCTCGCCCGATCTCAGCAGGAAATAGATCGCAGTCGAGGCGCCGCGCGGGCCATCGGGCGCGCGGAAGGTCTCGACATAGTGGCCGCCTTCGGGATGCGGACGCATCCCGAGCCGGGCGATGATCTCGTCGGCGGTCTTCACGCCGCCGGCGGAGCGGTCGCTTTGATCGACGGCGTCTTCGAGGTCTGGGCGAACCACTTGGCGAGCTTGGGATACTTGTCCTTCCAGCCCATGTCGCCGAAGCGCAGGTCGAGATAGCCGAGAGCGCAGGCCACCGAGATGGTGCCGATGGTGAGCTTGCCCTTGAGCGCCTTGGCCTCCGCCTCGAGCTGGCCGAGCACGCCGTTGATCTTCTTGAGCTGGCCCTGGCTCCATTCGGTCCAGCGCTTCTCTTCGGGCCTGAGCGCGCCTTCGTAGCGGGCGAGCAGCGCGGCATCGAGCAGGCCGTCGGCCATCGCCTGTTGCCGCAGCGCCACCCAGCGGTCGCGGCCCTTGCGCGGGAAGAGCTTGCGGCCCTTGTGCTGGGTGTCGAGGTACTCGCAGATCACCGGCGAGTCGAAGAGGTCCATGCCCTTGACCGACAGCGCCGGGATCTTGCCGATCGGGTTGTGCTTGTCGACGTCGGCGTTGGGCGCGACCGGCGTCAGCGCGACGTTGACCAACTCGATCTTCTTGTCGAGCTTGGTCTCCATCGCCACGACGCGGACCTTGCGCGCGTAGGGCGAGGAGGGCGAGTAGTAGAGCTTCATCTTGGCCATTGATCGTCTCCCCTAGGCCGCAATCTTCGGTATTTCAGTGTCGTTGAGCCGCACCTTGGCGGCGACGTCGATGAGCTGCTGCCAGGTCGTGGTGTCGATCGGCACGCCGTTCTTCTCGCGGTCGATCTTGCGGGCGCGCTCCGGCTCACCGGGCGCCAGCACTTCGGCAACGCCCGGCCGCGGCCTGGCCGACTTCACCCAGGTGATGAAGGTCTCGACCTCGTCCTCGAACGCCTGGGTGCCGCCCATCGCCGACGGATCGATGATGATCGACAGCATGTTGTTCACGATGTCGGTGCCGTCCTTGATGGTGCGCGGCGAATGCGTCTTGCCGCCGGTCAGCGCGCCGGCCAGCAGATCGCAGATCACCGCCAGCCCGCCGCCCTTGTGCAGGCCGAACGGCAGGATGGCGCCGAACGGCGGGTTGTACATCACGCCGGGTTCGGTGGTGTCTTCGCCGCCCGCATCGATCAGCAGGCCGGGCTCCATCTGCACCTTCTTGTTGTTGGCGACCCGGACCTTGCCCATCGCCACCTGGCTGGTGGCGAAGTCGAGCACGATCGGCTCCTTGCCCGGGCGCGGCACGGCGGTGCAATAGGGGTTGGTCGAATAGCGCGGCTCCGCGCCGCCGAACGGGGCCACCAGCGACTTGTGGCCGTGCACGTTCACCCAGTGGGTCGAGACCATGCCGGCGCGCGCGCACTGCTCGGCCCAATGGCCGATGCGCCCGATGTGATGCGAGTTGGTGGTGCCGACGACGCAGACGCCGTGCTTCTTCGCGCGCTCGATGCCGAAATCCATCGCCTCCTTCGCGATCACCTGGCCGTAGCCGACTCCCCCGTCGATCACGATGACCGCGCCATTATCCTTCACGATCTTTGCATGATGGTTACGGACACAACGTCCTGTAGTGGTGTTCTGGATATAGGCCGGCATCATGCCGACGCCATGGCTGTCATGGCCGTAGAGGTTGGCCAGGACCAGATGGTCTGCGACCAGCCGCGCCTCTTGGTCCGAGCTGCCGTCGGCCCGGCAGATCGACATGGTGAAGGCGTGCAGCCGGTCGGGCGCGACCCTGACTTCCCCAACCCCTTGCCCGTCGGCCATCTGATTACTCCCAGCACATTGTTAATTTCGGGTGAAAGGTTCCCCGGCCCGTCCGGCCTGTCAACTCGGCCCGACGCACTCCCGGCGCACTTGGGATAGGCGCGGATTAACCACAATTATCAACGGGCTAACGTGGTACCACAGCGCCATGCGGGGTTCCTTTCGTCTCGCCTGGCTTCTGCTGCTGATGGTTGGCGCGCTCGCGGCCTCGGCGCCAGCATGGGCCCAGGCCGTGCCGCCACAGCGGCCGTTCTCGCAGCTGGTCGAGCTGTGGACCCGCCAGCTCGACCGCATCGCGGCGCGCGTCGACCAGCCGGGCATCCTGGCCTCCGAGATCGATTCGCTGCGCGAGCAGACCACCGACGTTCGCGCCGCGGCCCAGGCGGCCGCCCAGCTCGCCCGCAACGACCTGGCCGATGTCCGCCGCCTGCTCGCCCCGCTCGAGGTCAAGCCCGGCACCGACCAGCCGGCCGAAACCGACGCGGTCAAGGCCGAGCGCGAGCGGCTGACCGACCAGGCGACAATCAGCGAAAGCCGGGTCAAGCAGTCCGAGGTCGTGATCGCCCGCGCCGACCAGCTGCTCGAGCGCATGACCAAGCTGCGCGGCGAGGTCGTGCTGCGCCACCTGTTGCAGCGGAGCGAGCCGCCGCTGTCGCCTGAGGTCTGGCGGAAGCTCGGGCCCCAGGTCGCCGGAGCCTGGGCGGCGATCTCGTCGGCCCTCGCGGCCTGGGGTCGCGAGGGCTTGAGCGCGCTGCGCTCGGGCGACCAGGACCTGACGCCGCTCGCCTTCTGGGCGGTGCTGACCGTCGCGCTGTGGGGGGTGGGCCACGCCCTGCGCCGCCGCTTCGGCCGCGGCGAGCTCACCGAGCCCGGCCCGCGCGATCGCACCTTCGCCGCCGTGATCGACGGCATCGGCGTGGTGCTGGTGCCGATCCTCGCGGTCTGGCTGGTCGGCAAGCTGCTGGCGGCGACCCTGCCGCCGCCGCCGGTCGATGCGCTGCTGGCGGAGTTCATGCGGCAGCTGATCACCTTCCTGCTGGTGGTCGGCGTGACCACGACGATGCTGGCGCCGTACCGGCCGGCGTGGCGCGTGCTGCCCTTCACCGACAGCAGCGCCCAGCACCTGACCCTGTCGATGCGCCATCTGTTCGCCGCCGGCGCGATCCTCGACTTCCTCTACCACGCGCTCATCCAGGGGCCGGACCGCGACGCGGCGGCCTCGGTGGGATCGCTGGTGCTCACCACCGTGATCGCCCTGCTGGCGCTGCCGGTGATGTCCAATCGCGGCTGGCAAGCCGCGCGGCCGGCGGGCGCCGCAGCACCGGCCATGGTCGGCGGCACCTGGTGGTCGATCCTGCGCCTGCTGATCGGCACGACCCTGCTCGCCTCGATCGTGATGTCGCTGCTGGGCTACGCGATCCTGGCGGCGCACATCCATACCGGCATTGCGCGCAGCTGCATGTGGGCGGCGGCGGCGCTGGTCGCCCACCAGCTGGCCGGCGACCTGTTCGAGGCGATGGCCGCCCCCGACCTGCCGATCGGCCGCTGGGTGCGTGCCCGCTTCGGCCTGCCGCCCGACTTCCAGCTGCGCGGCCAGCACATCGCGCTGCTGTTGATCGACCTCCTGCTCGTGGTCGTGCTGATCGTCGCCATCCCGGCGGCGTGGAGCTTCGATGTCGATTCGATCACCCGCGGCTTCGACCAGCTGCTGCAGGGCGTCCGGGTCGGCGGCGTCACCATCTCGCTCGCCAATATCGGCATGGCGATCGTGACGTTCGGCGTCGCCATGCTGCTGGCGCGGCTGGTGCGCCGGGTGGTGCGCGACCGGGTGATGCCGACCGTCGACGCGCCGATGCCGCTGCGCCAATCGATCGATGCCGGCCTCAACTATGCCGGCGTGATCATCGCCATCCTGGTCGGCGTCGGCGCGCTCGGCATCGACTTCACCAATCTGGCGATCGTGCTCGGCGCGCTGTCGGTCGGTATCGGCCTCGGCCTGCAGAACATCGCCAACAACGTGATCTCGGGCGTCGTCCTGCTGCTCGAGCGGCCGATCAAGGCGGGCGACTGGGTGTCGGTCACCGGCCACGAAGGCTTCGTGCGGCGCATCAACATCCGCGCCACCGAGATCGAGACCTTCCAGCGCACCCATGTGATCGTGCCCAACAGCATCTTCCTGCAGAACCCGGTGGTGAACCGCACCTACTCCGACACCTCGAGCCGCCTCGAGATCGCGCTGACCGTGGGCATCGGCACCGACGTGGCGAAGCTCGAGGGCATCCTGCGCGAATCGGCGCTCAACCATGCCCGGGTGCTGCGGGTGCCGCAGCCGATCGTGCGCTTCTTGCGGGTCGGCCCCGGCGGGCTCGAGTTCGAGCTGATGGTGTTCGTGGCCCAGCTCGAGGACCGGCTGGTCGTCAGCAACGATCTCAACAAGACCATCCTTGCCCGGCTGATCGAGGAGAAGATCCTCGATCCCGCGCCGGCGGCGGAGTTCAAGCTGCGCAACCTCGACCTGCTGGCCGACGCCCTGCGCGGCCGCGAGAACGATCATGGCGTCCCGCCGCCGTCGCGCTGAGGAGCGCACCTCGCGTTGGCGGCACCTGCGGCACCTGCCCTTGGTGCTGCTGTTCGTGCTCGGCGGACTCGCGGGCGCGGTCCTGTGGGCCTATGCGCCCGACCTGCCGCCCGACGTGCTGATCGCCCGCTACGGCCAGCCGCCCTCGACCTTCGTCGATGTCGGCGGCACGCGGGCGCATGTGCGCGACGAGGGCAAGCCGGACGCCATGCCGCTGCTGCTGATCCACGGCTCGCTGGAGTCGCTGCACGTGTGGCGGGGCTGGGCCGGCGAGCTCAAGGACCGCTATCGCGTGATCTCGGTCGACCTGCCGGGCCACGGCCTGACCGGTCCCTGGGCGCGCGGCGACTATTCGATCGAGGCCTATGCCGACTTCATCGAGGTGCTGGCCGACACGCTGCAGCTCGACCGCTTCGCGATCGCCGGCCATTCGATCGGCGGCGCCGTCGCCTGGACCTTCGCCGCGACGCGGCCGGAGCGGATCAGCCACCTGATCCTGGTCGATGCCGCCGCCTATCCGCGCGAGAGCGAGATGCCATGGCGCACGCGGCTCGCCCGCGCACCGGTGATCGGCGACATCGGGATCCATTTCAAGCCGGAGTGGATGGCGCGGCGGGCGCTGAAGGACGTCTATGCCGACCCGGCGATGGTGACGCCCGAGCGGGTGCGCCGCTTCAGCGAGCTGCAGCGCTTCCCCGGCGACCGCAAGGCCACGCTGCAGCGGACGCGCAACCAGGAGCCGCTCGATCCGACGCCGCTCAAGCGGCTCGACGTGCCGACGCTGATCATCTGGGGCGCGCAGGATCATTGGGTGCCGATCGCCGACGCCTTCCGGCTGCAGAACGACATCAAGGGCTCGAGGCTCGCGGTCTTCGAGAAGCCGGGCCACAACCCGATGGAAGAGGACCCCAAGGGCACCGCGGCCGCGGTCGCGGCCTTCCTGCCGACCGAGCCGCCGCAGATGCCCACGCCGCCGCCGCCGGCCGTGCCCAGCGAGCAGGTCGCGCCGGCGGTGATCCCGGAGAAGGACTAGGCGGCCCGAAGACTAGCCAGTCAGCGCCGCCAGCACCTTCTCGAACGTCTGGTCGGCGATCGCCTCGATCTCGGCGGTGGTACGGTTCTGGATCGGATGCGGGACGTAGACGACGGCCGGCTCGAAGCCCAGCGAATCGCTTTGCGCGGTGACGCCGTCGACGAACTCGGTGGTGACGATGTTGACGCCGGGGAGACCGCGGCTATCGAGATTGTAGAGGTCGTGCAGACTGCACGATGTGCAGGACCCTCAATCGCTTAAGGCGATCACCGCGAGCTGCGCCTCGGCCGCGATCTGCTGCATCACCGCGACCGGCGCGACCTTGGTGTTGGTCGGCTTGGCGTAGCGCCTGGTGGCGATGCCGGCCTTCCTGAAGTGGCCTTCGAGGCGGTCGATGAACTCCTTGCCGCGCGACTTGCCGATATCCATCAGCGCCACGGTCTTGCCCTCGAGCGAGGATGGCGGCGCGAGCCGGGCGCGGCGGGTCGGCGAGGTCTCGGCGGTGGGATCGCGCAGTTTCGTCGTAGAGCTCATAAATGGACTCCCATTCATGTCATCCTGAGCGAAGGACGACAGTCTTACCTGATTTCGCGAGTGACGGCCTGGCATTCCTCGCGCACGCGCTGGCCGGGCCAGCCGCCGATGATGGCGGAGAATAGCCCGGCCGGGCCGCCGGCGCGAACGATCAGCACGCCGTCGGGCGGCGGATCGAACTTGTCCAGCATCTTGTCGGCGTAGGCCTCGGGCACGCCCTCGGCGACGTCCTGCGCGCCGTACACCAGGTCCTTGCCCGGACGCCTCAGCGCCTCGTAGAGCGCGTCCTCGATCTGGCGGCGCGACCAGCCGCCATCCTTGAAGATCTTGTAGTGCTCGGGCGTCAGCACCAGCACGGCATTGCCGGCGCGAACCAATTTTGGATGACCCACTCCAAAGAGACCCATCGCCAGCGAGCGCACCAGTTCCTCCGGCGTGCGCGACTTCTGGTCGATGAAGCCGTGCACGCCCTCGCCATGGAACAGGGTGACGGCGTTCTTGCCCGCAGGGATGCCGCGGCGCTCGGCCAGCGGCTCCCAGTCGGGATCGCTCTCGTCCTCGGCGAAGCAGAAGGTGTACTTGCCGGGATTGCCCAAGGTCGCGCGATCGATCGCGCCGGGGATGCCGCCGCCGACATTGCGCACGATGAGCTGCAGGGCGCGGCCGATGGTGGCGTTGGCGCGGTTGCCCTGGCCCAGCGCATTGACGCCGGAATTCATGCCGATCGACTTGGCGATCGGGCCGTTTATGATCACCAGCGGGCCGGAGAAGTGCGTGGTGCAGAGCAGGCCGTGCATGGTGAACAGCGGATCGAGCGCCGCCTCGAGCACGCCCAGCACCACCGGCATGTACTCGGGCTTGCAGCCCGCCATCACGGCGTTGATCGCCACCTTCTCGACCGTGCAGGGCGCGAGGTTCGGCGGGATGTTGCCGACGATCTCGCCGGGCTTGCGCTCGGTGCCGGCGAGCATGCGCAGGATGCGCTCGTCGGTCGGCGGCACCACCGGCAGGCCGTCGGTCCAGCCGCGCTCGAAGCAGGCCTCCATCGGGTCGTCCCAGTTGCCGACCGAGATGGCGCGCGACTTCAGGCCGGTCTCGCCGTAGCGCGCGATCAGCGCCTCCTGCACGCCGGGATCGAGGCTCTTGGAGCCGCAGCCGGGCTGCCAGGCCGGCAGGCCGTCGCCTTTGGCCGCGGCGCCGGCAATCTTCAGCCATTCGTCGCGCGCCCAGCCGACGGCGCGGCCGATCTCGCGGCCGCCTGCGAAGCGGATCAGGGTCGGCACGGCCTCGATCTTGAGATGGAAGGAGCGTTCGAGGCTGTCGTCGTAGACCACGGAGCGCACGCCGGACGGGAAGGTCGGGTCGTCCTGGCTCAGCACCATCAGCGGGCCGGCGCGGTCGAGACTTTGCATCACCGGCTCGACCAGCACGCAGGTCGGGCAGTCACGTTTGGCGACGATCACCAGACCGTCGTGCGGCAGAAGTGAATCGGGCATGGCCCGACGCTAGAGCGATTTCCGGCCTGATGGAAGCGCAAGTGCTTCCATCAGGCCCGAAATGCGCGCGCGAGTGATGCTGATCTACGGGCCATCGGGGTGACCGGCGTGATCTCGCCGAACCCGGTCGAGGTCAGCACGGTGAAGGAGAAGTAATCAGGTCCGACCAGGTGAGCCGGCTGTCGGGATTGTTGACCTGGGCGATCTAGAAGGATCCGGGCTCGATGTTCAGCAGTCGATGCGGTGCAGGACGGGATGGCGGCGCTTCATCGCGTCAGCTCTCGAGCAGCGCCGTCACCTGCTGGTCGATGAAGGCGGCATCCTCGGGATTGTCGCGCGGGTTGCCGGCGCGATGGCCCCAGATCGACGGGATCTCGATCAACCGGGCGTGCTTGAGGTGCGGGAGCTCCTCGAGATTGTCGTTGGTCTGGAAATAGAGGTCGGTCGCCGAAGGCATCAGCAGCACCTTGGCCGTGATGCCGGCGAGCGCCATCTGGAGGTCGCCGCGATAGAGGTCGTTGGCCGAGATGTCGGAATTCTGCCAGGTCCAGAGCTGGGCCAGCAGGTCGCGGCAGTTGCGGCGGACGAAGCCAGCTTCCCAGGAGCGCACCAGGAAGTCCTCGAGCGAGGCGAAGCCCAGGCCGCGCCACAGCTCGCGGCGATAGAAGGTCTGGCTCAGCGCCCAGCCGGCATAGATGCGGCCCATGGCGCGCTTGGCTTCCTCCTCGGTGCGCGCCGCCATCAGCGCCGCGCGCACGCCCTCGAGGAAGACGAAGTTGTGCGGCGCCGTCTTGGCCGAGCCGCAATTGACCACGATGCGCTCCACCGAGGCGCCGAACAGGGCAGCCCAGTGATAGGCCTGCTGCGCGCCCATCGACCAGCCGTAGACCATCTTCACCCGCTCGACGCCGAACACCTCGTTCATCAGCCGGCGCTGCTGGGTGACGTTGTCGTAGGTCGTCACTTGCGGGAATTCACCGTCGTAGTTGGACGGCGAGGTGCTCAGCCCATTGGTGAACATGTTGGGGATGACGACGAAGTAGCGGCTGGGGTCGAGGCAGCGTTCGACGTTCACCAGCCATTCGATGTCGGGATGCTGGGCGCTGTACGACGTTGGGTAGACGATGACGTTGTCGCGCGCGGCGTTCAGCATGCCGAAGGTCTTGTAGACGATGCGCGCCTTGCGCAGGGTGCCGCCGCGCTGCAGCAGCACGTCACCGCAGTCGAAGGCGTCCTCCCGCGTCCTCATCGGAAGGAGCGCACGATCTCGCGGTTGGTCTGGAAGTAGCTGCGCGCGACGAACTTGAGGTGCGGCTTCAGATACCGGTGCGCCTCCGGCAGGTGATGGAAGGCGATGTTGGGCAGCAGGTGATGCTCGGCGTGGTACGGCAGGTTCCACATCAGGAAGCGCAGCAGCGGATTGCACAGCGTCGTGCGAGTGTTGGCGAAGCCGTCGTCGGAGTTGGGGCAGAGCGTGTGCTCACAGAGGAGATAGAGCCGCAGCAGCGGCGCGCCGACGGCGAGCGGCAGCAGCCACACCCAGACCAGCACGTCGGTCTGCAACGCGACCGAGCCCACCAGCAGCACGGCATAGAAGGCGAGCAGCCAGCGGCCCCAGCGGCGCACCTCGGGCCACGCCTTCTCGTGGATGTAGTTCACGTTGCCGCGGAAGCCGAACGGGAACAGGAAGATGTCGCGAAAGCGCACGGCGAAGAACGGCAGCGCGCTGGCCCGCAGCAGGTAGTTGCCCCAGCTTCTGGGCGTGCCCGAGGTGATCAACTCGGGATCGCGGGCGGGGTCCTGGGTGTAGCGGTGATGCGCCATGTGATAGTGCCGGTAGAAGCCGGCATTGTTCAGGATCGCCGCGCCCGAGAAGAAGGCCAGCAGATCGGCCAGCCGCCGCGTGCGGAACGAGCCGTAGTGTACCGACTCATGCATCGCCCCGAACAGCGCATTGACGAAGATCGCCTGCAGCAGCAGCGCCGGCAGCACCCACCAGGTGCCGCGCGTCTCGAGGATCAGCCCGCCGCCCGCCACCAGCAGGCCGAGATGCGCCAGCGCCTGCTGCGCGCCTGCCTTGTTCGAGCGGGCATAAAGCCGCTTCAGCACCGCCGCGGGCACCACCCGCATCTGGCGCGCGCGCTCGCCGGTTACGACATATTTGCTCAGGAGAGGGGAGCCCACAGACCGTCCCGGTAGGCGCGCTCGGTGAGCGCCTCGCGCTTCTGCTTCTCCTCTTCGCTGAGGCCGATCTGGTCGCCGACCATGCGGCTGATCGAGGGGAAGGTGCCCTTGGGCTGGGCGTACTCGCCGGTCCACAGCTTGGAGCGCAGCAGTGCCTTGGCGCAGTGGAAGTAGGCCTGGCGCACGCTCACGACGATGGCGCACTTGGGCTCCTTGCCCTGCACGGCCATCGAGGCGAGCAGCTCGGGATCGGTCGAGAGGCGGGCGGTGCCGGCCAACCGCGCGGTCTCGCTGGTGCCGGGCAGCAGGAAGATCAGCGCGATCTCCGGGTTCTCCAGCAGGTTCTTCAGCGTATCGAGCCGGTTGTTGCCCGGCCGGTCGGGGAAGGCGAGCGTGTGCTCGTCGAGCACCTTGAAGCTCCCCGGGGGGTCGCCGCGCGGCGTGACGTCCTGCTTGCCCGACGCGTCGGCGGTCGAGACGAAGCAGATCGGCGCCATCGCGATGAAGCGGCCGAGATGCGGATCGAGTCGGCCGATGTCCTTCATCGCGGCGGTCGGGCTGACGGCGGCGTAGGAGGCGACCAGCGTGCGGGCGTCATCGGGCGAGAGCACCGCGACCGGGCGGACGAGAACAGAATCGGGCATGAATGCGGCTCCCCTATGTCGCGCACGATACCAAACCGCCCCATTCCATGGGCAACTCCTCGCTTCCGGGGTGCGTTGGGACGGCAGTGAACACGCACGAGGAGAACCCCCATGAGCGACTATATCCCGAAGGACCCGCTGGGTCCCAACGATCCCCGCGGCTACGACCGTTACGGCAATACCCGCTTCGAGCCGGCGGATGACACGGGCAAGGGCCCGTACATCCTGCTCGGCCTGCTGGTCGCGATCGGCCTGATCGGCGGCCTGCTGTACTTCAACGGCGCGCCGAAGGACGGCGAGAACGTGGCCCAGGCCCCGAACCGTCCGGCGATCGAGCGGACCATGCCGGGTGCTGGCCCGGGTGCCGCGACGACGACCCCGGCCATCCCGGCGCCGGCTACCCCGGCCCCGGCCACCCCGGCCCCGGCGGCGCCGTCGGACATCGGCAAGCAGTAGGCGAACTGTCCGGACCCTGAGGGGTCCGGGGCGCCGCGCATACCGGTGGCGCCAGCGTGAAGCCCGGCCGCGCTGCGTATCGCGCGGCCGGGCGAGACAGTCCTCCACGGAGCCCTCCAGTCCCCGATTGGGGGGTTCTTCGTGGACGGCGGCGACCGCCGGGGCACTGGTCGCGGCCGGAAAGCCGAAGCTGCGCCGTGCCCGTCCTGCGGGTCGGCGCCGCGGCCATGGTGTTCGCCAAGCTGTCGGGCCTGGTGATCGCCGCCTCGGCCATCGCAGCCGCGGTGATGGCGCCGCCGGGCCTGTGGTATTCGCGTGACCGGATCGGCCGCGGCGTGGTCGCCGGGGTCACGCTCGGACTGATGGGAACACTGTTCTATGTCGGCTGGTTCTCCCTCGGCCGCACGCCGGTGGCGGCGGACAGCCCGATCGCCTGGTCGGCGCTGCCCGGCACCGTGGCCTACGTGACGGCGGCGGCGTGGGGCGGCGCGCTGTCGATCGGCGATCTCGCGATGTACCTGCTGGCCCATCCGTCGCGGCCGCTGGTCGATCCGCTGGCGATGTACGCGCTGCTGCTGTCGGCGGCGCTCGCGACCTTCGCCTTCGTCGGCTGGCGGCTGCGCCGCGACTACCCCGAGTACCTGCGCTTCGCGCTGTTCCTGGGACTGGGCGTCGGGCGGGTGATCGTGGTGTCGGCGACCCGCGGCGCGGCGCTGGGCACCGAGAAGCGGCATCTGCGCATCGTCTCGCTGGTGCTGTTCGCGGGCATCGTCCAGGCGCTGCTCGGCAGCGGATGGCCGCGCCGGCTGCTCGCCGCAGCAGTCGCGGGCGCGGGCGTCTATGGCGTGGCGTCGGCGGCGCAACATGCCGCGGTGAACCTCGCGCATCCCCTGGGCGGGCGCGGCTTCCGCCATCTGATCGCCGATAGCGCGGTGCTCGACACCCTGCACGCGATCGACGCGCAGTCGCCCGATCGCCGCTCGACCCTGGTCGCCGTCACCTCACCCGAGATCGGGCTCGAGCGGAGGCGCACGGCGGCTTCGTCGGCTATTCGGCGGCGCGCCGAGGGGTCGCCACGGCGAAGCCCAGCATGACGAAGGTCGGCAGGAAGACCCGCAGCTCGTTGATCAGGCCGAACAGCAAAGCGAGGCCGGCGAACAGCGCGGCCAGCCCCAGGAAGCGCCGGCCCAGCGGCGCCCGCAGATCGGCGCAGGCGACGAACAGCAGCACGAGCGTGGCCAGCATCGCCGGCCAGTTCAACGGATCGGGCGTGCCGAGGCTTTCGTGCAGCCGGGCGAGGTTGATCGCCGGCGTGCCGTAGTTGGCGATGAAGTCGGGGCCGAGCGCGGTCTTGAGCCCGATCGCGGTGCCGTAGCTCAGCACGGAGATCGCGCCGCCCTCGACCAGCCGGCGCCGCCAGTCACTGCGCGACCCGTCGCCGCGCGACACGGTGACGGCGGCCCAGATCAGCCCGAGGAAGGCCGCCGATTCGCGGTTGGCGGCGAAGACGATCGCAAGCCCCAGGCCCCACAGCAAGCGGCGGCGCACCGCCGCGCCGACGCCAAGGGCCAGGACCACCAGGTCGAACGCATCCGACGGCTCCTCCCAGGGGAAGTTGAAGCTGGCGATGGTCGCCACGGCCAGCAGGGCGGTCGCGAGCGCGGCCGTCGCCTGCGCCGCTCCGAGGCCCCGCCGGCAGACCAGCGCGAAGGCAGCGAACGCGGCCTGGAAGGACAGGACGCGCAGCAGCAGGTAGCACTGGCTCTCCGACGCGAAGGGCAGCGCGCGCGCGAGGCCGCGATGGAGCAGCGGGAAGAGCACGCGGTTGTAGAATGGCAGGTCGCTGCGCACGTCGTCGCCGGTGCGGAAGGGCGCGCCGTCCAGCACGGCGTGCAGGTTGTGGAGCGTGTCGGCGCGGGTGTCGGCGCGCAGGTTGAGCGAGGCCCAGGCGACGACCATGCCGAGGCTGAGCGCCAGCAGCAGCAGCGCGGCGAGATCCTTGCGCGAGGCCATCAGCGGCCGGACCGCGCGCAGCGGCGGGGCGGGAGCAGGAGGGGCGGCATCGGGCGGCAAGGCCGGCGACGCTAAAGCATATTCCATCCGACGGGAATCAGCCGGACGGACGGTGCCCTCGGGCGGCCGACATCAGCAGGGCGCTCCACCGGCGTCCGGCCCGGAATCCGGCTGAGCCCGGACACTCCCGATGCCGATGCCATAAGGGTTTTCATCGAGAATCCGGGAATCCGGCACCACCCCCCAGGGCCGGACGCTGGCGGACGCGCCGGACGCGGCGGACGAGAGGCTGCAATTAGTTTTGCCGATCCCGTCTCAGAGTCGCTTGACCAGCCAGCCGCGGCGCAGCGCCCTGCGCTTGATGAGACGGATGCCGGCGAAGGATTGCACGCCGAGGAAGGCCACGATACCGGCGACGATCACGCCGAACTGCTGGTGGGGCTGCAGGGCGGAGGCGACGACCACGGCGGCCGCGGCCAACAGCAGGACGGCGAGGCTGCTCGCCAGGGCCAGCAGCGCGGCCCGCCCGCCGACCAGGTGCCAGACCACGAGCGGGCCGAACAGCGCCAGCCACAGGCGGGTCGACGCCGTGACGTAAAAGGACCTCGACCCCCGCGGGTCGCGGATATGGTACTCGCGCAACATCGGCCCCCAGCCCCAGACGGATGGCGATCGTTCGCTTGTCGTGTCGTCTCGCCCGCCGCGGCCCACACCGCGACGGCGCAACTTTCATTACCGCAAGGAGATGACGGGCAACTGACGGCGGAGACGATTCGGGCGTGCGGAGGCCGCCGGTGCCGGGGGGAGTCCCAAACCGTTTCACGCGCTGGAGGGCCAAGCCATGGCCGCGATTTTTGGCGCGCAAACACAAGGGCCGATTCGCGGTCGATTGCCCATAACGAGACTCGCACGGGTCTTCCACAAGGCGGCGAGGATGTCCGCCTCAAGACGAGGCGGGCATGCGATCGATGAAACCAACGACCGAAACGAGCCGCCCCTCGGGCGAGAGGGCGCAGAAATCGATGCCCTCGACGATCGCGGGGCCGGCGGCGGGACCGAGCGACCAGGCGAAGCGGGCGCAATCGTTGTGGCAGTCGACCGCCGAGGTGCGCTTGAGCACCCTTCGACTGCGCTCAGGGCAGGCGAAGCCCGGGAAGCGGGCCTGGACGCCCGCCAGCATGGCATCGATGCCGGCATGGCCGTCGCTCGCCATCAGCGGATCGCGATAGCGGCCGGTGGCCTCCCAGGCGCGGGCGATGCCGACCTGGCGGCGGCCGGCGTCGGTCTCGTTCCAGGTGGCGACGTAGGCCTCGACGGTGTCGGCTGCGGCGGTCGAGGCGGCGGTGGGTTGGGTGGACATGGCTTCCTCCGTGCAGGTTGGCGATGCACGCGAGGTAAGCGCGGACCGAGGCGAGCGGCGATTGTCTACGACATAATGAACGCGCCGCCGCTTACACCACCTTGAACGTCCCCGACACCTTCGGAAAGTTGCCCGCCAGCGGCGTCACCCGGATCCGGCCCTTTTGCGTCTTCTGGGCGGCGGTGGGTTTCCAGTTCCACTTGCCGTCGTTGGCGGTCGAGGCCTTCAGCGTCACCGGCCAGGTCGCGCCGTCGTCACGCGAGAGCTCGATCCGGACTTTGTCGAACCGGGCGCTCTTGTAGGCGTTGGCCCAGCGGATCTTCGTCGTCTGGCCGACCTGGAGCGTCGCGCCGGCGGCCGGTGCCGTGAGCACGAGCGGGCCCTCGACGGCGCGGCAGATGTTGAGCCGGTTGCCGTCGTTGCAGACCAGGGCCAGCGAGGCGAGCTTGTCCGACGAGTCCTTGAGATGCTGGATCACCTCGATCGGGCCCCATGTCGGGTTGAGCGCCGCCACCAGCGCGGCCGCCGAGGAGGCGAAGGCCGCCGCCGCCGAGGTGCCGCTGTAGTCCGGATAGCGTGCCGCGCCGATCCAGTAGGCGCCGGTGGTGACGATGTCGCGGCCCGGGGCGGCAATGTCGACCAGCGCCGGGCTGTAGTTCGAGAAGCCCGACTTCCAGTCGTCGCGGTCGGTGGCGGCGACGGTCAGGATGCTGAGGCCCGGCATCGTCATGACGCCATGGCCGTAATTGGCCGGATAGGTCGGGTAGGTGCCGTTGTCGGTGCCGTCGTTGCCGGCCGCCGCCACCACCACGGCGCCGACCAGGGTCGCCCACTGCATCGCACTCTGCACTGAGAGGACGCCGCCCTGGCCATAGGCGACGTGCCAGCTCGCGTTGATCACCCGCGCGCCCATCGCCGCCGCCCAGTAGATCGCGATCGTGGCGCCCAGGATGGTGGGCGACTGCGCCGCGCCGAAGAACTTGATCGGCATCAGCACGATCTTCCAGTCGACCGGCACCGCCGAGGCGACGCCAAGGCCGTTGCACGGCACCGCGGCGATGGTGCCGGCCAGCATGGTGCCGTGGCCGTTCATGTCGACGCCGTCGGGGAACATCGTCCACAGCATGCCGTCGAACTCGAACGCCGGCTGGCACTGATTCACCGGCAGGGTGTCGCCGATATCCTCGGGCAGCGAGCCGTCGGGCCGGCGCAGGCCTGAGTCGACGATGGCGACGAGGGTCTTGTCCATCGGCGTCGGGACGTCGTCCCACGTCCCGGTCACGCCGAGGCGATCGAGCGCCCACTGATCGCGCCGCAGCGGGTCCTCGCTTCCCGGGGGGCAGTCGGTGAGGGCGAGGCCCGCATTGGCTTCAAACCAGGCAACGCCCTTCTTGTTCCAGGTCGGCAGCTCTTCCTGGAGCTGGGCCAGCGTGAGCTTCTGCGGATCGAGCAGCAGCGCCCCCAGCGCCGCCCCGTGCTTGCCGCGGCGGAAGATCATGGTCGCGGCTTTCACCGCGCCCTGGTTCTTGAGGTCCGCCATCGTGTCGTGGACCTGCTTGACGAAGATGTCGAAGTCGGCGCCGAACTGCCTGGCCTCGAAGCCGACGATCACGTCATAGTCGTTGGGTAGGAATTCCGGCATGGCGTGCCCCCGTGCTCGGGATCGGGAAGGTCAGGGCAGGTCGCTGAGCTCGCCCTTGGCGGCGGCCAGCAGGTCCGCGAACAGGCTGCCCGCCGGCAGGGTCAGCAGCTGGGCCATGCACCCCCTGGCGACGAACGCGCCACAGGCGCTGTCCATCGGATAGTGCACGCCGGCGATCTCCCGATTGCGCGCCACGCGGTGCGCGAGATGGTCCAGGGCGACCGCGGTCTGCGACGCCCCAGCCGCCGGCGGAGTCAGCGCCGCCATCAGCACGTTGGAGATCAGGTGCGCCTGCAGCGAATGGCTGCTGGGGAAGGACGGCGTATCCGGCGGATCGATGATCGGCAGGATGTAGGGGTAGACCTGCGAGGGCCGCCGCATGCGGTAATGCGCCTTCAGCCCCATGGCGACGTACTCACCGATCTTGCGCGCCACCAGCATCAGCAGCCAGGCGCTGCGGTCCTGGCTGGGGTTGATGCGGATCAGGCCGGTCCAGTAGTTGAGCGCGCCCGGCGCCGTCGCCTGATCGCAGATCTCGAGGGCGCGGTCGGCCCGGTCGAGCGAGGCGTTGACCACTCCGACCGCTTGGTCGGCGAGCTTGTTGGCATCGAGCCTGTTGGTCGCGGTGGGGTCGGGCACCGGGAAGCTGCCCACACCGGTCTGGGCGGCGATCTGACCGATGAAGTACAGGATCGGCGCGTTGTTGACCGGCGGCGGCAGCGGAAACGGCCAGGCCGCCGGCGCCACCGCCGCCGGCGCAGGCCATGCGATCGCCGAGATGAACTCGGCGACGTAGGCCCAGGCGCGCAGCTCGCCGTCCCAGTACTCGGCATACGGCTTCTGCGGCATCGTCAGCGTCGCCGGCGGCGGCACCGGCATCAGCTTGTCCATGTCCTCGGTGTTGAAGCGCGCGCGGCCGTAGCCGGTGTCGCCGCCCGCCGCGCCCGAGGCTCCGAGATCGAGATTTAGATTGAGGTTCAGGTTGTCGCTGTGAATGGACATGGTGCCCCCATCGGCCATTGCGCGCGCTGCTGCCCCCCGCCCTCCAGGTACACGATTAGCCTGTGAACAGTATCCCTTGGCCGACGCGCCGCAACCGGACGATGCGCGTTCGCTGCGCGCTTCAATCCGTATCGCGCGCGACATACTTTCGTTCGGTGTCGCGTCGGGGGTCGTGGGCTACTGTCGCCGCATGGCTTCGCGACACGTCGACGCCGTTCATGACGGCGACTACGGCAAACGCCGGCTGGTGGTCGTCGCGGTGTTCGATGTCGTGGGCTTCAGCGCCGCCGTCGAGGCCAACGAGGAGAATGCGCTCGCCGCCTGGCGCGCGTTGCGCCGCCACATCGATCCGCTGCTGGCGCAGGGCGGCGGCCGGATTTTCAAGTCGTTGGGCGACGGCCTGCTGGTCGAGTTCACCAGCCCGGTCGATGCCACGCGCACGGCGCTGCACATCCAGGAGGAGGCCGCCAAGCTGCCGCCGGTGCGCGACGTGCGCTTCGAGATGCGCTGCGCCATCCACATGGGCGACGTCATCGTCGAGGACGAGGACCTGCTGGGCGACGGCATCAATGTCGCCGCGCGCCTGCAGGAGCATGCGCCGATCGGCGGCGTGCTGGTGTCGTCGGCCGTGCTCGACCTGATCGGCGGCCGCATCGACGCACCGGTCGAGGATCTCGGCACGCTACAGCTCAAGAACATCCGCCGGCCGGTGCATGCCTACATCGTCGGCACCGGCAAGCGCGCGGCCACCGCGCCCGCGATCGACAGCTTCGAGCGGCGGCGGCCGTCGGTCGCGGTGATGCCCTTCGCCGATCACTCGCTTCAGAGCGAGCCGTCGGCCGGACCTCCCAGCACCTATTTCAGCGACGGGCTGGTCGAGGACGTGATCGCGGCCCTTTCCTGCCTGCCCGAGCTGGTGGTGATCTCGCGCAGCTCGGTGCTGCGCTATCGCGGCACCGCGCCCGATCCGCGCCAGGTGCAGCACGAGTTGGGCGTGCGCTACATGCTGTCGGGCAGCGTGCGGCGCGCCGGCAACCGCGTGCGGCTGTCGGCGGAGCTGGCCGATTGCGACACCGGCGGCACGATCTGGAGCGACCGCTTCGCCGGCGAGGCGGCCGATCTGTTCGATTTGCAGGACGAGCTGTCGGCGCGGATCGTCGCCACCATCACGCCGCAGGTCCAGGAGGCGGAGCTGCGGCGCGTGCTGCGCAAGCGGCCGGAGAGCCTCGACGCCTACGAGTACGTGCTGCGCGGCCTCGACCTCTATTACCGCTTCGACGACGACCAGTTCATGCAGGCGCTGCCGATGTTCGAGCGCGCCATGACGCTCGATCCGAGCTACGCCGCCGCGCATGCGCTCGCGGCCGACTGGCACACCGTGCGCATCGGCCAGGGCCGCTCGGCCGACAGCATCGCCGAGTTCCGCGAGGTCGAGCGGCTCAGCAAGCTCGCGCTGACCCTCGACCGCTTCGATCCCCGCGCGCTCTCCCTGTGCGGGCACGTGCAGGCCTTCTCGTTTCGCGAGTACGAGCACGCGATCGAGCTGTTCGACCGGGCGCTCGCCGCCAACCCCAGCTCGGCGATCGCCTGGCTACGCTCCAGCCCGACCTTCAGCTATATCGGCGAGACGCGCGAGGGGCGCCGCCGCGCCGACATCGGCCTGCGCCTGTCGCCGTACGACGCGCACGTGTTCTACACCTACGCCATCCTGGCCTTGTCGAGCTACGCCGCCGGCGACTGGGCCGACGCCGTGCAATGGGCGCGCAAGTCGCACGCCCTCAATCCGCGCTTCACCGCGAACCTCCGGTTCCTTGTCGCCGGCCTCGCCGCCACCGGCCAGCTCGACGCGGCGAAGACCGCCGTGGCCGAGCTGCTGGCCGTCGATCCCGGCTTCAGCGCCGAGGCCTTCGTCCGCACCCACGCCTTCCGCGACCCCGCCAAACGCGAGCTGTTCGGCGAGCACCTGATCCTGGCCGGCGCACCGAAATAGGCGGTACAGGGGGTGCTACTCCGCTTCCTTGATCTTGCCCTCGAGCATGGCGCGGATCGGCGCGTCGGCGGGGAGCAACGCGAGCAGCGTCTTCCAGCGCCGCACCGCGGACGGCTTGTCGCCGCGGGCGAAGTCGGCGGCGCCGAGATAGAACAGCGCCAGCGCATTGCGCGGCTCGGCCTTCTCCAGCCGCTCGAGCACCGCGACCGCGGCAGCAGAGGGCGCGGTGCCCGGCTGCAATTGGCGGACATGCACCTCGGCCCAGTCGGCGAGCAGCCGCGGCTCCAGGGTGCCGAGGGCGTCGGCCTTGGCATAGGCCTCGACCGCCTTGTCGTTCTCGCCCAGCACCCGGCGCGCGTTGGCCAGGCGCAGCCAGCCGTCACGATCCTCCGGCTTGCCCGAAGACGCGCGCAGCCGCGCTTCGAGCCCCTCGACCATGCCGCGGATCGCCTGCTGGCGGTCGGCAGGCGAGAGGTTCTGCATCGCCTGCATCTGATCCTGTGTCGGCCCGGGCGGCGGTGTCGGCGCAGCCGGCGCCGGCAAGCCGGCGGCGCGGGCGACGCGCTGCATCTCCTCGCGCAGGGTCGCCAGCCACGGCGCATTGGGCGGCGAGCGCTGCTCCAGCTCGCCCCAGCGCTTGAGCGCGGCCCGGCTGTCGCCGCCCTGCGCGTCGGCCAGCCCGAGATAGAACATCGCGCGGGCATCGTCGGGATTCTTCTCCAGCGCGCGGCGCAGCAGGCCTTGCGCCTCCGCCGTCACCACGCCGTCCGCCTGATGGGTCAGCGCCTCGCCCAGCGCCGACAGCGCCTCGACATCGTCCGGCTTCTCGGCGAGTCGGGCGCGCAGGGCGGCGACCGCCTGCGCGACGTCGCGGCTCTGGTCGGGTGTTGCCGCCGGCACCGAGCGGGCAACGAACGGCGCCGCCGGCAGGCCGGGCTGGCCGATGCGCAGATAGAGGCCGAGCGCGAACAAGGGAATCAGCAGGCACATCGCCGGCACCAGGAAGCGATGCCAAGACGCATCAGCCTCGGGCTCGGCCTTGTCCCGGTCGGCGGCGGCGAGCAGACGCCGCTCGATCTCGGTCCGCGCGGCATCGGCCTCGGCAACGGAGAGCGCACCGCGGCCGCGCTCGCGCTCGACCTCGGCGAGCTGATCGCGATAGACGGCGGTATCGCTCGCCAGCCGGTCGCGGCGCACGATCTGGCGGCGCAGCAGCGGCGCCAGCAACGCCGCCACCGTGGCCGTCGTCAACAGCGCCAGGAGGAATTCGAGCATGGGCCCTATCGTCCTTGAGAGGGCTCGCGCAGCAGCGCCGCTACCCGCGCGCGCTCCTCGTCGCTGAGCGGCGGCGCGGGGGCCGTCGCGATCGTCCGGCGCTTGCGCGCCGCGAGCAGCAACGCGCCGCCCGCCAGCAGCAGCACCAGCGGGCCGCCCAGCCACAGCAGCCAGGTGCCCGCCTTGAACGGCGGCTTCAGCAGCACGTAGTCGCCGTAGCGCGCCACCATGAAGTCCATCACCTGGCGGTCGCTGTCGCCGGCGGTGAGCCGCTCGCGCACGGCGCGGCGCATGTCGTGCGCCACCTCGGCGCTGGAATCGTCGATCGCCTGGTTCTGGCAGACCACGCAGCGCAGCGCCCGCCCGATCTCGCGCGCCCGCGCCTCGAGCGCTGGATCCTTCAGCATCTCCGACGGCTCGACCGCCAGAGCCGGAGTGACGAGGCAAAGGATCAGCACGATTGTCGTCCTGAGCGCAGCGAAGGACCTAGGGGCCCAACACCGCGATGTCGAAGCGCTAGGTCCTTCGCTGCGCTCAGGACGACAGAGGGTCATGACCCGCCCCGCAGCAGCGGCAGGATGACGCTGAGATCGCGCTCGGTGATCGGCCCGCGGAAATGCAGCCGCACGATGCCGTTGCCGTCGATCAGGTAGGTCTCCGGCACGCCCGACAGGCCCCAGTCGAGCGCCAGCTTGCCGTCTGTATCGTAGCCCGCCTTGGCGAAGGGATCGCCGAGCCTTGCCAGCCAGGCGCGCGTCGCCTCGGGCTTGTCCTTCCAGGCGATGCCGATGATGGTGGCACCCTCGCGTTCCTTGAGCCGCGTGAACAGCGGATGCTCGGCGAGGCACGGCGCGCACCAGCTCGCGAAGAAATTCACCAGCACCGGCTTGCCGGTCCTGAGCAGGGCTTCGGTCAGCGCCGGCTCGCCCTCGCGCAATGACGGGGCAGAGAGCCGCGGCGCGGCGCGGCCGACCATCACCGAGCCGATCGACGCCGGATCGCGGCCCGACAGCAGCGACCAGCCGAAGAAGCCCGCCAGGATGACCAGCATCATCAGGGGGAGGAGGAAGAGCGTGCGGTTCATGGCCTTGTCGTCCTGAGCGCAGCGAAGGACCTGGCGCGTCGACACCGCGATGCTGGACCCTTAGGTCCTTCGCTACGCTCAGGACGACAGAGAGTCATTCTGCCGCCTGCACGGCTGTCCGAGAGCGCCCTTTTGATCCCCTGGGCGCGCCGATCCTGAGCCGCCGGTCGCTCAGCGAGACGAATCCGCCCAGCGCGCACAGGCCCGCGCCCAGCCAGATCCACGGGGCGAGCGGGTTCCAGTAGAGGCGGATGGTCCAGCCCTTGTCTGCGTCGCCCTCGCCCAGCGTGGCGTAAAGGTCGCGCAGCAGGTTGGTGTGGATCGAGGTCTCGGAGATCTGCCGGCGCTGCACGGTGAACAGCCGCCGTTCGGGCGTCAGCGTGGTGTAGGGCTGGCCGTTCCGGGTCAGCACCAGCGTGGCGCGCTCGGCGATGTAGTTCGGCCCCTGCCCGGGCACGATCGACTCGAGCTTCACGCCGAAGCCTGCGAACTCGGCGCTGTCGCCGGGCTTCATGGTCCGGATCAGCTCGACGTTCCAGGACGCGGTCGCGACCGCGCCGAGCACGACGACGCCGAGCGCGGCGTGGCTGATGGTCATGCCGACCGTGGCGCGCGGCAGGGTGCGCAGGCGGCCGCGCCGCACGCGGCCGGCGAACTCGACCAGGCTGCCCAGGATCAACCAGACACCGAAACCGAAGGCGACCGCCGCCAGGGTCGCGCGACCGTCGACCGCGACAGCGGCAACGATCGCGGCGATCACCGACACGGCGAAGGCGGCGCGCAGGCGGACCAGCGCCGGTCCCAGCTCGGCGCGCTTCCAGTTGAGAAATGGGCCAACGCAGAGCGCGGCAAACAGCGGCGCACAGATCGGCACGAAGGTGGCGTTGAAGAAGGGCGGCCCGACCGAGACCTTGTTGCCGGTCAGCAAATCAAGGAACAGCGGATAGAGCGTGCCGAGCAGCACCGTCGCGGCGAGCGTGCAGAGCAGCAGGTTGTTCAGGATCAGCGCGCCTTCGCGGCTGATCGGCTGGAACAGGCCGCCGCCCGAGAGCTTCGGCGCCTGCCACGCATAGAGCGCGAGCCCACCGCCGGTGACCAGCAGCAGGAAGCCCAGGATGAAGATGCCGCGCGCCGGGTCCTGGGCGAAGGCATGCACCGAGGTGAGCACGCCCGAGCGCACCAGGAACGTCCCGAGCAGGCTGAGCGAGAAGGCGAGCACCGCCAGCAGCACCGTCCAGCTCTTCAGCGCATCGCGCTTCTCGACGACGATCGCGGAATGCAGCAACGCAGTGCCGGCCAGCCAGGGCATCAGCGAGGCGTTCTCGACCGGATCCCAGAACCAGAAGCCGCCCCAGCCCAGGATGTAATAGGCCCACCACGAGCCGAGCGCGATGCCGCAGGTCAGGAAGCACCAGGCCGCCAGCGTCCACGGCCGCACCCAGCGCGCCCACGCCGCATCGACCCGGCCCTCGAGCAGCGCCGCGATGGCGAAGGCATAGGTCACCGAGAAGCCGACATAGCCGAGATAGAGCAGTGGCGGATGGAACGCCAGGCCCGGGTCCTGCAGCAGCGGGTTGAGGCCGTTGCCGTCAACAGGCGCGGGCGAGACGCGCTCGAACGGATTGGAGGTGAACAGGATGAAGGCGAGGAAGCCCACGCCGATCAGCGCCTGCACGCCCAGCACGCGAGCGCGCAGCGAATCCGGCAGATTGTTGCCGAACACCGCGACCGCCGCGCCGAACACGGCGAGGATCAGCGACCACAGGAGCATCGAGCCCTCGTGGTTCCCCCAGACGCCCGAGATCTTGTAGAGCAGCGGCTTGGCCGAATGCGAGTTGGCGACGACGTTGGCGACCGAGAAGTCGGACGCCACATACGCCTGCATCAGCGCCAGGAACGCGAGCGCGATCAGCAGCACCTGCGTCAGCGCCGCCGAACGGCCGAGCGCCATCAGCCGGATGTCGCCCTTCGCCGCGCCGACGAACGGCAGCGTGCCCTGCACCAGCGCGACGGCGAGCGCAAGGATCAGCGCGAAGTGGCCGAGCTCGGGGATCATTTCACGTCCTGCAAACGCACCGCACCGCCCAGCGTCGATCGCGCAAGCTCCCGGAACGCCTGGACATCGGATGCCGCAAAGGCCCGCTTGACCAGCCAGCGAGCGCCCCAGGGCCTGGCGAAAAGCGCAAAGCCCGAGCCGTGCTCGCGGCACACCTTCACCTGGCGCCAGGGCAGGACGACCGCCGCGCCCGTCGCATCGCGAAGCGTGACGGCCGTGCGATCGACGACGTAGTGCATCTCCCGCTGCCTTTCACTCAGGCGCCAGAAGAGAAAGCTGGTAGCGGCCAGCATCAAGGCCACAAAGCCGACGGTCATGGCCACCACGATCATGATCGTCACGAGGCCGGCGCCCGGCGGATCGAACAGAAGCGAATAGCCGACGGCCGCAACCGCGACGCCGAGATAGATCAGGAGCAGGACGCGATTCTTGGACCACAGGGTGGCGCTGACCATATCGCGCAGCGTGAGGACAGTGCGGCCGGCCACGGAGTCAGTCATTTCTTTCCCGCTCCTTCCTGCCAGCGGCCCGACTCCTTCAGGGCCTTCGCGACCTCGGGAGGCATGTAGTTCTCGTCGTGCTTGGCGAGCACGTCGCGGGCGGTGAACGTGCCATCCGGTCCGAGCGTTCCTTCGGCGATCACACCCTGGCCTTCGCGGAACAAGTCCGGCAGCAGGCCGCGATAGACCACCGGCACGGTCTTCTGCAGGTCGGTGACGGTGAAGCGCACCTCCTGCCCGTTCTTGTTCACGCTGCCCTGCTCGACCAGGCCGCCGAGGCGGAAACGGCGCTCGGGGCCGGGATGCTTCTCGGCGACCTGGGTCGGCGAATAGAAGAAGACGATGTTGTCGTTGAGTACCGTCAGCACCAGCGCCACTGCCGCGCCCAGCACGCCCAGCGAGCCGACCAGCAGCCACAGCCGCCTGCGCTTTGGAGACATACGCGGGGTCATCGCCGCTCCAGCCCGCGGTGGCCGAGCTCGCGCTTGATCCGGCGGCGCGCCAGCAGCGAGGCGACCAGCAGGCCGCCGAAGCCCAGGAGCGCCACGACATAGGCGCCGATGATGAACGGCGTGTGGCTCATCTTTCCCGCCTACTGGGCCCGCTCGGCGGCGTCGAGGCGGCGGCGATCGATCTCGGTCTCGGTGCGCACCATCACCAGCACCACGAACAGCAGCAGCAAGGCCGCCGCCATCACCATCAGCGGCGTCAGGATCGCGGGATGGATCGACGGGCCGCCGAGCTTCATCACCGACGCCGGCTGGTGCAGCGTGTTCCACCAATCGACCGAGAACTTGATCACCGGCAGGTTGATCACGCCGACCAGCGCCAGGATGGCGGCGGCGCGGTCGCCGCGCTCGGCATCGTCATAGGCGCGGCTGAGCGCAATGTGGCCGAGATAGAGGAAGAACAGCAGCAGCATCGAGGTCAGCCGCGCGTCCCACACCCAGTAGGTGCCCCACATCGGCCGGCCCCACAGCGAGCCGGTGAGCAGGCAGACCGCAGCGAACACCGCGCCGACCGGCGCGGCCGCGCGCGCCATCAGCGCCGCCAGCGGATGGCGCCACACCAGCAGCGCGGCGCCGAGCCCGGCGAGCAGCGCGTAACCCGCCATGGCGAGCCAGGCCGACGGCACGTGGATGAACATGATGCGGACGGTCTCGCCCTGCTGGTAGTCGGGCGGCGATTCGACCAGCGCGAGGTACAGGCCGACGGCCAGCACCAGCGCGGTCGCGCCCGACAGGACCGGCAGCACCTTCTGGCTGAAGCGGCGGAAGCGCGCCGGGTTGGCGAGGACATGCAGGCTGGCCATCGGCTTCTGTATTCGTCCTCTCTCCGCCCTTGTCTACTCGCCGGCTTGCCGCAAGGCCGCGGCGATCGCCCACGGCAAGGTCGCCAGCGACAGCAGCGCCAGCGCGCCCAGGATTGCAAGGTGCGTGAGGAAACCCCCGCCCGTCGCCACCGCTTCGACCGCGCCGGCGCCGAAGATCAGGGTCGGCACGCAGAGCGGCAAGGCCAGCAGCGCCAGCAACGCGCCGCCCCGCCGCGCCCCCAGGGTCAGCGCTGCCGCCAGCCCGCCGATCAGCGACAGCGCCGGCGTGCCGACCAGCAGCGTGAGGCCGAGCGCCGCAAGCCCCTCGCCCGACAGGCCGAACAGCAGGCCCATGAACGGGGCCAGCACGGCGAGCGGCAGGCCGGTCACGATCCAGTGAGCCAGGCACTTGGCGAGCGCCGCCAGCTCGAGCGGCCAGGGTGCCAGCAGCAGCAGGTCGAGCGCGCCATCCTCGTAATCGGCCGCGAACAGCCGATCGAGCGACAGCAGGGCGGCGAACAGCGCGGCACACCACAGGATACCGGCGGCGATACGGGCGAGCAGGTTGGTCTCGGGGCCGATGCCGAGCGGGAACAGCACGGTCGCCACGACGAAGAAGGCCAGCACCACCATGACATCGCCCGGCCGCCGCCAGACCAGCCGCAGGTCGCGCGCCAGCAGGGCCGTAAAGCCGCTCACGGCTCATGCTCCTCTCCCCCTGGCGGGGGAGAGGAATCCATAAGAAGGGTGCGAGCGTTGGGCACGTCGATGGGCGCATGGGTCGCGGCAATCGCCAGCCCGCCGGTGGCGAGGTGCTGGCCGAGCGCAGCCCGTAACGCGGCCTGCGAGGGTGCGTCGAGCGCGTTCAGCGGCTCGTCGAGCAGCCAGAGGCGCGCGCCGGCCGCGACCACGCGGGCCAGCGCGGCGCGGCGGCGCTGGCCGGCGGACAGGGTGCGGACGGAACGGCTGGCCAGAGGGCCGAGCTCGAAGGCGGCGAGGGCTGCGTCGACGCGCTCTGTGCCCTCCTCGCGCAGATGGCAGGCGGTGGCGACGTTCTCGCGGACGGTCAGGTCGCCCTTGAGCCCGTCGAGATGGCCCAGCCACGCGATCCGGCGGCGCCAGGCCTCGCGGTCGGCGGCGACGTCGGCGCCCTGCCAATGGATCGCGCCGGCATCGGCCGGCACCAGCAGCGCCAGCGCGCGCAGCAGCGTTGTCTTGCCGCTGCCGTTGCGGCCGGTCAGGGCCAGCAGCTCGCCTTTGGCCAGGGAGAAGGAAAGGTCGCGGAATACCGGGCGGCCGCCGCGACGGCAGCCGAGGCCGGTGACCTCGAGATCGGTCATTGGGGGCTTTCGTAGCACGGAAGCGCCCCGAAGAACCGGGCGCGCCCAACTCCCTGGAATTGCTCCGCCTTCGGCGATGCTGCCGCCGGTCCAAGCTTACAGGCCCGTGACTTAAAAATCACAGAGTTGCCTCAATTGGGTCTAGCCACCGCCACCCCTCGTTTCCATCTTCGCTTTGTATCTCCCCCGAACGTGGTCCCCCCAAAGCCACGTTCAGCCTCTTCGGAGGCGTTCGGCCGCCCTGTCACTCTCCCCCGACAGGGCGGCCTTTTTCTTTGGGGCGGCAGCGCAGCGAGGCCGCCGGCGGGCGGAAGCGCTCGCAGCGCGAGCGCGGGCCCGCACGGTTCAGAAAAGACGACGCTGTCGCCGCCCGTATCCATTCTGCACGGCGCGGGCTCTCGCGCTTGATTACAAGCGCTGCCGCCCGCCGGCGCCCTCGCTGCGCTGCGGGCGCCTAAGCATACGGGTCTGCAGCGTCGCGCATACCGTCGCCCATGAACTGGTAGGCCAGGATCACCAGGATCACCGGCACCACCGGCAGCATCAGCCACCAGTTCACCGCCACGACATTGATGTCGGTCGCCTCGTTCAGGAGCACGCCCCAGGACGTGATCGGCGGCCGCAGGCCGAGGCCCAGAAACGACAGCGCCGTCTCGGCCAGGATCATCGACGGGATCGAGAGCGTGGCCGAGGCGATCAGATGGCTCATGAAGCCGGGCAGCAGATGGCGGCCGATGATGCGGCCGGGCTTGGCGCCCATCATCTGGGCGGCCATGGCGTAGTCCTCCTCGCGCAGCGACAGCAGCTTGGAGCGCACGGCGCGGCCCAGGCTCGGCCAGTCGAGCAGGGCGAGGATCAGGGTGATGCCGAAATAGACCAGCAGCGGCGACCAGGTGACCGGCAGCGCCGCCGACAAAGCGAGCCACAACGGCAGGTGCGGGAAGCTCTTCAGGATCTCGGTGATGCGCTGCACCACGTTGTCGACCCAGCCGCCGTAGTAGCCCGCCAATCCACCCAATATCAGCGCCAGCGTGAACGACAGCACGATGCCGATGACGCCGATGGTGAGCGAGATGCGCGCGGCATAGACGATGCGGCTGAACATGTCGCGCCCCAGCCGGTCGGTGCCGAGGAAGAACACGGTGCCGCCCTCGGCCGGGCAGACGAAATGGAAACGGCCCGGGATCAGGTCCCAGAACAGGTAGCCCTCGCCGCGGCAGAAGAAGCGCAGCGGCTGCGGCTTGGCCTCGTCCTCGGTGTAGACACGCTGCAGCGTGTCCATGTCGCGCTCCACCTTCAGGCCGTAGACGAAGGGCCCGAGGAAGCTGCCCTGATGAAAGAAGTGGATGGTCTGCGGCGGCGCGAAGATATGCTTGGTGTGCCGGGTGTGCAGGTCGTACGGCGCGATGAACTCGCTGATGAAGCAGGAGAAATACATCAGCAGCAGGAAGGCGGCGGAAACCACGGCCGGCCGATGGCGGCGGAAGCGCCACCACATCAGCTTCCACTGGCCGGCCATGTAGTACTTTTCCTGCTCGGCCGTCAGGCGCTCCGAGACATAGGGGTCCCATGGCGCCGGATTGACGTAGTGCGGCGTGCGCGGTGTGCGGTCGGCGGTGTCGGTCATGTTATTTCTCCGACTCCTATTTCTCTGAAGTGGCGCCGAAGCGGATGCGCGGATCGAGCGCCGCCAGCAGCAGGTCCGAGACCAGCATGCCAATCACGGTCAGGACGGCGACGAACAGCAGGAAGGTCGCCGCGAGGTTGACATCCTGCGTCTTGAGCGCACCCAGCAGCATCGGGCCGGTGGTCGGCAGCGACAGCACGACCGACACGATCACCGAGCCCGAGATCACTTCCGGCAACAAGTGACCGATGTCGGCGACAAAGGGATTGATGGCGTGCCGCAGCGGGTACTTGATCAGGAGCTTGAGCGGCGGCAGGCCCTTGGCGCGGCCGGTGGTGACGTACTGCTTCTGCAGCTCGTCGAGCAGGTTGGCGCGGAGCCGGCGGATCATGCCGGCGGTGCCCGAGGTGCCGATCACGATCACCGGGATGACGAGATGCTGGGCGACCGACCAGAACTTGGCCCAACTGAACGGCTTGTCGATGAACTCGGGATCCATCAGGCCGCCGATCGACAGGCCGAAATAGACCTTGCCGACGTAGAGCAGGACCAGCGCCAGCAGGAAGTTCGGCACCGCGAGCCCGATGAAGCCGATGAACGAGGCGACGTAGTCGCCGAGCTGGTACTGATGCGTCGCGGCATAGACGCCGATCACGAACGACACCGTCCAGATGAAGATGATGGTGCAGCTCTCCATCACCATGGTGAGCGCCAGCCGCTCGCCGATCAGGTCCTTGACCGGCACGGTGTCCTGGCAGGACAGCCCGAAGTCCCAGCGGAAGATGCCGAACAGCCAGTGGAAGTAACGCGCCATCAGCGGCTGATCGAGGCCGTAGAGGTGGCGCAGCTCGTCGGCGCGGCGCAGCGCGTCGGGATCGCCGCGCGACAGCAGCTCGTCGATCTGCGAGGTGACGCAGTCGCCCGGCGGCAGGTCGATGATGATGTACACGAGCAGGCTGATCACGAACAACGTCGGGATCATCAGGAGCAGGCGACGGACGACGTAGTTCAGCATCTCAGGCGCCTTCCCGCGCAATACGCGCGTAGTGGCCGGGTTCGACCTCGGTCCACAGCACCGACCGCGAGCCGTCGTCGGTGAAAGGATGCGGCCAGGCCTTGGGATCGGATGCCTTGCCTTCCATCAGGGCCCGCAGGTCGAGCCGCGCGTTGGGATCGGGCATCGGCACCGCGGCCAGCAGCGCCTTGGTGTAGGGATGGATGGGATTCTTGAACAGCTCGCCCGCCGGCGCCAGCTCGACCAGGCGACCCGCGCACATCACGGCGATGCGGTCGGCGATGTAGTCGACCACCGCGAGATTGTGGCTGATGAACATCAGGGTGAGGCCGAGCTGCTTCTGCAGGTCCTTGAGCAGGTTGAGGATCTGCGCCTGGATCGAGACGTCGAGCGCCGACACCGGCTCGTCGCAGATCACCATGTCGGGCCTGAGCGCCAGCGAGCGGGCGATGCCGATGCGCTGGCGCTGGCCGCCCGAGAAGGAGTGCGGGTAGCGGCTGAGCTGGCGGCGGTCGAGGCCGACCATCTCCATCAGCTCACCGACCATCTCGCGGCGATAGGCGTCGTCGCCGACGCCGTGGATGATCAGCGGCTCGACCAGGATGTCGTAGACGGTCATGCGCGGATTGAGCGAGCCGAACGGGTCCTGGAAGATGAACTGCAGCTTGCGGCGGAAGCCGTTCAGCTCCTCGCCTTCCAGCATCATGACGTCGATCTTGCGGCCCCAGTCGTCGAAGATGACGCGGCCGGCGCCCTCGTTGGGATCGGCGGACAGGCCGCGCATCAGCATCTTGCTGAGCGTGGTCTTGCCGCAGCCCGATTCGCCGACCAGGCCGAGGCACTCGCCGCGCTCGACGTCGAAGCTCACGTCGTTGACCGCGCGCACGGTGCGGGTGGTGCCGCCGCCCAGCAGCGATTCGAGCAGCGTGTCGGCCTTGCGGATCTTGAAGGTCTTGGAGAGGTGGCGGACCTTCAGGACGGGCGCCTGCGGATTGAACGTGTCGGTCGGCGCGACGTCGGGCTTCTGCTGCAGGAGATGGCCGGTCGAGGCCTTGATCTCGCGGATCGGCTGCAGCCGCTCGCCAGGCTTCATGTCGAAGCGCGGCACCGCGTGCAGCAGCGCCTTGAGGTAGGGATGCTGCGGATCGTCGAAGATGTCGTGCAGGTTGCCCGCTTCGACGACCTTGCCGCGATACATCACCACCACGTCGTCGGCGACGTTGGCGACCACGCCGAGATCGTGCGTGATCATCAGCAACGCCATGCCGAGCTCTTTCTGCAGGTCCTTCATCAGGCGCAGGATCTGCGCCTGGATGGTGACGTCGAGCGCGGTCGTGGGCTCGTCGGCGATCAGCAATGCCGGCCGGCAGACCAGCGCCATGGCGATCATGGCGCGCTGGCGCAGGCCGCCCGACAGCTCGAACGGATAGGTGCGCAACGCCCGCTTGGGGTCGGGGAAGCCGACGCGGCGCAGCATGTCGAGCGTGAGCTCGTCGATCTCGGCGCGGGTCATGCGCACGCGGCTGCGCTCGGCCGCCTCGTGCATCTGGTTGCCGAGCGAATGGATGTTGCTGAGATGGCTGCCGCCGCCATGCAGCTCGACCGCCTCGCCGATCTGATCGCCGACGGTGTGGAGCGCCGACAAGGAGGTCATCGGCTCCTGGAAGATGATCGAGATCTCGCCGCCGCGGATCGAGCGCATCTCGGCGCCGCCGCGGTCGAGCCTGGCGATGTCGACCGCCGGATCGGGGTCGCGCGGGTCCTTGAACAGGATCGAGCCCGAAGGAATTGTCGCGGTGCGCGGCAGCAGGCCCATGACCGCCTGGCTGCACACCGATTTGCCGGAACCCGACTCGCCGACCAGGGCGAGCGTGCCGCCGGGTGGAATGGAAAACGAGACGTTGTCGACGGCCCGCAGGACGCCCTCATGAACGCCGAACTCCACGGTGAGGTTCTCGACCCGCAGCAGATCCTTCATACCGTCTCTTCCTGCCCCGCCACCGAGATACCCATCGACCGCAAGTTCGCGCGCGTCGCCGCACTGAGCTCGACCCCCGTGGATTCGGCGGCCCGCGCGGCCCGCTCGACGATATCGTAAAAACCCTCGAGCGCGGAATCGACCTTGACCGTGCGGGCGCCGGCCGAGCCAACGGCAAGTTGCATCCAGCCGTCGGACCGGTCGCGCTTGGTCGAGAAGTAGCTGAGCTTCATGCGGTCGAGCCGGTTCCATTCGACCAGGCTGCCGGCCGGACCGTCGGCGCACAGCGTGTCGGGGCCGAGCACGTACCGCGTGTGCTGGCGCAACGCGGTGCGCACGATGAAGGCGGCGAACAGCACGAAGCCGGCCAGCAAGATGGCCGCGATCCAACGATTGACGTCGATCAGCACCAGCGGCAGGCCGCACAGCACGGCGCCGACGCCGGCCCGGACATAGTCGGCCAACAGCGTCGGTCGCGGATAGCGCATATCGGACGAGCTCAAGCCCGCGCCTCCCTCGACGCGAATAAATCGTGTGCCGTGGCGATTTTCATGCCCGGCATGCCCTTCACCGCTCCCCAGAACGACTGTAGGAAACTCCAAGCCGCTTCGTCCATCGCAAGATGATGACTGAGCAGGCCGACCGGTTCGCCCGTCGTCCGTGCGGCGTCCAGCGCCTGCGCGAAGGCGGCGAGCAGCGCCTCGGCGCCGGCGAAACGGCGCGCCTTCCAGTCGATCAGATCGATGTGGGTGTTGACCTGCAGCAATCCCGATACCGGCGAGACACGCTTTCGGGCGCCGAAGGTCGACAGGCCGCGATAGCCGATCTCGGGCAAGGCCGGCACCAGCCCCGGCGCGATGCGGTTCCAGGGCGGCACCAGCACCGGCAGCGCGCGCGGGCCGAACAGCCGCTCCAGCGCCATCCGCCCGGTGCCGAGCTCGCCCAGCACGACCATCGCCGGCCGATGGGCACCCAGCTCCTCTTTCTTGTCCGCGGCGGGCGCATGGTTGGTATGGGCGTAACCATGCTGCAGCAGATCTATGCCTTGCGCTGCGCCGAGCCGCGTGGCGAGCGCTGCGGTTGCGGTCGCCGGCACGACCGCGAGCGCCAACGGCACGTCATGGGCGCGCTGCAGGTCGAGCAAGCGATCGAGCGCCGGAGTCGCTTCCGCCACATCGTCGTCGCGCCACCACAGCACCGCCTCGCGGCCGGCGTCGCGCCAGCGCGCGAGTTCCTGCTCGACGGCGGACCAGCCGCTCATGGCAGCCTCTGCTGCAGCAGTGTCGCCGTCGCCGCGGCGCCGTCGAGGTCGCACGGCGGGAAGCTGCGGATCGACGGTCCGCGCATGGCGCGCTCGATCGCGGCGCGCAGCGAAGCCGGCGATACCTCGTCGCCCGGCACGCAGGCGACGAGACCGCGCTCGGCAAGCGCCTGGGCGCGGTCCATCTGCTCGGTCTCGCGCTCGGTGCGGAACGGCACGAGGACGGCGCGGTCGGCGTGGCACAGCATCTCGACCACGGTGTTGTAGCCGGCCTGGGAGATCGACAGCGCCGCGTTGCGCAGCAAGGTCGTGAAGTCATCGCGCAACGGCTCGATGACCGTGCCGTCGGCGCGCACGGACGGACGATCGACGGTCGGGCCGACCAGGAAGCGCCACACTGCATCGGGTACCAGCGCATCCCGGTCCGCCAGATCGTCCGCCGCCTTGAAGAGCGACCCGCCGACCGCCCCGCCGCCGGCCGACACGATGACCTCGCCCTTGCCCAAGGTTCCGGCGACCGGAGCGCTGGCGTCGGCGATGTAGCCGGTATAGGCCGCGCGCGACCGGATCGCGTCCCAGCCGGCGAAGCTCCTTTCGAAGCCGATCAGGTTCGGGTCGCCATGGATCAGGACCAGGTCGAAATCCGCGAACAGCTCGATCGCCTCCTTGACGCGCTGGGAAGACATCGTCCGCCGTACCACATCGCGCACCGACGAGACGATCAGCGGCTTGGGTCGACGTCGCCGGGCGGCGTCGATCAGCGGCAGCAATTCGAAGCGCAGCTGCGTGCGGCCGAACGGAAACTGCTCGGTGATCAGCACGTCGGGCTGCTCGGCGCGGAACAGCGCGAGCAGCGCATGCGCGCGTTCGGCCTTGAAGGCCTCGTCGAGAGGCCGGCCGTCGATCCGGCTGAGCTCGCGCAGACCGGCGTCACGGGCCCGGACCGGCGGCAACTGATGAAAGCGGGCGCCGCCCAGATCGAGCTTCACCGGCATGCCGCCGGAGACCAGCAGCACGTCGAAGCCGAGCGCGGCCAGCGTGCGCGCCAGCACGGCGGCGCGCCGGACATGGCCGATGCCGAGCAGATGCTGGACGTGGAAGAAGACGCGGCTCATGCGAGCGGCCCGTTCGACAGCGATACGTTCGGCCGGTCGAGCGTGACGCTGCCGTCGGCGCAGGCGGAGAAGAAATGCAGGCGGCGCCAGTCGAGCTTCAGCGGCTGGCGGCCGGTCATGTCCCAGCCGGTCGCCAGGGCCAGCAGGGCGCGGATCGCGGCCTTGTGCGTCACGGCGACCGCCGGCTCGCCCGTCGCGGCGATTTCGGCCGCCCAGCCCTTGAGGCGATCCATCGTCATGCGCGGCGACTCGCCGCCCGGCGGATGGAAGTCGAGGCCGAGCCGCTCGGCTTCGGCAAAACGCTCGCCGCGTTCGGCGCGTAGCTGGGCGACGCTCTTGCCCTCCCAGATGCCGAAGCTCATCTCGCGCAGCCGCGAATCGACGAGCACCGGCACCGAAGGCTGCACCAGCTCCGCCGTGCGGCGGGCGCGGATCAGCGGGCTGCACATCCGTTTCCAGTGGTCGGCCGGCGCCGGCAGGTGCCAGGTCTTCGCCATGTCCTCACCGTCGGCGCTGAGCGGAATGTCGGTCGCGCCCTGCAGACGGCCCTCGCCGTTCCAGGCGGTCGGCGCGTGACGCAGCACGGCGAAGGGAACGCTCATCGCAGCAGCGCGAGCGAGGCCGCGAGCGCATGCGCGGCAGCGGCTTCGTCGTGATGGCTGGCGACGCGCCCGGCCGCGGCAGCGCCCAGCCGCGCCCGCTCGTCGGGCCGCTCCAGCAGATGGGCCACTGCCTCGGCGAAGGCGACAGCATCGCCGACCGGCGTCAGCAGGCCGGTGACGCCGTCGGCCACCACCGCCGGCACGCCGCCGGTGCGGCCGGCGACGACCGGCAGGCCGGCGGCCTGTGCCTCGAGGAAGGCCATGCCGTAGGCCTCGTTGATTGCGGGCCACAAGTAAAGGTCGGCAGCGGCATAGATCTTGGGCAGCTCCACATGCGGCACAGCGCCGGTGAAGCGCACCCGCGCGCCGAACGGCGCCATCAGCCGCTCGACCTCGGCGCGGGCCGGTCCGTCGCCGACCAGCACCGCCTGCCAAGCCCTGCCGCCGAGCCGCGCGAAGGCCTCGGCCAGCACCCGATACGACGCGAGCTTGTCGCGGGTGCGCATCATGCCGACGCTCAGCAGCACGGGCGGGTCGTAGGTCGGCCGCCGCGCGCCAGAGGCGGCGCGGAACGGCCGCGTGTCGATGAAGGGCGGCAGCCAGCGCTGATGCGCGCCGGGCCGCAGGCGCGCCCGCACGCCGGCGAAATCGCGCGGATTAACGCTCAGCACCAGATCGGCCGCGGCCAGCGCCCGCTCGACCGCGACGTGGCCGAGCCGCGTCGGCCCCTGGGCGCGGCGTGGCGCGTGGCTGGCCTCGGAGAGGACGTAGGGAATGCCGAGCGCGCGAGTCACGATCGGGCCGAGCCAGTCGGGCTTGCGGTAATAGCAATGATAGGTGAGCCAGAGGTCGAAGCGATCGGGATGACGCGCCGGCAGCGTCCGCCAGCGGGCGATCAGGCGCTGGGCATGGGCGCGGGCGCGGCGCTGCAGGGCGAGGTGGCGCTCCGGCGGCGGCACGCCCGGCGCGACGCGGCTCAGCGCCGGCATGACCACGCTGTGGCCCAGCTGCTTCAGCAAACGGGCGAGCCCGCGGGCCATCTCGCGGTCGCCGGACGCGACGGGACTGTCGGGAGGCTTGAGGGGCGTGTGCAGCAGCACGCGCATGGCGGCTACGACTCATTCTCCTCTCCCCCACGAGGGGGAGAGGCGGGGTGTTGTACGAGCTTTCGATTCCCCCTCACCCGCCCTCTCCCCCTAGCGGAGGAGAGGAGAATGAAGGGGCTACTCTGCGGCACGAGCCTGAGCGAGGCGAGGCTGGCCGAGCGCCCCGGCGATCCAGTCGACGCCGGCCTCGTAGGAGAAGCGCGTGCGCACGGTGTGGGCCGCGGCGGCGGCGAGCCGCCGGCGCATCGCCGGATCGCGCGCCAGGAGCTCGAGCGCGACGGCCAGCTCCTCGGGTGCAGCCGGTGGCACGAGCAGGCCGTTGACCGTGTCCTCGATGAATTCGGGGATCGCCGCGGTGCGGGTCGAGACGATCGGCAGGCCCTGGTGGGCGGCTTCCATCAGCACGTTGGGCAGGCCGTCCTGGTCGCCGTCGCCCGCCCTCTTGCTCGCCAGCACGAACAGGTCGGCGCGCGCGAGGGCCGCGAACACCTGCTTCTGCGACTGCGCCCCGAGCCAGTGGCAGCGATCGGCTATTTCGAGCTGCACCGCCTGTGCCTTCAGCGCATCGCCCAGCCCGCCGCCGCCGACATGCTCGAAGCGCCAGTGCAGCGTGCGCGGCAGCTGGGCCAGCGCCTTCAGGAGATCGTCGTAGCCCTTCTTCTCGACCTTGCGGCCGATCGACAGGATGACCACCGGGTCGTTGGGGTCGCTGCCGTCGCGCGTCGGCCGGCCCGCGGGCGGCGACGGCAGATGGCCGAAGTCGAGGCCGTGATAGACGAGCTGCAGCCGGTCGGGGTCGGGCGCCAGCGTGCGCAGGCGCTCCAGGCCTTGCGCGGTGCAGGTGGTGAGCCAGGCGCAGTCGGCGAGCTTGCCGGTGATCTCCCACGGCTCGCTGGTCCAGATGTCCTTGGCGTGGGCCGACACGCTCCACGGCAGGCTGCGCATCGTCGCGGCGTAGCGCGTCACCGACGCCGGCGTGTGCAGGAAGTGGGCGTAGAGCCGTTCGACCGAATCCGGCAGCTCGGCCGCCAGCACCAGCGCCTGGCCCCAGCGCCTCATGCGGTTGGCCGTCCGATCGCGCCGCAGGTCGGCGAGGAACTTGGCGCGGGCGGCAGCGTAGCCCGGCAGGCGGCGCGCCTTCAGCCAGCCGCGCAGCACGCGGACGGGATCGTCCTTCAGGTACTCCGGCAGATAGACGGTGCGGCCGATCACCCGGTCGTGCACCGGATGGCGCAGCTTGTCGGTCGGCCGGCGCATCGACCAGATCTCGAGGGCCACACCACGCGCCTCGAGGCCGGCGATCTCCTGGGCAATGAACGTTTCGGACAGGCGCGGCCAGCCCTTGAGCACGACCGCGACACGCGGACCAGACACCGTTGACATGGATCTGCCCGATCAGCTCCTGGCGCGCACCGACGACGACGACGTGCCGGTCGGCGGCACCTCGGCCGGCTCGGCCGCGTCGAGCCGCGCAGGCCCGCGATGGGGATGAGTGAGCTGCTTGCTGACCAGCCGCAGCACGTTGCCGATGCCGTCGAGCAGGCCCGGCACCACGACGTCGCTCGGCAGGCCCTGCTGGGGCAACTGGCGCAGCGCCGTCGCCATCACGAACGGATCGCGCCAGCCTTCGGCGTTGAGCATCTCGAGCAGGCCGAGATTGCGCGCGGCGCGGGTGCGGATGTACTGCTCCAGCCGCGGCCGCGTGCGCGGCACGATGATCGCCTTCTTGTCGAAGCTCAGGATCTCGCAGAAGGTGTTGTAGCCGCCCATCGCCACCACGCCGGCGGCATTCTTCATCAGCGCGCCGAGATTGTTGGTGAAGGTGAGCGTGCGGATGTTGTGGAACTTGGCGGCCCGCTCCTTGAAATGCTCGCGCGCCGCGGCGGCCATGAACGGGCCGAACACGATCACCGCGCCGTAGGGGATGTGCTGGTCGCTCTCGTAAGCCGACAGCACCCAGTCGACCAGGTCGACGCCGTCGCCGCCGCCGCCGGGTGTCACCAGGATATAAGGGCCCTTAATCTCCTCCGCCTCGTGCGGCACGTCGGTGTGCAATGGCAGGTCGCGATGCAGGTAGCCGGTGTAGACCATCTTGTGCCGGACCGACGGCGGCACGGTGATGCCGGTCAACGGCTTGTTGATCTGCGGCAGGCCGTAGACCCAGATCTCGTCGTAGAGGTCGCTGAGCGCCGGCACGACCTTCTTGCGCTGCCATTCGGCGGCCAGCTTCTCGGGGTCGTCCATGACGTCGCGCAGGCCCAGGACCAGGGGGGTGCCGCGCGCCTTCAGCATCTCGAGGGCGGGCACGACCTCGCCGCGCAGGCCGAGCGGCTCCTTGTCGACGATGAACAGGTCGGGCCGGTAGATGTCGGCAGTGTCCCTGATGATGCGGGTTCGCATCTGCAGGGTGTGCTCGACCCCCACGCGCAGGTTGGCCGAATCGTACTCCCCGGTGTCGATCTGCTTGACCACGCCGGGAATGCGCACGAAATCGATGCCGGAACGGAACTCGTAGGAGCCGATCATCGGCGATCCGCTGAGGATCAGCACCGAGACGGACTTGTCGGCTTCGACGATGGCGTTGGCGATGGTGCGGCAACGGCTGACATGGCCGAGGCCAAAGGAGTCGTGGCTATAGAGCAGCACACGCTTTGACCGGCTGCTGTTGGGCATCGAGCTCTCCTCGGCCGCCGAGCCCTTCTGCCCCGGCCTTCGCAGGGCGGACTATGCCATAGACTGCAGACGGCGCGAACCCCCGAGGCGACCGAAAAAACTGAATGTAATCAAGGGCATGATCGAATATAGCTAGAGGGGGGCCGGAGCGGACCAGGGTTTTGATGCAAAGAAATCTGTTCTCCTACATCTGGCGATACAGCAGGCCCGAGCAGCTCGTGATCCTGCTGCTCGTCGTGTTCGCGCAGGTTTTCTACTTCATGTCGCTGACGGTGCCGAAGTCGATCGTCAACAACGGCATCACCGGCAACGCCTTCAAGAACCATCACACCATCCCGTTCCTGGTGTGGGAACTCGACCTGTCGGCGATCTTCCCCGGCAAGGTCCTCCGCATCCTCGACGGCTTCCAGGTCGACCAGCTGCAGTACCTGGTGATCATGAGCTTCGTGTTCCTGGCCGCCGTGATCGTGAACGGCCAGTTCAAGAAGAGCATCAACACCCAGAAGGGCCGCATGGGCGAGCGCATGCTGCGCCGCCTGCGCTACGAGCTGTACGACCGCATCCTGCGATTCCCGCCGGCGCACTTCCGCAAGGTGAAGCAGGCCGAGCTGGCGACCATGATCAAGGACGAGGTCGAGCCGCTCGGCGGCTTCATCGGCGACGCCTTCGTGCAGCCGATGTTCCTCGGCGGCCAGGCGCTGACCGCGATCATCTTCATCATGATGCAGAACTTCCTGCTCAGCATCATCGTGCTGGTGCTGCTGGGCGTGCAGATGGTGATCATCCCGCGCCTGCGCAAACCCGTCCTGGTGCTGGGCCGGCAGCGGCAGCTGTCCGCCCGCCTCCTTGCCGGCCGCATCGCCGAGACCGCCGACGGCAACACCGAGATCCACGTCCACGGCGCGGCCAACTACGAGCGCGCCGACATCTCCGAGCGGCTCGGCCACATCTTCAAGATCCGCTTCGACCTCTATAACAAGAAGTTCGTCGCCAAGTTCTGGAACAACATCCTGTCGCAGGCGACGCCGTTCGCCATCTACCTGGTCGGCGGCTACTTCGCGATCACCGGCCAGATGGATGTCGGCGCCGTGGTCGGCGTGCTGCTCGCCTACAAGGACCTGCCGTCGCCGATCAAGGAGCTGATCGACTGGGACCAGCAGCGCCAGGACGTGCAGATCAAGTACGAGCAGGTGATCGATCAGTTCCAGCCCGAGGGCATGATGGACCCCGATCTGCAGGCGGTGCCCGACGGTCCCATACCGCCGCTCGGCCACGAGCTGGTGCTGACCGGCGTCACCGTCTCCGAGGACGGCCGCGTCAAGCAGCTCGACAACGTCAGCCTGACCCTGCCGACCGACACCCACGTGGCGGTGATCGGCGGCTCGGGCTCGGGCAAGGACGTGCTGGGCCAGGTGCTGGCGCGGCAAGTGCCGATCAACGGCGGCTCGGTCCGGATCGACGGCCAGGACTTCTTCCGCCTGCCCGAGTACGTGCTGGGGGCGCGCGCCGGCTATGTCGGCCAGGAGACCTACCTGTTCCCGATCTCGGTGCGCGACAACCTGCTGTTCGGGCTCAAGCACCGGCCGGTCGCGCCCGCCCAGTACGACGACGCCACCCGCGCGCTGCGCGAGGCGTTCTGGCGCGAATCGGAGCGGGCCGGCAACCCGGCGTTCGATCCCAACGCCGACTGGATCGACTACGAGCTGGCCGGCGCCAGCGGGCCGGCCGACCTGCTGCGCTGCATCGTCGAGGTGCTGAAACAGGTCGAGCTGGACGAGGATATCTACTCTCTCGGCCTGCGCGGCACGGTCGACGCCGACAAGCGGCCCGATCTCGCCGAGAAGATCCTCAAGGCCCGCCATGCCCTGCACGGCCGGCTGCAGGACGCGGCCTATGCCGGCCTGGTCGAGCCGTTCAATGCCGAGCGCTACAACCGGAACCTGTCGGTCGCCGAGAACCTGCTGTTCGGCACGCCGGTCGGCCCCGACTTCGACGGCGACAACCTTGCGGCCGATCCGTACATGCAGACCGTGCTGCACGAGCTCAGGCTCGACGAGGAGCTGCTGCGCATGGGCCTCAGCATCGCCGAGACCATGGTCGAGCTGTTCTCCGGCCTGTCGCCCGACAACCCGTTGTTCGAGCAGTACAGCTTCATCTCGGCCGACGAGCTGCCCAACGTCCGCTTGCTGCTGCAGCGGCTGGGCGGCAAGGGCGTCGAGGCGGTGCCGGAGGCCGACCGGGTGCGGCTGATGACCCTGCCGCTGTGCTACGTCGAGGCGCGCCATCGCCTGGGACTGATCGATGCCGAGATGGAGGACCGACTGCTGGCGGCGCGGCGGGCCTTCGCGGCCGGCCTGCCCGGGCCGCTGCGCGGAGCGGTCAGGTTCTACGACTTCGAGCAGTACAACGGCGCAGCCACCCTGCAGGACAACATCCTGTTCGGCCGCCTGGTCTACGGCCAAGCCCAGGCCGACCAGCGCATCGGTACCCTGACCCGCGAGGTGCTGGACGAGCTCGAGCTGCACGACTCGGTGATCGAGGTCGGCCTGGAGTTCAATGTCGGCGTCGGCGGCAAGCGGCTTGGGGCCACCCAGCGGCAGAAACTCGGCATCGCCCGGGCGCTGATCAAGCGGCCGCAATTCCTGGTGGTGAACGAGGCGGTGGCGGCCTTCGACGGCCGCACACAAGACAGAATCCGCGACCACATTCTTGCCGCGGCCGAGGGCCGGGGCGTGGTGTGGATCGCCAACCGGCCGAGCCAGGCCGAACCCTTCGACCGGGTGATCGTCATGCAGGGCGGCCGCGTGGCCACCTTCGGCGAGAAGGCCCAGGTGGAGGGCAATGGGCTCTATGCCGAGCTGATGGCTTCGGCGTAAGCTATCGAAGGAGGAGGCGATGAACCTCAACGAGGAAGTCGAGATTCTCAAGGGTGTGCCGCTTTTCGCCAAGATGGAACCGGCCAAGCTCAAGCTGCTGGCGTTCACCGGCGAACGGATGACGTTCAACAGCGACCAGGAGGTCTGCCACCAGGGCGATCCGGGCGATGCCATGTACGTCATCCTGGGCGGCATCGCCGACGTGCTGATCGACACCCCGACCGGCCAGTTGCGCGTCGCCCAGCTCAAGAAGAACGGCTTCTTCGGCGAGACCGCGATCCTGTGCGATGCGCCGCGCAACGCCACCATCAAGGCGAGCGAGTCGCTGCTGACGCTCAGGATCAACAAGGACATGTTCTATCGCCTGGTCAGCGAGTTCCCGAGCATGGCGATCGAGATGATGCGCGAGCTGGCGCATCGCGTGGAGGACACCAATCAGAAGCTGCGCGAGGCGACAGCCAACAAAGCCGCCTAGAGTCCCTTGAGCCGTCTCGACAGCTTCATCGCGCGCATGCAGGCGCAGCGCGACTGCCTCAACTTCCTCAAGGCTGCGATCGATCCCCTGCCCGGCCCCATCCTCGAAGTCGGCCTGGGCAACGGCCGTACCTACGACCACCTGCGCGATCTCTTTCCCGGCCGCGACATCTACGTGTTCGAGCGCAAGGTGGCGGCCCATCCCGACTGCATCCCGCCCGACGACCGGCTGTTCCTCGGCGAGGCGCGCGACGCGATCCCGCGCGCGGCCAAGCAGCTCGGCGCCGTCGCGGCGCTGATCCATACCGACCTCGGCACCGGCGATCACGCGGCCAACACCGCGATGGGCAAATGGCTCGGCCCGGCGCTCGACACGCTGGCGGCCACGGGCGGCTGGATCCTCGCCAACCAGCCGCTCGACGTCGCGCGCTGGCAACGCCAGCCCGAGCCGCCCGGCGTCCCGCAGGACCGGTATTTTCTCTACAAGGTGCTCTGATTCCTCTCCCCCTAGAGCGATTTCCGGGCAGATGGAACCGCTCGCGGTTCCATCTGCCCGGAAATGCGCGCACGGACGTTGTTGTTGCAGCAGGCATGTTCCGTTCAGCTGATTCCAGCCGAACGGAATATGCTCTAGCGGGGGAGAGGCGAAAGAGTCAGCGGCCGCTGAACAGCCGCGCCAGCACGATCAGCACGATCGCGCCGAACACCGAGCCGATGAAGCCCGCGGCCTCGCCGGCGCGATAGATGCCGAGCGCCTGGCCGCCGTAGGTCGCGAGCACCGAGCCGGCGATGCCGATCACGATGGTGACCAGGATGCCGCGCGGCGTCGGCCCCGGCGTCAGGAAGCGCGCCAGCAGGCCGACGATCAGGCCGATCAGCAGAATGCCGAGAAACGTCAGCATGGTGTCTCTCCCCTCTCAGACGTCGCCCTTCAGACGTCGAACGTCGCCAGCACCGGCACATGGTCCGATGCGAGCTTCCAGTCGCGCAAATCCACATCGATGTGATGGCTGCGGAGGCCGCCGCCCAGCGCCGGGCTGGCCAGGATGTGGTCGAGCCGGCGGCCGCGGTTGGACTTGCGCCAGTCGTTGTTGCGGTAGCTCCACCACGAATAGAGTTTCTCCTCGTTGGGCACGAAGCGGCGCGGCACGTCGATCCAGTCGATCGCCGCCATCATCTTGCCGAACAGCTCGACCTCGATCGGGGTGTGCGACACGATCTTGAGGAGCTGCTTGTGGCTCCACACGTCATGCTCGAGCGGCGCGACGTTCAGGTCGCCGACGGCGATGCGGCGCAGGCCCTTCTTCTGGCGCGCCGCCGGTCTGCGCTCGGCGAACCAGCCGGCCATCTCGCGGTAGAAGTCGAGCTTGTGCGCGAACTTGGCGTTGGCCTCGGGATCGGGGATGTCGCCGCCGGCCGGGATGTAGAGGTTGTCGAGCAGGATCGGATCGCCCCCGACGTCGAGCGCGGCCTCGATGTGCCGGCAGTCCTCCTTGCCGCAGCGGTGGTGGACGTTCATCGCCTTGAAAGGGACCTTCGACAGGATGGCGACGCCGTTATAGGACTTCATGCCCTGCACCAGCCGGTGGCTGTAGCCCAGCCTCTCGAACGGCTCGTGCGGGAAGAACTCGTCGGGACACTTGGTTTCCTGGAGGCAGAGCACGTCCGGCTTTCGCAACTTCAGGAATCGCTCGACGTTGGCGATGCGCAGACGGACCGAGTTGATATTCCAGGTGGCGACGGTGAGGCTCATCGTCCCCATATATAGTCGGCGCACGGAGGCGCTGCCATGGAACTGGACAACGAGCAGAGCAGCAACATCGAGGATCGCCGCGGCGAAGGCGGCGGATTCGGCGGTGGGGGCTTTGGCGGTGGCGGATTCGGCTACGGCGGAGGCGGTGGCGGCTTCGGGGGGCCGGGCATCCCGATCCCGCTGGGCGGCGGGCTGTTCAAGGGCGGCTTCGGGCTGATCGCCATCGTCGTCATCGCCCTGATCCTGGGCGTCAATCCGCTGTCCCTGCTGGGCGGCATGGTCGGCGGGGGCGAGGGCAGCTACGTGGCGCCGCAGACCCAGACCCGCAGCGCCTCGCGCCCCGGCACCGGGGCCGACGCCGAAACCCAGTTCGTTGCGCGCGTGCTGAAAAGCACCGAGACCGTCTGGGGCCAGCAGTTCCAGGCGTTCAACCGGCCCTACCGCGAGCCGCGGCTGGTGCTCTATCGCGATTCCACGCCGACGGCGTGCGGCTCGGGCCAGGCGGCGATGGGGCCGTTCTACTGCCCGGGCGACCAGCGCATCTATCTCGACCTGTCGTTCTTCGACGAGATGGCCAGTCGCTTCCGCGCGCCCGGCCAGTTCCCGCAGGCCTATGTGATCGCCCACGAGGTCGGCCATCACGTGCAGAAGCTGCTCGGCATCTCCGACAAGGTCCAGCAGATGCGCCAGAACATGAGCAAGCGCGACGGCAACGCGATGTCGGTGCGGGTCGAGCTGCAGGCCGACTGCCTGGCCGGCGTCTGGGCCTATCACGCCAGCAAGGAGCATGGCGGCACCGGCTCCTTCAGCGACAAGGACGTCGAGCAGGCCGTGGCGGCGGCGACCGCGATCGGCGACGACCGCCTGCAGCGCCAGGCGCAAGGCCGGGTGGTGCCCGACAGCTTCACCCACGGCTCGAGCGCGCAGCGCGTGCGTTGGCTGAAGACCGGGATGGAATCGGGAGACATAAGGAGCTGCGACACCTTCCGGGCATCGCAGCTCTGATGGACCGCGCGGATAAGGCGCGGAGGTTACTCCGCGCTACGCGCGCTCATGAGCGGGCTGGAAGCCCGCGGTCCAGTGAGTCTCAGACGTATGTAACGCTGACCGTCCCGGCCTTGTCGACGAAGCCCTGCAGGGTGTCGCCCCTGCCGACCGCCGCGACGCCTTCCGGCGTGCCGCTGTAGATCAGGTCGCCGGCGGCGAGCGTCACCAGGCCCGAGAGATAGGAGATCGTCTCGGGAATGCTCCAGATCAGCGCGTTGAGGTCGGACTTCTGGCGGGTCTTGCCGTTGACGTCGAGCTGGATGGTGCCCTTGTCGATGTGGCCGACCTCGCTCACCGGATAGATGATGCCGATCGGGGCGGAGTTGTCGAAGCCCTTGCCCATGTCCCACGGGCGGCCCATGTCCTTGGCCTGGTTCTGCAGGTCGCGGCGGGTCATGTCGAGGCCGACGGCGTAGCCGAAGACATGGTCGAGCGCCTTGTCGACCGGGATGTCGGCGCCGCCCGACTTCAGGCAGACCACCAGCTCCATCTCGTGGTGCAGGTTCTTGGTCGCCGGCGGATAGGGGATCCTGGCGGGGTTCTTGGGATCGGCGGCGAGCACGATGGCGTCGGCCGGCTTGCTGAAGAAGAAGGGCGGCTCGCGGTCCGGATCGTGGCCCATCTCGCGGGCATGGGCGGCGTAGTTGCGGCCGACGCAGAAGATGCGGCGGACCGGGAACAGGTCGGAGCTTCCATGGACCGGGACGCCGACGATGGCCGGCGCCTTGACGACATAACCCATCACTTTCTCCCTTTGGCGCCGGCCTTTATGAAGGCGGCAGGAGCCTGATTCAATGTCCGACGTGCTGCCCTCTGCCCTGATCGTCCAAGTCGATTCGGCCGATTCCAGCCTCGCCTGGGCCACCCTGGGCGAGCGGCGCTGGCGTTGTGTCGTCGGTGCAGGCGGCGTGCGCGAGGACAAGGTCGAGGGCGACGGCGCCACGCCTGCAGGCGCCTACCCGCTGCGCCACGTCTATTTCCGCAACGACCGGCTGGTGCTGCCCAAGATCCGCCTGCCGGCCCGGCCGATCGGCGAGCATGACGGCTGGTGCGACGACCCGCGCTCGCCCGCCTACAACCGGCTGGTCCGCATCCCGAACGAATGGAGCCACGAGACGATGTGGCGCGAGGACGGGCTGTACGACCTGCTGGTCGTGGTCGGCTACAACGACGACCCGCCCGAGGGCGAATGGGGCAGCGCGATCTTCCTGCACATCGCCCGGGACGACATGGGCCCGACCTGGGGCTGCGTCGCCTTCGCCCGCGCCGACCTGCTCGAGCTGGTCACGCTGATCGGACCGGAGACCAGGGTGAACGTCCACGCGCTGTCAGCCGCGGAGGAAAAGCCGCGCGCCGGCGACGAGGACGACGACATGAAGCCGTTCGAGGATTTCGACGAACAGGATTGGTGACTCTGTCATCCTGAGCGTAGCGAAGGATCTCATGCCGGTTGCAAGCGGCGATGAGGTCCTTCGCTTCGCTCAGGACGACAATCAACCGACCATCCGCCCGATCGTGCGCGCGGTGTAGTCGACCAGCGGGATGATGCGGGCGTAGTTGAGCCGCGTCGGGCCGATCACGCCTATTGCGCCCAGGATACGTTCCTGTGAATCGCGGAACGGCGCCACCACCATCGAGCAGTTGGTGTTGGCGAACAACGGATTATCGGCTCCGATGAAGATCTGCACGCCGCTCGCCACGTTGGCGAGTTCGAGCAGCCGCGCGAAGCTCTCGCCGCGCTCCAGCGCATCGAACAACTGGCGCACCCTTTCGAGATCGGCGATCGCCGTGATGTCCTCGAGGAGCCGCGCCTGGCCGCGCACGATCAGGGCGCTGCCCGGCTCGCCGGCCCAGGTCGCCAGCCCGGATTCGATCACGCGCGCCGTGATATCGTTCAGCTCGGCGCGCTTCAGCTTGAGGTCTTCGAGGATCACCCGGCGGGTGTCGTCGAAGGTGCGGCCCGACAACCGCGCGTTCAGGTAGTTGCTCGCCTCGACTAGGACCGAGGCCGGCATGCCGACCGGCGTGTCGATCAGCCGATTCTCGACCTGACCCGACTGGGTGACGGTGACGACCAGCGCCCGGCCGGGGCCGAGGTTCACGAACTCGATGTGCTTCAGCGGCTGCTCGGTCTTGGGCGCCATGACCACGCTGGCGCAGCGCGACAGGCCGGACAGCAGGCTGGTCGCCTGCTCCAGCGCTTCATTCATGCTGCGGCCGGCGGCGGCACAGCGCGCCTCGATGCTCTCGCGCTCCTGCTCGGAGATGTTGCCGACTTCAAGCAGGCCGTTAACGAACAGCCGTAACCCCGCTTCCGTCGGCAATCGTCCGGCCGAGGTATGCGGCGCGTAGAGCAGGCCGAGGTCCTGCAGGTCGGCCATGATGTTGCGGATCGTGGCCGGCGACAGCGTCTCGGTGATCTTGCGGGTCAGCGAGCGCGAGCCGACGGGTTCGCCGGTTTCGACGTAGCTTTCGACGACCAGTCGCAGGACCTCGCGCGCCCGCTCGTTGAGCTCGGCGACCGTGGCTTGGCGCTGGACCGGCGAGCCGTCGGGGACGGTGCCGGCCGGTATCCCAAGGCGATGAAGTGCCATGGCAAAAATCTAGGAACTGCAGGCGGCAGGGTCAACGCATCGCTGGCCCGTCTTGTGCACGCCGTAGTATGATTTTCGCGTGTTTGGGGGCTATCGTTTCGAACATCCGAGGACTGAGGCCACCGTCGATATCGGCGGCTGGTCGTACTTGTGGGCGGGTCTGTTCGGCGCCTTCTATGTCTGGCGCAAGGGCTTCCCGCAGCTCTTCTGGAAAGCCCTCGCCTACAACATCGTCTACGCCGTCGTCTTCTTCGGCTTCGGATTCGTGAGCTCGATGCCGCAGGTCCCGATCCCGACCAAGATCTGGGCCCTAGTCATGGTGGCCATGATGCCGACCCTGATCCTGGTCCAGGCCAACACCATGATCCGCATGATCCGGGACGGCTACCGGCGCAAAGGCTGGATGATTCGGCCCGGTTGACCGGCTTGCTCCCTGCCTGTCGGGGGCCCATAAGCCCCTGTCCCGATGTTCAGGAGTGAGTAAATGCGTCCCTCCGGCCGCGCCGCCGATCAGCTTCGCAAGGTTTCGCTCGAGCCCGGATTCTCGCGGCACGCCGAGGGCTCGTGCCTGGTCAAGTTCGGCGACACCCATGTGCTGTGCACCGCCTCGGTCGACGAGCGCGTGCCGCCGTGGATGCGCAACACCGCGCGCGGCTGGGTGACTGCCGAGTACGGCATGCTGCCGCGCTCGACCCATACCCGTACCGACCGCGAGGCGGCGCGCGGCAAGCAGTCGGGCCGCACCCAGGAGATCCAGCGCCTGATCGGCCGCTCGCTGCGCGCGGTGGTCAACCTCACGGCGATGGGCGAGCGGCAGATCAACATCGACTGCGACGTCCTGCAGGCCGACGGCGGCACGCGCACCGCCAGCATCACCGGCTCGTGGGTCGCCCTGCACTTCGCCTTCGAGAAGCTGATCAAGGACGGCAAGCTCGCGGGCAACCCGATCACCGGCCAGGTCGCCGCGGTGTCGTGCGGCCTGTGGGAAGGCGCCGCCGTGCTCGACCTCGACTACGACGAGGATTCCAAGGCCGAGGCCGACGCCAACTTCGTGCTGACCGGCAACGGCGGCATCGTCGAGGTCCAGGGCACGGCCGAGAAGGATCCGTTCAGCGAGGCTCAGTTCGTCGAGCTGATGGAGCTCGCCAAGAAGGGCGTCGTCGAGCTCACGCGTTTGCAGCGGCTGGCGATCGGCAAAAGCTGATGGCCCGCCGCTTCGCCTCGCCGAAGCTGGTGGTCGCCACGCACAACCACGGCAAGGCTGAGGAATTCCGCACCATGCTGTCGGGCTTCGGCGTCGAGATCGTCTCGATGGCCGATCTCGGCCTGCCCGCGCCGGCCGAGACCGGCACGACCTTCGAGACCAACGCCGCCATCAAGGCGCTGGCCGCGACCCGCGCCTCCAAGCTGCCGGCGCTGGCCGACGATTCGGGGCTCAGCGTGCATGCGCTGGGCGGGGAGCCCGGCGTCTACACCGCCGACTGGGAAGGGCCGCAGCGCTCGGCCATGGTCGGCATGCAGCGCATCCAGGACGAGTTCAAGAAGCGCGGCGTGCCCGACACCGACGCCGAGCGGCGCGCCACCTTCCATTGCGTGCTGGCGCTGGCCTGGCCGGACGAGCATGTCGAGCTGGTGCACGGCACGCTCGACGGCCGCATCGTGTGGCCGCCGCGCGGCCGCGGAGGCCATGGCTACGATCCCTGCTTCCAGCCGTTCGGCGATGGGCGCACCAACGCCGAGATGTCGACGGCGGAGAAGAACGCGATCAGCCATCGCGGCCGCGCTTTCGCCAAGCTGGTCGAGGCCTGTTTCCGATGACGCCGCGCCCAGCTCCGTTGGGCATCTACATCCACTGGCCCTTCTGCAAGTCGAAGTGTCCCTATTGCGACTTCAACAGCCACGTGCGCGAGGGCATCGACCAGGGACGCTGGCAACGGGCGCTCGTCGCCGAGCTCGAGCACGCCGCGCGTGAGGCGCCGCCCGATCGCCGGGTCGAGACGATGTTCTTCGGCGGCGGCACGCCGTCGCTGATGGAGCCCGAGACGGTGGGCGCGCTGATCGCCCGCACGAAGCAGCTCTGGGACACCGCCCCCGACGTCGAGATCACGCTGGAGGCCAACCCCACCTCGGTCGAGGCCGCGAAGTTCGCAGCACTTGCCGAGGCCGGCGTCAACCGCGTGTCGCTGGGCGTCCAGGCGCTCGATCCGGCGGCGCTGAGGTTCCTCGGCCGCGAGCACTCGGCCGACGACGCGCTGGCGGCGATCGACACCGCGCGCCGGCATTTCGCGCGCCATTCGTTCGACCTGATCTATGCCCGGCCGGGGCAGACGACCGAAGCGTGGCTGGCCGAGCTGGAGCGGGCGCTGGCGTTGGCCGGCGAGCATCTGTCGCTCTACCAGCTCACCATCGAGCGCGGCACGCGCTTTTTCGCCGAGCACCAGCGCGGCGGCTTCGTGCTGCCGGGCGAGGAAGAAGCGGCGCGGATGTTCGAGGAAACCCAGGCGCGACTCGAAGCCGCCGGCCTGCCCGCCTACGAGATTTCCAATCACGCGCGGGAAGGCGCAGCATGCCGCCATAATTTGATCTACTGGCGCTATCAGGATTACGTCGGCGTCGGGCCGGGCGCGCACGGCCGCTTCGCCGAAGCCGACACCAAGCGCGCGACGCGACGGACGAGCGGGCCGGAGAACTGGCTGGCCGAGGTCGAGGCGAAAGGTCATGCCACGGTCGAGAGCTCGGTCGTGGCGGGGCACGATCGGGTGGAGGAAGCGTTGATGATGGGCTTGCGGCTCCGCGACGGCATCGACCGCGGGCTGTTCGCGGCGGTCGCCGGCACCGATCCGGTCGAGGCGCTGGGCATGGCGAAGCTCGCGCCGCTGGTCGAGGCGGGCTTCCTCGAGATCGACCCGACCCATCTCAAGGCCACCGCCGCCGGACGGCAGCGTCTGAACGCCCTGTTGGAGCGCCTGATCGCATGAGGCTGCTGGCGTTGGCCCTGGCGGTGCTGGCGCTGGCGGCGGCCGCGTCCGCGCAGCAGCCGCAGCATCCGAAGCCGGCACCGAAGGCGGCCCCGCAGCCCGCCAAGCCGCCGGCGCCCAAGTCGCCGTTCGCGCCGCCCACCTTCAAGATCACCATCGCGACCGAGGGCGGCTATCCGCCGTTCAACTATCTCGACCGCAAGGGCCTGCCGGCGGGCTTCGAGATGGACATCGCACAGGAGTCCTGCATGCGCATGAAGGCCGAGTGCGAGTTCGTCGCCGTCAAGTGGGACGACCTGGTGCCGGGCCTGCTCGAGAAGAAGTTCGACATCGTCATGTCGTCGCTCGAGGTCAACAGCGAGCGGCGGCGGCGGCTCGGCATGTCGCGCCGCTACTATCTCTCGCCCGGCGCCTTCATCGCCGCCAAGGGCCAGCCGTTCGACGGGCCGCCGGCGCTGCTGCGCAACCGCAAGATCGGCGTGCAGAAGGACTCGACGCACGCCGACTGGGTCGACAAGAGCTTCCGCCGCTCCGCCCAGATCAAGCGCTACGCCACGGTGAAGGACGCGCTCGCGGCACTCGAGAAGGACGAGGTCGACGCGGTGTTCGGCGACAAGGTGCAGCTCTGGCTGTGGGCGCAGAAGCCCGAGGGCAAATGCTGCGAGATCATGGGCCAGGACATCAAGGACACCCAGACGCTGGGCGTCGGCGTCTCCGCCGGCATCCGCCGCGAGGACATCAAGCTGCGCGACGCCTTCAACAAGGCGCTCGGCGAGATGATCAGCGACGGCACCTACAAGCAGCTCAACGCCAAGTACTTCCCGTTCCCGCTGAACTGAGGGTCATGTCATCCCGAGCGCAGCGAGGGATCCTTGCGGGTCAGGAAAGATCCCTCGCTACGCTCGGGATGACAGGCTGAACGCCTCATACGCGTCCTCGACCAGGCTCACGTGGTGCAGCATCGCGGCATGCGCGCCCGGCGCGTCGCCGGCGAGGATGGCGCACACCACGGCGCCGTGCTCCTCGTTGGAGCGCAGGAGCCGGCCCTGCATCCTGAACTGCGCGCGGCGGAACGGTCCGACGCGGCGGCGCAGGCTCATCGCATAGTCGGCAAGCGGCGCGTTGTGCGCGCCGGCGTAGATCGTGGAATGGAAGGCGACGTTGGCATCGGAATAGGCATCGGGGTCGCCGGCCTCGGCCAGCTCGAGCATCTGCTCCTGCCGCGCCTGCAGGCGGCGGCGCTCGATCGGCGTCATGCTGAGCGCGCACAGCCGCGCGCAAGTCGCCTCCATTTCGGCCATGGCCACGAACAGGCTCTCGATCTGCTCCGGCGTCGCCTTCGACACCACCGCCCCCTTGCGCGGCCGCATGTCGATCAGGCCGCTGGCCGTGAGCTGGCGCAGCGCCTCGCGTACCGGCGTGCGCGACACGCCGTGAAACTGGGCGAGCCCCGCTTCGTCGAGCCGCTCGCCGGGCTTCAGCCGGCCGTCGAGGATGCCGTCGGCGATCGCCGCGGCGAGTTTGTCGGCGAGGGTCGGGTTGTCTGCCTGCATGCCGGTTTGCATACAAATCGGGTGCCAAAAGGCTGTTGATGCCCAAAAAGAATGCAATGCAACAGGATTGCATACACCAAGGCCCGAAAACCCCGTCCCAATCGCTGGCACACCCCTTGCTGACCGCCTTGTAAGCCGCCGACCGGCGGCTGGGGCATCGCGGAGGGGGAGAGCAATGATCGACAGGTTCACAATCGGCCGCCGTGCGCTGCTGGGCGGTGCGGCGGGGGCCGCGGCGCTCGGGCTGACCGGCGGGGCCGACGCGCAGAAGCCGCTGGTGATCGGCTTCATCTATGTCGGGCCGCGCGACGACTACGGCTACAACCAGGCCCACGCCGAGGCCGCCGCGATCCTGAAGAAGATGCCGGGTCTGAAGGTCCAGGAAGAAGAGAAGGTGCCCGAGACGGTCGCCGTCGAGAAGACCATGGAGAGCATGATCAACCTCGACGGCGCGACGCTCGTGTTCCCGACGTCGTTCGGCTACTTCGACCCCTACATGCTGAAGGTCGCGGGCAAGTACCCGAAGATCCAGTTCCGCCACTGCGGCGGCCTGTGGACCGAGGGCAAGCACCCGATGAACACCGGCAGCTACTTCGGCTACATCGACGAGGCGCAGTACATCTCCGGCATCGTCGCCGGCATGACCACCAAGTCGGGCAAGCTGGGCTTCGTCGCCGCCAAGCCGATCCCCCAGGTGCTGCGCAACATCAACGCCTTCACGCTGGGCGCGCAGTCGGTCAATCCGAAGATCACGACCCAGGTCATCTTCACCGGCGACTGGGCGCTCCCCGTGAAGGAGGCCGAGGCCACCAACTCGATGATCGCCCAGGGCGTCGACGCCGTGGCCTGCCATGTCGATTCGCCGAAGGTGGTGATCGAGACGGCCGAGCGCGCCGGCATCTTCACCTGCGGCTATCACTGCAACCAGGCCAAGCTCGCGCCCAAGGGCTACCTGACCGGCGCCGAGTGGAACTGGGAGCGCGTCTATGTCGGCTTCGTCGAATCGCTGAAGGCGAACAAGCCGCTGGAGAACTTCGTGCGCGGCGGCCTCAAGGAAGGCTATGTCCGCACCTCGGCCTACGGGCCGGCGGTGTCGGCGGCGGCCAAGGAGAAGGCCGACGCAGCCAAGACCGCGATCCTCAACGGCAGCCTGGCGATCTACAAGGGCGCGCTCAAGGACAACAAGGGCAACACGGTCATCCCGGCCGGCACGTCCTATGTCATCACCGAGCCCAAGCTCGAAAGCATGAACTACCTGGTCGAGGGCGTGGTCGGCTCGACGTCGTAAGGAGCCCTCGGCGATGACGCGTATCTCCCTCCCCCGTCATACGGGGGAGGTGTCGGCGTCTTACGCCGACGGAGGGGGAAGGCCACAGACGTGGTGTAGCTTTCCCCCTCCGTCGCGGATTACCGCGCCACCTCCCCCGTATGACGGGGGAGGACAGCTATGACTGCCGTCGTCGAACGTATCGCCGTCCCGACGCTGGCTCTGCTGGCGTCGGCGGTGCTTTTCGGCCTGCTGCTGGCGATCTACGCGCGCGTCGATCCGCTGGAAGCCTTCGCGCTGATGTACCAGGGCGCCTTCGGCACCTGGTTCTCGTGGCAGAACACGCTGACGCGCGCTGCGCCCTTGATCCTGACCGCGCTCTGCACCGCGCTGCCGGCACGGATGGGGCTGATCATCATCGGCAACGAGGGGGCGCTGGTGATGGGCGGCGTCGCCGCGGCGGCGGCGGGCGTTGCCGTGATCGATGCGCCGGCGCCGGTGGTGCAGCTCGCGATGGCGGTCGCCGCCATGATCGTGGGCGGGCTCTGGATCGCGCTGGCCGGTGCCCTGCGCCAATGGCGCGGCGTCAACGAGACGATCTCGAGCCTGCTGCTGACCTACATCGCCATCGCCCTGATGAACCATTTCGTCGAGGGCCCGCTGCGCGACCCGTCGAGCCTCAACAAGCCGTCGACCTGGCCGATCGGCGACCAGAACATGATCGGCACCATCACCGGCACCGACGTGCACTGGGGTCTGGTGCTCGGCATCGTCGCCTGCCTGATCGTCTATGTCTGGATGCGCTTCACCACCTGGGGCTTCGCCCTGCAGGTGATCGGCGGCAACCCCAAGACCGCGCGCATGATGGGCCTCGATGTCGGCCGCTACGTGCTGCTGGCCTGCGGCGCCGGCGGCGCGATGGCGGGGCTCGCCGGCATGGTCGAGGTCGCGGCGATCCACGGCCGCGCCAACGCTTCGCTCGCAGTCGGCTACGGCTATTCCGGCATCCTGGTGTCGTTCCTGGCGCGCCATCATCCGCTGGCGATCGTCCCGGTTTCGATCCTGCTGGGCGGCATCGGCGCCTCGGGCGGCCTGCTGCAGCGGCGGCTCGACCTGCCCGACGCGGCGGTCGTCGTTCTGCAGGGCATCCTCTTCGTCGCCATCCTGGCCAGCGAGACGCTGTACGGCCGCCTCTGGAAACCGAAGGAGGCCGCCTGATGGAGAATGGCGGGCTCGGCCTGTGGGGCGTGCCGCTCGCCATGCTGGCGGGCGCCATCCGTGTCTCGACGCCGTTCATCTTCGTCAGCGTCGGCGAATGCCTGACCGAGCGCTCGGGCCGCATCAATCTCGGCCTCGAGGGCACGCTGGTGATGGGCGCGATGAGCGCCTACGCGATCGCCCTGACGACCGGCTCGCCCTGGCTGGGCGTGCTCGTCGCGGCGTGTGTCGGCCTGCTGCTCGGAGCGCTGCATGCCGGCATCTGCCAGCTCCCGCGGGTCAACGACATCGCCACCGGCATCGGCCTGATGCTGCTCGCGACCGGCCTGGCCTTCTTCCTGGGCAAGCCGTACATCCAACCCAAGGCGCCCAATCTCGGCGCCATCGAGCTCGGCTGGTGGAGCGGCATCCCGCAGGTCCGCCAGGCACTGCAGGTCAACTATCTCTTCGTCGTCGGCATCGTCTCGGCCTTCGCGCTGGCCTGGGCGCTCAAGAACACGCGCTGGGGCCTGATCGTGCGGCTCGCGGGCGAAAGCGTCGATGCCGCCCTGGCGATGGGCGTGCCGGTCGGCCGCGTGCGTCTGATCGCGACCGCGATCGGCGGCGCCTTCGCCGGTGTCGGCGGCGCCTTCCTGTCGCTCTATTACCCGGGGAGCTGGAACGAGGGCCTGTCGAGCGGCCAGGGCCTGATGGCCGTGGCGCTGGTGATCTTCGCGCGCTGGGACCCGATCCGCTGCCTGTGGGCGTCGCTGCTGTTCGGCGCCGCCGGCGCGATCAGCCCGGCGCTGCAATCGGTCGGCATCACCGAGGGCTACTATCTGTTCAGCGCCGCGCCCTACGTGCTCACGCTCGGCCTGATGATCGCGACCTGCTCGCCCGAACGCGCGCTGCGCGGCGCGCCCGGCGAGCTGGGCGCGGTGCGATGAGGAGTTGAGGGGACCATGCACGTCAAATCCCATCCCTACCCGTGGCCGTGGAACGGCGACCTGCGGCCCGAGAACACCGCGCTGATCATCATCGATATGCAGACCGACTTCTGCGGGGTCGGCGGCTATGTCGACAAGATGGGCTACGACCTGTCGCTCACGCGCGCGCCGATCGAGCCCCTGAAGAAGCTGCTGGCCGCCGCGCGCAAGGCGGGCTGGCACGTCATCCATACCCGCGAGGGCCATCGTCCCGACCTCTCCGACCTGCCGGCCAACAAGCGCTGGCGCAGCCGGCAGATCGGAGCCGGCATCGGCGATCCCGGTCCGTGCGGCCGCATCCTGGTGCGCGGCGAGCCGGGCTGGGAGATCATTCCCGAGCTCGCGCCCGCAGCCGGCGAGCCGGTGATCGACAAGCCCGGCAAGGGCTCGTTCTGCGCCACCGATCTCGAGCTGATGCTGCGCACCCGCGGCATCGCCAATCTCGTGCTGACCGGCATCACCACCGACGTCTGCGTCCACACCACCATGCGCGAGGCCAACGACCGCGGCTTCGAATGCCTGATCCTGGAGGACTGCACCGGCGCCACCGACGCCGGCAATCATGCCGCCGCGCTGAAGATGGTCGAGATGCAGGGCGGTGTGTTCGGCGCCGTCGCCAACTCCACCGCCGTCATCGAGGCGCTATCATGAGGAGGGGCGGATGAACGCGCCCTCCCTCGAGCTGATCGGTTTCTCCAAGCGTTTCGGCGGGTTGGCGGCGCTCGACGAGGTGTCGGTGAAGATCGTGCCGGGCGCCTTCCATGCGCTGCTGGGCGAGAACGGCGCGGGCAAGAGCACGCTCGTGAAATGCGCCATGGGCTATTACGCCGCCGACGCAGGCGAGATCCTGCTGAACGGCCGGCAGGTCGTCATCAACCATCCGAAACAGGCGCACGAGCTGGGGCTGGGCATGGTCTACCAGCACTTCACCCTGGTGCCGAACATGACGGTGCTGGAGAACTTCGTGCTCTCCCGCAAGCACCTGCCGTCGGTGATCGACTGGACCGTCGAGCGCCAGCGGCTGAAGGACTTCTTCGACACCACACCCTTCACCGTGCCGCTCGACCTGCCGGTCGCCGACCTCGCGGCCGGCCAGAAGCAGAAGGCCGAGATCCTGCGGCAGCTCTATCTCAAGCGCACCCTGCTGATCCTCGACGAGCCGACCTCGGTGCTGACGCCCGACGAGGCCGACGAGGTGCTGTCGACGCTGAAGCAGATGACGCGCGAGCTGGTGCTGACCATCGTCACCATCACCCACAAGTTCCGGGAGGTGAATGCCTTCTGCGACACCGTCACCGTGCTGCGCCGCGGCAAGCTGGTCGGCACGCGGCCGGTGTCGGAGCTCGACAACGACACCATGGCCGAGATGATGGTCGGCCGCCGCGAGACCCGCGCGACCGTCGAGCGCGAGCAGCGTGCGGCCGGCAAGACCGTGCTGCAGATCGAGGGCCTGTCGGTCGCCAATACGGTCGGCCAGCTCGCGGTCGACGTGCTGTCGCTCGACATCCATGCCGGCGAGATCGTCGGCGTCGCGGGCGTCAGCGGCAACGGCCAGCGCGAGCTGGTCGAGACCCTGGCCGGCCAGCGTCACGCCGAGGCCGGCGTCATGAAGGTCCATGGCGAGCGCTACACCGCGACACGGCCGGAGATGATCCGCCACAGGATCGCCTGCCTGCCCGAGGAGCCGCTGCGCAACGCCTGCGTCGCCGAGATGTCGGTGGCCGAGAACATGGCGCTGCGCTCGTTCGACCAGGCGCCGGCTTCGCCCGACGGCGTGCGCCTCAGGCGGGCGCCGATGCGCGACGTGGCGCGCCGGCTGATCGAGGCCTATCGCGTGAAGACGCCCGGCCCCGATGCGCCGATCAAGGCGCTATCCGGCGGCAACGTGCAGCGCGCGGTGCTGGCGCGCGAGCTCTCCAGCGAAGGCGACCTGCTGATCGTCGCCAATCCCTGCTTCGGGCTCGACTTCGCGGCGGTGGCCGAGATCCGCGCCCGCATCGTGCAAGCGCGCAATCGCGGCGCGGCCGTCCTGCTGGTCAGCGAGGACCTCGACGAGATCCTGCAGCTCTCCGACCGCATCGTGGTGATGTTCGACGGCAAGCTGGCGCTGCAGACGCAGGCCGCTCAAGCCGATGTCGGCGCGATTGGCCGCGCCATGGCAGGTCATTGATGAAGACCATTGCCGCACAGCCGTTCGCTTTCCCCTTCGATCCGGCGCACACCGCGCTGATCGTAATCGACATGCAGCGCGACTTCATCGAACCGGGCGGCTTTGGCGCGGCGCTGGGCAACGACGTCACGCTCCTGAAGAAGATCGTGCCCACGGTGGCACGGCTGATCGAGACCTTCCGCACCGCCGGCCTGCCGATCATCCATACCCGCGAGTGCCACAAGCCCGACCTGTCGGACCTGCCCGCGGCCAAGCACCGGCGCGGCAAGCCGTCTATGCGCATCGGCGATCCGGGCCCGATGGGCCGCATCCTGATCTCGGGCGAGCCGGGCGCCGACACCGTGCCCGAGCTGGCGGCGGCGCCGGGCGAGATCGTGCTCGACAAGCCGGGCAAGGGCGCCTTCCACGCCACGCCGCTGGGCGAGATCCTCGCCGAAAAGAAGATCACGCATCTCGTCTTCGCCGGCGTCACCACCGAGGTCTGCGTGCAGACCACGATGCGCGAGGCCAACGACCGCGGCTTCGACTGCCTGCTGGCCGAGGACGGGACCGAAAGCTATTTCCCGGAATTCAAGAAAGCGGCGCTCGACATGATCCGCGCCCAGGGCGCGATCGTCGGCTGGACCGCGACCGTCGATCAGATCGCTCAAGCTCTTCTGGACCGCGACCCTCCGGCTCGCGGTCGAGAAGACTAGTGAAGGGCCCGGTCGCGGCTGACGTAGTGGCCGCGCTTCAGTTCCTTGAAGAAATGTGGGACCTGCGGGTGTGACACCGGCTTGCCGGTCTCGTCCGCCAGCAAGTTTTGTTCAGAAACGTACGCCACATAGGTGGTCTGCGCGTTCTCGGCCAGCAGGTGGTAGAACGGCTGGTCGCGGCGCGGCCGGACCTCTTCGGGAATCGACGCCAACCACTCCTCGGTGTTCGAGAACACCGGATCGACGTCGAAGATCACCCCACGAAATGGATAAACCCGGTGCTTCACCACCTGGCCGATGGCGAACTTGGCCGTGCGCGGCGGTTGCTGCGCGAGGCCGGGCCCGTTGCCTTGATTGGCGATTTCCATGGCGAAAGTATTACCCCCTTTGACTGCACCTGCAACGCCATCCGCTGGGGAACGAATTGTGTCAGATGCTGCAGGAATACTGCTTTCCCCGGCCCCCTCCGGCCTGCTCCACTCGCCATATGACGCAAGATCTTGGCCAAAGGAACGCGGCCAAACGGTCATCAACCATCGTTGACGCGCGGCGTTCGCTGTGGCCTGTGACGAGGGGAATGTTCGAGGAAAGCGATCTGTCCGAGGAAAGCGAGTGGCCGAGGGTCTGAAAGTCCGATTCTGGGGTGTGCGAGGCTCTATTTCCTGTTCCGGTGCGGAATACGCCCGCTACGGCGGCAACACGTCGTGCCTGGAAGTCAGTGCCGGCAGCCGCCGCCTGATCTTCGATGCCGGGACTGGCATCCGTGCCCTTGGACTGGAGCTCGCCCGGCTGGCGCCGCTCGACATCGACATCTACTTTACGCACACGCATCTCGACCATCTCGCCGGCCTCACCTTCTTCGCGCCGCTGTTCGATGAGCGCAATTCGGTGCGGATGTGGGCCGGCCATCTCGAGGCGCCGTACACGCTGAAGAAGGTCGTGAGCAACCTGATGCAGGCCCCGATCTATCCGGTGACCCTCGAGATCTTCAAGGCGAAGGTGGGCTTCATCGAGTTCAAGTCGGGCGATCACCTGATGTGCGGGCCGGTGCAGCTCAGCACCGCGCCGCTCAACCATCCCAACGGCGCCACTGGCTACCGCATCGAGCACGGCGGCAAGTCGATCTGCTACATCACCGACACCGAGCATCGGCCGGGCGAGATCGACATGACCATCGTCGAGCTGTGCCGCGGCGCCGACGTCATGATCTACGATTCGAGCTACACCGACGCGGAGTACGACCGCTACAAGGGCTGGGGCCATTCAACCTGGCAGCAGGGCGTGCGTGTCGCCGACGCCGCCGGCGTCGGCACGCTCGCGATCTTCCATCACGATCCCAGCCATGGCGACGCCTTCATGGACGATGTCGCGCGCGAGGCGGCGGCGATGCGTCCCGGCACCGTGCCGGGCGGCTTGCCGCGCGTGCTGGTGGCGCACGAAGGCCTGACCCTGGCGCCATGATCCGCCCCTCCATGAAAGGGGCGTCGTGAAGCGGTCGCTCAGCTTGCGGGGACGCTGGCGCCGGCTGGTGCTCGGCCTGCCGACCGTGCTCAGCCTGACGCCGCGCGGCTGGTTCATCCCCCACCGCTATGCGCCGTTGCTGCCGCCGCCCGGCGCGCAGCCGCCCTATCCGGCGATCGAAGCCCTGTTCGACGGCAAGGCGGCGGCGTTCGACGCGGTGGTCGCGCTGATCGACAGCCATGCCGCGACGCTCGAGGCCATGCACGGCCTGCTCAACCAGGCCTGGTTCCCCTCGCTCGACGCGGCGGCGGCGTACGCCCTGATGCGCGATCGCAAGCCGCAGCACCTGATCGAGGTGGGCTCGGGCCATTCGACCCGCGTGCTGGCCAAGGCGCTGGGCGGCATGGGCGAGATCCTGGCGATCGATCCGGCGCCGCGGGCCGACATCGCCGGCCTGCCGGGCGTGCAGGTCGTGCCGTCGACGGTGCAGGCGGCGCCGCTCGAGCTGTTCGACCGGCTCGGCCGCGGCGACGTGCTGTTCATCGATTCCAGCCACATCCTGATGCCGGGCAGCGACGTCGACCTGCTGCTCAATCGCGTGCTGCCGCGGCTGCCGGCCGGCGTGATCGTTCACATCCACGATATTTTCCTGCCGTTCGACTATCCGCCGGTCTGGGGCTGGCGTGCCTACAACGAGCAGCAGGGCGTGCTGCCGCTGATGACCACCGGCGCCTACACGCCGCTGTTCTCCAGCGTGTGGGCGCGCCAGCGGCTAGCTGCGCGACTGGCGCAGTCGGCGGTCGCGCGCCTGCCGATGCCGCAGGAGGCGATGTCGACCAGCCTGTGGCTCGAGAAGCAGTAAAATGCGGGCTTGAGCGGTTGACGGTCGGTCCAACAGGGCACATTGCCTGCGGGAATGTGCTTTCGGTGGTTGCCTTGCCCTTTCCCCATTCGGGGCCTATGTAACTTGGCAAGTTAGAGCGGCGGGTTGCCGGAGCGCCATCGTGGGTAATAACTACGACATCATCCTGATCGGCCTGGTCGCGATCTTCTTGATCCTGCGGCTGCGTTCGGTGCTGGGGAAGCGAACCGGCAATGAGCGTCCGCCGGCGCGCGATCCGTTCACGCCGCCAGCGCCGCCACCGACTCCGAGCGGCCAGCCGCGCCTCGGCGATGCGCCGTCGGGCAACGACAACGTCATTCCGCTGCCCAAGGACATGTCGCGGTCGTCGCAGGCGGTCAATGCGCCGGGCGGCATCCGCTCGACGGTGATGCCGAATGCGGCCGCCGGCGTCGCCGCGATCCGCGGCGTCGACCCGAGCTTCGAGCCGATCGGCTTCGCGGCAGGCGCGCGCTCGGCCTTCACCGCCATCGTCGAGGCCTTCGCCAAGGGCGACACCGGCCCGCTGCGCCAGCTGCTCGACCCGCAGACCTTCTCGAGCTTCGAAGCGGCGATCCGCGGCCGCGCCGAGCGGCGCGAGAAGGCCGAGACGACCCTGATCGGCTTCGAGGCGTCCGACATCGCCAACGCCGAGATGCAGGGCAGCTACGCCGAGGTCACCGTCCGGTTCGTCAGCGAGCAGATCAACGTCGTGCGCAACGCCGAAGGCCAGATCGCCGACGGCAATCCCAACGAAGTGCAGAAGGTGGTCGATCTCTGGACCTTCCGTCGCGACACCAAGTCCAGTGATCCCAACTGGCTGCTGATCAAGACCGAAAGCGAAGGCTAGGGGAGGCTGTAATCAGGATGCGCTGGAGCGTTCTGGCCAGTGGCGTGCTGATTGCTGCCGCCGGCCTGCTGTCGGCTTGTGCCGGCACCAGCGGCAGCGCCGTGGACAACAAGGTCCGCATGGCGCCGATCTCGTTCAACGAGATCCCGGGCTGGAACGAGGATCGCCAGGGCGAGGCGCTGGTTGCCTTTCGCAAGTCGTGCCCCAGGCTGACCGCAGGACCGGAGACGAAGATCGTCACCGACGGCGGCGAGAAGATCGTCACTGCGGCCGAGTGGAAGACGATCTGCACCGCGGCGTCAGGCATCAAGGACGGCGACAGCCCCGCCGCGCGCCGCTTCTTCGAGGAGAATTTCCGGCCGCTGGTGGTGCAGGCGCCGGGCAAGTTCACCGGCTACTTCGAGCCCGAGATGCGCGGCAGCCGCGTGCCATCACGCATCTTCACCGTGCCGGTCTATCGCCGGCCATCCGATCTCGGCGACGGCCCGTACTACACGCGCGCCGAGATCGAGCAGGGCGCGCTCAAGGGCAAGGGACTGGAGATCGCCTACGTGCAGGATCCGGTCGCGCTGTTCGAGGTCCAGGTGCAGGGCAGCGGCCGCATCCATCTCGCCGAGGGCGGCGTGCTGTCGATCGGCTTCGACGGGTCGAACAACCGGCCCTACACCGCGATCGGCGGGGTGCTGGCCGACATGGGCGTGATGCGGCGCGACGAGGTCAATTGGCCGGCGATCCGCGACTGGCTGAAGCGCAACCCGCAGGATGGGCGCGAGGTGATGCGCAAGAACGAGCGCTACATCTTCTTCAAGGACACCCGCACCGCGGCCGCCGCCGGCTCGCAGGGCGTGGCGCTCACCGCGCAACGCAGCCTCGCCGTCGACACCGCCTTCACGCCCTACGGCACGCCGATCTGGATCGACACCCAGCGGCCGGTCGCCGGCAAGCCGGGCCAGCTCGAAATCTTCCGCCGGCTGATGATCGCCCAGGATTCCGGCGCCGCGATCAAGGGCCCGGCGCGCGGCGACGTGTTCTTCGGCGGCGGTGCCCGGGCGGCCGATTGGGCCGGCCGCATGGTGGGCTCCGGCCAGGCCATCGTACTGGTACCCAACCGCGGCTAGTGCCATTGTGGCTGGCGTGTCCAGTTCGCCTCCCCGCCGCGTCGCGCTGTTCGTCACCTGCCTTGTCGACCTGTTCCGGCCCTCCGTCGGCTTCGCCGCGGTGAAGCTGCTCGAGGATGCCGGCTGCATCGTCGAGGTGCCGCCGCTACAGGTATGTTGCGGGCAGCCCGCCTACAATTCCGGCGACCGCGCCAGCACCAAGGCGATCGCCGCGCAGGTGATCGCCGCCTTCGAAGGCTACGAATACGTGGTGGCGCCCTCGGGCTCGTGCGCCGGCATGCTGTCGCATCACTATCCCGGCCTGTTCGACGACGATCCGAAGATGAAGGCGCGCGCCGAGACCTTCGCCGGCCGTTGCCATGAGCTGATGGCGTTCCTGGTCGACGTGCTGGGCGTCACCAGGGTCGCGGCGCGCTACGACGGCACGGTGACCTATCACGATTCCTGCTCCGGCCTGCGCGAACTGGGCGTCAAGCAGCAGCCGCGCACGCTGCTCGGCTCGGTCGAGGGCTTGAGGTTGCGCGAGATGAGGACGCCGGAAGTATGCTGCGGCTTCGGCGGCACTTTCTGCGTCAAGTATCCCGAAATCTCCAATGCGATGGTCGGCGAGAAGACCGGCGACGTCGCGGCATCCGGCGCCGGCACGCTGCTGGCGGGCGACCTCGGCTGCCTGATGAACATGGCCGGCAAGCTGCAGCGCGAAGGCCGTCCGATCAAAGTCCGCCACGTCGCCGAAGTGCTGGCCGGCATGGGCGATCGGCATGCGATCGGAGAAGGCGAGCGCTGATGCAATCGACGGCGCGCGACTTCAAGCACAACGCCCATGAGGCGCTGGTCGATCCCAACCTGCAGGACTCGCTCAGCAAGCTGAAGGTCGGCTTCTCCGAGCGGCGGCGGCAGGCGGCCGAGCGGCTGCCCGAGTTCGAGGCGCTGCGCGATCGCGCGCGCGACATCAAGAACCACACGCTGGCCAACCTCGACTTCTACCTCGAGGAGTTCGAGCGCAAGGTGATTGCGCTGGGCGGGCACGTGCACTGGGCGCCGACCGCCGAGGACGCACAGCGCATCATCGCCGACCTGTGCAAGAGCGTCGACGCGAAGACGATCGCCAAGTCGAAGTCGATGGTGTCGGAGGAGATCGGCCTCAACGACCATCTCGAAGCGCTCGGCATCGCGCCGATCGAGACCGATCTCGGCGAATACATCATCCAGCTGCGGCACGAGCCGCCGAGCCACATCATCGCGCCGGCGGTGCATCTCACCAAGGACCAGGTCGCCGACACCTTCTACGAGCATCACAAGGCGCTCGGCTTCACCAAGCGGCTGACCGAGCGCAACGATCTCGTCGCCGAGGCGCGCTACGTGCTGCGGCAGAAGTTCCTCGAGGCCGATGTCGGATTGAACGGCGCGAATTTCCTGGTCGCCGAGACCGGCTCGTCGATGCTGGTGACCAACGAGGGCAACGCCGATCTTTCCAACACGCTGCCCAGGATGCAGATCGTGCTGGCCAGCATCGAGAAGGTGATCCCGACGCTGGAGGATGCCGCGGTGCTGCTGCGCGTGCTGGCGCGCTCGGCGACCGGGCAGGAATCGTCGGCCTACACGACGCTCAACACCGGGCCCAAGCGCGACGGCGATCTCGACGGGCCGTCGCAGTATCACGTGGTCATCCTCGACAACGGACGCTCCTCGGTGCTCGGCACCAAGATGCAGGACATGCTGCGCTGCATCCGCTGCGGCGCCTGCATGAACCACTGCCCGGTCTATGGCGCGATCGGCGGCCACGCCTATGGCTGGGTCTATCCCGGGCCGATCGGCGCGGTGCTGACCCCGCAGCTGATCGGCGTCGAGGAGGCCGGCAACCTGCCCAACGCCTCGACCTTCTGCGGCCGCTGCGAGAGCGTGTGCCCGGTGCGCATCCCGCTCCCCGGCCTGATGCGGCACTGGCGCGAGCGCGAGTTCGAGCAGCACCTGACGCCCAGGGCGGTGCGCCAGGGCTTGGCGCTATGGTCCTTCCTGGCGCGGCGGCCCAAGCTCTATCGCCGGCTGACGCAGCTTGCCAATCGCATGCTGGCGACCTTCGGCAAGGTCGAAGGTCGCTACCGCAGCCTGCCGCTTGCTTCGGGCTGGACGCGGTTCCGCGACTTGCCGGCGCCGCAGCCCGGCGGCACCTTCCATAGCCAATGGGCCCGCCAGCGCAGCAGGACCCGGGCATGAGCGACGCCCGCTCGCAGATCCTGAACGGCATCCGCCGCTCGCTGCATCGCGGCGAGCTCAGCGGCGCAGCCCGCACCGCCGTCGACCAGCGCCTGGCCGACCCGCCGCACGGGCCCGTGGTCGCGCGGGCGCAGCTGCCCCAGCCCGAAAAGGTCGCGCTGTTCTGCCAATGGGCCGAAGCCAACAACGCGACCGTCGCCCGCGTCGCGGCGCCCGAGGTGCCGGCCGAAGTGTCGAGCTACCTTGCCCGCAACAACTTGCCGGCCGCCGCGGCGATGGCGCCCTCGCCGCTGCTCGACGGCTACGACTGGGCGAGCCAGAAGATGCTCAGCCTGCGCCGCGGCCGCGCCGAGGCGAGCGACCAGGTGTCGATCACCGGCGCCTTCGCCGCGATCGCCGAGACCGGCACCCTGGTGATGACCTCGGGGCCCGACCATCCGGTGTCGCTCAACCTGCTGCCCGACACCCATGTCGTGGTGCTGCGCGAGGCCGACATCGTGTCCGGCTACGAGGACGTCTGGGCGCTCCTGCGCGCCCGCTACGGCAAGAACACCATGCCGCGCACGGTGAACACCATCACCGGCCCGTCGCGCACCGGCGACATCGAGCAGGCGATGGAGCTCGGCGCCCACGGCCCTCGGCGCATGCACATCGTCGTGGTGCGCGAATGACCGCTGCCGGCGACGCGCCGCCGCCCCCGCGCAAGGGGGAGCTGCGCATCGTCGGCACGACCGTCGGGCGCGAGGTCGAGCGCCTCCTGGACCTGGTCGCCGAAACCGCCGGCCGCCGCGCGCCGCGGGTGCTGCAGGTGGGATCGCGCGCATCGGTGGCGGATCGCAATGAACTGAACTGGCGCAGCGTGATCGGCCGCCGCTTCGGCCCGCGCGCCCGCTTCGTCGGCATCGACCTCGCCGAGGGCAGCAACGTCGACCATCGGCTCGACATCTGCGCCGCGCCGCGCACCATCGCGACGGCACTGGGCGGCGAGGCGTTCGACCTGGTGGTGTGCTGCCATGTCTTGGAGCACACGCCCGAGCCGCAGCGGGCGGCGCGCAACATCGAGGCGCTGCTGCGCGACGGCGGGCTGGCCTATGTCGCGACCCCGTGGTCGCAGGCCTTCCACGCAGCGCCCGACGACTACTGGCGGTTCTCCCTGCGCGGCCTGGGGCTGCTGTTCGGGCAGCTCGAGATCCTGAGCGCGTTCTACAGCGGCGGCGATGTCGGCCTCGACGTCGCCTATCGGTTGGAGCGCGAGGGCCGGCTGGCGCTCGAGGCCGAGGCCGGCGCGGTCGAGCGCGGCCTGTTCCAGCTGGTGCTCGACCACGAGGACAACCGCGCCCTGCTCGCCCGCCAGGCGACCGAGCGGCTGCCGGTGTCGCGCACCTACCTGCCGACCCTGTTCGTCAATCTCGTCGGCCGCAAAAGGCCCAAATGAAAAGAGCGGGCTTTCGCCCGCTCTTTCCGAAGGTTCGCGTGTCCTGCGACTAGAAGCGCAGGTCCATGCCCAGCATGGCCGCCCAGGACTGACCCGAGGTGCCGTTGACCGGGCCGGTCACGTTCCAGTAGATGCCGCCGCCGACCAGCTTGATGCCGGGTCCGAGAGCGTAGTTCACGCCGAGCTCGAACTTGTCCGCAACGTAGCCGCCGAACGTGGCCGCACCAGCGGCAGGGTTCGTGCCGAAATAGACGCTCGTGCTGGGCACGCCCGCCGCCGGTCCGAAAGCCAGACCGGAGGTGCCGCCCATGCCGACCGTCCGCAGCGACTGCGCGCCGTTGCCGTTGTCGGTGTTGACATGGCCCCAACCGAACGAGGCCTGCCACGGGCCGGTCTCGTACATCGCCGCGACCGCGACCTTGCGGCTGTCGCTGTCGGCGCCGGTGTAGTAGTTGCCGCCGAGGCCGTTGTTGTCCCAGCCGTACGACGCGCCGATGGTGAAGCCGGCGAAGCCGAACTGGGCACCGATCACCCACTGCTTCCAGTTGGTGAAGTTCGAACCGGAGATCAGGTTGGCGTTGGAGGTCGCCACCTGGTTGAACGACGGCACGAAGCTCGCGTACATCCAGGAACCGAACAGGGCGACGGTGACGTCACCGAACTTGTTCAGGTAGTTGGCGCCGACGTCGAACACGTCCTGCCACGAGTTGTCGTTGGTCGGGCAGTTGCTCGCCGTCGTCGCGTCGTTGAAGCCGCACACGCCGGCCGCCGCCGTGGTCGGGCCAGGGCCAATGAGGCCGGCAGCCAGCAGCCCGTTCGGCGCGATGTTGATCTTCGGCGCGTAGCCGACACCGACCTGCAGGCCGTAGAAGCGCGGCGTGAAGTAGTTCACGCGGTTCACGTCCTGGAACTGACCGCCGATGGTGAAGAAGGTCGCCGCACCCAGCGCCGGGTTGGCCTGCATGGCGCCCGAAGTCCAGCTGAAGTTCGTGTTGTGCTGGAAGAAGCCCCAGCCCAGCAGCGCCGACGGCGCGCCGTAGTACATGCGGTAGGACGCCTGGTCGCGCGAACCGACTTCGAGGCGGCCCCAGTCGCCGAAGGCGAACAGGAACGCTTCGTCGATCTGCCGGACCGAGCCCGGCGGACTGGACGAGGTCTGGGACGACGCGGTGTTCCAGCCTTCCAGCTCGACGGTCAGACCGACCGTGGTGCCGTTATCCAGCTTCGACTGGCCGATGAAATGGATTTCACCTTCCTGGATGAGCTGAAGACCCTTGTATTGCAGGGACGATCCATCGGGAGCGTAGACGCCCTCGACGGAACCGGCCAGCGCGAAGAACTGGTAGTAGCCGCCGACGCCGATCTTGATCGGGTCAGCTGCCATGGCCGGGGCGGCCATCAGTCCACCGGCGACCAGAGCGGTCGATCCCAGTAGAAGCTTTTTCATCATTCTCCCTCTCTCGTTGATCAGAAACTGGTACGTACCAAAGGCCTGTCCCGACGGCGGAAGGCGGGAGGCTCGAAACGCAGCCCCACACGACCCCTGCCAAGCGGTACCGGTATAGAAACACGGGGCGGGAAAAGGGGTCAAGAAATCGACGCCCGGTTGAACGATTCTCCCCACACCTGTGGCGCGTTTGTCACATTTGAGGGCCGCTTTATCGCGATTTTTTATTAGTTTTATGTTAAGACTATATAGTTCATCGAAGAGACCAAACGCCCCGCGCCAAGCCGTCGCTTGAAGTCCCCAAGACAGCCGCCTATCGTCCGCCGCGCCAAATTTGCCCCGAAAATGCCGGGGCGAGACGATATCGCAGGGATATCGGCGGCCAAAGGGCGGGATAGTGAGAATGGCAGGCTTTTTTGACACGATGCGGCGCCCGACAGCGGGGCGGCTCCTGATGGCCGGCCTTTTGGCGGTCGCCGTGGCCGGCTGCGGCGGCGACCCCGAGTCGGTGAAGGAGAAGCGGTCCGGCCCCTCGGGCGACCGCACCAAGCGCGACGTCACCAGCGGCCTCGGCGGCCGCTACCAGGAAGAGGGCAGCCTGTTCGGCCCCGGCGGCCTGTTCGGCTCCAAGGCGGAGAAGAAGGACACCGGAGGCACCGGCGTGGCGGTCAACGCCTTCCTGTGGCGCGCCTCGCTCGACACCATCAATTTCATCCCGCTGGTCTCGGCCGACCCGTTCGGCGGGGTCATCATCACCGACTGGTACACTCCGGCCGAGCAGCCGACCGAGCGCATGAAGGTCCAGGTCACCATCCTCGACCGCGAGCTGCGCGCCGACGGCGTGCGCGTCTCGGTCTTCAAGCAGACCCAGAACGGCAAGAGCGGCAGCTGGGTCGATGCCCAGGTCGACCAGCGCACCAACACCGAGATCGAGAACGCGATTCTCACCCGCGCCCGGCAGCTTCGCATCCAGCAAGGCGGCTAGCGCGTCCCTGAACGCTTGACTTGAGGGGCCGCAGCTTGCATCCGCTGCGGCCTCAGTTTTTTCGGGAGTCCCACCGTGTCGTCGTCCCAGGCGGCCCAGCCGCCGCGTTACAATTTCCGCGAGACCGAGGCCAAGTGGCAGCAGGCGTGGGAGGAGCGCCAGACCTTCCGCGCCCGGATGGATAAGGCGCGCCCCAAGTACTACGTGCTCGAGATGTTCCCGTACCCGTCGGGACGCATCCATATGGGCCACGTCCGCAACTACACCCAGGGTGACGTGGTCGCGCGCTACCGCCGCGCCAAGGGCTTCAACGTGCTGCATCCCATGGGCTGGGACGCCTTCGGCCTGCCGGCCGAGAACGCCGCGATGGAGAAGAAGGTCCATCCCAAGGAATGGACCTACGCCAACATCGCCACCATGAAGGGGCAGCTGAAGTCGATGGGCCTGTCCCTCGACTGGAGCCGCGAGCTCGCGACCTGCGATCCCGAGTACTACCGCCACGAGCAGAAGATGTTCCTCGATTTCTGGGAGGCGGGGCTCGCCTACCGGAGCGAGGCGTGGGTCAACTGGGATCCGGTCGACCAGACGGTGCTGGCCAACGAGCAGGTGATCGAGGGCAAGGGCTGGCGCACCGGCGCCGTCGTCGAGCGCCGCAAGCTGACGCAGTGGAACCTCAAGATCACCCACTTCGCCGACGAGCTGCTGGAGCGGCTGGCCACGCTCGACCGCTGGCCCGAGAAGGTGCGCCTGATGCAGGCCAACTGGATCGGCAAGAGCCGCGGCGCGCGCGTGTTCTGGACGCTGACCGATTCGGCCGGAGCTTCCCGCGGCAATCTCGAGATCTTCACCACCCGGCCCGACACGCTGTACGGCGCCTCGTTCGCCGCCCTGTCGGTCGACCATCCGATCGTCAGCGAGCTCGCCGCGAAAGACCCCGGCCTGCAGCGCTTCGTCGAGGAGTGCCACAAGACCGGCACCGCCGCGGCCGAGATCGAGACCGCCGAGAAACAGGGCTACAAGCTGCCGCTGCTCGCCAGGCATCCGCTGGTGCCGGGCGAGACGCTGCCGGTCTACGCCGCCAACTTCGTGCTGATGGAGTACGGCACCGGCGCGATCTTCGGCTGCCCGGGCCACGACGAGCGCGACCACGAGTTCGCGACCAAGTACGGCCTGCCGATCCTGCCGGTGGTGATGCCGAAGGACGCCGACGCCGCGTCGTTCAGCGTCGCCGAGGCGCCGTTCGTCGAGGACGGCGTGATCATCAACTCCGATTTCCTGAACGGCCTCGAGGTCGAGGACGCCAAGGCCAAGGTGATCGCGCGGCTCGAGGAAATGGGCGTCGGCAAGGGCACCGTCCAGTACCGCCTGCGCGACTGGCTGGTGTCGCGCCAGCGCTACTGGGGCTGCCCGATCCCGGCGATCCATTGCGACAGGTGCGGTGTCGTGCCGGTGCCGGAATCCGATCTGCCGGTGCGCCTGCCCGACGATGTCAGCTTCGACAAGCCGGGCAATCCGCTCGACCATCATCCGACGTGGAAGCATGTCGACTGCCCGACCTGCGGCGCGGCGGCGCGGCGCGAGACCGACACCTTCGACACCTTCATCGATTCGAGCTGGTACTTCGACCGCTTCACCTCGCCTCAACTGGAGACGGCGCCGTTCGATCGCGAGGAGAACCACTACTGGATGCCGGTCGACCAATATATCGGCGGCGTCGAGCACGCGATCCTGCACCTGCTCTATTCGCGCTTCTGGACGCGCGCCATGCGCGAGGTCCAGATGACCAGCCGCGACGAGCCGTTCGACGGCCTGTTCACCCAGGGCATGGTCTGCCACGAGACCTATCGCGCGAGCGACGGCACCTGGTTGACGCCGGAAGAGATCGAACGCACGCACGACGGCGGCGTGGTGCGCGCCTCCGACAAGACGCCGGTCGAGGTCGGCCGCTCCGAGAAGATGTCCAAGTCGAAGAAGAACGTCGTCGACCCGGACCAGATCATCCGCGACTTCGGCGCCGACACCGCGCGCTGGTTCATGCTCTCCGACAGCCCGCCCGAGCGCGATCTCGAATGGACCGAGGCCGGCGTCACCGGCGCCTGGCGCTTCCAGCAGCGGCTGCATCGCATCGCCACCGAAGCGATGGCCAGTCTGCCCCCGGTCGGCATGCCGAAGCCGGAGTCCATGCCGGAAACGGCGACGCAGTTGCGCCGCGCGGCGCACAAGACGATCGCCGGCATCTCGACCGACATCGAGGCCTTCCATTTCAACAAGGCGGTGGCGCGCCTCTACGAGCTCGCCAACGCGATCGGCAGCTTCGACGCCAGCGACGACGCGAGCCGCTGGGCGCTGCGCGAGACGCTGGAGATCTTCGTGCGCCTGATCGGCCCGATGACGCCGCATCTCGCCGAGGAGCTGTGGCAGGCCCTGGGCCACACCGGTCTGTTGGCCGATGCCGGCTGGCCCGCGGCCGAGGACGCGCTGCTGGTCGACGACACCGTCACGGTGGCGGTGCAGATGAACGGCAAGCTGCGCGGCACCATCCAGCTCGCCAAGGACGTCGCCAAGGACGTCGCCGAGCAGACCGCGCTGGCGATGCCCGAGGTCGTGCGCGGCCTCGACGGCAAGACGCCCAAGCGCGTGATCGTGGTGCCCAACCGCATCGTCAACGTAGTGGTCTAGCGCGCGCGCATAATCGGCGCGTCGGACAAAAACGGCAAAAACGGCAAAAACCGTCGCGCGTGGCGGCCGCTGACGAACGGCGATGAGGTCGAGCTTCTGCATGCGTTCGTGCAGATGATCACAACCGCGGCGGCAAACCTAATATGGGCAATGGCCGCGAGAAAAAGCCAAGAGTCATCGGCTTCGATTCGCGTTCCATTGCCCAGAATGACTTCGCCGCGCGGGAGTTATCCCCCGAGCACGATCTACCGGACGTAGCGCACGCCGACGTTGAGCCCGTGGCGCAGCTAGCCGATCGGGGGCACGTCGAAGCTGGCCGGCGGCTCGCCGCGCCGCAACCGCTCCATCATCTGCAGATAGGCCTGCTCGACATGCCGGCGATAGCGCTCGCTGTCGAACAAGGGCGCGGTCGGACGCTGGCGCGCGAGCTTCTGGCGCAGCGTGTCGAGCTGCCCGGGATCTCGCGCCAACTCGAGCGCGCGGGCTTCGTATGCCTCGAGCGATTCGGTGACCAGTTCCGGCAGTCCGACCGCCTGCAGGATGCTGGCGCTCACACGGGACACGAAGGGTTCGCCGCGCAGGGTAAGCAGCGGCAGGCCCGCCCACAGCGCATGGCTCGCCGTCGTGTGGGCGCCGTAAGGGTACGTGTCGATGAACAGGTCGGCGAGACGCAGGCGCGCCAGATGTTCGGCAAGGCCGATGCGGCGCGCGAAGACCAGGCGAGCGGGCGCCACGCCTCTCTGCTCCGCCGACTTCCTGAGGTTTCGGCAGGCGTCTTCGTGTTCGTAGCGCAACCACAGCACGCTACCCGGCACGGCGGCGAGAAGGCGCATCCAGGCGTCGAAGACCGGCGGGTTGATCTTGTAGGGAGAGCTGAACGAGCAGAAGACGAAGCCCTGTTCCGGCAAGCCTTCGTCCGCACGGCGCGGCGTCGTGTCGGCAATCGGCTGCGCGGTGTCGGTCGCCACCCACGTATCGGGCAGACGCACGACCTTCTCGCCATAGGTCGCCTCAAGCAGCCTGTCCGGAGTCGTCTCGGCGTCGGAGAAGACGTAATCCATCAACGATGCGCCCAGACCGAAGCCCTGGAAGTTGGCCTGGATCGGCGCGGGGCGGTAGGTCAGGATCTGCGCGCGGTTGCCGCCCGTGTACCCGACCAGGTCGACGAGGATGTCGATGCCCTCGCGCCGGATGAGCTGGGCAATCTCGAGGTCGGTCAGTTTCCGGACGTCGATGAAGCGATCGAACGCCGTTTCGAGGCGCCGCCTGATGTTGCTTCCGTCATCCTCGCCGTAGGACAGGGCGACCACCTCGAAGCGCGCCCGGTCGTGGCGTTCGAACAGGTGCACGAACATGTACGAGATCGGATGCTCGCGGAAATCGGACGACAGGTAGGCGACACGGATGCGCTCGTGCTCCGTCCGGGCGCCCCGCGGCAGCGGCCGAAGCGGGAATTTGCGCGCGGCATAGTCTTGCGTGCACCGCAGCTGCAGCGCCGGCGACAGCGAATGCCAAGTGAAGGTCACCGGGTCGTTCGGGCACTCGCCGCGGGCGGTGCGGGCAACGATCTCGGCGGACGTCTTGTCGTAGTCGGTCCAATCGCAGGCGTTCATGCGCGATTGAAGCAGGCTTCCGAGGGCCTGCGACTGATCGGGAGCCAGGGCCCACAGCCGGGCATAGGTCTCGGCCGCCGCGCTGAAGCGCCGCAGCGCATCGAGCAGGCCGGCGCGGTTGTTCAACGCCTCGCGATAGTCCGGCCTGAGCGCGAGCGCCCTGTCCAGGCTGGCCAGCGCCTCGTCCCGCCGGCCGATGTCGTAGAGCGCCATCGCCTGGTTGTTGAGGACGTCGGGACTGTCCGGTTGCAGCTTTAGGAGGCGGCCGAAAGCCTCGACCGCCGCCGCCGGATCGCGCTTGCGCAGGCAGATCACGCCCAACAGGTGCAGGGCCGGGACATGTTTGGGGTCCGTCCTCAGCGTCTTGCGGCAGAGGGCCTCGGCCTCGCCCAACCGTCCCTGACGGTAGACCGCGACCGCCTGTTGGAAGGTCGCCGTCGATTTGCTCGGAGCAGCCATGGTCAGGGCGACCCGCACTCGCGCGCCACGACCGGCGCGACGTAGCCCGCGAACCTGGCGGCGCCGGTGACGGAGAAGTGGCCTTCGTCGGAGAAGTCGGCGGTGCCGAAGGCCTCGATCGGCGCCGCGATCAGCGGATCGCCGAGCGATTGGGCGGTGCGCCCCAGGATCTCGTTGAAGCGCGCCTGCAATGGCCACACGTCCCGGTCGAGCACGTAGGGCAGCCAGCCATACTGCCCGGCGCCGCGCAGCCGGGCGCGGTTGAGCAGCTGGCCGACCCACAGGGTGCGCACGCCGCGCTCGCGGTTGATCGCCGAGATCGTCCGCACGTTGCGCTCGAAGTCGGCTTCGACGGCGGGATCGGAGCCGGGCTTGATGGTCCCGCTGAAGGTCGGCGCGTATTGCACCGTATCGACCAGCGCACTGACCAGGCGCGCCAGCACCGTGAGCAGCGGCGAGAAGGTGACCTTCGCGCCGCCGAAGCGGCGCACCTGCAGCGTGTCGATCTGCGACGGCAGATGGAAGTCGGCGTAGCCGGGATCGAGATGGTCGATGTGGGCGTTGCGGATGTCGTTCCAGCCGACGTAGTAGATCGCGCAGCGCGGCTGCTTGCCGAACTTGTCCTGGTAGAACGCGGTCTGCACCACGTGCTCCACGGTCGAGTACCCGGGCACGCCGTGATTGATCACCAGGAAGCGGTCGCCCAGCGCCTGCTGCAGTCGGTCGGCCCAGGTCTGGCCGTCGTTCACCGCCACGTCGTAGGTGCTGGAGCCGCCGACTGCCGCGACGATCGTGCGCTCGGCCAGCTCGCGCTCGGTCGGCTCGCGCCCGCGCGTGCCCTGCGAGGTGTGGTGCAGCTTCACGCCGCCGGCGGTCGTCAGGTCGAGCGAGGGGATCGGGACGACCTGCAGCAGCGGATGCCAGGCAAAGCGCACCGGATCGCTGACGTTCTGCGGCAACAAGGGCGTGGCGATGCCGAGGCCGAGATCGATCGTGGCCCATGCCAGCAGCACCATCGCCACCTTCGGCCAGCGCAGCAGCGCCAGCGCGACCAGCACCAGCCCGAGCAGATACCAGAAGTAGGTCGCGCGCTGGGTGCCGGGGAAGAGCCCGCCGATCTTCCACAGCATCCAGGCGGCGATCGCCATCGCCAGCAGCACGGCGAAGGCCAGCACGGCCAATAGCGTGCGCTCGAAACGGTAGGGCCGTGCCAGGCCGAAATGATCCAGAAGCAAGCGCCGCATCTGGTTCGTCTTAGAGCGATTTCGCCGAGGATGGTATAGAGCGGCGGTGAAAATCGAGCCCCGCCAGGTCGACGCCTTCCTGAAGAAGCCGGATCCGAAGATCCGCGGCGTGGTGATCCATGGCAATGACGACGGCCTGATCGCCGAGCGGGCGGCCCAGCTGGCGAAGACCGTGTGCGAGGACCTCAAGGACCCGTTCCGCGTGGTCGACATCGCCGGCGACGCGCTGAAGGGCGACCCGGCCAGGCTGGCCGACGAATTCGGCGCGATGTCGCTGATCGGCGGGCGGCGGGTGATCCGGGTGCGGCCGGCCGGCGAGGAATCGGCGGCGGCGCTGGAGAACCTGGCGCAGGCGGGTGCCGGCGATGCGCTGATCATCCTCGAAGGCGGCAACCTGACGCCGCGCTCGGGCCTGCGCAGCCTGGCCGAGACCGAGCCCAATCTGGCGGCGCTGCCGTGCTACGCCGACACGACGGAGGATCTCGAACGGCTGGTCGAGGGTGCCGCGCGCGCCGAGGGCTTCGTCGTGGAGGAGGATGCCCTCGCCTGGATGATCGATCGGCTGGGCGGCGACCGCGGCCAGAGCCGCAGCGAGATCGACAAGCTGCTGCTCTACAAGGCCGACGACGCGAGCAAGACCATCAGCCTCGGCGACGCCGCTGCGGTGCTGGGCGACACCTCGGCGATGGATATCGACGACGTGGTCGGCGCGACCTTCGACGGCGATCTCGTGACGCTCGACCGCGCGCTCGACCGGGTGTTCGCCGAAGGCGGCAACGCGGTGCAGCTGGTGCGCGCCCTGCAGCGCCATGCCGACCAGTTGCACCTCGTCTCCGGCCACGCCAGGGGCGGCAACATGGAAGCGGCGATGTTCAAGGCCCGCGGCCTGCCGCGCGGCGGCCCGGTGCGCCGGCGCTTCGAAGGCCATCTGCGCCGCTGGCCGCTGACGCGGCTCGGCCTGGCGCTGACGCGCATCCTCGACGCCGAGCTCGAGTGCAAGACGACCGGCCTCCCCGACCAGGCGATCGCGCGCCGGCTCTGCCTGTCGTTGGCTCGCGCGGCCGGGCGGTAAAGACTATCCCTCCCCATTCATAGGGGGAGGATGCCTTCTCTAATCGTCGGGCGGCACGAACATGTAGCCCGCGCCGCGGACGGTGCGGATCGATGTCGGCCGCGCCGGATCGACCTCGATCTTGCGACGGATTCGCAGGATGCGGATGTCGATCGCGCGGTCGAACGCCTCCATCTCGCGATGGCTGGTGGTCTCGAGCAGCCAATCGCGGCTGAGCGGCCGGTTGGGATTCTCGGCGAACAGCTTCAGCAATTCGAACTCGCCGGCACGCAGCGGAACTTCCTCGCCGCCGAGCGATGTCATGCGCCGGCCGACCAGGTCGAGCAGGCACCTGCCCATGCGGATGCGCTCGCCCGGCGTCGCCGCCTGCGCGCCGCCGGCGCGACGCAGCACCGCCTTGATGCGGGCGAGCAGCGCGCGCGCCTCGTAGGGCTTGGCGATGTAGTCGTCGGCGCCGGTCTCGAGGCCGACCACCTGGTCGACGGTGTCGTCGCTCGCCGTCACCATGATGATGCCCATGCGCTTGCTGCGCTCGCGCAGGTAACGCGCCAGGGAGAATCCGTCCTCGCCGCCGGGCAGTCGCAGGTCGAGCAGCACCAGAGCGGGCGGATCCTTCTCAACCAGCTTGCGCAACGCCGCGCCTGATTCGACTCCGGACGCGCGATAACCCTTGTCGTCCAGGAAATCCACCAGGGTTTCCCGTTGAAACTGTTCGTCCTCGACCACGATGACGTGCGGGCGGGGATCTTTCGGCTTGGCGGCCATGGCTCATCCTGCCGGGGCCGAGCGACAACCTCAAGAATACGCTCTAAGCCCCTGCACAAAAAAGACGGCGCCCGAAGGCGCCGTCTGTACGGCCGGAGGTGTTGGGAGGTCCGGGCCGTGAGCGTTGGTGGTGTGAGGCCAACGCTTGGGGAGGAATGACGGGAAGCGTTTTAGCGCCGGCCGGTTTCTCGCCAATTGCGCCGATCGAGCAAATTGGTTTCGTCGGTAATGTTGATACCGCCGACGTTACCAACGAAACAATTCAGGTGCCCCACGTTACCTCTGGGAATCCGGGTTGTGGGACGATAGGCGATGGACGCCAGTCTCCAGATTTCGCCGCCCGATCCGGCGCGAGTCGACCGGGTGCTGACGGCGCGGCTGCTCGGCGGCCACACGCCGCTACGGCTGTTTTCCCTCACCGTCTGGGTGGTGTTCAGCATCGCCTATTGGGGCCTCGCCCCGTGGTGGATGATCGCCGGCCCCGCCGCGCTGCATATCCTGGCGATCGTGGGCTTCGTCTGGCTGAGCTGGGCCTATCCGCGCAATCCGGACGCTCGTTCGAACGAGGCCTGGCGCTGGCTGTACATCTCGTGCGCGGCGATGACCGGCATCGCCTACGGCGGCGGCGGCGCGCTCTTGTTCCTTCTGCCCTATCCCGATCCGCGGGTGCTGATCGCTGCCTGCCTGGCGCTGACCGCGGCGCTGGCGCCGGGCCGCGTCTACGAGCCGCGCAGCTATCTCGCCTTCGCCGGCTTCGACTTGAGCCTGCTGGCGGTGGCGGCGTTCCTGTCGGACGACCCGCTGTCGCTGGCGATCGGCGCCGGAGCGCTGATCTACCTGACGGCGCTCCTGATGCAGAACGCCTTCCACGTCCGCAACCAGCGCGCCCAGGTGGCGCTGGTCATGGCCAACGAGAATCTCGCCCGCCTCAACGCCCTGGCCGAGGCCAAGGCGCGGCTGGCGCACGATGCCCTGAACGACGCGATCGAGAGCCTGCCGATCGCGATCTCGCTGTGGACCGACGATCGGCTGATCCTGTGCAACGAGGCCTATGCCGGCTACATGCAGCACGTGCCGGAGGCGATCACGCCCGGCGTCACCTTCCGCACCGCCGCCCATGCCGCGGCCTACAAGCTGCCCCATCCGATCGCGCCGCGCGGCCGCGAGGAGGAGTTCATCGCCCGCGCCATCGAGCTGCACCAGAGCAACGGCGAGGTGGCGGAATACAAGCTCGGCCCCGACCGCTGGATGCGCGGCCAGGCGCGACGCACCAAGGCGGGCAGCATCGTGGTCAGCCTGGTCGACATCTCCGAGGTCAAGCGCCGCGAGAAGGAGGCGACCGACACCCGCGCGGTGCTGCAGTCGGTGTTCGACAATCTCAGCGACGGCGTGCTGCTCTACGAGGCCGACGGCCGATGGGTCTACCAGAACCCGGCGATGGCCAAGCTGCACAACATGTCGAACGACCTGCTGGCGACGCTGCCGACCTTCGCCGACATCGTCCATTACCGCGCCATGCGCGGCGATTACGGGCCGGCCGACCAGCTGCCGGGCGGGCTGAACGGCTGGATCCAGAGCCGGGTCCGGCGCTTCTCCGAGGCGATCGACCAGCCGCCGGAGCGGCGGCGCACCACCACCGGCCGCACCGTCGAGGTGACCTACCGGCGGCTCAGCGACGGCCGCGTGCTCACCATCCACCGCGACATCACCGAAATCGTCGAGCAGGAGGCGCGGCTCGAGGCCGCCCGCGCCGAATCGGAGCAGACGCGCCAGACCCTGCAGCGGGTGCTCGACAACATGATCGACGGCGTGCTGCTGCTCGACAAGGACCTCCGCTCGGTCTTCGTCAACCGCCAGGTCGACGAGTTCCTGCGCCTGCCGCCCGAGGTCTCGGGCGCCGGCAAGTCGGGGGTCGACGTCATCCGCTTCCAGGCCCGGCGCGGCGACTTCGGCCCGGTCACCAACGAGCTCGAGATCGAGGCCAAGGTCGCCGAACGGATGGCGATCATGCGCAATCCCGGCGGCGCGCGCTACGAGCGGCGCACGATCTCGGGCCAGATCGTCGAGTTCAACTTCCGGCCGATCCCCGACGGCGGCATGCTGGCGATCTACCGCGACATCACCCAGCTCAAGGAGCAGCAGGAGGCGATCGAAGCGGCGCGCGCCCGTACCGAGGCGGCGCAGACCCTGCTCGACGACGCGATGTCGAGCCTCGACGGCGGCGTCGGCATCTGGGACGCCGACGAGCGGCTGATCCAGTGCAACGCGGCCTACCGCTTCGTCTGCCGCGACATCCCCGAGATCGTCGAGCCCGGCACCACGCTCGAGGTCGCGGCGCGCGCGGCGATGCGGGCGCAGTTCGAGCTGCTCGGCAAGCCGGTCGAGGAGCAGGAGGCCGATCGGCTGACCCAGCAGATCCTGGAGATCCATCGCCGCGGCGAGGGCGCGCTCGAGCTGCCCTACATGGAGCAGTCGTGGACCCGCATGACCTCGCGGCGCACCCGCTCGGGCGGCTTCGTGACCCTATTCTCAGACATCAGCGAGTTGCGCCATCGCCAGCGCGACCTCAGGCGCGAGCGCGACCTCGCCAAGGCGGCGCAGGACGAGGCCGAGGCCGCCAACCAGGCCAAATCGACCTTCCTCGCCACCATGAGCCACGAGATCAGGACGCCGATGAACGGCGTGATCGGCACCGCCGAGCTGCTCGAGCGCGAGCCGCTGATCGAGCGGCAGAAGCGCATGGTCGGCACCATCCGGAGCTCGGCGGCGGCGCTGATGCGCATCATCGACGACGTCCTCGACTTCTCCAAGATCGAGGCCGGCCGCATGGAGCTCGAGGAGGCGCCGTGCTCGCTGCGCGCGCTGATCCAGGGCGCCGCCGAGATGCTGACGGCGCAGGTCGAGAAGAAGGGGCTGAGGCTCACCACCGAGGTCGAGGCCGGCACGCCCGACTCCCTGTTGGCCGATGCGACGCGGCTGCATCAGGTCCTGTTCAACCTGATCGGCAATGCGGTGAAGTTCACCGAGGTCGGCAGCATCGCCGTGCGCGCCCGCGCGGTGGCGCAGGACGACGACACCGTCACCCTGGCGCTGAGCGTGCGCGACACCGGCATCGGCATGACGCCCGAGCAGCAGTCGCGGCTGTTCAAGCCGTTCTCGCAGGCCGACAGCTCGACGACGCGGCGCTACGGCGGCACCGGCCTCGGCCTGTCGATCGTGCGGCGGCTGGCCGAGCTGATGGACGGCGATGCCACGCTCGAGAGCGCGCCGGGCGAGGGCTCGACCTTCACCGTCACGGTCACCGTGCGGCGCGGCAGCGCCGGCGCCATCGCGGCCGACAAGGCGGAGACGCTCAGCCTGACCGCCGACGGCATCCGCGTGCTGGCGGTCGACGATTCGGAGATCAATCTCGAGGTGCTGGTCGGCCAGTTCGAGGTGCTGGGGCTGGCGCTCGACACGGCGACCAACGGCATCGAGGCGCTGACCCTGTGGCGCGAGCGCAGCCACGCGCTGGTGCTGACCGACATCCACATGCCCGACATGGACGGCTTCGAGCTGACCCGCCAGATGCGGGCCGACGAAAGCGCGCTCAACCGGCCGCGCACGCCGATCGTGGCGCTCACCGCCAATGCCCTGAAGGGCGAGGCCGAGCGCTGCCTCGACGCGGGCATGGACGACTACCTGACCAAGCCGCTGACCCTGGATCGCCTGCGCGAGGCGGTGGCGCGCTGGGCGATCGGCGACGCGACGCCTGCGATCGACCGCTCGGTGGTCGAGGGCATGTTCGGCGGCAATGCCGTGACGGTCGCCCGCGTGCTCGGCCGCTTCCGCGACGCCGGCGCCCGGCTGGTCGCCGAGATCGCGGCCGCCCGCCAGGACCGCGAGCAGCTCACCGAGCTCGCTCACAAGCTCAAGGGCGCCGCCCGCTCGGCCGGCGCCACGACCCTGGGCGATCTCGCGGCGACCGTCGAGAAGTCCGGCCGCGGCGACGACATCGAGGCCCTGCAGGCCGAATGGCGCCGGGTGGCCGCCGCCCTCAGCGCCGGGTGAGGGCATCGAAGCGGCGGCGGGTGATCACCAGCAGGCCGATCGCGAAGGCCACGAAGGCCACGGCGCTGGCGGCGAACAGGCCGAGCGGGCCGTCGCCGATCGACAGTGCCAGCCAGCCGCCGGCGACGGCGACGACGAGGCGCAGCAGCGCGAGCAGGAACGGGCCCACGACGGTGCCGAGACCGACCGTCGCGAAGTAGCAGGCGAGCGCGGCGCCGGTGAACGGGAACACCACCGCCTGGCAATGGAGATAGAGCACACCCAGCTCGCGCACCGCCGGATCGGTGGTGAACAGGCCCATCCAGCGCCCCGCGGCCAGGGCGATCGAGGTGAAGATCAGGCCGATCGCCGCCGCCACGGCCGCGCCGATCCAGGCGGCGCGCCGGGCGCGCTCGAACTCGCGCGCGCCGACCGCGGTCGCCACCATGGTGATCACCGCCGAGCCGAAGGCGAAGGTGATCGGGTACTGCAGCAGCTCCAGCCGTACCGCGGCGCCATAGCCCGCGACCGCCGCGCTGCCGAGGCTCGCGACCAGGCCCGCGACGAAGAACGTCGTGATCTGGAACATCAGCGCGCTCATCGCCGACAGCCCGCCGACGCGTAGGATCGCGACCGCTTCGTCGCGGCGCAGCCGCAGCGCCGCGGCCCGCAGACGCACCAGCGCCTGGCGCGACACCAGATGCAGCACCAGCACGATCGTGCCGACGGCATAGGCCGACAACGCGGCCAGCGCGGCGCCGAGGATGCCGAGCTGCGGGAAGGGACCCCAGCCGGTGATCAGCGCCGGCGACAGCGCGAGGTGGAACGCTTCGCCGATTGCAATAGAGAAAGCCGGCACAACCATGTTGCCGGCGCCGCGCGAGACGTTGGCCAGGACGTTCTGCAACCACACGAAGGCCGAGCCGCCGAACAGCACCGCGCCGTAGGCGATCGCCATCTCGAGCGCGCGTTCTTTCAGGCCCATCGCCGCGTAGAGCGCCGGCCCGAACGCCAGCAGCAGCGCCGTCGTCAGCACCGCGCCGACCAGCGCGATCGCGAGGCCGACGCCGGCCAGCGACTGCGCCCGGGCAGGGTCGCCGGCGCCGAGCGCGCGGCCGATCGCCGACGACACGCCCGAGCCGATGCCCGAAGCAGTCGCGGTCTGCAGCACCAGGAACAGCGGGAAGACGACCGCGACGCCGGCCAGCGCGTCGCTGCCCAGCCACGACACGAAGAGCGCATCGGCGGTCAGGAAGGTGATGCGCGCCGCCGCCTCGCCGATGTTGGGCGCGGCGAGCGTCAGCAGCAGCGGCAGGACCGGCGCTTCGAGGAGGCGTTGGGTACGCGCGGACAGGACGGACATGGCACTCTCCCCGACTGATGCGGAGAGAGTTGCGCCGGCGGACGCGCCGAGGCGATTACGCGGTCGGTAATCAATGAAATCGCCAGAGCGTGTGGCGCCCTTCAATGTCATTCCAAAAAACTCCCGGCCGCGGGCGCCAAGAGGCCGGTCAAGAAGACTGCAAATTCTTTCGTGGTTTGCAGCGACCGGGAGTCGATGAGTAACGTCGATGACTCGTTGTGGGCAGAGCAAGAAGGCATCATATGCACTCGACGATCAGCCGAGACTACGCTACGATTCGGTGGCGTCACAGAGAGATACATGGGCGACTCGCCAACGAAAAGCACACGGGAATTAGTCACGCTTCCAGCGGAATTGGCCAAGCGCATCGAGGCCTTTCGCGCGCGCGTGGGCCACATGTCGAAAAGCGACTCGCTCAAGCTGCTGATCGAGGGTGGTCTACGCAGGTATGACACTTGGGACGACCTGTTCGCGCGATGTCAGGAAGCAAGCCGTAGTGGTCAATCCCTCGGCGACATCATTATGCAGATTCTTGTCGACCATCCGCTTATCGCCAGCACAACTTTGGATTCGTCCTCCCTTTGCGCCTACCTCGTGAAGGACGATCCAGAGGAAACCGAGTTCCGATTTCGCTTCAGCCGTTCGTCAAACAGCTGGGCATGGGAATACCTAGCGGATGACTACAATCAGCGAGAATGGAGAGAGCGTGAGCGCCCTAAAGCGCCGCCATCTGACGATGACTTTAGTCCGCCGCCTGGTCCCCGCCGACCGGCGACGCGCAGTAAGGCTGAGCTGGATGACGACATTCCGTTTTGAGCACCCCACACAGACGACCCTAGAGAGGTGGTTGCCCGAAGTTTATTGAACCGCATTCAGAAGTTCCGGTCAGCGAATCGGACCTCCGGATACTCCAACTTGCCCGCGCTCTTCTGAGGCGGAGCGTAGAGCGCGCTCGCTCGCGGCCTTGCTACTGCCAGATACACCACCAAATGGGACACGACCCTGAATCCCGCCCTTGGTCTGGAGCATTCCATGTTCGATGACCGGCAAGGAGCCTTTCCCTGGGGCGGGCCCGTACACGTGCGGGCCTACCACAGGGTAAGGTTCGGCAAGGACGAGTGGGTGAGAGCCCATACTCGTTCTTGGCCCTGCCGTTAGCGCGGCGGGAAAGCAGCGTAGTACTAGCGTAGGCCCCTCGTCCTCGTGGCGAGGGGCTCTTTTTTGTTTGCTTGATTAGACTCCTACGACGACTCGCGGTCAACAGAACCGATACACCATGTCACGCCGCGAACGGCGTTCGCCTCCAAAGAGGGACGCCTAACGCCGCGTCAGGCGCTCCACCACGGTGTCGAGCTGGTCGTAGTTGTCGATCTGCAGGGTCAGCACGGTCTTCTCGCCGCTGCCCTCGTGGAGCGAGGCCTTGAGGCCCAGCGCCTCCTCGATGCGCTTCTCGAGCGCCTTGGTGTCGGCGCTCTTGGAGGCGCTCGGCGCCGGCGACCTCTTGTTGCCGCCGCCGGACGCCTTCTTCAGCCGCTCGCCGGCGGCGAGCTTCTCGAGGTCGCGGACCGAGAGCTTCTCGGCCACCACCCGCGCCGCGACAGCCTCGGGATCGGGGAAGGTCAGGAGCTGGCGGCCGTGGCCGGCCGAGATCTCGTCGCGGCGGATCATCTCGCGGATCCCCTCGGGCAGATCCAGCAGCCGCAGCGTGTTGGCGATATGCGGCCGGCTCTTGCCCATGGTGTGGGCGATCTCGTCCTGGGTCTGGTTGAAGTCGGTCATCAGCCGGCGATAGCCCTGCGCCTCGTCGACCGCCGACAGATCCGAACGCTGCAGGTTCTCGACCAGCGCGAGCTGCAGGGCATCGAGGTCGTCGAGGGTGCGGATGACGACCGGCACCTCGTGCAATTGCGCCTTCTGCGCCGCCCGCCAGCGCCGCTCGCCGGCGACGATCTCGTAGCCGTCCGGCACACCAGGGATCGGCCGCACAAGTATGGGTTGCAAAAGTCCGTACTGCTTGACCGATTCGACCAGCGCGTCGATGTGCTCGAAGGTGGTGCGCGGCTGGTATTTTCCGGCGTGCAGATGCGCCGTCGGCAAGGTCGTCGGCGCGCGGTTGGCCGGCCGCGGCGGCATGGCGGCGATCGGCGGGGCGACGGTGGCGGCAACGTCTTCGTCGCCGAGCAGAGCGCTGAGACCGCGGCCGAGGCCGCGCGGCTTGAGGGGCTGGCTCATGACGGTTCCGGAAGGGGCACGGGAGGTTGAAGCGCCGCATCGGCTGCGGTTCGACGGCGTCGGATGAATTCGCTGGCGAGCAGGATGTAGGCCTGGGCGCCGGCGCAGGCATTGTCGTAGATGATCACCGGCAGGCCGTGGCTGGGCGCCTCGGCGATGCGCACGTTGCGCGGGATGGTGGTGCCGAACACCAGCTCGCCGAAATGCCCGCGCACATCGGCTTCGACCTGCTGGCTCAAAGTCATGCGGCGATCGACCATGGTGAGGACCACGCCGGTGATGTGCAACTGAGGGTTGAGCGCCTTCCTGACCCGATCGACCGTGTTGCGCAGCGCGCCGATGCCTTCGAGCGCCAGGAACTCGGCCTGCAGAGGCACCAGCACGGCATCGACCGCGACCAGGGCGTTCAACGTGACCAGGCCGAGCGAGGGCGGGCAGTCGACCAGGATGGTGTCCCAGCGTTCCCGCGCGTTGTTGCCCTCGGCATGGAGCGCGTCGGTCAGCCGATGCTCGCGCCGCTCCAGATCGATCAATTCGATCTCGGCGCCGGCGAGCTGGACGTTGGCCGGCATGATCGACAGGCCCGGGATCTGGGTTTCGCGGATCGCCTGGTCGAGCGCGGTGAGGCCGACCAGGAATTCGTAGGCGCCGGGCGTACGATCGTTGCGGGGGACGCCCAGACCGGTCGAGGCATTCCCCTGAGGATCCAAGTCTATTAACAAAACCTTCTCGCCGACGGCCGCCAGGGCGGTCGCGAGATTGATAGCGGTCGTGGTCTTCCCGACGCCGCCCTTTTGGTTAGCGATCGCGAAGACTCTTGGCGCTGAACTGGCTGATCCGGAGGAGGACGGATTCACGGTCGGTCACGCTGGAGAACGGCTGGGCTTCGAAGTCCCAGTCCTTTTTGGCGCTAGTGACCTCAGCCTGCCACCCTTTCCCTTTGTGGAAAAGGCAAATAGCGGTATCGGCGCGATGCGGCGCAGCCCAAACGAGCAACTGGCCGAGCGGCGCCAGCGCCCGGGCGGTCACGACATCGGCTTGGGCCGGCGGCGCCGCCTCGATCCGGGAGATCACCACTTTCGGCAGCTTCTTCAAGGATATCCGGCGTCCGGCCTCGGCCAGGAACGCGCCCTTGCGGGCATCCGATTCGATCAGGGTCACGTCGAGGTCCGGCCGCAGGGCCGCCAGGACCAGCCCGGGAAAGCCGCCGCCGCTGCCCAGGTCGGTCAGGGTCTGGGCGCTTTTCGGGATCAGGGGAATAAGCTGGGCCGAATCGAGGATATGGCGGACCCAGATGTCCTCCAGAGTGGCCTTGCCGACCAGGTTGATGGCCTTCTGCCAGCGGCCCAGGGTATGGACCATCGCCTCGAGCTGGTCGCGTGTTTCACGTGAAACGTCGACCCGGAGTTCCTGCATTTCCTCCAGGAACAGCTCCCGGCCGGCATGAATATGGCTCACGTCTTGCCCCCACCTCCATCCTGAGGAGCGGGCCGCAGGCCCGCGTCTCGAAGGATGGCAACCCGTACCACGTTCGTTGCCACCCTTCGAGACGCGGCCTTGCGGCCGCTTCTCAGGGTGAGGCGGTCGGCTAAGCCGCCTGGCGGCGGACGTAGCGCAGCAGGGCGATCAAGGCTGCCGGGGTGACGCCGGAAATCCGCGCCGCTTGGCCCAGGGTGGCCGGCCGATGGGCCTGGAGCTTCTGGCGGATCTCGTTGCTCAGGCTGCCGACGGCGCCGTAATCGAGATCGTCCGGCAGGGCCAGGGCCTCGTCCCGGCGGTAGGCGGCAATGTCCTGCCGCTGGCGGGCCAGGTAGCCCTCGTAGCGGCCGTCGATCGCCATCTGCTCGGCAATCGCCGCCGGAATGGCGCCGAGTTCCGGCCACAGGCCGCACAGCCGGTCCCAGCCGATCTCCGGATAGGCCAGTAGGTCCTTGGCCGACCGGACGACGCCATCCTGGTTGATGGCGATCCCCTGCCTGGCCAGGGCCGACGGGCTGGCCTTCAGGCTTTCGAGCTTGGCCTGGCCCTCGGCCAGCGCCCGGTGTTTCACGTGAAACACCCCGGCGCGCTCGGGCCCGACGCAGCCGATCGCCAGCCCTTTGGGCGTCAGGCGCTGGTCCGCATTGTCGGCCCGCAGCCACAGCCGGTACTCGGCCCGCGAGGTGAACATGCGGTAGGGCTCGGTTACGCCCAGGGTCACCAGATCGTCGATCAGGACACCGAGATAGCCATCGGCCCGGTCGACCGAGAAGGCCGGCGACCCGGCGGCGGCGAGCGCGGCGTTCAGGCCAGCAATCAGCCCCTGGGCCGCGGCTTCCTCGTAGCCGGTGGTGCCGTTGATCTGGCCGGCCATGTACAGGCCGAGCATCCGCCGCGTCTCCAGGGTCGGATGGAGCTCGCACGGATCGATGTGGTCGTACTCGATGGCATAGCCCGGCCGCAGCATGACCGCCCGCTCCAGGCCAGGAATGGTCCGCAGCATGGCGAGCTGGACCTCGCGCGGCAGCGAGGTTGAGATCCCGTTGGGATAGACCGTCGGATCGTCGAGGCCCTCGGGCTCCAGGAAGATCTGGTGGCGCTCGCGCTGGGCGAAGCGCACGACCTTGTCCTCGATCGACGGGCAATAGCGCGGGCCGACGCTCTCGATCTGGCCGGAGTACATCGGCGCGCGATGGAGATTGGCGCGGATGATCGCGTGGGTCGCGGCCGTCGTCTCCGTGATGTGGCAGGCGATCTGGGGCGTGGCGATCGCACCGGTCAGGTACGAGAAGGGCTGCGGGGGCTGGTCGCCGTCCTGCCGCTCGAGCGCGCCATAGTCGATCGTGCGGCCGTCGAGCCGCGCCGGCGTGCCGGTCTTCAGGCGACCCAGGCGGAAGCCGGCCATCTGCAACTTCTGCGCGAGTGCCGTCGATGGCGGCTCGACCGCATCGGCCGCGAGATCGGCCGGCATGCCCTCGTGCTGGCCGCGCGCCCGTCCCGCGGGCATCGTGATCTCACCGATATGAATCAGGCCTCGGAGGAAGGTGCCGGTGGTCAGCACCACGCGCCCCGCCGCAATCTCGCGTCCCGCTTCGGTGACGACACCGACACACGTCCCGCGTGTATCGACAAGAATATCCGCAACGGTCTCGGCGCGAATCTCGAGGTTCGCCTGCTCGGCGAGCAGCGCCTGCATGGCCTGGCGATAGAGCTTGCGGTCGGCCTGGGCGCGGGGGCCGCGCACCGCCGGACCTTTGCTCTGGTTCAGCATGCGAAACTGGATGCCGGCGCGGTCGATGGCCCGGCCCATGACGCCGTCGAGGGCATCGATCTCGCGCACCAGATGGCCCTTGCCCAACCCGCCGATCGCGGGGTTGCAGGACATCTCGCCGATCGTGTCGAGCCGATGCGTCAGCAGGAGCGTGCGCGCGCCCAGCCGCGCCGAGGCCGCCGCCGCCTCGCAGCCGGCATGGCCGCCGCCCACCACGATCACATCGTAGGGCACATCATTCGAACCCGACATGCGCGGCTAAGTCGTGGATTGCCGCGGCGCGGTCAAGTCCTCAGCAGGCCGGATCAGGTGCGGAAAGGATTGACGATCCGAACCGAACCGATCTGCTGCCCGTGGCTCATGTCTTCCGACAGCAGTTCATTGCAGCCAAGTGCCTGCGCCGCAGCGATGATCGCAGCATCCCAGTAAGACAGGCCATATCGTCCGCGAATCTCCAGAGCTGTGCTCACCAGATCGACCGAGATCGCCTGTACTGGGAAGCGGCCCCATGCCTTGATCAAGGCGACTGCAGCCTCGTGGCGTATCCGGGGCGACCTAGCCGTGCGTGTCGACTGCCAGTAAAACTCCTGCAGCACTTGAGCCGACAATGCCAAATCGCGCTCTTTCAGCAATTCGAGCGCCTTCTCGCACTTTTCGCGTTCGGCTGGATCTCGGCTGATCGAATACAGCAGGATGTTCGTGTCAACGAATCTCGGCACGCCCGCTATCGCCGTCGATCGTAGAGTTCGTCCCGACTCAACCTGTCCGACGCGCTGAAATCAGTGATCTGCTCCCGCACAGCCTGCTCGAGACGCTCGAGGCGTTCGAACTCATCGGCCCCGGCCGCCAAATCGACCAGGAACTGGCGCACAAGCGCGGAGACAGACGTGTCCTGCTCGGCTGCCTTCACCCGGGCCCGCCGATAAACTTCATCGTCCACGGTTACTGTGATGTTTCTCACAGAATCACGGTACCACAGTAGCGACGCTCACGAAAGGTGGCTTGTGTCGTTGACCCGCAGGATCTGGACCTTGTCGCCCTCGATCAGGACCTCGTTCAGGCAGCAGGGGTCCTGGGCTAGCTTCCAGTAGGCAGCCAGCGGCTGGTCGAGGAGTTGCAGCAGCAGGGCGCGGTTAACGCTGTCGTGGCCGACCATGACCACCGGATCGGCGGGATGGCGGGCGAGCACCGTCCGCAGGCCGTCTGCGGTGCGGGCCAGCAGGTCCTGCAACGATTCGCCCTGCGGGAAGCGCATCAGGTGCGGGGCGACGTGCCAGAGCTTGAAGGCGTCGGGCGCCTCGGCCCGCACCTCGTCATGGGTGCGCATCTGCCAGCCGCCGTAGTCGAGGTCCATCAGCCCGTCCATCGCCGAGGCCGGCGCCCCGGTCGCGCCGGCAATCCTGGCCCCGGTGACGACGCAGCGCTGCAGACCACTCGTGTAAATCGCCACCGGCTTCCATTGCCGGGCAATGCGCTGGGCCAGCGCCTCGGCCTGGGCGAGGCCGGTCGACGTCAGCGCCAGCTCGGCGCGGCCGCGGAAGCCGGCAGGCTTGATGCCGTCGACATGGCCGTGTCGGGTGAGGAGGAGGCGGGTCATCCGCCGCCATCCTATCAGGCAGCGCGCTTGCGGGCCGTCGCGGTGTAGAACGCCACCGGGCAGGTCACGAGCGAGAGCCGCAGATGGCCTTCCCAGGCCGGCCGATGCGCCTTGCCTTTCGCCATGGGTCTATTCCTTGGCATCGATCAGCGCCTGGATCGCCTTGCGCAGCGGCACCGCCGCCTTGTCGTAGCCGCGCCACGCCTTCGACTTGCTCAGCAACGCCGGCGCCGTCCGCACGGTGAAGCGCTTGGGATCGAGCCCCGCCTTCACCTGGCTCCACTCCAGCGGCATCGACACGGTGGCGCCGTCGCGGGCGCGCGGCGACAGCGGCGCAACGGCCGTCGAGGTGCGATCGTTGCGCAGATAGTCGAGGAAGATGCGGCCGGTGCGCTCCTTCTTCGCCATGCTCAGCAGGAAGCGGTCGGGCTCGGCGTCGGCCAGCCGCCGGCAGATCTCCTTGGCGAACATCTTGGCCGCGTCCCAACCGGGGCTCTTCTCGTCCGCGGTGAGCGGCGTCACGACATGCAGGCCCTTGCCGCCGGTGGTCTTGCAGAAGGTCGCGAGCCCCAGCTTCTCCAGCCGCTTGCGCAGCGCCAGCGCGCCCTTGACCACCTCGTTGAAGCCGACATCCGGCGCCGGATCGAGGTCGAACACCAGCCGGCCGGGCAATTCCGGCTCGCCGGGCTGGCCGTTCCAGGGATGCAGCTCGGTGGCGCCGATCTGCGCCGCCGCGGCCAGCGCCTCGACCCGGTCGAGCTGGACATAGGGCTTCTTCTCGCCGCTCACCTTCGCCTCGGTGATCAGCTCGGAGCTGCCGGGCATGACGTGGCGCTGGAAGAACTGCTGGCCGCCGATGCCGTCGGGCGTGCGCACCAGCGAGCATGGGCGGCCCTGGATGTGCGGCAGCATCCAGTCGCCGACCGCCTCGTAGTAGCGCGCCAGCTCGATCTTGGTGAGCGGCGGCTTCTCGTCGGGCCACAGCGGCTTGTCGGGATGGGAGATGGTGACGCCCATCACCGCGGATGGACCGGAGGGGGCGGAGCCGGATGTCTTCGTCATCCCGAGCGAAGTCGAGGGATCTTTTCTTCGGGTTGCCATGGGAAGGTCCCTCCGCTCCGCCAAAGCGCGGGGATTACCCCGCGCTGATCGGGCTCCGGTCGGGACGACGGAGACCGTCTTCTCCGGCTTGGCCGGTTTCTCGGCCTCGATCTCCTTGGCCGGCTTGTCGATGCGCAGGCCCTTGAAGGCGGCCTGGCGCACGTTGCCGTCGCCGGTCCAGCCGGCGAACTCGATCTCGGCAACGAGCTCGGGCCGCGCCCAATGCATGTTGGCTTCCTTGCGCGGGCTGGTGTCGGCGGCGAAGGCGCTGGTCTTGCTCTCGACCTTCTTGAGCTCGGGCAGCACCCGGCGCGTCACCGCACCGCTGAAGCCGGTGCCGACGCGGCCGACGGGAACGAGCTCGGTCTTTTTCCCTTGGCCGCGATGAACGCCCACGATCAGCGAGCGCAGCTTGGCACCTTCCTGCGTCCAGCCGCCGATGATCACTTCCTGGCCGGCGCGGCACTTGGCCTTGAGCCAGGTGTTGGCGCGGGTCGATCGGTAGGGCGCATCGGCGCGCTTGGAGATGATGCCTTCGAGCCCCATCTTGCGGGCCGAGGCGAGGACGGCATCGCCTGCCGTCTCGAGATGCTCGACGTAGCGGATCAGCCGCTTCCTGTCCTTCAGGCCCGACAGCAGCGCCTGCAACCGCTCCTTGCGCTCGATCAGCGGCAGGTCGCGCAGATCCTCGCCCTCGGCGAACATCGCGTCGAAGGCGAAGAACACCATGTCTTGCGATCGGCCTTCCGACAGCGCGACCTGCAGGGCGGAGAAGTTCGGCACGCCGTCCTTGTCCAGCGCGCAGGCTTCGCCGTCGATCATACAGTCGGGCAGGTCCGTTGCGACGTCGGCGATCGCCTGGAACCTGGCCGTCCAGTCGAGGCCCTTGCGGGTCTTGAGTGTGGCCTTGCCGTCAACGACGCGCAGCTGCAAACGATAACCGTCGAACTTGACCTCGTGCACCCAGCCCGGCTCCGACGTCGGCTGCTCGACCAGCTTGGCGAGCTGCGGCTCGACAAAGGCGGGGATCGACCGCACCTTCTTGGGCTTGGCCGTCGACTCGGGCGCCACGGCGGTCTTGCCGCCGCCCTTCTTGTTGCTCTGCCAGACCGCGCCGGCGGTGCGCTTCTTCGCCGTCATAAATGGCGTCGGCGCCTTGCCGGCGCCGATCGCGATCTCCTTCAGGGTGCGGCCGGACGCGACCGAGGTGTCGTTGTCTTCGAGCAGCTTGTCGTTGTCGCCTTCGTGCGCGGCATCATCGCGATGCTTGATCAGGAGCCAGTTGGTGCGCTTGCTGTCTCCCTTCTCGCGGCCCCATTTCATGCGGACCAGCACCCAGCTCCCCTCGAGCCGGTGGCCGACCAGGGTGAACTTGAGATCGCCTTTCTTGAGGCCTTCGTGCGGATCGCCTTCGGGGATCCAGTAGCCGCGGTCCCAGAGCTGCACCGTGCCGCCGCCATACTGGTCCTCGGGAATCGTGCCTTCGAAGTCGCCGTAGTCGAGCGGATGATCCTCGGTCTGGACCGCGAGACGCTTCACCGTCGGATCGAGCGACGGCCCCTTGGTGACCGCCCATGACAGGAACACGCCATCGAGCTCGAGCCGGAAGTCGTAGTGCAGGCGCGTCGCGTCATGCCGCTGGACGACGAAGCGGAGCTGCTCCGCGGCCGGGACGGCTTCCTTGCCCGAGGGCTCGGCGGTCTGGCGGAAATCGCGCTTGGCACGGTAGGTCGCAAGGCTGTCGCGGCGCATCGTTCCGTAACGGGCCGGGAAATGGCCCGGTTGCACTCTACTTCCCGATACAGAAGTCGCGGAAGATGACGTCGAGCAATTCGTCGATCCGTACGGTACCGGTGATGCGGCCGATCGCCCGCAGGGCCAAGCGCAGATCCTCGGCCGCCAGGGCAACCTCGGGTGCTGCGAGGGCGCGGCCCAGCGCCTGCTCGGCCTCGACCAGCGCCTCGCGATGGCGGGCGCGGGTGAGCGGCGGCGCGCCGGCGCCCTGCTCCATCAGGTGAGCGACCGAGCGGGTGATGCGCTCCAGCACGTCCGGCAGGCCGGCGCCCGAGACGGCCGACAGCGGCATCACGCCGACGGCATCGACCAGCTTCAGGTCGACTTTGTTGACCACCACGATGTCGAGCGCCGGGTTCCAGTGGGCGCTCGGGCCGGTCAGCACCTGCATGGTCGCCTGCCATTCGGTCTCGGCATCGAGCACCAGTAAGCGCAGGTCGGCGGCCTCGGCGCGCGCCAGGGCGCGGCGCACGCCCTCCTGCTCGATGGCGTCGCCCGAGGAGCGCAAGCCCGCGGTGTCGGCCAGCACCACCGGCCAGCCACCGAGATCGAGATGGACCTCGATCACATCGCGGGTAGTGCCAGCAAACTCCGATACAATAGCCGCCTCGCGCCGGGCGATCAGGTTGAGCAGCGACGACTTGCCGGCGTTGGGCGGGCCGATGATGGCGATGGCGAGCCCCTCGCGCAGCCGCTCGCCGCGGCGGTCGCCGAGATGGGCCGCGATCTCGGCCCTGAGCTTGGCGATGCCGGCGCGCACCTCGTCGGCGACGCCCTGGGGCAGGTCCTCGTCGGGAAAATCGATCGCCGCCTCGAGATGGGCGAGCCCATTGAGGCCGAGCGTCCGCCAGTCCTCGTAGAGGCGGTGCAGGGCGCCGCTCATCTGCTCGATCGCGAGCTTGCGCTGCTCGGCAGTCTCCGACGCCACGAGATCGGCGATCGCCTCGGCCTGGGTGAGGTCGAGCTTGTGATGCTCGAAGGCGCGGCGGGTGAACTCGCCGGGCTCGGCCATGCGGCAGAAGCCGAGATTCTGAATCGCCTCGAGCACGCCGTTGACCACGGCGCGGCCGCCATGCAGGTGCAGCTCGGCCATCGTCTCGCCGGTCTCGCTGTTGGGCGCCTCGAACCACACCGCCAGGCCGCGGTCGATGACCTCGCCCGACAGAGGGTCGAACACGCTGCGCACCACCATGCGCCGCGGATCGGGCAGCGCCGGATCGCGCGCCGAGTGGCCGCGCACGAACGCCTTGCGCTCGGTCAGGAAGATCAGCGCATCGGTGGCGCGCGGGCCGCTGAGCCGGACCACCGACAGCGCGCCGGGCCGCGCCGCCGTCGGCGCCGGCGTGCCCAGCGCGTAGATCGTCGCGACGTCGTCCATGGCTAGCCGCGCTTGGTTGGTCCGGCCGGAGCGGGCGCCGCGGGCTTGGCCGGTGCGGGCGCCGGCGGCGGCGCGCGGGCGAACACCTTGTCGGCGATCCTGTCGTACAGCGCCTCGGGGATGATCCGCCGCTCGACCAGCTCGGTCTTCGCCCGGAACGGCCGCGAGCGGATGATGGCGTCGGCCTTCACCTCGCCGATGCCGTCGAGCGACATCAGCACGTCGCGGCTGGCGCTGTTGAGGTCGATCGGGTTGGCGGCAGAGGTGGCCGGACGGTTCTGCGCCGAGGCGAAAGAGCCGCCGAGCACTAGCGCCAATGCCGAAATCACCAGAACGAAACGCATGGTCGATTATCGCACATTCTGTCGTCCTGAGCGTAGCGAAGGACCTCATCGCCGCTCGCAACCGGCATGAGGTCCTTCGCTTCGCTCAGGACGACAAGGGAACGATCTCTTCCCACGTCGGACAGGGGCGATCGATCATCGGGACTTTCCATCGGCCGATGGTGGCGCGGTCGATCAGCGCGGCCGGGACCAGGATCTCCTTGGGCACCGGCTGGCCGGCGAGACGGCGCAGCACGGCGCGGGTGGCGATGGCGGCGATGTTGAGGGCGCTGAAGTCGGCCGAGGCCAGCATCGCGCCGCTTTCGATGTTGGCGACCGCCTCCGGCAGGCCGTTGATGCCGACGACCGCGGCCTTGCGTCCGGCGGCGGCCAGGGCGTCGACGGCACCGAAAGCCATCATGTCGTTGGCGGTCCAGACGCCGTCGATCCGCTCGTGCTTGGCCAGCAACTCGTCCATCGCGGCCCTGGCCGGCGCACGCTGCAGGTAGCCGATCCGGGCGTCGACCAGCTCGATGCCGGGATGCTCGGCCACGGCGCGACGCAGGCCCTGGGCGCGGTCGCGGGCGGTGCGGGCCGACGGCGTGCCGTCCAGGGCGACGATCCGGCCTCGGCCGCCCCCGTTGCTCATGAGCTCCGCGATCAGGGCCTTGGCCACGGCATGGCCGATCGCGGTGTCGTCGGCGCCGACGAACGTGAGCTGCGGCCCGTCCATGCGGTTGATGAAGATCGCGACCGGGAGGCCGGCGGCGGCGAGGCGGTCGAGATCCTCGCGCATGGCTTTATCGTCGGTCGGGTTGAACACCACGCCGGTCACCCCGGCAGCCAGGGCCTCGGCGACCAGCGCCTTCTGCTCGCCGACATCGTCGGGGGTCTGCGGCACGTAGTGCAGGGTCCGGGCGCCGGCTTCGGCGGCCACCCGGTCGGCGGCGGCACGGGCGGCGTCATAGGCGGGATTGAGCCGATTCTTGGTGAAAACGGCGATTGTCGGCGGGGCCATGGTCCCTGTTTTAGCCCGGCCCGGCCGGCTAGTATCCGTTGCAATGGCCACTCCCTACGACCGCATCCCGGACCGCCGCGCGATCGTCCGCCGCCGCGCGCTCGAGGACGCCCTTGCCCACCTGGTCGAGGACGTGTCGCCGGGCGCCGATCTGCCGCGGCCCCAGGTGCTGGCGCTGCTGCGCGAGGCGCTGGCCACCGGCCGCACCGAGATCCGCCGCCGCTTCGAGGAGCCGGGACCGCTCAAGAACGACGGCCCGGCGGTGCTGATGGCCACCTCGTTCCTGATGGACCAGTTGATCCGGGTGATCTTCGACTTCGCCGAGGCGAAGGCCTATCCGGCCGCCAATCCCAGCGCCGCCGAGCGCCTGAGCGTGGTCGCGACCGGCGGCTTCGGCCGCGGCGAGATGGCGCCGCTCAGCGACATCGATCTGCTGTTCCTGCGTCCCTACAAGCAGACGCCGCGCGGTGAGCAGATCGTCGAGTTCATGCTCTACCTGCTGTGGGACCTCGGCCTGAAGGTCGGCCACGCCACCCGCACGGTCGAGGAGAGCCTGCGCTACGCCGAGCGCGACCACACCATCCGCACCGCGCTGCTCGAGTCGCGCTACATCTGGGGCGACCGTGAGCTGTTCGACGAGCTGATGAAGGGCTACACGGCGAAGATCTCCGCCGGCGACGGCCGCGACTTCGTCGAGGCCAAGCTCGGCGAGCGCGACCAGCGCCACACCCGCATGGGCGATTCGCGCTACGTCGTCGAGCCCAACGTCAAGGAGGGCAAGGGCGGGCTGCGCGACCTGCACACGCTCTACTGGATCGCCAAGTATCTCTATCGCGTGAACGAGCCCGCGGAGCTGGTCGCCAAGGGCGTGCTGACCAGGGACGAGGCCCGCCACTTCTCGCGCGCCGAGCGCTTCCTCACCACCGTGCGCTGCCACATCCATTACCTGAGCGGCCGTGCCGACGATCGTCTGTCGTTCGATCTCCAGCGCGAGATCGCGACGCGCCTCGGCTACCAGGACCGGCCGGGCAGCCGCGGCGTCGAGCGCTTCATGAAGCACTACTACCTTCACGCCAAGACGGTCGGCGACCTGACGCGCATCTTCGTCGCCGCGCTCGAGGACAGCCGCCGGCGCAAGCCCCGGCTCGCCGCGCTGTGGCAGACCTTGCGGCCGCGCCAGCTCGACGGCTTCCGGCTCGACGGCGAGCGCCTGGCAGCGGCGTCGAACGACCAGTTCGAGAAGGACCCGGTCGCGATCCTGCGGCTGTTCCATGTCGCGCAGGAGAACGGGCTCGACATCCATCCGGCGAGCCTGCGGCTGATCACCCAGAACATCCGGCTGGTCGACCGGCTGCGCAACGATGCCGAGGCCAATCGCCTGTTCATGGCGATGCTGACCTCGCGCCACGATCCCGAGACGACCCTGCGGCGTCTCAACGAGGCCGGCGTGTTCGGCCGCTTCGTGCCCGACTTCGGCCGGGTCGTCGCGCAGACGCAGCACGACATGTATCACACCTATACGGTCGACGAGCACACGATCCGCGCCATCGGCTTCCTGGCGCGCATCGAGAACGGCACGCTCAAGGAAGACCATCCGCTGTCGGCCGAGGTGGTCCACAAAATCCTGTCGCGGCCCGTCCTCTATCTCGCGGTGCTGCTGCACGACATCGCCAAGGGCCGCGGCGGCGATCATTCGATGCTCGGCGCCGACGTCGCGATGGCGCTCGGGCCCCGGCTGGGCTTGAGCGACTCCGAGACCGAGACCGTGGCGTGGCTGGTCCGCTACCACCTCGCCATGTCGGGCACGGCGTTCCAGCGCGACCTGATGGATCCCAAGACCATCGACACCTTCGCCGCCCTGGTGCAATCGCCCGAGCGCCTGCGCCTCTTGCTGGTCCTGACGGTGTGCGACATCCGCGCCGTCGGCCCCGCCGTGTGGAACGGCTGGAAGGCGGCGCTCCTGCGCCAGCTCTACAACGCGGCCGAGCGGGTGATGTCGGGCGGCACGCTCTCGGGCGGCCGGGTCGAGCGCATGAAGGCGGTGCAGGCCGAGGTGGCGCAGCATCTGTCCGGCTGGACCGACGCCGAGAAGGAGGAGCATTTTGCGCGCGGCTATGCGCCGTACTGGCTGAGCTTCCCGATCGACACGCTGGCGCGCCACGCCGAGCTGGTGCGCCGGGCCGAGCGCGACAGGCAGCCGCTCGCGATCGAGCACCGCATCCAGCCCGACCGCTCGGTGACCGAGATCACGATCTACACGCTCGACACCCACGGCCTGTTCGCCCGGCTCGCCGGCGCGATGGCGATCAGCGGCGCCAACATCGTCGACGCCAAGATCTTCACGCTGGCCAACGGCATGGCGCTCGACACCTTCTGGATCCAGGACCTCGAGGGCAAGCCGTTCGACGGGCCGCAGCGCCTGGCGCGGCTGGCGGCGCGGGTCGAGATCTCGCTCTCCAACCGGCTCGACATCAACCGCGAGCTCGAAGCGCAGAAGAGCTCGTGGCCCAAGCGCGACCGCGTCTTCACCGTGCAGCCCAGGGTGCTGATCGACAACGGCGCGTCCGACACCTTCACCGTGATCGAGGTCAACGGCCGCGACCGGCCGGGCTTCCTGCATGTCGTGACGCGCGCGCTGACGCGGCTCAACCTGCAGATCCAGTCGGCGCACATCACCACCTACGGCGAGCGCGCGGTCGACGTGTTCTACGTCAAGGACCTGTTCGGCCTGAAGGTGGTCAACGCCGACAAGCTCAAGCAGGTCGCCGCCGAGGTCGAGAAATCGATCCGCGCCTTCGACGCCCGCTTCGAGCCGGCGATGAAGGCGGCGGAGTGACGGCCCGTGGCCGTCATCCCGAGTGGCGCGGAGCAGTCTCCGCGTTTTTGCGAGCGATCTGATCCCGGATGACCAGCGCCGAGTTCGCCATCCTGGCGCTGGTCGGCACCGGCGCGATCGCCGGCCTGGTGCTGTACATGCTGTGGCCCGACAAGCCGCCGCTGCCGCCCGAGGAGGCGATCAACGACTCGATTGTCGCCCAGCAATGGGCCGGCGGAATCGACCACGCCGGTCCTCCGGCGCTGCCGAGCCATCACGCGGGTATCGACGGCGGGTAGCGACCACTAGCGGAAATCAGCGCGGCGCGAACTTGTAGCGGAAGGTGCAGCTAGCGCCGCCCTGCATGATGGTCTGCTCTCGGGTCAGCGTGACCGTGCCCTCGCTGGTCGCGGCGATGTCGAAGTCGGTCGAGCACATCAGCAGCGCCCCCAGCTCGGGCTCGTTGAGCTCCTTGAAGAACTCGGCGTAGCGGCAGCGCGTGACGTCGAACTCGAGCTTGTCGGTATCCCTTACCGGCTCGGTCGAATCGACGCCGGCCTTGGAGATCTCGTTCAGCGCGCCCTGCATCTTGGCCCAGCGGCGGCGGCCGCCGCCCTCGATGTCCTGGCCGATCTCGGCGAAGAGCTGCCGCGACCAGCCGCTCAGCGCCTGCTTCACCAGCACGTCGGCCTTGTCCTTGCCGAGCGCCTCGCGTAGCGCGCGCATCACCGGCACCAGCACCTGCGCCTGGATCTTCGCCTTGTCGAGGAACGAGACCTCGGAATCCACCATGTAGGGATCGAGCACGTTGGCCATCTTCACCTCCGCTCAGGGTGGCTGTCTCCCGGCACGCACTCTTTTTCGCAACTCCCGCTTCAAGAGGGAAGCCCTAGTGGGAATTGGGGGCGCGGCCGTCGCCGAAATGATCGGCATAGAGGGCCTGGACTCGCTCGACCTCTGGCGCCGTCAGCTTCCTGAATTCCAGCTCTCTGGCTCTCTTTGAAAGGATGCCGTCGTTCTGGCGGAGGAATTGGAACAACAGGCTGACCGTCCGCTCCGGCATGTCGACGATCTGGGAGATGCCCCGTCGAAAATCGTCGTACGATCTCAGGAAACCCGTCTCCGTCGGTAGATCGACCTCCACCGTCCGCTCGACGCATTCGTAGAGGAATTGTGCGTGCGGCGTTGCGTCGGAGAAACGGTAGAAGTCCACCGTTTCGTTCAAGACGCGCACGTTATGAGAGGCAGTCGGCTCCCATTGGATCAGGGGCAGCAGCCGGGACGAGTAGCTTTCGAGCGTGGCGCGATAGTCGCCGATACGGTCGAGAATGGCGGCCGACACCGGAAAAACGATTCCTGGCCGATTGAAACCACGCTCCGCCAGCACATGGCGGATCAGATAGCGGTGAAGCCGCCCATTCCCGTCCTCGAACGGATGAACGTAGGCAAACCCGAACGCGAGCGCGGCGGCCGCAATGACGGGATCGGGCGCTAGTGCTTGCCGCCCTCACTCCGGCTTGTACCCCGCGTCCTGCAGCAGCTTGGTGTTGGTCTCGACCTCCTGCTTGATGAAGGCCGCGAACTCCGCCGGCCCTCTTGCCGTCGGCACGACGCCCAGCGAGCCGGTCTTGGCGATGAACCCCTTGTCCTTGCTGACCTCGGCCATCGCCACGGCCAGGCGGTCGACCACCGCGTCGGGCGTGCCCTTGGGCGCCCACACGCCGTACCAAGAGGAGATGTTGAAGCCGTCCAGCCCGACCTCGTTGGTGGTCGGGATGTCGGGCGCCAGCCCCGTGCGCTCCTTCGAGGTCACGAACATCGCCCGCGCCTTGCCCGACCGCGCGAGCGGCAGCAGCGCCGTCCAGGGATCCATGAAGAGCTGCACACTGCCGCCCAGCAGGTCGGCATTGGCCGGCGCCGTGCCCTTGTAAAGCACCGTGTCGAGCGGCAGCCTGGTGCGCCGCAGGAACTCCAAGGTCGCGACATGGCCCGCCGAGCCGCCCGAGCTGAGCGCGAAGAAGTACTTCTTCGGCTCCTTGCCGATCGCCTCCATCGTCGTCTTGTAGTCGGTGCCCGGCACGTTGAGGTTGACCAGCAGCACCAGCGGCGCCTCGCCCGCCTGGGCGATCGGCCGGAAGTCGGTCTGCGGATCGTAAGGGCACGACGCCACCACGTTCTTGCCGAGCACGAACAGGCTGGCATTGAACAGGAGCGTGTAGCCGTCGGCATCGGCGCGCCGCACCGTGTCGGAGCCGGTGACGCTCGAGGCGCCGCCGATGTTGCGAATGATGATCTGCTGGCCGAGCTTCTCCGACAGCACGTCGGCGGTGAGGCGTCCCAGCCCGTCCGTGCCGCCGCCCGGCGGATAGGGCACCACCATCTGGATATTCTTGCTCGGATAGCTCTGCGCGATCGCCGGTGCCGTAAGAACACTGCCGGCCGCGGTGAGAAGTATGCGTCGTCTGATGATCATGCGTCTCCCCCCTCGCAAGAAGCACACCAATATTGCGTGCCCTCTGCAAGTCCGCTTATCGCGGGGAGGCCGGTATCGTCTTGGGCGCTTGGGCTTAGGGCTGGACGGTCACTGACGAAGCGCAGGTCTTGCCGCCCGCTTCGCAGATCGTGCGCGCCACGCTGCGGCTCTTGACCTCGCCGCAAGCCACGCCCAGCGACCGCGACAGGTCGAGCGGCTGCTTGAGGATGGCCTTGCCGCCCGGCGCGATCGGATAGAGCACGCCCTCGCGATAGGCCGACTGCAAGGGCACCGTGCGCTGCTGGCCGTCGGTCAGCACCACGGTCAGGTCGATTTGAAGGAAGTCGATCGTCTCGGCCGACCTGTTCTCGACCACCAGGCTCGGCACGCAGCTTCCGAACACCGTCGTATCGTCGCCGCGACGCACGTCGATGCCGTTGGCAGCCCATACCGCAAGGGGTGCCGCCACTACGATGAAGACCAGAGCCAAACCCAGGAAACGCCCACGCATGACCGCCTCCCCTATTCTTCTCCAGGGTTGATCGCCTCAGCTCGCCGCCAGCCTCTGCTCGCGGCGCTGCGACAGCATGGCGAGGATCGCCACCGCTGTCTCCTCGATCGAGCGGCGGGTGACGTCGATGGTCGCCCATTTCTTGCGGGCATAGAGCCGGCGCGCGTCGTGGATCTCGCGCTGCACGCGCTCCATGTCGGTGTATTCGGTCTCGGTGTCGCGCTGCAGCAGGCGCAGGCGATTGACCCGGATCTGCACCAGCCGCTCGGGATCGGTGATCAGGCCGACGATCAGCGGCCGCTGCGCGTTCTCGAGCTCGGCCGGCGGCGACACCGCCGGCACCAGCGGCACGTTGGCCGCGCGCACGCCTCGGTTGGCGAGATAGACGCAGGTCGGCGTCTTCGACGTGCGCGAGGGGCCGACCAGGATGACGTCGGCATCCTCGAGATCGTGCGTCGACTGGCCGTCGTCGTGCGCCAGCGTGTAGTGCATGGCGTCGATGCGGTCGAAATAGCCTTCGTCGAGCTGGTGCTGGCGACCCGGCCACTGCTCGCTCTTGGAATGGAAGTGCACCGCCAGCACGCTCATCGCCTGGTCGAGCACGCCGACGCAGGGAAGCTGGAGCTGGCGGCAATGGTCGCGTACGACATCGCGCAGCTCGGGATCGACCAGGGTGTAGAGCACGGGGCCGCGGTTGCGCTCGACCTCCTGCATCACCTTTTCCATCTGGCCCTTGGTGCGCACCAGCGACCAGACATGTTCCTGCACGAAGATGCCCTCGTACTGCACGAGACAGGCGCGCGCGACGCTGGACACGGTCTCGCCGGTCGAGTCGGAGACCAGATGGACGTGGAAATTGCGGTTGGCCACGAACCAACTTACCCCACAGGCCCCCCGGGAGAAATCCGGGATTGGCACGGGCAAAGCGGGGGCAACCCGGGCCGCCTTCCCGAGGCGGCCGATTCGAGGCTCGACTCGCTTTTCCCGTCCCGAGCTTCGTTCGCTCTGGATGGTTCGGGACGGATTGCCTGCGAATCGGGAATCCGTCGCAGAGAGGCCGATTCGACGGGCTTTGCCGATCCACAGCCGGCTGGGGACGGGAGTCTAATCAGGCCCATCCCCGCTATCCGCGCCCTCTACTACTGCTACTACCTAATATGAATAGAGTAGAAGGGAGGCATGAGGGAAAGACGATGACGGGAGGAAAGTTCCTGCAGACCCTGGCAGGGACGCGGTTTGCGACGCCGCCGATCTGGCTGATGCGCCAGGCCGGGCGCTACCTGCCGGAGTACCGGGCCGTGCGGGCCACCACGCGCTCCTTTCTCGAATTCTGCTACACGCCGGAAAAGGCCGTCGAGGTCACGCTGCAGCCGATCCGACGTTTCGGGCTCGATGCGGGGATCATCTTCTCCGACATCCTGGTGGTGCCGGACGCGCTGGGCCAGAAGGTCTGGTTCGAGGAAGGCGAGGGCCCGAAGCTCGAGCCGCTGACCGATCCGGCGCAGTTCGGTCAGCTCTCGCGGGCCCGGCTCGCCGCGCACCTGGCGCCGGTCTATGCCGCGATCTCCTTCGCCCGCCGCGCGCTGCCGGCCGAGGTGGCGCTGCTGGGCTTCGCCGGCGCGCCGTTCACGCTGGCCTGCTACATGATCGAGGGCGGCAGCAGCCGGGACTTCGCCAAGGTGAAGGGCTGGGCCTATCGCCATCCCGATTCTTTCGGGCTGCTGATCGATCTGCTGGTCGAGGCGGTGGTCGACCATCTCGCCTACCAGGTCGATGCCGGCGCCGATGCGGTGCAGCTCTTCGATAGCTGGGCCGGCGTGCTGCCGGAGGAGCAACTGTTCGGCTGGTCGCTCGAGCCGATGATCCGCATCGCCCATGGACTCAGGGCACGTCATCCCAAGGTGCCGATCATCGCCTTCCCGCGCGCCGTCGGGCCGGCGGCGCTGATGTATCGCCGGCCGGAGGCGTTCTCGGCCCTGTCGATCGACACCGGCATCGGCGCGCACTGGGCGGCGAAGGAGCTGCAGCCCAGCCTCTGCCTCCAGGGCAACCTGGATCCGATCATGCTGGTCGCCGGCGGCCCGGCGATGAAGCGCGAGGCGACCCGCATCCTCGACAAGCTCGGCCACGGCTCGTTCATCTTCAACCTCGGCCACGGCGTGGTGCCGCAGACTCCGCCCGAGCACGTCGCCGAGCTGGTCGAGACCGTGCGGACGTGGAAGCCGTCATGACCTCCCCCGTGTGACGGAGGAGGAGGCATGAGATGAAAATCGCGATCGTCCTGTTCAATCTCGGCGGCCCCGATTCGCTGGAGGCCGTGCAGCCGTTCCTGCGCAACCTGTTCAGCGATCCGGCGATCATCGGCCTGCCGGCGTGGCTGCGTCTGCCGCTGGCGCGCTTCATCGCGTCCCGGCGCACGCCCAAGGCGCTCGGGATCTACCGGCAGATCGGCGGCAGCTCGCCGATCCTGGGCCAGACCGAAGCGCAGGCCAGAGCCCTGGAGGGCGCGCTCGAGGAGACGCTGGGCGGCGAGCACGAATGGCGCGGCTATGTCTGCATGCGCTACTGGCATCCGATGACCGAGCGGGTGGTGCAGTCGGTCAAGCGCTTCGCACCCGACCGCATCGTGCTGCTGCCGCTCTATCCGCAATTCTCGACGACCACGACGGCCTCGTCCTTCGACGCCTGGAAGAAGGCCGCGAGCTTCACCGCGCCGACCGTCGAGATCGAAAGCTATCCGACCGAGCCCGGCTTCATCCGCGCCTCGATCGAGCTGGTGAAGCAGGGCCTTGCCGAAGCGGGCGACGGCCCAAAGCGCGTGCTGTTCTCCGCCCACGGCCTGCCGGAGAAGGTGATCAAGCGCGGCGATCCCTATCAACGCCAGGTCGAGGAAACCGCCGCGGCGATCGCCGAGCATCTGGACGGCGTCGACTGGTCTGTCTGCTACCAGAGCAGGGTCGGCCCGCTGAAATGGATTGGGCCGTCGACCGAATCAGAAATTAATCGTGCCGCTTTAGATGGCAGAAACGTAGTGCTTTACCCCCTGAGCTTCGTGTCGGAGCATTCCGAGACCCTGGTCGAGCTCGACATCGAATACCGGCGTCTGGCTGAAAAAGCTGGCGTGCCCAAATACGTGCGCGTGCCGACCGTGGGCACGCATCCTCAGTTCATTCACGGGCTGGCGAATCTGGTCCGGGCGGCATTATGGTCTACGACGTCCTGAAAGCCCTGCACATCGTCGCGGCGATCGCGTGGATGGCGGGTCTGCTCTACCTGCCGCGCCTCTACGTCTATCACGCCGATGCGCCGGCCGGCTCGCCGCAGAGCGAGACCTTCAAGGTCATGGAGCGCCGCCTGCTGCGCGGCATCATGACCCCGGCGATGGTCGCGGTCTGGGTGTTCGGCCTCGCTCTCGCCTGGCGGGGCGACTGGTGGCATGCCGGCTGGTGGCAGATGAAATTCTCGCTCGTGGTCGGGCTGACCCTGGTCCATCACCTCTACGCCCGCTGGCGCAAGGACTTTGCCGCGGACCGGAATACGCGGCCGGCGCGCTATTATCGCTGGTGGAACGAAGTGCCGACCCTGCTGATGATTGCTATCGTGTTCCTGGCCGTCCTGAAGCCGTTTTGAGCGGGAGCGTTATGAGCGATTGGCGTGACGACATTTTCGAGGTCTTCCAGGACCACGACATCAAGCAGGTCTATCACGTGCCGGATGCCGGGCATTCCCGGCTGATCGAAGCCTGCCAGCGGTCGAACGCGATCCGCACCCTGGCGCTGACGACCGAAGAGGAAGGCGTCGCCGTCGCCGCCGGTGCGTGGCTCGGCGGCCAGCGCTCGGCGATGCTGATGCAGAGCTCGGGTGTCGGCAACACCGTCAACATGATGGGCCTCACCAAGACGCTGCGCTTTCCCTTCCTGACGCTGATCACCATGCGCGGCGAGTACGGCGAGTTCAATTCCTGGCAGTACCCGATGGGACGCGCCACGCCCGCGGTGCTCGAGGCGATGGGCGTGATGCTCTACCCGGTCGACGAGGCCCGCGAGGTGAAGGCGACGGTCGATGCCGCGGCGCGCACGGCGTTCAACGGCGGCCAGGCGGCCGCCGTGCTGCTGCGCCAGAAGCTGATCGGCATCAAGGATTTCGGAAAGAAGAAAGCCAAGTCATGAGCTCGAGCGCGACCCTGCACCGGCGCCCCCTGGTCAAGGAGATCCTGAAGGGCGCCGACGACAATCTCCTGGTGATCGGCGGCCTGGGCTCGTCGAACTGGGACATCACCGACGCCGGCGACCGGCCGCTCAACATGCCGCTGTGGGGCGCGATGGGCGCGCCGGTCGGCATGGGGCTGGGTCTCGCCCTCGCGCAGCCCGCCAAGCGGGTGCTGGTGGTCACCGGCGACGCCGACCTGATGATGAGTCTCGGCTCCCTCGCCACGGTCGCGGCGCAGCAGCCCGACAATCTCGCGATCTGCGTGCTCGACAACGAGAAGTTCGGCGAGACCGGCAACCAGGCGAGCCACACCAGCCCGCGCAACAACGGCCCGACCGATTCCGGCGCCGGCGCCGATCTCGCGATGATCGCCAAGGGCTGCGGCCTCGCCGACTCGAGCGTGGTGCGCGAGCAGGCCGAGGTCGCGCAGCTCGTCAAGGATCTCAGGACCAAAAAGGGTCCGGTGTTCCGTCTCGTGAAGGTGATGGTCGAGAAGCTCGACTTCGTGATGCCGCCGCAGGACGGCGCGCATCTGAAGGACCGGTTTCGCCAGGCCCTGCTCGGGAGCGCATGAGGGAGCGCATGATGGACTACGCGCCGTTTCCGTTGATCGAGCTTTCCGGTAGCCCGCGCGAGCGCGGCCGCCAGCACGGCCGGGCCGCGCCCGACCGCATCAAGCGCGGCATCGCGATGTATTCGGAATCGCTGCTCAAGAACGGCGTCGACTGGAAGCAGCTCGAGCAGCGCGCCGAGGCGATGGTGCCGACGGTCGACACGTTCGACCCGACCTACGTCGAGGAGATGCGCGGCATCGCCGAGGGCGCAGGGACTGCCTTCGCCGGCATCATGCTGATGAACGCCCGCACCGAGATGGTGGCGGCGGCGCGCAAGCAGCAGGTCCAGAAGGACGTTCCCGACGGCTGCACCGCCGCGCTGGCGCTGCCCGAGGCGAGCGCCGACGGCGTGCTGCTGCACGGCCAGAACTGGGACTGGCGCGCCGAATGCGCCGAGACCGCCGTGGTGCTGCGCATCCGCCGCGAGGACGGCCCGGATATTTTGACCTTCACCGAGGCCGGCGGCCTGGCGCGCTCGGGCCTGAACTCGGCCGGCATCGGGCTCACGGCGAACGCGCTGGAATGCGACCGCGACTATCGGCGCGGCGCGGGCGTGCCCCTGCCCTTCATCCGGCGCAAGGTGCTGGAGAGCGCCTATCTCGCGGAGGCGGTGCGCACCATCTTCTCGACGCCCAAGCTCGGCTCCAACCACATGGCGGTGAGTCATTGCGGCGGCGAGGCCTTCGGCTTCGAATGTGCGCCCGACGAGACCTTCTGGATCGCGCCCGATAAAGGCGTGTATGTCCATGCCAATCACTGGATTGCCGATGCGGCGCGCGCCCGGGTCAAGGACACCGGCATCCAGGAGACGCCCTGCTCGATCTATCGCGACAAGCGGGTGCGCGAGCATCTGACGCGCAAGCGGGATGGCGGCCACGGCAAGCTCACGCTGGAGGATTTCCGCCAGGCCTTCTTCGACGACTACGGCTCGCCCTGGTCGGTCTGCCGGCCGCCGCGGCCCAACAACCGCGGCAACCTGGTCGCGACCTCGGCGATGATCCTGATGCGACCGGGCGAAGGCCATCTCGAGGCCTGCCCGATGCCGGCGCTCAACAGGCGCTTCACCGCCTACACGCTGACGCCCGACAGCATCGCGCAGAAGCAGGCGGCTGAATAAACTCCGTGATGCGCGTCGTCTTCTGGGCGACTGTCCTTTTCGCGGCCGCCACCTTCTGGCTCGTCCCGCGGCCGCCGATGGCCGATCTGCCACAGCACGCCGGTCAGGTTGCGCTGCTGCGAGACCTGCTGCGCGGCGGCTCGAAATGGCAGCCGTTGCTCTATATCGACTGGTTTACGCCCTACTTCGCCGGCGGCCCTGCGCTGCTGCTGTCCTACGCGATGCCGGTGCTGCAGGCGTTGAAGCTCCTGCTGGCGCTCGCCTATCTCGGCTTCGTGGCCGCGTGCGTGGCGCTGCGCCGAACGCTCGGGGGTGACGAGCGGCTCGACTGGCTGTTCGTCCCGTCCTTCTTCGGTGTGGTCTACGCCACGGGCCTCTACCCCTTCCTGGTCGCCGCACCGATCGCCGTGCTGTTCATCCTGACGGCGCTGTGCCATGCGCGCGCGCCGACGCTCGCGACCGGCGTGATTCTGCTGCTCACGAATATCGTGCTGTTCTTCGCGCATGGGCTGGCCTTTCTGTTCGCCAACGCGATCGGCGGCCTGTTCCTGCTCCTGAACGTGCGCAGCCTGCCACGGCTCGCCCTTGCCGCCCTGCCGTATGTCGCCATGGGCGTGCTCGGCGTCGCCTACCACCTTGCGCGCGTGCGCGGCGCGGAAGTGCCGGTGACCGGTCCCTGGAGCTTCTCCTGGGGCTTCGATGACCTGCGGCTCAGCCTGCCGTATCTGTGGGCGGGCTGGTCGACCGACGATACGCGCAATGGGCTGTTCGCCGTCCTGTTCGCGCTCCAGCTCGCGGCGCCCCTTCTGCTCGGGGCACGTCTCAACCGGATCGAGGCGCTGGTGCCCCTGCTGGTCGCCGTGCTGGTCTGGATCGCCGTACCGTCGCGCGCCCAAGGCACGAGCCTGCTCTATCTCCGCTTTGCGCTGTTCATCCTACCGTTCTATGCGCTGATCTTCGTGCCGCGGGACGCCGCCACGAGCCGCTGGAGCCCACTGGTGCTGCCGCTGGTGTGCTGGGTCTTTCTCGCAGTGCATGTCGATCGGCTGCGCGCCTTCGCAGCCGAGAGCGCGCCCTTCGAGGAGGTCCTCGCGGCGGCGTCACCCGCAGACCGCGCCCTCGCCGTCGTCTTCGATGCACGCAGCGCAGCGGCTGGCAGCGAGTTCGCCTACAGTCACTGGCCGTCCTGGTACCAGACCGAGCGCGGCGGCCTCGTCGATCTCAACTTCGCGCGCTTCCTGCCGCAGATCGTACGCTACCGGTCCGGCAAGGTACCGGCGCGCTTCAGCACGGAGGATTGGGCCCAGAACCCGGCAGGCGGATTCAACTGGGAGCGCGACGGCGCCTCGGCCTATCGCTACTTCTTCGTCCGCCACAAAGGGCCGTTACCGCGGTTTTTCCCCGAGGGCCGCTGCCAGCCGGTGCTGGTCAGGTCTTCCGGCGACTGGTCGCTGTACGAGAACGTCGCCTGCTGGATCCTGGCGCCTTAGCCAGTCGCAGGAACGCGTCGTAGTCGCGGATGTAGTCCGCTGCATCGTAGTGATCGCTGGCGAAGGTCAGCGTCAACGCATCGTCGGTGTGCCGGTACAGCACCGTCCAGATCATCGGGCGCACATGTACGCCAACCGTGGCGCGGTCGAGGATCAGCTCGGCGCGCTTGCGGCCGTCGTCGATCACCAGCGATACTGATCCCTTGATGCAGACTAGGAACTGCTCGCACTTCCGGTGGGCGCGCTCGCCGCGCACGCTCTTGCTCGGCACGTCGTAGACCGCGTAGAAGCGCTTGACCGCGAACGGGATGTCGGGTCCGACCTCGGCGGCCGACAGCGTGCCGCGCAGGTCGTCGGCAGCGCGCAGGCTGTGCAGCGTGACGCCGGGGATCACGACCGATGTCTCGCCCACCGCCGGTGGCTCGACGGCGCGCGGCCGCGGCATGGCGCGGCCCTCGGCGCCGGCATAGGCGGTGATGCGCGCGGGGTTGCCGGTGACGATCGCGAACGGCGGCACGTCGCTGGTGACGACGCTGCCCGCGCCGATCATGGCGTGCCGGCCGATCCTCAGCCCGGGTAGGATGGTGCAGTTGGCGCCCAGCGAGGCGCCGGCTTCGACCACGGTCTCGGGGAAGCGCTCGGGATGGGCGCGGCTGCGTGGGAACTTGTCGTTGGCGAAGGTGGCGTTGGGCCCGACGAACACGTCGTCGTCGAGCCGCACGCCGTCCCAGAGCTGCACGCCCGACTTGACGGTGACGCGGTCGCCTAGCACGACGTCGTTCTCGACGAACACGCCGTCGCAGATATTGCAGTCGGTGCCGATGCGCGCGCCGGGCAACACGTGGGCGAAGGCCCAGATGCGGGTGCGCGGACCGACCTTTCTGCTCTCGCACAGACCTTGCGGATGGACGAAGGGTTTGGCCATCAGCCGTCCTGTCCGTAGGTGTCATGGGTCATCGGCAGGTAGAGTGGGCGGCCCTTAGTGTTCTCGAAGGTGCGCCAGACGTAGCCGCCCATGACGCCGAGCGCCAGCATGGTCGAGGTGAACGAGGTTAGCAGCACCAGGATCACCGGGGTGTAGCCCGGCACGGCGATCGCGCCGACGAGCCAGGCGATGAAGACCACGGCGCTGAGCAGCACCGAGCCGATCGAGCCGACCAGGCCAATGGTCATGATCAGGGTCACCGGCAGGTCGGTCAGCGCGAAGCAGCTATCCATCAGGTAGCGGAGCTTGCGCCGGAAGGTCCAGGCGCTGCGGCCGGCGGAGCGCGGCCGGCGGGCGTATGGAATGGTCTTGCGGCGGAAGCCCAGCCAGAACAGCAGGCCGATCAGGGTGCTGTTGGATTCGCGCAGCCGCAGCAGCGCATCGCGCACCCGCTGATTGCAGCCGAACACGTCAACGCCGCCGACCGGCACCTCGGGCTGCACGAAGCGGCGGTAGAGGCTCCAGAACAGGTTGGCCGACAGCGCCGTCATGAACGGATCGTCGCGGCTCTCGCGGCCGCCGATGGTGATGTCGACCGGTTCCGCTTCGAGGGTGCGGAAGAAGGAGACGATCAGCTCCGGTGGCTCCTGCAGGTCGGCCGCCAGCACGGCGTAGAACGGCCCGTGCCCGGCCTCGAGCCCCATGCGGATGGCGGCGAAGGAGCCGAAGTTGCGCGACAAAGAGATAAGCTGCGCCGGGAAGCCGGCGGTCGGCAGCCGCTCCTGCAGGATCAGGTGGCTGCGGTCGGGCGAGCCGTCGACCACGAACACCACCTCGAGCTTGTGGTCGAGCTCGACCGCCAGCGGGCGCAGTGCGGCCAGCAGGGCGTCGAGCGTCTCCTCGTTGCGGTAGACGGGGATAATCAGCGAATAGCGGGTCTCGGCCATCGGCATCGCTAGGGTATGCAGTACTTCTGGCCAAGGAAGGCCAGAAACTGCCGATCCTGTGGATCGTCGCTCTCGGCGAGGGTTCGCGCCACCACCAGGCAGGGGAATGGGATCCAGTCGCCGGACCGGTCGAGGCGGTGGTACAGCACAGTCCGCCTGTCGGAGCGGAAGTAGCTGTAGAAGGCGAGCGCCAGCCGATGCCAGTCGTAGATCGGCACCACGACGTCGCGGGTGTAGTCGGCGCCAGCGAACCATTTCAGGTAAGTGCGCGGGCCGGCGTTCTCGTTGGTGCTGGGCGGCCAGCCTTTGGCGGGATCGTCGATGTCGATCAGGCCTGGCGCGGTGTAGCGGTCGACGAGCCGGCCGAAGAAGACCAAATCGGCGTTGTAGGACGCGATCGCGGTAGCGGCGACCACGGCGTAGCCCAAGAGGGCCCGCCGCGCCGGCGCTAACCAGTCTTTCGGCGCGACCAGCGCCAGCACCGTGGCCAGCGCCAGGATGTAGGCTGCGGTGTGGCGGGCATAGGTCGATGTCAGCAGGCCGGTGCCGAGGGTGGCCGACACGACGCCCAGCGCGGCGACGATTGTGACGGCGAGCGGGGCGATGCGCCAGCGCAGGCGGGCGGCTTGGGTGCCGGGCGCAATCAGCAGCAGCCATTGTGCCGCGAGGGCGGGAAACAGCGCCATCGTCGCCAGCATCCAGCTCGGGTCGATGTAGGCGTAGCGATTGATGGCGAAGGCCGCGATCACCGTCGGGTTCGTCGCCTTTAGCAGATAGCCCATGATGAAATAGCTGGCGAGCAGCACCACAGCCAACGCGCTCGCGCCGATCAAGGTGCGCCGCGGCACCGGGCGGCCGAGCGACCCGAGCAGCGCGCCGACGACTAGGTAGACGAGGCTCATCAGCCCAATCGACGGATGGACGAAGGTGAGCAGCACGGCGAACACGACGGTGACGATCGCCGCCTGGCGGTCGCTACGCGTCGGGTCGCACAGTAGCGCCAGCCAGATGGCCCACAGACCGAGGCCGAAGATCAGCTCGGTCGGGAAGTAGAGGAGCGGCAGCACGATGGCGAGGTAGAGCTGGGAGAACAGGCGCTGCGTCTCGACCCGACGCAGCACCAGCCACAGCACGAACGGCGCGGCGAAGTATGAAATGTGCGCCACGACTATGTAGGCTCGCGCGGATACCCCGAGCAGGTGACGCGCCACCCAGGCCGGGCCGTAGGTGGCGTAGGTCGCCAGCCAACGGTCGGCGTTTTGACTGAAATAGAGATCCCAGCTGTTGTCGAACCAGCCCGCCATCAGGAAGACAGCGCCGTCATTCACCATCAGGGCGCTAGTCCAGGTGCCGAGGATCGCCGCCAAGGCCAGAGCCGCCAGAAGCGCGGCGTCGATACGATCGATTCTTGCTTCCACTGCCGGTGAATGTATCAGTGTTGTCCGGACAGTCATCTACGCAAGCGTCGCTTTGGTATCCCGCCGCGACGGCTAACCGCTGGGATACCAGGCCGGCTTCCGCTTCTCCCTGAAGCTCGCCAGCCCCTCGCGCGCCTCGTCCTGCTGGCGGGTGCGGGCGTGCTCGTCGATCAGGTCGCGCAATTCGCCGTCATCGACAAAGGCGCGCGCCGCCGCGAGCGACCGCAGCTTGGTCGCGGTGGTCGCCGCGGGCGCGTTCATCAGCGCCGCTTCGACGATCCGGTTGCCGGCCTCCTCGAGCCCGCCGGTCGGACAGACCTCGTGGACCAGGCCGAGCCGCCGCGCGTCGTGGGCGCCGAAGCGCTCGCCGGTGAGCGCATAGCGCCGGACCTGGCGCAGGCCCATGGCCTGGCAGAGCTGCGGCAGGATGATGCCGGCCATCAGGCCCCAGCGCGTCTCGCTGATCGAGAAGATCGCGTCTTCGCTCGCGACCACGACATCGCAGGCCGCCGCGATGCCGGTGCCGCCGCCGAAGCAGCCGCCCTGGATCAGCGCGAGCGTCGGCACCGGGCAGGTGTCGAGGCGCCGGATCGCCTCGGCGGTCAGGCGGCTCACCGCCTCGTTCTCGCGCGGGCTTTGCGTGGCGACGCCGCTGATCCAGGCGAGATCCGCGCCGGCCTGGAAATGCCGGCCGTTGCCTTTCAGCACGACGATGCGCAGCGACGCCTCGCGGCCCAGCGCATCCATCGCCGCGTGGAGGCCCGCGATCAGGTCGCCGTCATAGGCGTTGTTCACCTGCGGCCGGTTGAGGGTGACGGTGGCGACGCCGCGCTTGTCGACGCTCCACAGAACGGTGTCGTTCGCCACGTCAGCCGGCCTTCATGTACGAGTCCTTGAGCGCGATCTTGCCGTCGCGCAGCTCGTAGAGATCGATGCCGTAGCGGTCGAACGGCTGGCCGGCATGGTCGATGCCGGTGACGCGGAAGGTGCCGAACAGTTTGTCGCCGGCGCGATGGATGCGCGCCTCGGAAAACCGCGCCTCGCGATGGGCGCGGCTCTTGTCGGCGAAGTGCGCGCGCAGCGCCTCCTTGCCCTTCAGCACGCGGCCGGCCGGCTGGCCGCCCGAATTGAGGCGCCATTCGAAATCGTCGGTCACGCAGGCGGCGATCTCCTCGACATCGGCCTTGTTGAAGGCCTTGCCGAAGCGGCGGAACAGGTCGTCGATGGCGTCGGGCATTGAACTCCTCCTCAGGCGGTGACCAGCCGGGCCAGCCAGTCGTCGAGCTCGGCCCTGACCTCGGCCGGGCCGAGATCGGCGATCTCGTAGCTCTGCTTGCGTCCCTGCGACGCCATCACGTCGATCGCCCCGCGCGCGACGTCGCCGCGGAACTCGAGCGCCGGGTGGGCGGCATCGTCGGGTGCGCCGGCCGGCCGGATCGACAGCGTCAGCGACGGCCCGCCGTCGGTCGGCAAGCCGTCGGCGACGGCGGAGAATTCCTGGGTCGAGACGTGGGCGTCATGGCCGGCGCCGCGCAGCGCGCCGATCGCGATGTCGATCTCGGGCCGGATCACCTCGCGGCACTTCACCCAAAAAGCCTGAACGAACAAATCGGTGTCCCGGTCCATGCGCTCTCCCTCCGGTTCGAGGGAGAGCATAGCCCCGAGTCACCTCGCGCTCTTTACCAAAAACGAGTCGCGCTTCTTGCCGGCCTTCTCGGCGGCGACCAGCCACAGCGGCGGCCGGCCGCGGCCGGTCCACTTGTTGCCCTTGTCGTCGGCGTATTTCACCGGCACGCGCTTGCCCTTGCGCGGCCCGCTCTTCTTGCTGCCCTTGCTGAGGGAGACGGCGTGCCGCCAGTCGGCGAGCGACAGGCCATGCCGCTTGATCAGCGCGACCAGCTCGGTGACTTTCCTGTCGGCCTTCGCCTCGAGCGCCTTGGCGCGTTTCTCGAGCGCGCGGATTTGCGCCTGGATGGCGGTCAGGGATCGAGAACGCGGCATTGGGGAATTCCTTGAATTTCTAGCCTGCAGCGATTTAACCCTAAATTCGTACGCCGTAAATCCACCGGCCTACGGTTAATGAACCCGCGCTGCAGATAATCGCCGTATCAAACGTTTTTGGACTCAGATTTCCCACGGCGGCGGCGTGAACTTTTCCAGGATAAAATCGACAAAAGCCGTGACTTTCGGCGCGAGATGTTTTCGGTGCGGATATACCGCGTGGATCGGCACCGGCTCCTCGGCGGAATAATCCTGCAAAAGCGCCACCAGCTCGCCGCGCTTGATCGCATCGGCGACGGTGAGCCGCGTCAGGCGCACGATTCCCAAGCCCTGCAATGCCAGCCGCATCTGCGCCTCGCCTTCGCTCACCGCCAGCCGTCCGCCGACCTCGATCTCGCGCACTTCGCCGTCGATGCGGAAATGCCAGCGGTTGAGATAGGCGCGATCGCGGCTGACGATGCAGTTATGCCGGGCGAGATCCTCCGGCCGCCGTAGCATCGGATGTGATGCAAGATATTTCGGCGCGGCGCAGACCAGCCGTACATCGTCGCCGATCTTGCGCGCCATGAAGCTCGAATCGGCCAGCCGCCCGATGCGGATCGCGATGTCGACGCCCTCCTCGACCATGTCGATCACGCGATCGGTCGGCATCAATTCGAGCTGGATCGCGGGATGGCGCTCCAGGAACTCAGCCACCACCGGCGCCAGGAAATGCGTCGCGAAGGCGAGCGACGTGGTGACCCGCAGCAGCCCGTGCGGCGTGCCGCGCTGGTCGGTCATCTCGGCTTCCAGCGCCTCGATCTCACCGACGATGCGGCGGGCGGCGCCGTAGAAGGCCTCGCCCTCGGCCGTCAGGCTGAGCGCGCGGGTGGTGCGGTGGAGCAGCCGCACACCCAGCCGGCCTTCCAGGCGCGTCACCAGCTTGCTGACCGCCGACGGGGTCAGGCCGAGGCCCGGCGCGGCGGCCGAGAAGCCCTTGGCCTCGACCGCCCGGACGAAGGCCGCCATTTCACCGGCGTGATCGATCATTGCAAGATTGATGAACCAAATTCAAAGGTATCGGTCAATATCGAATGATTATCGCCACGGAATGTCGGTATTAAGCTACAGACCAAGCCCGGAGGTTCTCCATGTTCACGATCCCCTATCCCTCTCGTCCGCAGGTCCAGACCTATGCCGTGCGCGCCCATCGGATGCGCGGCGCGGCGGTCGCCGGCCTGGTCCGCGACGTCGCCCGATGGATTTCGGTCGCTTCCCGCTGAGCGCGGCTAGACTGCGCCCATGTCGGAGCGCTCGTCGGACCTTTGGGCGCAATACGCCCGTTACAACCGCCTCGCCAACGAGACCCTGTACGATGCCTGTGCGGGCCTGAGCGACGACGACTATCGTCGTGACCTCGGCGCCTTCTTCGGCAGCGTGCAGGGCACGCTGAACCATCTGCTGGTCGGCGACACGATCTGGATGGCGCGCTTCGAAGGCGGCACGCATCCCTCGACCGACCTCGACGCCCTCCTGTTCGAGCGCTTCGACGCGCTGCGGGTGGCGCGCCGGCAAATGGACCGGCGCATCGAGCGCTTCTTCGCGGCGCTGCCGCCGGGCTTCGCGAACGGCAGCGTGCGCTACGTCAACAATGCCGGCTTCGACACCGAGGATCCCTGGCCGGTGATCCTGCCGCATTTCTTCAACCACCAGACCCATCATCGCGCGCAGGTCCATACGCTGCTGTCGCAGCTCGGCCACGCGCCGCCGGTGCTCGACCTGCACCGCGTGTTGCGGCCGATCCCTCAGGTCCCGGTCCTGGACACCAGCACCGGCTCGGCGCGATAGCGATCGGGAAACAGCCGCTTCAGGTTCTCGACCTTCGGCAGGTCGTTGATCACGATGTAAGGCTGCCGCGGATGCAGGGTGAGATAATCCTGGTGATAATCCTCGGCCGGATAAAACGTCCTGCCGCGCTCGATCGTGGTGGCGATTTTCTTGCCGAACGATTTCGCCGCATCGAGCTGGTCGATATAGGCCTTCGCCAGCCGCGCCTGCTCGTCGTCGCCCACGAAAATCGTCGAACGATATTGCGGCCCGCTATCGGGGCCCTGGCGATCGAGCTCGGTCGGATCGTGCGCCACCGAGAAGTAGATCTGCAGCAGCGTGCCGAAGCTCACCTTGCGCGGGTCGTAGGTGACCTTCACCGATTCGGCATGGCCGGTGCGGCCGCTGCCGACTTTCTCATAGTGCGCGGTCGAGGCCTCGCCGCCGGCATAGCCGGAGACCGCGCGGGTCACGCCCTCGACGTGCTGGAACACGCCCTGCACGCCCCAGAAGCAGCCGCCGGCGAACACCGCGGTGCGGGTTGCATCGTCGGCCTTTTCGTCGGCGGCCGGCGGCGGCAGCGGCCGCGCCGTCTCGGCCGAGCTCGGCAGCACGACCATTGCCAGGGCGGCCAGCGCCGCCACGCCGGAGACCGGAAACCAGGGCATTCTCATGGTCTCACCATACCGCGCGCAGCCTTCGGCCGAATCATCACGTTATCGCGCCATGACCCAGCGTCAGCGGCCTCGGGTTCCGGCAGCGCCGCCACCAGATGACGGGCGGCGGGATCGTCCACGACTTCCGGCCGTTACGCCTGCGGTGTGAAGGTCGGTGTGTCGATGTCCTTCTTGCGCCACTTGAAGCGCAGCTCGGCCAGGCCCGTGGAGATCACGTAGAACACCGGCGTGAAGATCAGGCCGAACGCGGTCACGCCCAGCATGCCGGCGAACACCGCGGTGCCCAGCGACTGGCGCATCTCGGCGCCGGCGCCGGTGCTGAACACCAGCGGCACCACGCCCAGGATGAAGGCGAGCGAGGTCATCAGGATCGGCCGCAGCCGCGTGCGCGCGGCCGAGACCGCGGCGTCCCAGCGGTTCATGCCGCCCTCGTGCGCCTGCTTGGCAAACTCCACGATCAGGATGGCGTTCTTGGCGGCGAGGCCGACCAGCACCACCAGGCCGATCTCGACCAGGATGTTGCGATCGAGGCCGCGGATATTGACGCCGATCATCGCCGCCAGGATGCACATCGGCACGATCAGGATGACCGCGAGCGGCAGCAGCCAGCTCTCGTAGAGCGCGGCCAGCAGCAGGAACACGAACAGCACCGCCATGCCGAAGGCCAGCACCGCGGTGTTGCCGGCGAGCTTCTCCTGCAGCGCGATCTCGGTCCATTCGAGCTGGAAGCCCGAGGGCAGGACCTTCTTCGCCAGATCCTCCATCGCCGCTATGCCCTGGCCGGACGAAAAGCCGTGCACCAGCGCCACCTGGACCTCGGCCGCGGGATAGAGATTGTAGCGCGCGACGCGATAGGGGCCGGTGGTGTCGCTGAAGGTCGCGACCGAGCCGATCGGCACCATCTCGCCGCTGACGCTGCGCGTCTTGAGGTTGGCGACGTCGCGCACCGTGAGGCGGTAGGGGTTGTCGGCCTGCGCCGTCACGCGGTAGGTGCGGCCCAGGATGTTGAAGTCGTTGACGTAGGCCGAGCCCATATAGACCGACAGCGTCTGGAAGACGTTGGCGATCGGCACGCCGAGCTGCTCGGCCTTGGTGCGGTCGATCTCCGCCCAGATCTGCGGCGTCCTGGTGCTGAACAGCGTGAACGCCTGGGTGAGGCCCGGAGTATGGCCGGCCGCCCCGGCCAGCGCCCAGGTCGCGTTCTCGAGCGCCGGCAGGCCGCGGGCGGCGCGGTCCTGGACATAGCCCTTGAGGCCGCCGCCGGTGCCGATGCCGGGCACCGAGGGCGGCTCGAGCACGAACACGAAGGCCTCGCGGAGCTGGAACATCTTGGCGCGCAGGTCGGCCAGGATTTTTTCCTTCGGGATGTCGGCACGCTCGGCGAAGGGCTTGAGCGGCACGAAGATCACGCCGGCGTTGGGCGAGTTGGTGAAAGTGGCGCCGTCGAAGCCGACGAAGGCGACCGCGTTCTGCACGCCCGGCGTGCCGGTGATCAGATCCGACGCCTGGCGGACCAGCCGGTCGGCGCGCTCCAGGGTCGAGCCCGGCGGTAGCTGCATCGCGGCGATGAAGTACGAGCGGTCGAGCTGCGGGATCAGGCCGGTCGGCGTGCTGGCGACCCGGTTGTAGGTCAGGAAGACCAGGCCGGCATAGATCACCAGGGCCAGCGGCACCATGCGCACGGTGCGCGCGGTCAGCTTGCCGTAGTTCTCCGACAGCCATTCGAAGCCGTGGTTGAAGCGCTTGAAGAACCAGTTGACCGGAAACATCAGCCGGTCGCGCAGGGTCGGCTTGGCCGCCTCGACGTGGCTCAGCGCATGGGTCTTGAGCAGCAGCGCCGCCAGCGCCGGCGACAGGGTCAGCGACACGAAGGCCGAGATCGCCGTCGAGGCGGCGATGGTGATGGCGAACTGCTTGTAGAACGAGCCCTGCAGGCCGGTGATGAAGGCGGTCGGCAGGAACACCGCGATCAACACCAGCGAGATCGCGATCAGCGCGCCGCCGACCTCGTCCATGGTCTTGTGCGCCGCGGCCTTGGGCGACATGCCCTGGGTCAGGTAGCGCTCGACGTTCTCGACCACCACGATCGCGTCGTCGACGACGATGCCGATCGCCAGCACCAGGCCGAACAGCGACAGGGTGTTGAACGAGATGCCGACCGCCGACATCACCGCGAACGAGCCGATCAGCGACACCGGGATGGCGAGCAGCGGGATCAGCGCGGCCCGCCAGGTCTGCAGGAACAGGATCACCACGATGACGACCAGGAGCAGCGCCTCGAACAGCGTGTGGATCACCGCGTCGACCGAGGCCTGGATGAACTCCGTCGGGTTGTAGACGACCGAGTAGTCGAGGCCGGGCGGGAAGTTCCTCTTGAGCTCCTCCATCGCGTGCTTGATGCCGTCGGACGTCGCCAGCGCGTTGGAGCCCGGCCGCTGGAAGATGCCGAGCGCGGTCGCGGTCTTGTTGTCGAGATAGGCGTTGAGCGTGTAGTCCTGCGCGCCCAGCTCGATCCGGGCGACGTCGCGCAGCCGCGTGATCGAGCCGTCCGCTTCGGCGCGCAGCACGATGCTGCCGAACTCCTCGGGCGTGGTGAGGCGGCCCAGCGTATTGACGGTCAGCGTGAAGCCGCCGGGCGAGACGGCGGGCGCCTGGTTGATCGCGCCGGCGGCCACCTGCAGGTTGGCCGCGCGCATCGCCAGCAGCACCTCGGTGGCGGTGAGGTTGTGGCCCGCGACCCGCGCCGGGTCGAGCCAGACGCGCATCGAATAGTCGCGCGCGCCGAACACGATCACGTTGCCGACGCCGTCGACGCGGGTCAGCACGTCCTTCACGTAGAGCGTGGCGTAGTTCGAGATGTACTGCTGGTCGCGGCTGCCGTCGGGCGAGACCATGTGCACGACCATCATCAGGTCGGGCGAGGCCTTGCGTACGACGAGGCCGAGCCGCTGCACGTCCTCGGGCAGGCGCGGCTGCGCCACCGCGACGCGGTTCTGCACCAGCACCTGCGCCTGGTCGATGTCGACGCCGGGACGGAAGGTGACGCTCACCGTCAGCAGGCCGTCGCCGGTCGACTGCGAGGAGATGTACAGCATGTCGTCGACGCCGTTCACCTCCTGCTCGATCGGCGTGGCGACGGTCGCGGCGAGCACCTCGGCCGAGGCGCCGGGATAGGTCGCCTGGATGGTGACGGTCGGCGGCGCGATCTCGGGATACTCCGAGACGGGCAGGCGGAACTGCGCGATGCCGCCGACGATCAGGATGATCAGCGACAGCACCGACGCGAAGATCGGCCGGTCGATGAAGAAATGGGAAAAACGCATCGGAGGGGGACTCGGGGCGGACGATTTATTCGGCGTTGGCGGTGATCTTGCCCGGTTCCGGATTGACCTTGGCCTTGGGCCGGACCATCGGGTTGGCGAGGCCGTCGAGCACGACCCTGTCCTCGGACTTCAGGCCGTCGCGCACGACGCGCAGGCCTTCATAGATCGGGCCAAGGGTGACCGGCCGGCCCTCGACGACGTTGTCCTTGTTGACCACGAATACGATCTTGTGCGCCTGGTCGGAGACCACCGCCGAATCGGGGATCAGCAGCGCATCGTATTCGCCGCCATAGAGCTGGACGCGGGCGAACACGCCGGGGGTCAGCAGATGGTCCCGGTTGTCGACCAGCGCGCGGGTCCGGATCGTACCGGAGCGCGGGCTCAGCACGTTGTCGACGAAGTCGATCGCGCCGAGGCGCTTCCATTCGGTCTCGTCGGCGAGCTTGATGCGGACCGGGATGCTCGTGCTGTTGGCCTGGGTGCGGACGCCCATCAACTGAAGGCGCTGATAGCGCAGGTGATCGGCTTCCGAGACGTCGAACAGGAAATAGACCGGATCGGTGCTGACGATGGTGGCGAGCAGCGTGGCGCCCTGCTGGCCGCCCTGGATCAGGTTGCCGGGATCGACCTTGCGGTCCGAGATGCGGCCGGCGAGCGGCGCGGTGACCTCGGTCCATTCGAGGTTGAGCTGGGCGTTGTGCAGCGAGGCCTCGGCCGCCTTGAGCTGTGCCTTGGCCACTGCGAGGTTCGACTTGCGGGTGTCGTTCTCGGCCTCGGGAATGTTGCGCGAGGCGACCAGGGCGGCGCCGCGCTGTACCTGCAGCTCGGCCAGATCGACCGTCGCCTTGTTGCGCGCGACATCGGCGGTCGCCGATTCGACGGCGATCTCGTAGGGGCGCTTGTCGATGGTGAAGAGCCTGTCACCCTCCTTCACCCACTGGCCGTCCTTGAAATGCAGCTTCTCGACGAACCCCGAGACGCGCGCGCGAATCTCGACGATGGCGCGCGCCTCGAAGCGGCCGGAATACTCGTCCCATTGCACGACTCGCTTGGCGATCGGCTCGGACACCGACACCGGCGGGGCCGGCGGTCCGCCCTGCGCCAGCACGGGGCTTGCAGCCAAAAGCGAATCGGCGGCCAACAGCAGACCGGCGGCCAACAACAAACGGCGGCATGCGTACACGATGGACCCCCTGCCCGGTTCTGCGACTTCTGCGGCGCGAAGCGGTGATGTGGTTGCAGCGCAGCAATGTGTCAATTCCCCAAGGCGATCTAAGACCAAGGGAGGACTGAGCTTTTCTCGGGATATGAAACAGTCGGATCAAATATAACCTAGGGAGATTCATTTGTTGCAGATAGGGAGCCCGAAGAGGTAGCGTATCCCTGCCAATTCCGGGAGGAGACATGCAATCCATTGCACGCGGCCTGTGGGCCGCCGCTTTCGCGTTCCTGGCGCTGCCCTTGGCGATACCCGTGGCGGCGCAAACCCCATCGACCCTGGAGGTCGTGAAGAAGCGCGGCCAGGTGATCTGTGGCGTCAATGTCGGCCTGGGCGGCTTCTCACTGCCCGACAGCCAGGGCAAGTGGAAGGGCCTCGACGTCGACATGTGCGGCGCCGTCGCCGCCGCCGTGCTGGGCGATTCGACCAAGACCAAGTTCGTGCCGCTGTCGGCGCAGCAGCGCTTCCTGGCGCTGCAGTCGGGCGAGATCGACATGCTGGTGCGCAACTCGACGATCACGCTGGAGCGCGACGCCTCGCTCGGCATCCAGTATGCCGGCGTCAACTTCTACGACGGCCAGGGCTTCATGGTGTCCAAGAAGCTCGGCGTGAAGAAGCTCGCGGAGCTCGGCGGCGCCACCATCTGCGTCGCGCAGGGCACGACCCACGAATTCAACATGGCCGGCTACTTCCGCAGCCGCAACCTCACCATCAAGCCGGTGGTCTTCGAGAGCCAGGACCTGATGTACGAGGCGTTCTTCGGCGGCCGCTGCGATGCCATGACCCAGGATTCCTCGGCGCTGGCTTCGGCGCTGGCGACCCGCGGCAAGCAGGCCGACTACGAGACCCTGCCCGAGCTGATCTCCAAGGAGCCGCTCGGCCCGTTCACCCGCCGCGGCGACGATCAGTGGCTGGCGGTGGTGCGCTGGTCGCTGTTCGCCCTGCTCGAGGCCGAGGAGAAGGAGATCACCCAGGCCAACGTCGACGAGCAGCTCAAGTCGAACGACCCGCTGGTGAAGCGCCTGCTCGGCGTCACCGCCGGCAACGGCAAGGCGCTCGGGCTCGACGAGAAGTGGGCCTACGCCATCGTCAAGCAGATCGGAAATTACGGCGAGAGCTTCGAGCGCAACGTCGGCATGGCCTCGCCGCTCAAATTGCAGCGGGGAATCAACGCTCTCTGGACCAAAGGCGGATTGATGTACCCGCTGCCGTTGCGTTAGCGCTGGTCATGCACCGCCGCCTCGGCCTACCCTCGGAGCATGGGCTCTTTGGGAGGGACCATGCGATTGTTGCGGTGCGTATTGGCGGCATTGGGTGTGGTGCTGCTGCAGATGCCGGCGTCGGCCCAGTCGACAATGTCGACATTGTCGACGCTGGAGCAGGTGAAGAAGCGGGGCGAGCTGGTGTGCGGCGTCGACGGCGCGCTGCCGGGCTTCTCGCTGTTCAATGCGGTGAAGGAATGGGAAGGCCTCGACGTCGATCTCTGCCGCGGCATCGCCGCCGCGGTGCTGGGCGACGCGACCAAGGTGAAGTTCGTTCCGGTCTCGGCCAAGGACCGCTTCGACCGGCTGGCCGCCGGCGACTTCGACGTGCTGGCGCGCAACTCGACGGTGACCCTGCAGCGCTCGGCCGGCATGAAGGTGCGTTTCGCCGTCATCAACTACATCGACGGCCAGGCCTTCGTGGTGCCGAAGAAGCTCAAGGTCGAGCAGCTCGCCAACCTCAGCGGCAGTACGGTCTGCCTGCAGAAGGGCACGACCCACGAATTCAACATGGCGGGCTGGTTCAAGGCGCGGCGGCTCACCGTCGTGCCGGCGGCCTACGACACGACCGAGGCGATGTACAACGCCTTCTTCGCCAGCAAGTGCTCGGCGGTGACGGCGGACGCGGCGGCGCTGGCCGGCGCCATCGTGCGCAGCGGCCGGGTGGTCGAGTTCATGATGCTGCCGGGCGTGATCTCCAAGGAGCCGCTCGGCCCCTATGTCCGCGAGGGCGATTCGCAATGGCTCGATATCGTGCGCTGGACGCACTACGCGATGCTCGAGGCGGAGGAGCGCGGCATCAGCCCGAAGAACATCGATCAGCTGAAGCGCGAGCTCGGCGATCCCTATCTGCGCATCTTCCTAGGCGTCGATCCGGGCAACGGCAAGGCGCTCGGGCTGTCGGAGGACTGGGCCTACAACGTCATCAAGCAGGTCGGCAATTACGGCGAGATCTACGACCGCAATGTCGGCCAGGGCTCGGCGCTGAAGTTCGCGCGCGGCGTCAACGCGCTGTGGACCAAGGGCGGGCAGATGTATCCGCTGCCGCTGCGTTGAGTTCAGGGGGCCGAAGATGAGCGGCCCCCTCACCCAGCCGATCGTCGAGGCCTTCGAGGCGCTGTCGCCGCAGCTTCAGACCGCGGCGCGCTACGTGCTCGACCGGCCCGACGACGTGGCATTGTTGTCGATGCGCGAGCAGGCGCGGCGCGCCGGTGTGCCGCCCGCCACCATGACGCGGCTGGCCAAACGGCTCGGCCTCGAAGGCTATGACGAGGTGCGCGCGCTCTATGCCGGTGCGGTGCGCGCCGGCACCCTGGGCTTCGCCGGCAAGGCGGGCGTCCAGGTCGAAGCGCAGAAGCTGCGCGGCGAGCGGGCGCTGGCCGCCGACATGGCGCTCAGCCTCAGCCGCGAGATCGCCCGCCTCGCCGAGCCGGCGACGCTCGAGCGGCTGGCCGATGCGGCCGGCCGCCTGCACCAGGCGCGGCGCATCTATTGCCTCGGCCTGCGCGCCTGCCACGGCGCCGCCTGGCATTTCCACTACATGCTGTCGCTCTTGGGCGACAAGACGGTGATGCTGGACGATGCCGGCGGCACCGGCCTCGACGCGCTGCGCGACGCCGGCGCCGGCGACGTCGTGCTGGCGGCCAGCGTGAAGCCCTATGCGCGGGCGACGATCGAGGCCGCGCGCTACGCCGCGACCGAAGGCGTGCCGGTCGTCGCGCTGACCGATTCCGAAGTCTCGCCGTTGGCGCAGGTCGCGTCGGCGATCATCCCGGTCGCGACCGAGAGCCCGTCCTTCTTCCACACCATGACGCCGCTGCTGGCCGTGGCCGAGATCCTGGCGGCGCTGGTGGCCGGCCGCTCCGGCCAGAAGGCGCTCGACGCGCTCGCCCGCGCCGAGGCCCAACTCGCCGCCTTCGGAGTCCATTTGCCATGACCCACATCCTTCATCGCACCATCGGCGGCAGCTTACCGGTCGCCGCCTCCGGCCACGGAATCGAGATCGTCGACACCGCCGGCAAGCGCTATCTCGACGCGTCCGGCGGTGCCGCAGTGTCGTGCCTGGGGCACGGCCATCCCGCGGTCACGGCGGCGTTACACGAGCAGCTCGACAAATTGGCCTATGCGCACACCTCGTTCTTCACCACGGAGGTGGCGGAGCGGCTGGCCGACGCGCTGATTGCCGACGCGCCCCCGGGGATCGGCCATGTCTACCTGGTGAGCGGCGGCTCGGAGGCGATCGAGGCTGCGCTCAAGATGGCGCGGCAATACTTCGCCGAGCGCGGCGAGACGCAGCGCCGCCACATCATCGCGCGTCGCCAGAGCTATCACGGCAACACGCTGGGTGCGCTCGCCACCGGCGGCAACGAATGGCGCCGCGCGCCCTTCTCGCCGTTATTGATCGAGACCCACCATATTGATCCCTGCTTCGCGTACCGCTTCCAGCAGCCGGGCGAATCGGAGGAGGCCTACGGCCAACGCGCCGCCGACGCGCTCGAGGCCAAGATCCTCGAGCTGGGTGGCGACACGGTGATGGCCTTCGTCGCCGAAACGGTGGTCGGCGCGACCGCCGGCGCGGTGCCGCCGGTGAAGGGCTACTTCAAGCGCGTCCGGGAGATCTGCGGCAAGTACGGCGTGCTGCTGATCCTCGACGAGGTGATGTGCGGCATGGGCCGCACCGGCACGCTCCATGCCTGCGAGCAGGAAGGCATCGCGCCCGACCTGATGACCGTCGCCAAGGGCCTCGGCGGCGGCTACGAGCCGATCGGCGCCGTGCTGCTGGGCGAGCACCTGTTCAAAGCCTTCGCCGAGGGCAGCGGCTTCTTCCAGCACGGCCACACCTATATCGGCCATCCGCTGGCCTGCGCCGCGGGCCTCGCCGTGCAGCAGACGATCAAGCGCGACAAGCTGTTGGCCAACGTCCAGGCGATGGGCGCGCATCTGCGCCGCCGCCTCGGCGAGCGCTTCGGCAACCACGCGCATGTCGGCGACATCCGCGGCCGCGGCCTGTTCCAGGCGATCGAGCTGGTCGAGGATCGTCTGACCAAGGCGCCGTTCGATCCGGCGCGCAAGCTGCATGCGAAGGTCAAGAAGGCGGCGATGGCGCGCGGCCTGATGGTCTATCCCATGGGCGGCACGATCGACGGCCAGCACGGCGACCATGTGCTGCTGGCGCCGCCCTTCATCGTCGATGAGCGGCAGATCGACGAGATCGTCGATCGCCTGGGCGCCGCGGTAGACGACGCTCTGGCCTGAGCCATAGACTGCGCGCGGGAGGAGACAATGAACCCGCGTCGCCTGTTTCTGGGCGCCATCACGTGCGTAGCGTTCCTCGCGCCGGCCGCCTCCGCCGAGACCTGGCCCACCCGGCCCGTCAGCATGATCGTGCCCGCCTCGGCGGGCGGGCCGACCGATGCCATCGCCCGCGTGCTCGCCGAGCCGATGGCGGCCAGGCTCGGCCAGACCGTGGTGATCGACAATGTCGCCGGCGCCGGCGGCACGATCGGCGTCGGCAAGCTCGCGCGCGCGACGCCCGACGGCTATACGCTAGGCATCGGCCAGTGGTCGCACTATGTGCTGAACGGTGCCACCTACACGCTGCAGTACGACCTGCTGAAGGACTTCGCGCCGATACAGCTGCTGACCAACGGCCCGCTGCTCCTGGTGGCGCGCAAGACCCTGCCGGCCGATGACCTCAAGTCGCTGATCGCCTGGCTCAAGGCCAATGCCGACAAGGCCTCGGCCGGCACCGGCGGCGTCGGCGCGCCCGGCCACATCTCCGGCATCTTCTTCCAGAAGCAGACCGGCACCAGCTTCGCCTTCGTGCCCTATCGCGGCACCGGCCCGGCGCTGCGCGACCTGATGGCGGGGCAGATCGACCTGATGATCGACCAGGCCTCCAACGTCGTGCCGCAGATCCAGGCCGGCACCATCAAGGCCTTCGCCGTGCTGTCGCCTCAGCGCCTCGCCTCGACGCCCAACGTGCCGACGGTCGACGAGGCGGGGCTTGCGGGCTTCCTCTCGGTGTGGCACGGCCTGTGGGCGCCGCGCGCGGTGCCGGCCGATGTGATCGCCAAGGTGAATGCGGCGGCCGCAGCCTCCCTCGCCGATCCGAAGACGCGCGAGAAACTGGCTGCGCTGGGCCAGGAAGTGCCGCCCCCCGGCCAACAGAACCCGCAGGCGCTGGCGGCGTTCCAGAAGGCCGAGATCGAAAAATGGTGGCCGATCGTCAAGGCAGCGGGCATCAAGGGCGAATGAAAGTCGGCGTCCTGCAGTTCTTCAGCTGGCCCGGCCGCCATGGCCCGCTGGAAGAGGTCTATGCCCGCGCCCTCGAGCGCATCGAGATCATGGACAAGGTGGGCTTCGACGCCGTCTGGCTGGCCGAGCACCATTTCACCACCTTCAGCGTCTGCCCGTCGGTGCACATGCTGGGCGTGCTGGCGGCGGCGCGCACCGGGCGGCTGCGCATCGGCACCGCGGTGTCGCTGGCCGCGCTTTACCATCCGCTGCGGCTCGCCGAGGAAGTGGCGCTGCTCGACGTGCTGTCGGGCGGCCGGGTCAACTGGGGTGCCGGTCGTGGCTTCGCGCACTCCGAGTTCAACGCCTTCGGCGTGCCGGTCGAGGAATCGGCCGACCGCTTCCGCGAGGCCGTCGAGATCGTGCTCAAGGCCTGGAGCGAGGAACGCTTCAGCTATCGCGGCACGCATTTTGCCTTCGACGATATCGAGCTGCTGCCCAAGCCCTTGCAGAAGCCGCTGCCGACCTGGATGGCGGCGACCTCGGAATCGGCGATCGACTGGGCGGCCGGCCGCGGCTTCTCGATCCTGATGGACCCGCACGCCTCGATGACGGAACTGGGTGCCAAGCGCCGGCGCTATGCCGACAAGATGGCCGAGGCGGGCTTCTCCGATCACGGCCGCGACATCCCGATGGCGCGGCTGGTGGCGCTGGCGGGCAGCGCCGGCGAGGCCGAGACGATCGCGCGGCGCGGCGCGCAATGGCTGGTCGATGCCTATGCCGGCCCGCAGCACAGCCATCGCAAGAACATGCCGCCGCGCACCTACGACGGCAAGGAGCCGGCGCAGCACTATGTCGACAGCGTCATCCTGCACGGCACGCCCGAGATGCTGGTCGACAAGGTCGCCGAGCTCCAGGAGACGATCGGCCTCAATTACCTGATGTGCGCCCCGCTCAGCCGCGACAGCTTCCGCCTGCTCGCCGACAAGGTCGTGCCGCGCCTGATCTGACGAAACTGATTGCAGTCTCTCGTCCGCCGCGTCCGGGGCGTCCGGACGCGTCCGGCCTGGGGGGTGGTGCCGGATCCCGGATTCTTGAGAAAACCCTTATGGAATCGGCATCGGAGGTGTCCGGCCGCGGGCCGGATTCAGGGCTGTGCTCTAGCCCGACGCCCAGCCGCGCATCACCGCGGCGGTCTCGCGATCCATCGGGAAGAAGCTTTCGATGCGCAGCTCCTGCGCCGTGATGTCCTGCGGCGTGCCGAGCGTGGCGATGGTGGTGAACAGGCGCAGCGAGACGTCGCCTTTGCGGAAATGCATCGGCAGCACCACGGGGCCCGCCGCGGGATCGGCCGCGGTTGCCGTCCGCACCGCGCGCACGCCGTCATAGGCCAGCAGCCGCTCGAGCAGCGCCGCCGTCTCGGGCCAGCCGTCGGCCGCGGCATCGGCCTCGACGCTGCGCAGGAAGTAACGCACGACCTCGGCCCAGTTGAGCAGATACGGCCGCAGCACGTCGGGCCCGACCAGCGCATCGGCGAGATTGATCGCGGTGCCCGGTGCGATCGGCCCGACCAGGAACTCGACCAGCTTGACCGCGCCGCCATTGGCCTTGCGCAGGTTCCACTGACGGTCGATGGCGACCGCGGGGTATGGCTCCTGCTGCGCCAGGATGAGATCGATCGCCGCGCGCACCTCGCCCCATTCCGGCGCGTCGATATCGGTCTCGCGCCACACCGGTGCGAAGCCAGCGGCGATCAGCAGCGCATTGTGCTGGCGCAGCGGGATGTCGAGCGCCGTCGCCAACCGCACCACCATGTCGCGCGAGGGCGCGGCGCGGCCGAGCTCGAGGAAGCTGAGATGCCGTTGCGAGATCTCGGTCCGCCCCGCCAGCTCGAGCTGCGACCAGCCGCGCCGCTGCCGCCATTCGCGAAGCTTCGAGGCGAATCCATTGTCGTGCGCCATCCTGTACCTGCCGGGTAGTTGCGGCCCTGCGGCCTCTCGCGAACATTGCACGGCGTTCGGCGCGGTGACAGGAGGCGAGACGTGGGCGAGTGGTTCGGCGTGTTGATCGCCATCGTGTCGAGCTCGCTCGGCGGCACCGCGGCGGCGGTCACGCGCTATCTGGTCGGCAGCGCCGATCCGCTGACCCTGGCGATCCTGCGCTGGGGTATCGGCTTCGTCTGCGTGGCTCCGGTGGCGCTCGCCCTGCGCGTGCGCTGGCCGACGCGTGCCGACTGGCCGGGCGTGGCGCTGCTGGGCTTCGCCTTCTACGGCCTGTTCTTCATCTTCTACAATCTCGCGATCGGCTACACGACGGCGGCGCGCGCCAGCCTCGCGCTCTCGACCCTGCCGCTGCAGACCATGATCGTCGCCGCCCTGCTCGGCATCGAGCGTCTGAGCTGGCGCAAGACCACCGGCGTGCTGATCGCGGTGATCGGCGTGTGCGCCGCGCTGGCGTCGGGGCTCGCCGGCGCGCCGCAAGGCGCCTGGCGCGGCGAGCTGATCATGGTCGGCGCGGTGCTCTGCATGTCGTTCTACAACGTGCTCTCGCGGCCGTTCATCCAGCGTTCGAGCGCGCTGGGCTTCCTCGCCGTCGGCATGGGCAGCGGCGCGCTGGCGCTGGTGGTCGCGGGCCTGCTCACCGGCCGCGTTGCGGTGCTCGCAAGCTTCGGCCAGGCGCAGTGGCTGGCCGGACTCTATCTCGGGGTCGCGGGCGGCGCGCTCGCCTTCATCCTCTGGGTGCTGGCCTTGCAGCGCGCTTCGCCGACGCGCGTCGCCAACACCATGACGGTCAACCCGATCGCCGCCGCGCTGCTGGCGCAGCAGCTGGTCGGCGAGCCGCTGACGCTCGATCTGCTGCTCGGCCTGGTCGCGGTGTTCGCCGGCATCTGGATCGCCACCGCCGAAGGCGCGAAGGCCGCGCCGCGCGCCACGTGACCGCCGTCGTCACCGGCGGCGGGCGCGGCCTCGGCCGGGCCTTCGCGAGGGCGCTGGCGGCCGACCGTACCGTTGCCGTCGTCGCGCGCTCGCAGGCCGAGCTCGAGGAGACGGTCGCCTCGGGCAGCGGCCGCATCCGGGCGTTCGTGGCCGATGTCACCGACGCCGCCGCCGTCGACGCGGCCTTCTCGGCGATCGAAACCGCGCTGGGACCGATCGACCTGCTGGTCAACAATGCCGGCATCGTCGGCCCGCTCGGGCCGTTCGCCGATGCCGGCGTTGCCGGCTGGTGGCGCACCCTGGAGGTCGACCTGCTCGGGCCGGCGATCTGCGCCCATCGCGCGCTGCCGTCGATGCTGGCGCGCCGCCAGGGCCGCATCGTCAATGTCGCCAGCGGCGGCGGCGCCACCATGTTCCCCTACTTCTCGGCCTACGTGACCGCCAAGACCGCGCTGATCCGCTTTTCCGAATGCCTGGCTCACGAGGTACGGGACCGCGGCATCGCGGTCTTCGCCATGGGGCCGGGCACGGTGCGCACGGCGATGAGCGAGCATTCGCTGAACTCGCCCGAGGGTCGCCGCTGGCTGCCGTGGTTCGCCGACATCTTCGCCGAAGGCCGCGACCTGCCGCCCGAGCGTCCGGCCGCGCTGTTGTGCGCGCTGGCCTCGGGCCGCTACGACGCCTTGTCGGGGCGCTACGTCAATCCGGCGGACGACCTCGACCGGCTGCTCGGAGAGGCGGCGGAAATCGCACGCCGCAGGCTTTACACCCTGCAGGTCGAGCGCCTCTAGACTTTGACCGGGCCGTAGAAGATCACCCAGATCGCGAAGTCGTCGGTGAAGTCCTCGAAGCCGTGCGGCGCCTGCGCGGCGGCAAAGCACATGTCGCCCGCGCTCACGGCCGTGCGCTTGCCGTCGACGCGATAGAAGCCGCTGCCTGCTGCCACGACATAGACCTCGTCGCGCGTGTGCGGCGTCTGCGGCCCGTCGGTCGGCCTGGGCGTGAAACGGATCTCGAGATCGCCGTCGACGAACGCCTCGGCCGAGCGCCCCGGCCTCCACGGCAACTGCCGCGCCGCGGCGAGCGCGATGGGATCGGGTGTGCGGTCCATAGGTCCTCCTCCGCTCATGAAGTAGGTCAAGGATAGTGACCCTACTACCCACAGCATTGACCCGGATTCGGTATGGCTTTTGCGTTACAATTCCGCAGGGCAGACGCGGACTGTCCCGTGCCTCGCCCATCACGTGAGAGTCGAGACCCAAGTAGGAGATCGATATGTGTGATTATTCACTCGAGGCCTATCAGTCACGACCTGCCGCCGTCGGCGAGAAGCTCACCCTCGGGCGTTTCGCGAGCGGTTCCATGGGATTTGCCGGCGGCACCGTGTGCGACACGGCCGTATGCATCCCCGCCGAGTCCAAGCTGCTCCTGGAGGGCATCGGCGAAGGCACGCAGAAGGAGCACGGCGTCGGCGCGGTGGAGGAGGTCGCCATGACCCGCCTCGAAACCGGCCTCTACAAGGACGCCGTGCGCTTCTCCAACGGCACCGTGGTGCTGCTGCAGCGTCTGGACATCGGGCTCAGCGCGGTGGTGATGACCTACGGCGCCGAGCAAGCCGAGGCGGCTCCGACCGCACCGGCGCGCGAGCCCGAGCTGGTGGGCTGACCGGCTGAGCTGAATGACCGTGACGGGCGGGGCCCGCCAAGCGAGCCCCGCTTCGTCAGCCGCATCTCAGTGGCGGAAGTGACGCATCCCGGTGAAGACCATGGCGAGGCCCTGGGCGTCGGCGGCCTCGATCACTTCCTTGTCGCGCATCGAGCCGCCGGGCTGGATGACCGCGGTGGCACCGGCCTCGGCCGCGGCCAGCAGGCCGTCGGCGAACGGGAAGAAGGCATCCGACGCCACGACGCTGCCGATCGCCGGGCTCTGCTTCAGGCCCGCCGCTTCGCCTGATTCGGCGGCACGGATCGCGGCGATGCGCGAGGAATCGCGGCGGTTCATCTGGCCCGCGCCGATGCCGACCGTGGCGCCGTCCTTGGCGTAGACGATGGCGTTGCTCTTCACGTGCTTGCACACCGTGAAGGCAAACAGCATGTCGTCGATCTCCTTCGGCGTCGGTGCACGTTTTGTCACCACCTTGAGATCGGCGCGCGCGATATGGCCGTTGTCGCGCGTCTGGAAGAGATAGCCGCCGGCGACGCTGCGCAGGGTCATGCCGGCCGTGTTCGGATCGGGCAGCGTGCCGGCGAGCAGCACGCGCACGTTCTTCCTTCTGGCGAAGATCTCCAGCGCCTCGGGCGTCGCGTCCGGCGCGATCACGACCTCGAGGAACAGCTTGGCCAGCTCCTCGGCCGTCTTCGCTTCGAGCGCGGTGTTGACCGCGACGATGCCGCCGAAGATCGACACCGGATCGCACTCGTAGGCCTTGCGATAGGCGGTGAACTGGTCCTTCGCGACCGCGACGCCGCAGGGATTGGCGTGCTTGATGACGACGACCGCCGGCTCCTTGAACTCGGCGACGCATTCATAGGCCGCCTCGGTGTCGCCGATGTTGTTGTAGGAAAGCTCCTTGCCCTGGACGATGCGCGCGGTCGCGACGCCCGGGCGCTTGCTGCCGTCGGCATAGAAAGCGGCCTTCTGATGCGGGTTCTCGCCGTAGCGCAGCGTCTGCACGCGCGCGGCCGACAGCGTCAGCCGCTCGGGGAAGGTCTCGCCCTGCTGCGCGGCGAACCAGTTGGCGATCGCGGCATCGTAGGAAGCGGTGCGCGCATAGGCCTTGGCCGCGAGCCGGCGGCGCAGCGCCAGCGTGGTCGCGCCCTGGTGCGCGCCTATTTCGTCGAGCACGGCTTTATAATCGGCGGGATCGACGACGACCGTGACGAAGTCGTGGTTCTTGGCCGAGGCGCGGATCAGCGCCGGGCCGCCGATGTCGATGTTCTCGACGCAGGTCGCGAAGTCGGCGCCGCGCGCCACCGTCGCCTCGAAGGGGTAGAGATTCACCACGACGAGGTCGATCGCTGCGATCTTGTGGTCGCTCATCGCCTTGGCGTGGCCCTTGTCGGTGCGGCGGGCGAGGATGCCGCCGTGGATCGCCGGCTGCAGCGTCTTCACCCGTCCGTCCATGATCTCGGGGAAGCCGGTGTGGTCGCTGACCTCGATCACCTCGACGCCGGCATCGCGCAGGGTCTTGGCCGAGCCGCCGGTCGACAGGATCGCCACGCCGTGCGCCGCCAGCGCCTTGCCGAGCTCGACCAGCCCAGCCTTGTCGGATACCGAGATCAGCGCCCGCTCGATCTTCGCGAGGTCGGGCGTGGGCGAGGGCACGTATTTGGGGGAGGCGGACATGGCGGGGTTTTAGCCCGCAGCCCCGTGGACCGCCATCGCCAAGACCCTGCTAGACTCACGCGGGGTGCGTAAGGCTTGAGGAACGTCGATTTTGAGTTTTGAACCCTATGTCTGGCTGAAATGGCTGCACGTGCTGAGCAGCACCGTCCTGTTCGGCACCGGCCTCGGCACCGCCTACCAGCTCTGGTCGGTCCATCGCAGCCGCAAGGCGCGCGCCATCCTCATCGTCGCGCGCGGTGTCGTCCGGGCGGATTGGTGCTTCATCCTGCCGGCCGGCATCGTCCAGCCGGCCACCGGCCTCGGCCTGGCGATCGTCACGGGCACGCCGGTCAACGCGCCGTGGCTGGTCGCGAGCTATGTCCTCTACCTCGTGGCGTTCGCCTGCTGGGTGCCGGCGGTCGTGCTGCAGATGCGGGCGCGCGACCTCGCGGAGGAATCCGTCGTCTCCGGCGCGCCGCTGCGCTACGAGTACCATCTGGCCATGAGGCGCTGGTTCGTGCTCGCCTGGCCCGGCTTCGGCGCGCTGGTCCTGGTCTTCCTGCTGATGACCGCCAAGCCGCAGTTCTGGTGATCAGGCCGCGACGGCACGCATTGTAGGCGGTGCCTTTCTAGACTATGCGGACGCATTCTAGAATGCGGAGAAGGCCATGGGCGTCAGCATCAAGAGTGCCGAGGCCGAGCGTAAGCTGAGGCGTGTTTCCCGTCTCCTGGGCAAGAGCATGACTGCCACGGTGATCGAATTGGCGGACGGTAATACCAGCCGACGAAAATCCTGACTCTTGCGAGATTTGAGTTTCCCTTCGCTGCAATGTTCGATTCTGTGTCTCCGGTCGGCGTATTGCGGCGGAGGACAGCATGGGGCTCAAGATCGAGGTGACGCGGCTGGAGCTGTCGGCGAC
>NZ_JAFKJN010000013.1 GCF_017305915.1 Reyranella sp.
AGGCCCCCCTTTTTCCAGGCGCCGGTCGCCAAACCCGCCCAGCCCGTATTCCATACCGCTCATCGACCTCTCCGCCTGCTACCCTCCAGACAGAGAATCGAGCTTCACAACACCCCGCAACAAAGATGTGTGAATGCGACAGCCATTCATATGGGGAGGTGCCCGCGTCTCCGCGGGCGGAGGGGTCATGAGCAGCAACTCGCTGCGACTCATGACCCCTCCGTCGGCGTATGACGCCGACACCTCCCCATATGAATGGGGAGGAATAAAGATCAGCGCATGAAACCCATCACCATCCTGGTCGGCGCGCTGGGCGGCGACGGCGGCGGCGTGCTGTGCGACTGGATCATCGCGGCCGCGCACAGCCAGGGGCTGGGCGTGCAGGCGACGCAGATTCCGGGCGTCGCGCAGCGTACCGGTGCCACGACCTACTATCTCGAAGTGACCAAGGGCCCGCGCGATTCGGTCCTGGCGCTCAATCCGGCAATCGGCGAGGTCGACGTGGCGCTGGCGACCGAGCTGCTCGAAGCCGGCCGCATGATCTTCAACGGCTTCGTGACGCCCGACCGCACGACCTTGATCGCTTCGACCCATCGCGTGCTGGCGATCGCCGAGCGCGCGGCGATGGGCGACGGCAGCTTCGATGTCGGCCGCCTGCTGCGCGCCGTGAAGGAACGCAGCCAGTCGCAGATCCTGTTCGACATGGACCAGGCGGCGGAGGAGAGCGGCGGCGTGATCAACGCCGTGCTGCTGGGCGCACTTGCGGGCTCGGGCAAGCTGCCGATCGCCGATTCAGCCTTCGATCTGGCGATCCGCGAGGGCGGCAAGGCGGTCGATACGAACCTCGCCGCCTTCGCTTTCGGCCGCGGCCACGCCCGAGGCGAGCTCGATCAGGCGGTGCGCGAGCATCGCAAGCGCCAGACCGCGGCGCAGGGCGTCGAGGACCTGATCGAGCGCGCACGCCAGAGCTTTCCGGCTGCGAGCCTCGACGTGGTGGAGGAGGGCATTCGACGGCTCGCCAGCTATCAAGACCGCCGCTACGCCGCGCTGTTCCTCGACCGGCTCGCCGGCATCGACGCCGCGATCGTGCGCGAGGTGGCGCGCCATCTCGCCGTGCGCATGTCCTACGAGGACGTGATCCGCGTCGCCCAGGCCAAGACCTCGCGCGAGCGGCTGGAGCGGGTGCGCGCCGAAGTGCGGGCCAAGCCGCACGAGCCGGTCGAGATCACCGAGCATTTCAAGCCGGGCAACGAGGAGATCGCCGCGATGCTGCCGCCGGTGCTGGCGCGCTGGCTGCTGGCGCGGAAGCCGTTCCACTTCTCGATGCACGTGCGCAGCACGACGGTCTGGGGCTTCCTTCGGCTGCGCCTGCTGGCCGGCCTGCGCTGGTGGCGGCCGCACACCTGGCGTTATGCCGAGGAGCAGGCCGAGATCGAGCGCTGGCTCGGCCAGGTCCGCGATGCGCAGGCGCTCAGCCTCGAGTTGGCGCGCGAGATCGCCGAGTCGGCGCGGCTGATCAAGGGCTACGGTGACACCCACAAGCGCGGGCTGGGCAACTACCGGCGCATCGCCGACGAGATCATCGCGCCGGCGCTGGCCGGTCGCATGCCGGCCGCGAAGGCCGCCGACGCGGTGGCCAATGCGCGCGTGGCGGCGCTGGCCGATCCCGACGGCGGTGCGCTCGACCGCACCCTGGCGGCGATCGCGGCATGACCGAGGCCGAGATCGACCTGGTGGCGCTCGCCCGCCGCGATGCCTTCTGCGCCGATCTCGGCATCGAGCTGGTCGAGTCCTCGATCGGCCGCGCGGTGACGCAGGTGAAGGTGGCCGAGCGCCATCTCAACTTCCTCGGTGCCTGCCACGGCGGCCTCACCTTCACGCTGGCCGATGCCGCGTTCGGCTTCGCCTCGAACTCGCGCGGGGTGGCGGCGTTCAGCATCGATTCGCACATGATCTACAATCGCGCGGTGAAGGCAGGCGAGGTGCTGACGGCGACGGCGGTAGAGATCTCGCGCTCGTCGAAGCTGGCGCACTATCGCGTCGACGTGGTGCGCGGCGACGGCAAGTTGGTGGCCGGGCTGACCGGCACCGCTTTCGCCAACGGCACGCCGCTCGAGGTCTGACATGCCGCTCGCCAGCCGCCACGAGGTGACCGTCGAATGGGGCGACTGCGATCCCGCCGGGATCGTCTACTACCCGTCGTATTTCCGCTGGTGCGACCAGGCGACCTACCGGCTGTTCCTCGCCGCCGGCCTGAAGCGCGACGACGTGAGCAGCGGCCAGTGGAAGGAAGGCACGCCCCTGGTCGCCGCCGAATGCGCCTTCAAGCGCGCCTCGCAGCACGGCGAGACGCTGGTGGTCGAAAGCCACGTCGAGCGGTTCGGCCGCAGCTCCTTCACCATCCGCCACGTCTTCCGCAACGCGGCGGGCGAGATCGCGGCCGAGGGCAGCGAGACCCGCATCTGGGCGAAGAAGGAAGGCGACGCCCGCTCGCTCAAGCCGGTCGCCATCCCGGAAGACTTCAAACGCCGTTTGGGAGGATAGAGTAGGTGCCGTTGCATTCCTCCCCATATGAATAGGGAGGAGGTCGAATACGGAGGACAGTCATGCGTCGCAGCGAGGATCGGATACTCACCACCCACGTCGGCAGCCTGCCGCGCGATCCCGTGCTGTCGGACCTGCTGATTCGCGACGAGGCCGGCGAGAAAGTCGACCAGGCCGAGCTCAAGCGGCTCGGTGAGCGGGCGGTGCGGCAGGTGGTGAAGCAGCAGATGGCCTGCGGCGTCGACGTGATCAATGACGGCGAGCAGCCGCGGGTCGGCTTCCAGACCTACGTGCCGCAGCGCATGAAGGGCTTCGGCGGCGAGTCCAAGCGCCCCCGCTCGCGCGACTGGACCGACTTCCCGGGCTACGCCGAGTTCATGGCAACGCGCATGCCCCGGCGCAGCAAGGTGACCAACGCCCCGCAGGCGGTGGCCGACGTGGTCTACGAGGACCTCGGGCCGGCCGAGGAGGAGATCCGGCTGTTCAAGGCGTCGTTGAAGGAGCTCAGCGCACCGCCGGTCGAGACGTTCATGACCGCGGCGGCGCCCGGTATCATCGCCACCACCATGCTCAACGCGCATTACGACACGCACGAGGCCTATGTCTTCGCACTCGCTCGCCAGATGAGGAAGGAATACGAGCTGATCGCCCGCGACTTCATCCTGCAGATCGATGCGCCCGACCTCGCGCTGGAGCGCACCGTGCTGTTCCAGGACAAGACCAACGCCGAGTTCGTGGCGATCGCCGAGATGCACGTCGCGGCGCTCAACGAGGCGCTGGCCGGCATCCCGCGCGAACGGGTGCGGCTGCACTGCTGCTGGGGCAACAACGAGGGCCCGCACGTGCACGACATCCCGATGCGCGAGGTCCTGCCGGTGCTCTACTCGGCCAAGGTCGGCGCGCTGTCGATCGAGTTCGCCAATCCGCGCCACCAGCACGAATACGCCGCGCTCAAGAAGCACAAGCTGCCGGCCGAGTTCATGCTGATCCCGGGCGTGATCGACACCACGACCAACTTCGTCGAGCATCCCGAGGTGGTGGCCAACCGGATCTGCGAGGCGGTCGACGCGGTCGGCGACCGCGAGCGGGTGATCGCTTCCAGCGACTGCGGCTTCGGCACCTTCGCCGGCTACGAGCTGGTCGCCTCCGACGTGGTGTGGGCCAAGCTCAAGGCGGCCCGCGAAGGCGCCGACATCGCCACCCGCCGGCTGTGGGGCCGCGCCTAGAGCGATTTCCGGGCAGATGGAACCGCTCGCGGTTCCATCTGCCCGGAAATGCGCGCACGGGCGTTGTTGTTGCAGCAGGCATATTCCGTTCGGCTGATTCCAGCCGAACGGAATATGCTCTAGAACAATTTGCAGCCTGGCGTCCGCGGCGTCCGCATGCGTCCGGACGTGTCCGGCCTGGGGGGTGGGGCCGGATTCCCGGATTCTCGCCGAAAACCCTTATGGCATCGGCATCGGAGGCGTCCGGGAGTACGCGGATTCGCAGGCGGACGACTAGGCAGCGGCCAGCGCCGCCTTCTTCTCGTGGATGCCGCGGTAGATCGTGCCGCCGATGTCGTTCTGGTAGAGCCACAAACTATTGGCCTGGCCGCTGAAGTTGGGCTCGCAGCCCATCGCCAGGGTCGGCCGGAAGCCGGTGCCCAGGCCGATGCCGTAGACGTTGGGCAGAGCAGTGCCGTCGGCCAGCACCAGCCGGCAGTCGTCGCCCACCGAGTCGCCGTCGGCGTCGGCGCGCAGCGCCAGCCGCCGGCCGTGCTCGTCGATGATCGGGATCGTCGCCGAGCGATAGCCGAGGCAGGGCGCCACCAACGCCGCCTCGTCGATCAGCGTACGCAAGTCGGCGTCGCCCAAGTCGGCCATGTCGAGGATGGCGATGCGCGTCTCGGCTGTGACGCCGGGGCGGGCCATGATGCGCCGCCAGATGTCGCGACCGTGGCCGCGCAGGCCGCCCATGCGATTGACCCTACCGGTGCGCGGGCAGATGTCGCCAGGATCGACCGGGTAATCGTCGACCTCGGCAGCCGCCTTGTCGGGATAGAAGACGCGCGGCGGCCGGCGCTGCAGGATGACGAGCTGGCCGTCGCCGAGCTGCCGGGCACCGCGCAGCTCGAGCAGCGCCCAGGCCACGGCGTAGGCGCTGTGCGAGCCGCCGACGATGACGACGCGGCGGTCGCCGGCGGTGCGCAGGATCTCGTTGGCTTCGGCGAGCCCCTCATGGCTCAACAGCTCGTTCGACGGCATCAGCCGCGCCCGGCAGTCGGCGATGGGAAAGCCGGGCGCCAGGGTCTGGTCGCGCCAGGTCTGGCGGCCGCCAACCGCGACCACCGCGGCGCGGGCGATCAGCGTGTGGGCCGGGCCGTCGCGGCTGCTGGCGACCACCGCCACCAGCCCGTCGGGCCGCAGATGCACCGAGCGCGCCTCGGTGCGCAGGCGGATCTCCGACGCGGGATGGCGGGCGACGATCTCCGTGATCGCCTGGCCGATGCGGCCCATGTAGCGGTCGACCAGCGGCAGCGGCGGATAGGCGTCGCGGTAGAGCGCCATGTCGGCGGTCACCCCGTCGTCGCGCAGGCGGCGCATCGGGTCGGGGATGACGTCGGGCGCCAGGCATTCGAGGTAGGAGCCGCCCAGCGAATCGGAGTTGATGCCGTAGCGGCCGAGGCTGCCGCCGAGCCGGCCGCCGCGCTCGAGCAGGATCACGCCCTTCTCGAGCCAGCCGGGCAGGCGGTCGTTCTGGGCCGCCCAGAGCAACGGCCCCAGCCCGCCCGGGCCGCCGCCGATGATCACTGTCGACAGGATGGACGCATGACGCACGGGATCAGGCCAGGACATTACGGAACACCTCGGCTACGCGATCGACGGCGTCGGCGTCGACCAGCCGCGACGTCGGCAAGTTCACGCCGCTGGCGCTGAGCGCCAGGCTGACCGGGCAAGGCCGCGCCCACGGCTGGTAGGGCGGCAGGGTCGACAGCGAATGGAAGAACGGCCGCAGCTCGATGTCGGCGCGGGCCGCCGCCTCGAACAGCGCGACGCGCCGTTCGGCCGGCACCAGCACCGACGCGAGCCACACCACGGGCGAGTAGATGGCGTCCATGTCGGGCGGGAAGCGCACGCCCGGGATGCCGCCGAGCGCGACGCGGTACATCTCGACGATGTCGGCGTTGCGCCGCAGGGTCTGGCGCACGCGCCCGAGCTGGGCGTGGCCGACCGCGGCCTGCAGGTTGGTGATGCGGTAGTTGAAGCCGACCCGCTCGTGCCAGTAGGAGCGGCCGGGCGTCATGCCGTGGTCGCGCAGCACGCGCATCGTGCCGGCGAGATCGGCGGAATTGGTGAGGCACATGCCGCCTTCGCCGCTGGTCACGATCTTGTTGGCGAAGAAGGAGAAGCAGGCAACGTCGCCGAACCCGCCGACCGGCCGGCCGGCGTAGCGCGCGCCGTGCGCCTCGGCGCAGTCCTCGACGATGGCGATGCCGTGGCGCGCGGCGAAGGCTGCGATCGGGCCCATCTCGGCCGGCCGGCCGTAGAGATGGACCGGGATGATCGCCTTGGTGCGCGGCGTGCAGGCGCGCTCGACGGTGGCGAGCGACAGGCACCAGGTGTGCGCGTCGACATCGGCGATTACCGGCGTCGCGCCGCAGTAGAGCACCGCGTTGATGGTCGCCGCGAAGGTGAGGTCGGGCACGATCACCTCGTCGCCGGGGCCGATGCCCAGCGCCATCAGCGCGAGGTGCAGCGCGACGGTGCCGTTGGAGACGGCGATGCCGTGGCGGACGCCGACGAAGCCGCTGAAGTCGGTCTCGAACCGCTCGACGTACGGGCCCTTGCTCGAGATCCACGAGGAGAGGAACGCATCGAGCAGCGCACGGAACTCGAGATGCGACATGTCGGGCCGCGCGATCTGGATGCGCTGGGCGCTGCGGTCGATCGCGACTCCGATCAGGTTGCCCCCGGCATCGAGTTCGGGCTGCAGCCCCTCGGTGCTGGCCGGATCGTTGGCCAGGCGGCGGCCGAAGGTGTCCAGGTGCTGCCGCAGGGTCGGCGCCAGCAGCGCGCCGTCGAGGGCGGTGTGGCCGAGCTCGCCGAGGGTGACCCGGCCGAGATAGCGCGGGCCGTCGACCACCAGGCAGGCGCCCACGCCATTGTCGAGGCACTTCTCGATCGCGGCCATGGGGCTGTCGGAGGCATCGCAGACGAGGTCTTCGTCCCCTGCCAGCGCCCAGTCGTCGCCACCCGCAGGCACTGCCGGCATTGTCAAAGACATCGACCCCTCCCTTCCTGCTATGGCGACCGTCTCACCCTTCACGATCGGCAATATCAATGAAACGGGCGCGCCCCGGTCCGAGCCAGTGGTCACTTTGTGGCCCGGCTTCTAAGGTTGGTTGCATGGTCCCAGCTTGGTCACTCGCCGGGCTGCGACGCCGCCGACATCCTTTGCGGCCTCGCTAGGGCGGAGCGTCATATGGACTGTCTGTGGATCACTTTGGCCGATCCCCAACCGGCAACGAACGGGCAGCTGATCTATTCCGAGGGCCTGATCCGGGCGGCGCGCGAGGCCGGCGCGGCGCTGACCGTGGTCGGCCTCGTCCGTACCGAAAAACCCCATCCGCCGGGCGATCAGCCCGGTCTGGCGTGGCGGCTGGCCGGCGAGACGCGCTGGCCGGCATGGCGGCGGGCGCTGCGCGCGATGCCCGAGGTGGCGCAGCGCGGCATCTCGCCGGCGATGGACCGGACGCTCGCCGCGGCGCTCGACGAGCGGGCCTGGGACGCGATCGTGTTCGACAGCATCTGCGCGGCGTGGGCGCTGCCCGCGGTACTGCATTACCAAGCGAAGAGGAATCCGTCGGCGCGCCTCGTCTACCTCTCCCACAACCATGAGACTACCGTCGCGCGCCGCATCGCCAGCGTCGCCCGCGGCGCGCGGCGGCTCTATCGCGCCTGGGACATGCTGAGGCTGGTGCGCCTCGAGCGGCGGCTGATGGCGCGCTGCGATCTCGTCACCTCGAACACGCCCGACGACACCCGCACCTTCGCGGCCGAGGCGGCGCCGACGCCGGTGATCCTGCTGCCGCCGGGCCATGGCGGCCATCGCGTGGCCGAGCGCACGATCGACGGCTCGGTGCCGCGCCGCGCCATCATCGCCGGCAGCTTCGACTGGCCGCCCAAGCGCATCAGCCTCGAGCGCTTCCTCGCCGAGGCGGTGCCGGTCCTGACGGCGGCGGGCATCGAGCTGCAGCTGGTGGGCGAGACCGAGCCCGCCTATCTGGCGTCGCTGCGCCAGCGCTTCCCGGCGGTGCGCTCCGAGGGGCGGGTCGACGACGTATGGCCCTATCTCGCCAAGGCGCGTCTGGCGCTGGTGCCGGACGAGCTGGGCGGCTTCAAGCTCAAGGGCTTGGACTACGTCTTCAACCGCCTGCCCATCCTGGCCATGCGCGTGGCGCTGCCGGGCATGCCGCTGGAGGACGGGCTGAGCGTCGGGCTGTTCGACAGCCATCGCGCGCTGGCCGCGGGCGTGGTCGCCTTGATCGACGATTTCGTGACGCTCAACCGACGCCAGCGCGAGGCCTACGACGCCTGCGCGATGCGCTTCGACTGGTCGCGCATCGGCCGGCATCTGGTGGATACGATCCGCAGCCTCGAGCGGCCCCGCCAGCGCGCTAGTGGGCGAGCTCGCGCAGCCGCCGGGCCATCTTCGACGCCGTCGATTCCGGTTCCCCCGGCGGCAGGAAGATGAAGTTGTAGATGTAGCGGCCGAAGCGCTGCCGCTCGGTCAGCGACGCGGTGAGATCCGGCAGGTTGGCCGGATTCTGCATGGCCGTGACGGAGAACTGGTCGATCGGCTTCAGCTGCCCGTCGTGCACGAACAGGCCGCGATAGCCGAGCCGGTCGAAATAGGCGCGGGCCGGCGCCAGGCCGCCGGGCGACAGCCGGTCCTCGACCTCGACCAGCAGGCGTGGCTGGCAGCGCTCGATGGTCTCGACCGCGCCCTCGAGCACCGCCTGCTGATGGCCCTCGACGTCGATCTTGATGAAGCCGCAGCGGCCCGAATAGACGTCGTCGAGCCGTTCCATCGGCACCTGGATGCCCTGGTAGTCGGCGTAGGTGGCCGAGGCGTCGTCCGACACCGTCGAGCAGCCCGTCACCACCACGCCGTCGACCACCGGCGTGCGCAGCTCGATCGAGCCGGTCCGGTCCGACAGCGCGATCGGCTCGACGGTCACGCCGCTTCGGAATTTCCGGCGCAACGCCCGCGCCAGCGGCGGCATCGGCTCGAAGGCGACGACATGGCGGGCATGGCGGCGCATGTAGTGGACGTAGGAGCCGTCGTTGGCACCGATGTCGATGGCATCGACATCGGGGCGGCACAGGAACTCCAGCAGGTGCAGCTCGACCTCGCCGTAGCGGCCGTAGAAGCGCGCCTCGCGCCAGTTCAGCAGCGGTTGCGGGCAGAGCGCCCGAAGGGCCTGCCGCGCATCACCGTACGAACGGCCGGGCATGACGGGGCCTCCCTTTGCGCCGACGGGAAGCCAAATCTAGGCACCGGACCTGCGATTATCGCGTGACCAGCGCGTGATCACGCCGCTTTCAGGATATCCGCCATCTTCTCGCCGACCATGATCGACGGCGCGTTGGTGTTGCCCGAGGGCATGGTCGGGAAGATCGAGGCGTCGGCCACCCGCAGCCCGTCGAGGCCGTGCACCTTGAGCTTGTCGTCGACCACGGTCCGCTGGCCTGCCGGGCCCATGCGGCAGGTGCCGATCGGGTGATAGGCGGTCTGCGAGTTGTGGCGAATCCAGGTCAGGATCTCGTCGTCGCTCCGGACCGAGGGCCCGGGCGAGTATTCCTCGCCGCGATAGACGTCCATCGGCGGCGCGTCGACGATCCGGCGGATCATGCGGAAGCCTTCGGACATCGCGGCCTGGTCGATCGGGTCGGCGAGGAAGTTGAAGCGGATCGCCGGCTGCGCCTTGGGGTCCTTCGAGCGGATGTGGATCGAACCCAGGCTCTCGGGCCGCAGCTGGTAGACCGAGACGGTCATCGACGGGAAGTCCTGCAGCTTGCGGGTCTTCGGGTCCTTGATCGAGTAGGGCACGATGTGCATCTGCACGTCGGGCGTTGCCAGTTCCGGCCGCGTCCGCAGAAAGGCGAGCAAGGGCGCCGAGGGCAGGCTCATGAAGCCGCCGCCGGTCGCGAGATACTTCATCATCTGGGTCACCGCGCCCAAGCCGCGCGCCATGTGATTGTAGGAGACCTTCGGGTCCTTCACGCGCCAGACGATGCGGGCGTTGATGTGGTCGCGGAAATTCTCGCCGACCGCCGGCAGCTCGTGCTTGACCTCGATGCCGTGCTGCTTCAGCAGCTCCGGCTGGCCGATGCCGGAGAGCTCCAGGATCTGCGGGGAAGCGACCCCGCCGGCGGAGAGGATGGTCTCCTTCGCGCGCGCCTGCACCGCCTTGCCGTCCTTCTCGTACTCGACGCCGACGCAGCGCTTGCCGTCGAGCAGCACGCGCAGCGTATGCGCGTTGGTCACGACATGCAGGTTGGGCGAGCGCTTCATCGCCGGCTCGATGTAGCAATGGGCGACGCTCATGCGCCGGCCTTTGTAGATCGAGGTCTGCGTCTTCACGACGCCTTCTTGGTCCTCGCTGTTGTAGTCGGGGTTGAGCTTGTAGCCGGCCGCCTTGGCCGCCTCGAACAGGGTGTCGTAGAGCGGGTTCTGGTCGGGCACGGTCGAGACCTTGAGCGGCCCGTCGGTGCCGCGGCCGTTGCTGCCGTCGCCATCGACGAAGTTCTCGATCCGGGTGAAGACCGGCGCCACGTCGCGCCAGCTCCAGCCGCGGCAGCCCATCTGGGCCCAGGTGTCGTAGTCGAGCGGCTGGCCGCGCACCCAGACCAGGCCGTTGATCGAGCTCGATCCGCCGAGCAATTTACCGCGCGGCACCGGGATTTGCCGGTTGTTGGTCCCGGGCTCCGGCTCGGACTGGTAGAGCCAGTTGGCGGCCGGGTTGTCGATCAGCAGGCCGAAGCTGAGCGGCATGCGGGAATAGGGGTGGCTGGCGCTCCCGGCTTCGAGAAGCAGCACCTTCGTGCCTGAATTTTCCGTGAGCCGCGCGGCCAGGGCGCCGCCGGCCGAGCCCGCGCCCACGATGATGTAGTCATAGTCGGCCATTCGCCTGGTTCCTCCCGGAGCACCGTTTCGCCCTATGCAAGCGTAGCGCAGAGCCATGCAAGGAGAAGGGGATATAATTTCTCGACACACGGAATTTGGCATGGTCGGATGCCGGACGCGTCCGATCCGTGGGGGGTCGGCTCCCGGTAACGCGGATTTCCAGTCGAAATGCTGCATCTCGTTCGTATTGCGCTGACCAAGCCCTATACGTTCGTGGTGCTTGCGGTGCTGATCCTGATCGTCGGGCCGCTGGCGGCGCTGCGCACGCCGGTCGACATCTTCCCCGAGATCCGCATCCCGGTGATCGCCGTGGTCTGGAGCTACACCGGCCTGCCGCCCGACGAGATGTCGGGCCGGGTGATGCTGAACTTCCAGCGCTCGCTCACCACCACCGTCAACGACATCGAGCACATCGAGGGCACGTCCTATACCGGCGTCGGCATCGTCAAGGTCTTCTTCCAACCCGGCACCGACATCAACACGGCCAATGCGCAGGTCACGGCGATCTCGCAGACCGTGCTGAAGCAGATGCCGCCGAACATCACGCCGCCGCTGATCCTGAATTTCAACGCCTCGACCGTGCCGATCATCCAGATCGCGCTGGCGGGCAAGGGCATGTCCGAGCAGGCGGTGTTCGATCTCGCGATCAACACCGTGCGCACGCCGCTGGTCACCGTGCCGGGGGCCGCGATCCCGTTCCCGTACGGCGGCAAGTTCCGCCAGATCCAGATCGACCTCGATCCCGCGGCGATGCAGGCACGCGGCCTGTCGGCCAACGACGTCGCCAACGCGCTGGCCGCGCAGAACCTGCTGACGCCGGCCGGCTCGCAGAAGATCGGCGGCTTGGAATACGCCATCAAGCTCAACAACACGCCCAGGGACTTCGAGGCGCTGGCCGACCTGCCGGTCTTCGCCAAGGACGGCGCCGTCGTCTATCTGCGCGACGTGGCCCAGGTGCGCGACGGCAACCCGCCGCAGCAGAGCATCGTCCATGTCGACGGCGGCCGCTCGGTGCTGCTGGCGGTGCTGAAGAACGGCGCGACCTCGACGCTCGCCATCATCGAGGGCATCAAGGACAGGGTCGCGGAACTGCGCAAGTCGGTGCCGGAGAACCTCGGCATCGCCCTGCTGGGCGATCAGTCGCTGTTCGTCGAGAACGCGGTGTCCGGCGTCGCCATCGAGGCGGTGATCGCCGCGGTGCTGACCAGCCTGATGATCCTGCTGTTTCTCGGCAGCTGGCGTTCGACCGTCATCATCGCGACGTCGATCCCGCTCGCCATCCTGGGCTCGATCGCGCTGCTGGCGGCGTTCGGCGAGACGCTGAACATCATGACCCTGGGCGGGCTGGCGCTGGCGGTCGGCATCCTGGTCGACGACGCCACCGTCACCATCGAGAACATCAACTGGCATCTCGAGCAGGGCAAGGGCGTCGAGACGGCGATCATGGACGGCGCGCGGCAGATCGTGACGCCGGCCTTCGTGTCGCTGCTCTGCATCTGCATTGTCTTCGTGCCGATGTTCTTCCTCGAGGGCGTCGCCCGCTTCCTGTTCGTGCCGATGGCCGAGGCGGTGATGTTCGCCATGGTCTGCTCGTTCATCCTGTCACGCACCCTGGTGCCGACGATGGCGAACTTCCTGCTGAAGCCGCACGTCGCGCACGCGCACGGCGACAAGCCGGCGACACGCAATCCGCTGGTGCTGTTCCAGCGCGGCTTCGAGACGCGCTTCGAGCGCTTCCGCGCCGTCTATCGCGGCCTGCTGGCGATGGCGCTCGGCCGGCGCGGCGTGTTCATCGCGGGCTTCATGGCGATCGTGCTGGCCTCGTTCGCGCTGGCGCCGATGCTCGGCCGCAACTTCTTCCCGTCGGTCGATGCCGGTCAGATCCTGATGCACGCCCGCGCCCCGGTCGGCACCCGGGTCGAGGAGACGGCCAACCAGTTCGCCGCCATCCAGAAGGCGATTCGCGAGATCATCCCGTCGGGCGAGATCGCCACGATGGTCGACAATCTCGGCATGCCGGTGAGCGGCATCAACCTCACCTACAACAACACCGGGGTGATCGGCCCGCAGGACGGCGACATCCAGATCAAGCTGGTCGAGGGCCACGGCCCGACCGACAAGTACGTCGCCGAGCTGCGCCGCCGGCTGCCCGAGAGCTTTCCCGGCTTCACCTTCTCCTTCCTGCCGGCCGACATCATCAGCCAGATCCTGAACTTCGGCGCGCCGTCGCCGATCGACGTCCAGGTACGGACCTCCGACCTGGGACAGGGCTTCGAGCACGCCAACCGGCTGCTGGCGCGCATCCGGACGATCCCTGGCGTCGTCGATGCCCGCATCCAGCAGGCGCGCACCGCGCCGGTGTTCGCCGTCGATATCGACCGCACCCGCGCGCAGTATGTCGGCCTCACCACCCGCGACGTCACCAACTCGCTGGTGGTCAACCTCGCGGGCTCGGGTCAGGTCGCGCCGACCTACTGGCTCAACCAGAGTACCGGCATCACCTACAACATCGTCATGCAGACGCCGCAGTACCGGCTCGATTCGCTGACGGCGCTCAGCAACCTGCCGATCATGGCGCCGGCCGCGACCTCGCTGCAGGTGCTGGGCGGCTTCGCCGACATTCGCCGCGACGTTGCCAATGCCGTGGTGTCGCAATACGACCTGCAGGGCGTGGTGCAGGTCTATGCCTCGGTGCAGGGCCGCGATCTCGGTGCCGTTGCCGCCGACGTGCGCAGGGTGGTGGCCGAGCTGGCGCCGCAGGCCGGCCCCAAGATCCGCGCCGTCAAGGTCCAGGGCCAGGTCAAGACCATGGAGAGTGCCTTCTCCGGCCTGCTGTTCGGCCTCGCCGGCGCGATCGTGCTGATCTACCTGCTGATCGTTGTGAACTTCCAGTCGTGGAGCGACCCCTTCGTCATCATCACCGCGCTGCCGGCGGCGCTAGCCGGCATCGTCTGGATGCTGTTCACCACCAACACTACGCTCTCGGTGCCGGCGCTGACCGGCGCGATCATGTGCATGGGCGTCGCCACTGCCAACTCGGTGCTGGTGATCAGCTTCGCGCGCGAGCGGCTGGCCGAGCTGGACGACGCCATCGCGGCGGCGCTCGACGCGGGCTTCGTCCGCTTCCGCCCGGTACTGATGACGGCGCTCGCCATGATCATCGGTATGACCCCGATGGCGCTCGGCCTGGGCGAGGGCGGCGAGCAGAATGCGCCACTCGGCCGCGCTGTGATCGGCGGCCTGATCTTCGCTACGATCGCCACCCTGATCTTCGTCCCGGTCGTGTTCAGCGTCATCCACCGCAACCATGGCAAGGCCGCACCCGTCGATGACCCCGGAGCCGCCCATGCAGCCTGAGTCGCCCTCGCCCAGCGGCAAGGTCTCGCGTCGAAGCCTCATGATCGTCGGCCTGATCGTCGCCCTGGCGGCGGCATTCGTCGTCGTGAACGGGGTCGGCAGCCGCAACGCCAGCGAAGCGCGGCTCAAGGAAATGACCGCCACCCAGTCGGTCGCGACCGTCGCGGTCATCGCGCCGAGCGTCGGCGGCAACAAGTCGTCGCTCGAGCTGCCGGGCCGCCTCGAGGCCTATTCGCGGGCGCCGATCTATGCCCGCGTCAGTGGCTTCCTGAAGGCCTGGTATGTCGACATCGGCACGTCGGTGAAGACGGGCCAGCTGCTGGCCGAGATCGAGGCACCCGATCTGGACCAGCAGTTGCTGCAGGCCAAGGCGGCGCTCGCCTCGGCGCAGGCGGCCGAGACCCTTGCCATCGTCACCGCCGAGCGCTGGCGGACGCTGGGCGGCAGCAATGCCGTCTCCAAGCAGACGGTCGACGAGAAGGTCGGCGATCTCACGGTCAAGCAGGCGCTCACCAAGGCCGCCCAGGCCAACGTCGACCGCCTGGTCGTGCTGTCCGATTTCAAGCGCGTGACCGCGCCGTTCGACGGCATCGTCACGACCCGCAACACCGACGTCGGCGCGCTGATCAACGCCGATTCCAGCGCGGGCCTGGCGCTGTTCGTGGTCTCCGACACCCAGAAGCTGCGCCTCACCGTCAGCGTGCCGCAGAATTTCGTGCCGGCGGTGAAGCTCGACACCAAGGTCGAGATCGCCGTCCCGGAGTACCCCGGCAAGGTCTATGCCGGCCGCGTCGAGGCCTCGGCGCGCGCCGTCGATCCGGCCTCGGGCACTACCCGCATGCAGGTCGTGGTCGACAACGTCGCAGGCGAGCTGATGCCCGGGGCCTTTGCCAATACCCGCATCCAGCTGCCGGAGAACGCCCAGGCGATCGCGATCCCGGCGGGCTCGCTGATCTTCGGCAAGGACGGGCTGCGGGTGGCGACACTCGATGCCAACGACAAGGTGCTGCTCAAGACCATCACGATCTCGCGCGACCTCGGCCAGGTGGTCGAGATCGGCACCGGGCTGACACGCGACGACCGCCTGATCGAAAGCCCGCCGGACGGCCTGTCGGACGGCGATCCCGTCCGGGTCGTCACACCTGCCAACAGGAAGTGAAATGCGCGGGCGTTGAAACGGCCGGCGGCATCACCCATAACTCCTTCATGGACCAGGCATTCGGGGCGAGTGAATTTGCCGACAACCCGGAGCCGCGCTGCCCCTGCCTGTTGCTGCTCGACACCTCGGCGTCGATGGACGGCCCGGCGATCGCCGAGCTGGCGAAGGGCCTTGCCGCCTTCAAGCACGAGCTGGCACTCGACGCCCTGGCGATGAAGCGGGTCGAGGTGGCGATCGTCTCGTTCGGGCCGGTCAAGGTGGTGGCCGACTTCCACACCCCCGACCGCTTCCAGCCGCCGCCGCTCGCGGCTGCGGGCGACACGCCGATGGGGGCGGCGATCCTGGCCGGGCTGGAGATGGTGCGCCAGCGCAAGGAGGCCTACAGGGCCAACGGCATTTCGTATTACCGGCCCTGGGTCTTCCTGATCACCGATGGTACGCCGACCGACGCGTGGGATCGCGCCGCCGAAGCGGTGAAAGCGGGAGAGGATGTCAAGAGCTTCTCCTTCTTCGCCGTCGGCGTCGCCGAAGCCGACATGGGCGTGCTCGGCAAGATCGCGGTGCGCCCGCCGCTCAAGCTCGACGGCCTGCGTTTCGGTGACCTGTTCGCCTGGCTGTCGTCGTCGCTCAGCAACCTGTCGCGCTCGAGCCCGAGCCGGCCGCCGCCGCTCGCGCCGACCGACTGGAACTACATCTGATGGCTGAATCGCCCTGGCGCATTGCCATGGCATCGTCGGTCGGCACGGCGCATCTCGCGGCGGCCCAGCCCTGTCAGGACGCGCACAGGCATCTCGCGACCGTCGACGCAGAGGGACAGCCCGTCCTCGTGCTGTCGGCGTCCGACGGCGCGGGCTCGGCGGAGCGGGCCGAGGTCGGCGCGATCCTGGCCTGCGATACCTTCGTGCGCCTGGTGGCGGCTTATCTCGAGGAGGGCGGCACGGTCGAGGGAATCGGCCGGCCGCTGGCGGAGCGCTGGATCGCCGGCATCCTCTATCGCCTGGAGCTGCAGACGCGGCAGACCCGTGCGGCGCTGCGCGACTATGCCTGCACCCTGCTGGCGGCCGTGGTCGGCGCGAAGGGCGCGGCGTTCCTGCAGATCGGCGACGGCGCCATGGTGATTGCCGATAACGGCTGGCGGCACGTCTTCTGGCCGCAGCACGGCGAGTTCGCCAACACCACTACCTTCATCACCTCCGACCGTGCCGCGCAGGCGATGGACTTCGAGGCTCACCGCGCGCCGGTCGACGAGATCGCCCTGTTCACCGACGGCCTCGAAAGCCTGGTGCTGCACAAGGCCACGCGGAGCGTGCACGGGCCGTTCTTCGACAGCATGTTCGCGTCGGTGCGCAAGTCGGCGGCATCGGGCGTCGATGACCCGCTGTCGCGGGCGCTCGGCGACTACCTGTCGAGCCCGCGCATCAACGAGCGGACCGACGACGACAAGACGCTGATCCTGGCCTCGCGGAAGCGCGCATGAGCGTCGGCGCGGAGATCCTCGAGCAGGACGGCCGGCGCGGCCGCCTCGGGCCGAAGATCGGGCAGGGCGGCGAGGGCGCGGTCTACGAGCTGGAAGGCCGGCCCGGCCTGGTCGGCAAGATCTTCCATCAGCCGCTCACACGCACGCGCGCCGACAAGATCCGCGCCATGGCGAGGGCGCGCTCGCCGGCGCTCGACCGCCTGACCGCCTGGCCGACCGGCCTCTTGATGGCGCCGACCGGCGAGCCGATCGGCCTTGCCATGCCGCGGATCGAGGGCCATCGCGACATCCACCAGCTCTACAGCCCGCGCAGCCGACGCATGGTCTTCCCGGAGGCGGACTGGCGGACCCTCGTGAGGGTCGCCGCCAACGTGGCGCGCGCCTTCGCGACGGTGCAGGCCGAGGGCCACGTCATCGCCGACGTCAACCACAGCAGCATCCTCGTCAGCGCCGACGCGCGGGTGAAGCTGATCGATTGCGACAGCTTCCAGGTCACGATCGACGGCGTCTGCTATCCCTGCGATGTCGGCGTGCCGGTCTTCACGCCGCCCGAGCTGCAGGATCAGCCGTTGACCGGCGTGATGCGCACGCCGAACCACGACGCGTTCGGCCTGGCGGTGATGATCTTCCTGGTCCTGTTCATGGGCCGTCACCCCTATGCCGGCCGCTATCTCGGCGACGACGAGATGCCGATCGAGCGGGCGATCGTGGAGCACCGCTTCGCCTACGGCGCTCGCCGCGCCGCCTTCGCGATGGAGCAGCCGCCCGCGACGCCGCCGCTGGAGATCGTCTCGCCGGAGATCGCCGAGCTGTTCGAGCGCGCCTTCGAGCCGGAGGCGATGCTCGGCGGCCGGCCGACGGCAGCCGAATGGGTGGCGGCGCTGGCCACGCTCGAAGCGACGCTGGTGCAGTGCCCGGTCGGCATCGCCCATTGGCATGCGCCGGGCTTGCACGAGTGTCCGTGGTGTCCGCTGGAGGCGGCGACCGGCGTGCCGCTGTTCGCGCCGGTGGTCTCGGAGGCCACGGCCAGCCTGTTTGATTTCGGCAGCTTCTGGCAGCAGATCGATGCGCTGGAGCATCCCGGACCGGCACCGGAGATCCCGGCGCCCGCCACTAAGCCCAAGCTGTCGTCGGTCGCCCGCCGGGCGCCGTGGCGGCGGGCCTGGCAAGGGCCGGCAGCGCTGCTGGTGGCGGTCGTCCCGGCGGGCATGGCTTTCGGGGTCGAGCTGCCGCTGATCGCGCGCGGGTTGTTCCTGCTGGCCGCGGCGTTCATCTTCTTTTTGGTGCGCTGGGCGCTGCGCGGCTCGCTCGACGTCACGACCTTCATGGTGCGCGAGCACGAGGCGCGCAAGCTGTGGCAGACGACCTTGGCGGAATGGGAGGCCGAGGCCGGCCCGCGCCGCTTCGACGATAAGCGCGCCGAGCTCGACAAGCTCCGGGCCTGGTGGACCGAGGCGGCCGGTCAGCCGCAGCAGCGCCTCCGTATCGAATCGGCGATCCGCCGCGCCTTCGAGGAGCTGCAGCAGATCGCCAACCAGATCCAGGTCGCCCGCAGCGCGCTGCGCCAGAACGCCGAAGAGGTCCAGGAGGTGTTGCAGCAGATGCAGTTCGACCTGAAGACGGTGAGCAAGAAGCGGTAGAGCCGTCGTCCGACGAAACCTACTTCTTCTTCGGTCGGATCGCGTCCCATTGCTCGTCGGTCCAGTCGAGCATCGCCGCGGTGTTGGCGCCGCCGCCGCCCGACTGCAGCGACTTGCCGCCGTCGATCACGATCGCATCGCCGTTGATGTAGGCTGCGCCGTCGCTCACCAGGAAGGCGGCGAGGTTGGCGAGCTCGATATGCTCACCGACGCGGCGCAGCGGGATCACCTTGGCGACGTCCGCCTGGCTGCCGCGCTCCTTGGGCATCAGCCGACTCCACGCACCTTCGGTCGGGAAGGGGCCGGGCACGATCGCGCAGGTGCGAATGCCCTTGGGGCCCCATTCGACGGCGAGGCTCTTGGTCATCGCCAGCACACCCGCCTTGGCCATCGCCGAGGGCACGGTGAACGGCGCGCCGGTCAGCGAGGAGATGGTGAGGATCGACATCACCACCTTGTTGCGCTTGCCGGCATCGATCCAGCGGCGGCCGGCGGCGACCGTGCAATAGGCCGAGCCGTGCAGCACGATGCCCAGCACCGCATCGATCGCGCGATGGGACATCTTGTGGGTCTGCGCCAGGATCTGGCCGGCGGCGTTGTTGACCAGGATGTCGAGTGGCCGCTTCGCCCAGATCGTGTCCATCATCGCCTCGACGGCGTCGGGCACGCGGACGTCGCAGCCGACGGTCTCGATCTCGCCGCCGGTCTCCCTGGCGAGCTCCCCGGCGGTCTGCTTCAGCACCTCTTCGCGCCGGCCGCAGATCACGACATTGGCGCCGAGCTCGAGGTAGCGGTGCGCGATGGAGCGGCCGAGGCCGGTGCCGCCGCCGGTGACGAGGATGCGCTTTCCCTTCAGCAGGTCGGGCTGGAACATCAGGCTTTCCGGATCTCGGTGAGCGCCACGCCTGATGCGATCAGCTTGTCGATCTCGTTGTCGGAGAAGCCGTGCTCGGCCAGCACCGCGCGGGTGTCGATGCCGTACTTGCGCGGCTTGCTGCGCACGCGGGGCGGGGTGCGCGAGAGCTTCACCGGGTTGCCGACGTTGCGATAGCCGTCCTTCTCCCAGACCATGTTGCGGTGCTTCGTATGCGGGTGCTCCATCACGTCGGGCACTTCCTGCACGGCGCCGGAGGGTACGCCGTTCATCATCAGCTCGTTGGCGAAGGCCTCGCCGTCGCGGTCCTTGGTGAGCGCGGCAAGCTGCTCTTCCATCGCCGCCTTGTTGGCGAGGCGGTCCTTGTTGGTCTTGAAGCGCGGATCGTCGGCCATCTCCGGCTTGCCCAGCATCGCGCAGAGCTTGCGGAACTGGCCGTCGTTGCCGGCGCCGATCACGATGTTGCGGCCCTTGGTCGGGAAGTTGGCATAGGGCGCCAGGTTACCGTGGCTGTTGCCGTAGAGCTTGGGCTTCAGCCCGGCCATGAAGTAGTTGGGCGCGTGCGGCTGGTGCAGCGCGATCGCGCTGTCGTACAGCGTCGCGTCGACGAACTGGCCCTTGCCCGACTTGGAGCGCTCGAACAGCGCCATCAGGATGCCGATGCAGGCATTCATGCCGGTCGACAGATCGACCACCGGCACGCCGATGCGCACCGGCCCGGCTTCGGGCGCGCCGTTCACCGAGACGAGGCCGGCCGAGGCCTGCACCATCGCGTCGTAACCCGGGTAGCCGCCGAGCGGGCCGTCGGCGCCGAAGCCCGAGACGCGGGCATGCACCAGCGTCGGATACCTCTGCGCGAGCGTGTCGTAGCCCAGGCCCCATTTCTCCATCGTGCCGGTCTTGAAGTTCTCGATCAGCACGTCGGCGCCTTCGAGCAGCTTCAGCAGCACCGTGCGGCCGTCGGGCTTGGCGAGATCGAGCGCCACCGTGCGCTTGTTGCGGTTGATGCCGGCGTAATAGGCGGAGATGCCGTCCTGGTCGAACGGAGGACCCCACAGCCGCGTCTCGTCGCCCTGCGGCGGCTCGATCTTGATCACGTCAGCGCCGTGGTCGGCCAGCATCTGGGCGCAATAGGGGCCGCCCAGGACGCGCGACAGATCGACGACTTTTAGGCCTTCCAAGGCGCCCGGCATTTCGCTTCACTCCCAACGACCAAGCGCCGGTTATAGCCACGCCCGGAGGACACGACCATGCTGAACGGCATTCACGGACATCAGGACATCGAGCGGGTCGTGTACGGCCGCCCGGCAGGAGCCGCTGTGCGGGCCGAGGCCGAGCGGCTGGGCGCCAAACGCGTGTTCGTGACGACGACCAAGTCGGTGGCGCAGAGCGCGCTGCTGGCCGATGTCATCAAGGAGCTCGGCGACCGCTATGCGGGCATCTATGCCGGCATCACCGCGCACTCGCCGCGGCCTTGTGTCGTGGAGGGTGCACAAAGGGCGCGCGAGGCCAAGGCCGACCTGATCGTCACCGTCGGCGGCGGCTCGGCGATCGACGCCACCAAGGTGATGCTGATCGCGCTGTGGCAGAACGTGGCGACGATCGAGGCGCTCGATCCCTATCGCGCTGGCCGGCCGCGGGAGGGCGCTGCGCCGCCGTCGGAGGCGATCAAGCCGCCGGCCGATGCGATCCGCATGATCGCCGTGCCGACCACCTTGTCGGCCGCCGAGTTCAATGCCTATGCCGGCATCAGCGATCCGCGCCACGGCATCAAGGAGAGCTTCGGCCATCGCCTGATCGTGCCACGGGTGATCGTGCTCGATCCTGCCGCGACGCTGGCGACGCCGATGGACCTGATGCTGTCGACCGGCCTGAAGGCGGTCGATCATGCGGTCGAGCGGCTGTGCTCGCAGCAGGCCAATCCCTTTGCAATAGGCACCTCGACCGAAGCGCTGCGTCTGCTGACTCGGGCGTTGCCGGCGCACAAGGCGCATCCGGACGACATGGAGGCGCGACTGAACCTGCAGTTCGGCATGTGGCTGTCGATCGGCGCCGGCACCTCGGGCGTCGGCGTCGGCGCGAGCCATGGCATCGGCCACGTGCTGGGCGCGGCCTGCCACGTGCCGCACGGCCATACCTCGTGCGTGATGCTGCCGTCGGTGCTGCGCTGGAACCTGGCCGTCAACGCCGAGCGCCAGAAGCGGGTCAGCGAGGCGTTCGGCAAGCCGGCCGAGCCGGCGGCCGACCTCGTGGCGAACCTGGTCGCCACCCTCGGCCTGCCGCGGCGGTTGAGCGAGGTCGGCGTGGGCCGCGACCGCTTCCGAGAGATCGCCGAGAAGTCGATGCACGACCGCGCCGTGCTCAACAATCCGCGGCCGATCAAGGGTCCGGCCGAGGTCATGGAGATCCTGGAACTCGCGGCATGAGCCCATGAATTCTTCTCGTGAGGGTAGGGTCTTTCCGGAACTACACTGACACCCGACTTCCGAGGCGACGTTGTTCCAAGGAGTTGGCAGCCATGCCGGACGTCCGCCTTCCCGAATTCGTGGCCAATCCGAGGATCGGCATGACCTACGTCGACGCTGATGTGAACTATCTCGCCGATCTCAGCATCCCGCCAGTGACCTACAACCCGCCGCCGGGGACCGGGGTGCCACGCCGCGACGGCAACTACAGGTTCTTCAAGGTGCGCATGCACAATGCGCGGCCCTACGCCAAGGACCTGTCGCTCGACAAGCAGGCCTTCATCCTGGCGCACCACGACACCCAAGTGCGCGACTTCCACGACGAGGCCGAGCTGAAGTCGGCCTATTACCGCGAGGTCGAGGAGCTGGTGAAGCGCGAGACCGGCGCCTCCAAGGTCGTGGTGTTCGACCACACCGTGCGCACGGGTGAGCGCGCCGTCGAGCGTGGTTACCGCCAGCCGGTGATCAGCGTCCACAACGACTACACCGAGAAATCCGGCCCGCAGCGCGTGCGTGACCTGCTGCCGCCCGACGAGGCCGCGGCGCGGCTGAAGAAGCGCTTCGCCGAGTACAACGTCTGGCGCAATATCGCGCACGATCCGATCGAGGCGTATCCGCTCGGTTTCGTCGATGCCGAGAGCATCGCGCCGCGCGATCTCGCGATCTGCAATCTGGTCTACTCGGACCGCGTCGGCGAGATTTACCAGGGCGTCTACAACGCCGATCACCAGTGGCACTACTTCCCGGCAATGACCCGGGACGAGGCGATCCTGATCAAGTGCTACGACTCGGAGAAGGACGGCCGCGCGCGCTTCTCGCTGCATTCAGCCTTCGAGGACCCGACCTCGCCCGCCAACGCCAAGCCGCGGCAGAGCGTCGAAGTCCGGACTTTGGCGTTCTGGGATTAGGCGTCCGCAGCGAAGCGAGGGCGCCGGCGGGCGGCAGCGCCTTCTGAGGCGCGAGAGCCCGCACCGTGCAGAACAGACAAGAATTTCATGCGCTCGCCAAGGCCTGCGTCAAGTCGGCGATCAGGTCGTCGGGATGCTCGATGCCGACCGACATGCGGATCGTGGTGTCGAGCACGCCGATCCGGGCACGGACTTCCGCCGGCACGCCTGAGTGCGTCATCGCGGCGGGGTGACTCGCCAGTGATTCCGTGCCGCCGAGGCTGACCGCCAGCTTGAAGACCTGCAAAGCATTGAGGAAGGCGAACGCCTCCTTCTGGCCGCCCTTGATGTCGAAGGAGAAGGTCGAGCCGGCGCCGGTGCATTGCCGGTCGTAGACGGCGTGCGCCGCCGAGCCTTCCTCCAGGAATTCGAGATAGTGGACCTTGTCGACCTTGGGATGGTCGCGGAGGTATTCGGCGACCACCCGGGCATTGGTGTTGGCCCGCTCCATGCGGATCGCGAGCGTCTCGAGCGAGCGGCCGAGCATCCAGCAGGAGTGCGGGTCGAGTTGCGTGCCGAGGCTGCCGCGCAGCGCCTTGATCGGCCGCATGGTCTCCCTGGTCCCGAGGGCGGCGCCGGCGATCAGGTCGGAATGGCCGCCGACATACTTGGTGAGGGAATAGAGCGAGACGTCCGCGCCGTGCGCCAGCGGATGCTGGAACACCGGGCCCAGCAGGGTGTTGTCGCAGGCCAGGATGGGCCGGAAGCCCTGGGCCGCGCCGATCTCGTCGGCGATCCGCCGCAGCAGCGCGATGTCGACCATCGTGTTGGTCGGATTGGCGGGTGTCTCGATCAGGATCATCGAGACCCGGCCCTTGGCGCGCGCCGCCCGGGCGGCGTCGCGGATGGCCGGCTCGTCGACGCCGTCGACGAAACCGACCGCGCCGATGCCGAAGTTCGCCATGGTGTTCGCGAGCAGCGTCTCCGTTCCACCGTAGAGCGGCTGGGAATGCAGGATGACGTCGCCGGGGCGGGCGATGGCAAGGATCGTCGTGGAGATCGCCGCCATGCCTGAGGCGAACACGCCGCAGGACTCCGCGCCCTCGTAGACCGCAAGCCGGTCCTCGACGATCTCGCTGTTGGGATGGTTGAAGCGCGAATAGACGAGCCCGGCGGCGCTGCCGGCCGGCGGCTGCTTGCGCCCCGAGGTGTAGTCGAAGAAGTCGCGCCCTTCCTCGGCGGTGCGGAACACGAAGGTGGAGGTGAGGAACACCGGCGGCTTGACCGCGCCCTCCGACAGGGCGGGATCGTAGCCGTAGCCCAGCATCAGGGTCTCGGGCTTCAGGACATGGTTGCCGATGCGGGTCTTGGAGGGGCGCGGCGCGGCCATGGCGGATCTCCTGTCACGGGTGGGGTGACAGGATAACGCTTATGACCGGGCGATGACCTCCAGATGCTCGGCCAATTCCTCGGGGTTGCTGTAGAACGGGCTGTGACCGCATTCCATGGTGATGACTTTGCAGGGCAGGGTCTTCACCATCGCCCGCTGGCGGCCGATGCGGATGGCGTTGTCGTGGGTGCACTCGATGTACCAGCGCGGCACCGAGCCGTAGCGGTCCTCGGTCAGCGTGACCGGCGTGGTCGAGATCGAGATCGGCTGCGGCCGCAGCCGCTCCATGGCGCGGTAGCGGTCTTCGGGCGAGACGTCCTCGTAGAACAGCGCCGCCATCTGCGAGCGCGCGAAGGTGTAGGTAAGGCCGTCGGGGCTGAGCTCGCGCGAGCGGCGGAACAGGATCTCGGGATCGCCGGCCGTCATCTCACGGCTCGCCTTGCCTGAGGGCGGCATCAGCCCGCAGACATAGACCAGCGCCTTGAGCTTGCGGCGCCGCGCCTCGGCGGTCTGGCTGACGGTGACGCCGCCCAGCGCATGGCCGACCAGCACCACCGGCTCCTCCATCTTGTCGAGCAGGCGCGAGATCTTCTCGACATTGTCGGCGAGCGTGACGTTGGCCGGTGGCGTATGGTCCTTGCCGAGGCCGGGCAGGTCGGGAGCGCAGACCTTGTGGCCGTGGCCTTCGAGGATCGGCTGGACCTTCTCCCAGCACCAGCCGCCGTGGCACGCGCCATGGATCAGAATGAATGTCGCCAAGATCTCAGCTCCGCCCGACGACGGTGCGCGCCCCGGGCGCCGGCACGAAGAAGTCCGGCATCAAGGGCGTGCCGGGCGAGACGGCATACTGGTCGAAGTCGGTGACGCCCGCGGCGGCCAGCACCTCGTCGTCGATGAAGAAGTTGCCGGAGCATTCCTTCGCCGGCTTGTTGAGGATCACGTGCGCCGCGTCGGCCATGATCTCGGGCTTGCGGCAGCGCTTCATGCCGTCCTCGCCGCCCAGCATGTTCTGGATCGCGGCCGTCGCGATGCCGGTGCGCGGCCACAGGCCGTTGAAAGCGATCTTGCCCTTGAACTCTTCCGCCATCGCCCACGCGTAAACCGACATCGAGTATTTGGCCAGCGTGTAAGCGGGATGGTTGGCGAACCACTTCACGTCGAAGTCGAGCGGCGGCGACAGGTTCAGCACGTGCGGGTTGTCGGCCTTCAGCAGGTGCGGGATGCACTTCTGCGAGACCAGGAAAGTGCCGCGCGCGTTGATCTGGGTCATCAGGTCGTAGCGCTTGATCGGCGTCTGCAGGGTGCCGGTCAGGCTGATGGCGCTGGCGTTGTTCACCAGGATATCGATGCCGCCGAAGCGGGCCACGGTCTCGGCCACCGACCTCTCGACGCTCTGCTCGTCGCGGATGTCACAGGGCAAAGGGAGGGCCTTTCCGCCGTTTTTCTCGATCATCTCAGCGGCGGTGAAGATGGTGCCGGGCAGCCGCGGATCGGGCTTCACCGTCTTGGCGGCGATGGCGATGTTGGCGCCGTCGCGGGCCGCGCGCAGGGCAATAGCCAAGCCGATGCCGCGACTCGCCCCGGTGATGAAAAGCGTCTTGTTCGCGAGGCTCATGCCCCCCTCTGATCGGCCCCAGCGTCTATAGCCGCCCGCTGCCGAGGCGGCTAGCCTTGGCGTACTGCAGGGGAGGCATGCATGAACCCGTGTTTCGAGACCGCGACGTCGCTTGCGCGCGCCATACGAAACAAGAAGATCACCTCGCGTGAAGCGACCGAGGCGCACCTCGAGCGCATCGATCGGCTGAACGGGTCCGTCAATGCGATGGTCGTGGTCGACCGCGAGGGCGCCCTGAAGGCCGCGCGCGCGGCCGACAGGGCCGCGGCGAAGAAGGGCGCCAAGCTCGGGCCGCTGCACGGCGTGCCGATCACCATCAAGGAGGCCTTCGACGTGGCCGGCTTGGCGACGACGTCGAGCCATCCGCCGCTCAAGGACAATGTCGCCAAGGCCGATGGGTCGCTGGTGGCGCGGCTGCGCGCGGCAGGCGCGGTGATCCTGGGCAAGACCAATGTGCCCGAGCTGTGCGCCGATTTTCAGACCGACAGCCCGCTGTTCGGCACCGCGAAGAATGCCTGGGACCAGCAGCGCACGGCGGGCGGCTCGACCGGCGGTGGGGCGGTTGCCGTGGCGGCCCGGCTGTCGCCGCTCGAGCTTGGCAGCGACATCGGCGGCTCGGTGCGCAACCCGGCGCACTACAACGGCATCTTCTCGCTCAAGCCCAGCGAATGGCGGGTGCCCGGCCGCGGCCACGTGCCCGACCTGCCGGGCGTGACCCGGGTCACCCGTTACATGGGCGTGTTCGGACCGCTGGCACGCTCGGTCGACGATCTCGAGCTGGCGCTGCGCATCGTCGCCGGGCCCGACGGCTACGAGGCCGAAGCGCCGCCGGTGCCGATCGGCCCGACGCCCAAGCTCGAGGCGTCCGATCTCAGGATCGCGGTGCTCGAGTCCAACCCCTTGGTGGCGGTGTCGCAGGACACCGCGAAGGCGGTGCAGGCGACCGCGAAGCTGCTGTCCAAGGCCGGCGCCAAGGTGAAGCGCGCCGAACCGGCGGGCCTCGACTGGACCAAGGGCTGGGAGGATTGGTGCGATCTCTTCCAGTACCTGGTGAACGCGCTGAAGCCGCTCGGCGAGCGCGAGCGCTTCTTCCCGATGATCAATTCGGACGATCCGTCAGCGCGCTCCGCGGCGCGTGGTTCGCGCCTCGACATCGGCGCGTTCTTCGCCGTGCTCGACCGGCGCGACGGCGTCATCCGGCGGTGCGAGGAGTTCCTCGACGACTACGACGCCTGGTTGATGCCGGTGATGCCGGATGCGGCCTTCATCCGCCAGAGCCAGAAGGAGCCGCTGCTGATCGACGGCAAGCCGTACCCGTACTTCTTCGCCGGCACGTCCTACAACTTCCTCGCCAACCTGAGCGGCCAGCCGTCGATCGTGCTGCCCTGCGGTTTCTCGAAGCAGGGCCTGCCGATCGGCTTGCAGCTCACCGGCAAGCGCTGGGGCGAGGCCAAGCTGCTGGGCGTCGCCAAGGTGCTCGAGAAGCTGCTGCCGCCCTGCCCGGTGCCGCCGGCCTTCGCTGCCTAGACTGGAACGGACCCCCCGGTTTCCCACTTCCGTGGGAAGCCTCCGATGCCGATGGCGCGGGGGCTTTCCGGGAATCCTGCTGGCACACACCCCCTCCCCCAGGGTGTTAGGATACCGTGAAGCTCACTCGATCTTGACGTTGGCGGCGACGAGGATCTTCTCCCAGCGCGCATACTCTTCCTTGTGGAAGGCGGCGAAGGCGGCCGGCGCCATCTCGGCCGGCGTCGGCAGGTCCTGGCCGAGATCCTCCAGGCGGCGGCGGATGTCCGGATCCTGCAGGGTGGCGATCGCGGCGGCATTGAGCTTGGCAATGATCTCCGGCGGCGTGCCCCTGGGCGCCCACAGGCCGTGCCAGATCGAGACCTCCATCGGATAGCCGGCCTCGGCCGCGGTCGGGATCTCCGGCGCTGCGGCCGAGCGGGCCTTGGCCGTGACGGCGAAAGCCTTGATCTTGCCGGCGCGGACCTGCGGCAGCGAGTTCGACGACTGGTCGACCATCACCTGGATCTGGTTGGCGACCAGATCCTGCATCGCCGGTCCGGTGCCGCGATAGGGCACGAGCTGGTACTTGGTCCCGGTCGCCGCGAAGAAGGCCAGCGCACCGAGATGCGAGCCCGAGCCCATGCCGGCGGTGCCGCCCGGCACCTTGTCGCCGTTCACCTTCAGGTACTCGACCAGCTCCTTGAGACTCTTGACCGACAGCTGGTTGGACGCGACGACCAGCAGCGGGTTCTGTGGCAGCCGCGCGATCGGCGCCAGGTCGGTCAGCAGGTTGTAGTTCAGGTTCTTGTAGATCGTGCCGTTGGCGACATGGGTGCCGACATGGCCGATGCTGATGGTGTAGCCGTCGGGCGCGCTGCGCACCGCCTTGCCGACGGCGATGGTGCCGGCGGCGCCCGTGGTGTTGTCGATGATGAACTGCTGGCCGAGCTCCCTGGCCATGCGCTCGCCCACGATGCGCGCCATCAGGTCGGTCGGCCCGCCGGCGGCGAATGGCACGACGATGGTGATCGGCTTGCTCGGCCAGGCCTGCGCCGAGGCGCGGCCGGCCGCAAGGCTCGCCGACAGGCCGGCTAGGACGGTTCTCCGCCGCATCTCGTTCTTCCTCCCATCACTCAGCGCCATTTGAGCATCGCGCGTTCGAGCATGCCAAGGCCCCAGGCGATCAGGAGGCCGAGGGCCGACAGCATCACCACGCCTGCCAGCAGCTGGTCGGTCTGCATCAGGCTGCCGGCGGTCAGCACGAAGGCGCCGATGCCCTGCTGCGCGCCGATCATCTCGGCCGCCACCACCAGCAGCAGCGCCACCGAGGCGGAGATGCGGAAGCCCGCCAGGATGCCGGGCATGGCGCCGGGCAGCAGGATCTTGGCGACGACGTCGCGGGCCGGCAGGCCGAAGCTCTGGCCCATGCGGATCAGGTTGCGCGGGACCGAATCGCAGGCGGTGTAGGCGGAGATGGTGGTCGGAAAGAACACGCCCAGCGCGATCGTGGCGATCTTCGACGGCTCGCCGATGCCGAACCACAGGATCAGGAGCGGCAGCAGGGCGATCTTGGGGATCGGGAACAGCGCCGAGACGATCGGGATGCCGGCGGCACGCGCCGCCGAGAAGATGCCCATGGCGAGCCCGACGGCCAGTCCCGCCGCGGTGCCGATCAGCCAGCCGGGCACGATGCGCTCGAGCGAGGCCGTCACGTGGTCGACCAGGGTGCCGTCGTGCCACAGCGCGACCAGTGCCTTCACGACCGCGAGCGGGCTCGGCATGAAGAGCGGCGGCAGCAGGCCGCTGTCGGACGCCGCCTGCCACAGCGCGATCAGGACGGCGAATACGATCCACGGTAGCAGCCGGCGCGGCGCCGGATTGAAGCCGCCGCCGCGGAACGGGACGGGCTGGCGCTCAGACACCCTGCACCTCGCGGTCGGCGGTCGCCGCCTCGTCGCGGATCAGCGCCCATAGCCTTCGATGCATCTCGAACAGCAGGCTGGCATGTTCGGGCCGGCCACGCTCGGCGACCGGCACCTCGATGCGCACGATCTCGCGGATGCGGCCCGGTCGGCGCGACAGCACCACCACCCGGTCGGCGAGCCGCGCCGCCTCCTCGAGATTGTGGGTGACGTAGACGCGGGTGCTCCTCTCGCGCGTCCAGATCCGCAGCAGGTCCTCCATCAGCAGCTCGCGCGTCTGGGCGTCGAGGGCCGACAGCGGCTCGTCGAGCAGCAGCACGGCCGGCCGCACCACCAGGGCGCGGGCGACGCCGACCCGCTGGCGCATGCCGCCCGAGAGCTGCTTGGGATAGGCCGCGGCGAACTCCGACAGGCCGGTCAGGGCCAGCGCCGCCGCCACGCGCTCGCGCCGCTCGGCCGCGCCCAGCCGGTGCTCGAGGGCCAGCGCCACGTTGGCCTCGACGGTGCGCCAGGGCAGCAGGGCGAAGTCCTGGAAGATGTAGGTGAAGGGATTGAGCGAATCGGTCGGCAGAGTGCCCGACAGGGTGACCCGCCCTTCGCTCGGCTGCAGCAGGCCGCCCAGGATGCCGAGCAGGGTGCTCTTGCCGCAGCCCGACGGGCCGATCAGCGCGACCGTCTCGCCGTCGGCGATGTCGAGATCGATCGCCTCGAGCGCCGCTACGGGACCGTATTTATGCGAGACGCGTTCAACGTGCAGCGGCATCGCCCGCCATTGTAACCAGCACGCTGCGGTTGGCGACCTGCTGGCCTTCCTGCACCGCGATCGATTCGATTTTCGCGTCGGCCGGTGCCTTCAGCTGGTGCTGGATCTTCATCGCCTCCAGCACGATCAGCGTCTGGCCGCGCGCCACCGTGTCGCCGGTCGCGACCTTGATCGCGACGATGCGGCCGTCCATCGGTGCCCGCAGCTTGCCGTCGCCGCCCGCCGCCGCCGAGGCCGGCGGCAACCAGGTGCGGTCCTGGAACCGCACGGTGAAGCCGTCGAAATCGACCACGATGTCGCTGCCGTCGATGACGTGCGGCGCCGACGTCGCCACCGCCTCGGCGAGGTCGAGCGTGCGCTCCTTGTCGCCGACGGCGAGGCGGAACGGCGTCGGCTCGGGATTGGAGTTGCGCCAGCCGCGCAGATTGACGGGATAGCGCGCCGCCGACCGCTGCCAGAGCAGCGATGCGGCAGCCTTCCAGTGGTCGTCCATCAGCTCCGGCGCCGCGAAGCTGTGCTCGCCGAGGAATGCCGTCGTCGCCTTGCCGGCCGCGAACTCGGGATGCTCAAGCAGCCGGATCAGGAAATGCCGGTTGGTCGTCGGTCCCAGCACGACGGTGTCATGCAGCGCCTTGATCAGCCGCCGCCGCGCTTCCTCGCGCGTGGCGCCCGACGCGATCACCTTGGCGATCATCGGATCGTAGAAGGGCGAGATCGCGAGGCCGTCCGTCATGCCGTGATCGATGCGCACGCCGGGGCCGCTGGCCGGCCGCCAGACGTCGATGCGGCCGGTCTGGGGCAGGAACCCGCCATAGGCGTCCTCGGCGTACAGGCGCACCTCGATGGCGTGGCCGTGCAGGCGTAGCTGCTTCTGGGCAAGAGGCAGCGCCTCGCCGCGCGCGACCCGCAGCTGCCATTCGACCAGGTCGAGGCCGGTGATCGCCTCGGTGACCGGATGCTCGACCTGCAGGCGGGTGTTCATCTCGAGGAAATAGAACGCACCGTCGGCGCCGAGCAGGAACTCGACCGTGCCGGCGCCGCGATAGCCGATCGTTTTGGCCGCGGCGACCGCGGCCGCGCCCATGCGCTCGCGCAGGTCGGCATTGACGGCGGGCGAGGGCGCCTCCTCGATCACCTTCTGATGGCGGCGCTGCACCGAGCAGTCGCGCTCGCCGAGATGAAGCACGTTGCCATGGCCGTCGGCGAACACCTGGATCTCGACGTGGCGCGCATCGACTACGGCCTTCTCGAGGATCAGCTCGCCCGAGCCGAAGGCGCTCTCGGCCTCGGTGCGCGCGGTGCGGATCGCCTCGAGCAGGTCGCCGTCCAGGGTGACCAGGCGCATGCCGCGCCCGCCGCCGCCGGCCGCCGCCTTGACCATGACCGGCAGGCCGATCCTGCGGGCCTCCGTCGCGAGGTTGGCGTCGCTTTGGTCGGCGCCCTGGTAGCCCGGCACGCACGGCACGCCGGCCTCGATCATGCGACGCTTGGCAGCGGCCTTGTTGCCCATCGCCGCGATGGCGGCCGGCGGCGGGCCGATGAAGACGAGGCCCGCCTTCTCGCAGGCTGACGCGAACTCGGCATTCTCCGACAGGAAGCCGTAGCCCGGATGGATGGCGTCGGCGCCGGACTTGTGTGCGGCTTCGAGGATGCGGTCGATGCTGAGATAGCTCTCGCCGACCGGCGGCGGGCCGATGCGTACCGCCTGGTCGGCGAAGGCGACGTGCGGCGCATTCTTGTCGGCGTCGGAATAGACGGCAACGGTGCGGTATCCCATGGCTTTGGCGGTGCGCATGACGCGCCAGGCGATCTCGCCGCGGTTGGCGACCAGGACTGTCCGGAAGCTCACAACGGCCGTCCGTCGCGCGCGATGTACCCCGAGCCTTCGCGGTAGATCATGTCGATGTCGGAATAGTGCGCGGTCTCCTCGGCGGTGCGCGTGCCGACCTCGAGCACACGGGCCGCGACCTGGGAGCGGTTGACCAGGTGATGGCCGTTGGGCTCGCCGGCGCGGAAGCCCGCGAACATCCCGGCGCGCAGCAGAGTCTCGCCGGCATCGGTCACCAGCGAGACCTCGCCCTCGACCACGTAGACGAACTCGTCCTGGCGCTCGTGCCAGTGCCGCTGCGAGGACCAGGTACCGGGCGCCAGCTCCACCAGGTTGACGCCGAACTGGTCGAGCCCGAAGACATCGCTCAGCCGGCGGCGCCGGCGCTGCCGGCAAGGCCCGTCGTGCGGCGGCGGATAGTCGGTGCCGGTTCCCGGCGTCACTTCATCGATATGCAGCGCTGGCTTGGTCGGCATGGTCACTCCCCGGCCCATTTCGGCGGACGCTTCTCGGCGAAGGCGCGCAGGCCCTCGGCAGCTTCCGGGCTGCGGCGGGCCTCGGCGAACTTATCGGCGGCGAAGTCGAGCACGGAGGACAAGGGCTCGCTGCCGACCTTCATCACCACGGCCTTGGTGAGCGCGTTGGCCAGCGGCGCGCAGCGGTCGATCTGCTTCAGGACCTCCTCGAGCTTGGCGTCGAGGGCCGCGGTGTCCTTCACCAGGTGGTGGACGATGCCGTAGCGCAGCGCGTCGGGTCCCTTGAAGCGCGCCGCCGTCAGGGCGAGATGGCGCGTGTTGGGCACGCCGATGCGGGCGGCGACGAAGGGCGCGATCTGGGCCGGTACGATGCCGATCGCCGTCTCGCTCATGGCGAAGCCCGCGTCCTCGGTGCAGATCGCGACGTCCGAGACGCAGAGCAGGCCGAAGCCGCCGGCGATGGCGTAGCCCTCGACCGCCGCGACCACCACCTGCGGCGTGGTGTTCACGGCTTCGAGGAAGGTGCCGTATTCGCGGTTGTTGATCGCGATCGGGTCGCGCTCACCGGACTTGGGGGATTCGGTGAAGCTTTGCTCCATGTTCTTGAGGTCGGCGCCGGCGCAGAAGGTGCCGCCGGCGCCGCGCAGGATCACGACCTTGATGTCGCGCCGGTCGCGCAGGGCGGCGAAGACCTGCTTCAGCTCGCCGATCAGCGTCGGGTTGAGCGCATTCTTCACCTCGGGGCGATTGAGCGTGACGTGGAGCCGCGAGCGTTCGCGGCGCACCAGCAGCGTTTCGTACTTGTCCTTGAGCTCAGCCATCTTCACTCCGTTCAGCTTCCTCCCCTTGCGTAGCAAGGGGAGATGTCGCCGTCTTACGGCGACGGAGGGGTCATGGGCCGCAGGATCGGCGCTCATGACCCCTCCGCCCTCGTAAGACGAGGGCACCTCCCCTTGGCGGAATCCGCCAAGGGGAGGAAGGCTAGTTTCTCTCCGGCCTAGGCAACGTGCCCATTCCCTTGGAGATGATCTGCAGCATGACCTCGTCGGCGCCGCCGCCGATCGAGGCCAGCCGCGAATCGCGGAAGGCGCGGGCGGTCGGCGATTCCCAGAGGTAGCCGGCGCCGCCCCAGTATTGCAGGCAGCCGTCGGTGACCAGCCGCAGCATGCGGCCGGCCTTCAGCTTGGCCATCGAAGCCAGCATGACGACGTCCTTGCCGTCGAGATATTCCTCGCAGGCGCGATAGCAGAGCGAGCGGACCAGCTCGATCTCGGTGCTGAGCTCGGCGAGCTTGAAGTGGATGATCTGGTTGTCGAGCAAGGGCCGGCCGAACACCTTGCGCTCGCGGGTGTACTCGGCGGTCTCGGCGATCAGCCGCTCCATGCCGACCACGGCGGAGATCGCGCCCCACAGCCGTTCCTCCTGGAACTGCTGCATCTGGTAGACGAAGCCCATGCCCTCCTGGCCGATCAGGTTGCGCACCGGCACCCTGACCTCATCGAAGAAGATCTGCGCGGTGTCCGACGAGCGCATGCCGAGCTTGTCGAGCTTCTTCACGACCTGCACGCCCTTGGTCTTCATCGGCAGGCAGATCAGCGACTTGTTCTTGTGCGCCGGCCCTTCGCCCGTGTTGGCCAGCAGGCACATCCAGTCGGCCTGGGTGCCGTTGGTCGTCCACATCTTGCCGCCGTTGACGACATAGTCGCCGCCGACCCGACGCGCGCTGGTCTTGAGCGAGGCGACGTCCGATCCGGCGCCGACCTCCGACACGCCGAGGCAGGCGACATAATCGCCGGCGATCGACGGCGCCAGGAACTCGCGGCGCAGCTCGTCGCTGCCGTAGCGGGCTAGCGCAGGGGTCGCCATGTCGGTCTGCACGCCGATCGCCATCGGCACCGAGCCGCAGTGGATGTGGCCCAGCTCCTCCGCCATCACCATGGCGTAGGAATAGTCGAGCCCCATGCCGCCGAACTCGACGGGCTTGTTGATGCCGAGCAGGCCGGCCTCGCCCAGCTTCTTGAACACCGTGTGGGCGGGGAAGATGCCGTCCTCCTCCCACTGGTCGACATGCGGATTGATGTCCTTGTCGATGATCGCCCGCAGGGTGCGGCGGATCTCGGCGTGTTCTTGCGTGAACTGCATGTCAGCGATTCCCGAGACGCGGCATGTTGCCCATGAGCTTGGCGATGATCTGCAGCATGACCTCGTCGGCGCCGCCGCCGATCGAGCCCAGCCGGCCGTCGCGATAGGCGCGCGCGACCGGGCTGTCCCAGAGGTAGCCGGCGCCGCCCCAGTATTGCAGGCAGGCGTCGGACACCTCGCGGCGCAGGCGGCCGGCCTTCAGCTTGGCCATCGAGGCCAGCATGGTGACGTCCTTGCCGGCGAGATAGTCCTCGCAGGCGCGATAAACCAGCGAGCGCAGCGCCTCGACCTCGCTCTTGAGCTCGGCGAGGCGGAAATGGACGACCTGGTTGTCGAGCAATGGCTTGCCGAACACCTGGCGCTCGCGCGTGTAGTCGATGGTGGCGTTGATGATACGATCGCAGCCCATCAGCGTGCCGGCGCCGGCCCACAGCCGCTCTTCCTGGAACTGCTGCATCTGGTAGATGAAGCCCTGGCCCGGCTGGCCGATGGTGTAGCGCACCGGCACCTTCACCTCGTCGAAGAAGGTCTGCACCGTGTCCGAGGCGCGCATGCCGAGCTTGTTGAGCTTCTTCACGATCGAAAGGCCTTTGGCCTTCATCGGCACCACGATCAGCGACTTGTTCTTGTGGACCTGGCCCTCGCCGGTGTTGGCCAACAGGCACATCCAGTCGGCCTGCGCGCCGTTGGTCGTCCACATCTTGCCGCCGTTGATCACCCAGTCGCCGCCGACGCGGCGGGCGGTGGTCTTGATCGAGGCGACGTCGGAGCCTGCGCCGGTCTCGGACACGCCCAGGCAGGCGACATAGTCGCCGCTGATCGACGGGGCGAGGAATTCCTGGCGCAGCTCGTCGCTGCCGTAGCGGGCCAGCGCCGGCGTCGCCATCGAGATCTGCACGCCGGTGCCCATCGGCACCGAGCCGCCATTCACCCAGCCCAGCGATTCCGAGCAGACCATGGCATAGGAGAAATCGAGGCCGGAGCCGCCGAACTCGACTGGCTTGTCGACGCCCAGAAGGCCCGCATTGCCCATCTTCTTGAACAGCTCGTGGGCGGGGAACTGGCCTTCCTTTTCCCACTCGTCGACATACGGATTGATCTCCCGGTCGATCAGCGTCTTCCAGGTCTGGCGCAAGGCCTCGTGTTCGGGGGTGAATTTCATCGTCTACATCCTGGCGACGCCGAAGGTGATTGCGTTGAGCGGCCGCACGATCGATTCGCGGGCAATCGACAAAGTGAAGGCGAGGACGCGGCGGGTGTCGCGCGGATCGATGATGCCGTCATCCCACAGGTGCGCGGTGCCGTAGAGCGCCGTCGACTCCTTGTCGAACTGGTCGACGATCGCCTTGTACATCTTGTCGATCTGTTCCTTGGGCGGCTCCTTGCCCTCGCGGATGAACTTGGCCTCGGTGACGGTCTTCATTACCCCGGCCGCCTGCTCGCCGCCCATCACCGCGGTTCGGCTGTTGGGCCAGGCGAAGATGAAGCGCGGATCGTAGGCGCGGCCGCACATGCCGTAGTTGCCGGCACCGAAGCTGCCGCCGATCACGATGGTGATCTGCGGCACCGTGGCGTTGGCCACCGCCTGGATCATCTTCGAGCCGTGCTTGACGATGCCGCCGCGCTCGGCCTCGGTGCCGACCATGTAGCCGGTGGTGTTCTGCAGGTAGAGGATCGGCGTGCCCTGCTGGCAGCAGAGCTGGATGAACTGCGCCGCCTTGACCGAGCCCTTGGTCGTGATCGGCCCGTTGTTGCCGATGAAGGCGACCGGCTCGCCTTCGATCTCGGCCCAGCCGCAGATCGTCTGCTGGTCGTACAGGCCCTTGAACTCGAGGAAGTCCGAACCGTCGACCAGGCGGGCGATCACCTCGCGCACGTCGTACGGGTCCTTGTGCGACGGCGGCACGACTCCGCAGAGATCGTCGATGGCGTACAGCGGCTCCTTGAATGGCCGCGCCGTCTTCGGCGGCAGCTTGTCGTTCCAGTGCCAGCGGGCGATCACATCGCGTGCCATGCGGATGCCGTCGGCGTCGTTCTCGGCCATCCATTCGGCGACGCCCGAGACGGTGGCGTGCATCTCGGCGCCGCCCAGCTCCTCGTCGGTTGCGATCTCGCCGGTCGCGGCCTTGAGCAAGGGCGGGCCGGCGAGGAACACCTTGGCCTGACCACGCACCATGATGACGTAGTCGCTGAGGCCGGGCAGGTAGGCGCCGCCCGCCGTCGAGGAGCCGTGCACCACCGTGACCTGCGGGATGCCTCGCGCCGACATGCGCGCCTGGTTGGCGAAGCCGCGGCCGCCCGGCACGAAGATCTCGGCCTGGTAGAGCAGGTTGGCGCCGCCCGATTCCACGAGGTTCACGACCGGCAGCTTGTTCTCCAGCACGATCTGCTGCACGCGCTGGCCCTTGCGCTGGCCGGACGGCGCGACCGTGCCGCCCTTGATCGCCGAGTTCGACGCCGTCACGACGCAGCGCACGCCCTCGACATAGCCGATGCCTGCGACCGAGCCGCCGCCCGCGCTCGAGCCGTCCTTGTCGTCGTGCATGCGGTAGCCGGCGAGCGGCATCAACTCGAGGAACGGCGCGCCCCGGTCGAGCAGCAGCGCGATGCGCTCGCGCGGCATCAGCTGCTTGCGCTTGCGGAAGCGCTCGCGCGATTTCTCCGAGGCGGCCTGCACGCTGGCCTCGGCGTCGCGGAACTCCTGGATGGCGGCGAGCATGCGCTCGCGATTGCGCTTGAACTCGTCGCTGTTGCGATCGACCTGGGACTCGATGATGGGCATCGCTCAGCCGCCCAGCACTTTGGGCGTCACGGCGAGGTGGAAGCCGTTGAAGGCCTTGGACCGGTCGGTCCCGGGCAGATCGACGGAGCGATTGGCGAGCGGCACGCCGCCGTCGATGCGGATTTCGGTGCCGGTGATATAGGCCGAGGCGTCGCTCAACAGGAATACCACCGCCGCCGACACTTCGCTTTCGGTGCCGAGGCGGCCGAGCGGGCAATGGTTCTTGAGCTTGGGAATGTTGTCCTTGAACTCGCCGGTATAGGTGTCCATGCCCGACGAGGCGATCCAGCCCGGCGCCACCGAGTTCACGCGCACGCCCGATACGGCCCATTCGTAGGCCAGGGTCATGGTGAGGTTGGCCATGCCGGCGCGCGCGGCACCGGTATGCACCATGTTGGGGAAGCCGTTGCGATAGTCGGCGGTCATGTTGACGATCGAGCCGCCGTGATGCTGCATCGATTGCGTATAGACCTCGCGGCTGACGATGAAGCCGCCGGTGAGGTTGTTGCGCACGACCACGTCGAAGCCCTTGGCGCTCATCGCCGCCGCGGGAGCGGGGAACTGGCCGCCGGCATTGTTGAACAGGCCGTGGATGCGGCCGTTCCTGGCGACGATAGTGGCGATCGCCTCCTTGACCTGGGCCTCCTCGCGGATGTCGAAGGCATGGATCTCGCAGGAGCCGCCGGCGGCCTCGATCTCGGCCTTCACGGTCGCGAGCTTCTCGGGCTTGCGGCCGGCGATCGCGACGTGGGCGCCCAGTGCCGCGATCTCGTGCGCGGTGCAGCGGCCGATGCCGCTGCCGCCGCCGGTCACGATCACGGTCTGGCCGTCAAACAACCCCGGCTTGAAGACCGAGCGATATGACATCCTTCCTCCCGCCTGAACGGCTGTTCATCGGCCTGTATTTGACGTTTACGTAAAGGTCAAGTAAGCCCCCTCAGCACTATCGGCTGGAGGAACTCGCCATGACCTTGCAGGAAATCACCGCGAAAATGAAGGAAGGCGCGGCGAAGAAGTCGTCCTTCGGCAACACCGTGAAGTTCGCCACCGATCAGGGCGTCGTGTTCATCGACGGCAACGCCAATCCGCCGGCCGTCAGCAACGACGACACCGCGGCCGACTGCACGCTCAAGATGGCGTTCAGCGATTTCGACGACATGATCAACGGCAAGCTCGACGGCATGACCGCTTTCATGACGGGCAAGCTCAAGATCGAAGGCGACATGGGCGTCGCCATGAAGCTGCAGAGCATCCTGCGCTAAGGCGCGTTCATACGCGGCTTCATCAGGCGGAGCGAACGCCGCGCCATCCAGGTTGTGGCGTTCGTCGTCGTTGTGGCCAGCAGCAACAGCAGGAAGGCTCCGATCGGCGCCGCATAGATCCGCATGTGGTGCGCCAGGATTCCCTGCAGCACGAACAGGCCGATGAAGGCGAACGAGATCAGGTTGATCGCGAGCTGCCGATCGGCCAGGTGCTGCGCGCGCGGCGTCTCGCGGCTCGCCAGGATCTGGGCGCCGAGAGCGATCAACAGTGAAATCCAGAGCGGTGGCCCTGAGTCCAGGATGCGATCGCTCAGCAAGGCCTTCGCCTTCTCGTAGTAGATGCGCGCGACCTCGCCCGGGTCTTCCCTGAGACGGTCGAAATAGAGGCGCCACATGAGCCGGTAATAGGCCGGCGAGTAGGCCTCCACATCCGGCGCCGCGTTCGCGGCGGCTTCGACGCCCAGCTTGTCGTCGTAGCGCAGGCCCCAGCGGTTCTCGACGGCGCCCAATCCGATATAGAGCGTGTGCGACGTGCCGTGCTCGGGGATCAGGCGTTCGGCCTCGATGGTGAACAGGGCGTCGCGCGCCATCAGGACCCATTTCGGCGCGCCCGCGGCCATCACCGCCAGCACCGCGACCAGAAGAAGATCGCGCAGGACGCGGCGGTGGCGGAAGCGGCCATATGCGATCGCGGCGACGGTCAGCAACGTGACGAGCAGGCCCATCGTCGCGATGTGGTGGCGAATCAAGGCGCCGAGGCAGACCCCGAGCAGCCCGATGGCCGTGAAGATCGTCGCGGATCGGCGCGAGAGGTGGCCGGAGGCGGCGCCGGCCGGTGTCAGCGGCAGGACGGCCTGCAGGCCGGCAACGCCGATGAAGGACCAGTGGGGCGCCGTCGTCATCCATCCGACGAACACGACGGGTCCGAATACCAGGAGCACGATGGCGGCCCAGTAGGCGCCCATGGCCGCCAGGATCGCTGCCAGCATCGCGAGACCCAAGACGTCGATGCCGATGTTCAGGCGCGCGGTGTCGAGCAGGGTGGCATCGCGGCCGGCGAAGCGCGCCCACAGGCCGAGCAGGAACGCGTGGCCGGGATCGTCGGCGATCGCCTCGTCGGAGATCGGCAGCAGCTTGCCGTTTTCGCACAAAGCGAGCCAGGCGCCGGTCTGGCGGGCGCATGCCGCGCTTTTCAGCCAGACAGTCGTCGCGCCCCATTCGGCGGCGGTCGCGCTGCGGTAACGCTCAGCCTTGTCCAACGCCAGACGGATTTCGGGGATGCCGATCGCCAGGATGCAAATCGCGATCGCAGCGAACGCGATTTTCGATTGGTGTCTCTTCCAGAAGCTCAAGGCGACGGCAGCTTACGCGGTTGCCCATTCGGTCACCAGAGGCGGGGGATCAGGCGATACCGCACTTTCTGTTTGTACTCGGCGTAGCCCGGCAGGCCGGCGGCGAGGAACTTCTCCTCGTCGAACATGCGCCAGATCATCGCCGGCATCATCGCGGCGAGCGCCAGGAGTCCCCACCACGATCCCAGCGCGATCGGAATGCCGGCCATCATCGCCAGCGCCGTCGCATACATCGGATGGCGCACCCGGGCATAGGGCCCGGTCGAGATCACGCGCTGGTCCGAGGCGAGCTCGATGCGCGCCGAGGTGAAGCTGTTCTCGCGGAAGACGCGCCAGACGCCGTAGCCACCGATCATCACGAGCGCATTGCCGGCCAGTGCGACGAGCGGAGAGGCGTGCGACCAGCCGAAGCGGCGATCGAGCGCGGGGATCACCAGCAGGGCGACGAAGCCCAGCGAGGCGAAGGTCATGATGATCTTCTGCGACAGCCGCTCCTCGGCCCACGGCCCGCCCTTCATGCGCCGCTCGAGCAGCGCCGGATCGCGCTTCGCGAGGGTGAGCATCAGCACAGTTGAGCTGCCGAAATAGACGACCAGGAACAGCCAGGCCTGCCACCAGTCGAGCGTCCAGGGCGGCGCGAACAGCAGGATCGCCATGACGGCGAACAGGCCGGCTGCAGACACCAAGGATCTGGTCGCTAGCGACATCGTCATGGCTTCACCCGGTCAGGCGTCCTCTTCCTTGCTCTTGTGATAATGCCGCCGGGCCTTGGCGCGGTTGCCGCAGGCCGACATCGAGCACCAGCGGCGCTTGCCCGCACGGCTGTCGTCGAGGAACAGCCAGCCGCATTCGGGATTGGCGCAGCGCCGCACCCGGTCGAGCCGTGCCCCGGCCAGCAGGTCGCCTGCCGACCACAGCACCGGCGCCAGCAGGGCGAGCGCCGTGCCCGACTTCGCGTCGACCTCCCATTCGTAGCCGGTGCGGCCGCGCTTCAGTGTCTTGCGGCCGGGCGCATGCGCCAGCGCCTGGTTGAGCGCCTCGAGATCGCGCGGCGGCGCCGGCTTGCCCTGCGCCTGGGCGTCGAACAGCCGGTAGAGCATCTCGCGCAGCGCGATCGCCTGGTCGAACTCCCTGGTCGAGGGGAGCCTGGGCACCTTCGCCCAGGTCGAGAGATCGGCCGGCTCGTTCAGCGTCTCGGTCGGCGCCGCCTGGCCGCGCCAATACCGCGTATTGGCAAAATCGAGGCACAGGTCCGGACGCGTCATCGTCCGGAAATAGTAACCGGTTGTCCGGTTGACAACCATTGTCGCCCGCACTAACCATATAACCAGTTACCTAGTTATTCAGGAGGACACGATGTTCGACCACGTTTCTATCGGCGTCAGCGACATCAAGCGGGCGGGCAAATTTTACGATGCCGTCCTGAAGCCGCTCGACGTCACGCGGCTGTCGGACGGCGACACCTCGCTGGGCTACGGCGAGAAGAGCGCGGGGCTGTGGCTGCTGGCGGTCGGCACGCCGCCGAAGCCCGACATGGAGTCGGGCCTGCATTTCTGCTTCCAGGCCAAGAGCCGCGCCGCGGTCGATGCCTTCCACGCCGCGGCGCTCAAGTTGGGCGGCAAGGACAACGGCAAGCCCGGCGTGCGCGCCGACTACAATCCGAAGTACTACGCGGCGTTCGTCGTCGACCCGGACGGCTACCGTATCGAGGCATACTGCGGGAAGTAACCCGCGGAGGAGCCAATGCTCAAAGGCCATTGCCTGTGCGGCGCTGTCCAATACGAGACGGCAGCGCCGCCGACGCTCGAATGCGTCTGTCATTGCACCATGTGCCGCCGGGCGGCCGGCGCGCCGATGGTCGGCTGGTTCACCGTGCCACGCGGCACCTATCGTGTGGTGTCCGGCACGCCGGCCAGCTACCGGTCATCGCCGCAGGCGGTGCGCACCTTCTGCGGCGGCTGCGGCACGCCGCTCACGTTCGAATCGACGCGTTTTCCCGACGAGACCGACGTCACGATCTGCTCGCTGGACGATCCCGAGCAGGTGCCGCCGCGCGATCACACGCGCGCCGCGACCAGGCTTTCCTGGGTGAAGCTCGCCGACGGCCTGCCGGTCTATCCCGACACGCGGACTTAGGCGCCGGTGATTTCCTTGAGCAGGCCGAAGAAGGCGCGCTTGCGCTTCGACGAGATCGTCCAGTCGACCGGCAGCGACTGGAAGCCGTCCTCGAACCGCTCGCGGCTCATGCGGTAGTCGAAATAACCCCAGCTCGCGCCGCACTCGACGGCGGCGACGAAATGGTTGTCCGGCTTGTCGAACTCGAAGTGGTCGTCCTCGTTGTAGACGATCGGCTGACCGCGATAGGCGGGCGAGGCTCGCCAGCGCGCGAGCTGCAGGCGGATGCCATGCGGAGAGGGCTGGTAGTGCCCGTCGGGGCCGTGGACGCGATTGCCGTGCGGCAGCAGGAAGTCGGCGGCGGCGACGATCGGCTCCGGCGGCGCGTCGATGCCGATCAGGCTGGTGCTGACCAGCAGCCGGCCGCCGCTGCGCCGCTGCGCCAGCTCGATCAGCTCGTGGCAGCGTTCGGCGGCGATGATCGGGTGTGTCCACACATTCTCGAGGTCGACCTCGTTGCCGATCTCGAGCAGCACGTTGGTCGCACCCTTGGCCGACAGCCAGTCGACGGTGTTGGTGACGGCGGCCTTCACTGCGCTTTCGTCTTTGAAGGTCCCGCTCTGTTTGCCGTAGAACAGGCCCAGGATCACGACCATGCCCAGCCGGTCGCAGGCCGCGATCACCGCCTCAAGGCGCTCCGCCCAGGCGTGCTTGATCGTGCCGTCCGGCGTGAAGCCGCAGATCTTCCACGGCTGGTTCCACGAATAGCCCTGCGGGCTGCCGCCCGAGAGGTTGATGCAGACCGCCAGCAGGCCGTGCGCGCGGTAGGCGGGGAGGGCGGCGATGAACTCGGCGGTGCTGCGCTGGGCGTCCCACGGGCCGTCGGCATAGGCCCAGGCGCCGCGCGTCTCCGGGTTCTCGTCGTCGGCGATGGCGTTGGCCATGCGGCTGTCGAACAGCCGGCCCTCGATGCGATGGCCGCGCCAGCTCCGGCCGGCGTAGGTCGGCGTTCCGTCGATGTGGAACGCGCCGTCCGAGAGGGTGACTTTAGAAGCCACCCCTTAGAAACCGACGGCTGCGCCGTCGCGCCGGCTCTCCGAAGCGCCGAGATAGGGCACGCCGTCGGGGTAGCGCCAGATGATCTGGCTCGAGCCGAAGGCGAAGCTCGGCCACTGGGTGCGCGTCACCTTGTGGCCGCGCGCCTCGAGGCCGTCGGCGGTGTCGGCCGGCGTGTGCTCCTCGAGCCACACCGTCTTGTCGAGCTCATGGACGCGCCAGCGCGGCGCGTCGATCGCGGCTTGCGGGTTCTGGCCGTAGTCGACGATGCGGCTGAAGACCTGCATGTGGCCCTGCGGCTGCATGGCGCCACCCATCAGGCCGAACGTCGCGACCGGCTTGCCGTCCTTGGTGATGAACGCGGGGATAATCGTATGAAATGGCCGCTTCTTCGGCCCGACCTGGTTGGGATGGCCCTTGGTGGTGACGAAGCCCGAGGCGCGGTTGTGCAGGGCGATGCCGGTGCCGGGCACCACGATGCCCGAGCCGAAGCCGGTGTAGTTCGACTGGATCAGCGACACCATCATGCCGGACTCGTCGGCGGTGCCGAGATAGATCGTGCCGCCGTCCTTGGGCACGCCGGGACCGAAGTCCTGCGCCTTCTTCGGATCGATCAGCTTGGCCCGGCCCTTGAGGTAGTGCTTGTCGAGCATCTGGGCCGGCGTCACTTCCATGAAGCGCGGATCGGCGACGTAGCGCCAGATGTCAGCGAAGGCGAGCTTCATCGCCTCGATGCGCAGATGCGCCATCTCGGCGCTGTCCGGGTCGCGGCCGGCGACCTCGAAGTTCTCGAGGATGCCGAGCGCCATGCAGGCGGCGATGCCCTGGCCGTTCGGCGGGATCTCGTGCAGCGTCGTGCCGCGATAGGTGAGGCCGATCGGATCGACCCAGTCGGCCTTGTGGCTCTCGAGGTCGTTGCGGCGCAGCGCGCCGCCGGTCGTCTTGGCGTGCTTGTCCATCGCCTCGGCGATCTCGCCGCGATAGAAGGCCTCGCCCTTGCTCTCGGCGATCTTGGTCAGGGTCTTCGCCTGGTCGGGGAACTTCCAGACCTCGCCCGGCAGCGGCGCGCGGCCGTGCGGCAGGAACGCCTTCACCCAGTCGTCCTGGCCCTTGAGCCGCGCGATCGCCGCATCCCACTGGCGGGCGACCATGTAGGAGACGCGGAAGCCGTCGTGGGCGTACTTGATCGCCGGCTCGAACAGGTCGGCGAAGGGCAGCTTGCCGTAGCGCGCATGCAGCGCCATCCACAGCGACACCGCGCCCGGCGTGCTGACGCAGCCCCAGCCGGTGTCGGCGATCTTGGCCTGGCCCTCGTACTTGTCCGGCGTCATCAGCTCGGGCGAATGACCCGAGGCGTTCATGCCGACCAGCTTGGTGCCGTCCCACAGGATGCAGAAGGCGTCGGAGCCGATGCCGTTCATCGTCGGCTCGACGACGGTGATGGCGATCGCCGAGGCGATCGCCGCGTCCACCGCGTTGCCGCCCTTGGCCATCATGCGCAGGCCCGCGGTCGCAGCGAGATGCTGCGAGGAGGCGACGACGTTGGAGGCGAAGACCGGCAGCTTCTTGGACGCGTACGGGAAATCGTAGTTGAAGGACGGCACCCCAAAGACCCTTTCTATTTCTTCTTGGCAGCCGCCAGCACATCGACGCGCGCCACGAAGCGCGGCACCTGCAGGAACTGGCGGTTGTCGGCAGCGCTCTTGCCGAACAGCATGGAGAGGTCGAACAGGCCCGACCCTGCGATCTCGCCCATCCGGCCCGACAGAACGATCCGTTCGCCGAGCCGGAAGGTTTTTAGCGCCGCCACGGCTTGTTCGGAAAGGCCCGGCGGCGCGGCCTCCCGCGTGGAGAACAGCTCGGCCACGGCCCCGGCCATGGCCAAAGTCCAGTCGTTGAACGCGTAGAGCGAAACTTGCGGACCTATTTCGATGGAAATGGCCATCTTCTGCTCATTGCCCTCGATGGTGCGCAGGATGCCCTGCCACTCGGTGAAGGCGCCGGCCTGCGCGGCCAGTGCAAGACTTTGCTTCACCGCCTCCTCGAGCTTGAGTGGGTTGTTGGAGGCAAGCGCCAGCTTGGCCAGCGACTGCAGCCCGTCGAGGAACGCCTTCTGCCTGGGATTCTCCTCGTACCACGGCCGGTCGAAGCAGCCGGTGAGGGTGAGGCCGAAACCGCCGACCAGGAGCGAGCGACGAATCATCTTCCCATCATAGGTAGATGGCGCAGCCCCGGGCTTCCAGTCCCGTGAACCAGCTCGGCGACTCCAGGGTGGTCACCCAGCGCAGGTCGAGCTTGTCGAGGCGCGGCAGCCTGGCAAGGCACTCGGGCAAGTGTGTGACGGGATTTCCCCGGAGATCGATCAGGCGCAGCTCGCTCAGGGCGCCGACGGCGTCGGGCAGGGTCGTCAGCCGGTTGTTGCGCACGTGCAGCTCGCGCAGGCGGGTCAGCCGCGCGATCGAGGCCGGGAGCTCGGTCAGACGATTGTCGGTGGCGCGAAGCTCGATCAGGCCCTGCATCGCCGTGACGGCCTCGGGCAGGATCTCGAGCGCGTTCTCGCTGATGTTCAGGTAGCGCAGGCGTTCGAGGCGGGCCAACGTCGACGGCAATGCCGTCAGCTCATTGTCGTGAAGGTACAGGAAGTCGCGCAGACGATCGAGGCGGCCCAGGCTCTCCGGCAGCTCGCGGAGTTTGTTGTGGCCGAGGTCGAGCATCCTGAGGTTGCTCAGGTCGCCGATGCGCTCCGACACCTCGGTCAGCTCGTTCTCGGCGAGGACGAGGGTCTCGAGGTCAGTCCGTCGCCACACCTCGTCCGGCACGACGCCGAGCCGCTGTCTCCAGAGCGAGAGGTGCGGTCCCGAGCTACCCGCCACGCGCCCTCACGCCGCCTTCGGCTGCGCCTTGGCGCGCTCCTCTTCCTTCAGCTCTTTCTTGGACAGCTTGCCGACCGGAGTCTTGGGCAGCTCGGGCCGGATCTCGAGCGCGACCGGCATCTCGTGCTTGCCGATCTTGCCGTCGAGATGATTCTTCAGCTCGTCGAAAGTGAGCGACGCGCCGGGCTTCAGCTTGACGAACACCTTGGGCGCTTCCTGGCGGTACGGGTCGGGGATGCCGATCACGATGCATTCGTCGACCGCCGGATGCTCGTACACCGCCTCCTCGATCATGCGCGGATAGACGTTGTAGCCCGACGAGATGATCAGGTCCTTGGAGCGGTCGACCAGGAACAGCCAGCCGTCGGCATCCATGTAGCCCATGTCGCCGGTGCGCAGGCCCTTCCAGTTGCTCGACGGATGGCTGAACAGCACGTGGTCGGTCTCGTCGGTCTTCTTCCAATAGCCCTTCATGACCTGCGGGCCGATGATGCAGACCTCGCCGACATGCTCCTTGCCGGCCGGCAGGATCTTGTCGCGGTCCTCCATGTCGCGGATCTCGATGACGGTGCCGGGCATCGGCACGCCGCACGAGCCCGCCTTGCGCACGCTCTTGTCGACCGGGCAGATCGCGCCGGTCGGCGAGGTCTCGGTCAGGCCGTAGCCCTCGATCAGGGTGGCGCCGGTCAGCTTCTCGAAGCTCTGCTGGACCTCGACCGGCAGCGGCGCGCCGCCCGACATGCAGATCTTGAGCGCCTTGAGGTCGAGCCCCTGCGCCCTGGGATGCTTGTTGATCGCAGTGTAGAGCGTCGGCACGCCGGGCAGGAAGGTCGGCTTCTTCTTCGCCAGATCGTTCACGATCATGTCGATGTCGGGCCGCGGATAGAGGATCAGCTGGTTGCCGTTGCGCACCGCGCCCAGCATGATTCCCGACAGCGCATAGATGTGGAACAGCGGCAGCACGCACACGACCTTCTCCTGGCCGGGTGTGGTGTAGGGGATCGTCCAGGCCTGGCCCTGGGCCATCGCCGAGACGACGCAACCGTGGGTCAGCATCGCCGCCTTCGGCAGGCCCGTGGTGCCGCCGGTGTATTGCAGCAGCGCGACCTCGTCCCACAGATTGTCTGGCGCCGGGTGCGACCTGTACTTGCCGTTGTTCTTCAGCAAGTCGGCGAACGACATGTGCCAGTCGTCGCGCGGCCAGCTCGAGATCTCCTTCTTCTTGGCGATCGGATAGAGCCAGTTCTTCGGCCACGGCAGGTAGTCGGCGATCGAGCCGACGATCAGCTTTCTGAGCCGCGTCTTGCCGCGCATCGCCGCCATCTTCGGATAGAGCGCGGCGACGTCGAGCGTGACCAGGATGTCGGTCTCGCTGTCGCCTATTTTGAACTCGAGTTCCCTTGCGGCGTCGAGCGGGCTGTAGTTGACCACCCGGCCGCCGGCCTTGAGCACGCCGAAGAAGGCGATGAGGTAGTGCGGCGTGTTGGGCAGGTATAGGCCGACATTGACGCCCGGCCCGACGCCCAGCTTCTGGAAGCCGGCGGCGGCATGGTCCGACGCTTCCTTGTAGTCGCGGAAGCTCATCACCTTGTCGAGGAAGTCGGTGAACGGCCGGTCGGCGTACTGCGCGCAGCTCTCCTCGAAGATCTGATGGATGGTCTTGCGCGGCACCTCGAGCTCCCACTTCACGCCTGGCGGGTAGCTCTTTTCCCAAACGTAGTTCGACATTTTTCCTGGCCTCCCTGTGCACACACTATGACACGCGATAGCCGTAGCTGTAGACCGTCTCGAAGCCGAGGCTGGCATAAAGCGGCAACGCCGCCGTGTTCGTCGCCACAACCTGCAGATAGGCAAAGTGCGCGCCGTGATCGCGGCCCCAGGCGCCGATGCTCAGGGTCAGCCGTCGCGCCAAGCCGCGCCGGCGGGCTTGCGGTGCCACCAGCACGTCGAACAGCCCGACATGATCGCCGTCGACCACGCCGAGCGCGAAAGCGACGAGCTGGCCGTTGTCCTCGACCCGGGCGAAGCCGACCGGCGCCGCGATCGAGCGCAGCATGCGCGCCATGGTCTCGCGATGCTGCGGCGCGACCGGGCTCAGGGCCGCGAAGCCGGCCAGCCAGTCGTCGGACGGCGAGGGGGCGATCCGGACCTCGGGATCGGCGACGAAGTGGCCGTCGATGGCCGCCCGCTGAACCCGGCTTTCCTCGATCCGGCGGTAGCCCGCCTCGGCCAACAGCTCGTCGGTCCCGGCCGGCGCCAGCGGGGTCAGGCGCCAGACCGGGGGCAAGTCTGCTGCCCGATAAGGGGTTTCGAGGGCGTCCTTCATCTCAAGTGTCAGAGGACTGTTGACCTCTAACGCATTGATGGAATTGGCTCTTTTTGTGTAGCCGCCGGACAGGCGCTGGACCCAGCCTTGGGCCGCCCGGCTCTCGAGGGCAGGCCAAGCTCGGAGCGCCCGCTTTTCGAGGGTGCAGATATCATCGAGGGGTGACATTGCTCAAGGATTATGCTAAAAGTTAAGTCAATAATAACAATCGGTTGTTGAGTTTTCTGCAAGTATTCCATGAACCTCATCGACCGCCCCTTCGTCGATGTTCGTGTTAGCTGGCAGCCACCCCATCGTTGCTCCTCCCATACGATCGGTCCCTGGCTGCCAGCCCTTCTCCTTTTCGCCCTGATCGCGTTGGGCTTGGCCGGCTGCGGCAGCGCCGACCGAAGCCATGGCTACAGCGACAAGCCGCCCAGCAACCGTACCGCCTACGTCGCCTGGCAGGAATGGACGCGCTTCGGCCGCTCGACCGTCGTCTATGGCGGATCGGCCGGCGGCTACATCAATCGCGCTGGCGTGAACGAGCACAGCGAGCCGCTCAACAGTCGGGTCGGCGACTACTGGGGCAGCTGTGGCCATCCCGAATGGAACGGCCGCACCTCGGGCCGCCCATGGTCGGGCGCGTTCGTGTCCTGGGTGATGGCACATTCGGGCGTCAGCGCCGCATCGTTCCCGCGCGCCGGCCGGCACGGCCAGTATCTCGCCGCGCTCTACGATCACCAGCGCAGCGGCCATGCCAGCTTCGCGCTGCATGCGCCGAACGAATACGCGCCCAAGCCGGGCGACCTGGTCTGCACCGGGACCGCCGGCCCGACCTGGCGCTACGCCGATTCGCGCACCGCGCGGCGGCGCATCGACAACACGGCGAGCCATTGCGACGTCGTCACGGCCGTGCGCGGTGGCCATGTCCAGGCGATTGGCGGCAACGTGAAGAACAGCGTCACGATGAGCCTCTATCCCGTCGATTCGCGCGGCCGGCTGGCGCCGGCACCGGGCAAGATCTGGATGATGGTCGTCGAGAACCGGGCCACCTAGCGGCGAATCCGGCCGGTGGCCGGACACATCCGATGCCGATTCCATAGGGATTTTAGCCGAGAATCCGGCGCCATCCCCCAGGCCGGACACGTCCGGACACGGCGGACGCGCCGGACGTGAGACTGCAACAATCCGATCGGAACGGCTTTAGCGCTTCTGAGGAGCGTTGATGGCGATCGCGCCGACCGCCGCCACGCCCAGCAGCAGCGCCGGCGCCCAGGCCCAGCTCGTGAGCTGGACCCACAGCGCCAGCACCGGCGGCCCGGCGAGCGATCCCAGGCTGCCCGCCTGCGCCAGCACCCCGTTGATCGGTCCGATCGCCCGCGGACCCGGGGCCAGCCGCGGCACCGAGGCGAAGGAAGCGGCCGGCACCAGGCCGCCGATCGCAAACGACACCGCAAGGCCCGTGATCGACACGGGGACCCCGAACTCAGGCCGGAAGGCGAGGATCGCTGCGACCGTCGATGCCGCGAGCCCGACGGCGATCAGGCGGCGGGGCGTCATGCCGTGGTGCATCAGCCACGCCGCCGCGACGCTGCCGGCGATGCCCAGCGCGGTCGCCACGGCGACGATCCGTCCGGCGGTCGCCGGCGTCATGTCGCGCCGCTCGACGAGGTAGGCCGGCAGCATCCCGGCGAGCGCGAGGAACAGCAGAGCAAAGCAGAAGAACGAGACAGCGAGCGGCAGCGCGGCACGCAGGGCGCCCGGCGGCATGCGCCAATCGGCGTCGTGCGGTATCGAAGGCGCACGCAGTATGGGCGCCGCGACCACCAGGGCGGCGGCCAGCAGCGCGGCGTCGACGGTGAAAATGGTGCGCCATCCCGACTCGGCGAAGCCTGCCGTCGCGATTCCGGCGATGGCGATGCCGACCGGCACGAACGTGCCCCACAGCGACAGCGCGATCGGCTGATGCCGCGGCTGCGCCAGCGTCGCCAGCAGCGACGGGCCGGCCACGACCACGAGCAGATAGCCGGCGCCGGCCAGCGCGCGGCCGGCGAGCAGCACGGCCGCATCCTGCGCCATCGCGCACAGGCCGGCGGCGAGCGCCATCACCAACAGGCCGAGGCAGAAGGCGCGGCCGTGGCCGATGCGCTCGGCGAAGGCGCCGGCCGGCAGGCCGAGCAGCCCGCCGACCAGGGTCATGAGCGAGACCACCGCACCCGCCGTCGCCAGCGACAGGCCGAGCTCGCCCTGCAACGCCGGCACCAGCGGCGGCACGATGCCGAGCTGCCCCGCGGCGAGCACACCGATCCCGTAGACGAGCAGGACACGCGGCCACTCTGTCACGCGGCCGACTCTAGGAAGCCGGCGCCCGCCGGCCCACGAATAAGTTATTCGTCAGTGCGCGACCGAGGTCACCCTGCGGGCGAGCGTGCCGTCGCTCAAGGCCAGGCGTTCCCACACCAGCACGCCGGGCTCGATCGGCACCAGCGGATCGTGGTTGGCGCCGGTCCAGAAACGCATCTCCGTCGTGCCGTCGTCGTACCAGCCGAGCTCGCCCAGCCGGCTCTCGGCCAGGTGGATCTCGTCGGTGGCGAAGCGCCACAGCGAGGTGCCGCGCAGATCGGCGGCATCGGCCGTCCATTGTGCGAAGCGTGACGGCGAGGCCGCGAGCAGGCGATGGGTCAAATCGCAGATCAGATGGACCGGCAGCGCCGAGCTCTCGACCAGCCGGCGCAGGCCGGCATCGCTCGCCGAGTCGAGCGGCGCGGCGAGCAGTGCCGTGAGCTTGCGCGCAGCCGCATCGGGTACGCGGTGATAGCCACGCTCCCAGCGCGACAGCGTCGCCTGGGTGACGCCGAACAGCTCGGCCGCGTGACTCTGCTTGACACCGCGCAGGCGGCGCCACCGGCTGAGCGCACGGCCGAACTCGTTCACCCCTTGCCCTGCATGTAGGACGCCACGCGCTCGGCGATCATGATGGTCGGCGCATTGGTGTTGCCGCCGACCAGGCTCGGCATCACCGAGGCGTCGACCACGCGCAGGCCGGTGATGCCGCGCACCTTGCACTCGTGGTCGACCACGGCCATCGGATCGTTGTCCGGGCCCATCTTGCAGGTGCCGACCGGGTGATAGATCGTCTCGCAGCGCGCGCGGATCCATTGCTCCAGCTCGGCGTCGCTCTTCGCCGCCGGGCCGGGTTCCATCTCGCCGGCGCGGTAGGGATCCATGCCCGACTGGGCGAGGATGTCGCGGCCCATCTTCACGCCGGCCTTCAGGGTCTCGAGGTCCTTGGCGGCAGCGAGATAGTTGGCATCGATCAGCGGATGCTCGTTGGGGCTCGTGCTCTTGAGCCGGATCGTGCCGGTGCTCTCGGGGCGCAGCGTACAGACATGGAGCGTGTAGCCGTTCTTCTTCAGCCGCGTGCGGCCGTGATCGACCACCAGCGCCGGCAGGAAGTGCAACTGCACGTCGGGCGCCGCCAGCCCGCCCTGCGTGCTGATGAAGCCGCCGGTCTCGGCGATCGGCGAGGTGCCGGGGCCCTTCCTGCTCATCTTGTATTGCAGCAGCGTCCACAGCTTGTTGGCCTTGTCGTAGGTGTCGCGCGTCCTGCATTCCTGCAGGATCGCCGCGTCGAGATGGTCCTGCAGGTTGCCGCCGACGCCCGGGATGTCGAACAGCGGCTTGATGCCGACCGACTTCAGGTGATCGGCCGGGCCCATCCCCGACAGCAGCAGGAGCTGCGGCGAGTTCACCGCGCCGCCGCACAGCACGATCTCGCGCTCGGCGCGGGCGACCTCGTCGCGGCCGTCGACGCGGTAGCGCACGCCCATCGCATGGTTCTTGTCGAGGATGATGCGCTCGACCAGCGCGCCGGTGACGACGTGCACATTGGCCTTGTTGCGCTCGACGGCGGGCCGCAGGTAGGCGCTGGCAGTGCTCCAGCGCTCCTGGTTCTTCTGCGTCACCTGGTAGAAGCCGACGCCCTGCTGCTCGGCGCCGTTGAAGTCGGCAGTGCGCTTGTGGCCGGCCTGCTCGGCGGCCTTCACGAACGCCTCGCTGATCTTCGCCGGATCGGTCTGGTCGGCGACGTTCAGCGGGCCGCCGCTGCCGTGATAGGCATCGCTGCCGCGCTCGTTGCTCTCGGCCTTCTTGAAGAAGGGCAGCACGTCCTCGTAGCTCCAGCCCGAATTGCCGAGCTGGCGCCAGTGGTCGTAGTCGGAGGCGTGGCCACGCACGTAGAGCATGGCATTGATCGACGACGAGCCGCCCAGCGTCTTGCCGCGCGGCCAGTACATGCGGCGGTTGTTGCAATGGACCTGCGGCACGGTCTCGTAGCGCCAGTTGTAGGGCGACGTCTCGCCGAGGCTGGCGAAGCCCGCCGGCATTTTGAGCAGCATCGAGCTGTCGGCCGGGCCGGCCTCGAGGATCAGGATGCGCAGCACATAATCCTCGGCCAGGCGGTTGGCGATGGTGCTGCCCGCCGAGCCGGCGCCGATGATGACGTAGTCGTAGGAGTCGTAAAGCCGCATATGCTGTCCTAGGGCAGTCTGTTCTCGATCACGGTGAAGAACCGCCGGGCGGATATGGGCGACAAAAAGCCCGACGCGTCCAGTGGAAATACGCTGCGCGTGACGGAGTCGCCCACGTTTCCGCCAATGGCGTGGACTTCGCCCGACCGGACCTCGACCACGATGTCGCAATGTCCCGGTCCGCGATTCAGGTTTTCCAGGGTGGTGTCGCCATTGTCGCGCGAGGCGCAGATCAGGTCGCCGACCTGCGGCGCCCGCTCGGCGAGGTGCAGCGGGATGAAGGCGGCGCCCGCGCGGCGGGCGCGCTCGGCCATGCGCTCGACATAGATGGTGTGGCGCGCACTGGGGCAGAACAGGTCGCGGGAGACGCCGGCGCTCTCGATGTCCCAGGAGATGAAGGCGGCCGACCACGGCACTTCGCTGTCGAGGCCGCTCAGGTTGGGCCGGTCGACGCTCTTCCAGTAGTCGTTGATGCGCTCGGGCGCCTCGCGCTCCTTGATGCCGAGCTGCTCGGTGCGCGGCTTGCCGTCGGCCGGGTAGGCGATGACCTGCTTGCCGTAGCGCGCCCATTCCTGCACCGCCAGCAGCACCATCGAGATCTTGGCCGACGCGGTCGGCGGCGGTGCCTCGGGCGTCCACGTCGAGGTGGGGCAGGGACCCAGCGGCCTCAGGGAGGCTGCAGTCTTCGGCGCTGGCTTGGGCGCGCAGGCGGCCGCGAACAGCATCAGCAACGTCGGAACGAGGCGGCGCATGCCGGGCTTCTACGACAATGCGAGGCTTGCGGCGAGCGCGATAGTCGGCACACTTCGCGCCGAGGAGGGGAGCGTGCCCGACATCGTCAATGCCGTCATGCTGCGCGAGCGCCGCGTGCTTCTCGTGAAGCGCAGCGCCGAGCGCCGCAGCTATCCGGGTCTCTGGAGCTTTCCCGGCGGACACGTGGAGCAGGGCGAGGACCTCGATCGCGCCTTGCATCGCGAGCTGGGCGAGGAGATCGGCGTCGTGCCGATGCGCTACCGCGCTCTCGCGACACTGCCGGACCCGCATGCGCCGAACGTCACCTATCACCCGTTCGCGGTCACGGCGTGGCAGGGCGAGCCGCGCATCCTCGACGACGAGCACAGCGAGCTCGCCTGGGTCGATCTCGACGCCGCCGTCCGGATGCCCGGCCTGGCGCTCGAGTCCTACCGCCCGCTGTTCGCCGGGCTGGCGAGCAACGCATGAGCCTGCCGCGCCGCGTTGCCGCCGTCGTGTTCGACATGGACGGCGTGCTGTTCGACACCGAGACGCTTTACGAGAAATCGGCACTCGGCGCCGCGCGCGAGGTCGGCATTCCCATGACCTCCGAATTCTTCCGCAGTACCGTCGGTTCACCGTCGCCGGTGGTGCGGGCGCAGGTCGTCGCGCATTACGGGCCGGACGTTCCCGTCGACAAGCTGTGGGAAATCTCGCGCCGCATTTTCGGTGAGCTGACGGAGACGCAGGAAATCCTGAAGCCAGGTGTCCGCGAGCTGCTCGACCTGCTCGACGAGCTCGGCTTGCCGCGGGCGGTCGCGACCAGCTCGGTGCGGCCGACCGTCGAGCGCCATCTGCACAAGCATGGGCTCGCCGACCGGTTCCACGGCATCGCTGCGCAAGGTGACTACGAGCACCACAAGCCGCATCCCGATCCGTTCCTCAAGGCCGCCGAGTTGCTCGGCGTCGCGCCGCAGGACTGCCTCGCGGTCGAGGATTCGCACCATGGCGTGCGCTCGGCGTCGTCTGCCGGGATGATGACGGTGATGGTGCCCGATCTCCTGCCGGCGACCGACGAGATCTGCGCGCTCTGCCTGCATGTCATGCCGGACCTGCACGAGGTCCGGCGCCTGCTCATCGGAAGTGCCAGCGCATTCCCTGCTGGGGGATGAGGAAGCGCACGCCGAGGTCGTTGGCGGCGGTGAGCTCGTCGCGCATCTTCGCCTGCGGCTGCTCGCGGGTCAGCGCGTACTTGATGTGGGTGATCACCACCGGCAGGTCCTTGAGGACGCTGTTGCCGCCGGCGAGCGCGTCGAGCTCGTGCAGCGACTGCATGATCCATTTCGGCGTGAGATGGCCGAACAGCTGCGCGTCGGGCCGGTCGCTGGTGTAGGACGATTCGATCAGGATTGCCTTCAGCTTGCGCTGCCTGGCCTTGTCGGCGACGGCCTTCCAGACCTCGTGCATCTTCGTGGTCTTCTCGACCGGGTCGGGGCCGGTGTCGCCGAAATACAGGATCGCGTCGCCGTCGCATTCGACCAGGAACGCCGTCGATTCGACGCCGCCATGGGCGAGCGGGAAGGCAGTCACCGTCATCTTGGTGTCCTGCAGCGGTAGGGCGGCGCCGGGCGCGAGCTCGACGATCGGGTACTTCTTGAGCTGCGGGGCCTTGCCGCGATCGGTGAAGTTCGGCCAGGCGGTCCAGTTGAAGTAGGTCTCGGCCAGCGCCGCGCCGACCGAGGGCAGCACGTAGATCGGCTTCTTGCCGTCGTCGGGCGAGGCGATCACCAGCCCCGCGACATGGTCGAGATGGGCGTGGCTGACGAGATAGCCCTTGATGCGGTCGGTGAGGACGTAGCCGGCGCGGCTGAGAGGCGTATCGGTCGGCACCTTGAGCGAATCGAGGGTGCCCTTTTCCTCGGCCGCCCGCAGGCCGTTGACCAGCGTGCCGGCGTCGAAGGTCACGGCACGCGTGTCGTCGTGCGGATGGATCAACCAGGCGCTGAGGTTGCCGTCCTGGATGCCGCCGAGGGCGCCCAGCGCCACGACGTCGAAGCCGTCGGCGGCCCGCGCCGGGCCCGCGATCGACAGGCCGACCGCGAGCGCGGCGGCAAGGAAGGTTCGTGCTGTCATGACCAATGCTCCAGTCCGCCGATGACGATGGTCGGTACATTGGCGGTGTGGCTTTGCACCGTGAAGACATGCGTGCCCGGCCGGCGACCGGCGCGCGGGGCGGAGACCTCGACGCCCGCCGTCTTCAGTCGCTCGTTGGCTTTGGCGATGTCGGGCGCGCGCCATGACAGGCCCCAGAGCCGATCGGGCGCGTCCGACACGCCCGCCTTGAGATCGTGCGCGATCTCGACCACGAGGTCGCCGCAGCGGAAGAACAGGAGCCGCGAGCCCCAGTCGGGATTGCTGCGGTCGAGCCGGAGGTCGAGGCCGAGGCGGCCGGCATAGAGCGCGATCGCCCGCTCGGGGTTCGGCGAGCGGATGACGACATGGTCGAGCGAGTCGATCGCCGCCGCCTCGCTGCTCCTCAGCAAGGGCGAGGGCGCGGGCGCTTCCGTCCGCTCGATCAGCGCGATCGGCACGCCATGCGTCGCCTCAGGAGACAGCACGAGCCGATCGCCTTTGCGCTCGCCCGGTAGCGCGCGCCGCTCGAGCAGGCGTGCGGCCTTCTCCAGCGACGCCGTCGCGAACACCATCGACGAAAGCTGCGCCGTCGAGGCGTGGTCCTCGATCGTCAGCCCGACATTGCCGACCCGGATCCGCCCGTCGACGGCCTGCCGACCGAGCAGCGCTTCATACGCGCCGACCGCGCCCTCGCGAAACGAGGCGCGCAGCGTCAGGTGGTCGAGCGCGTCGATCACTAGCCAATCCGCTTGAGGTTCGCCTTGTAGAAGGCGCCGCGATGCACGTAGCTCAGCGTGTCCCCCTTGATGCGCTCGACGTTGTCCGGGGTCGCCTCGCGCGCCACCTTGGCCGGCGAGCCGAAGATCACCGAGCGGTCGGGGAAGCTCTTGCGCTCGGTGACGACGGCGCCGGCGCCGACCAGGCACTGGTTGCCGATGACCGTGGCGTTCAGCACCACCGCGGCGATGCCGATCATCGAGCCGTCGCCGACCGTGCAGCCATGCAGCATCGCCTGGTGGCCGATGGTCACGCCCTTGCCGATCGTGAGCGGCAGGCCGGGGTCGCTGTGCAGCACGCAGTTGTCCTGGACGTTGCTGTCGTCGCCGATGGTGACCGGATCGTTGTCGCCGCGAATCACGGCGCCGAACAGGACGCTGACCCGCTCGCCGAGCGTCACGTCGCCGATGATGGTCGCGGTCTCCGCCACGTAGCAGGACGCTGGAATCACCGGCTTTTTGTCGCCGAGCTGATAGATCGCCATCTTGTACCCTTCCGTTTGCCGAGACCCGTGACTATCCCAACCGGCCCTGCGGCACCATCGGTGAAATTCGCTCGGCGCCCCGGACCGGCAGTATCGCAGGTCGGGGGGAACCCCCTTTCGCTGCCCGGCTATCAATGCGTTAATTCATCGCGGAAGTTCACTCGCTCCCAGGGGGAAACCATGGGCGAAGTCGACGGCGCCACCCTGATCGCGCGCAGCCTCAAGCAGCAAGGCATCGATCACCTGTTCGGGATCGTCGGGTTTCCGGTCGGCCCGATCGCCGCGGCTGCGCAGAAGGAAGGCATCAACTACATCGGCATGCGCAACGAGCAAGCCGCGTCCTACGCGGCGCAGGCGTACGGCTACATGACCGGCCGTCCCGGCGCCTGTCTCACCGTGACGGGGCCCGGCGTGGTGCACGGCCTCGCCGGCCTCGCCAACGCCCAGCAGAACTGCTGGCCGATGATCCTGATCGGCGGCGCCTCGGAGACCTATCGCGGCGGCATGGGCGCCTTCCAGGAAGAGCGCCAGGTGCTGATCGCCACGCCGTTCTGCAAGTTCGCGCACGGCATCGAGAGCGTGGCGCGCATTCCCTACTATGTCGAGATGGCGACCCGGCAGGCGATCTACGGCCGTCCCGGTGCCACCTATCTCGACATGCCGGACGACATCATCAAGGGCACCTGCGAGCTCGACAAGGTCGTGCAGGTCCAGCGTGTGCCCGAGCCGCCGCGCATGGTGGCGCCGGGCGAGAACATCGAGGCGGCGCTGGATGTGCTCGAAAAGGCCCAGCGGCCGCTGGTCATCGTCGGCAAGGGCATGGCGTGGTCGCGCGCCGAGGGCGAGGTGCGCGCCTTCATCGAGCGCACCCAGGTGCCGTTCGTGCGCTCGCCGATGGGCAAGGGCGTGATGCCGGACGACCACCCGCTGGCGGTCTCGGCGGCGCGCACGCTGGCGCTGCAGCAGGCCGACGTCGTCTTCCTGATGGGCGCGCGGTTCAACTGGATCTTCCATTTCGGGTTGGCGCCGCGCTTCGCCAAGGACGTCAAGGTCGTCCAGCTCGACATCGCGCCGGAGGAGATCGGGCACAACAAGCCGACGGAAGTGGCGTTGGTCGGCGACGGCAAGGCGATCGTCGGGCAGCTCAACAAGGCGCTCGCCGGCCGCCAGTGGTTCCATCCGACCGACTCGGCGTGGCGCAAGGCGCTCTCCAAGAAGGTTTCGGAGAACGCGGCGACGATCAAGCCGCAGATCGACGACGACGCTGCGCCCGCCAACTACTATCGCGCGCTCCGCGATGTCGCGGCCTGGATGCCGAAGAACGCGATCCTCAGCGCCGAGGGCGCCGGCACGATGGATATCGGCCTGACCCAGTTGCCGAGCTTCGACGCCCGGTCGTGCCTCAATGCCGGCACCTACGGGACGATGGGCGTCGGCCTCGGCCAGGCGATCGCCGCCTGCGTCGCGCAGCCCGGCCGACCGGTCGTCCACCTCTCGGGCGATTCGGCGATCGGCTTCTCCGGCATGGAGATGGAGACGCTGGTCCGCTACGGCTTCCCGGTGAAGATCGTCGTCCTGAACAACGGCGGCATCGGCCCGGGCATGCCGGAGATCCCGGACAACCCGATGATGAACCTCAAGCCCAACGCGCTGATCTACGGCGCCCGCTACGACAGGATGATGGAGGCGTTCGGCGGCAAGGGCTACTTCGTCGAGGATCCGAAGAAGCTGCGCGGCGCGCTCGACGGGGCGATGGAGCATCCTGGCCCCGCCCTGGTCAACGTCGTGCTCTCGCAGGCCTCTGCGCGCAAGGCACAGCAGTTCGCTTGGCATAGCTGATGGAGTGAAACACCAAATCCGCTGACGGGAGGGATCGCCATGCAGGATCAGGTAATGCGGCCGGAGATCGCGTCCGCGACGCAACCGGCTCTCAAGGGCATAAAGGTGCTCGACCTCACGCAATTCGAGGCGGGGCCGTCTTGTACCGAGGCGTTGGCCTGGCTCGGCGCCGACGTCGTCAAGGTCGAGGAGCCCAATCGCGGCGAGCCCGGCCGCTGGGGAATGACCGACCGTGCGGACGCCGATTCGCACTATTTCATCTACTACAACCTCAACAAGCGCAGCGTGACCTGCAACCTCAAGAGCGAGGAGGGCAAGGAACTGCTGCGGCGGATGATCGCCAAGGCCGACGTCCTGATCGAGAACATGGCGCCCGGAACCTTCGCCCGCCTGGGCTTCGACTATCCGCGGCTGAGCGCGCTCAATCCGCGCTTGATCTTCGCCCAGGTCAAGGGCTTCGCGCCGGAAAGCCCGCACGCGAACTATCTGTCCTTCGACATGATCGCGCAGGCGATGGGCGGCACGATGGGCGTCAACGGCCATCCCGACGAACCGCCTGTCCGGCCGGGCCCGACCATCGGCGACACCGGCACCGGCATGCTGATGGCCATGGGCATCCTCGCGGCGCTCTACCAGCGCATGGCCACCGGCCGCGGCCAGCACATCCAGATCGCCATGCGCGACGCGATGCTGAACTACTGCCGCACGCCGATGAGCCGCCAGGCCGCGCGCGAGGATCAGCTGCCGCGCGGCGGCAACGGGGTGATCGGCACGGCGCCGGGCGGCCTCTACAAATGCGCGCCGGGCGGGCTCGACGACTGGTGCTACATCTTCGCCGCGCGGGGCAACGGCGAGCACTGGAAGCGGCTGGTGAAGGCGATCGGCCGCGAGGACCTGCTCGACGATCCCCGTATGGTCGACGGTCCCACCCGCTTCCAGCACAAGGAGGTTGTGGACGCGGCGATCACGGAGTTCACCTCGAAGCGCACCAAGGAAGAGGTGATGCGGGTCATCGCCGGCGCCGGCGTGCCCTGCGGCGCCGTCAAGACGACGCTCGAGTTGCTGAACGATCCCGACCTGCATGCGCGCGGGATGATGCAGAAGATCGATCATCCGGTGCGCGGGCCGGTGACCGTGCCGGGTTGGCCGCTCAGGATGTCGGACACCAAGGTGCCGCTGAAATCCGCGCCGGTGCTCGGTGGGGATTGCGAGGCGATCTACGGCGAGTGGTTGGGCTGCTCGCCCGACGAGGTCCGGGACATGCGGCAGACCAAGGTGATCTGACGACCTTGTTGCCGGGGTCCGATAAGCGTTGACCTTGAGCGTTGCTACAGCGCAACAGCCGCGGTTGCGCTGTGACGAGACTAGCTCTTAACCTTCGAGCTGAAGGAACGGGCGAAACCTATTCGCTAGTACATCGATCTGCTCGCTGATCCAGTTCAGCTTCTCGTAATGCTTTTTGATCAGCGCTGCCTTGTCGGGGCCGGGCGATTGAGGGTTAGATGCCGCTTTTAGGGCGTGGAGCTTGGAAGCCCGATTGGCGATTTCCCGCAAATAGAGGACGATCTCATCGTTCAACAGAAACTGCGCATCTATCGTTCCGACCAAGAAAGCATGAAGGTCGCGAACTTCATATCCGCCATGCGCCAACACGACGCTGATGAAGCTACGGGCAGCCTCAAATACCCTAAATCTTCGATCAAATAGATCTAGTCGAAGCTTTTGCCGAGCCGTTCGTGATTGTTCTCGCGCGAAATAAAAACCAATTCCGCCGACCATTGCGGCGATCACAAGCTGACCAAGGGCTATGACGACTGCGTAGTTGGAAGTGGACGACATGGCTCATCTCTCTCGAATACGTCCCCTCCCGAAGGCTATCGATACGCCACAAAGCCTGTGAACAGCTATCAATTTGCGGTTGTCGAATTGAATGAGCTGGTTGGTTAGATTGTCTAACGGCTTGCCGTATCGTTGCGGTCGCTTCTGAGGCTTATGATCGATCATGGTTGCAACTCCAGGCATTGAACGGCGACGAAACCAAGGAGCGGCGCGGCAGGCTTTACGGGAAGCTGCTCCCTTCATCTGCTGCGCCGTCTGCGGACTCGCGATCCCGACCTGCTTGACCGTGGCCCATCCCGATCATGATGCAAGCAACAACGAGCCAGACAATCTAGCTTGGCTATGTCAGACCTATCATTGGATGTACGACTGTGGGTTCTACCCTCGAGATGCGATCCGTCTCCTCCAAGTCCACTGGCAGGACGCTGGCGCGAAGGCGGCACGAGCGCGACGAGCAGGAGCGGCAGCGCGACGCGCATGGGTGACGCGCCGGGGCAAGACAACGGGCTAGCCGTCGAGGTGTTTCCGTTTACGTAAAGCATCATTGACGTTTACGTAAACGGCAACTATGACAGGCCCATGCCCGTCGCCGCCCCCACGGCCGTCCCGGCCAAGAGCACAACGCCGCGCGATTCGGCGCGCATCTACAGCATCGCGGAGCTGGCCCGCGAGTTCGGCATCACCGCGCGCACCATCCGCTTCTACGAGGACGAGGGGCTGATCAAGCCGCGCCGCCAGGGGCTGACCCGTCTGTACAGCGCGCACGATCGTGTGCGGCTCTCCTGGATCCTGCGAGGCAAGCGGCTCGGCTTCTCGCTGGCCGAGATCAAGGAGCTGCTCGACCTCTACCAGGTCGACCGCACCGGCAACCAGCAGCTCCGCGAGCTGCTGCGCCGCAGCCGTCTCCACATCGCCGATCTGGAACGCAAGCGTCGCGATCTCGACGCCCACATCAACGAGTTCAAGGAAGTCGAGATCCAGGTCACCGCCGAGCTCAAGCAGCGCGGCGTCGATCCCGAAGGCGACGACTAAGGCCGACAGGCCGAGAGACCGAGGAGGAAGCCATGGCCGTCTACAAGGGTCCGGTGAAGGACATCAGCTTCGTCCTGAACGAAGTCCTCGACGTCGCGAGCCTCGCCAAGCTGCCGGGCTACGAGGATGCGACGCCCGACACCATCCAGGCGATCCTCGAGGAGGCCGCCAAGCTCTGCGAGAACGTGCTGTTCCCGCTCAACCGCACCGGCGACGAGGAAGGCTGCCACTACGAGAACGGCGTGGTCCGCACGCCCAAGGGCTTCAAGGAAGCCTACGACCAGTTCCGCGAGGGCGGCTGGACGGCGGTGACCTGCGATCCGGAGTACGGCGGCCAGGGCCTGCCGGCGACGGTGGGCTTCGCGCTGACGGAGATGTTCACCGCCTCCAACCAGGCCTTCGCGATGTATCCGGGCCTCAGCCACGGCGCCTACGAGGCGCTGTCGCGGCACGGCTCCGACGCGCTCAAGAAGCTCTACCTGCCCAAGCTCACCGACGGCACCTGGTCGGGCACGATGTGCCTCACCGAGCCCCATTGCGGCACCGACCTCGGCATGCTGCGGACCAGGGCCGAGCCGCAACCCGACGGCTCCTATTCGATCACCGGCACCAAGATCTTCATCTCGGCGGGCGAGCACGACCTCACCGAGAACATCCTCCATCTGGTGCTGGCGCGCCCCGAGGGTGCGCCCGGCGGCACCCGCGGCATCTCGCTGTTCCTGGTGCCGAAGTTCCTGCCCAAGGCCGACGGTTCTGTCGGCGAGCGCAACGGCATCCGCTGCGGCGCGATCGAGCACAAGATGGGCATCAAGGCCAACGCGACCTGCGTCATGAACCTCGACGGCGCCAAGGGCTGGCTGGTCGGCGAGCTGAACAAGGGCATGAACGCCATGTTCGTGATGATGAACGCGGCCCGCCTCGGCGTCGGCATGCAGGGCCTCGGCATCGCCGAAGCCTCCCGCCAGAGCGCCCTCGCCTATGCCCAGGATCGCCTGCAGGGCCGCTCGCTGACCGGCCCGAAGAACGCCGCGGGTCCGGCCGATCCGATCATCGTCCATCCCGACGTGCGCCGCATGCTGCTGACGCAGAAGTCGTTCACCGAGGCGGCCCGCGCGCTCGCGCTGTGGGTCGGCATGCTGATCGACGAGGCGCATCGCCATCCCGACGCGGCCAGGCGCGAGGCGGCTGACGACCTGATCCAGATGCTGACGCCGATCATCAAGGCGTATTTCACCGACATGGGCAGCGAGTGCGCCAACCTCGCGGTGCAAACCTACGGCGGCCACGGCTTCATCCGCGAGAACGGCGTCGAGCAGCTCGTGCGCGACGCGCGCATCACCCAGCTCTACGAGGGCACCAACGGCATCCAGGCGCTCGACCTGGTCGGCCGCAAGCTGCCGATGAAGGGCGGTGCGGCGGCGCAGCGCCTGCTCGGCCTGATGTCGGGTTTCGTCGCCGAGCACAAGAACGACGACAAGCTGAAGGAATTCGTCGAGCCGCTCGAGAAGGCGCTGGGTCGCGTCCAGGACGCCGCCTTCTTCCTGCTGCAGAACGCGATGAAGAACCCCGACGAGGCGGGCGCGGCGGCGACCGACCTGCTGCGCCTGATGGCGCTGACCGCCATGAGCTACATGTGGGCGCGCATCGCCATCGCTGCCCACAAGGGCCTCGCCGCCGGCACCGACAACGCCTTCTACGAGGCCAAACTCGCCACCGCACGCTTCTTTACCGCGCGCGTGCTGCCGCAGACCACGTCGCTCAACCACCAGATCAAGGCGGGTGCCGCGACCCTGATGGCACTGCCGGCGGAGGCATTCTAGCTTCTGCTAGTTCGCCCGGCTGCCGCGCGCATCCGATGGTGCGGCGTGCGCCCCGGGGGCGTCCTCGGACAGGCCGCAATCCTCGGCGAAGACACTGAGATGGGTCGTGCGGCGGCCGTCGTTGAAGCAGCCGTGCTTCCATTGGCCGGCATAGATCGCGCCGTTGGCGGTCTTGTAGACGCCGGTGCCGTGCGGCGTGCTGAGCAGGTACTCGCCGTCGTAGCGCGCGCCGCTGGGGAAGATCATGCTGCCGAAGCCGCTGTAGGTGTTCGCGCGGAACTGGCCCTCGTATCGCAGGCCTGACGCAAAGCTCAGCTTGCCGTGGCCCTCGATGTTGCCGTTCTTCCACTCGCCGTCGTAGCGCATGCCGTTCGAGGCCACGTAGAGGCCGCTGCCGTCGAACAGGCCGTCCCTGAAGGTGCCGAGGTAGCGGCCGTCGCGATTGCGCCTCACACCGTGGCCCGTCTGCTTGCCGTCGGCGAACTCGCCTTCATTGCGCTCGACCTGGGCGCCCGCCTTGAAGATCGTGAGCACCCCGGGGCCCGAGGCCTTTCCGTCCTTGCATGCCCCCGTCCAGCCGATGGTCTCGTCGGGTACGGGCAGCGGATCCCACACGGTGCAGCCTGATTTCGAATCGGTCATCCACTCGCCGGCGAGCGCGGCCGGCCCAAATCCAGCCGCAATGAGAAAGGCGGCAACGGCTAATGATCGCATTGGCCTCTCCGGCCCTATTTTTTCTAGAGGGGGCTGGAGGAATAATGCGTTTGCCGGCATGCGGTTCCACGCCGCTCGCGCCGTCGCCGAGTCTGGCGCATGATGGTCACACCCTGTGGAGGTGAAGATGTCGACCGACAAACCGGAGCCTGCTTCGCCCGCCTGCCTCGCTCACGAGGCGGACGATGCCTACATGGGCTACGCCAGCCGGGACGAGCTCGCCGCCTTCCTGAACGAGCTGCTCGAGGCCGAACGCGCTGGCACCGGCGTGGCGCTGAAGAGCGGCCCGGCGGCGGCGGGCACGAAGTTCGCCGACCTGCTGCACGACGTGCACCACGACGAGGCGCGCTGGTGCGCCATGCTGATCAAGCAGCTCAGGGCGCTCGGCGTGCCAGCCTCGACCAGGATCGGGGCCTTCGAGGGCAAGGCGCTGGCGATCGAGGGCCTGCCCGAGCGCATGGCCTTTCTCAATCGCGGCCAGGGCTGGGTGGTGAAGAAGCTGCGCGAGATGCTGCCCAAGGTGCGCGACGACGGCCTGCATCGCGACCTCAGCGAGATGCTGGCCAGCCACGAGACCAACATCGCCCGCACCAACGAGATGCTGAAGGCCTGAGGTCAGGCCGCCGCCAGGCACTCCGCGCCGTCGACCCAGGCCATGTTCTCGGCGGTGGCGAGAACGGGCCCCAGCGAGAACATCATCTGCTCGGGCGACAGCGGCACGGCCCGGCCGGTCCTGAGCATCTTGCGGCCGGCCTCGGTGATGAACCAGCCGCCCGGGCCTTCGTTGATCAGGCCGTAGAGATTGAGCCGCCCCGTCACGCGGCGGTTGAAAGCCCGATTGGGACCGCTGCTCTCGAGCTCCTGAAGGACCGCGCGCTCTTCGACCGAAATCGACCGTGCCTGCATCCCACAACCTCCGTTTGTCGCGGGGACAACGGACCGGCGCGCGGCGAGGTTCTGTGGACTCGATGTGACGCGGACGAGTGTTGCTTCGGCGCTACAGCGGCACGGCGTCGCCGTCGATCAGGGCGTGGGTGCAGCCGAGCCGCTTCGCTTCGACCCGCACGTCGGCGGCTGCCGTGACGGCGCGCACCACGGCATAGCCCTTGGCCTGCCATGGCGCGGCATCGGGCCAGGCGGTGCCGATGGGCAGGTAGAGGCGCGGGCGCACGGGGATCGGCTCAGAGGCCGCCAGCACCGCATCCATGTAGAGCGTGAAGCCGGTCGCGGGCTCGCTCACGCCATCCTCGGGATAGCCCGCCGAGTAGCGGCCGCCGCGCGCCAGCTCCTGGCGGCCGGCGAGCGCGAAGACCGAGAAGGAGACGCCGGTCTGGTACTCGAGGCCGCGATAGTCGACCGCGTCGAGGGTCAGCGGCAGGTCGCCGTCGGCCGCGGTGACCAGCGCCACGGCCTCGGCAAGCCGCGCGGCTTCGGCCTGGGCGGCGGCGGGCAACTTGAGCTTCTTCAGTTGGGCGATCGCCTTGTCGGCCGGGCCCGCGGCGCGCAACAGGCCGATGAACAGGTCGGCCGCCTTCTTGTTGTCGGCCAACGCGCCGGCGATCGCCGCCTCGTCCTTGCGGTCGAGCGCGCGGCGCAGGCGGCGGGTGGGCTCGGCCTCGAGCTTGAGCCCCGCCGCGACCGCCGCCACCAGGGTCGGCAGGTTGAGATCGACGGTGAGCTCGGCGACGCCGATCGCCCGCAGCGCATCGACCGCCAGCAGCACCGCCTCGGCGTCGGCCTCGGCGGTGTCGACACCCAGCAGCTCGCAGCCGACCTGGGCGAACTGCCGCTCGGGTTTCAGCGCATTGCCGCGCACCCGGATGACGTTGCCGCCGTAGGAGAGGCGCAGCGGCCGCGGCTCGTGCTTCAATCGTGTCACGGCGATGCGAGCCACCTGCACGGTCATGTCGGGCCGCACGCCCATCATGCGCTGCGACACCGGATCCATCAGCCGGAAGGTCTGCGACGCCAGCGCCGCACCCGGGCCGCCGAGCAGCGATTCCTCGAACTCGACCAGCGGCGGCTTGACCCGCTCGTAGCCGAAGGCCGCGAAGCGCTTGATGGCGACATCGATCGCGTCGGCCTCGCGCGTGGCGTCGGGCGGCAGGAGGTCGGCGAGACCGGCGGGCAGCAGGCCGCGATGGTCGTTGTCGTTGGCAGTCATCGCCCTGTTGATAGCCGATTCCGCCGCATCGACCAAAGCCTGCCGCGCCGGCTAAGATCGCTCTGTCAGTGGGGAGTAACACGTTGCGTCGTTTGGGGCATGGAATAGCCGGGCTGCTGATCGCGGCCGGACTGGCTTGGGCGTGCGCGCCGACACAGGCTCAGACATTTCGTTCGGAGGGGCCAGCACCGAGCCAGGGCCCCTGGGAGACGATCCAGAGCCGCGACAAGCCGGGCCTCGACCAGGGGACGGTCGCCGGCGCGATCCAGGCGGTGCTGCCCGACCCCGGCAACCCCAACCGCATCTTCGTCGGCTCGACCAACGGCGGCATCTGGCGCACCACCGACAACGGCGCCACCTGGACGCCGCTCACCGACAACGCATCGTCGCTGTCGATCGCGAGCCTGAGCTTCGATCCGTCGAACACCAACGTCATCATCGCCGGCGTCGGTAACGTCTCGAACGGCGGCGTCGGGCGGTTCCGCAGCGGCCAGATGACCGGGCTGCTCTACAGCAACACCGGCGGCAACAGCTGGAGCACGATCGATCTCGGGCCGGGTCTCAGCGGCAAGAGCGTCGTCTCCGCCGCGGTCAGGGGAAACGTGATCCTGGTCGCGTCGGCGGACCCCAACAACGTCGATACCGCGGGCGGCGGCTTGTACATCAGCGTGACCGGCGGCGCGTCCTTCAACCCGGTGAACGGCATTCCGGCGAACGCGCCGGTCACGGCGCTCGCCGCGGACAGCGGCTCGACCAACACCTTCTATGCCTCGGTGAACGGCAACGGCGTCTACAGGAGCGTCAACGGCGGCGCCGACTGGAGCCCGGTCACCATTCCCGGCCTCAGCACCGCCGACAACCTGAAGGTCGTCACCGGCAGCATCGCCGGCTCGATCGTGGTCGCCGCCTACAACGACGCCAAGGTGACCGGCATCGCCCTGTCGAAGGACGGTGGTGCGACCTGGAACTCCCTGCCGGTGCCGAGCCCCAATACCGGTCAGACGAACACCAATCTCGCCCTCGCGATCGATCCCCACGACGCGAACATCGTGTATTTCGGCGGCGCAGCCAGCTCGGCAGAGCGCAGCTGGACGTTGGCGGGGTATAAGCTGGTGCTGGGCACGAACGGCCAGCCCTCGACCTTCAGCCCGATCACTCTCGACGGCACGGTCGACAACAGCACGCCGCACGCCGACGCGCGCATCTTCGTGTTCGATGCGAACGGCCGGATGCTGCTGGGCGGCGACGGCGGCATCTACGCCATGACCACGACCGCCGCGGGCGTCTCCTGGACCGGCCTCAACACGGCCAGCCTGTCGATCCGCGAGGCCAACGCCGTCGCCTACGACTTCGTGACCAAGCGGATCGTGGTCGCGGCGCAGGATACCGGCGTGGCGATCCAGGATTCCGCGCGCAGCGTCGGCTACACCGCGGTGCAGGGCGCCGACGGCACGAACGCCGCCGTCAACGACGTGACGCTGCGCTCCGCCGGTCAGAGCGCCACCTACACCTCGACGCAGGGCCTGGGCGGGCTGATGCGCCAGATCTACGACTCGCACGGCACCCTGATCAGCACCCAGCACTTCAACACGTTGCAAACGGGCCAGGACCGGCTGAACTTCGAGCCGGACGACTACCAGGCCGACACCGACCCCGACTCCCAGAGCACGACCAAGACGCTGCCGCATGCCGCGCGCCTGGTCCTGAACAAGGTCGATCCCACGCGAATCGCCTTCGGCACCAACTACCTCTACACGACCCGGGACGAAGGCGCCGAGAGCACGACGCTCACCCTGCTCAACCGCGGCACAGCCGGCACGCGGATCGGCCCCATCACCGCGCTCGCGTTCGGCACGCTGGACAATCCCGACGCCTTGCTCGCCGGCACCAGCACGGGCGCCGTCTACATCAGCCCGTCCGAGACCGGCGGGTCGCTGCGCCTGACCGGCTATGCCAGCGGCGGGCAGGCTCCCACGTCGGTGGTGTTCGACACGCGCTACGCGAACTACTTCTACGTCGCCAACGGCGTCACGCTGCAGAACACCACGAACGGCGGCTACGGGACGTTCGGCGATCTGACCCCCAACCTCACCACGCTGAACATCGAGCGGCCGCTGACCTTGGAATTCATCTCGACCAACGGGGTGAACGCGCTGCTGGTCGGCGGCCTGCGCCAGACCGCCAGTGCCCAGAGCCCGCTCGCGGTCGTCGAGGCCGATGCGACCGGCGCGCTGATCGGCGGGAGCTGGCGGGCTTTCGGCAACAACCTGCCCAACACGATGGTGAGCGCGCTGGCCTACAATCCGGCGGCCGACGCGCTGGTCGTGTCGCTGTGGGGGCGCGGCATCTGGACCCTCTACGACGTGACGAGCAACTTCAGCGCGGCCTCGGTGCTGCAGTTCGGACTGGCGGACAACGATTCGGCCCCCGGCGCGGCGCTGCTGACCGGCGCGCGGCCGCTGATCAAGTACGGCATCGGCACGCTGACGATCGGCGGTCCGGCGACCTACAGCGGCGGCACCACGATCAAGGGGGGCACGCTGCTGCTGACCGGGACCGGCACGCTCGGCGCGACCACCGCGTCGACCACGGTCGACGGCGGCACGCTCGATCTCGGCGGCACCAGCCAAGTCCAGGACGGCGGCCTCACCCTGAAGGCGGGGGCGGTGCAGAACGGCATCTTCCGGTCGAGCGGACCCTTCGCGGTGGAGGACGGCACGATCTCCGCGGCTCTGGCGGGCACCGGCAGCCTGACCAAGAGCGGGCAGGGCACCGTCGTGCTGTCGGGCACCAGCACCTATACCGGCAGCACGACCGTCACCGGCGGCATTCTGAGGGTGAACGGCTCGATCGCGTCGTCGAGCGGCGTGACGGTCGGCGCCGACGGCGTGCTGGGCGGGTCGGGGACGGTGCCCGCAACCGTCGTCAACGGCTTCGTCGCCCCGGCCAATCCCGGCGGCGTGCTCACCGTCAACACCGGCTACACCCAAACGGCCGGCAGCACCTACGAAGTCGTGACCACCGCCGCCGGCGCGAGCGACCGGCTGCAGGTCAACGGCCCGGCCGCCCTGGCCGGCACGGTGGCCGTGCATCCGACCGCCGGCGCCTATGGCAACGGCAGGACCTTCACCATCCTCAGTGCGACCTCGCTCACCGGCAGCTACGGCACCGCCACCAGCAGCTACGCCTTCCTGCGGCCGACGCTTTCGTACGACGCCACGGACGTCTTCCTCACCCTGACGCCGGGCGGGTTCGCGCAGGCCGCGACCACCCCCAACCAGGCGGCGGTGGCAAGCGTGCTCGATCGCGGCGTCGCCAGCGCAAGCGGCGATTTCCTCACCGTGATCGATGCCTTCTCCCTGCTGACCCCGGAGCAGGCTCAGGGCGCGTTCCAGTCGATCAGCGGCCAGAACTATGCGGGCCTCGGTACGCTCGGGGTGCAGACCGCGCAGCTTTTCATGAGCTTCTTCGCCCAGCAGGCCGGCGGCAGCCAGACGACCGGCGGCGGCAACGGCGGCGGGCGGATCGCGCTGGCCGAGGCGTGTGACGTCGCGTGCGATGCCACGGCGCCGCGTTGGAGCGCCTGGGGCGGCGCGCTGGGCGGCGTCGGCACCATTGCCGGCAACACCAATGCGCCCGGCCTGAATTTCAACATCGGCGGCTTCGCGGCCGGCCTTGACCGCCGCTTCGACGGCGGCTTTCTCGCCGGCGTCACCGCGGGATACACGACCGCCAACCAGTATACCCAGAACATGCCGGGGCTGGGCAGCGTCAGCACCTTCCAGTTCGGCCTCTACGGCGAGTATGCCAGCGGCAGCTTCTATCTCGATGCGCTGGCCGGCTACGCCCGCAGCAGCAGCCAGATGACCCGGCCGATCTTCGTCCCCGGCCTCGCCCCGCGCACCGCGCTGGGGCAGACGAGCACCGACCAGTTCTTCGGGCAGCTCGAGGCCGGGTACAAGATCGCGCTGGGGGGATCGTTCGACGCCTTCGTGACGCCGTTCGCGCGAATCCAAGGATCGACCGCGACGCAAGCCGGCTTCACCGAGACCGGTGCGGGGGCGCTCAACCTCACGGTCGCCGGCCTGACCACCAACTCGCTGCGCAGCGTGCTGGGCGTGCAGACCGGCGGCGCGATCGACGCGGGCTGGCGCGGCCCGCTCGGCGTGGTGCTGCGGCTCGGCTGGAGCCACGAGCACGCCGACACCTCGCGGCCGGTGAATGCAAGCTTCGCCGGCGCACCGGCTTCGCCCTTCGCCGTGGCCGGAGCGCCGACGCCCCGGGACGGCGCGATCGTCGGTCTCGCGACCAGCACAAGCATCGCCGACTCGACCAGCGTCTACCTGCGCTACGATGGCGAGCTGGCGGGAGGAACCACCAGCCACATCCTGTCCGCCGGCGCGCGCATCGTCTGGTAGGCCAAGGCGCTTGTTTCCATCGGCGGTTGGGCTATTGCTCGGCCGATGACCGTCCGCCCCGCCCTGTCCGTGGTGGCGCCCTGCTTCAACGAGGAGGGCGTGCTGCCGGAGTTCCTGGCCCGCGTCGGCGCCGTGCTCGATCGGCTGGGCAGCGGCCTGGGCGGCACGGCCGAGATCGTGGTGGTCGACGACGGCTCGCGCGATCGCACCTGGGAGACCATGACCAAGGCTGCGGCGCAGGATTCGCGCATCGTCGCGGTGCGGCTGATGCGCAACCATGGCCATCAGCTCGCGCTGACCGCCGGGCTGTCGATCTGCCGCGGCGAGCGCATCCTGATCATCGACGCCGACCTGCAGGATCCGCCTGAGCTGCTGCCCGACATGATGGCGCTGATGGATGGTATCGATGGCAAGGGGGGAGCGGACGTGGTCTACGGCCAGCGCCGTGCGCGTGAGGGCGAGAGCCTGTTCAAGCGCGCCACCGCCGCCGCCTTCTACCGCCTGATCGGCCGCATGACCGACGTCGAGATCCCGCTCGATGCCGGCGACTTCCGGCTGGTGACGCGGCGCGTCCTCGACCTGCTGCTGGCGATGCCCGAGCGGCATCGCTTCATCCGCGGCATGGTGGCGTGGATCGGCGGCCGGCAGGTGCCGATCGTCTACGACCGCAAGCCGCGCGCGGCCGGCGAGAGCAAGTATCCCCTCTCCAAGATGATCCGCTTCGCCGCCGACGCGATCACCGCCTTCTCGGTGGTGCCGCTGATGGCCTCGATGACCATCGGCTGGATCATGGCGGCGGTCGGCTTCGCCTTCTTCGTCTATTCGATCGTCGGCTGGCTGATCGGCCACACCCTGCCGGGCTGGACGTCGCTGATGGCGGCGATCGGCGTGCTGGGCGGCATGCAGTTCCTGATGCTCGGCATCATCGGCGCCTATCTCGGCCGGCTGTACGACCAGAGCAAGGGCCGGCCGCTGTTCATGATCCGCGAGATCGTCGACGGTCGTGGGGGCGGCCCCGAATGAGCGCCGAGCTCGACCCTCCGGAGTTTGATCGGCACGCCGCGACCTACGACGGCGGCCTCGACAACCCGGTCAAGAAGGCGCTGGGCGATGCCGATTCGTTCATCGCGGTGAAGGCGCGCTGGCTGCTGCGCCACGAGCCCGGCTTGAAGCGGGACGGCCTCAGCCTGCTCGACTACGGCTGCGGCGCCGGCGACCTGATGCGGGTGCTCGCCGGGCTGGGCGCGCGCGGCACGTTCACAGGCTGTGATGTCTCGACCGGCATGCTCGACGAGGCGGCCCGGCGCTGGCCGGCGGGGGCGGGATCGGCGCCGGTGCTGTCGGCGCAGGACGGCGCACACACGCCCTTCGCCGACGGCCAGTTCGACGTCGCCACGATCAGCGCCGTGCTGCACCACGTGCCGGTGGCCGAGCGGCCGGCGGTCTATGCCGAGCTCGGCCGGGTGCTGAAGCCGGGCGGCCGGCTCTATGTGTTCGAGCACAATCCGCGCAACCCCTTGGTGCGCCACGTGATTGCCCGCACGCCGATCGACGCGAACGCCATCCTGCTCGATGCCAACGAGGTCCAGGAGGGGCTGCTGGGCTCGGGCCGCTACGAGCTCGAGACCGACTACCTGATGTTCATGCCGCCGGGGATGGCTTTCCTCCGCTTCGTCGACCGGGCTCTGGCGTGGCTGCCGCTCGGGGCGCAATATGCCGTGGCGGCGCGAAAGCCCGCCTGAGGGAGCAAGCCATGAACACGACCCTTGATACCCGGGTCTTCGAAGCCGAGCTCAAGCGCGACGGCTACGACGTCATGACCAACACCACGCCCGGCGCCAAGGTCAATCCCGAGCACTCGCATCCGTTCGACGTGCGCGCCATGGTGATCAAGGGCGCGCTGACGCTGACGCGCGACGGCGCGAGCCGGACCTACAGGCCCGGCGAGACCTTCATGATGCCGCGCGGCTGCCTGCATTACGAGAGCTACGGCAACGAAGGCGCGGTGGTGCTGCTCGGCCGCAAGTTCTGATGGTCGAGCACGCGCCGTCATCCCGAGCGTAGCGAGGGATCTTTCCTGCTGCCGAAAAGATCCCTCGCTACGCTCGGGACGACAGAGCGCGGCTGGCCGACGGCGCTGGCGTTCGTCCTCTCGTTGATCTTCCTGTGCGGCCTGATCGGCTGGCTGCAGAACGTGCACGTCGTCACCGCCAACGGGATGTACAAAAGCCTCCAGGCCGAGCCGTGGATCGCCGACTTCCGCCACGCCCGTCTCGATCCCTCGAACTACCTCTACTTCCCGCTGTACGGCGCCTCGGCGCGGCTGCTCGATGCGCTCGGCATCTTGCGCGGCGTGGCGTGGAAGCAGTTCGCGTACCTCAATGCCTTTTGGGCGAGCCTGGGCGTCGCCGCGGTCCATGCCTTCGTGCTGCGCCTGACGGGCGAGCGGCGGATCGCGGCGCTGGCGGCGGTGTTCCATCTCGGCTGCGGCTTCGTGCTGCTGCTGGCGGTGATCAACGAGGACATCATGCCGGGCTACGTCCTGGTGCTGATGGCGATGCTGCTGGCCGGCCTGTGGTTCGACCGGCCGACGGCGGGCCGCGCGATCGGCGTCGGCGTGCTGTTCACGCTGGGCTGGCTGGTCGAATGGCGGTTGATCTTCCCGACCCTGCCGGCGCTGGTGCTGGCGCTCAGCCTCGCCGAGGCGCCGTGGAAGCGCCGCGCCGCGTCGATCGCCGTGCTGCTGGTCACGGTCGTCGCCACCGCCGGCATCGTGCAGCAGATCTGGGAGGGCCATGCGGGCGCGGTCGGCCTGCACGACCTGCTGTGGACCGGCAAGGGCGTCGACAGCGGCTGGGGCGGGGTGGGTGTCGCCAAGCTCTGGATGATGCTGGCGGGCGTCGGCAGCTACCTGGTGGTGCTGGGCACGCTCGCGACGCCGGTCGAGGCGCAGGAGGCGGCGCTGCTGCTGGTGCTGTCGGTGCTGGTCCAGCTCGCGATCTTCGCAGCAGCCGTCGCCGTCTCGTGGAAGCATCGTGCCGATCCGCGGCTGCGCGCGATCGCCGTCGTGTTCCTCGGCACCCTGGCGGCGGGGCAGGTGCTGAACTTCTACTCCCAGCCGCACGACCCGCAGATGCAGGTCAATGTCATGGCCTGGCTGACGGTGGCGTGGGCGCTGCTGCTGTGGATGGCCTGGCGCGAGCGCCGCGCGCTGTTCGCCGTGCTGGCGGTGCTGTCGCTCGTGCCGCTGGCGGTCAACGCGGTCTCGCTCGCGCGCTTTCGCGGCGGCGACACCCGGGCGCTGGCGGCGCTGGCGACGATCGAGCGCAGCTTGCCGCCCGAGCGGACGGTGTTCGTCTACTGGGGCTTCGAGGACATCACCATGTGGCAGTACGCGCTGTGGAGCCACACCTGGGACTGGGACGGCACGCCCAACGACGCCAGGTTCAAATGGATCGCCCTCGATGCCGGCGCCATCCGCCACGCCCGCTGGACACCCGAGCATCACGCCCAGTCGATCCGCGGCGATCTCGAAGCGGCGTTCACGCGCGGCTATCGGGTGGTGATCGGCGACGTCTGGACCTGGAGCGAAGCCGAGCTGGCCGGCCATCTCGGTGCGCTGTCCGCCGCCGACCGCGCGCCGGCGATCCACGCCATGCTGCACGGTGGCTACGAGGCGACGAAGCTGCTCGATGTGCCGGCGGCGGGCACCTACTACGAGCTTCGGCGTCGCTAGAACGCGATGGATTGAACTCCGTCTGTCGTGCCGACCTGCCCGCCCCGGACGCGGGGAGTCCCCGAAAGTCCGCAAGAGTCCACACCGGTGTGGACCGGTTCGATGCCGATGGCATCGGCGTTTTCGGCCCGGAGTCCACGAATCCATCGACTCCGGGGGTCCCCTGAAAAAATACTCTATCCGCAATCCCGGACGGACCGCGCGCAGGGCGCGGGCGGCCCTTTCGGGAATGGTCGTGACGTGGCGCATCGTCATGCGCGCGACTCTGCACGCTGGAGCGCCTGACACCTATTATGGGCAATGGAAGCGATTTTTGGTCAAGGAAGACGCGGGTCGACCCGCGTTCCATTGCCCATAAAGCGATTCGCCCGAACGGGCTTATCCACAGCCCGGGCGCGGCGCGTCATGTCTTACGGACCGCGGAGCTCCAGCTCCGCTCATGAGCGGGCCTGGAGGCCCGCGGTCCGCATGAGCATGAGTGCCTTTGTTCAGCGCATCCGCTCGCAGCGCTGCGGCGGCGGCTTGACCTGGGTCGCTGACGCCAGCGCCGCGAGCGTCGGGGCGAGCAGCGCCTCGCCGAGCAGCGCCTGTCCCTCGTCGCCGGGATGGACGCTGTCCTTGTAGAGCGCGAGCTTGCCCTCGCCGTCGAACAGGTGCGTCAGGTCGACGAAACGGTCGTGCTGCGGGCTCGCCGCGACCGCCTGCTTGAGCGTGTCGTACAGCGCCACCATGCGCTTCTGGCTGAGGATGTCGTCGCGGGCGACGCCGGAGTAGGCGGCACTCATCGCCCGGCCGGGCTGGATCGCCACGAAGCAGCTAAGCTTGCGGCCGGCGCACGAGGTCAGGAGCTCGTTCATGTTCTCGGTGTAGAGCCCGGCGATCGACCGGGCGTGGCGCGCGAACAGCGCGTCGTCCCGTTCCAGCCGCCGGCGGAAGGCGAGCACGTCGTCCTCCAGCTCGTTCTGCATCAGTGTGTGCAGGATCGCGCTGTGGGTCGACAGCCACCACACGAGGCCGTCGCCGTAGAACTGGCTGAAGCGCAGGCCGAGCTGCCATGGATCGCCCGGCCGCACCGCCGAATTGGCCGGGATGATGACGTCGTTGTAGCCGTCGAGCACGATCGCGAGCGTGGCGTTGCGCGGCGCCACGGCGAGATGGAAGGCGAGCCGCTCCTGCAGCGACACGAAGCCGCCCATCGCGGCGTTGAAGACATAGACGTCCTGTCGGCCGAGCGTCTCGCGCAGCCGCGTCTCGAGCACGGCATGCCAGGTCGTCTCCTTGCCGCTCGCCGAGAAGCCCTGCGCCACCGAGCCGCCCAGCGCATAGATCAGGATCGCGTCGGGTTGCGCGCAGGTGATGCGGTCGACCTCGGCGGCCGGATAGCGCGAGCGCTCGTGGCTGAACAGGAAGTCGCTGAGCGGCGTGCTCGACGCCGGGATCGCCTCGGGCGAGGTGTAGAAGCCGAAGCCGCGCGCCTTGTAGCCCAGCGAATCGGGGCCGCCCGGCGCGAGGGCCAGGCGGTCGTTGGGCACGAGGTACTGGTAGTCGCCGGTGACGAACAGCGGCTGATAGGGCCAGCGATAGTGCAGCAGCTGCAGGCCGAACACCCAGCGTGCGACCATCTCCGCGACGACGATGGAGACGGCGAGCGTCATCAGCGTCGCGACGAAAGCCCGAGAAAATCTCCCCATGCTCCACCTCTATTGCGTTTGCCGGGGGAACGCCACGCATTGACGGAACCGGCCGACATCCGTATACGGGCCGCGGGCCACGCTCCCCCACCGGAGTGCAGCTCTTCTGTAAGGGAGAGGTAAAGATGAAGCCGAACGCACGTCCGGCGCGTCCCGATTTCTCGTCGGGACCCTGCGCCAAGCGCCCGGGATGGACTCCGGAAGTTCTCGGGGATGCCGCCGTCGGGCGGTCCCATCGCTCCAAGATCGGGAAGAAGAAGATCGTCGAAGCCGTCGACCGCACCCGGTCGCTGCTCGGCATCCCGGCCGACTACCGCATCGCCATCGTGCCGGCGTCGGACACCGGCGCGGTCGAGATGGCGCTGTGGTCGCTGCTCGGCGCGCGGCCCGTGGACATGCTGACGTGGGAAAGCTTCGGCGAGGGCTGGGTCACCGACGTCGCCAAGCAGCTCAAGCTCAAGGACGCCCGCGTGCTCAAAGCGCCCTACGGCCAGATCGCCGACTTGGACGCCGTCGACTGGACGCACGACGTGGTCTTCACCTGGAACGGCACGACCTCGGGCGTGAAGGTGCCGAACGGCGACTGGATCGCCGATGACCGCGAAGGCCTCGCGATCTGCGACGCCACCTCGGCGGTGTTCGCGATGGACCTGCCGTGGGCCAAGCTCGATGTCGTCACCTGGTCCTGGCAGAAGGTGATGGGCGGCGAGGGCGCGCACGGCATGCTGGTGCTGTCGCCGCGCGCCATCCAGCGGCTCGAAAGCTATTCGCCCCCGTGGCCGCTGCCAAAAATCTTCCGCCTGACAGCGGGCGGCAAGTTCTCCGAGGCGATCTTCAAGGGCGACACCATCAACACGCCGTCGCTGCTCTGCGTCGAGGACGCGATCGACGGCCTGAAATGGGGCGAGAGCGTCGGCGGGCTGAAGGGCCTGATGAAGCGCTCGGGCGACAATCTCGGCGTGCTCGAGAAATTCGTGGCCGAGCGGAAGTGGATCGCCTTCCTTGCGCCGGACGAGGCGATCCGCTCCAACACCTCTGTGTGCCTCACCATCGCCGCACCGTGGTTCACCGCGCTGGCGGCCGACAGGCAGGCCGCGGCGGCGAAGAAGATGGCCGATCTGCTGGAGAGCGAGAAGGCGGCGTACGACGTCGGCGCTTATCGCGACGCCCCGCCAGGCCTGCGCATCTGGTGCGGCGCCACCGTCGAGACGACCGACCTCGAAGCGCTGCTGCCCTGGCTCGACTGGGCCTATACCGAGATCGAACGCGAATTTTCATGACCCTTTCCTCCCCTTGGCGGAATCCGCCAAGGGGAGGTGCCCGCGTGGTCGCGGGCGGAGGGGTCGGAAGCCTCAACGCCCGTCTGTGACTCATGACCCCTCCGTCGCCGTATAGGCCACTATCGCGCTTTGCGCGAAAGTGGCGAGGCGACACCTCCCCTTCGCGGAGTCCGCGAAGGGGAGGAAGCTGAATCAGGAGCGATTGAAATGGCCAAACCCAAGGTTCTCATCTCCGACGAGCTTTCCCCGCGCGCCGTCGAGATCTTCAGCGAGCGCGGCTGCGATGTCGACTTCAAGCCGGGCCTCAAGCCGGCCGAGCTGCGCGCCATCGTCGGCAACTACGAAGGCCTCGCCATCCGCTCGGCCACCAAGGTCACGGCCGAGGTGCTGGCGGAGGCCAAGAAGCTCAAGGTGGTCGGCCGCGCCGGCATCGGCGTCGACAATGTCGACCTCAAGTCGGCGACCGCGCACGGCGTCGTGGTGATGAACACGCCGTTCGGCAACGCCATCACCACCGCCGAGCACGCCATTGCCCTGATGTTCGCGGTCGCCCGCCAGGTCGCCGACGCCAATGCCAGCACCCAGGCCGGCAAGTGGGAGAAGAACCGCTTCCTCGGCACCGAGCTCAGCTTCAAGTCCCTGGGGTTGATCGGCTGCGGCAACATCGGCTCGATCGTCGCCGAGCGCGCGATCGGCCTGAAGATGCGGGTGATCGCCTACGACCCGTTCCTGAGCGAGGAGCGCGCCGCCCAGCTCGGCGTCGAGAAGGTGACGCTGGAGCAGCTGCTGCCGCGCGCCGACATCATCAGCGTGCACACGCCGCTCACCGACCAGACCAAGAACATCCTGGGCCGCGCCAACCTGATGAAGACCAAGAAGGGCGTGCGCCTGATCAACTGCGCGCGCGGCGGCCTGGTCGACGAGCTGGCGGTGCGCGACCTGCTGGTCTCCGGCCACATCGCCGGCGCGGGCTTCGACGTCTTCACCGAGGAGCCGGCCAAGGCCAACGTGCTGTTCGGCGCGCCGAACCTGGTCTGCACGCCGCATCTCGGCGCCGCGACCGTCGAGGCGCAGGAGAACGTGGCCCTGCAGGTCGCCGAGCAGATGTCGGACTACCTGCTGACCGGCGCGATCCAGAACTCGCTCAACATGCCGAACGTGACGGCCGAGGAGGCGCCGCGGCTGGCGCCCTATCTCGACCTCGCCGAGAAACTCGGCTCGTTCGCCGGCCAGCTCACCGACACCGACATCAAGGCGGTGGCGATCGAGTACGAGGGCCAGGTGGCGGCGCTCAACGTCAAGCCGCTGACCCAGATGGCGCTGACCGGCGTGCTGCGGCCGCAGCTCGACACGGTCAACATGGTCAACGCGCCGGTGATCGCCCGCGAGCGCGGCATCGAGGTCGCCGAGGTCAAGCACGAGCGCGACAGCGACTACAGCTCGATGATCCGCATCTCGGTCACCACCGACAAGTACACGCGCTCGATCTCGGGCACGCTGTTCGGCGGCAAGCATCCGCGCATCGTCGAGATCAAGGGCATCGAGATCGAGGCCGAGTTCGCGCCGCACATGCTCTACATCACCAACGACGACAAGCCGGGCTTCATCGGCCGGCTGGGCACGCTGCTCGGCGAGAACAAGGTCAACATCGCCACCTTCCATCTCGGCCGCGACAAGCCCGGCGGCTCGGCGATCGCGCTGGTCCAGGTCGATCAGCCGCTGTCGCCCGAGCTGACGGCGAAGATCGCCGGGCTGGAGGGCGTGGTGCAGGCCAAGGCGCTCGGCTTCTAGTCTAGTCGACCAAGGTACGGGTTTTGGAAAAATCTGCCGGCGGGTAGAGTTGCCGGGTGGCGGGTACCGATGCCTTTGTACTGGACGATCGATTCGCGTGAGCGACTGGTGACGGCGGTGGCCGACGGCGGTGTGCGCAAGGACGAGATGGACGCCTACCTCGACGCCATCGAAGGCGCGGGGGCGGGCAACTATCGCAAGCTGTTCGACGGCAGCGTCGGCGAGCCGCTGATGGACGCGGACGCCATCATGGCGCTGGCGGTGCGGATGCGCGGCATGCAGCAGCTCGGGCTGGCCGGCCCGCTGGCGATCGTCATGCCGCGCGAGAAGTACGACACCTTCGCCCGCATGCTCGGCATCCTGGCCGTCGCCGACCGCCCGATGCGCTTCTTCGCCGATCCGAAGGAGGCGCGCGCCTGGCTGGACGAGCCCGAAGTCCGCGACTGGTCGCATCCCGCAGGTTGATCGGGCTGCTGCCGACCGCGGACCTGGCGGAGCGCGGCCATCCGGCGACGGATGAACGGGATCGACCCTGACATGAAAAATGCTCTGGCGCCGGGGAGAGATATCAGAGCTATGATATCCGTCCCCTGCGAAGGAGTAGCGAATGCCTCGAGTGAGCGAGATCGCCGACGATGGCGGCGATCCGACCCTGAAGCCGATCTTCGACAAGCAGCGCGAGCTGTTCGGCGACCTCCTGAACCCGGCCAAGGTGATGGCGCATTGCCCGCCGATCCTGCGTGCCGCCGGCGTGATGGGCCTGGCGTTCGAGCAGTCGGGCCAGCTCCCCAAGGGCATGCTGCCGCTGATCTATACCCGCGTGGCCACGATCAACGGCTGTCCGTTTTGAATGGACATCAATTCCGCGCGTGCCGCGGAAACCACGGACGGCGGCCTGGACAAGCTCGGCGAGCTGTTGACCTGGCGCGACAGCGCGCTCTTCAGCGAGGCCGAGCGGGTGGCGCTCGAATATGCCGAGGCCATCACCTACACCGACCGGCAGGTCGACGACGCGCTGTTCGCGAAGGTGAAGCAGCATTTCACCGAGCCGCAGATCGTCGAGCTGACCGCGGCGATCGCCTTCGAGAACTTCCGCTCGAAGTTCAATCCGCCGCTCGGCATCGAGGCCCAGGGCTTCTGCATGGTGCCGAAGCGGTAGACGTCCTTCGCGTGGCTTTCCCCCTCCGGCCCTTCGGGCCACCTCCCCCGTCTGACGGGGGAGGCAGGGAGGGGGCAGGCAACGCGAAGACTCATTCCATCTCGACGTTGAGCTCCTTCAGGGTCTTGCCCCAGAAGGTGTGCTCGTCCTTGACGAACTGGGTGAACTCCGCGCGCGTGCGCTCGGGCGGCTGCTCCAGGCCGTCCCTGGCCAGGGCCTCGTCCCATTTGGGGTTCTTCATCGCCTCCTTGGCGGCCTTCTCGATCTTGTCGAGAACGTCCGCCGGCGTCTTGGCGGGCGCGAACAGGCCTTGCCAGCTGGTCACGACGACGTCGATGCCCTGCTCCTTCAGGGTCGGCACGTCGGGCAGCGACTTGACGCGCTTGTTGCCGGTCACCGCCAGGGCCCTGAGATTGCCGCCCTTGATCTGCGACACCGCGGGCGGCAGCGACGAGAAGTTCATGGTTATCTGGCCGCTGATCACGTCGGCCACGGCCGGCCCCGTCCCCTTGTAGGGCACGTGGGTCATCTTGATCCCGGCTGCCTTGGCGAACAGCGCGCCGGCGAGATGGTTGTTGCCGCCGACGCCCGACGACGAATAGGTCAGCTTCTCGGGGTCCTTCTTGGCCAGCGCCACCAGCTCGGCGGCGTTGTTGGCCGGCACCTTGTTGCCCACGACGAGGACGTACTGGTAGTCCGTCACCTGGCAGACCGGCGCGAGGGCGGAGATGGTGTCGATCATGCCCTTCTGGACATGCGGGTTGATGATCACGTTGGTGCCGACGGCGACGAACAACGTCTGGCCGTCCGGCTTGGCGGCCGCCACGGCGCGCAGGCCGATCGAGCCGGCGGCGCCGCCCTTGTTGTCGATGACGATCTGCTGGCCGATGACCGGCGTCATGACCTGGCCCAGCTCGCGGGCGTTGATGTCCGTGCTGCCGCCCGCGGCATAGCCGACCACGAAGGTCACCGGGCCGCTCGGCCAGGCCTGCGCCCGCCCGGCGGACGGCAGCAGCAGGGCGGTCGAACCCAGGGCGAGCGCTTGGCGGCGGTTGAGGCTTGTCATGAGCCGTCTCCAACGATGATGATTCGGCCGTTGTTTGTCGCAAACGGCGGCGGGAGGCAAGGCGCATGAGACCGTACCGGGGGTGGAAGGTCGCGCTCGTCGGCGCCTTGCTGATGGCCCTGGCTGGTTGCGCCGGCTACTACGACCCGCAGCCTTCGGGCGAATTGCCGCCAACGACCTTGCCGGACAACCGGCTGACGGCGCGGTTCTTCGGCGTCTCGACCATTTTGCTGAGCGACGGCCGGTCGGCGATCATGACCGACGGCTTCTTCTCGCGGCCCGATTTCATCAAGGGCATCACCCAGCCGCTGCAGCCCGACGCCGGTGCGATCAGGTGGGCGCTGGGGCAGGGCGAGGTCGGGGGCCTCGAGGCCGTGCTGGTGCCGCACTCGCACTTCGACCACGCGCTCGATTCTGCCACTGTCGCGACGGCGACCGGCGCCACGGTCGTGGGCTCGATTTCGACCTGCCGTATCGTCAGGGCGGAGAACCTCCCGCAGGACCGCACGCGCCTGGTCGAGGGCGGCGAGCAGTTCCAGTTCGGCTCGTTCAAGGTCGGGGTCTTCAAGGCCAAGCACACGCCGGCGCCGCCGTTCCCGATTCCCGCGCTGGACGACGACGTCGATCCCGGCTTCACGGTGCCGGCGCGGATCTTCGAGTACGAGCAGGGCGGCACCTATTCCTTCCTGGTCGAGCACGACGGCCGCACCGTCCTGATCCACTCCAGCACCAACTACGTGGACGGGCTCTATGATGGCGTGCGGGCCGATGTGGTGTTCCTGGGCGTGGCGCTGCTCGCCCGTCAGGGCCCGGCCTTTGCCGCGGACTATTGGGAGCAGGTCGTGAAGAAGACCGGTGCGAAGCTGGTCATTCCGGTTCATTGGGACGACTACACGCGGCCGCTCGATCAGCGGCTCAAATGGTTCGGCTGGCCCGACGACCTTCCGGCAGACATGGCGATCGTTCGCGACCTGGCGGACAGGAGCGGCGTCCGGGTCGCCTTCATGCCGCTGTTCAAGCCAGTCGACATATTGGCCGCTGCCGGGATCGATCCGGCAGACCGCCACACGCTGCCGCCGCCGACGGTCGTGCGCCAGCCGGCGACCTGTCCGTTTTAGGGCGCGTCCGGCAAAGGCGGATAGGTCAGGCTGGTGCCGTGCACTTCAGCGAACGGCGTGAGCTTGTGCAGGCGATGGCTGGTCCTCGACAGGATCTCCACCGAAGGAATGCCGCGCACCTCGAGCGCATCGGCGACCAGCGAGCGGTGGCAGCGCCACGGCACGGCTTCGGCGCACATGATGGCAACGCGCGCGTGCCGGCTGAGATCGATCAGCTCGCCGAGCGCGCCTGCGAAGGCGGGCGTCTGCATGTAGTCGGCGTAGCCGCGAAAGCTGTCGTTGCGCCAGCCCTTGTTGGGCGAGTCCTTCGACGTCTTGCGCAAGCCGCCCAGGCCCGGCAGGCCGACATACGCGACGCCGTGTCCGGCGAGGGACTTCGGCAGGGCGTCGGCGTTGAACTGGGGGTTGCGGCGCGAGCGCGGCACGGTACGGATGTCGGCGACCGTCTCGATCCCGTAGGCGGCGAGCAGGTCGGCGAAGCCCTCGATCGACAGGGTCGAATGGCCGACGGTGAAGATCGCGCCGTCGGGCCATTCCGGCTTGGGGCGAGCCTGCCGCCGCGCCATCGCTCCGCTCAGTTCTTGCCCGAGACGTACTTGCCGGCGCCGTCGCCCGCGAGCTTGCCCAGCACGGCGCCGGACACCAGCCCCGTGCCGCCGGGGTAGTTGTGATAGAACAGCCCGCCGACCAGCTCGCCGGCGGCGAACAGGCCGGGGATGACGTGGCCGTCGGTGCTCTCGACCTCGCCGCTGGTCGTGATCTTGAGACCGCCGAAGGTGAAGGTGAGGCCGCAGGTCACCGCGTAGGCCTCGAACGGCGCGGTGTCGATGGTGTTGGCCCAGTTGCTCTTCGGCACGGCGAGGCCGCGCACGCCGCGGCCGTCCTTGACCGCCGGGTTGAACGGCACCTCGGTCATCACCGCCGCGTTCCATTCCTTGAGGGTCTTGAGGAACTGCTCCTGGTTCACGCCCTCGAGCTTGGTCGCCAGCTCCTCGATGGTGTCGGCGCGCACCTTGGTCATGCGCTTGATGCGGTATTCGTCGCGCAGCTTGTCGAGCACCTTCGAATCGAAGATCTGCCACGCGAACTGCTGCGGCTGGGACAGGATCACCGCGCCGTACTTGGCGTAGGTGTAGTTGCGGAAGTCGGCGCCCTCGTCGACGAAGCGCACGCCGTTGGCGTTGACCATGATGCCGAGCGGGTAGGAGTGCTTCTGGAAGTTGTCGCCGACCTCGAGGTCGCCGAACTCCGGCGCGTTCATGTCCCAGCCGACGGCGTGGCCGCCCGACCAGTTGCCGTGCGCCTTGGCGCCGATCGCCAGCGCCATGTTGATGCCGGCGCCGGTGTTGAACCGCGTGCCGCGCACCTTGGCGAGGTCCCACGTGGGCCCGAGATAGCGCGTGCGCATCTCGGCGTTGCTCTCGAAGCCGCCGCACGCCAGCACCACCGCCTTGGCGCCGATCCGGATCTTGCGGCCCTTGTGCCGGGCGATCACGCCGCGCACCACGCCGTCCTCCTCGATCAGCGACACCGCCGCGGTCTCGTAGTGGATCGGGATGCCGGCCTTGACGGCCGCCTTGTGCTCGAGATCGACCAGGCCCGGACCGCCGCCCCACGCCTCGACGGCGAGGCCGCCCCAGAACTTGTACTTGCCGTTCACCTTGAAGGCCTGGCGGCCGTAGGACGGCTGGAAGCGCACGCCCTTGCCGCGCATCCACTTCAGCGTCTCGAAGCTGCGGCTGATCAGGATGTCGGTCAGCTCGGGGTCGCATCGATAGTTGGTCACCCGGCCCATGTCGTCGAGGAACTGGTCGGCCGAGTAGGAGCCGAAATCGACGTCGCGCTTCTCGTCCTCGGTGAGGTCGTAGAGCTGGGCAAGATCGTCGACGCCGTGGAATACCACCCGCATGGCGCCGGCGGTATAGGTGCTGTTGCCGCCGCGCTCTTCCTCGGGCGCCGCTTCCAGCATCGCCACCGAGGCGCCGGCCTCGCGCGCCGCCAGGGCCGCACAGGCCGCGGCATTGCCCGCGCCCACCACCAAGACATCGACCTGGAAATCGTCCACGCGTCCGCTCCTCGATTTTGGCATGCGGCTTGCAGTACAATGCCCCGCCATGGGTGATCGGTTCGACCGTCTAAAACTGCGGCACGCCAATGTCGAGGCTTTGCTGCGCCGTCCCGGTATCGGCCACAACAACGGGCCGACCTTCGACATGTCGTGGGAGGCCTGGGTATGGCGTCGCGCCGCCGCCAAGGCCTGGAAGACACCCAGCCCCGAGATCGCGAAAATGCGCGTCCGTCGGGCGGAACGGCTGGGCATCACCTACAAGGAACTGACCGCGTCGCTGATGAACACCGGCGCCAACCTCGGCACCGCGGTGATGCCGCTGTCGCTGGCCGCCCGCGTCCGCCGCGGGCCGAACCGCGAGGTCATCGTCGAAGCGCGCAACTCGGTCGCCGCCCTGGTGGCGAAATTCGGCGGCCGGCTGTTCCTGCTGGGCGACATCGATGCGGTGCCGGCGCTCTCGGACGAGGAGCGCGCGGCGTTCCTGTCGGTCGTCAACCGGGCCTTCGACGGCAAGGTCGAGGCGGTCGGCTGGGGCCATGACGGCAAGGCCATCCGGACGATGCTCAGGAGCAACGCCGTGCCGCACCAGGAGGCCTTCCTGATCGGCGCCGGCATGAGCCACCAGGTGCTGGGCGACTCGGCCGGCCTGCCGTTCACCAAGGACATCGAAGGCTGGTTCGCCTGAAGGCGGATGTACCAGCCGCGAACGCCCGGCCATACCAAGCGCGACCCGGTCAAGCACTGGGCGCTGCCCGATAGAGTGTTCTTCGCCTGCGGCGGCTGCCACATCCTGGCGCACGCCTTCCTCGAGCGGTATGGCCGGCCCGAGCACGTCGTCACCTGGATCAAGCCCGCGCCCGGCTACTGGGGCAACCACATCTTCGTCGGCACCGATGACTGGGTGTTCGATTTCCACGGCTATGCGAAGCGCGACGCCTTCCTGAGGCATGCCTGGAGGGGCTCGCGGCGGCTGTGGCCCGGCTGGGACGCCACCCTGGTGACGGTGCCGCGCGACGTGCTGACCTCCGAGCCGCGGTCGCGCCAGATCGAGGGCCTGTGGCTGCGCGAACCGGGACAATTCCTCTACGACGCTTTGCCGCGCGCGCGGGCTTACCTCGACCGCTTTCCCCCACCGGACACTGGTATTTTGACGGTCGATGACGACGACCAAGCGCAAGCCGGCAAGGCGCGGCAAGAAAAGCTCTCCGGCGGCCAAGGCGCCGCGTCCGGGTAGGCGGCCTCCGTTCGCCGCCGAGCCGCCGCTGCAGCAGGGCTTGCTCGAGATGGCGACCATCGGCGCGCAGTCGTTCCTGTGGCTGGCGACGGTCGTGGCGAGCGTCGCCGCGCTGGCCGGAGCTGCCTTCGGCATCTGGTCGCTCCGCCCGCTCCCGGCTTACTCGTCGGAGCGGGTCAGGGTGGGCTCACCGTTCGAGGTCACGTTCCGGATCGAGAATGCCAGCGCGTGGTTCCCGCTCTCCCATCTGAAGATCCGCTGTGCGCTGGCCGGCGTCGACGCGTCCGACATGCCGCCGGTCGAGGCCGACGGATCGAAGATCCCCGCGCGCCTCGGGCCGGGCGAGCAGGCGAGCTTCACCTGTCCGTTCCGCGCCGGCGATCTGGACGTGGCGCTGCGGTCCGAACTCTACTTCCGCAGCGAATATGACCTGCCCGTGCTCGGCTCGCTCCGGCTCAGCGACAACGGCGGTCCGTTCGTCCTCAACACCCGGCTCCTGCCGCCGCGCTGGACGGCCAAACCCGGCAAGGACTAGAGAAAAGCATGACCTCCTCTGTTGAACCGCCTCTCAAAGGCGTCCGCGTCGTCGAGCTCACGCACACCATCCTCGGTCCGTCCTGCGGCATGATCCTGGCCGACCTGGGCGCCGAGGTGATCAAGGTCGAGCCGGTCGACGGCGACCGCACCCGCCGGCTGCGCGGCTTCGGCGGCGGCTTCTTCGGCTACTTCAACCGCAACAAGAAGAGCCTGGCGCTCGACGCCGATTCGACCGAGGGCCGCAAGGTGCTGGTCAAGCTGCTGCAGTCGGCCGACGTGATGATCGAGAACTTCGCGCCGGGCTCGATGGCCAAGCGCGGGCTGGGGCCGGCGGACATCGAGAAGATCAATCCGCGCCTGGTCTACTGCGCGCTCAAGGGCTTCCTGCCGGGTCCGTACGAGAAGCGGCCGGCGCTCGACGAGGTCGTGCAGATGATGGGCGGGCTCGCCTACATGACCGGCCCGAGCGGGCGGCCGTTGCGCGCCGGCACCTCGGTGGTCGACATCATGGGCGGCATGTTCGGCGCCTTCGGCACGGTGCTCGCGCTGAAGCAGCGCGACCGCACGGGGAAGGGCGGGCTCGTCGAATCGGCGCTGTTCGAATCGGTGGTGTTCCTGATGGGCCAGCATCTGGCGATCACGGCGATGAATGGCGCGCCGCCGCCGCCGATGCCCGAGCGGGTGAGCTCGTGGGCGATCTACGAGATCTTCAACACCTCGGACGGCCAGCAGGTCTTCATCGGCATCACCTCGGACGGCCAGTGGAAGCGCTTCTGCGAGTTCTTCAAGCAGGACGCGCTGGCCTCCGACCCCAGGCTCGCCACCAACAACCAGCGCATCGAGGCGCGGCCATGGCTGGTGCCGAAGGTCGCCGAGGTGTTCAAGCGCTACACCAAGGACGCGCTCGAGCAGATGTGCCTCGACGCCGACATCTCCTTCGCGCCGGTGGCGCGGCCGCAGGACCTGTTCGACCATCCGCACCTGCTGGCCAACGGCTCGCTGGCGCCGACCACCCTGCCGGGCGGGGTGAAGACGCGCCTGCCGCTGCTGCCGTTCCAGATGCTGGGCTGGCGGCCGCCCTTGGTCAGCGATCCGCCCGAGGTCGGCCAGCACAACGACCAGGTGCTGGGGGAGATCGGCTACGACAAGGCCGGCATCGCCGCGCTCGAGGCCGCCGGCGCGCTCGGTCCGAAATAGCGGCGATGGAGGGCAGGACGGTCGCGTTGGCTGTCGCTGCCCTGGGATGGCTGGTCGCGGGCCTGATCGCCTTCGTCTTCGTCGTCTGGTTCGGCTTCGCCGGGATCGGGCTGATCGGCCTGCTGCTGTGTTTCATCTGCGTGCGCATCGAGCTCGAGAAGGACGCCGCGGTCGGCAGCGGCTGGACGCCGCATCTGATCGCCAGCCAGCACGAAGCGGTCCGAGGCAATCGGCAGCCGCGCATTGCAACGCGGATGCAAATGCAGAGTCACATCTTGTGCGTCGCCGGCGCCGACTCCTCGTCGCCGAACGCCGGGTAGTCGGGATCGAGCAGGAAGGGGTGTGGGCCCGAGAAGCTGCCGATGAAGGCGGTGTGGGTGATCGTGCCGACCTCGGGCTGCCACAGATGCAGGTGATAGCCCGGCGGCTCCATGGTGAAGGTGGCGTCGTCGTGCGGCATCAGGTCGAGCACGACCTGGTGGGCAACGCTCGGCGCCACCGAGCCGATGGTGCCGGCCCAGCGGATCTGGATCGAGCGGTGATGATGGCCGCAGGCGACCCGCTCGATGTTGGCGCGGTCCTTGAGGAGCGCGGCCATCGCCGGGGCGTTGCGGCAGTTGATCGAATCCATGTGCTGCAGCCCCGTCGGGAACGGCGGGTGATGCATGAAGATGAAGGTCGGGCGGTCGGGCTGCTCGTCGAGCCGCGCCTTCAGCCAGTCGAGCCGGGGGCCGTCCATCTCGCCGTGGCCCTTGCCCGGCACGACGGTGTCGAGGCCGATCAGCCGCATAGGCAGGTCCTCGACGGTGTAGTGGAGGTGCTCGCCGCCCCCGGAGCCAATCTTCGGCAGGTAGCCGTCGCCGCCGAACACCAGCCGCATGTTCTCGCGGCGGTCGTGATTGCCGGGGATGAGGTACACCGGCATCGAGAGCGGCCTGAGGCAGTCGCGCAGCAGCTCGTACTCCTCGACGAGGCCGCAGTCGGTCAGGTCGCCCGACGCGATGACCGCGTCGGGCTTGAGCGGCTGGGCGAGGATCGACGCGACCGCGGCGCGCAGCATCGCCTCGGTGTCGACGATGCCGTAGGCCTTCTTGCCCGACGGCCGGATATGCAGGTCGGTGATCTGGGCGATGAGGGTCATGGTGGACCTTATGGCAGCTTCAGCGCGGTCTGGTCGACATAGGGCTTCATCAGCGCGTCGGCGTTCTTCTGCGCGTCCTTGACCGCCTGGGGCGCCTTCTTCTTGCCGTTCAGCACCGCCTGGATCTCGTCCTCCAGCGCCTTGCGCACCGCCACGGTCTGGTAGGTCGCGAACCACGGCTTGGCGTAGGGGAGCTGGTCGAGCGCCACCTTGGCCTCGGGGTTCTTGGCCATGAAGTCCTTCATCTCGGCGGTGTCGTAGGGCGACTTGCGCGGCGAGAAGTAGCCGGTGAAGCGGCTCCAGCCGCCCAGGGTCTCGGTCGAGGAGAGCCACTTGGCGAACTTCCAGCCCGCCGCCTTCTGCTCCTCGCTGAGGCCCTTGAACATCACCAGAGAGCCGCCGCCGATCGGCACGGCGTTGCGCACGTTCCTCGGCACGAAGGCGACGCCGAACGGCTGCTTCATGTTATCGCGCACGAAGGAGAGGCTGCCGGTCGACAGCAGCATCATCGAGACCTTGCCGGCGAGGAAGGTGGTCGACAGCGCCGGGCCCTCGACCACGCCCTGCGCCATCACCTTGTGCTTGAACACCAGGTCCTCGACGAATTGCGCCGCGCCCAGCATCGAGGGCGTGTCGTAGTAGACCTCGCCGCCATACTCCTCGTTGAAGTAGCGGCCGCCGTTGGACATCGAGAGCGCTTCCATGATCCAGCCCATGTAGTCGTAGCCTTCGGGCAGGCCGAAGCCCATGCGGTCTGATCTGGTCAGCTTCTTGGCGGCGTCGACCAGCTCCGCCCAGGTCTGCGGCGGCTTCTCCGGATCGAGGCCGGCCTCCTTGAAATGGTCCTTGTTGTAATAGAGCAGCGGCGTCGAGTTCTGGAACGGAATGGCGTAGAGGTCGCCGTCGACGATGGCGTTGGCATGCACCGCAGGCCAGAAGTCGTCGAGGAACTTCGCCTTGGTCGTGCCGTCGGCCTTGAGCAGCGGCTCGAGCGAGACGATGTCGCCCGCGAGCTTGAGGTCCAATACGAAGTTGGCGCTCATCAGCACCACCGCCGGCGGCTTGCCGGCCTTGGCCGCGGCCTGCGCCTTGAGCTTGGTGTCGTCGTAGCTGCCGGTGTAGGCGGCGGTGACGGCGACCTCCTTCTGGCTGTCGTTGTAGACCTTGACCAGCCGCGTCATCTCGCGCGACAGCTTGCCGTCGACCGGCACCGGAAAGAAGAAATCGATCTTGGTCTGCGCCCATGTGGCGGTTGGCGCGAGCGCCACCGCAACGGCCAATGACTTGATCCAACGCATGAGAAGTCTCCCTTCATCCTTTGAGTCCTGCGAACATGAAGCTGTTGACGAACTGACGCTGGAAGATCGCGAACAGGAGCAGCAGCGGCGCCATCACCAGCAGCGTGCCGGCGGCCAGCAGGCCCCATTCGCGGCCGCCCTCGGTCGAGAGGGCGAAGGTGGCGAGGCCGATCGTGAGCGTATGGGTGCGTGGCTCGTTCAGCACCATCAGCGGCCACAGGAACTCGTTCCAGTGCGCCATCAGCGATACCAGCGAGAAGGCGATCAGGCCGGGCTTGGCCATCGGCAAAAGCACATGCCACAGCGCCTGTCCCCAGTGCGCGCCGTCGATCACGGCGGCCTCCTCGAAGTCGCGCGGGATCTGGCGGAAGGTCTGGCGCATCAGGAAGGTGCCGAAGGCCGAGGCGAAGTAGGGCGCCATCACGCCCGCCAGGCTGCCGTACAGGCCGAGATCGACGATGGTGCGCAGGTTGGGCACGATCAGGATCGGCGGCACCAGCATGAGCTGCAGCAGGAAGACGTAGAAGATCGTCTCGCGGCCGGGGAAGGAGAGCCGCGCGAAGGCGTAGCCCGCCAGCGAGATCGTGACGATCTGTACGGCCAGAATCCCGAACGCCACGATCGCGGTGTTCACGTAGTAGACGGCGAAATCGCCGCTCTCGAAGGCGTTGCGGAAGTTGTCGAGCGTCGGGATGTAGTCCGGCAGCAGCGAGGCCATGCCGATGCCGCCCGCGGTCTCCGGCCGGAACGATGCCACCAGCGTCCACAGGAAGGGCGTCGACCACAGGAAGGCCGTGATCGCCATCAGGCCGGCAACGACGAGGGCGCTGCGCTGCCGCCGTCGTCCCGACCGGAGCGAAGCGGAGTGGAGGGACCCCGTCTCCGCGGTCATGGCTGTCTCAATGGAGAGAAGGCCCCTCGGCTTCGCTCGGGGCGACGGTTACGAGGCTGCATGGGCGCCGCGCTCCATGGTCTTGAGGGAGAACACCGAGAGCGCGAGCAGGAACGACACCGAGAGCAGGCTTGCGGCGGCGGCCTTGCCGTAGGCGAAGTTCTCGTGCGCCTGCTCGTAGATGTAATAGAGCACCAGCTTGGTCGAGTTGCTGGGCCCGCCCTTGGTCAGCACGATCACATGGTCGACCTGGGTCAGCACGTTGATCAACGCGATCACCAGCACGAACGCCGTCGTCGGGGCGAGCAGCGGCACGATCACGTAGCGCAGCCGCTGCCAGGCGTTGCAGCCGTCGATGGTCGCGGCCTCGAGCACCTCGCCGGGCAGCGTCGTCAGCCCCGCGAGATAGAACAGCATGTAGTAGCCGGCGTTCTTCCACACCGTGATGCCGATCAGCGACCACAGCGCCACGTCGGGATCGCCCAGCCAGTTGGCGCCGCGCACGCCGAGCTTGGCGAGGTAATGGTCGAACAGCCCGACGCCGGGCAGGAAGATGAAGAAGAACAGCGACGCCGCCGCGACCAGCGGCACCATCGACGGGAACAGCAGGATCGCCCGCATGATCGCGTTGAAGCGGGTCGCGCGCTGGACGGCCAAAGCGAACAGCAGCGCCAGGGCCATGCTCGCCGGCACCGTGCCGGCGGCATAGATCAGGTTGTTGGCGACCGACTGGGTGAAGGCCTTGTCGGCGAACAGCGCAGTGTAGTTGCCGAGCCCGACGAACAGCGTCTTGCCCGTCGCATGCGGCTTGTCATGCAGCGATTCCCAGGCGACGCGCCCGATCGGCAGGTAGGTGAAGGCCGCCAGCAGCAGCAGCGACGGCGCCAGCAGCAGCCAGGGCAAGAGCCGGCGCTGCAGCCGGTGACCGGATACCGGTCGAGCGTGCGAAGCGTCGAACGGCGCCTGGGCTGCAGCCACGGATGTCATGCGCGACCGCTACTGTCCCCCCATGATGCGTCCATTTCCTTCTTGTTACGGCGATGTTACGCCGAACTGCGAGGCGGGGACAAATCGCCGCCATCGTCAGCCGAGGCCCAGGCTACGATGAGGGCGATGAAAGCGTGGAGCTATCTGCGCCGCGCCGTGGCCGAAAGCTGTGCGCCGGCGCGCAACTGGCGCTGGATGCTGGCGAGCCTCGGAATCGGCGCGGGCTTCGGCCTGATCGCCGGCTTGCAGCGGCTCGGCAACGAGCCGGCGCGCGTGTCGCCGGAGGTTGCGACAGTGGCTGTGCGAGCAGCCGTGACCTTCTTCGCGGTGGCCTGGCTGGCCGCGGTGGCAATCCGCTTCATCCGCCTTTGGCGAGCCTGACCGGCGCGCCGTCCGCCGAGGTCTCGGGCGGCGAATCGATCACCCGATCGGTCGGCGCCAGCCCCACCGCAGCGCCGGCTGACGATGCCGATCACGGCGGCCGCCGATCAGAGCCGGTGGAGCTTCGGGCCGTGGTCCGGCGCTCCCGGCCGCTTGACCAGTTGGCAGAGCGACGGCGTGCGCTCGCTGACGGCGGCATGCGTCACGGGCGGGTCGGGCGGGTCGGCGATCGGGCCGCTGACGCAGGCGAAGGCCAGGGCTCCGCCGAAGACGAGGGCGACCGCTGCAGTTGCCACCAGGCTTTCTGCGGCGCGGCGCGGCGAGATCACATGATCCTGCCAGCGATAGGGGGCGGGTTCGTACAGCATGGACGGAGATGTGGCTCTCTCGTCTCGCAACTGCGAGGGTGCGGCGCGTCAACTGCGCGTGAGGGGTGCAGCGTGAATGCTCTTTCAATGCGCGTCTGGCGCCGTGAGCTTCAATCCGGCCGCATTTTGTGCACCGCACTTTTCACGTCCCGGTAACGCTCAACTCACGCCCGCCGGACGGCGATGGTCTTCAATCCGTCATCTTGGATGGAGAGCAGCGATGCGGAGCTTTATTGAACAGGCAGGCGCGGCCCGGGAGGCCGCTACAGGGATCCGCCGGCATGTGACAAGCCGGGACGGATCGGACATGGCCTCGACCCTGAAGCGCAGCGATAGGCTCGATGCCCAAGGCGCCGAGTTGGAATACCGCTGGCTTGCGCTGACCGGCACGCCACAGGAACGCCTCAGTGCGTGGCGCGCGTGGTGGATGTGCCGGCGCGAACGACGCTGACCGGCGGCTGACGCCGCGGTCGCACGGCGCCTGGCCTGTCGAACAATCCACGAAGAAGAAGCGATCGGGGTGCAGCCTTCGACCTGCCGTGAAGATTTTCAGCGGCGAGAATGCCGCGGGCGTTCGCACGCGGTGACGTGTTCTGGCGCCGGGGATGTTTTTCTAGACCGTCATGGCCTTTGCTTCCAACTGTTCGGCCCGGCTGACGAGTTGCTCGGCTTGCGACCGAAGGCGGGTCTGATCGTCGGCATTGGTGACACGCTCGGCTTGCCGTTTGGCGCGCTGCGCCAGATCGCGCGCGGTCTGCGCCTGCAGCAGCAGCGTCTCCTGTTCAACGCTCACCATCGGCCCGTCTCCAGTCATGGTCGTTCACACGGGTTGATTTCTCGGAAGCTCACAAGTCGGCCGCTCGCCTCGTCCCACAAGGCCAGCCACGGCGCGCCCAGTCCGCGCAGCAGGCTGAGCGGCTTGACCGGCCAAATGCGCTGGACGGCGTCGTGCGCTGCAGCGAGCCGGTAGCTGGGCACGCGGGGATTGAGATGGTGGATATGATGGAAGCCGATGTTGCCCGTGATCCAGCGCAGCACGCGGGGCAGGTGCAGCCATGACGATGCCTCCATCGAAGCGGCCGCGGCATCCCAGTCGCCGCACCGCGTCCACTGGGCCGTATCGAACCGGTGCTGCACGGAGAACAGCCAGACGCCGATGATCGATGCAACGACCATCACCGACACATGAACCGTCAGGACCCGCTGCCAACCCAGCAGCAGCGCCAGCGTACCGAACAACGCCGCGAGCGTGAGGTTGGTGAGATGGACCGAAAGACGCTCGCGCCTCCATCGGCGCGGCGTATCGAACGGCACGCGATAGAGCACCAGGAACACCAGCGGCGGCAGCAGCAGATGGGCGACCAGCGGATGGCGCGGCAGGCGATGCCGCCAGCGCCGCCAGCGCGGCAGCGCGAGGTACTCGCGAACCGTCAGGCAGTCTGAATAGATGTCGAGACCGCTGCGACGGTCGAGGTTGCTCCAGTTGCCGTGATGCTGGCTGTGCTGGCGCGCCCAATTGGCGAAAGGGGTCAGCGTGATCACGCTGCACAGCCGGCCGATGACGGTATTGGCGCGCTGCGAACGGAAGAACGATCCGTGGCCGCAGTCGTGCTGCACGATGAAGACGCGCACCATCAGTGCACCGGTGGGCACAGCCAGCGCCATGGTAAGGAAGATCGAAATCGGAAAGACGAGGTACATCGCGGCGCAAGCGGCGATGAAGGGGCCGAACGACGTCAGAAGTTGTACTAGGCCGTCATGCTTGATGGGCCGCGCGAATGCGGCAACAGCCTGCCGCGCGGCACCCGCCTGGGGCGGCTCTTGTTCTGAATCCCCGGCCAGGGTCTCCAAGGCTGCGCCGGTCAGTCCAGCGCCTTCAGGTTCTCGGCGGCCGTCTTGCCGCGACGGTCGATGTCCGGTTGGAAGAAGCCAAAGCCTTTGGCTTCGTCAAACCACTTCACGGTTCCTCGGGACATGGGGCACCTTTCACGAGCATGGATGTACCGGTCGACCCAGGCGGGGGCCGGCCGTCGAAGTCGAACCATTTCGGGATTTCGGAGGTCGCGAAAGTTCCAACCGCGCCCCAGGTGGTCAGTCCCTCGAGACATGGGCTCTCCCGCCGCACTTACAAGCCTTTGGGCAAGCCTGCGGACAAGCCTTCGGACGGAATCATCTTGCCTTTATTGCGTATTGGACGACCGCCCTCGGAAGACGTACAGCTTGGCGAGTTCGGGCGACGATCCTCGCCGTGCTGGATCCAAGCGCGCGTCGTCTTCACCGTGCTGCCGCTTGAGCACCGCTGCCCGTCACCGCCCCGAGGAGGTCACGCATGGAAGCGTTTGACGACAGGCGCACGCGCCTTCGCCACGAGCTCCAGGAGGCCTACGACACCTGGCTGCGGATCAGCGAGTCATGCGCCACTCGCGAATCGATCGCCGACGCTCTCGATGTTTCGGGTTGCCCCGAATCGGCTCAGCTTGAATGGTTCGAGTATCTGGCGGCCAAGCAGCGGCTGATCCTCGCCTATGCCGAACGGCAGGCGAACGATGTCCGCTAGCCCGCGATCCGGAGAGGAGGGACGGCGGCCGCCGGGCTCGCTGGCCTGGCGGCAATACGAGGTGAAACTGATGTCCGGCAGCACGGCGATCCTGGGCTTCTCTCTGGCCGACCCGAGTCACAAGACGATGGCGCGCGTGAAGCGCGAGCGCGCCGCATCGAACCTCGGCCTGCTCATCGTGCTCGACGACCCGGACTCGGTGGAGGAAGTGGTGCTGTGGTTCCAGCAAGCCACCTCGCTCACCCTGCTGTCCCAGAGCGGTGACATGATGATCGGCGAAGAAGTGAGGGCCCTGTTGCCGCGGTACTTCACGGTGTTCTTCGACGAGGTGAAGGAGATCGCCCCGGACCTCGCCGACATCCTGCTCGCCCCCGTGCCGCGGACGGGCGAGAAGAACCTTCACTGAGGCAAAGCCGATGGGGAGAGGGGCGGCCGCGAAGCCGCGCTTCTACGACGCCGTTTTCAGCCGCCGCCATTCCTTCTCGTCGGGAAGTCCCTCGGAGATGTCGACGTGCGCGATGCGCCCGTGGCGGTCCGACGGTTTGCCGGTGAAGCGCAGCGGCAGCTTCCGGCCGTCGGCGGTGACGAGATGCAGGCCGCGACGTTCGAAGGCGCCCAGCAGGACGCCCGCTTCCAGGCTCAGCTCGCCGGATGCCACAACCGCGCCGGGACGCATGACGTAGCCGTCCAGCTCGTAGCCAGCGGGACCGATCGGACCGTCGGTACTGGCCAGCGTGCCGTTGCCGCGCAACTTGCCGAGGAATTTCATGAGCGTGACCTGCGCCGCGCGGTCAGGAGCGGAATGGCGAGGATGCCGGCCGCTGCAGGCCGGCGAACACACCGTTCTTGGCCGAGGCCGCATCCTTCTCGAGGCGGGCGGCCCTGCTCTCCAGCTCCACGGCATCGCGCATGAGCTGGTCGCGGTCGGCCCCCGGCGCTTGGGCGGCGGACAATTTCCGCGCCCGACGTGCCTCGGCGAGAAGCGCATCGGCTTTCCGCAAGAGAGTGTCTTTGGTGATGTCCATTCGTCGGCCTCCGCACGCCTATTGGGAATCGGTCCGTCTCCCCGCCGCGCGGTCCGCCAGTACATCCGTGGTCGGCGGCGGCGGAGAAACGAGGGCGCCGTTTCCGGCGGCCCCTTACCGAACTGATGGCCGGGTCAGCCGATCGGCTTCAGGTTCTCGGCCGACATCTTGCCGCGGCGGTCCTGCACCAGATCGAACTGAAGCTTCTGCCCCTCGGTCAGGTGCTGCAGGCCGGCGCGCTCGACGGCGCTGATATGGACGAAGGCATCCGCGCCGCCGTCATCCGGCTGGATGAAGCCGAAGCCCTTGGTTGTGTTGAACCACTTCACGGTTCCCTGAGACATGGAACGCCTTTCACGAGCATGGATATGCCGGCCAACCACGAGGGGCGGACCTGTCGAAGTTGCAATTTTTTCAGGATCTCGGAGGCGCTGCGAAAGCTGGAGCCGCAGCCAAGTCGTCAGTCCGTGTATCGACTGAGTTAATATGGTCTTTCCGACCGCACTTACAAGGCCCCCGCCCGCCTAAGGAGAAAAAGCGCAGGGGGTGTGATCGGTAGTGCGTCTAACAATCCATCCTGTGGATAAATGGGAACGCCACTAGAACAAGTGTCAATAACATTAATTGATTCAAGCTTCTATTTATCCCCTTGTTGACTAGAACAAAGAGCGTACAGTGCCGCACACACGCCGCGGACTTATCCGCATTGCCGCCCCGAAGCGGGCCATGGGACATAGAGGAGGCAGCCAATGTCGGCAGCGCTGAAACTGGTCGAGAAAGAAGGCATGGAGAACAAGAACAAGGCCCTGGACGCCGCCCTCGCCCAGATCGAGCGCGCTTTCGGCAAGGGCTCCATCATGAAGCTCGGCCAGCGCGAGGCGCTGGAGATCGAGGCGATCTCGACCGGCTCGCTGGGCCTCGATATCGCGCTCGGCATCGGTGGACTCCCGAAGGGCCGCGTCATCGAAATCTACGGCCCGGAAAGCTCGGGCAAGACGACGCTGGCGTTGCACGTCATCGCCGAAGCCCAGAAGAAGGGCGGCGCCTGCGCCTTCATCGATGCCGAGCATGCGCTCGATCCGGCCTACGCCAAGAAGCTCGGCGTCGACATCAACAACCTCTTGATCTCCCAGCCCGATGCCGGCGAGCAGGCGCTCGAGATCGCCGACACGCTGGTGCGCTCGGGCGCGATCGAGGTGCTGGTGATCGATTCGGTCGCCGCCCTGGTGCCGCGCGCCGAGCTCGAAGGCGAGATGGGCGATTCGTTGCCCGGCCTGCACGCCCGCCTGATGAGCCAGGCGTTGCGCAAGCTCACCGCGACGATCTCCAAGTCGAACACGCTGGTGATCTTCATCAACCAGATCCGCATGAAGATCGGCGTGATGTTCGGCAGCCCCGAGACCACGACCGGCGGCAATGCGCTCAAGTTCTACGCCTCGGTGCGCCTCGACATCCGCCGCATCGGCGCGCTCAAGGATCGCGACGAGGTGGTCGGCAACCAGACCCGCGTGAAGGTGGTGAAGAACAAGGTCGCGCCGCCGTTCAAGGTGGTCGAGTTCGATATCATGTACGGCGAGGGCATCAGCAAGACCGGCGAGCTGATCGATCTTGGCGACAAGGCCGGCGTGGTCGAGAAGTCGGGCTCGTGGTTCTCCTACGACGGCCAGCGCATCGGCCAGGGCCGCGAGAACGCCAAGAATTACCTGCGCGAGCACCCCGAGGTGGCGCAGGCGATCGAGAAGAAGGTCCGCGAGAACGCCGGCATCCTGGCGGGCGCGCTGGACGGCTCGAAGGAAGAGGATGACGAGGACGAGGAATAGCGCTCAGCCCCTCGAGCGCTCACGCCGAAAGACAGGACTCTCCCCTGATCTTCGGTCTCCGGCGGTGCCGCCCCACGGCACCGCCGTTTTTATTAGAGAGGGGGCCCCCTGCCGACAGGAAGAAGGGGGATTGACACTCTGAGACTCCTGCCGGGAAAGCGCGACGCCATCGGCATCCGCCAGGTCTCACGACTTGAGACTCGTGAGACTCCCGAGGAATCTCTGGACCCATTCCGTACCCGGTCGCCGCTTCGCGGAGACGGGCCTCTTGCGGCTCCAGGCGAAGAGCAAGGCCAGGGGGAACCAGGTGTCGCTCTCGTCCTGCAGCCGCCGCGCGCCGGCCGACAGCTTCGGCACCGGCACCGGCGTCACGCCTTCCTGCGCCGGTCCCGCACAAAGCTCGGCCGGCGAGGTCACGAGATATTCGCGGCAAACCAGCGGCCGGTCGGGATGGATCGAGCAGCTCTCCTTCTCGAGGAACGGGCAGGGCACGCCCAGGGCGAAGTACGCCAGCGACAACGCCCGATCAGACCGGGCGGACTCCCGGTCGCTGCGGGTTGCACGCTCGGCCAGGCCCGCCCGGGCGATCGCCGCTTCCGCCGCCGCGAACCGTGTTCGCACCGCCTTGCGCCGCTCCCGGGGCATCGCCTCGATCAGCGCCAGCAGCGCTTCACCCTCGGTGCGCGAGATCGGCACGAGCTGGCGGCAGCAGGCGCCGCAGCCCTTGCGGCAGGAGATAGCCTTGCCCTTCTCCGCGGCCTCGACCACCGCGTTCACCAGCCCCTCCAGGGCCGGCAGCACGGCGGTCGCGGCCACCGGGCGGGTGGGGACGGTGAGCGGATGGGCGATCTGAAGGTCGCCGACCTTGAGACGGAGAGTTGCCGTGGATTGGCCTGTTTCGGCCATGAATCGCCGTTTCCCGCGTTGTGGACTAGGCCGCCGCGCGCACGCTACAAGGACCGCATTATGGCAAGCGTCAGCGACATCCGTCGCACATTCCTAGAATACTTCCGCACGAACGGCCATGAGGTCGTCGCGTCGAGCCCGCTGGTGCCGCGCAACGACCCGACGTTGATGTTCACCAACGCCGGCATGGTGCAGTTCAAGAACGTCTTTACCGGCCTGGAGAAGCGGCCCTACACGCGCGCCGCCACGTCGCAGAAGTGCGTGCGCGCCGGCGGCAAGCACAACGACCTCGAGAATGTCGGCTACACCGCGCGCCATCACACCTTCTTCGAGATGCTGGGCAACTTCTCGTTCGGCGACTACTTCAAGGAGCTGGCGATCGAGCTCGCCTGGAACCTGATCACCAAGGAGTACGGCCTCGCCAAGGACCGGCTGCTGGTGACCGTGTTCAGCGAGGACGAGCAGGCGGCCGAGATCTGGCGCAAGGTCACGGGCTTCTCCAACAGCAAGATCATCCGCATCCCGACGTCCGACAATTTCTGGGCGATGGGCGACACCGGCCCGTGCGGCCCGTGCTCAGAGATCTTCTTCGACCACGGCGACGGCATTCCCGGCGGCCCGCCGGGCAGCCCCGACCAGGACGGCGACCGCTTCATCGAGATCTGGAACCTGGTCTTCATGCAGTTCGAGCAGCAGACCAAGGAGACCCGCGTCCCGTTGCCCAAGCCGTCGATCGACACCGGCATGGGGCTGGAGCGGCTGGCTGCCGTCCTGCAGCACAAACACAACAACTACGACATCGATCTCTTCCGCGCCCTGATCGAGGCGGTGGCGCACGAGACCGGCGTCAATCCCGACGGACCGCAGGCGGCCTCGCACAAGGTGATCGCCGACCATCTGCGCGCGACCTCGTTCCTGATCGCCGACGGCGTGCTGCCGTCGAACGAGGGCCGCGGCTATGTGCTGCGCCGCATCATGCGCCGCGCGATGCGCCACGCCCACATTCTGGGGGCGCAGGACCCGATGGTCTTCAAGCTGGTGCCGACCCTGGTGCACGAGATGGGCGATGCCTATCCGGAGCTGGTGCGGGCGCAGCCGCTGATCGCCGAGACGCTGAAGCTCGAGGAGACGCGCTTCAAGAAGACGCTGGGCACCGGCCTCAAGCTGCTCGACGACGAGACCAAGGGCCTGAGCGCCGGCGGCACGCTGAAGGGCGAGGTCGCCTTCAAGCTCTACGACACGTTCGGCTTCCCGCTCGACCTGACGCAGGACGTGCTGCGGGCGCGCGACATCGCGGTCGACACCGCGGGCTTCGAGAAGTCTATGGACGAGCAGCGCGCCAAGGCGCGCGCGGCCTGGGCGGGCTCCGGCGAGACTGCCGACCAGGCGATCTGGTTCGACGTGCGCCAGAAGGTCGGCGCCACCGAGTTCCTGGGCTACGACACCGAGCAGGCCGAGGGCAAGGTCGTGGCGATCATCGTCGACGGCAAGGAAGTCTCCGCGCTGAAGGCGGGGCAGACCGGCTGGCTGATCGCCAACCAGACGCCGTTTTACGCCGAGTCGGGCGGCCAGCAGGGCGACAACGGCCGCTTCGCGGGCGGCAACGGCGAGGCGGCGATCCTCGACGTCCAGAAGATGGTGGGCGACCTGCATGCCCATCACGCCACGGTCGAGAAGGGCGGGATCAAGGTCGGCGACGATGTCGTCATGACGGTCGACCCGATCCGCCGCGCGCAACTGCGGGCGCATCATTCGGCGACGCATCTGCTGCACGAGGCGCTGCGCCGCCATCTCGGCACGCACGTCACGCAGAAGGGCTCGCTGGTCGCGCCCGATCGGCTGCGCTTCGACATCAGCCACACCAAGGCGATTTCGGCCGAGGAGCTGCGCGCGGTCGAGGACGAGGTCAACGCGCGCATCCGGCTGAACAGCCCGGTGATGACGCGGCTGATGACTCCGGAGGAGGCGATCGCGGCCGGCGCGATGGCGCTGTTCGGCGAGAAGTACGGCGACGAGGTGCGCGTGCTGTCGATGGGCGGCCGGGACGGCGAGACCTACTCGGTCGAGCTGTGCGGCGGCACCCATGCGCTGCGCACCGGCGACATCGGCCTGTTCCGCATTCTCGGCGAGGGTGCGGTGTCGTCCGGCGTGCGCCGCATCGAGGCGGTCGCGGGCAACGCGGCCGAGGCGCATGTGCGGCACCAGATCGACCTGCTCAACCAGGCGGCGTCGGTGATGAAGGTGCGGCCGGAGGACCTGCCGGCGCGGCTGCAGGCGCTGATCGACGGCCAGCGCAAGATCGAACGCGAGCTCTCCGATGCGCGCAAGGCGCTCGCCATGGCGGGCGGCGGCGGTGCCGCTAATCCGGCCGACGAGATCCGCGAGGTGGCGGGTGTGAAGATGGTCGCCCGCGTGCTGAACGGCGTGCCTGGCAAGGACCTCAAGGGCATGGCCGACGAGTACAAGAAGAAGCTGGGCTCGGGCGTGGTCGCGCTGATCGGCGTCGAGGAGGGCAAGGCCTCGGCGGTGGTCGGCGTCACCGACGATCTCGCCAAGAGGATGAGCGCGGTCGAGCTGGTGAAGGCCGGCGTCGCGGCGCTGGGCGGCAAGGGCGGCGGCGGCCGGCCCGACATGGCGCAGGGCGGCGGCCCCGATGCGGCCAAGGCGTCCGATGCCCTGAAGGCGATCGAGGCCGCAGTCGGCGGGGCGAAGTGATGCGGCGCCTCGGCCTCCTCGCGATCCTGCTGCTGGCGGCGTGCGCACAGCAGCAGCAGGACGACTCCGCGCGGGCGGCGAGCGATGCCAAGGCCAACGCCAGTCCGGAGAAGTACGCGCGCGACCGCGAGCTGTGCCGCGCGACCGTCAACGACTACATGAAGACCCGGCGCAACATCGACGATTCGCGCCGCGAAGTGTTCGCCGGCAACTACGAGCGCTACGGCCAGACCACGCTGCCGAGCGACATGGCGAATTACGACGACGTCCGCCGCTCCGATCGGCTGATCGCCAACTGCATGGAACAGCGCGGCTATTCGCAGCCGCAGCGGTCGTGGTGGCAGCGCTGAGCTAGTCGCCCTTCTTCTTCGGCGCCGGGGCAGGCTCGGTGATCGACACCGGATCGCTGGCCGGGAAGGTGTCTTCCAGCGCACGGTCGAGCTTCTCGTCCAGGCTGGGTTCGTGGTCGTGGGGCTTGGGCTTCTTGGAATCCATGGCAGGGAGGGAACGCCGCGCCCGCCCGCGAGTTGCCTTCAAATCGCCGACACGCCGACGCCGCACCGCGCTTCAATGACCCTGACGCAAACTGGGAGAATGCCCGTGATCCGCAAAGCCGTGATCGCCGCCGCGCTGGTCCTGTCCGGCTGCGCGCAGGTGCCGATGGCCGACCCGCAGGCCGACCAGGCGGCCAAGGCCTTTCCGCCGCCCGCGCCCGGCAAGGGTGCGCTCTATGTCTATCGCACCGGCTACATGGGCCTCGCCCGACCGATCGACGTGCAGGTCGTCGGCGGCCGCACCGCGCAGCTCGGCTCCAACACCTATCTGCGGCTCGAGGGCCCGCCGGGCCCGATCGAGGTCGATTGCAGGATCGGCGACAAGACCGGCGCCGGCCAGGTGCTGATCGACGAGGGCGGCACGCGATTCGTCGAGGTGTCGATGAAGATCGGCGCGCTGCTGCCGGGCTGCGAGGTCGCCGAGGTCGCGCCGCAGGACGGACAGGCCGCCGTGCAACACAGCCAGCGCGTCACGGTGCAGTAGCCGTCGTCCTCGGAGTCTCGGCGAGCTCCTTGAGGCGGATCTCGGCCAGGGCGACGAACTCGCCGGTCGGATACTTGTCGAGATAGGCCCGCAGCGATTCGATGTTGTCGAGCTCGCGCACCGAGTCCCAGAAGGCGAGCTCGATCTCGCGCTCCGCCGGATCGCGCGCGGCGCCGCCCGAGTCGAGCAGCTCGGCCAGCCGTGCCCGTGCGAGCGTCGCGAAGGCGCCACCGGGATACTGCTCGAGGTAGGCCTCGTAGTCTGCGGCGCGCAGGCTGTCCTTGATCGAGTCCCAGAACACCAGCTCGACCGCCTTGGGGTCGGGAGCGGCTGCGGTGGCCGCCTTGGGGGGCTCGGTCTGGAGCGCGATCGGCTCGGGCGTCGGCGGCGGCGTGGGCTTGCCTTCGCGCGGTAGGATGCGGAAGCAGCGCACCGGCTGGGCGATGTTCTTGACCGCCTGCTCGCCCAGGTCCTCGAACATATGCGGCAGCTTGTGCCGGATCTGGTCTCGCACGCCGCGCGATATGCAGATTCCGCCCGGCTCGGCGAGGCCTTCGAGGCGGGCGGCGATATTGACGCCATCCCCGAAGATGTCGCCATCCTTGACCATCACGTCGCCGACATTGATGCCGATACGGAATTTCAGCCGCTTGGCTTCGTCGAGCGGCGCGTTGGCGAAGGCAAGCTCGCGCTGGATGTCGACCGCGCAGTCCACCGCCGCGAAGACCGAAGCGAACTCGGCCAGCACGCTGTCGCCGGCGGTGTTGAAGATCCGCCCGCCGTGCTGGGCGATCAGTTCATCGGTGATGCTGCGATGGGCCGACAGGATCGCGAGCGTGCCCTCCTCGTCGATCTCCATCATCCGGCTGTAACCTTCGACGTCGGCGGCCAGGATGGCGACGAGTTTCCGTTCGAGAGGAGGGGCTTCCATATCTACCTAACGGCTCGGAGGCGCCGCGGTGGCGGCGGATAACCGACAAATTTGTGCTACGGTCCGAAAATGCGGCGGTTCCTGGGTAGTCTCCTTGCGTTGGCCTGCCTTGCGGGAACCGCGCGGGCGGCCGACGAGCTGGCCTCGGCCGGGTCGTTCTCCTACATGCTGACGGGCGGCGGGCAGCCGGTCTATGCCGTCATCCTGATGCCGGGCGGACCGGGCATCCTCGATCCTCAGATCGGCACCGGCGGCAGGCTGGCTTTCCGCGCCGGCGGCAACTTCCTCGTTCGCTCGCGCGCGCTGTTCGCGACCGGCCCGTTCGTCTCGGCCTCGACCGACGCCACGACCTCGTCCGACCGCATCCTGGCCATCGTCGGCGACCTGCAGAAGCGTTTCGGTCCGCTCAAGGTCTACATGGTCGGCACGTCGCGCAGCACCGAATCGACGATGGCCCTGTCGATGCCGCTCGACGGCAAGGTCGCGGGCTTCGTGCATTCCTCGTCGATGAACGGCATCGCCACCTTCGATCCGCGCAAGTTCAGGAGCCGGCACCTGATCGTGCTGCACCGCATGGACGCCTGCCGGGTCACCCGCCCGTCATCGGGCGAGGCGTCGCATCGCAACTACGGCACCGAGCTGATCGAGATGGACGGCGGCAAATCGACCGGCGACGACTGCGAGGCCTTCGCCTATCACGGCTACAACGGCATCGAGCGCGAGACCGTCGACAAGATCAAAGCCTGGATCGTCGCGAAGTAGGCCTCAGCCGAGGAAGCTGTTGTCGGGGTCGCCGTTCAGCATGACCTTGCCGACGGTCTCGAAATGCGCCTCGCGCGACTGGATCTGCTGCGACAGCGTGTGGATGTCGCGGAAGCGCCGCTCGAATGGCGTGCCGAGGAAGATCGCCGAGGTGCCGGCCGCCTTGTAGACCGCATCGGTGACGTCGAGCGCGGCGCGGATCGCCTGGCTGCAGCCCAGCCGCACCCGCGCGCGGTCGGCCGAGGCCAGCGGCTCGATGTCGTCGGCGCCAGCCCAGCACTCCTTCAGGATGTCGACCAAGTAAGCGCGCGCCGAGCCGAGGGCGGCCTCGTTGTGCGCCACCATCGACTGCACCACCGGGTTGTCGGCCAGCCGCGCCATGTAGCGCGGCACCTTGTCGACGGTGAGCGCCATGAAGGCCTCGTGCATGGCGCGGGCGATGCCGAGCGCTACGCCGGCGACGCCGACGGCATAGAGGCCCTGGGTGGTGAAGGCGTAGAGCGGCCCGCGGTCGCGGCGCAAGGTCGGGTCCTCGCGCGTGCCGGAGAACGCCTCCGCCACGAACACATCGGTGATGGAATAGCCCTCCGACGCCGTGCCGCGCATGCCGAGCGTGTTCCAGTCGCGGATCGGCGTGACGCGGTCCTTGGGCATCAGCAGGGTGCGCACGGTCGGCCGGCCGAAGCGGTTCAGCCTGAGCGAGCCGTCCGGCTCGACGACGTGGCAGTGCGCGCCCATCCAGTTGGCCTGGCGCGAGCCCGAGGCGAAGTGCCATTCGCCGGTGACCCGGTAGCCGCCGGGCGCCGCAATGGCGCGATGCTGGTTGGGCGGGCCCCAGGCGATCAGCCCGCGCGGGTCGCTGTAGATGGTGCGCGCCGCCTCGATCGGGATGTAGGGCGCGATCAGGGCCGAGCTGTTGGCGACGAAGCTGTTCCAGCCGACCGAGCCGTCGCACCGGGCGATCTCCTCGATGGCGCGCATGTAGACCCAGGGCTCGACCTGATCGCCGCCGACCGAGCGCGGCAGCAGCATGCGGAACAGCCTCGCCTCGTGCAGCTGGCCGAGCAGCGGCTCGGGGATTTCCTGCGTCCGCTCGATCTCGTCGGCGGCGGCCTCGAGCGCGGTGGCGAGGGCACGCGCCCGCGCCACCGGATCGGCTTTGACGGGCAAGGCGGTGACAGTGCTCATACAGGACCCTCCGCGAGGCTGGCCCGATTGGGCGCCGCCGCGCGCGAGCGTGTCAATGGAGCGAAACTAGTACTGCCGGATCGCGGAAGAGGCGTTGACCGGCTGCGGCCACAGCGAGGCCGGGGCGCAATCGTTGGAGCGGCGGCGATAGTCGAACGCCGGGCGCAGCAAGGCTTGGTCGATGACCGGGCCCTGATCGGCCGGAGCCTGCTTCGACATGTGCCAAGCCTGCACAGCCGTGGCCGCTCCGAAGGTGAAGGCTACTCCGAAGACGAACATCAGAGCGCCCACCAGGACGTGGTTCACACCTGAACTCCCAAGTACGGGGCGACCCATCCCACCGGGCCGCGAACGCCTTTTAAGGCTTTTGGCGCGCAAAGGCAAAGGGGCCCGGATTTTCCCCCGCTCCGGAGGTTGCCGGCCAAAGAAAAAGGCGGCCCGGGGGCCGCCTTTTCCGTCGATGTCAGGATGCCTTAGGCCGGCGTGTAGGGACGGCCCGGCCAGCGATAGCCAGGAGCCGGCAGCGGGATCTTGGCCTTGATGTGGGCGTCCTCGAGGACCGGGATGCCTTCGGCATAGTTGCCGGCTTCGCACTTGGCGATCGCCGCGGCCTCGACCGTGTCGACCTGCGCGTTGCGATACTGGCGCCACTTGTCGCTCAACGCCTTACAGTAGGAGCGGGGATCGGCGAAGACCGCCGGCACCGCGGCCTGGCCCTCGCCGATGACGATCTCGACACGACGGTTCTGCGGCTCGCGCACGCCGTCGGCGGTCGGGACGAGCGGCTGGGTCTCGCCCTTGCCGATCACCTGGATCGCGCCGGCCGGCACGCCGTTGCGAACGAGCGAGTCCTTGACCGCGTTCGCGCGACGCAGCGACAGCGCCATGTTGTAGTTCTCGGGGCCGGAGCGGTCGGCATGACCGGTCGCGACGACGCGGGCAGCACCCGTCTGCTTGAAGGCAGCGGCCGCCTGGCCGATCGTGCTCTCAGCCTGCGGGGAAAGGTTGTAGCGATCCCAATCGAAGAAGACCATGAACGAGGTCGCCTGTGCAGGCTGGGGCTGCGCAGGTGGAGGCGGTGGAGGCTCGCTGCTGCAGGCGGCGACGAGAGAAGCGGCAGCGAACGCAATGAGAAGTTTCTTAATCATCTAGCAGATCCCCCATCGGGTAGGTGGGCTGACGAACCTAACGAAGAGTTCCCGCCACGGTTCCGCCCTATTCGAAATTTTCCTACTCCGCGGCCTGTTTTGCAACCGACGGATGACGCCACCGATACAAAAGATCATCTTGTTTGCGCCGCGCCTTGGCGAGGTGGGCATCCTTCACGTGACCGTAACCGCGGATGTCGTCGGGGATCGATGCCAGCCCGACCGCAAGGGAATGATTGTTTTGGGCGAGTCCCCCCAATAGCTCGTCGATCAGCCCCTCATACTCGCGAATCAGGGCGCGTTCCTGCCGGCGCTCGGCGCTGTAGCCGAAGATGTCGAACGCCGTGCCGCGCAATCCCTTGAGCTTCGCCAGCACCCGGAAGGCTGTGACCATCCAGGGGCCAAACTCCTGTTTCTTCAAATGGTTGGTCTTGGGGTCGCGCTCGGCGAGCAACGGCGGCGCGAGGTGAAACTTGAGCTTGTAATCACCTTCGAACTGGCCGTTGAGTTGGGCAGCGAAGGCCGCGTCGGTGAAAAGCCGCGCGACTTCGTACTCGTCCTTGTAAGCGAGCAGCTTGGCATAGTAGCGCGCCACCGCCTGGGTGAGCGCCGTTTCGCCCGGCATCGTCCTCTGCTCGACGGTGCGCGCGCGCTCGACCAGCGCGCGATAGCGCTCGGCGAGGGCTGCATTCTGGTAACCGGTGAGGTGCTTGACCCGGCTCGCGATGACGTCGTCGACGGTCGAGATCCGTCGCAGCGGCACGACATTGTCGGCCGGCGGCGTGATCAGCGCCTCGACCGCGGCACGGTCCGCCGCGGCGCGGCGGCCCCAGCGAAAGGCGCCGAGATTCATCGGTACCGCCGTGCCGTTCAGCTCGATCGCGCGCTCGAGCGACTCGTGGCCGATCGGGATCAGGCCCTTCTGGTAGGCGTAGCCCAGCATGAAGAGGTTGGTGGCGATCGAATCGCCCATCAGCGCGGTGGCGAGCTGGCTCGCTTCGAGGAAGTCGCAGGCATCGGCGCCGGCCGCCGCCTCGATCGAGAGCTTCAGCGTGTTCGACGGGAAGGCAAGATCGGGATGGCGCGTGAAGTCGCCGGTGATGGTTTCCTGCGTGTTGACGATGGCCTTCGACGCGCCGGGCTCGAGCTTGGCGAGCGCATCGGGGCTGGCGCTGACGACCAGGTCGCACCCAAGCAGCAGGTTGGCGCCGCCGGCGCCCAGCCGCACCGCATGCAGCGCCTCGGGCGAGGCGCCGACGCGCACGTGGCTGATGACTGCGCCGCCCTTCTGCGCCATGCCGAGCTGGTCAAGCACGGTGGCGCCCTTGCCTTCGATGTGCGCGGCCATGCCCATGATGGCACCGATGGTCACGACACCGGTGCCGCCGATGCCGGTGATCAGCACGCCGTAGGGATGGTCGGCGACCGACGGCAGCGCGGGCGCGGCCGGCAGCGGCGACTCGGCCGGCTTGTCGGCGGCCTTGGCGACGGCCGCTTTGCCTCCCATCGCCTTACCGTGGCGCAGGCTGCCGCCTTCGACCGTCACGAAGCTCGGGCAGAAGCCGTTGAGGCACGAGAAGTCCTTGTTGCAGGACGACTGGTCGATGGCGCGCTTGGTGCCGAACTCGGTCTCGACCGGTGTCACCGACAGGCAGTTCGAGGCAACCGAGCAGTCGCCGCAGCCCTCGCAGACCGCCTGGTTGATGAACACCCGCTTGTTGGGATCGGGGTAGGTGCCGCGCTTGCGGCGGCGGCGCTTCTCGGCGGCGCAGGTCTGATCGTAGATCAGCACCGACACGCCCTTATACTCGCGCAGGCTCCGCTGCACCTCGTCGAGCTCGTCGCGGTGATGGAAGGTGACGCCCGGCGCCCATTCGGTGCCGATCGGATACTTGTCGGGGTCGTCGCTCACCAGTGCGATGCGGCGCACGCCCTCGGCATGGGCCTGCTGGCTGATCGTCCAGGGATGGACGTTGCCGTCGTGCGGCTGGCCCCCGGTCATGGCGACGGCGTCGTTGTACAGGATCTTGTAGGTGATGGTGGTGTTGGTCGCGACCGCCTGGCGCAACGCAAGATAGCCCGAGTGGAAATAGGTGCCGTCGCCCAGGTTCTGGAAGACGTGCGGCATCTCGGTGAAGTGCGACGCGCCGACCCACGGCGCGCCCTCGGCGCCCATGTGGGTGAAGGTCTTGGTGTTGCGCTCCATGCCGATCGCCAGCGTATGGCAGCCGATGCCGGCCATCGCCATCGAGCCGTCGGGCACCTTGGTCGAGGTGTTGTGCGGGCAGCCGGAGCAGAAATAGGGGACGCGGGCCATGCCGGCCTCGTTGCGCACCTGGCGCCCGGCCTTGCGCTTCAGCCCGTCGAAGCGCTGCTTGGTGTGCTCGCTGAAGGCCTCCAGGCCGAGCCGCGCCACCAGCGCCGATCCGATCTCGAACGGCGTGAGCTCGCCATCGGACTTGAACAGCTTCTGGCCGCGCTCGTCGGTCTTGCCGACCACGACCGGCCGGCGGTCGGCCGGCGCGTTGAACAGCGCGTCTTTTAATTGCTGCTCGATGATGGACCGCTTCTCCTCGACGACGAGGATTTCGCGCTTGCCCTCGGCGAAGGCGACGGCGCCCTGCGTCTCGAGCGGCCAGGCCATCGCCACCTTGTAAACGGCGATGCCGAGGCGTTCGGCCTCGGCATCGTCGATGCCAAGCTCGTCGAGGGCCTGGCGGACATCGAGATAGGACTTGCCGACCGTGACGATGCCGAAGCGCGCGTCCGGGCGGCCCAGCATAAGTCGGTCGAGCCGGTTGGCGCGCCAGTAGGCGAGCGCCGCCGGATGCTTCACGGTGATGACGCGGCGCTCCTGGCCGAGCCAGTCGTCCGGCCAGCGGATGTGCAGGCCGTCGGGCGGCAGGATGAAGTCGGTCGGGAGGTGAATCTCGACCCGGTGGGGATCGACAAGGACCGACGCCGAGGAATCGGCCGTCTCGGCCAGCACCTTGAAGCCGACCCACAAGCCGGAATAGCGGGAGAGGGCGAAGGCGTGCAGGCCGAGGTCGAGATACTCCTGCACCGAGGCGGCATGGATGACCGGGATTCCGGCGGCCATGAAGGCGGGCTCGCTCTGGTGCGCCACGGTCGACGACTTGGCCATGTGGTCGTCGCCGGCCAGCGCCACGATGCCGCCGTGCTCCGACGTCCCGGCATAGTTGGCGTGCTTCAAGGCGTCGCCCGAGCGATCGACGCCGGGGCCCTTGCCGTACCACATGCCATAGACGCCGTCGTACTTGGCGCCGGGGTAGAGGTGGATTTGCTGGGTGCCCCACAGGGCGGTGGCCGCGAGGTCCTCGTTGACGCCGGGCTGGAACTCGATGTGGTTCTTCTTGATGAAGCGCTTGGCCTGCCAGAGCGCCTGGTCGAAGCCGCCCAACGGCGAGCCGCGATAGCCCGAGATGTAACAGGCGGTGTTGAGGCCGGCGGCCAGGTCGCGCTGGCGCTGCATCATGGGCAGCCGGACCAGCGCCTGCGTGCCGGTCAGATAGACCCGGCCGCTTTCCAGTGCATACTTATCGTCCAGGGTTATTGCTTGGGACATGGAGCCCTCCCAGACCACCGATATGGGGACGGTAACGACAGAATGTTGCGTCCTTCAACATGGAACGCGGGTCGCGCCAAAAAAAGACGTTTTCCCAATGCCTTGCCCGCGCAAAACGCGGTTACCGTTTCAAGGTTTCGTTTCCGCATGAAACGTTGTAATCACCCGCCCGCGTTCCCCAGTCTCGGCCCCAATCGTCCATGTCCATCCTCGTCACCGGTGCCGCCGGCTTCATCGGCTCGCACGTCGCGAAAGCCTTGTTGGCTAGGGGCGAACGGGTCCTCGGCATCGACAATTTCAGCGACTACTACGATCCCGTCCTGAAGTTCGCGCGGCTGAAGCCGTTGCGCGAGGACCGCGGATTCACCTTCCTCGAGGCCGACATCACCGATCGCGACGCCATGCTGGCGCTCGCCCAGCAGCATCCGATCGACCGCATCGTGCATCTCGCCGCCCAGCCGGGCGTCCGCCATTCGCTGGTCGATCCGTACCTCTACGTGAACACCAACGTCATGGGGCACCTGGTGATGCTGGAGTTGGCGCGCCGGCTGCCCGACCTCAAGCATTTCGTCTATGCCTCGTCCTCGTCGGTCTATGGCGCCAACCGCAAGCAGCCGTTCGCCATCGACGACCGCGTCGACCATCCGATCTCGCTCTATGCCGCCACCAAGCGCGCCGACGAGCTGCTAACCGAGACCTATGTCCATCTGCACAAGATGCGGGCGACCGGCCTGCGCTATTTCACGGTCTACGGGCCGTGGGGCCGGCCGGACATGTCGCCCTACATCTTCGCCAAGGCGATCCACGAGGGCACGCCGATCAATCTCTATCACCTGGGCTTCGTGAAGCGCGACTACACCTACGTCGACGACATCGTCGCCGGCACGCTCGCCGTCCTCGACAAGCCGGCCGAAGCGCCGAGCCACCGCCTGTACAATCTCGCCGCCTCGCGCAGCGAAGACATCCTCGACGTCATCAAGCTGTTCGAGAAGGCGTTCGGCCGCGAGGCCCGCATCGAGCTCAAGCCCGGCGAGCCCGCCGACATGCAGGAGACCTCGGCCGACATCACCGCCGCGACCCGGGATTTCGGCTGGGAGCCGAAAGTGACGGTGGCCGAGGGCGTGCCGAAATTCGTAGAGTGGTTCAAGGAATACAACCGGCTCTGACGTTCAGGGCGATTGAGTGGTCGGTCTCGCTATCGTTCGCCACGCCCAACTCGCCAGATTTTCGACCGCGATGCCCACCAATACCAAGATGAGCGGCCCGATCGGCATCGTATAGAGCCGCGTCGGTGTCGCGAGCATGGCCTGCGCCATGATCAGGCCGATCAGCCCCAGGACGATCAGGTTGATCGCAAGCCGCGTTTCGCCGCCACGGTCGCCCGCGGTCCAGCGCCGATGGCGCGCCAGCAGCTGAATGGCGGTCACCAGCACGAGCAGCACCCCCAGCGGCGGCGTCAGCTCGATCACGCTGTCGCCGAGAAGGATGCCGAGCTTCACGAGATAGATGCGGGCGACCTCACCGGGATCTTCCCGCCATTTGGCCCAGTAGAGTGCGCTCATCACGCGGAAATAGTCCTTGGAGTACATCGCCACGCCCGGCTCTGCAGCGGCGGCGGCCTCGCGTCCGACTGCGTCGTCGTATCGGATGCCCCACTTGTTCGGAACGGCGCCCAAACCGATGTAGAGCGTATGCGACATGCCGTGCGTGGCCGGAAGATTGGCGGCGTCGAGCGCGTAGGCCGCGTTCCGTGCCGTAATGACCAGCCGCGATGATTGCGATGCCACGACGGCGGCCGCGAGGATCGCGATCGTCGCCATCCACCGTCGCCGTCGATGCCGGTCGTGCCACAGAGCCCAGATGCCGGCGACGATCGTGACCAGTAGCACCGACAGGCCCACGACCTCGCGCAGCAGGGAGGCGAATGCCAGCAACAGCAGCCCGACCGCGATCAGGAGGCCGGAGACGGTCGGCGACAGCCAGCTCCTGGCACGGGCGATCAGCGCCAGCGGCAGGATGAGCTGCATCGAGACCGTGCCGATCAGTGCCCAATGCGGCAGCGTATCGAACCATGAGAGGAAGACGGTAGGGCCGAGGATCAGCACCACGACGGCGGTCGCGAAGGTGCCGAAAGTGATCAGCGTTGCCACGAGGACGACCAGGCCCAGCGCGTTGATGCCGAGATTGAGCCGGGCCACATCCATCACCGTCGCGTCCCGGCCCGCAAGACGAGCCCAGGCGCTCATCAGCAGGGCCTGACCCGGGTCTTCCGCGCTGAACGGCACGATCCGGTCGCCATCGCAGAGCTGCAGCAGCCATTTGCCGGTCTTGCGGGCGCACGTGGCGCTTTCCAGCGAGTTGTTTGTACCCTCCCAGTCCGACTCGGTCGCCGTGGCGTAGCGCTGCGAGTCGTGGAATGACGACAGGAGTTGCGGCAGGCCAATGAACAGGACGCAGAGCGCGACGATGAGCGACCGCGCCAAGGTGCATGCGCGCCCCGATACACCGCCATGTATTTGGATTGCTTTCACCCGCGCGGACGGTACCGAGCAGCCGGCAGCCACGCAATGTGGTCCTACCCACATCGCAAGCTTCAGGAGCGCATACTATAGTGGCGGGACATGTCGCTGCTCCAAATCGCCAACCTGCGCCGCGCCTTCTATGGTCTGGAGGTGCTGCGCGGCGTCGACATGACGGTGCAGGCGGGCGGCATCACCGGACTGATCGGCCCGAACGGTGCGGGCAAGACGACCCTGTTCAACGTGGTGTCGGGGCTGGTGCCGCCGGATGCCGGGTCGATCCGCTTCGATGGCCGCGAGATCTCGGGCCTGGCGCCCGACGCGGTGAGCCGCGCCGGGCTGGTGCGCACCTTCCAGGTGGCGCGCGGCTTCCCCAAGCTCTCGGTGTTCCAGCATCTGATGCTTTACGGCCGCGACCAGCCGGGCGAGACGCTGTGGCAGGCGATTGTCGGCACGCGGGCGGCGCGACAGCGCGAGGCGGAGCTCGCCGAGCGGGCGTGGGAGACGGCGCGATTCCTCAGGCTCGACGAGCTGATCGACAATCCGGCGACGGCGCTGTCGGGCGGCCAGAAGAAGCTGCTGGAGATCGGCCGTGCCCTGATGGCCGCGCCCAGGCTGGTGCTGCTCGACGAGCCGACGGCCGGCGTCAATCCGACCCTGCAGAACGAGATCGGCGAACGGCTGCTCGAGCTGCCCAAGCGCGGCATCACCGTGCTGCTGATCGAGCACGACATGGGATTCATCGCCCAGCTCTGCAATCCGGTGATCGTCATGGCCGAGGGCCAGGTGCTGACGGAAGGAACGTTCGATTCGGTGCGCGCCGATCATCGGGTGCGCGAAGCCTATTTGGGAAGGCGCGCGGCATGATCCTGCTCACTCTTTCCCTCCCCATTCATATGGGGAGGTGGCGCGTCGGCACTTTCACGCTCCGCGTGAAAGTGCCCTATCCGCGACGGAGGGGTCGTGGGCGGCAAATCGTTGCTGATGACCCCTCCGCCCGCGAAGACGCGGGCCCCTCCCCCTTTGAAGGGGGAGGTGGGACGAAATGACCCTCCTCTCCGTAACCGAGCTGCGCGGCGGCTACGGCGCTGCCGACGAAATCGTGCGCGGCGCGGCACTCACCGTCGAGCCGGGCGAGATCGTCGCCCTGATCGGCCCGAACGGGGCGGGCAAGTCGACCCTGCTCAAGCTGATCGCGGGTCTGTTGCGGCCGCGCGCCGGCCACGTCCGCTTCAAGGATCGCGACGTCGCCGGGCTGGCGGCGCCCGACATCAGCCGGCGCGGCCTAAGCTTCGTGCCGCAGGAACGCAACGTGTTCGGCACCATGACGGTCGCCGAGAACCTCGAGATGGGCGGCTTCCTCGACCGCGCGGCGACGCGGGCGAGGATGGACGAGCTCTACGGCCGCTTCCCCATGCTGGCCGACAAGCGGCGCGCCGCCGCCCGTACGCTGAGCGGCGGGCAGCGCCAGATCCTCGCCATGGCGATGGCATTGATGAACGCGCCGGCCTTGCTGCTGCTCGACGAGCCGACAGCGGGCTTGAGCCCGCGCGCCGCCGAGGAGCTGTTCGGCACGATCGTTGCCCTGAACGAGGGCGGGGTCGCGATCCTGATGGTCGAGCAGAATGCGCTGGAGGCGCTGGCGGTGTCGGCGCGCGCCTATGTGCTGGTGCAGGGCCGCGCCGAGCGCGAGGGGCGGGCGGCCGAGCTGGCGTCCGATCCGACGGTGCGCGATCTCTTTCTCGGCGGCTCAGCCCCGCCTATGCTTTCGGGGAACAGAGGGGACTTCCAATGAATCGTCTGGCCATCGGGCGCCGTACGGCGCTGCTTTCGGGCGTTGCCGCGGTCGTCGCACCGGCGGTGCTGCGGGCGCAGGGCGAGCCCATCAGGATCGCGACGCTGACGCCGCTCACCGGCGCGGGCGGTCCCTACGGTCCGGTGATGGCCAAGGTCGCGGCGGCCGTGGTCGACGAGGTGAACGCGGCGGGCGGCGTGCTCGGCCGCAAGGTCCAGCTCGTGAGCGAGGACGACCAGACCAATCCCGATGCCGGCGTGCGCGCGGCGCGCAAGCTGATCGACGTCGACAAGGTGTCGGCGATCATGGGCACCTGGGCCTCGGCGGTGACGACGGCGGTGGCGCCGCTGTGCTGGGAGAGCAAGACCTTCCTGTGCACCGTGTCGGGCGCGGATTCGATCACGCTGCTGCCGCATCAGGGCTATCTGGTGCGCACCCAGCCCAACACCGTGCTGCAGGTGACGCGCTGCGGCGAGTTCCTGCTCTCGCTCGGCGCCAAGAAGGCCTACACCCTGGTGCCGCAGACGCCGTTCGCCCAGCGCAGCATCGAGGTCTTGGGCGAGACGATGAAGAAGGCGGGCGGCACGCACGGCGGCCAGATCTACGACGACAAGAAGACGACCTACCGCACCGAGGTCGACCAGACGATGCGCTTTGCGCCCGACGCGATCTTCTGCGCCGGCTACACGCCCGACACCATCGTGCTGCTGAAGGATCTCTATCGCGCCGGCTACAAGGGCAAGATCATCGGCCAGGCCTATGCGGTGAACCAGAAGCTGATCGACCAGATCGGCCAGAACGAGGTCGTTGAAGGCGTCTACACCTACGCGCCGTCGGTCGCCGAGGGCAGCACGGCCCTGGAGCGGGTCAAGAAGATGAGCGGGCTCGCCAATCCCGACCCCTACACCAGCCAGGTCTACGACCACACCAACATGGTGCTGATGGCGATGGCGGTCGCCAAGGCGACGACCGGCACCGCCATCAAGGACAACATCCGCAAGATCACCCAGGGCGGCGGCAAGACCGTCGACAACGCGGTCGACGGGCTGAAGGCGATCGCGGCGGGCGAGAAGGTCGACTATACCGGCGCCTCCGGTCCGTGCGATTTCGACGACAAGGGCGACATCCTCGACTGCAAGTTCCGCTACGAGCAGGTCAAGGCCGGCAAGGCCACGCTGGTGAAGGTCGCCTGACGACTTGACCCTCCTCGTCCAAGCCCTCCTGAACGGGCTGGTGTCGGGCGCGCTGTTGGCGGTGCCCGCCATCGGCTTCACGGCGATGTTCGCCGTGCTGCGCTTCCCGAACTTCTCGGTCTCGGGCATCGCCACGCTCGGTGCGTTTGCGGGCTACGTCGCCTATGGCGCGGGCCTGCAGATCGTGGGTTCGCTCGCCGTGGCCTTCGCCATCGCCGGTGCGGCCGGCCTGTTCCTCGATCGCGCAGCGCACATGCCGCTGGTCAAGCAGGGCGCGCTGCCGGCCGCCATCGCCTCGATCGCCTCGGGCCTGGTGCTGGAGAACGTGGTGCGGCTGCTCTTCGGCAACGATATGCGCGGCTACGACCGGCCGATCGCGCGCGACATGCGGATCGGCGAGGTCCGCTTCAACCCGCAGCAGCTCGAGACCATGGCGATTGCCCTCGCCATCATGCTGGCGGTGTTCGCCGCGCTCGCCTTCACCCGCATCGGCAAGGCGATGCGGGCCTCGGCCGACAATCCCGATCTCGCGGCGCTCAAGGGCATCCGGCCGCAGCGCGTGGCGATGATGGCGAGCTTCGTCGGCATGGGCCTGGTCGGCATGGGCGGCATGCTGCTCGGGCTCGACAGCTCGATCGATCCGTTGACCGGCACGCGCGTCCTGCTGTCGATCTTCGCTGCCGCCGTGCTGGGCGGGCTGGGCAGCGCGCCCGGCGCGGTGCTGGGCGCCTTCCTGATCGGTATCGCGGAAGAGGTGTCGGTGCTGGTCGTCGGCTCGCAGTACCGCGCCGCGGTCGGCTTCTTCGCCATTCTGATCGTGCTCAGCCTCCGGCCGCGCGGTCTGCTCGGCGAGCGGGCCTTCTGATGCTGAACTATCTGCTCTTCATCGCCACCATCGGCAGCATCTACGGCCTGCTGGCGCTCAGCCTCAATCTGATCTGGGGCGGGACGGGGATGGTGAACCTGGGCCTCGCCGGGTTCTTCGCCGTCGGCGCCTATGCCTCGGCGCTGACCACCACGACCGGTCACATGCCGATCCTTGCCGGCTGGGTGCTGGCGCTGATCGTCGGCGGTGCGGCCGGCCTGGTCGTGGTGCTGTCGACCACGCGCCTGCGCGAGGACTATCTCGCCATCGTCACGCTGGGCTTTGCCGAGGTCGTGCGCCTGGTCGCCTCCAACGAGATCTGGCTGACCCGCGGCACCGATGGCATCTCGGGCATCCCCGGCCCATGGCGCGTGGCGTTGGGCCGCGAGTACTTCAATGCCGTCTACCTGCCGATCCTGCTGGTCGTGCTGTTGCTGGTGTACTGGCTGATGCGCCGCATCGACGGCTCGCCCTACGGCCGCGCATTGCGCGCGATCCGCGAGGATGCGCAGGTGGCGCAGGTCGCCGGCAAGCCGGTGCTGCGCTTCAAGGCGCAGGCCTTCGCGCTGTCGGCAGCGATCGCCGGCCTCGCCGGCGCGCTCTATGGGCACTTCACCTCGTACATCGCGCCCGACCTGTTCCTGCCGCTGATCACGGTCTACATCTTCCTGGCTGTCGCGTCGGGCGGTGTCGGCAGCCCGGCCGGCGCGCTGGTCGGCGCCTACCTGCTGATCGCGCTGCTCGAATCGGCACGCTTCTTCGTCGAGCTGATCCCGGCCGTCACCGCCGTGCAACGCGCGGCGTTGAAGGAGCTGCTGATCGCCGTCGCCCTGATCCTGGTGCTGCGCCTGATGCCCAAGGGCCTGCTGCCCGAACGCATCCCGCGCGCACCGCTAGTTGGAGGAAAGCCATGAGCCCACTCGAGTCCTGCATCGCCGCCGTGAGGTCCGGTCCGACCGACGCCATCTTCAAGGCGGTCGAGAAGGGCATGGCCGAGGTCGTCGGCCACAAGCTGTTCACGCTTCTCTACGTGGCGCCCAACGGCAAGCGGGTGAAGCGCATGTACAGCAACATGCCCAGGGAATATCCGGTCGGCGGCTACAAGGAGATCAAGGAGACCGAGTGGCACAAGCAGATCCTCGGCCAGAAGAAGGCCTGGGTCGGCTACAACAAGAAGGACATCCAGTGGACGTTCTTCGATCACGAGTTGATCGTGTCGTTGGGCTGCGAATCGGCGATGAACATCCCGGTGCTTTACAATGGCCGTCTGCTGGGCACGATGAACCTCCTCGATGCGGAGGGGCATTACAAGGAGAGCGACCCGGCGAAGTGCGAGCCCTTCGCCGCGCTGCTGGTCGGCCCGTTCCTCGACGCCATCGCCGCCGATCCGGGATGAAGCGCTTCATCCTGACCGGCACGCCGGGATCGGGAAAGACGGCGATCCTTCGCCAGCTCGAAGGGGAAGGCTACGGCGTCGTCGAGGAGGCGGCGACCGATGTCATCGCCCTGGAACAGGCCAAGGGCATCGCCGAACCGTGGACGCGGCCTGTCTTCATCGATCAGGTGGTCGCCCTGCAGGCCCGGCGGCGCGTACGCCTGACCGATCCGCTGCAGTTTCATGACCGTTCGGCCTTCTGCACCGCGGCGCTGGCGGACTACCTCGGCTATTCGCCGTCGGAAATGCTGACCGCCGAGCTGGAACGCCTGAAGCGCGAGGCGTTCTATGAAAAGCGCGCGTTCTTCGTGCAAAGCCTTGGTTTCGTCACACCGAGCGCCGCCCGCCGGATTAGTCTCGAAGAGGCACGACGGTTCGAGGCGGTACATGAAAAGACCTACCGCTTGCAGGGTTTCGAGCTGATCCCAATCTCTCCGGGAAGCGTGCTAGACCGGGTGGCCGCGATCCAAGGAGTTGTCGATGAACGCCGTGCTGGGTGAGCTGCCGACCTGGAACCTGAGCGACCTCTATTCCAGCCCCACCGGCGCCGACCTCGACACAGACCTGAAGCGCGCCGACCAGGATGCCGGGTCCTTTGCCAGGGACTACGAGGGCAAGGTCGCTGGCCTCGACGGCAAGACGCTCGGCGCCGCCGTGGCGCGCTTCGAGGCGCTCAGCGACCTGCTGGGCCGGATCGGCGCCTACGCCCAGCTCTATTACGCGCAGGATCAGGCCGATCCCAAGCGCGGCCAGTTCGCCCAGAACGTGTCGGAGAAGCTGAACGACGTCGGCTCGAAGCTGCTGTTCTTCGATCTCGAGCTCAAGAAGATCGAGGACACCGACCTCGCCGCGAAGCTGAAGGAGCCTGCGCTCGCCAAATATGAATCGTGGCTGCGCAACGTGCGCCTGTTCCGGCCGCACCAGCTTTCCGACGAGCTGGAGAAGTACCAGTACGACCAGTCGGTGGTCGGCAGCAGCGCCTGGTCGCGGCTGTTCGACGAGACGATCGCGCGGCTGCGCTATCCCTTCCGCAACGAGATGCTGAGCGAGTCGCAGATCCTCGACAAGCTCTCGAGCAAGGATGCCGAGGTCCGCAAGGATGCGGCGAAGTCCTTCGGCAAGGTCCAGGGCGACAACATCGCCGTCTTCTCGCTGGTGATGAACACCCTGATCAAGGACAAGGAGATCGACGATCGCTGGCGCAAGTACAAGCGGCCGCAGTCGTTCCGTAACCTCGCCAACGTGGTCGAGGACGAGGTCGTCGACGCGCTCGCGACGTCGGTGAAGGCCGCTTATCCGCGGCTGGCGCATCGCTACTACAAGCTCAAGGCCAAGTGGTTCGGCGTCGAGACGATGCCGTACTGGGACCGCAACGCGCCGCTGCCCGAGCACGACGACCGCACCATCCCATGGACCGAGGCCGAGAAGATCGTGCTCGATGCCTACGGCGCCTTCTCGCCGGAGCTGGCGTCGGTCGGCGCCAAGTTCTTCGGTACCGGCTGGATCGACGCGCCGGCGCGGCCGGGCAAGTCGCCGGGCGCCTTCGCCCATCCGACGGTGCCGTCGGCGCATCCCTATCTGCTGCTGAACTACCAGGGCAAGGTGCGGGACGTCATGACGCTGGCACATGAGCTCGGCCATGGCGTGCACCAGGTCCTGTCGGCGCGGCAGGGCGCGCTGATGGCCGACACGCCGCTGACGCTCGCCGAGACGGCGTCGGTGTTCGGCGAAATGCTGACCTTCCAGTCGCTGCTCAAGTCGGCGCCCGACCAGGCCACGCGCAAGGCGATGCTGGCCGGCAAGGTCGAGGACATGCTGAACACGGTGGTCCGCCAGATCGCCTTCTACGACTTCGAATCGCGCCTGCACGAGGAGCGGCGCAAGGGCGAGCTGACGCCCGACGCGATCGGCGAGATTTGGCTGGCGGTGCAGAGCGAGAGCCTGGGCCCGGCCTTCACCTTCGACGACGAGTACAAGCACTACTGGTCCTACATCGGGCACTTCATCCATTCGCCGTTCTACGTCTATGCCTACGCCTTCGGCGATTGCCTGGTGAACTCGCTGTACGCCGCCTACCAGTCGGGCCTGCCGGGCTTCCAGGGCAAGTATCTCGACATGCTGAAGGCGGGCGGCGTGAAGCGGCACAAGGAGCTGCTGGCGCCGTTCGGCCTCGACGCCTCCGACCCGGCATTCTGGGACAAGGGGTTGGGCGTGATCGCAGGCTTCGTCGACGAGCTCGAGACGTTCTAGATGGCGGACGACGAAGGCCCCTCGCTGGGCGGCCGGCTTGGCCGCTATGCGCGCGTCGGCGCCTCGGTCGGCGGCCTCGCCGTACGCCTGGCTGGCGAGCGCTATCTCGGCTGGACGCTCGACCGCGACAAGCACGCGGCCGAGCTGAAGAGCGCGCTGGGCGGGCTGAAGGGCCCGCTGATGAAGGCGGCGCAGCTTCTGGCCACCATTCCCGATGCGCTACCGCCCGAGTACGCCCGCGAGCTGGCGCAGCTTCAGGCCAACGCGCCGGCGATGGGCTGGGCGTTCGTGAAGCGGCGCATGGCGACCGAGCTGGGGCCCGACTGGCAGGCCAAGTTCCGGAAGTTCGACAAGGAAGCCTCGTTCGCCGCCTCGCTGGGCCAAGTGCATCACGCCATCCTGCCCGCCAATCATCCGCTTGGGGGCCGCGAGGTCGCGGCCAAATTGCAGTATCCCGACATGGCCTCGGCGCTGGAGGCCGACCTCGACCAGCTCAAGGTGGTGTTCGCGGTCGGCCAGCGCTTCGACCCGGCGATCCGCACCGACGAGATCCAGGCCGAGATCAGGACCCGCCTGCGCGAGGAGCTCGACTACCGCCGCGAGGCAAAGCACGTCGCGCTCTACTGCCACATGCTGCGCGACGAGCCGAACGTCCACGTGCCCGAGACCGTGCCGGACTACTCGACCGACCGATTGCTGACCATGAGCTGGCTCGCCGGCGAGCCGCTGCTGAACTGGAAGGCGCGCAGCCAGGAGGAGCGCGATGCGCTCGCCATCAACATGTTCCGCGCCTGGTACGTGCCGTTCTATGTCTACGGCGTGATCCACGGCGACCCGCATCTCGGCAACTACAGCGTCCGGCCCGACGGCTCGGTCAACCTGATGGACTTCGGTTGCGTGCGCGTCTTTCCGCCGCGTTTCGTCCGCGGCTCGATCGAGCTTTATCGCGCCCTCATGAGCGACGATACAGACCGTGCGGTGGCGGCCTACGAGGACTGGGGCTTCGCCGGCCTGAGCCGCGGCATGATCGCGGTGCTGAACCGCTGGGCTGCGTTCCTCTACGGCCCGCTGATGGACGACCGTCCGCGCCGCCTGACCGAAGGCATGGCCGAGGGCCACGGCCGCGACATGGCGCAGAACGTGTTCGGCGAATTGCGCCGCATGGGCGGCGTGCGGCCGCCGCGCGAGTTCGTGTTCATGGACCGCGCCGCGATCGGCCTGGGCGCCGTGTTCATCCACCTGCGGGCGTCGATCAACTGGCACCGGCTGTTCGAGGGCCTGATCGACGGCTTCGACGTCGATGCGCTGGCCAGCCGCCAGCAGGACGCCCTGGCGCACGCGGGTCTCTGATGAACATCCTCGTGACGGGCTCGTCCGGCTGGCTGGCGCAGGACCTGATCCCGCGGCTGAAGCGTGCCGGTCACACCGTGGTCGGGCTCGACGTGCTGGCCGGCCCCCACACCGACATCGTCGACACCGTCGCCAACCGCGACACGGTGCGCAAGGCGATCCGCGACCATCGTATCCAGGGCATCGTCCATGCCGGCGGGCTGCACAAGCCGCAGGTCGCCACCCACGATGCCACGCGCTTCATCGAGACCAACGTGCAGGGCACGCTGAACCTCTTACAGGAGGCGACGGCGCGTGGCTCGACGGTCGACCGCTTCGTCTTCACCTCGACCACGTCGCTGATGATCTCGCAGGAGATCCGCGACGCCCACAGGCGCGGCGCCGATCGCGCCTTCTGGATCGACGAGGAGATGACGACACTGGAGCCGCGCAACATCTACGGCGTCAGCAAGCTCTCGGCCGAGCATCTCTGCCGGATGGTGCACGAGGCGTCGGGCCTGCCGACCGTCATCCTGCGCACCTCGCGCTTCTTCCCCGAGGAAGACGACATGGCGCACGAGATCATCCAGTCCAGCGCCAACACCAAGGCCAACGAGTTCCTGTTCCGCCGCCTCACCGTGCACGACGCCGCCTCGGCCCACATCGTGGCGCTCGACCGCGCGCCGCAGATCGGCTTCGACACCTTCATCATCTCGGCGCTGACGCCGTTCAGCCCGGACGACTGCGAGCAGCTGATGGAGTACGCGCCGCTGGTCGTGCATCGCTACTTTCCGCGCTACCGCGAGATCTACGCCCGGCGCGGCTGGACGATGTTCGACTACATCGACCGGGTCTACGATTCGAACAAGGCGATGCGGCGCATGGGCTTCGTCTGTCAGACCGACTTCGGCGACATCCTCACCCAGCTCGACCGCGAGGACGGGATCTGAGCCATATGGGCGGCCTGGCAACGATCGCCGCCCGCTGCAGTTCGTCCAGGGCCTTCCCGCCGAGAGCCAGCGTCAAGACGCCCGACCGCAGCCAGTGCGGCGCGTTCCAGGCGAGCGGCGGCACCGGCCGGTAGCGATAGAGGGCAAGGCCGACGACGGCGAAGAACAACGGCGCCGGCGCCAGGACGAGCCCCCCGAACGTGGCGTTTGCAGGGCCGCGATGCTGCGCGCGTGCGGCCGATCGATCATGCGCAGGCGGTCGGCTGCATGGTAGAAGGCCTCGAACGGCAGGTCGGATGCGCGGGCTGAGGCGGAGCATGCAGGGGCTCTATAGCGGGCAGGGAAGGCGAGCAAGGCAATGCGGCTGATCCTGGCCGGGCTCCTGCTGGGCGGCGCGCTGGCGTTGATGGTGGTGCTGGTCGCCTGGCTCGCCGACCGCCGGCTCGAGCGTTTCGCCGCGCCCTTCCTCGCCGACGATCCCCGGGCGCTGCCGAAGGTCGACGTGGCGCTGGTGCTGGGCGCCGCGCCGATCGGGCCGGAGGGCGGGCCCAACCGCTACTTCGAGTATCGCCTCGATGCCGCGGCTGCGCTGTGGCGCGCCGGCAAGGCCAAGTACCTGCTGGTGAGCGGCGACAACCGCCGTCCCGACTACGACGAGCCGACCGCGATGCGTGCCGGGTTGATCAAGCGCGGTGTGCCGGAGGCCGCGATCTATCGCGACTTCGCCGGCGTCCGCACCCGAGATTCGGTGCTGCGCGCCCGCGCGGTGTTCGGCCAGCAGCGGCTGATCGTCGTCAGCCAGGGCTTCCATGCCAGCCGCGCCGTCTTCCTGGCACGGCGCGAGGGCATCGAGACCTGGGGGCTCGCCGCCCGCGACGTGACGCGCGCCTACAGCATCTTCACCGAGCTGCGCCGTTATCCGTCGGCGGTGCGCGCCCATCTCGACGTCTGGTTCGAGACGCCGCCGCGCCACACCGGCCCCACCATCGCCGTCGGGGTCGACCCGCCCAACTGATGAAGCTGCTGCATTTCCTGGGGATCGGCGCGGCGGCTGTCGCGCTCGCGATCGCGTCACTCCTGACGCTTGGGGCGATGGCGTGGACCGCGCTCGACGCGTGGGGCCGCGCCTATGAGCTGGACGCGCCGCAGGCCTGGCCGCGGGTCGACGCCGTCCTGGTGCTCGGCACCTCGCCCTACGGCAAGCGTGGGCAAGACCAGTGGACCTTGTCCTACCGCATGGATACCACCGCCGGCCTCTGGCACAGCGGCGCGGCCGACCGCTTCATCGTGAGCGGCAACCGCATCGACGACGACTACGACGAGCCGGCCGCCATGCGCGACGAGCTGGTGGCGCGCGGCGTGCCGGCCAAGGCGATCACGCTCGATCCGCTTGGTCGGCGCACCTGGGATTCGATCCGCCGCGCCCGCGACGTCTACGGCAAGCGTCGGCTGCTGATCGTCTCGCAGCGCGTCCACCTGGCCCGCGCCATCTTCCTGGCGCGGCATTTCGGGATCGAGGCCTGGGGCGTCGCGGCGCGCGGCACCGACCGCGACGGCTGGTACGAGGCCACGATGCGCAACCTCGCGAGCCTGCTCGCCTACTACGACGTCACGGTGAGGCTCGAGCGGTGATCGCCTTGGAGCCTATGCCGCCTTGGGCTTGAACACCCCGGCCTGATCGCGCAGTTCCGGCACCGGCGAGACCACGGGCTTGCCGGTGAAATGGTTGTCGAGATTCTGCGTCACCAGTTGGGTCATGCGCCGCTGCGCATGCTCGGTGCCGCCACCGAAATGCGGCGTCATCACCAGGTTGTCGAGGCCCAGCAGCTCGGTGCCCTCGTAGGGCTCCTCGTCGTAGACGTCGAGCGCCGCGCCCTCGATCACGTTGGTGCGCAGCGCCTCGGCGAGGTCGGCCTCGCTGACCGCCCAGCCGCGCGAGATGTTCAGCACGTGGCCGCGCGGGCCCAGCGCCTTCAGCACGTCCATGTTGATGATGTGGCGGTTGGAGGCGTCGGAGCGCAGGGCGACGATCAGGTAGTCGCACCAGGTCGCGAGCTCCATCGCGTTGGGGAAGTAGCGGAAGTCGACGTCGGTCCGCTTGTTGCGGTTGCAGTAGCCGATCTCGACGTCGAAGCCCTTGATGCGCTTGGCGAACTCCAGGCCGATCGCGCCCAGGCCCAGGATGCCGACCTTGCCGCCGGTCAGGCCGGCGATCGGGCCGAAGCGGTTGGGGATGCGCTTGGTCCATTCGCCGCGCCGGATCATCTTGTCGGCGCGCACGATGCGCCGGGTCGAGGCGAGCAGGATGGCGACCGCCATCTCGGCGACGTCGGGGGCGTTCGCGTCGGCGCCGTGGGTGATCATGATGTTGCGCTTGCGGGCGGCGGCGAGGTCGACCCGCTCGTAACCGGTGCCGTAGCAGCAGAAGAGGGAGAGCCGCGGCAGCGCCTCCATCATTGCCTCGGAGAGGCCGACGCTGCCGGTGCTGACAATCGCCTGCACCTTGTCGGCGACGCCGGGCGGGATGTGCGCCGGCGTGGGCTTGTCCATATGGCCCGCGATCTCGTAGCGCTCGCCGATGGTGGCCAGTGTCGTCTTGGTGAAATGGAAGCCGGTCAGGATCACGGGACGGTCGGTCATGGCTTGGCCCTAACATGCGCCCGTTGCATGCGTAAATCGTCAACGGCCCGCGCGGCGAAAAACCGGCTTGGCAAAGAACAAATCGCTGTGCAAGGTGCCCGCTCCATGAAAATCGCCATTCTGAAAGAACGCCGCCCGCACGAGACCCGCGTGGCCGCGACTCCCGAGACCGTCAAGAAGCTGAAGGCGCTGGGCGCGGAGATCACGATCGAGGCCGGCGCCGGCAGCGCCGCTGCCTACACCGACCAGGCCTATCAGGACGCCGGCGCAAATATCGTGCCGGATGCCGCGGCGGCGGCGGCGGCGGGCGACATCGTGTTCAAGATCCAGCGGCCGATGTCGGCCGAGGAGGGCGTCGACGAGCTCGCCCTGCTGCGCCAGGGTCAGACCTTGATGGCGCCGCTCGGCGCGCTGACCAACGCCGGCCTGGTGCAGGCGCTGGCCGGCAAGGGCGTGACCGCTTTCGCGCTCGAGCTGATCCCGCGCATCACCCGCGCCCAGTCGATGGACATCCTCTCCTCGCAGGCCAACCTCGCGGGCTACAAGGCGGTGCTGTTGGCGGCGAACAGTTTCGGCCGCATCTTCCCGCAGATGATGACGCCCGGCGGCACGCTCGCCCCGACGCGCGCCTTCATCATGGGCGTCGGCGTCGCGGGCCTGCAGGCGATCGCCACGGCGCGGCGCCTGGGTGCGATCGTGACGGCTACCGACGTGCGGCCGGCGACCAAGGAGCAGGTGCAATCGCTGGGCGGCAAGTTCGTCGCGGTCGAGGACGAGGAGTTCAAGGCGGCGGAGACCGCGGGCGGCTACGCCAAGCAGATGTCCGCCGAGTACCAGGCCAAGCAGGCGGCGCTGGTCGCCGAACATATCAAGCTGCAGGACATCGTGGTCACCACAGCGCTGATCCCCGGCCGCAAGGCGCCGGTCCTGGTGAGCGAGGACATGGTCAAGACCATGAAGCCCGGCTCGGTGATCGTCGACATGGCGGTCGAGCAGGGCGGCAACTGCCCGCTCTCGGAGTTCGGCAAGGTCGTCGAGAAATACGGCGTGAAGATCGTCGGTCCGGCCAACCTGCCCGGCGAGGTGCCGACCGATTCCTCGGCGCTGTTCTCGCGCAACCTGCTGAACTTCATCACGCCGATGATCGACAAGGAAACCAAAAGCCTGAAGATCGACACAAACGACGAGGTGGTGAAGGGCACGCTGGTTACCCAGGACGGCCGGATCGTGCACCCCTCGCTCGCCCAAGCCTCCTAGGAGCCCCGATGGACGACAGACTCGCCGGCGAAGCCGCCAAGCTCGCCTCCCAGGCGCAGGAACTCGCCGCCAACCTCCGGGCGGTGGCGCAGCAGATCACCGATCTCTCGGCGCAGGGCACGCTCACCATTCCCGACGGCCACATGCCGTTCGTGGCGCTGCTGACCATCTTCGCGCTGGCCTGCTTCGTCGGCTACTACGTGGTCTGGCGGGTCACCCCGGCGCTGCATTCGCCGCTGATGGCGGTGACCAACGCGGTGTCGTCGGTGATCATCGTCGGCGCGCTGTTGGCGGCGGGTCTGAAGAGCCTCGGGCCGGCGCAGCTGTTCGGCGCGATCGCCGTGGCGCTGGCCGCCGTGAACATCTTCGGCGGCTTCATCGTCACGCATCGCATGCTGTCGATGTTCAAGAAGAAGACTCCGGTAAAGAAGTAGACGACCGATGACCCAGGAACTGGCCGCCTACGGCTATCTGATCGCCGCCATCTGCTTCATCATGGCGCTGCGCGGGCTGTCGTCGCCCGAGACGTCGCGCGGCGGCAACCTCTACGGCATCGTCGGCATGGTGGTCGCCATCGGCGTCACCGTGGCGACCCCGGGCGTCGTTTCGCCGTGGCTGATCATCGGCGGCCTGCTGGTCGGCGGCACGATCGGCACGGTGGTGGCGATGCGGATCCACATGACGGCGCTGCCCCAGCTGGTCGCCGCCTTCCATTCGCTGGTCGGCCTGGCGGCGGTGTTCGTCGCGGCCTCGGCGTTCGTCTCGCCGGAGGCCTTCGGCATCGGCTCGCCCGGCCATGTCAAGACCCAGAGCCTGGTCGAGATGGGGTTGGGCACGATCATCGGCGCCATTACCTTCACCGGCTCGATCGTCGCCTTCGCCAAGCTGCAGGGCCTGGTCACGGGCGCGCCGCTGATCTTCCGCGGCCAGCATCCGCTCAACGCGCTGATCGGCGTGGCGCTGCTGCTGCTGCTGGTGTGGTTCGCCATGCGCGGCCATCCGATCACCTTTATGCTGCTGATCGCGCTGTCGCTGGCGGTCGGCTTCCTGCTGATCCTGCCGATCGGCGGCGCCGACATGCCGGTCGTCGTCTCGATGCTGAACTCCTATTCGGGCTGGGCGGCGGCGGGCATCGGCTTCACCCTGGGCAACACCGCGCTGATCGTCACCGGCGCGCTGGTCGGCAGCTCGGGCGCGATCCTGAGCTACATCATGTGCAAGGGCATGAACCGCTCGATCTTCAACGTGATCCTGGGCGGCTTCGGCACCGACAGCTCGGCGGCAGGGGCGGCGGCCCACAAGTCCGACAAGCCGGTCAAGGCGGGGTCCGCGGAGGACGCCGCCTTCCTGATGAAGAATTCCCAGAGCGTGGTCATCGTGCCGGGCTACGGCATGGCGGTGGCGCAGGCCCAGCACGCGCTGCGCGAGATGGCCGACATCCTGAAGAAGGACGGCGTGCAGGTGCGCTACGCCATCCACCCGGTGGCCGGCCGCATGCCGGGCCACATGAACGTGCTGCTGGCCGAGGCCAACGTGCCCTACGACGAGGTTTTCGAGCTCGACGACATCAACCGCGACTTCGCCTCGACCGACGTCGCCTTCGTGATCGGCGCCAACGACGTCACCAACCCGGCGGCCAAGACCGATCCGCAGAGCCCGATCTACGGCATGCCGATCCTCGACGTCGAGCGGGCGCAGACCGTGCTGTTCGTCAAGCGCGGCATGTCGTCGGGCTATGCCGGCGTCGACAACGAGCTGTTCTTCCGCGACAACACCATGATGCTGTTCGCCGATGCCAAGGTGATGTGCGAGAACATCGTAAAGGCCTTGGAGGGCTCGGCTCACTGAGGAGCGCCGTTCGCGGCGAGCCTCGCAAATGCGGAGGAACGCCATGAAGACCGTTCAATCGATGCTCGCCGAGGCGCAGGCCGCGGTGCCCATGATCAGCCCGCAGGAGGCCAAGGCGCTGGTCGGCAAGGCCGACGTGCTGTTTCTCGACGTCCGCGAGCCGCCGGAGGTCGCGTCCTCGGGCAAGGTGCCGGGTGCGGTCGCGGTGCCGCGCGGGCTGGTCGAGTTCCGCGCCGACCCGGCCTCGCCGATGCACGACAAGGCGTTCGACCGCTCCAAGATGGTGGTCTGTTACTGCGCCTCGGGCGGCCGCTCGGCGCTGGTCGGCAAGACGCTGAAGGACATGGGCTACGACAACGTCCGCAACCTCGGCGGCTTCCAGGGCTGGGTGCAGGCCGGAGGCTCGGTCGAGAAGGCCTGACGCCGTTGCCCCGCCGCGCCGTCCTGTTCGACGTCGGCGGGCCGATCGACATGGAGTTCGCCCGCGAGATCGCGCTGGACGGCGCGATCGCCTCGGCCTGCGGCCTGGAGGGCATCCGCATCGACCAGGCGGCGATCGAGGAGGCCTCGGAGAAGGCCGTCGTGGCGTTCGCGCCCGATGCACACGTCCACATGATCGAGACGCTGTGCGGCGACCCGCGCACGGTCGAGCGCGTGCGCCAGCGCGTGCAGGCGATGACCGGCAACCTCGACGTCTTCCAGCTCCGCCCGGACATCGACGGCCTGCTGCGGAAACTGCGCAAAGCCGGCCTGACGCTCGCCGTCGCAGAGGCCGAGCGCGAGCGGATCGAACGGGCCGGACTCGGCGATCTCTTCGTTTACGGCGACCCGGGCGTGCCGCCGGCCGACTGCATCGTGGTGGCGGACCGTCTCGATCGGGACATCGCGCCGGCCAAGGCGCTCGGCATGGCGACGATCCGCTTCAGGACAGGCCGCTATCGCAAGCAGAAGCCGCGCTCGCCGGCCGAGACGCCGGATGCCGAGGTCACGGACGTGGCCGGGCTGGAAGCGGCGATCCTCGAGCTGTGCCCAGCATCCATCGGATCAGATCCCGCGTCGTCGTGAAATCGTCGACGCCGTCACCGTCGCGCCAGACGAGGGCGCGGTCGATCAAGCCGCGCCATGGCTCGGCGACGCGCGGGCGGGCCCAGCGTGCGGCGGCGGGCTTGGACGCCACGTCGCCGGTCTCGAGCGTGTAGAGCATGCGGCACATGGTGAGGACGGCATAGGCCTGGTAGCCGCGGCGCTTGAGCCGCACGGGATCGTCGAGCTGCGACTGCCACCAGCCGTGCAGCACATCGAGCGTTTCCGCCTTCAGGTCTTGCGGATCGACCGGCGCGATGAAGCTCCTCGGCTCGGGACCCACCAGGGCAATGCCATGCTCGCGCAGCATGAAGCGCTGCAGCGCGCGCTCGATGCCCTTGTGTGATCCAGCCCGTACCAGCCGCCCATGCCGATGGTGGGGAACATCGTGCCCGCGGGATTGAAGTCCTCGAACACGCGCAGGGGCAGGAACGAGCCTTCGAGCTTGGCCGCCCAAGGCGAACCGGAGGCCTGGATCCGCCGGTTCAGCGCGCCGAGCTCGGTCTGCCGTGCCATGGGATCGCTCCGGGTCACGACGACGAAGTCGATATCGCTGGTTTCTTCGTCGAAGCCGCCGCTGGTCAGCGAGCCGAACAGGTACATGCCGAAGAGGTCATCGCCGAGGAGGGCGCGGCTTTCGGACAGCAGCGCCGCCAGGACTTGGTCGATCTCGGGGTAGGCCGTCCAGCTCAAGGGTGATGGTGGCTGGCGCCGAAGCGGTGGATGTGCAGCGGCGCCTTGGCGAGGCCGGGGCAGAAGGCGCCGACCACCTTCTCCAGCCGGTGGTAGAGCTTGCGGGCGTCGCCCATCGGCTTGGCGCGGCGCATCTGCGAGGCGGCCGCCTGGTCGGCGAGCTGGGCGAGATCGACGGTAAGCAGCTTGCGGTCCTCGACGACCAGGCGGCCGCCGACCATCACCGAATGCACGGCGCTGCCGTCCTCGGTGTGCACGATCTGGTTCACCGGGTCGTTCATCGGGATCCAGTTGATGTGATGCAGGTCGAGGAAGACGATGTCGGCCTTGTAGCCCGGCGCGATCTTGCCGATCTGCGTGGCGAGGCCGAGCGCACGGGCGCCGCCTTCGGTCGCGGCCCGCAGCGCTTCCTCGGTGGTGACCCAGCGGTCGTGGTCCGGCCCCTGCACCTTGGAGGCGAAGGAGGCGAGCCGCATCGCCTCGTAGACGTTCTGGTTGTCCGAGCAGTTGGCGCCGTCGGTGCCGATGCCGACATTGATCTTGGCGTTCATCATGCCGCGCACGTCGGCGAGCCCGTTGCCCAGCCGCATGTTGGAGCCGGGGTTGTGCGCCACCGAGGCGCCGCGGTCGCCCAGCCGCTTCATGTCGTCGTTGTCGAGCCACACGCCGTGCGCCACCGTGAAGCGGTCGGTCACCAGGCCGAGCTCGTCCATGTGGGCGGTGAGCGTGCTGCCATAGCGCTTGAAGCCCGCGATCACCTGCACCTTGGATTCGGCGACGTGTGTATGCAGGCCGACATCGTATTCCCTGGCGAGGTCGCGGCAGGAGAGCAGGAAGGCGTCGCTGCAATGGTGCGGGATGGTCGGCGCCAGCGCGAGATGCACCGTCTCGAACGGCCACTTCTGCAGCGCCTTCTTCATCTGCTTGGCCGTGGCCTTCCACGGCGCCAGCCTGAAGCTCTCGACCTCTTTCTGCAGGCCCGGCGACAGGCGCTCCATCAATCCCGGGATCGCCTCGAAGAAGGTGAGGTCGGCCACCATCGGCGCCAGCACGCAGCGCATGCCGGCCTCCTCGTAGCCGCGCGCCATCGCCGACAGGCCCTCGACCGACGGCAGCGGGAACTCGGCGGCGAGATCGTAGGCTGCGGTGCAGCCTTTCAGCAGCATCTCGGCCGCGCCGATCTTGGCCGAGAGATGTTTGTCATCCAGCGTACGGCCGATGCCGACCCACTGGCTCGCCGTCAGCAACAGCTCGAGCGACCAGCGATCGTAGAGTCCCTTGCCGAGGTTCCCCGGCCCGTGCGTGTGCGCGTTGATCAGGCCGGGATGCATCAGCCGGTTTCGCGCATCGATCACCGCTGCGCCTTCCGGTGCGGCCATGTTGGGCCGTCCGATCTGCGCGATCGTGTCTCCCTTGATCAGGATGTCGGCCGGCACCGCCTGGCGACGATCGATGTCGAGGAGCTTGCCGCCGCGAATGACGGTGTGAGCGGGAGGCTTCGTCGAAGGTTTCTGGGCCATGCGGCCACAGTCTCGCAAACATGGTGCCACGAAGGCGACTCGAATCGCCCCAGTGCCATGGCGAGCAGCCTGTCACAGCAACATCCTCGCCGTTCGAGCTTGGCCATCAGCCCGACCACGTTGTCGGGGATGATGTTGAGCCGGCGATGGCGGCGGGATCAGCGTGGGCGCGCAGGCCGTGCCCGACCGGCACGAGGTTGCCGACCGCAGAACTAGCCGAACTGGACCATACCGGGCGGGAAAGTGCCCTCAGCCATGCCGCCGCTGCAAGCGATCCGGCTTGAGGGGCTGCGGATAACCCCTGTAGCATGATCGTCAGAACCAGGAGATGGAACGGCCATGCAGCACGAGCTGATTTCGGGCGACAACCACATCGACCTGACCTACTGCCCCGCCGACCTGTGGTCGGCGCAGGCGCCCGACAAATGGAAACAGAACGCACCGCGTGTCGAGGAGCGCAACGACGGCCAGCACTGGTTCGTCGACGACAAGGACCGCGGCATGTGGAACGGCGTCGGCCCGGGCTTCCTGCCCTACACCAAGGGCGCGTTCGGCCACATCGACGAGATGAAGGACGCCGGCTTCGACTGGGATTCCTATCCCGGCGCCAAGCCGCGGCCGACGACACCCGAACTGCGGATCGCCGATCTCGACCGCGACGGGCTTGCCAAGGAGATCATCTACGGCTGCCTGATGGTCAACGACATGGTCGACGACGTCGCGCTCCGGAACTGGGTGAACGAGCGCTACAACGACTGGGCCGCCGACTTCGCCCGCCGCGCCGATCCCAACCGCGTGTTTCCGCTGGCCATCATCCCCAACACCGATCCCGTCGTCGCTGCCGCCGAAGTGCGGCGCTGCGCCAGGATGGGGCTGAAGGGCGGCGACCTCGCCTTCAAGCGCATGAGCCTGCCGCTCTACCACCACGGCTGGTATCCGCTGTGGGAGGCGGCGGCGGAGTGCAAGTTCCCGATCTCCTTCCATTCGACCGGCTTCAAGAACGTGCGCGCGCCCGATACGCCGGAGATGGAGAAGCAGTACGCCGTCCAGCACCGCCTGGTGCGCTCGGCGCTGTTCCAGCTCGACACCATGGAGGTGCTGGTCTCGCTGCTCGCCTCGGGCGCCTGCGAGAAGTATCCCGACTTCAACTTCGTGCTGGGCGAATCGGGCGTGACCTGGCTGCCCTACGTGTTCGACCGGCTCGACACCGAGTATCACGACCGCGCCCGCCAGCTCGGCTTCAGGATGAAGCCCAGCGACTACTTCCGCCGCCAGGGCTACGTCACTTACCAGCAGGACAAGTTCCTCGAGCCGATCGTGCCGCTGATCGGCGAGGACAACATCATCTGGGGCGCCGACTATCCGCACCCCGATTGCCTGTGGCCCAACAGCCGCGACACGCTGGCCCAGAACCTCTCGGGCTTCTCGCCGGCGGTGCAGAAGAAGATCGTGCACGACAACGTCGCGCGGTTGTACGGGCTGAACTGAGTGGGCCGCGGCCTTCCCGCGCTTGCCTCGCTGCTGGCCGTGCTGCTGATCGGCACGACCGGCTGCAAGGGCATCCCCGACGACGGCCGCTACCAGGGCTATGGCGGCCCCAACCGCGGCGGCGCGGAGACCGGCCTGCCGGTCACGCCATACGACCCCAACGTGCGGTAGGCACCGAATCCGGCGGAGGGCCGGACGCCTCCGATGCCGATTCCATAAGGATTTTGTCGAGAATCCGGGAATCCGGGCACCACCCCCCAGGCCGGACGCCCGCGGACGCTCCGGACGCCCGGACAAGAGACTGCAATTGGATTTTCCTTATCGCAGCCGTCACTCCTCGTAGGACGCGGTGGTGACGCCGCTCATCTGATCGAAGCGCAGCCGGATCTTCTTCAGCTCGCAGACATTGAGGTACTGCCATACCGGCTCCGACGCGTTGACGTCGAACGTGACCTTCAGGTCGAGATTGCAGGCGAAGAAGGCTCCCTTGACCGTGACCTCGCGGGCCTCGCCGGGCTTGATCGAGGGCGGCGCCAGCACGTTGGGCCCCCAGGCGGCCAGGTTGGCCTGCGACAGCACCAGGGCGCGGATCGGGAAGTCGGTGCCGTTGACCAGCCGGAAGCGGACTTCGTCGGCCGCCGCGGCATCGCCGGCGGTCGACAGGGCGAGGAGGGCGGCAAGCCGCGGAAGGGTCGTTCTCACGCGCGGTATCTTAAGCGACGCGCCGGATGCGCGGCTATCGGCTCCTGGCCTTCTTCGATTTGGAGGTGTTCAGCGCCACGGCGGCCTCGATGAGCACCTTGAAAGCTTTTTCGTCGATCTTGTCGTCCTCATGGATGTCGATCGCGCGCCGGATGTTGCCCTCGAGGCTCGCGTTGAACAGCTTCGCGGGATCGTCGAGCGCGGCGCCCTGGGCGAAGGTGAGCTTCACCGCCGCCTTGTAGGTCTCGCCGGTGCAGAGGATGCCGTCATGCTCCCACACCGGCACGCCGCGCCATTTCCACGTCTCGACCACTCCGGGATCGACCTGCTTGATGAGGGCGCGGACGTGGGCGAGCGTCCGGCCGCGCCAGTCGCCCAGCTCCTTGATCCGCCCGTCGATCAGCGTCGAGGCGGACCCGCTGCTTGAGGGCGTCGCGGTCGTCTTCTTCATGCTCAGCCCTCTCGCTCCAGTACCGTCTCGAGCTTGGCGAAGAATTGCGGCCAGCCATGCCGGGCGCCCTGATAGGCCTGCCGCTGATCCGGCCGGAAGCCCAACTGCTCCATACGCAGGTGCGTGCCCGTGCCCGTCGGGGTGAGGGTCCAGGTGACGACGCTCTCCAGGCCATGGGCCGTCCAGGTGTAGGACAGCGTCCGGTGCGGCTCGACGGTCAGCACCTTGCAGTCGACCGCGCCCCAGTCGGCGGTGAAGTTGAAGCGATGGTCGACGGCCGGCTTGAAGTCGCTCTTCATCAGCCACGCCTCGATCAGGTGCGGCTGCGTCAGCGCGCGCCAGATCTTCTCCGGCGGATGGGGGATGTCGCGCTCGACGACGACGGAGAGGGCCTCGGTCGCGGCTTCGGTCATTGGTCCATCCTTTTCAGCAGGTCTTCGAGGTGGTCGAACTTGCTCTGCCAGAAGCCGGTCATCCGGCTGGTCCAGTCGATCAATGGCGCCAGCGCGCCGAGCTGCGCGCTGTAGTGCGTCAGCCGGCCGTCGGGACGGTCGCGCACCAGCCCGGCCCGCTTCAGCACGCCGAGATGCTTGGAGACCGCCGGCTGCGAGATGCCGGCCCGCGCCGTCAGCGCCCCGACCGTCTGCTCGCCCTCGCGGCATAAACGCTCGAACAGCGCCCGCCGCGTCGGATCGGCGAGCGTCCGGAAGAGCACGTCGTGCGTGTTCGGCATCTGATCGATAACCCGTCAGCTATGGGTTTCTCATAACCAGCGGGATATGAATGAGTCAAGCGCGTGCGATGGCTTCTTCGGCGGCTTCATTGGCTTCGGTGACCACGTCGAAGGCCGACGATTTCTCCCGCACACCCGCCGGCGTGAGGTTTCGAAACCTCGGCATGATCTCGGCGTGCGCCACCGACGCCAGCAGGCGGCCGACGTGCTGAATGTCTGCGAACGGCTTCACCGGGAATCCCTGTGGATAAACCGCCTCTACGGACTGGGCCGCGCGCCACACAAATATCATCGCGGATGCCGCCGGTAGGCCGCCTGTTGATTTCGAAATCGGTGACGGACTATGGCAAAGCAATACACTGGTCGTCTCGACGAGCACACGTAACGCGCATAGGCCAAGCACAATGGCGATCACCGTCACGGCGATGCGCTCCAACAAGCCGGGGAACATGGATATCGAGCAGCTTCGCGGATGGGCGACGGTCCTGGACAGAGCCGTGATCGTGAGCCTCGTCGCCACCGTCTTGTCCGTCACGGCGCTCGCGACCACGACCTGGTTGTCGTTCAAGGCCGGCGGGGCCGTGCGCGCCCACGAGCAGGCCGCCTTCGATCGATACAAGGCCGAGATGGGAAAGCACGCCGTCGAGCTCGAGCAGAAAGTCTCCACTGAGCGCGAGCGGACGACGGAGCTGGAACGGAAGGTCACGACGGCGCAAGGGCGGACGACCGAGCTCGAACAGGCCGCCGCCGACGCCGACGCACGGGCGGCGCAAGCCACTCGCGAGAGTGCGACCTCCCGCGAGCAGGCGCGGTCGGCGGAGATCGATGCGGAGGAAGTCCGCAAGCGGGTGGCCGAGCTCGCAAAGCTGGTCAAGGAGGCGGGCGCACGCGCGCCGGAGCCGGCCCAGGCTCCTGCGGCGGAGACGGCTCAGCCCAGGGAGGAGGCCGCACCCGCAAGTGCCGCCGCAAGCCCGGAGGCGCGACCCTCGCCGACATCGCCGATCGTCGAGAGCCTCAGGAAATACGCCGGTACCAAGGCCGCAGTGTACGTCGTCGATGAAGTCCAGGACGCGGCACCGGTCGGCGCGACGATCGCCGGCTATCTCGGCGACGCCGGCTGGGCACAGGCGACATGGACGTGGTCGGGTGTCGGAGGCATTTTCGGCGTGGTCGTGCTGATCAAGGACGGCAGCGACCCGGCAACCAACGAGGCTGCGGCCGCAGTCGTGGAGGCCTTGCGCGCCGCCGGGTTCAATGCGGCGAAGGGAGATTGGCCGGCCGGGGCCAGCTGGGGCCGCTTCCGCGGCATGCTCAACGGCCCCCAGACGCCTGGCCCGACCGAAGCGCCCATCCGGATCGTCATCGGGGCCAAGACGCGCTGACCTCTTCGCCCAAAACAAAACCCCCGGGGATGCCGGGGGTCGTCGTCTCGTTCCGAAGCTTGGGCGAAGGGCCTAGTAGCCCTCGCGCTCCATGCGCTTGCGCATCAGCTTGCGGGTGCGCCGGATGGCTTCGGCGCGCTCGCGGGCGCGGCGCTCGGAGGGCTTCTCGTAATTACGGCGGAGCTTCATCTCGCGGAAGATCCCTTCGCGCTGCATCTTCTTCTTCAGGACGCGCAGCGCCTGATCGACATTGTTTTCGCGGACGAGAACCTGCACTTCGATCGCTTCCTTCCAAGCCCAAGCGCCCCGGACGAAATCCTCCGGGGCCGGAATTCGAGGCGGGGGTGGTATCACAGGGGCCGCCCCTTGGGAAGCCCCGCCCGACGGCATATATGTGTCGCATGGATGCCCCCCGGACGATCGATTCGGACCCCGATTCCGCCCTACGCGACCGTTTGGCCGAGGCTATGGCCAGCGAAGCCGCCTTCACCGGCTGGAGCGGCCAGGCGCTGCGGACCGCCGCCCGACAGATCGGCGCCGGCCCCGACGCCGAGCGCCTGTTCCCGGGCGGCCCGGTCGACGTCCTGGCCTACCTCTCCGGGCGCGCCGACCAGCGCACCGTCGCCGCCCTGGAGCAGGCCGGGGTGGAGGGACTCAAGATCCGCGAGCGCATCAAGACCGCCGTCCGGACCCGGATCGAGCACACGGTCGGCGGCAAGGAATCGGTCCGCCGCGGCCTCGCCCTGCTGGCCTTGCCGTTCAACGGCCCGCTGGCGCTGAAGCTGCTCTACCGCACCGTCGACGCCATCTGGTACGCCGCCGGCGACACCAGCACCGATTTCAACTTCTACACCAAGCGCGCCACCCTGGCGGGGGTGTTCAGCTCGACGCTGCTCTACTGGCTGAACGACCGCTCGGAGGGCAACGAGGCGACCTGGAGCTTCCTCGACCGCCGCATCGACAATGTGATGTCGTTCGAGAAATGGAAGGGCCGGCTGCGCAACGCCGCCGGGCCCCGCATGGCGCGCCGTTAGCTGGCGAAGTTCAGCAGCGCGTTCACCTTCGTCTGGATGGCTGGATTGCTCGGCATGGAGATGTGGTCCGCGCCGGGCACTTCATAGGTGGTGACCGAACTGTTCCCGGTGAACATGGCGCTGACCTTGGGCACCACGAGATCGCCGCCGTTGTCGGTCTCCACAGGCTGCAACGGCCCGCCCATGGCGCCCGGCGTGTAGCTGTAGCCGGTGGTGGTATAGATCTGGCCCGCCAGCGACGGGTCGTAGGCGGTATTGCCCGTGCCGACGATGCCGTAGAGGCAGTTGTAGGCGATGTTCGCCGGCGTGCCCGTGTAGTTCAGGACGTTGAACAGATTGCCGGCGCAGGTCAGGTTCGTCTGGAGCATGCCGGCGTCCTTCAGCAGCCCCACCAGCCCGGCGGGCAGGTTGTTGGCGAAGATCGAATAGTCGGTGCCGTCCGACGAGATGAACGGGGTAAAGCCGGGCGGCAGCAGCTGATAGGTGCTGATGCCCATCGGGTTGCTGTTCACGACCATGTCGACCATCTTGATGACGTTGTCGACCGCCGGCTGCTCGAGGACGTCGAGGACGTCGTGCAACAGCGCGATGAAGGCATTGCCGCTGCCCTGGCCACTGAGATTGATATCGAGCGTGTGTGAAATCGGCCCCAGGGCGAGCGGGGCGCCGAGATGCGGCGTTCCCAGGGTGATCAGCTGGTCGATCTTCGGCATGATGGTCGTGTCGTTCACACCGACATGCTCGAGGTAGGTCCGCGAGACGAGCCCGCCCATGCTGTGGCCGATCAGGGTGATCTTGTCGACGGCCGGACTGCTGCTGACGAGGCTGTACAGGAAGTTCTGCAGCATCAGCGCCGTGACCGTCAGATTGTCCTGGCGCCAGTCGTAGCCCCAGCCGATCACCGCGTTGGCGGTCAGGGGCCACTGGAGCCACGGTTGTTGCTGCTGCGGCGGGCTGATCGGCGGCGTGTTGGTCGGCCAGGTCGTGTACATCGGAACATAGGTCGCTTTGGCGTTCTGGGCGGCCGTGACGATCGAGTCGATCAGCGAAGGGTAGCCTTTGGGCAGGCCCGTCTTCTTGTCCTTCTTGCCATATCCGCCGGGCCGGCCGGCATAGAGCGCCTTCTCCAGGGCATCGGCCCCCGTCGAAGGGAGAACCGCGCCCTCGCGAACGGCCCAATATTCCCACACCGGCGTCTGAGAGGTTTCGTCAGCCTGGTTCGCGACCAGACTCGTCCCCGTCGTCCCGGGCAGGACGATGATTGCATGCGCCATTTTTTCAAGCTCCCCAAGCTTCGACACCCGCACACCTACGGGTGCCCACACACCACGATTGATGGCGGCGGAACGCTACAACTTTGCGTAGAAGGGAGAGAAGCGAAAATTTTTTCGGGCGCAAACCCGAAGCTGTGCGGCTCAGCCGAGCGTCAGGAAAGTGACATGTCCCATCTTGCGGCCGGGCCGCGCCTTGGCCTTGCCGTAGAGATGCAGTCGCGCCGTCGGATCCGACAGGTAGCGCAGCCAGTCGTTGGCCTCGTCGCCGATCAGGTTCTCCATGCGGGACGGCGCCAGCACATCGACTGCGCCCAGCGGCAGGCCGCAGACCGCCCGCACGAGCTGCTCGAACTGGCTGGTGGTGCAGGCGTCGATCGTCCAGTGCCCTGAATTGTGCGGCCGCGGCGCCATCTCGTTGGCGAGCACGCGGCCGTCCTTCGTGACGAACATCTCCAGCGCGACGAGGCCCACCAGCTCCAGGCTGTTGGCGAGCCGCACGCCCAGCCGCTCCGCCTCGGTCACGACCGCAGCCGGCAGGCCCGACGGCACCGTCGTGGTCCGCAGGATGCCGTCGCGATGGTCGTTCAGCCCGATCGGGAAGCAGCGCGTCCGGCCGTCCAGCCCGCGTGCCACGATGGCCGAGACCTCGGCCTGGAAATCGACCAGCGCCTCGAGGATGCATTCGCGCCGGCCGAGCTTCTCCCAGGATTCCGCCAGCTGCTCCTTGTTGGCGACGCGCGCCTGGCCCTTGCCGTCATAGCCGTCGGTGCAGGTCTTGAGGATGCCGGGGAGCGCGGTCGCGCCCGCGACGTCGGCCAGGGTGTGGATCGCCTGGTATGCCGCGGTGCCGAGGCCGGCCTGGCGGAAGAACGCCTTCTCGCGCAGCCGGTGCTGGGCGAAGTGGATCGGCCGCACACCCGGCCGTACCGGCTTGTGCTTCTCGCAGGCCACGACCGTGGCCTCGGGCACGTTCTCGAATTCGTAGGTGATGACGTCGACCTGGGCCGCGAAGCGGGCTAACGCGGCGGTGTCGTCGTACTCGCCCTGCATGTGCGGGGCGACCTGGCCGGCGATGGCGTCGGCTTCAGGCGAGTAGCTCAGCGCCTTGTAGCCCAGCCGGGCCGCAGCCAGGGCCGTCATGCGGCCCAACTGCCCTGCGCCCAGGATGCCGATGGTCGCTCCCGGCGGGATGATCCGGTCCCTCATGTCGCGTCGACGGGCCTAGCGATGGGCCGGCGCGTCATCGGACGGCGCCTCGGCGACGGCCGCGGTCTGCCGGGCCCGCCATCGGGCCAGCGCCGCCGCAATCTTGGCGTCGCCAAGACCGACGATCGAGGCCGCCAGAAGCGCGGCATTGATGGCTCCCGAGCGACCGATCGCCAGGGTCCCGACGGGGATTCCGGCCGGCATCTGGACGATGGAAAGAAGGCTGTCCTGCCCCTTCAGGGCGGCGCTTTCGACCGGCACGCCCAGCACCGGCAGGGTCGTGAAGGCCGCCGTCATGCCCGGCAGGTGGGCCGCCCCGCCGGCACCGGCGATGATCACCTTCAGCCCGCGTTTTTGCGCGCCTTCGGCATAGGCCGCCATGCGTTTGGGGGTCCGATGGGCGGAAACGATCCTGGCCTCGAACGGCACGCCCAGCGCCTGCAGGGTGTCGGCGGCATGTTTCATGGTCGCCCAGTCCGACTGGCTGCCCATGATCACGCCGACCATGGGGGAGGTCTTCTTCGCTTTGGCCATTCGTCTCTCAGGCGATGATGTCGGGGATGAGGTGGCTTTCCAGCTTTGTAATCTGGTCCTTGAGCCCAAGCTTGCGCTTTTTCAGCCGCTGAAGCTGCAACTGGTCGAACGGGGCGCGCTCGATCAGCCGGTCGATCACCTCGTCGAGGTCGCGGTGCTCGATCCGCAAGGCTTCCAGCTTGGCCTTGACCGCCTCGACGTCCAGCGGGTCGGTGTCGTTGCTCATCGGCTGTGCGCCGTGTACCCCTTCGGCCCGCCGAAGCCAACAAGCATGTCTGACTTCCTGCCCCATCCGTTCTGGAACTTCTCGCTCGAGTTCTATGCCGGCGAGGGGGTGGCCGAGGCTTGTCTCGACCTGCAGGAGCGCCGCGGCTGCGATGTCAACGTGCTGCTGTTCTGCTGCTGGCTCGGCGCCTCCGGCCGGCCGACGTTGACCGCCGAGCGGCTGCACGCCATCCTCAAGGTGACCGACGTCTGGCAGGCCGAGATCGTCCGCCCCTTGCGCCAGGTCCGGCGCCTCCTGAAGGATAAGCCGTGGCTCGGGACCCTGCCCGAGACGGTCGATTCGGCCCGCCGCCGCGTTGCCGATGCCGAGCTCGCAGCCGAACATGCCGAGCAGCTCAAGCTCGCCAGCCTCCATGCGCCGCCGGCCGACCGCGACCGGCCAGCCGAGAAGCGGCTGCGCTCGGCGGTCGGCAATCTCGGCGTCTATGCGGTGTGCCTGGGCGTGGTGCCCGATGCCAGGGACCGCGCCGCCGTCGCGGCGCTGATGGCCGCCTGCTTCCCGACGGTGCCTCGCGAGGAGATCGAGAAGACGGTGGGCCTGTCATCCTGAGCCTCCTGTCATCCTGAGCCCCCTGTCATCCTGAGCGAAGCGATGGATCTAGCGCTTCAACAGGGTCTTCGGTCGATCCCTTAGGTCCTTCGCTTCGTTCAGGATGACAAAAGGGGGCTCAGCTCCAGCGCTTGACCGTGCCGGTATCGAGATCGAAGAGATCGAGGACACGTCCGACGGTGTGATCGATGACGTCGTCCAACGTCTTGGGCCGATTGTAGAACGCCGGCACCGGTGGGGCGATGATCGCGCCCATCTCGGCGAGCGTCGTCATGTTGCGCAGGTGAATCGCATGCAGGGGCGTCTCACGGGCAACTAAAACCAGCCGGCGACGTTCCTTCAGCACGACGTCGGCGGCTCGCGTCAGCAGGTTGCTGGTGATGCCGTGAGCGATCTCGCCAAGGCTGCGCATGGAGCAGGGGGCCACGATCATCCCGATCGTCCGGTAACTTCCACTCGAAATCGCCGCCGCGAGATCGTCAATTCGGAATGCCACATCAGCGAGCCGCCGCACGTCGTCCACTTTCAGATCGGTCTCGTGCGCCAGCGCCACCTCGGCGGTGCGCGTCATCACGAGGTGCGTCTCCACCGGCAGCCCTTTGAGCACCTGCAGCAAACGCACGCCGTAAATCACGCCCGAAGCGCCGGAAATCCCGACGATCAATCGCGGTCGGTCAGCCATCCTGACCCTGATCCTATAGAGTTATGCACAGCGGCGGGAGAGAGGTTGATTCGGGCGGGCCGAGGAGTCACATAATTTGCATTGCCAACCAGCCGTGGAGGTTCTCGATGAGCACCGTCGACCACATCGAAGCGCTGAAGGCCAAGCATGCTTCGCTCGAGCATGCGATCGACGAAGAAAATGCCCGGCCGTATCCCGATGACGACGCGATCTGCTCCCTCAAGAAGCGAAAACTCCAGATCAAGGACGAGATCACGCGGCTGAGTGCCGACCCTAGGCCGCATTAGCCGCCACCTTAGCATTGCAATCAGCCAGGCGCGCGCCGCGGCCGTTGGCCGGCCGTGAGCAGCGCGCCTTTTGCTTTTAGTTGATGCGGTGCAGGTTGACGATCCAGGACACCGGGCCGTAGGCGCCCTGCGAGCGTCCGTAGCAGTCGGCCACATTGTCGGCGCCGCGGCGGCAGACCAGCTGGTCGGCGTACCAGTGCGAGCCGTCGTTGCAGGTCGTGTCCTGGTCGCGCAGCGCCAGATTGGGGCCGTTGAAGGCCGCCCGCGCCCGCGTGCGGCACGCGGTGCGGCCGCGCCGCCATTCCAGGCTGCCGTTGCCGTTGGCGTCGAAGCAGTAGGACGACACGCCCATCTGGCCCTGGTTCACCTCGTGCTTGAACGGATCGGTGCGCCAGCAGCCCGCCATGAAGGCGAAGTCGTTGGTCGGCGCCGGGGGCATGCGCATCCGTCCATCCGACGGGCGCTGCGGCTGCGGAGGCGGGGCGGGCTTGGGCTGCGGCGGCGGCACGGCGTGTGCGGTCTGCGGCGGCTTGGGTGGTTCCTTCGGCGTTTCCTTGGGCGGCTCCTTCGGCGGTTCCTTTGCCGCCTCCGCCGGCCGGCAGTCGGCGAAGCGCTTCCTCAGCTCGCCCTGGATCGCCGCCAGCTCGAGCTGCAGCGCCTTGGTGCGCGCCTGCTCGGTCGACAGCGAGGCCTTCATCGCCGGCAGCGGGTCGGCGGCCGGTGTCGGGGCGACCGACGCGTCGGGGCCTTCGCGCGTGGCGAGCGCGGTGTCGGGATCGGCCGGCAACAGCTCGCGCAGCAGCCACATGCCGCCCAGCAGCAGGAGCAGCAGCGGCAGCGCCAGCAACAGCGTGCGGAACCACGGAATGGTGCCCGGTACCGCACGGACCGGCAGCGCACGGACCGGCAGCGCCGGCCGCGGCGGAGCCATATCGAGCACCGAGCGGCGGCCGGTCACCTCCGGCACGCGCGGCAGGGCCGGGCCCATCAGGCTGGCTGCGGCCTCCTTCTCGTAGCCCCAGCACACCACCACCGGCCGGTCGCCGACCAGGAAGACGAAGGATTCAGCCGGCTTCCTCGCCGCGAGCTGCAGCGAGCGGCCGACCAGCCCGCTCTCCTCGCGCTGGCCGGCGGCGCTGAGCGTCGCGCCGAACCGGGCGATGTCGGCCAGTCCCGCATCGACTTGCGCCAGGATCTCGCTGCGCCGCTCCGGCGGGAGATCGGCGACCTTCTGCACCGCCCCGGTCCAACCGGCGTACCAGTCGATCGCCTTGCCATCCTCGTGCAGTTGCGGCTCGGCCAGCAGGTCGGCGGTGGCGTCGCCGAGACGGCGGCGGACCGCGCTGCGCAACGGGCTGGCGGCGTTGTGCAGCGGCTCGCCGCGCACACCGAGGGGGCGCACGCCGGTCCGGGTCGTGACGATCAGCGTGCTTTCGCCGGCCATGGTCTTGGTCCGGAATTAACCGGCCGATTGTGGCGGCGCGATGATCGACGCGGCATGGTTTTGCGGCGGCCGCGCGGCTTTAACGCTCGCGCAGGCTGTCGTGGGCATATTTGGAGAGCGGCGACAGCAGGTAGCTCAGCACGGTGCGCGAGCCGGTGCTGATCTCGACCGTCACCGCCATGCCGGGGCTCAAGGCCACGACGTTGTCGTCGACCTTCATCTCGGCCTTGTCGAGCGAAACGCGCGCCGAATAGACCAGCTCCTGGCCGGTCGGCTCGCTCGAGGCGTTCTGCGCGCCCTGCAGCCGGTCCTTGGACGGATCGCCCGGCTTCTGCCGCATGATGGCGTCGCGCGAGACGCTGAGCACCGTGCCGTGGCGCAGCCCGTAGCGGGTGAAGTTGAAGGTGTCGATCTTGATCTGCGCCTTGGCGCCCTCCGACACGAAGCCGATGTCGCGGTTGGAGACGTTGGCCTCGATCTCGATATGGCTGTCGAGCGGCACGATCGCCAGCAGCTGCTGCGCCGGCGTCACGACGCCGCCGATCGTCTGCACCGCGAGCTGCTGCACCACGCCGTCGACCGGCGCGACCAGCGTCTGCAGCTTGGCGCGCTGCTCGGCCTTGTTCAGGTCCTCGCGGAAGCCGATCGCCTTGCGTTCGGCCTCGGCCAGCTCGGCGGCGCGGGTGCGCCGGTACTCGGCGACCGCCTGGGCGCGCGCCTCGACCACGGTGGCGATCGCCGCCGTCGCCTCCTCGTAGCGCCGGCGCTGGACGGCGAGCTCGTAGCGCATCTCGTTGAGCTGCTGGATGTTCTCCAGGTAGGTGAGCTTGGAGCCGAGCTCCTTGTCGGCCAGCCCCTTGCGGATGTCGACCCGCTGCTCGACGTAGGGGATGGTGGTCTTGAGCTTCTCGATGGTCGCCGCGATGGTGACCCGCTCGGCCTCCTTCTGCGCCAGCTGCCGGTCGAGATTGGCGAGCTTGCTACGCTGCTCGGCCGCCAGGCTCAGCAGCAGGTTGCGCTGCAGCTCGAGCAACGGTCCCTCGGCATTGGCCGGCGCTGCGAAGTTCCTGAGCGGATCGTCGAGGTCGCCGAGCGCCGCGTTCAGCCGCGCCACGTCGAGGCGCGCCGACAGCAGGTCGCTTTGCAGATGGGCGCGCTCGGCCTCGGCCGCGGTCGGATCGAGCTCGATCAGGCGGTCGCCGGCCTTGACCCGCTGGCCGTCGCGGACATGGATGGCCTTGATGACGCCGGTCTCGAACGGCTGGATCAGCTTGGTGCCGCCGGTGGCGACGATCTTGCCCGGCGCGGTCGCCACGATGTCGATGCGGCCGATCCAGGCCCAGGCGATCATCGCCACCGCCAGGATCACGATGGTGGCGGCGACGGCACGGCCGATCGGCGACGGCGGCGTCTCGATGATCTCCAGCGCCGCCGGCAGGAACTCGCGCTCGGCCTGGCCGCGCTGGCCGCGCGCGGACACGCCGAGCAGCGCATAGACCAGCCGTTCGGCGCCGGACACGATCGCGGCGCACAGCCGGCCGATCCAGCGGAACGGCGCGGTGAGCGCGCGGCCGAGGGCGTCAAGCCACCTCATGGAGCCCCGACTGCAGCTTGTGGAGGGTGGCGTAGCGGCCCTTGCCGTGGATCAGCTGGTCGTGCGTGCCGTCCTCGACGATCTGGCCCTGCTCGATGGTGATGATGCGGTCGGCGCGGCGCACCGTCGACAGCCGGTGGGCGATGACGAGCACGGTGCGGCCGCGAGAGATCGCCGCCATGTTGTCCTGGATCGCCCGCTCGCTCTCGTAGTCGAGCGCGCTGGTCGCCTCGTCGAAGATCAGGATGCGCGGGTTGTTGAGCAGCGCGCGCGCGATCGCGATGCGCTGGCGCTGGCCGCCCGACAGGGTGTCGCCGCGCTCGCCGACCATGGTGTCGTAGCCCTCGGGCATGCCGAGGATGAACTCGTGGGCGCCGGCGAGCTTGGCCGCCTCGATGACCCGCTCCAGCGCCGTCCCGGGATCGGCCAGCGCGATGTTGTCACGCACCGTGCGGTTCATCAGGATGTTCTCCTGCAGCACGACGCCGATCTGCCGCCGGAGCCAGGCCGGATCGGCCATCGCGAGGTCGGTGCCGTCGATCAGCACGCGGCCGCCTTCCGGCACGTAGAGCCGCTGGACCAGGCGGGCGATCGTGCTCTTGCCCGAGCCCGAGGCGCCGACGATGCCGATGAACTGCCCGGCCGGGACGGCGAGCTCGACCTCGCGCAGCACCGGCGGGCCGTCGATGCGGTAGCGGAAGGTCACCCGCTCGAACCTAATGTCGCCCTTGATCGGCGGCAGGGCGGCCTGGGACGCCGAATGCGACGGCTCGGCCGGGGTGTTGAGGATGTCGCCCAGCCGGTCGATCGAGATGCGCGCCTGGTGGAAGTCCTGCCAGATCTGCGCCAGCCGCAGGATCGGCGCGGTGACCCGGCCGGCCAGCATGTTGAAGGCGACCAGCTCGCCGACCGTGAGCTCGCCGCCGATCACCAGCCGGGCGCCGACATAGAGGATGGCGGCGACCGTGATCTTGCTGATCAGCTGGATGGTGTTGCTGGCGACGTTGCCGAGCTGCAGCACCCGCATGCTGGCGGCGACGTAGTTGGCGAGCTGCTCCTCCCAGCGGCGTTGCATCTGGGGCTCGACCGCCATCGCCTTCAAGGTCTCGACGCCGTTCACCGATTCGACCAGGAAGGCCTGGTTCTCCGCGCCGAGCCGGAACTTCTCGTCGAGCCGGCGGCGGAACAGCGGCGTCGCACCCGCTGAAATGATTGCGTAGAGCGGCAGCGAGGCCAGCACCACCAGGGTCAGCATCGTCGAGTACATGAACATGATGGCGATGAAGACGATGGTGAACATCAGGTCGATCGCCAAGGTCAGGGCCGAGCTGGTGAGGAAGTTGCGGATGTTCTCGAGCTCGCGCACGCGCGCCACCGAATCGCCGGCGCGGCGGGCGCGGAAATAGGCCATCGGCAGCGCCAGCAGGTGGCGGAACAGCCGCGCGCCCAGCTCGACGTCGATGCGGTTGGTGGTGTGCGAGAAGAGATAGGTGCGCAGGATCGTCAGGATGCATTCGAACAGCGCGATGCCGGCCAGCCCGATCGCCAGCACGTCGAGCGTGCTCATGCTCTGGTGCACCAGCACCCTGTCGATCACCACCTGGAAGATCAGCGGCGAGACCAGGGCGAAGATCTGCAGGAAGAACGAGGCGATCAGCACCTCGGTGAACATCCGGCGGTACTTCCAGATCGCGCCCATGAACCAGGTCACGTCGAAGCGCCGGGCGAGATGCAGCAGCGAGCCTCGCCGCGTCATCAGCACCAGCTCGCCGTTCCAGGTCGCCTCGAACTGCTCCTGGGTGAGCAGCGAGGGCCGCGGTTCGTTGGGCGCCTGTAGCAGGACCTTCTTGTCGTCGGCCTTGGCGACCACGACGAAGCCGCCATCCTTGAGCGCGGCGATCGCCGGCAGCGGGGTGGTGGCCAGCCGCGCGAAGGCGGTCGCGCGGATGCGGGCCTTCAGCCCCAGCCGGCGGGCCGTCCGCAGCATTTCGGTCTTGCCGATGGTCTGGGTACCAAGCTGGTGGAGGATCTGGTTGCCGTCCGCGCCGATGCCGAGGAAGCGCAGAAGCAGCGTCAGGCAGGCGAGGCCGGGGTCGATCTCGGGGGCCGAGGACGATGGGGCGTCCATGAACCTGTTCGGTTGTGATTCCAACGACATAGGATAAACCAAGGGGTCTCTCCTGACGACTCCTCACGCCGCCACAGGCCCGACATGGATCCTTTCGTTCTGCTCAAATTCCTCGGCCGGGCGGCGCTGCCGCCGGCCTCCATGGTGGCCGGCCTGCTCCTGGCGCTGCTGCTGGCCCTGTTCGGATGGCGCAAGCTCGCGCGTATCGTAGGTATCCTGGCGGTGCTCCAGACGGTGCTGCTGTCCGTGCCGGCCGTCGCGGATTTGTTGATGGAGCCGCTCCAGAGGCAGGCCCGAGCTGCCGCCCAGAAGGCCGCGCCGTGCTGCTACGACGCGATCGTGGTGCTGGGCGGTGGCATCGCGCCGGCCATTCCACCCTGGTTGCCCAACCCCGATCTCAGCTCGGCGGCCGATCGGCTCTGGCACGCGGCGCGGCTCTACCGGCAGGGCGTAGCGGCCAAGGTCATTGTCAGCGGCGGCGATCCGCTGGCGCGCTACGGCGGCGTGCCGTCCTCGACCGAATCCGTTGCCATGACGCAGTTTCTCACCGATCTCGGAGTGCCCGGCTCGGCGATCGTGAGCGAGGCGCAGTCGACCAATACGAGCGACAACATCCGGCTGGTCCGTGCGATGGTGCAGGACAAGCCCGTGGCGCTCGTGACCTCGGGTTACCACATGCCGCGCGCGCTGCGGCTGGCGGCGCGAAACGGCCTGAATGCCGCCGCCTTTCCGACCGACTGGTACCCGCCCTGGCAGGCACGCGCCTATTGGGACAACTGGATGCCGAGCGGCGACGCCCAGGAAACGTCGACGCGGGCGATCTGGGAGTGGCTCGCGCTCGCCTTCGACTTTCGCCCGTAAGGTTCAGACCGTCTTCGCCCAGTCGCGCAGCACGAACTTCTGCACCTTGCCGGTCGAGGTCATCGGCAGGTCGCGGAACACCACGTAGCGCGGGCACTTGTAGGAAGCGAGGTTGGCCCGGCAGTGCGTGATGATGTCGTCGGCGGTCGCCTCGGCGCCGGCCTTCAGCACGACGAAGGCGCAGGGCGTCTCGCCCCATTTCTCGTCGGGCTTGGCAACCACGGCGACGTTGGCGACGGCGGGATGCTTGATGATCACGCCCTCGACCTCGATGGTCGAGATGTTCTCGCCGCCGGAGATGATGATGTCCTTGGAGCGGTCGCGCAGCTCGATGTAGCCGTCCTCGTGCAGCACGCCGAGGTCGCCCGAGTGGAACCAGCCGCCGGCGAAGGCCTCCTGCGTCGCCCTGGCGTTCTTCAGGTAGCCCTTCATCGTCAGGTTGCCGCGGAACATCACCTCGCCCATGGTGCTGCCATCACGGGGGACCTCTTGCATAGTGGTGGGATCCATCACCGTGACGCCGTCCTCGGCGGCGTAGCGCACGCCCTGGCGCGCCTTGAGCCGCGCGCGCTCGCCCGAATCGAGCGCATCCCAGTCGTCGTGCCAGGCGCACACCGTCGCCGGGCCATAGACCTCGGTCAGGCCGTAGACATGGGTGACGCGGAAGTTCTCCTTCTCCAGCGCCTCGAGCACGGCGGCGGGCGGCGGCGCGGCCGCGGTCATGAACTCGACCCGGCGCTTCAGCGGCCGGCGCTCCTTGGGCGTGGCGCCGATGATGAACTGCATGATGATCGGCGCGCCGCACATGTGCGTCACGCCATGGTCGACCAGCGAATCGTAGATCGTCGTCGCGCTCACCCGGCGCAGGCAGACCGAGGTGCCGGCGACCAGCGCCAGCGTCCACGGGAAGCACCAGCCGTTGCAATGGAACATCGGCAAGGTCCAGAGGTAGATAGGGTGCAGGCCGATCGGCCACTGGGTGGCGTTACCATAGGCGGAAAGCGTCGCGCCGCGGTGATGGAACACGACGCCCTTGGGGTTGCCGGTGGTGCCCGAGGTGTAATTGAGCGAGATCGCGTTCCATTCGTCGCCGGGATAGTCCCAGCGATAGTCGGCGTCGCCGGTCGCGATGAACTCCTCGTAGGTCGTGTCGCCGATCGGCACGCCCTCGGGATACTGCGGGTCGGCGATGTCGATCACCAGCGGCTGCACCTTGGCGGTGGCCAGCGCCTCGGTGGCGACCTTGTGGTACTCGCGGTCGACGATCAACAACTTGGCCTCGCTGTGGTCGAGGATGAAGCCGATCATCGCCGCGTCGAGCCGGGTGTTGAGGCAGTTCAGCACGCCGCCGGTCATCGGCACGCCGAAATGCGCCTCGTACATCTCGGGGATGTTGGGCGCCATGATCGCGACGGTGTCGCCTTGCCCGATGCCGATCTTCTCCAGCGCCGAGGCGAGCTGCTTGCAGCGCTCGTGGGTCTCCGCCCAGGTCTGGCGGCGCGGCCCGTGCACCAGGGCGAGGTGGTCGGGATAGACGCTGGCCGAGCGCTCGAGGAACTGCAGCGGCGTCAGGGTGGCGTAGTTGGCGGCGTTCTTGTCGAGGTCGCGCTCGTAGATGTTGGCATTGAGCGACGGCGCCTTGTGGTGGAGGGCCGGCCGTGCGCCCGGCATGCGCACCACCGACTGCCGGTTCTTCACCGGGCGCCGCGGCGCGGGGCGGACGACCGGCTTGGGCGCCGCCGCCTTCTTCTTGGCGGCGGACTTGCGCGATGGCGTTTTCGGGGCAGGACGTTTTGCCTTGGCGGCCTTGGGCTTAGCCGTGCGTTTCTTGCCCGAACCCTTCGACGTCTTTCTCGCCATGGCCCTGTCCTGTTGCCTCCGACCCCCTGCACTTTACCCACGAAGCGGCAGGCGGGAACACCTGTTCCATCTTGAAGTGCGCACAATCTGCACACACATTACGCGCGACAGGGGTGGCTAACATGAAAATCAAGCATCTGATGGCGGCCTTCGCCGCGATCGTTCTTCTGGTGCCGGCGGTGGCCGATGCGCGCGCCGGCGGCGGCACCAACAACGGCAGTCGCGGCACCAAGACCAACCAGGCGCCGCCGCCGACCCAGACGGCGCCCACGGCCAAGCCGATCGAGCGCAGCACGACGCCGAACCAGCAGCAGGCGCAGGCGGCGCCGCGGCCGGCGGCTCCGGCGGCACAGCCCGGCTTCTTCCAGCGCCATCCGTTCCTGTCGGGACTGATGGGCGGCCTCGTCGGCGCCGGCCTGATCGGCATGCTGATGGGCGGCGGCTTCGGCGGCATGGCGGGCATCCTCAGCCTGCTGATCCAGGCGGCGCTGATCGGCGGCCTGGTCTTCCTCGTGCTGCGCCTGGTCCGCGGCCGCTCGGCGATGCCGGGCGAGATGCGTCCGGCCTATGCCGGTCCGACGCCGCATCAGGCCGCCGCGCCGATGGCGCGGTCGACGCCGACGATGCTGGCCGGCAGCACCGCCGGCCTCGCTATCGCCAAGGAGGACTTCGAGGCCTTCGAGGCGATACTGGGTGACGTCCAGGGCGCCTACAGCCGCGGCGACCTCGGCCGGCTGCGCACGCTCGCGACGCCGGAGATGCTGGGCTACTTCTCCGAGCAGCTCTCCACCAACGCGAGCCGCGGCCTCGAGAACAAGGTCGAGGCGGTGAAGCTCGAGCAGGGCGACCTGTCGGAAGCCTGGCGCGAGGGCGACATCGACTACGCCACCGTCGCCATGCGCTTCAGCATGACCGACGTGACCCGCCGCCTCACCGACGGCGCGGTGGTCGAGGGCAATCCGACCGCGCGCAGCGAGGCGACGGAAATCTGGACCTTCCTGCGCAGCCGCGGCGGCAACTGGATCCTGTCGGCCATCCAGCAGGCCTGACCGGAAACCGCTCTACTCGAGCTTGATGTCGAGCTCCTTGATCAGGTTGGCGAAGTAGACCTTGTCGTCGCCAACCTGCCGGCCGAACGCGGCCGGCGACTGGTGGTGGGCGATCTGCGCCACGCCCAGCAGCTTGGTCTGGAGGTCCGGTTCGGCTGCCGCCTTGGCCGCCTCCTGCGAGATGCGCTCGAGCGCATCGCTGGGCGTGCCCTTGGGCGCCAGCAGGCCGAACCAGCTCCGCTCGCGGAAGCCCTTGAGGTCGAGCCCGGCCTCGCGTGCGGTCGGCACGTCGGGAAGATCGGGCAGGCGGGTCGCGCCCTCCTGCAGCACGGTCCGCACCTTGCCGGCCTTGTGGTAGGGCACGAACGACGGATCGAACACCATCTGGATGCGGCCGTCGAAGATGTCGCCGGTGGCGTCGACAATGGTCTTGTAGGGCGCGTGCTGCATCTGGATACCGGCGGCGCGCGTCAGCACCCCGCCGGTGAGATGGGTGATGGTGCCGAGCCCCGACGAGCCGTACCAGAATTTTCCGGCGTTCGCCTTGGCGAGCGCCACGAACTCCTGCCAGGTGCCGGCGCCGAGCTTGGTGGTGATGGTGACCGGCAGCACCGGCGTCGACAGCCGGCAGGCCGCGGTCAGCGCCTCGGGATCGTACGGCACTTTCCGCACCGACGGCGTGATCGCCATGATCGCCGTCGGCGACAACAGCAGGGTATGGCCGTCGGGCGCGCTGGTCGCGACCATGGCCGCGCCGACGCCGCCCGAGGCGCCGGGCTTGTCCTCGACCACGATCTGCTGGCCCAGCCCGACGGTCATCCGCTCGGCATAGAGCCGCGCCACCTGGTCGGCCGAGCCGCCGGGGCCGTAGGGCACGACGAGCCGCAGCGGCTTGCTGGGCTTCCAGTCGCCGCGCGCGGCGATCGGCGTCAAGGCAGCGAGGCCGGCGGCGAGGGCCGTGCGACGTCGGATCATGCGTTTCCTCTCCCTCTTTTTCTTGTCAGGCGGCGTTGAGCGCGAACGAGTCGAAGAACTTGCGGGTGTCCGGCCGGGCCTCGATGCCCGGCTTGCCGGTGACCAGGAGCTGATAGAGCCGGCCGCGGATCCAGTAGAGCCGCACCGCACGATGGCGCACCGCCGTTTCGACGAGCACGAATTCGCGGCCCGGGAAGCGGCCGAGAGTGAGCTTGCCCTCGCCGCGATAGGCGATGCCGGACGCCATGTTGTTGCGGAAGGTATCGAGCAGCACGTCCGCCGACGCCGCGCCCGAGATGCGGCGCGGGTAGCTGGTGTAGACCACCTGATAGGTCGCGTCCGGCGTGCCCAGCACCGCCTCGGCGACCGGCGCGGTCTCGTTGTTGCCGATCGACACCGTCGTCGCGTTCAACTTGGGCGTGCCGGGAAGCTAGACGTGGAAGTTTCCGTCGTCGCTGCGATAGTCGCTCCACGCCTGGCTCCAGGCGCGAGAGGACGTCAGAGCCGCGAAGCTTGCCAAGACGAGCCGTCGTTTCATCGTTGCGCCATCCCTTCATGCGGAGTGTTTTCCCGATCGCTGCCGCGCGCAAGCGCGTCTGTGGCTTTGCGGCCACAACGCTTACGCGTTTGCGCATCAACGCGTTTTGTCGGTTGCGGGCATGTAGGATCGCGCGTGCATCCGTCGGCGGCGCTGCGGCGCTGCGGCGCTACCGCGAGCGCACCGGCATTGCGGCCAAGCTGGCAGTGGTGGCGCTCACCTCGACGGGCTTCACCATCGCCGATCCGGCCGATGCCGGGATGCTGGACGTGGTCGGATTCGATTCCGCTGCGCCGGCGCTGATCGGCGACTTTGTTGCAGATCGGTTATGATCCGATGAGAGAGCGCCTCGCGAGAGGTGCTCTCTTTTTGGTTGTGTTCGTCGATGGCATGCGCTTAAGCTTGCACGCGCTCTTGGGGGAGCGTGGGGTGTTGGGGAGCGTTTCATGCCGCAGTCAGACCCGATCACGCCGCTCACGCCGGCCGAACAGGCGTTCGTCGATCATCTCGACGCCACGAGCAATCGCGACCAGGTGATCGGCTGGCTGAAGCGCGATCTCCAGACCGCGATCGAGATCGAGCTGGCGACCATCCCGATCTATCTCAACACCTACTATTCGCTGGTGCGCAACACGACGACCGGCGAGGGCCTCGGTCCCCTCGAGCAGTTCGTGAACAAGGCCGGCGGCGTGATCATGAGCGTGGCGGTGGAGGAGATGCTCCACATGTCGCTCTCGTCCAACGTCCTGTTCTCGTTGGGTGTCGCACCGCAGCTCTATGGCCGGGCGCCGAAGCAGTATCCGACCCCGCTGCCCTACCACAAGCGTGTCGGACCGAAGGGGCCGCACGGCGGGACCGACGTGCTGATCCCGCAAGCCCGGCTGAGCTTCGAGCAGCTCTGGCACTTCCTGCAGATCGAGTATCCCGAGCAATGGAACGACCCGCCGCAGGACCGCGAGTGGCAGACCATCGGGCAGTTCTATTCGTACATCCGCTGCCTGATCAGCACCAAGTTCGTCACCGACGCCGACTTCCAGAACGGCCCGTCCGCCAGCGCGATCCAGCCGTTCAACTATTCGCCGAACAACGTCGACACCGTCTACCCGACCGGCAAGTTCGATCCCTGGACGCCCGCGCCGCCGGTGCCGCCGCCCTCCTGGGCAGCGGCCCCGTCCGCGTCGGCCGCGGCCGTCTATCCGGACGCCCCGGACAGCCACGCCGGCCCGGCCGAGCTGGTCACCGTCAGCTCGCGGCGCGACGCGGCGATCGCCATCGACACGATCTGCGACCAGGGCGAGGGCTATCCGACGCCGAATGTCGGCCCGGGTCCCGACGACGATCCGTCGAAGGACGAAGAATCGCACTACATGAAGTTCCTGACGCTGCAGGCGCAGTACGCGGAGTACACGGGGACGACCGAGCACCTTCCGGCGCAGCCAACGCCACCGCCGCAGCAGATGCCGATCATGCACGACAGCGATCTGTTGAAGGCGCAGCTTGTCGTCGACTTTCCCGACAATCCGACCACGGCGAGCTATCCCGCGCAGTACCAGCCGATCGCGGCCTTCTGCAGCGCGTGCTTCCAGTACATGCTGATCATGACCGAGACGATCTACCGGGTGCCGCCGGCCAAGCAGAAGCTGTTCTTCAACGAGGCGTTGCACCGCTCGATGATCTGGGTGCTCGACAAGTACATCCGGACCATCCGCGACATCCCGCTCGGCAGCGGCAAGTACATGGCGCCGGTGTTCGAGAACGTCGACCTCGGCGCCCGGGAGAACTCGTTCAAGGCGCTGATCGCCTACGGCGCCAACGCGATCGCCGCGGCGTACACCGTGTCCGCCGGCCTGGACCCCAAGTCGGATCTCTACCAGGCGATGACGAACGTCATTTACTACGTCTGCGTCGCCACTCCGCAGCCGGACAGCACGTACACCGGCAGGACGCTGCCCGATGTCGGTCCGTACTGGGCCGGCGTACGGCAATCCGGCGGGCAGCAATGAGGAGTCGACCATGTTGAAGGCCGTGAAGCCGCGAGTGGCGGCGGCGCTGAAGCCGGGCGAGCCCGTGCCGACGCCTTATCCCTATCCCGCCCCCGTGCCGGCCTTTCCGGCCAATCCCGCCCCGCCACCCTGGGGAATGCCGCTGCACGCCTGCATGGGCCTCAACAGCTGCGCCGGCTCGGACCGGTTCGGCCCGGCGGGCCCGCCGGGCGGCCAGCCCAATGCGTGCGCCGGTCAGGGCTATTGCTCGACCGCCGCCGACCACACCTGCCACGTCCAGAACCAATGCCGCGGGCAGGGCGGCTGCGGCCTCTACGGCACCGGCGAGGAGATGAACAATCCGGGCGCCAACGACTGCAAGTCGCTCGGCTCCTGCGCCACGCCGATCAACGCCGAGCGCTTCAGCACCAACGGCCCCAACCAGGGCAAGAGCGTGTGGGCGCGGGCGCGCACGGTATTCGCGCAGAACTGGCCCAAGATCCAGCAGGAGCTGCTCGCCAAGCAGGCGAAGGGCGAGATCCCCAAGGGCCAGCCGCTGCCCCAGAACCTCGGATCGCCGCCGGCCGCGTTCGTCGCCACCGGTCCGACCTACCTGTGGATCAGCGACGACAACCAGGAGCGCTACAACATGACGGCGTGCGGCGCGAGCGGGATGAGCGGCGCGGGTGGCTGCAGCTAGCGATGTGATCGCGGACCTGCCGAGGCTCGGTCTCGGCCTCGGTCTGCGCAACCTTCATTTCGAGGAGATCCTGTCGAGCCGGCCGGCGGTCGACTGGTTCGAGGCGATCTCCGAGAACTTCATGGACTCCGGCGGCCGCCCGCGGGCGGTGATCCGCGCCATCGCCGAACGCTATCCGGTGGCACTGCACGGCGTCTCGCTGTCGATCGGCAGCACCGACCCGCTCGACAGGGATTATCTCGCCCGCCTCAAGCGGCTCGCCGACGAGATCCGGCCCGCCTGGATCAGCGACCATCTGTGCTGGACCGGCGTGGGCGGCCTCAACTCGCACGACCTGCTGCCGATGCCGCTCACCGCGGAGAGCCTGACGCATGTCGCGGGCCGCGTGTGCCAGGTGCAGGACATCCTCGAGCGGCCATTGATCCTCGAGAATCCCAGCAGCTACGTCCGCTTCGTGCAGTCGACGATGGAGGAGCCCGAGTTCCTGCGCCGGCTCGCCGAGGCTACCGGCTGCGGCCTGCTGCTCGACGTCAACAACGTGTTCGTGAGCTGCTTCAATAGCGGCGCCGATCCGGTCGCCTATCTCGAGGCCTTTCCCTGCGAGCGCGTCGTCCAGATGCACCTCGCCGGGCACCAGCAGCATGGCGGCCACATCATCGACACCCACGACCGGCCGGTTCGTCCCGAGGTCTGGGAGCTGTTCCGCCTCGCCTGGGCGCGCACCGGCGGGGCGTCGACGCTGCTCGAATGGGACGGCGACATTCCGGGCTTCGCCGACTGCCACGCCGAGCTGCTGAAGGCCAAGCCCTACATGGACGGGCGCTTCGATCCGGAGAGCGTCCAGCCGACCGGGTCCGGCGGCGGCGCCGGCGTCTCCAATCCGGTCGGCTTCCTCGTGCCGCGCGTCATGGACAGCGCCGTGCTGGAGCCGGCATGAGCGTCGGGCCCGCCGACCTCGCAACCGTCCAGCGCTGGATGCACGAGGCGCTGGTCTTCCCGCGCCGGGTGTCGCGCGAGGGGATCGATGGCCGGCTCGCCTCGTTTCCCGGCCTGAGCGGCGCCGAGGGGCTGGCGATCTACCAGCGCGGCTACTTCCTGCGTATCGCGAGCTGCATGCGCGAGCAGTTCCCGGCGCTCTGCCACGCGCTCGGCGCGCCGCTGTTCGACGATTTCGTCGCCGAGTACATCCGCGAGCAGCCGCCCGAAAGCCATACACTCTACGATCTCGGCCGCCGCTTCCCGGCGTTCCTCGACGAGAGCCGGCCCGATCGCGATCAGCCGCCGGAAGAGCGCGAGGTGTGGATCGACTTCATGGTCGATCTCGCCCGCTTCGAGCGCCAGATGTTCGTGATGTTCGATGCCCCGGGCCACGAGGGCAAGCCGTTTGCCGCGCCTGAGACTCCGAACGCGCAACTGCGTCTGCAGCCGGCCTTCGCGTTGGGCGCCTATCGCTTTCCGGTCGCCGCCTACTATCACGCCGTTCGCCAGAAGCAGTCCGTCGAGCTGCCGCCGGCCGAACCGAGCTTTGCGGCTCTGGTGCGGACGGACTACGTCACCCGCACCGTCGTGCTCAGCGCGCCGGAGTATCTGTTCCTGAAGGCGATGACCGACGGCGGCGGCGTCGACGCGGGGATCGAAGCGGTGGCACGGCACCTCGGCGCGACGCCGGACGAGGTGCGCCGATCCTGGGTGTCGGCGCAGGGCAGCCGTCGGCGTTGGATGGAGTGCGGGTTCTTCATCGCGTCGTAACGCGCGCTGTGGCTTGACCGTCACACCCGGCCGAAAAGCTTTCTCGTTGGCGCCTGTCCCCGTGCAGACGGCATGCGCGGCTTCTATAAGCCGCGCCTTCGATCGGCGCGGGCCGATGCGATTGGGTCATCGGTACCGTCTGGCCACCGCGCGAGATCGTGCAGAAGCTCTATCCCGAGACCGCCAAGGCGATCGAGGGCGCGGAGCTGCGCGCCGGCATGTCGCAGCTCGGTGTGGAGGCCTCGCTGGTCGAGCCCGACGTCTATAATCTGTAGCTCAAGAGGGGAATCGCCGACAATGCGGAGCTGGTGAAAGCCGCCGGCATCCCGATCGGCGGCGCCCAGTAGGCTGGAAGGAAACGGTCATGGCGACAGGCGACAAGTATCGCGCGGAGCACGCACGCTCGCTGAAGGATCCCGACGGCTTCTGGGCCGAGCAGGCGGAGAAGCTCGACTGGTCGAAGCGCTGGGACAAGGTGCTCGATGCTTCGCGCGCGCCGTTCTATGCCTGGTTCACCGGCGGCGAGATGAACGCCTGCCACAACGCGCTCGACCGCCATGCCGACGGGCCGCGCGGCAGCCAGGCGGCGCTGGTCTACGATTCGCCGGTCACCAACACCAAGAAGACCTTCACCTACCGCGAGCTGCGCGATGCCGTGGCGCAGCTTGCCGGCGCGATCGCCGCGCAAGGCGTCAAGAAGGGCGACCGCGTGATCGTCTACATGCCGATGATCCCCGAGGCGGCGATGGCGATGCTGGCCTGCGCGCGGCTCGGCGCCATCCATTCGGTGGTGTTCGGCGGCTTCGCGGCCAACGAGCTCGCGACCCGCATCGACGACAGCCGGCCCAAGCTGGTGCTGGCCGCCTCGTGCGGCCTCGAGCCCGGCCGCATCGTCCACTACAAGCCCTTGCTCGACCAGGCGATCGAGATTGCGCAGCACAAGGTGCCGAAAGTCATCCTGTTCCAGCGCCCGCAGGCGGTCGCGACCATGAAGCCCGGCCGCGATCTCGACTGGGTCGAGACGGTCGGCGCCGCCGAGCCGCACGCTTGCGTGCCCGTCGAGGCAACGCATCCGCTCTACATTCTCTATACGTCCGGCACGACCGGCCAGCCCAAGGGCGTGGTGCACGACACCGGCGGCTACTGCGTCGCGCTCTACTGGTCGATGAAGAACCTCTACGGCATCGAGCCGGGCGAGATGTGGTGGACCGCTTCGGACGTCGGCTGGGCGGTCGGCCACAGCTACACGGTCTACGGCCCGCTGCTCTACGGCGCGACCTCGATCCTCTACGAGGGCAAGCCGGTCGGCACGCCCGATGCCGGCGCCTTCTGGCGCGTGATCTCCGAGTACAAGGCGGTGGCGCTGTTCACCGCGCCGACCGCCTTCCGCGCCATCAAGAAGGAGGATCCCGACGGCAAGCTCCTGAGGAGCTACGACCTGGCGAGCTTCCGCACTTTGTTTCTCGCGGGCGAGCGCGGCGATCCGCCGACCATCCAGTGGGCGCAGACCATGCTCGGCGTGCCGATCGTCGATCACTGGTGGCAGACCGAGACCGGCTGGTCGATCTGCGGCAACTTCCAGGGGCTCGATCCGATGCCGATCAAGCCGGGCTCGTGCTCGGTGCCGGCGCCGGGCTGGGACCTGCATGTGCTGGACGACAACGGCAAGCCGATGAAACGCGGCGAGGTCGGCGCGCTGGTCGCCAGGCTGCCGATGCCGCCGGGCACCTTCCCGACCCTGTGGCAGGCCGAGCAGCGCTTCAAGGAGGCCTACCTCAGCGAGTTCCCCGGCCACTACAAGACCGGCGATGCCGGCGTGATCGACGCGGACGGCTACGTTTCGGTGATGACGCGCGTCGACGACGTGATCAATGTCGCGGGCCACCGCCTCTCGACCGGCCAGATCGAGGAGGTGCTGGCGAGCCATGACGCCGTCGCCGAATGCGCCTGTGTCGGCATCGCCGACGAGATGAAGGGCCAGGTGCCGCTCGGCTTCCTGGTGCTGAAGTCGGGCGTCAGCCGGCCCGAAGGAGAGATCGTGCGCGAAGTCGTCCAAATGGTGCGCGACAAGATCGGCCCGGTCGCCTTCTTCAAGCAGGCGCTGGTCGTGCCGCGGCTGCCCAAGACGCGTTCGGGCAAGATCCTGCGCGGCACCATGCAGAAGATCGCCGACGGCCAGCCGTGGAAGATGCCGGCGACGATCGACGATCCGGCCGCGCTGGAAGAAGTGACCGGCAGCCTGAAGTCGGCCGGCTTCGCGGCGAAGGGCTGAAACCGTAGGTTGGTTGCCGTTTGAATGACAGCATATATGCTGTCATCGTGGTTTCAATCGTTCTCGACACCAATGTCGTGATCGCGGCCCTGCGGTCGGGTAGCGGCGCGGCAAGGCAGGTTCTGCTTGGTTGTGCGGTCGGCGCCTACGAGCCTCTGTTTGGTCCGGCCTTACTCGCGGAGTATGAATACGCGCTCTTTCATGAACGTCTGCCCGAGAGCCTTGCGAACCAAAGCCGACGCCGGGAGATTCTGGCGGACGTGACGGCCGTCGGGCGATGGGTGAACGTATATTATCTGTGGCGACCTAATTTGCGAGATGAGGCGGACAATCATCTCGTCGAGCTTGCCGTCGCCGGTGGTGCGGCGGCCATCGTCACCCACAATGTTCGCGATCTGGTGAGTGGAGAATTGATGTTCCCCTCCGTGCGCGTCCTCACGCCGGGAGCTTTCCTGAAGGAGTTTCCATGTCCACCCTGACCATTCGGATGCCGGACGACACTCACGCACGTCTTCGCGATCTTGCGCGCGTTCGCGGCCTGAGTATCAACAAGCTCATCGAGGAGATGGCGACGGCGACGTTAGCGGCGCATGATGCCGAGGTGAGGTTCCGCCTGATGGCCTCGCGTGGCGATCCCAAGCGTCTGGAGGCGACTTTGAGACGCCTCGATGCCGAGGATAGACGGAAAGGGCTGGCCGAAGAGAAGCGGCCGTTTCGGGCGCAGCGCCGGAGAACGAGGAAGTAGCTGGAAGGAAGACGATTATGACTCTCGACATCAACCGCCCCGATCTCACGGTGGGCGTGGTCGGCACCGGCGCCATGGGACGCGGTATCGCGCAGGTGACGGCGCAGGGCGGCATCAAGGCGATCCTGTTCGACGCCGCGGCGGGCGGGGCGGCCAAGGCGAAGGGCGGCATCCTCGAGACGCTGAAGGGGCTGGTGGCGAAGGGGCGGCTGACCGATGTCGATCTCGCCAAGACCGAGGCCAACCTCGCCGTCGCCGGCAAGCTCGAGGACCTCAAGGCCTGCCACGTCGTGGTCGAGGCGGTGTTCGAGAACCTCGAGGTCAAGCAGAAGCTGTTCTGCGAGCTCGAGGCCGTGGTGGCGGCCGACTGCATCCTCGCCTCCAACACCTCGTCGATCCGCATCGCCTCGATCGCGCGTTCGCTGAAGCAGCGCGATCGGGTCTGCGGCATGCACTACTTCAATCCGGTGCCGTTGATGAAGCTGGTCGAGGTCATCCGCGCCGCCGACACCGCGCAATGGGTGGTCGATGCCATGGTGGCGCTGGGCAAGCGGCAGACCCGCGTGCCGGTGGTGGTCGGCGACACGCCGGGCTTCCTGGTCAATCTCGGCGGCACGGCGATCGGCACCGAGGGCCTGCGTATCTACCAAGAGGGCCGCGCTACGGTCGCCGCAGTCGATGCCGTGATGCGCGACTCCTGCGGCTTCCGCATGGGGCCGTTCGAGCTGATGGATCTCACCGGCATCGACGTGAACTTCCCGGCGCGCAAGATCATCTACGAGGGCTTCTTCCACGACCGGCGCATGACGCCGAGCCCGTACCACGAGAGCCTCTATGCGGCGGGCAAGCTCGGCCGCAAGACTGGTGGCGGCTGGTACGCCTACGACGCCAAGGGCGCCAAGGTCGATCCCGGCGCCGACCATCTGCCGTCGGTGCCGCCCGCGACGAGCGCGGTGGTGATGGACAGCCACAACGAGAAGCTGGTCCAGCTCGTGGTCGCGGCCGGCGCCGACACCCTGGCGATCGACGACGGCAAGAGCCCGATCCTGGTGGCGCCGATCGGCAAGGACGCGACGACCACGGCGATCGAGCGCAATCTCGATCCCAAGCGCACCGTCGCGGTCGACCTCACCGGCGACCACCACAAGCGCATCACGATCATGACGCCGCCGGGCGCCGACACGCAGGTGCGGGATGCGGCGGCGGCGATGTTCGCCAAGGCCGGCACCAAGGTGACCCTGATCAAGGACTCGCCCGGCTTCATCGCCCAGCGCATGGTGTCGATGATCGCCAACCTCGGCTGCGAGATGGCGATGATCGGCATCGCCTCGGCGGCCGACGTCGACACCGCCATGACCCTCGGCCTCAACTATCCGCGCGGGCCCTTGGCCCTGGCCGACTGGCTGGGCGTCAAGGACTGCCACGAGATCCTGGTCCAGCTCCAGGCCATCACCGGCGACGACCGCTACCGTCCCAGCCAGTGGCTGCGCCGCCGCGCCATGCTCGGCATGAGCGCCACGACGCCAGAGTGATCGCAGCGTGACGAGCCGAAGGCGCGCTGTCACCGACTTGTGAGGAGGCATCGACTTTCTTTCCGCCGCCGCGATCATATGTCGATGGGATGAAGCCGATCGTCGCCACGCTGGTGCTGTTTGTTGCAGCTCTTGGTCTTGTCAGCTGCAAGGACGCGCCCGGCGCTGATGGGCGCTATGCAACTCACGATCGCGGCTATCTCAACCGCGGTCCGTGAAAATCATTATGGGCAATGGAACGATGAAAAGGCCCTGAGAATCAGGCCGCGAATCGCGATCCATTGCCCATAATAGGTGACGGCAACACGCGCGCGTACAATGGCGGCATGTCCTTCCGCCGATGTCCGCGTCACTGGACGCTCCAGCAACGCCTTCGCCACCGCAGTGTCCGTGATCCCAAGACCGGCTGCATCCTATGGACGGGCTGCCGCAACAAACAGGGGTACGGAATACTGACGGCCTTCAACAAGCTGATGACGGCTCATCGAACGTCGTGGGCAGTCGCACGGGGCCCCATCCCGAAGGGCCTGTACGTCTGTCACAGATGTGATGTACGGACGTGCATTAATCCGAGGCATCTTTTTCTCGGCACGCATCAGGAAAATATGGCGGACATGGCCGCCAAGATGCAGCGCGAAAAAGGTATCGAGAACGGTCCGGAGCGTCGGCCCGACAAGTCGCCAGAGATCATGCGGATCGAGATGCTGGGGCGCGAGTTCGTTACCCGCGTGCTGGTGATCCGTCCGCTGGCCGACGGTCGAATACCTCCCGCAGCAGGTCGACCATCGCCTTCCAAGACCGGGCATCGGCCGCGGCGTCGTAGCGCTGGCCGGGCACGCTGTCGTCAGTCAGCTCGGGATTGGTGAAGCTGTGCTGGACGCCGGCATAGACCTGGATCTCCCAGTCGATAGTCGCCGCGCTCATCTGCGTCACGAACTCCGACACTTGAGCGGGCAGCACCAGCGGATCGGCGGCGCCATGGCAAACGAGCACACGGCCTTTGATGTTCGCGGCGTCCTGCGGCCGCGAAGTCGCTAGCCCGCCATGGAAGGTGACGATCGCCAGGAGGGCGGCGCCGCTGCGGCCGAGCTCGAGGGCCGTGGTGCCGCCGAAGCAGTAGCCGATGGCCGAGAGCTTCGTGCCGTCCACGCTTGGATGACGGCGTGTGACGTCGAGGGCGCTGCGGGCCCGGGCGTGCCAGCGGTCAGCGTCGGCGCCCAGCTTCTTCATCCACTCGATCGCCTGCGGCACCTCGGGGGTGAAGGCGCCGTTGCCATAGAGATCGGCGACGAACACGGCGAAGCCTTCGCCTGCCAGGCGGCGGGCGCTGGCCTTGGCGGTCTCGCCGAGCCCGCGGGCATCGGGAAACAGGACGACGCCGGGGTGTGGACCGGCGGTGGGGACACGGACGAGCAGGCCGCGGCAGGTAACGTCGCCATCGGCGTAATCGATTGGGCTTTCTTCAAGGGACATGCCGCCATCCTAGGCCGTCTCGGCGACAATTCGTTATGGGCAATGGAAGCTTCGGAAACCCCGGAAACTCAGGGCCGAATCGGCCGTCCATTGTCCATAATAGGTCGCGGCAGGCGTCACTGGTAAAATGGCGGCATGGTTTGCCGAGGCCTCCTGCGTACGCTTCTTCCGTCGTCAGGCGGCGGAACGACGGAGGGGAGGGGCCGCCGCTCTTTGCACCCCCGGGGGAGTGACAAGACTTGAGACTCCTGCACGGAAAGACCCTGTCGCCGGGGCACTGGAGCGAGTCTCGGGCAGGGAGACTCGTGCGATCTGCCACCCCACTACCTTTCAAGTTGACGTTTACGTAAAGGGAAACTACCTAAGCGTTGCTGGCGCCCCAAGAGCTGCCGGCCCAGAGTCGCCGGGGAGGAAAAGCACGTGACCGCGTTGGCCGCCCATTACACGCCCGAGCACCAGATCTTCCGGGAGTCCTGCCGCCGCTTCTTCGAGAAGGAGGTCACTCCTTTTCATATGAAGTGGGAGGAGGAGGGCATGGTCCCGCGCGCCCTGTGGCGCAAGGCGGGCGAGCAGGGCCTGCTCGGCATGACCATGCCCGAAGAATACGGCGGCGCCGGCGCCGACTTCCTCTACAGCGCCATCCTGATCGAGGAGCAGGGCCGGGCGCTCGCTTCCGGTCCGGCCTTCTCGCTGCACAACGACATCGTCGTGCCCTACCTGCTGCACTACGGCTCGGAGGAGCAGAAGAAGAAGTGGATCCCCAAGGCCTGCTCGGGTGAGCTGGTCACCGCCATCGCCATGACCGAGCCCGGCACCGGCTCGGACCTGCAGGCGGTCAAGACCAACGCGGTGATGGACGGCAATCACTGGGTGATCAACGGCTCGAAGACCTTCATCTCGAACGGCCAGCTCGCCGACCTGGTGATCGTGGTCGCCAAGACCGATCCCAAGCTCGGCGCCAAGGGCACCTCGCTGATCGCCGTCGAGACCGGCACCGAAGGCTTCAAGCGCGGCCGCAATCTCGAGAAGATCGGCATGAAGGCGCAGGACACCTCGGAGCTGTTCTTCGACAATGTCCGCGTGCCGTCCGATAACCTGCTCGGGCCCGGCACCGGCATGGGCTTCGTGCAGCTCATGCAGCAGCTGCCGCAGGAGCGGCTGGTCATCGCCATCCAGGCGATCGCCGCGATCGAGGCGGCGCTCGAGCACACCGTCGCCTACGTCAAGGAGCGCAAGGCGTTCGGCAAGGCGATCATCGATTTCCAGAACACCCGCTTCAAGCTCGCGGAGCTCAAGACCAAGGCGCTGGTCGCGCGCACCTTCGTCGACGATTGCGTCGCCAGGCATCTCGAGGGCAAGCTCGACGTGCCGACCGCGGCGATGGCCAAGTATCACACCACCGACCTGCAGTGCGCCCTGATCGACGAGTGCCTGCAGTTCTTCGGCGGCTACGGCTACATGTGGGAATACCCGATCGCCCGGCTCTACGCCGACAGCCGGGTGCAGAAGATCTACGGCGGCACCAACGAGATCATGAAGGAAGTGATCGGACGGACGCTTTAATTATTCCTCCCCATTCAAATGGGGAGGTGCCCCCGTCTTACGGGGGCGGAGGGGTCATAAGCCACGCAGGTGATGCGGCGCATGACCCCTCCGCCCCTCCGGGGCACCTCCCCATATGAATGGGGAGGAATAGGAATCGAAGGAGACAGACCATGACCGACGCCTACATCTACGACGCCGTCCGCACCCCGCGCGGCAAGGGCCGCAAGGATGGCGCGCTGCACGAGGTCACCCCGGTGCGCCTCGCCGTCACCGCGCTGCAGGCGCTGCAGCAGCGCAACAAGCTCGACAGCAAGCTGGTCGACGACGTGGTGCTGGGCTGCGTCATGCCGATCGGCGAGCAGGGCGCCAACATCGCCCGCACCGCGGCGGTGATGGCCGGCCTCGCCGAGACCGTCGCCGGCGTGCAGATCAACCGCTTCTGCGCCTCGGGCTTGGAGGCTACCAATATGGCCGCGGCGCAGGTCATGTCGGGCCAGAGCCAGGCCACGATCGGCGGCGGTGTCGAGAGCATGAGCCGCGTGCCGATGGGCAGCGACGGCGGCGCCTGGCCGGTCGATCCTGCCGTGGCGATCCCGATGTACTTCGTGCCGCAGGGCATCTCGGCCGACATCATCGCCACCAAGTACGGCATGAGCCGCGACGACGTCGATGCCTACGCCGTCGAGAGCCAGAAGCGCGCCAAGGCCGCGTGGGACGCCAAGTACTTCAAGAAGTCGATCGTCCCGGTAACCGACCAGAACGGCGTCGAGCTGCTGGGCCACGACGAGCTGATGCGGCCGGAGACGACCATGCAGACGCTGGGCCGTCTGGAGCCCAGCTTCAAGATGCAGGGCGAGATGATGCCGGGCTTCGACGCGATCGGCCTGCAGCGCTATCCCGAGCTCGAGCGGGTCAACCATGTGCACCATGCCGGCAACTCGTCGGGCATCGTCGACGGCGCTGCTGCGATCCTGATCGGCACCAGGGAGTTCGGCGAGAAGGCCGGGCTGAAGGCGCGCGCCCGCATCCGCTCCTTCGCCTCGATCGGCTCGGAGCCGGCGATCATGCTGACCGGCCCGGCGCCGGCGTCGGAGAAGGCGCTGAAGCGCGCCGGCATGGACGTGAAGGACATCGACCTGTGGGAGCTGAACGAGGCGTTCGCTGCCGTCGTGCTGCGCTACATGCAGGTGCTGAAGATGCCGTACGACAAGATCAACGTGAACGGCGGCGCGATCGCCATGGGCCATCCGCTGGGCGCCACCGGGGCGATGATCCTGGGCACGCTGCTCGACGAGATGGAGCGGCGCGACCTCAACACCGGCCTCGCCACGCTGTGCGTCGGCGCCGGCATGGGCACCGCCACCATCATCGAGCGCGTCTAAGGAGTGTCGGCCACCATGATCAACTACAACGTCGACACCGACGGCATCGCCACCATCACTTGGGACATGCCGAACCGCACGATGAACGTGCTCAACGAGGGCTCGATACAGGCTTATGCCGAGGCCCTGCAGAAGGCGCTCAAGGACGACAAGGTGAAGGGCGTCATCCTCACCTCCGGCAAGGACAGCTTCATCGCCGGCGCCGACCTCGACATGCTGCTCAATGCCGACACCTCGGACGCGGTCAAGCTGACCGACCAGTTCAGCCAGCTGCAGAAGCTGTTCCGCAGCCAGGAGACCGGCGGCAAGCCGATCGTCGCGGCGATCAACGGCACCGCGCTGGGCGGCGGCTTCGAGATCTGCCTCGCCAGCCACTATCGCATCGCGGCGGCCAATCCGAAGACCCGGGTCGGCCAGCCGGAGGTGAAGCTCGGCCTGCTGCCGGGCGCCGGCGGCACGCAGCGCATCCCGCGCCTGATCGGCGTGATGAACGCCGCGCCGATCCTGCTCGAGGGCAAGGACCAGACGGTCGATCAGGCCAAGGGCCTCGGCCTGATCCACGAGGTCGTGCCGGCGGGCGAGCTGTTGCCGCGTGCCAAGGCGTGGCTGATGGCGGAGAACAAGGAGACCGTCGTGCCGGCCTATGCCGGAAAGTCCGGAAAGCCGATCGACAGCCGCGCGGTGCAGCCGTGGGACAAGCCGGGGTTCAAGACTCCCGGTTTCCCCGGAGGCCAGGTGTGGAGCCCGCCGGGCGTGCAGACCTTCATCGGCGGCAACGCGATGATCGCCGGCAAGACCAACGGCGTGTATCCGGCGCCCCGGGCGATCATGTCCTGCGTCTACGAAGGCCTGCAGCTGCCGTTCGACACGGCGCTCAAGGTCGAGACGCGCTATTTCGTATCGCTGCTGCGCGGGCCGGTCGCCCGCAGCATGATCCGCACGCTGTTCTTCGGCCTGCAGGAAGCCAACAAGCTCGCGCGCCGTCCGAAGGGCGTGGCGAAGCAGGAGTACAAGAAGATCGGCGTGCTCGGCGCCGGCCTGATGGGTGCCGGCATCGCCACCGTCTCGGTGCAGGCCGGCCTCGACATCGTGCTGGTCGATCGCGACCAGGCCGCCGCCGACAAGGGCAAGGCGCACATCGCCGACGAGCTCGGCAAGCTCGCCAAGCGCGGCCGGCTGACGCCTGACAAGGTCGAGGCGATGCTGGGCAAGGTCACGGCAACGCCGGACTTCGGCGCGCTCAAGGGCTGCGATCTCGTGATCGAGGCGGTGTTCGAGAATCGCGACGTCAAGGCCGAGGCCACGAAGAAGGCCGAAGCCGCGCTCGATCCCAAGGCGGTGTTCGCCTCCAACACCTCGACCTTGCCGATCACCGGCCTGGCCGAGGCGTCGTCGCGGCCGGATCACTTCATCGGCCTGCACTTCTTCTCGCCGGTCGAGAAGATGCCGCTGGTCGAGATCATCGTCGGCAAGAAGACCTCGCCCGAGACGCTCGCGCGCTCGATGGACTTCGTGCAGAAGATCCGCAAGACGCCGATCGTGGTGAATGACAGCCGCGGCTTCTTCACCAGCCGCGTCTGCGGTGCCTTCATCACCGAGGGCCATCGCCTGCTGAAGGAAGGCGTGCCGGCGCCGATGATCGAGAACTGCGCCAGGTTCGCCGGCATGCCGGTCGGACCGCTGTCGCTCAACGACGAGGTCGCGATCGACCTGTCGTGGAAGATCATGGACCAGACCAAGCGCGACGCCGAGGCGGCGGGCCAGAAGTACGAGGGTTCGGGCGCCGACGACGTGCTCGAGCTGATGGTCAAGAAGCTCGAGCGCTTCGGCCGCAAGAACGGCAAGGGCTTCTACGACTATCCGGCCGACGGCAAGAAGCGGCTGTGGCCGGACCTCGGCAAGCATTTCCCGGCCGACCCGCGCTGGCTCTACGGCGAGGGCGACGAGAAGCGCGCCAAGGAGGACGAGATCAGGAAGCGCCTGCTCTACGTGCAGGCGGTCGACACCGCGCGCTGCCTGGAAGGCAACGTGCTGACCGATCCGCAGGACGGCGATGTCGGCTCGATCATGGGCCTGGGCTTCGCGCCGCAGACCGGGGGGGCGATCAGCCTGATCGACCAGGTCGGCGTGCGGGAGTTCGTCTCCGAATGCGACGAGCTTGCGCGCAAGTACGGCAAGCAGTTCGAGGTGCCGAAGCTGCTGCGCGACATGGCCGCCAAGGGCGAAAGCTTCTACGGCAAGCGCACCGCCAAGGCGGCCTAGGTGCTTGCCGTCGCCCCGAGCGTAGCCGAGGGGCCTTGTCATGACGAACAGCCGCGGACGGTGGAGAGAAGGTCTCTCCACTCCGCTCCGCTGCGCGGCGCTCCGGTCGAGACGACAGGAGCATGCTAGTCGCCGTCTGGGACTGGCTGGAGGGGCTGGGTGTCCGCATCCTCGGATGGTTCGGCGTCTCTGACGGCCTGGCGCGCCAGCTCATCCGCTTCTTCATGGTCGGCGGCATCGCCGCGATCGCCTATGTCGCGGTGATGGCGATCGTGGTCGACGGCTTCGGCGGCCGTGTGCTCCTGGGCGCATTCCTCGCCTTCGTGCTGGCGACCTTGGTGTCGTTCGTCGGCAACGCGCTGTGGAGCTTCGGATCGCGGCTCACGCCGGCGAAGGCGACGATGTTCTTCGCCGTCAACACGGTCGGGCTCGGCCTCAACATGCTGATCGCCTGGCTGCTCGAGCGGGCAGGGGTGCATTATCTGCTGATCAGCCTTACGGTGTTGATCGTGGTGCCGCTGTTCAATTTCGCAGGGCACCGGCTGATAACGTTCGCTCGCACTTGAGCGAGCCAGGAGGAATGCCCGTGGACGCCAAGCAGATCGACGCCCTTGCCCAGACCATCGCCGACGCGCGGCGCTCGAGGAAGCCGATGGACGTTGCCGGCGCGATCGGCGACCTCGCCGAGGCCGACGCCTACAAGGTGCAGTTCGCCGTCCATGACAAGATCTGCGCCGGCGGCGTCGACAAGGTGGCGGGCTGGAAGGTGGCGCTGACGCTGCCGCACCAGTACGAGCCGCTGAAGCTCTCCGGGCCGGTGTTCGCCTGCATCTACGGAAGCGGCGTCAAGCAGAGCGGCGTGGCCTACGACAAGGGCTATCCGCTGAAGCCCGGCATCGAGCCCGAGCTGGTGGCGCGCATCATGAAGGACGCGCCGGCGGGCGGCGCGCCGTACACTGCCGACAGCATCCGCGGCCATGTCGGCCATCTCCATTGCGGTATGGAGCTGGTCGACAACCGCTACGTCGACGCGGGCAAGATGACCGGGCCGGGCCGCATCGCCGACAACGTGCTGCAGGCCGCTTGCGTGGTCGGCCCCGAGGTCAAGGACTGGCAGGCGCTCGACTTCCCCAACCTCAAGGGCCGCTCGCTGCTCGACGGCAAGGAGCTCGCGAACGGCCCCGGCAGCGCGGTGATGGGCAGCGCGCTGATCTCGCTCGCCTGGCTCGCCAACACGCTCAACACGCACGGCAAGATGCTGAAGGCGGGCGACTACGTGCTGACGGGCTCGGTGCATCCGCCGGCGTTCCTGCCGGGCACGGGTGTGGCGCGCACGGAGTTCGAAGGCCTCGGCGGGACGGACGTCACGATCAGGTAGGGTTCCGGCTCACCACCAGGCCGGTGATGTCGCCGGCCTCCAGGGCGCGGGCTTGCAATGTGCCCAGCATGCGGGTGGGAAAGGCGAGGTGGGGCGATTTTTCAGGCGCCAGCAATCCGCTCTTGCGCTTTTCCACAATAGAACATATAGTGAACATGGACTCGGGAGAGGACCATGCAGCAGCTGTTCGCGCCGTCGTTCGCAGGACAACCCAAGCCGCCCGCGCTGATGCTGCGCCGGCTGCGGCGCCATCGCGAAGCCCTGATGGGGCCGTCGACCGACCGGCTGTTCTTCGCTGTCTTGCCGGATGAAGCGACCGCGGCGCGCATCGCCGAGAAGGCACGCCACCTGCGCCTCAGCCACGGCCTGACCGGCAAGGGCGTCCGGTCGGAGCACCTTCACGTCACGCTGTGCCATGTCGGCGACGGCATCGGCTTGCCGCGCGATGTCGTCGATCAGGTCAAGAAGCGTGCCGCTGGGGTCACCATGCCGTCGTTCCGCGTCTCGTTCGATCGCGCCGGGAGCTTCCGGAACGGGGCGCTCGTGCTGCGCGGCGACGATGGCACGATCGGCCTCGAGATCCTGCAGCAACGTCTGAGCGATGCTCTCGACGGCCAGCCCGGCCGGGCGCGTCCGTTCACGCCGCACGTCACCATGCTGCGCGACAGCTACCGCGTACCGGAGCAGCGCATCGAGCCGATCGAGTGGACGGTGCGAGAGGTGGTGCTGGTGCACAGCCTGCTTGGCCGTACCACTCATCGCCACATCGCCCGCTGGTCGTTGACAGGCTAGATGCTCGCGGCTAAAAACTTAACCATAAGGTTAAGTAAAGAGGCCGCCATGACCTGCAGCATCGTCACCGTCGAGCGCCAGCTCACTGCCGTCATCAAGGCGGCGTCGCCGTTCGACAAGCTGCCCGAGACCCAGCGGACGGCGCGCGCGACGCTCGCTGCGGCGCTGCCGTCGCTCGATGCCGGCCCGGTCGGCGCCGCCTGCACGCGCTGGACGCGGCCCACCGGCAGCGTGCTGCCGATGGAGATCGGCGTCATCGTGCGGACAAGCTTTGCGGCGGCGGGCTGTATCGTGCCGTCGGAGCTGCCGGCCGGCCGCGCCGTGCACCTGTCGATGAAGGGCGGCTTCGAGAACCTGCCGCGTGCCTGGGAGACGCTGTTCCACTGGCTGCAGGCCGAGAAGCTCACCGCCGCCGGCATCAACTGGGAAGTCTACGGCGCGACCGAGGACGCCGAGCTCTACGCGCTGCTCGCCTAGGGCGACGTGAATTCAGCTTAAGAGTGAAAGGACAGGCCATGGCGAAGAACACGATTTGCGTCTGGTATGACAAGGATGCCGAGGCGGCGGCCCGCTTCTACGCCGAGACCTTTCCCGACAGCGCGTTGGGTGCCATCCACCGCGCGCCCGGCGACTATCCGTCCGGCAAGGCGGGCGACGTCCTGATCGTTGAATTCACAGTGGCCGGAGTCCCCTGCATCGGCCTCAACGGCGGGCCTCAGTTCAAGCACAGCGAAGCCTTCTCCTTCCAGATCCTCACCGACGATCAGCAGGAGACCGATCGGTACTGGAACGCCATCGTCGACAATGGCGGCGAGGAAAGCGCGTGCGGCTGGTGCAAGGACAAGTGGGGCGTCTCCTGGCAGATCACGCCCCGCGTGCTGATGGAGGCGATGGCGGCCGGCGGCGCCGAGGCCAAGCGCGTCTTCGAGGCGATGATGCCCATGAAGAAGATCGACGTCGCCGCGATCGAAGCGGCACGGCGCGGCTAAGCTAAGAGGTCGGGCGGCCCCTGACGCAGTTGTAGAGGCTGACGCCGATCGCCTCCTTGTTCTCGACCGCGAACCGCAGGCTAGGCTGGAAGCCGACCGGGCAGGCGGTGAACATGAAGCCGGCGCCGGTCCATTCGAACGGCGAGGTGTAGCGGCCGCCCGGCGGCAGCTCGGTGGTGACGGTCTGTCGGTCGGCGAAGGTCATCAGCATCAGGGTGATCGGCCGGCTGCAGTCGTTGCGGACCGCGATGGCGCCGGGCGCGCTCCACAGCAGGCAGCCTTCCATATGGGCGCGCACCTCTTCCTGCGCCCGCACGGCTCCCATCCCCGTCGTCGCCGCCATCGCCAGGGCCGCGAGCAGGAGACGCCTCACTTCCTGGTCCGGAAGAACGTCGTCAGCACGAAGCGGCGGCCGCGCGTCACCGGCAGCGCCTCGTGCAGCACCGAGCACGAGAATACCGCCGCGCCGCCGGCCGGCGGGCTGACCTTGACGCCGGAATATTCGGGGAAGACCAGCTCGCCGCCTTCGAAGTCGTCGTTGAGGTTGAGCGAGACGGCGAAGCTCCGGTCGGCCGTGGTCGGCGCGCCGTTGTCGCGATGGGCGCCGAAGAAGTGCTGGCCGGTATCGCTGTAGGACAGCACGACATGGGCGTCGAAGGTGAACTCGCGGTCGTAGGCGAACACCTTCACCAGCTCCGGCCCGATGCGCCAGGCGAGGCGGTCGGAAATCGCCTTCTGCATCATCGGCTCGTTGATCTGGTAGTCCTCGGTGCGCTTCAGCTCGAGCATGCCGACATTGCCGTAGCGGCTCGAGACGCCGGAGTCCTTGTGGTCGCCCTTCTCCCACAGGCGGATTACCTGGGTGCAGAACTCGCGCTCGAACACGCGCGGCAGCACCAGCACGGGCGCCGCCGGGGTGCGGATCACCTGGTCGGCGCCGCCGTCGCTGCGCACCGAGCTCGCGAGGTTTCCGACGGCCTCCGCCGCCGCGACCAGCGGCCGGCTGTCGAACGTGCCGGCGACACGCTGGTTGGCGTCGAGCACGATGACCCGCTGACGCAGGCCCAGGCCCGACTGGCCGAACGACACGCCGCCGCCCTGGGCCAGCAGCATCGGCACGACCTTGCGCTCGCCGTCGAGCAGCAGCAGCCGGCCGTCGGCATCGCCGCCGAGCTTGGCCCACAGCGGGACCGCAGCCGCCGCCGGCGTCGCCGCCGCGACCACGACGCCGACGCCCGCATCCAGGCAGGACTTCGCGAAGTTTCCAAAAGGCTCGGGATCGATCGTCTTGAGCTCGTCGACAACGAGGAGGGCTACCGGCTTGCCGGTGAACGACCAGATGAATTTCCGGAGCTTGCCGTCGAGGCCCGCCAGGATGAAGTCGGGAACGCGATCGCCGGGTCTGAAGGTGGGCGCGCTGGTCATTGTCGGCCGATACTTAGCAGCATATGCCGGCTAGAGGCCACCCGCGGCCTTCACCGCGTCGGCCACGGTCCTGGCCATCAGGCGGTGTCCGGCGGCGCTGAAATGCACGTCGCCGGTGAGGTAGAGATCGTGCAGCGCGGCCGCCTTGGGCGGCGCGAAGAAGGGCGCGAAGCCGTCGATGAACCGCACGCCGCTGCGCTGCGCCCAATCGTGCCAGTAGCGGAGCTGGATGCTGTCGCGATCGTCGTGGGCGATCTGATTGGGCCACGGATAGACGATCAGCGTCAGCCGGCAGTTCCAGTCCTTGCAGTAGCCGACCAGGCGGTCCATGCGCTCGGCGGCGAGGGCGAGGCCGCGCTCGCCGAACGCCTTCATCTGCTCCGGATCGTCGGGCCAGTCGCCGCGCGAATGGTTGGTGAGGGCCTGGCCGCGCTTCTGCTGCCAGGCTGTGCGCAGCATCATCGCCAGCGCGCCGGTCACCGAGTTGCTCTGCAGGTACGTGCCGAGCTCGCTGCGGAAGGTCGCCGCCGCGGCCTCCGCGCCGGGCTGTGTTTCGGCCCTGAAGACGCGGCCGTCCTTCTCGGCATAGGACAGCGCCTCGTCGACGATGTCGGAGACGTCGAGAAAGACCAAGACGTCGCGCGGTTTGACCTTGAGCTTGTCGACCGCATCGCGCACCCGATAGCCGTAGATCAGCGGGCTGTAGGACTGCACGCCGAGGTTCCACACGGCGGCGCCCTGCTGGCGCCAGTCGCAGGCCAGCAGGCCGGCGAAGGTCTGCTCGAACGGCAGCCCCATCCCCTCGGTGAAGGAGTCGCCGACGAGCAGGACCACGGGCTTGCCGGCGGCGAGGTCGGCGTCGGTGCCCGCGCACGAGCCAGTGCGAAAACCGAAGCGGTCCGACTGGAAGCGATAGAGGATCGGGCCGAACTGCCGGTCGACCGTGACGTCGGGCTTGAACGCATGATCGTAGGCAATGTCGAGGTCGTGCACCGCCTCGTCGATGCGGTTGGCGCGCTTGCCGGGATCGAGCCACTCGGCCGGCAGAAGTTGCGCCAGCCCGAAATCGATCGCCAGGTAAATGGCCAGGATGATCGCGGCCTGGCGGACCACCGTCCCAATCTTGCGCACGCAAAGATCCAATGGAATCGGACTGGGGCGATGGTGGGCGCGGTAGGGATTGAACCTACGACCCCACCCGTGTGAAGGGTGTGCTCTCCCGCTGAGCTACGCGCCCGGAAGGCGCGCGTATAGGGCCTCCGGTGGCGGGCGTCAACGGGCGGCGAGCTGCTCCAGGGCCTGCGGCAGGGCGTCGAACCGCTCGATCACCGCCTCGGCGCCGAGCTCGCTGGCGGGGGTGGTCGTGTAGCCCCAGCTCACCAGCACCGCCGGCAGGCCGGCGGCATGGGCGGCATGCACGTCGTGGATCGAATCGCCCACCATCACGGCGCGGTCGGGCGAGCGGCCCATGCGCTCGACCAGCATCAGGATGTGGCGCGGGTCGGGCTTGCGGACCGGGAAGGTGTCGGCGCCGGCCAGGTCGGCGATCGGCGGCATCAGCTTCAGATGCTCGAGGATCATCCGCGACGGCCGCTCGAACTTGTTGGTGCAGACGCCCTGCTTCAGGCCGAGCCTGTCGAAGCGGGCGACGACGTCGGAGACGCCGGCGAAGGCGGTGGTGTTGCTGACCGGATCGGCCTCGTAATAGCGCACGAACTCGGCCGTGACGGCGCTGAGCTGCCCGTCGTCGAGCTTCTCGCCGTACTTGGCGAACGCCTTGTTCATGGTGACCTTGCTGCCCTGGCCCATGAAGATCCGCACGTCGTCGAGCGTGACTTCGGGCAGGCCGTGGTCGGCCAGGACGCGGCTCACCGCCACCTGCATGTCCTTGGCGCTGTCGATCAGGGTGCCGTCGAGGTCGTAGATCACCGTATCGAAGCGGCTGGCGAGAGGGTTGTCGGCGTTCGGATGCATGAACCTTCCTTAACACATCTTGCGGGACGCCCGGCCGCATGGCATCCGGCTGCCATGAAATCCCCCATAGCGGTGGTGGTGCTGGCGGCGGGGGCCGGCACCCGCATGAAGTCGGCGCTCCCGAAGGTGCTGCATTCGGTCGCGGGCCGGCCGATGCTGGCGCATGTGCTGGCGGCCGTTGCCAGGCTGAAACCTGCGAAGATCGTCGGCGTGATCTCGCCCGGAGCCGAGGCAGTGGCCAAGGCCTTCGCGCCCCATCCGACGGCGGTGCAGAAGAAGGCGCAAGGCACCGGCGACGCCGTGAAGGCAGTCCTTCCCGAGCTTCGCGGGCATTCCGGGCCGGTGCTGGTGGTCTACGGCGATTCGCCGCTGATCACCGCGGCGAGCCTGCAGCGCCTGGTCGAGGCCTGCCGCAAGGGCAAGGCTTCGGTCGGGGTGCTGGGCTTTACTGCGCGCGATCCGTCGCCCTACGGCCGGCTGGTCGTCAAGGACGGCACACTGGAGAGGATCGTCGAGAGCAAGGACGCCAACGCCGAGGAGAAGGCGATCGCCTTCAGCAACTCGGGCGTCACGTGCATCGCCGGCACCGAGATCGCGGCGTTCCTGGGCGCGTTGCGCAATGACAACGTCAAGAGCGAGTTCTATCTCACCGACGTGGTCGGCATCGCCCGCGCCGCCGGCCATCACGCGATAGCTGTCGCCGGCGAGGAAGCGGAATTCATGGGCGTCAACTCGCGCGCCGAGCTCGCGATGGCCGAGCGCGCGATGCAGCAGCGCCTGCGCAGCGAAGCCATGGCGGCGGGCGTCACCATGCTCGATCCCGACACGGTATGGTTGTCGGCCGACACCAGGCTCGGCAGCGACGTCACGATCGGCCCCAACGTGCGCTTCGGTCCCGGCGTCACGGTAGCGTCGAATGTGTGCATCAACGCCTTCTGCGACATCGAAGGCGCGCGCATCGCAAGCGGCGCGATCATCGGCCCGTTCGCGCGCCTGAGGCCGGGCTCCGACGTCGCCGAGGACGTCCATATCGGCAACTTCGTCGAGCTCAAGGCGACCCGCATGCGGCGCGGCGCCAAGGCCAACCATCTCGCCTATCTGGGCGATTCCGACATCGGCGCGGCGAGCAACATCGGCGCCGGCACGATCTTCGTGAACTACGACGGCTACGGGAAGCACCGCACGGTGATCGGCGACGACGTCTTCGTCGGCTCCAACAGCGCGCTGGTCGCCCCGGTCAAGGTCGGCAAGGGCGCCAACGTCACCGCCGGCAGCGTGATCACCGACGACGTGCCGCCCGGCGCGCTGGCATTTGGCCGCGCCCGCCAGGAGACAAAGAAGGGGCGCGCCGGCCCGCTTCGTGCGAAACTTCAGGCCAGGGCCGCCGCCGCCAAGGCGCGGAAGGGGAAATAGCAGTCGGGGTCGGGGGATGTGCGGGATCATCGGGATCATCGGCAAGGCGCCGGTCACGCCCTTGCTGGTCGATGCGCTGAAACGTCTTGAATATCGCGGTTACGATTCGGCCGGCGTCGCCACCCTGGTGAACGGCCATATCGAGCGCCGCCGCGCCGAGGGCAAGCTGGTCCGGCTCGAGGAGCGGCTCGGCCAGGAGCCGCTGCCCGGCATCATCGGCATCGGCCACACCCGCTGGGCGACCCACGGCAAGCCGTCGGAGCGCAACGCCCATCCGATCGCCACCGACCGCGTGGCGATCGTGCACAACGGCATCATCGAGAATTTCCAGGAGCTCAAGGCCGAGCTGGTCGCCGAAGGCCGCCGCTTCGACAGCGACACCGACACCGAGGTGGTGGCGCAGCTCCTGACCTCGCTGCTCGACAAGCAGATGTCGCCCGAGCAGGCGATGGGCCAGGCGATGGACCGCCTGCGCGGCGCCTTCGCGCTGGTCGCGCTGTTCAGTGGCCGCCACGACATCCTGCTCGGCGCCCGCCGCGGCAGCTCGCTCGCCGTCGGCTACGGCGACGGCGAGATGTATGTCGGCACCGATGCGCTCGCCCTGGCGCCGTTCACCAAGCGGGTGAGCTACCTCGAGGACGACGACTGGGTCGTGCTCAACGCCGACGGCTGCACGGTCTACCAGGGCGCCCGGGAAGTGACGCGCGAGATCCGCCAGAGCGGCATCTCGGGCGCCATGATCGGCAAGGGCAACCACCGCCATTTCATGCTCAAGGAGATCCACGAGCAGCCGGCGGTGATCGGCGACACCCTGCACAGCTACCTCGATCCCTCGACGCGCAAGGTCACGCTGCCCCAGATGCCGGTCGACTGGAGCAAGGTCAGCCGCCTCACCATGACGGCGTGCGGCACGGCCTACTATGCCTGCCTGGTGGCGAAGTACTGGTTCGAGCAGCTCGCCCGCCTTCCGGTGGAAGCCGAGGTCGCCTCGGAGCTGCGCTACCGCGAGCCGCCGATGCCGAAGGACGGCGTCTGCATCGCCGTCTCCCAGTCGGGCGAGACGGTCGATACGCTGGCGGCGATCCGCTACGCCAAGGCCAACGGCCAGACGCTGCTGTCGGTGGTCAACGTGCCGGAGAGCGCGATCGCCCGAGAATCGCACGCCGTGCTGCCGACGCTGGCCGGCCCCGAGATCGGCGTCGCCTCGACCAAGGCCTTCACCACCCAGCTCACGGTGCTGCTGGCGACCGCGATGGCCGCCGGCCGCGCCCGCGGCACGCTGAGCGAAGCCGACGAGGCCAAGATCGCTCATGCCCTGATCGAGCTGCCGGCGCTGGTCAACGAGACGCTCAACAAGGAGGACGAGTACCGCCGCATCTCCGAGGACATCCTCGCCGAGGCGCGCGACGTGCTCTATCTCGGCCGCGGCACCTCGTTCCCGATCGCGCTGGAAGGCGCGCTGAAGCTCAAGGAGATCTCCTATATCCACGCCGAGGGCTATGCCGCCGGCGAGATGAAGCACGGGCCGATCGCGCTGATCGACGAGCTGGTGCCGGTAGTAGTAGTCGCGCCGTCCGATAGCATCTTCGACAAGACCGCGTCCAACTTCGAGCAGGTCAAGGCGCGCGGCGGCAAGCTGGTGCTGATGAGCGACGCCGCGGGCGTGGCACGGCTCGGCGCGCAGGCCGCGGCCTCGATCACGCTGCCGCCGGTCGATCCGGTGGTGGCGCCGATCCTCTACACCGTGCCGGTGCAGCTCCTCGCCTATTACACGGCGGTGGCCAAGGGCACCGACGTCGACCAGCCGCGCAATCTCGCCAAGAGCGTGACGGTCGAGTAGGGCGCCTTAGCGCGGCGTGCCTTGCGGCAGGCCGGGCTTGGGCCCCTGCGGCTGAACGGGCGCGGGCTTGGGCGGCTGCGCGGAGCCGCCCTTCTGCGGTGCCGGCATCAGCGTCGGCAGGATGTTCCGCATCTTCTCGATCTCGGCTTCCTGGGCTTTCCGGAACTCGTCCTCGGTCAGGAAGCGGTCGTTGTTGAGGTCCATCTTGAGAAACTGGCCGACCGCATAGGCGGTGAGCTCGACGCGGTCGAGGACGCCGTCCTTGTTGGTGTCGATCTCGGTGAACTTCATCATCACGAGCTTGCGGCGGACCTCGAACGGCAGCGGGTTCTGCGACTGCGGGCCGTCGGCCGCGCCGGCGAGGCTCTGGTACTCCGACGCCGCGATACGGCCGTCGTTGTTCTTGTCGAGCCGGTCGGCCTCGCGCAGCTGGATGTCGATGTACTCGTTGATCGACATCTTGCCGGCGCGGTTGCGCGCTTCGGCCTCGCGCCGCGCCTGCTCCTCGCGGCGCAGCGAGTTCAGCACGATCAGCCGCAGCTCGGGCTCGCTGATCTTGTTGTCGCGGTCCGTGTCGTACTGGTTGAACTCGGCATGGAACGGCATCTCGGCCTCGACGCGCTCGATGGCGCCGTTGCCGTTGGTGTCGAGCGTCTTGAACTCGGCGCGAGCGCGCGTGCGCCGCTCCTCGAGCCCGGGCTTGCCCGGCCCGTCGCTGCTGAACGGCGGCTCGGCGATCTTGAGGTATTCCTCGAGCGTGAGCTTGCCGTCCTTGTTGGCGTCGAGGTCGTCGAAGGTGCGCATGCGGAACTTCACGAAGTCCGCACGGCTCACCTCACCCTTCTTGGCCGTGTCGATCTCGTGGAACCAGGTCGGCAGCGGCACCGGTGCGTTGGCCTGGGGCGGAGGCACCGGCAAAGTCTGGGCGGCGGCGGGACCGCCGAACGCCGTCGCGGCGGCGACGGCGAGAAGAAGCGGAAGACGACGGGCCTTCAGCGCCGCGCCGCGCGGGCGCCTCACCGCGTGCCCTGGGGCAGGCCCGGCGCCAGGCCCTGCGGCGCCGCCGGCGGAGCGGCCTGAGCCGGGCGCTGCGGGGCAGGGGCCGGGGCGGGCCGCGGCTGCGCCTGCTGGGCCGGCATCATCGTCTGGACGATGGCGCGGATCTTGTGCTGCTCGGCCTCGGCCGCCTTCTTGAACTCTTCCTCGTTCAGGAAGTGGTCCTTGTTGAGGTCCATCTTGATGAACTGGCTGACCGCGTAGGCGGTGAGCTCGACGCGATCGAGCATGCCGTCCTTGTTGGTGTCGATCTCGCCGAACTTGATCATGGCGATCTTCTTGCGCAGCTCGAACGGCGGCAGGCCCTGGGCCTGTGGTCCGTCGGCGGGACCGGCCAGCATGGCGTACTCGGCCTGGCTCACCTTGCCGTCGTTGTTTTTGTCGAGCTGGTCGGCGCTCCGAAGCTGCATGTCGATGAAGTCGTTGATCGCGACCATGCCCTGGCGCCGCCGCGCCTCGGCTTCGCGCCGCGCCTGCTCCTCGCGGCGCATGGTGCCCTGCACCACCAGCCGAAGCTCGGGCTCGGTGATCTTGTTGTCGCGATCCATGTCGTACTGGTTGAACTCGGCGTGCACCAGCGCCTCGGCCTCGGCGCGCTCGACGAAGCCGTTGCGATCGGTGTCGAGGTTCTGGAACTCCGTGCGCGCGCGCGCCTTGCGCTCCTCGAGGTTGGGCAGGTTGGGCGCGTCATGGCTGAACGGCGGCTCGGCGACCTTGAGGAACTCGTCGAGGCTGAGCTTGCCGTCCTTGTTGGTGTCGAGCTCCATGAAGGTGCGCATGCGGTACTTGAGGAAGTCGGCGCGGCTCACCTCGCCCTTCTTCTCGGTGTCGATCTCCGTGAACCAGCTCGGCAGCGGGATCGGTGCATTGGCTTGGGGTGCCGGGGCAGGGGCGGCCGTGCCCGCCTGCGGCGCAGGCATGGCCGGCGGCGGCGCCTGCGGCGCAGTCGGTGCCTGACCCTGGGGCGTCGCCGGCGGCCGGTTGGCCGGCCATCCCTGGGTCGGAGGGGTCTGGGCGGCGGCGGGGAGTGTCAGTGCGGCTGCGGCGATGAAGAGAACGGGTCTGAGCAGGCAAGGCATCGGCAGCAGGTTCCGCAAGCTGGAGGGGCTTTCGTATCGTCGCGCAGGCGGTGCGTTGTCAACGTCCGCCCTGCGACGTCATCGTACGTCACAATCGCGCCAAATCCGTGGCGCGACCACCTGTGGGGTTGCGCGCAACTGCGCAATCGTCCATCGTGCCCGCGCACAGACTCCGAAGAAGGGTCGCAAGTACTTGGGAGGCAAGGGTAATTTCGCGGTGACGGCGTATTGGTGTGCGCCTGGCTGCGAAACCGAAAATCACATGGCAACTCCTGCTCCATCCACAGCTGCGCCCTTGCTAAGCGTTCAAGACGTCTCGGTGCGCTTCGGCGGTATCGTCGCGCTCGACGGCGTCACCTTCGATGTCTTCCCCGGCCAGATCGCCGGGTTGATCGGCCCCAACGGCGCCGGTAAGACGACGCTCTTCAACTGCCTGAGCCGCCTCTACACGCCCAACAGCGGCGACGTGCTGTTCGAGGGCCAGTCGATCCTCGGCCGGCCGCGTCACGACATCCCGCACATCGGCATCGGCCGCACGTTCCAGAACGTGGCGCTGTTCGACAGGATGTCGGTTCTCGACAACGTCAAGGTCGGCTGCCACAGCCGCAGCAGCACCAGCTTCTTCGACAATGCCATCCGCCTGCGCAAGGTCGAGCAGGAGGAGCGCCGCATCGCCGAGCGCGCCGAGGAGCTGATCGCCTTCATGGACCTGGTGCCGTTCACCGCGGCGCTGGCCGGTCCGCTGCCGTTCCCGATCCGCAAGCGCGTCGAGCTCGCCCGCGCGCTCGCCTCCAGCCCCAAGCTGCTGCTGCTCGACGAGCCGGCGGCCGGCCTGAACCACGAAGAGATCGAGACCCTGAAGGGCCAGATCCGCCGCGTGCGCGACACCCAGCACGTGACCGTGCTGCTGGTCGAGCATCACATGAGCCTGGTGATGTCGGTGTCGGACAAGGTCGTCGCGATCGACTTCGGCAAGAAGATCGCCGACGGCACGCCGGCACAAGTCCAGCGCGATCCCGAGGTGATCCGCGCCTACCTGGGAACCTCGTGATGCCGTCGCTTCTGGAAGTGAAAGGACTGAAGGCCTATTACGGGCAGACCCAGGCGCTCTACGACGTCGGTTTCGACCTGGCCGATGGCGGCATCACCACGCTGCTGGGCGCCAACGGCGCCGGCAAGACGACGACGCTGCGCGCGATCTGCAACATGGTCCGCACCGACGGCCTGATCCGCTACGGCGGCAAGGACCTCAAGGGCATGGCGACCGAGGAGATCGTGCGTTTGCGCATCGCCCACGTGCCCGAAGGCCGCGGCACCTTCACCACGCTGACCGTCGACGAGAACCTGCGCATCGCCGCCTACACCAACAGGGACAAGACCGTCGTCGCGGCCGAGCGCGAGCGCGTATTCGGCTACTTCCCGCGGCTCAAGGAGCGCGTGCAGCAGCAGGCCGGCACGCTGTCGGGCGGCGAGCAGCAGATGCTGGCGATCGCCCGCGCGCTGATGCTGAAGCCGCGCCTGATGCTGCTCGACGAGCCGTCGTTCGGCCTCGCCCCGCTGATCGTGGTCGAGATCTTCAAGATCCTGCGCCGCATCAACGAGGAGGAGAAGGTCAGCATCCTGCTGGTCGAGCAGAACGCCGCGCTGGCGCTCGACCTCGCCACCCACGCCTACGTGCTGGAGACCGGCCGGGTCGTGATGTCGGGCCCGTCGGCAGTCGTGAAGAACGACGAGAACGTGCGCAAGTCGTACTTGGGCTATTGAGATCGGGGCTACTGAGGCAGATATGGAACAGTTTCTCCAGCAGCTCGCATCCGGCCTCGCCAACGGCGCGATCTACGCCTGCGTCGCCCTCGCGCTAGTCATGATCTACGTCTCGACCGATCATCTGAACTTCGCCCAGGGCGAGATGGCGATGTTCTCGACCTACATCAGCTGGCAGCTCATGACCTGGGGCCTGAGCTTCTGGGTCGCCTTCATCCTGGCGGTGGCGTTCTCCTTCGTGCTGGGCGTGCTGATCGAGAGGGTCATCTTGCGACCGTTGCACAACGCGCCGGTATTGTCGGTCGTCGTGGTGTTCATCGGCCTGCTGGCGATCTGCAACTCCGTCGCCGGCGCAATCTGGAGCTACCTGATCAAGGAGTATCCGTCGCCCTTTCCGAAATCGAGCTTCGGCATCGCCGGCGTCATCGGCCCGCATCAGCTCGGCGTCGTGCTGGTCACCCTGATCGTGCTGACCCTGCTGTTCGCGTTCTTCCGCTTCACGCCGCTCGGCCTCGCCATGCGGGCGGCGGCGCAGAACCCGCAGATGGCGCGGCTGGTCGGCGTCCGCGTCGACTGGATGCTGGCGCTGGGCTGGGGGCTGGCCGCCGCGGTCGGCGCGGTCGCGGGCATCATGGTCGCGCACATCGTCTACCTCGATCCCAACATGATGGGCGGCATCCTGCTCTACGCCTTCGCCAGCGCCCTGGTCGGCGGCATCGGCAACCCCGGCGGGGCGGTGGTCGGCGGCTTCATCGTCGGCGTGCTCGAGAACATGGTCGCCTACGCCGGCAACCAGATCGAGAAGGCGACCGGCGTCTACATCATCGGCAACGGCGAGAAGCTCACCGTCGCGCTGATCATCGTCATCTTCGTGCTGACGGTGAAGCCGGCCGGCCTGTTCGGCCGCGTCATCGTGAAGAGGGTGTGACATGCCGGCATTCCCCAAGAAGTGGCTGATCGTCCTGCTGGTGCTGGGAGTCGTCGTTCCGCTGCTGCAGCCGGTGCTGCCCAACCTGGTCTCGGATTATCGGCTGTTCCTGGTCAGCACGATGATGATCGCGGCGATCGCGGTGCTCGGGCTCAACCTCCTGACCGGCTTCAACGGCCAGATCTCGCTGGGCCACGGCGCGTTCTACGCGGTCGGCGCCTACATCGCGGCGATCCTGATGGATCAGGCGAACTTCCCATACTGGGCGACGCTGCCGTTCGCGGCGGTGCTCTGCTTCATCGTCGGCTACCTGTTCGGCCTGCCGGCGCTGAAGCTCGAGGGCCATTACCTCGCGCTCGCCACCTTCGCGCTGGCGCTCGCGGTGCCGCAGATCCTGAAATACAAGTGGCTCGAGGGCCTGACCGGCGGCGTGCAGGGCATCGTGCTCAACAAGCCCGAGGTCCCGTTCGGCCTGCCGCTCAGCGAAGACCAGTGGCTCTACTACTACTGCTTCATCGTCATGGTGTTCCTGTACTGGGCGGCCAGCAACATCCTGAAGAGCCGCAGCGGCCGGGCGATGATGGCGATCCGCGACTACCATATCGCCGCCGACACGATGGGCATCGACACCGCGCTCTACAAGACGGTGACCTTCGGCATCAGCGCCGCCTACACCGGCATCGCCGGCGCCCTGTCGGCCTCGGCGATCGCCTTCGTGGCGCCCGACAGCTTCAATTTCTTCCTGTCGATCAAGTTCCTGATCGGCCTGGTGGTGGGCGGCGTCGGCTCGCTGGCCGGCTCGCTGATCGGCGGCGTCTTCTACGTCCTGGTCGACAACTCGGCCCAGGCGCTGTCGACCTTCGTGAAGAACGACCTCGGCCTGCAGTTTGACTTGTCGGCCTATACGGTGTTCGGCATCCTGCTGATCGTCCTGATGTACCTGATGCCGATGGGCATTGCCGGTGGCGTCTACGCGCTGATCCGCAGCTTCCGCCGCGCCGCGCCGGTCAGCCCCGAGCGCAGCGCGCCGGCCGCGACCCGCAAGCCCGCCCAGGCCGGCGAGAGCCACTGAGTTTCGTCCGTTCGATCGCGTTCGAGTGAGGGTAGTCCATGGTGTGACCTCGTACAGGGAGGCTGAACATGAATAAGACCAGCAGGCGTACCTTCGTGGCCGGCGTATCGGCTGCAGCGTTGCTCACGGGTAGAAGCGTAGCGTTCGCGCAAAAGAAGTACGACGACGGGGCGAGTGACACCGAGATCAAGATCGGTCACACCAACCCCTACAGCGGTCCGGCCTCCGCCTACGGCGTCATCGGCAAGACCATCCAGGCCTATTGGAAGAGCGTCAACGAGGCTGGCGGCATCAACGGCCGCAAGGTCAACTTCATCACCTACGACGACGGCTACAGCCCGCCCAAGACGGTCGAGCTGGTGCGCCAGCTGGTCGAGCAGGACAAGGTGCTGTGCACCTTCAACACGCTCGGCACGCCGACCAACACAGCGATCCACAAATACATGAACCAGAAGAAGGTGCCGATGCTGTTCGTCGCCACCGGTGCGTCCAAGTGGGGCAAGCCCAAGGAGTTCCCGTGGACGATGGGCTACCAGCCCGACTACCACACCGAGGCGGTGATCTACGCCAAGCACCTGCTGGCCAACGTCAAGGACGCCAAGATCGCCGTGCTGATGCAGAACGACGACTACGGCAAGGACTACTGGGAGGGCTTCAAGGAAGGCCTCGGCAAGGAAGGCAACCGCGTCGTCAAGCACGTCTCCTACGAGGTGACCGACCCGACGGTCGACAGCCAGGTGATCCAGCTCAAGGATTCCGGCGCCAACGTCTTCTTCAACATCGCCACGCCCAAGTTCGCCGCCCAGGCGATGCGCAAGGCGGGCGACATCGGCTGGAAGCCGGTCATCTACCTCAACAACGTGTCGTCGAGCGTCGCCTCGACGATGAAGCCGGCAGGCTTCGACAACGTGCAGGGCGTCATCACCGCCCAGTACCTGATGGACCCCACCGACAAGCAGTGGGCGGATCATCCCGACATGAAGATGTGGACGGAGTGGATGAAGAAGTCCAACCCCGGCGCCAGCCTGGACGACGCGTCGAACGTCTTCGCCTACTCGGTCTCGTTCCTGATGCATGAGACGCTGAAGAAGTGCGGCGACAACCTCACGCGCGAGAACCTGATGAAGCAGGCGGCCAACCACCAGAAGCTCAAGGTGCCGCTGCTGCTGCCGGGCATCACGGTCAACACCAGCCCGACCGACTACTACCCGGTCCAGGCGGTGCAGCTGTCGCGTTTCAAGGGTGAGACCTGGGAGCTGTTCGGAGACGTTATGCACGCGGAGAGCACCTGACCGTGAAGACCACCAGACGCACTTTCGTGGGGGGCGGCGCGGCCGCCCTCCTGGCCGCTCCGGCGGTCGCCCCAAACCCGGCGGTCGCGCAGAAGAAGTACGACGACGGCGCCTCCGACACCGAGATCAAGATCGGCAACACCAACCCGTACAGCGGCCCGGCCTCCGCCTATGCCGCGATCGGCAAGACCATCGACGCCTACTTCAAGAGCGTGAACGAGGCGGGCGGCGTCAACGGCCGCAAGATCAGGTTCATCTCGCTCGACGACGGCTACGTGCCGCCCAAGACCGTCGAGCTGGTCCGCCAGATGGTCGAGAACGACAAGATCTTCGCGCTGTTCCAGTCGCTCGGCACGCCGTGCAACTCGGCGATCCACAAGTACATGAACACCAAGAAGGTGCCGCAGCTCTACGTCGCGACCGGCGCCTCGAAGTGGGGCGACCCGCAGCACTTCCCGTGGACCATGGGCTTCCAGCCCGATTACCACACCGAAGCGATCATCTACGCCAAGCACGCCCTGGCCAACGTCAAGGATCCCAGGATCGGCGTGCTCCACCAGAACGACGACTACGGCCGCGACTACCTCGACGGCCTGAAGAAGGGGCTGGGCAAGGACGTCGACAAGATCGCCAGGATCGTCACCTTCGAGGCGACCGATCCGACGGTCGACAGCCAGATCATCCAGCTCAAGGATTCCGGCGCCAACATCTTTATGAACTTCTCCGGCCCGAAGGCGGCGGCGCAGGGCATCCGCAAGGCGGCCGATCTCGCCTGGAAGCCGGCGCACTACCTCAACAACGTCTCGGTCTCGGTGGCCGCGGTGATGAAGCCGGCGGGGTTCGACAACGCCCAGGGCATCATCACGGCGTCGTATCTGATGGACGCCACCGACAAGCAGTGGGCCGACAACGAGGAGATGAAGACCTGGTCGGCCTGGATCGACAAGCATATGCCGGGCGCCAACAAGGCCGACGCCAACCACGTCTACGGCTACGCGGTCAGCTACCTGATGACCGAGACGCTCAAGCGCTGCGGCGACGACCTCACGCGTGCCAACCTGATGAAGCAGGCGGCGGGCTTCCAGAAGTTCCGGGTGCCGTTGCTGCTGCCCGGTATCCTGATCAATACCAGCCCGACCGACTTCTATCCCATCCAGGCGGTGCAGCTGCAGCGTTTCAAGGGCGAGACCTGGGAGCTGTTCGGCGAGATCATGCACGCCGAGAGCAGCTAGCCTGCCGCATCTCGAAACGAGCAATCCATACAACCAGAGCGGGCCGCCGGATCTCCGGCGGCCTTCTCATTTGTGTCTTTCCACGGCGGCGTTTTCGGGAGACAACTTCACGCCAATTTCATGGGAGGTGACACCAGTGCAAACGAGTAGGCGTGGTTTTATCGGCGGCGTGTCGGCCGCCGCGTTGTTGTCGGGCTCGGTCGCGTATGCGCAAAAGAAGTACGACAACGGGGCCAGCGACACCGAGATCAAGCTCGGCCATGCCGGGCCCTATAGCGGTCCCGCTTCGGCCTATGGCGTGATCGGCAAGGGCATCGAGGCCTATTGGAAGAGCGTCAACGACGCCGGCGGCATCAACGGCCGCAAGGTCAACTTCATCACCTACGACGATGGCTACAACCCCGCCAAGTGCGTCGAGGTCGTGCGCCAGCTGGTCGAGCAGGACAAGGTGCTGTGCTGCTTCAACACGCTTGGCACGCCGTCGAACACGGCGATCCAGAAGTACATGAACACCAAGAAGGTGCCGCAGCTCTACGTCGCCACCGGCGCGTCGAAGTGGGGCAAGCCCAAGGAGTTCCCGTGGACGATGGGCTACCAGCCCGACTACCACACCGAGGGCGTGATCTACGCCAAGCATATCCTGGCCAACATCAAGGAGGCCAAGGTCGGCATCCTGATGCAGAACGACGACTTCGGTAAGGACTACCTCGAGGGCTTCAAGGAAGGCCTCGGCAAGGACAACCAGAAGCTGATCGTCAAGCTGTCGACCTACGAGGTCACCGACCCGACGGTCGAGAGCCAGATCATCCAGCTCAAGGACTCCGGCGCCAACGTCTTCTTCAACATCGCGACGCCGAAGTTCGCCGCCCAGGCGATCCGCAAGGCGGCCGAGATCGACTGGAAGCCGGCGCAGTACATGACCAACGTCTCGGCCTCGGTCGCCGCCGTGCTCAAGCCGGCCGGCTTCGAGAACGCCCAGGGCATCATCACCGCCGCGTACCTCAAGGATCCCACCGACAAGAAGTGGGACAACGACGAGGAGATGAAGACCTGGCGCGCCTGGATGGACAAGTGGATGCCGGGCGCCAACAAGGGCGACGCCAACTACGTCTACGCCTACTCGGTGGCGTTCCTGATGCACCAGACGCTGAAGAACTGCGGCAGCGAGCTGACCCACGCCAACGTCATGAAGCAGGCCGCGAGCTTCAACAAGCTGCGCGTGCCGCTGCTGCTGCCGGGCATCACCGTCAGCACCAGCGCCACCGACTTCTATCCGATCCAGTCGGTCCAGCTCGAGCGCTTCAAGGGCGAGAGCTGGGAGCTGTTCGGCGAGATCATGTCGGCCGAGAGCGCCTGATCTCCGGTTGCAGTCGTGGAGAAAAAGAAGGCCGCCGGGCAACCGGCGGCCTTTTCTCTTGCTGCATGCGAGGTTTGGCCTACGCTTCTTCCGCCAAACGACAAAAACGGAGGAAGCGTTGAACACGAACAGGCGTGGTTTTTTGGGTGGTGTATCGGCGGCGGCGCTGGTGGCGTCGTCGGGCGCGGTGGCGCAGAAGAAGTACGACGAGGGCGCGAGCGATGCCGAGATCAGGATCGGCCATTGCTGCCCCTATAGCGGGCCGGCCTCGGCCTACGGCGTGATCGGCAAGCTGCACCAGGCGTTCTGGAAGGCGGTCAACGACGCCGGCGGCATCAACGGCCGCAAGGTCAACTTCATCACGCTCGACGACGGCTACTCGCCGCCCAAGACGGTCGAGGTGGTGCGCCAGCTGGTCGAGCAGGAGAAGGTGCTGCTGCTCTACCAGACGCTCGGCACGCCGACCAACACGGCGATCCACAAGTATGTCAACCAGAAGAAGGTCCCGCATCTCTACATCTCGACCGGCGCGTCGAAGTGGGGCGATCCCAAGCACTTCCCGTGGACCATGGGCTTCCAGCCCGACTACCACACCGAGGGCGCGATCTATGCCAAGCACCTGCTGGCGAACAACAAGGATGCCAAGGTCGGCATCCTGATGCAGAACGACGACTACGGTAAGGACTATGTCGAGGGCTTCAAGGAGGGCATGGGCAAGGAGGGGAGCCGCATCGTCAAGCACGTCACCTACGAGATCACCGACCCGACGGTCGACAGCCAGGTCATCCAGCTCAAGGACTCCGGCGCCAACGTCTTCTTCAACGTGTCGACGCCGAAGTTCGCCGCCCAGGCGATCCGCAAGGCCGCCGACATCGGCTGGAAGCCGACGCAGTATCTCAACAACGTCTCCGCCTCGGTCGCCTCGGTGATCAAGCCGGCGGGCTTCGAGGCAAGCCAGGGCATCCTGACCGCGGCGTACCTCAAGGATCCCACCGACAAGCAGTGGGACGAATCGCCGGACATGAAGACCTGGCGGGCGTGGATGGACAAGAACATGGCGGGCGCCAACCAGGCGGACGCGAACTACGTGTTCGCCTACTGCGTCTCGACGCTGATGCTCGAGACGCTGAAGCGCTGCGGCGACACGCTGACCCGCGAGAACGTCATGAGGCAGGCCGCAGGCTTCAAGAAGCTCGAGCTGCCGCTGGTGCTGCCCGGCATCACCATCAATACCAGCCCGACCGACTACTATCCGATCCAGGCGGTCCAGCTCGCCCGCTTCAAGGCCGAGAGCTGGGAGCTGTTCGGCGATGTCATGCACGCCGAGAGCAGCTGAGCGGCTTGCGAAGAGAAGAGGGAAAGGCCGCCGCGAGGCGGCCTTTCTCGTTCAGCGGTCCTGGCGAGCCCGGTCGACCGGCTGGCGGCGCAGCGCCTGCCGGCATTCGGCGGCGTTGATCTTGCCGTCCTTGTCGGCGTCGCAGCGCATGAAGTTGCGGTCGGCCTGCGCCATGAACTCGGCCTTGCTGACGAAGCCATCGCGGTCGCGGTCGAGGCGGCGGAAGAAGGCTTCCTGGCGCTCGGCCTGGCGGTCGTTGCGGGTGTGGGCGGTGAGCTCTTCCTTGCTGAGCTTGCCGTCGTTGTTGGTGTCGAGCTGGCGGAAGCGGGCCTCCTGGCCGGCGTCCCATTCGCCGCGGTCGACGAAGCCGTCCTTGTTGGTATCGTAGCGCATCACGCCGGAGTTCGACGGGCGCGCGGGCCGCTGGGTGTCGGTGTCCGGACCGGGCGCGGCGAAGGCCGGGCCGGCGGCGAGCATGAACAGGATCAACGGCAGGTATTTGATCGTCATTGGTAGCTTACCTTAAGGTTGTATCAGGTCCAGGAAAAACACGCTCCGGTTCCCTTAACTGCCGGTCTAAGCGCCGATATAGTCGTCGGCGGGCCGGAATTGTGGCCGTGTTGAGGTTTTGTTCTCATGTCCTATGACTACGACTTGTTCGTGATCGGCGCCGGGTCGGGCGGCGTGCGCGCCTCGCGCGTCGCCGCGGGCTACGGCGCACGGGTCGGCATCTGCGAGGACTACCGGGTCGGCGGCACCTGCGTGATCCGCGGCTGCGTGCCGAAGAAGCTGCTGGTCTACGGCTCCAAGTACGCGCACGAGTTCGAGGACTCCGCGGCCTATGGCTGGACGGTCGGAGAGCCCGCGCATTCCTGGGCCACCCTGCGCGACACTGTCGGCAAGGAGGTCGACCGGCTGAACGGCGTCTATATCCGCCTGCTCGAGGGCAGCGGTGTGAAGATCCACATGGGTCGCGGCCGATTGATGGACCGCCACACCATCGAGGTCGCCGGCGAGACCGTCATGGCGGAGAAGATCCTGATCTGCACCGGCGGCCGGCCCGAAATGCCGCCGATCCCGGGCCATGAGTTCGCCATCACGTCCAACGAGGCGTTCCATCTGCCCGATCCGCTGCCCAAGCGGATCACCATCGTCGGCGGCGGCTATATCGCGGTCGAGTTCGCCGGCATCTTCAACGGGCTGGGCTGCGAAACCGAGCTCGTGATCCGCCGCGATCGCGTGCTGCGCGGCTTCGATGAGGAGTGCCGTACCTTCGTGCACGAGTCGCTGAAGGCGAGCGGCATCCGGATACGCACCGAGACCGAGATCCAGCGCATCTGCCGGACCAAGGACGGCAAAGCGTTCGAGTGCCAAACGCCGCTCGGCGGCATGTTCGAGACCGATCTCGTGATGTATGCCACCGGCCGCGTGCCCAACACGCACGGCATCGGCCTGGAAAAGGCCGGGGTGCAGCTCGACAAGGCGGGCGCCGTCGCGGTCGACGAATGGTCGAAGACCACCGTCGACAACATCTGGGCGGTCGGCGACGTCACCGACCGCATCGCGCTCACGCCGGTGGCGCTGATGGAGGGCCACTGCTTCGCCGACACCGAGTTCGGCAACAAGCCGCGCAAGGCCGACCATCGCAGCGTGCCGTCGGCGGTGTTCTGCCAGCCCGAGATGGCCAATGTCGGCCTGACCGAGGAGGAGGCGCGCATGACGCTGGGCGAGCTGCGCGTCTACAGCTCGGCGTTCACGCCGATGAAGTACACGCTCACCAGCCGCAAGCAGCGCACCTTCATGAAACTGATCGTCGAGGCCGCGACCGACCGCGTGGTCGGCTGCCACATGGTGGGCGACGATGCGGCCGAGTTGATCCAGGGCCTGGCGGTCGCCGTGAAGGCGGGCGCCACCAAGGCCCAGTTCGACGCCACCGTGGGCATCCACCCCACGGCGGGTGAGGAATTCGTCACCATGCGGACCGCCCGGCCGGAGCCGACGGCCAAGAAGGCGGCTGCGGAATGACGGGCCGCTGTCATCCCGAGCGCAGCGAGGGATCCTTCTGGGCCAGGAAAGATCCCTCGCTGCGCTCGGGACGACAGTGAACTGGCCTTTTATCCACAGCGCGTATAGGTTCACGGCCCCCGGAGGAGGAGTGAGATGACCGCAATCCAAGGCCCGTCGCGCGCGGCCAACAAGGCGCAATCGCGCAGTGCGAGCGCGGCCGACTGGTCGCTGACGAGCTGGCGCGGCAAACCCGCGCAGCAGATGCCGGTCTATCCCGACGCCCAGGCCGTTGCCGGCGCCGAGGCGCGGCTGCGCCGCTATCCGCCGCTGGTCTTCGCAGGCGAGGCGCGCAAGCTCAAGGGGGCGCTGGCCAAGGTCGCCAACGGCGAGGCCTTCCTGCTGCAGGGCGGCGACTGCGCCGAGAGCTTCCAGGACTTCACCGCCAACAACATCCGCGACACCTTCCGCGTGCTGCTGCAGATGGCCGTCGTGCTGACCTACGGCGCCGGCGTGCCGGTGGTGAAGGTCGGCCGCATGGCCGGCCAGTTCGCCAAGCCGCGTTCCTCGAATGTCGAGAAGGTCGGCGGCGTCGAGCTGCCGTCCTATCGCGGCGACAACGTCAACGGCTTCGAGTTCACACCCGAGGCGCGCATTCCCGATCCCGAGCGCATGGTGCAGGCCTACAACCAGTCGGCCGCGACGCTCAACCTGCTGCGCGCCTTCGCCCAGGGCGGCTATGCCGACCTGCACGAGGTCAACCGCTGGAACCTCGATTTCGTCCGCACCTCGCCGGCCTCGGCCAAGTACGAGGACCTCGCCGCGCGCCTCGACGAGACGCTGAACTTCATGGCCGCCTGCGGGCTGACCTCGGCGACCACGCCGCAGATCGCCGAGACCGACTTCTTCACCAGCCACGAGGCGCTGCTGCTGCAGTACGAGGAGGCGCTGACCCGCGTCGATTCGACCTCGGGCGACTGGTACGACTGCTCGGCGCATATGCTGTGGATCGGCGACCGCACCCGCCAGCCCGACGGCGCGCATGTCGAGTTCCTGCGCGGCGTGCGCAATCCGCTCGGCTTCAAGTGCGGCCCGTCGCTGTCGACCGACGACACGCTGAAGCTGATCGACCTGCTCAACCCGTCGAACGAGCCCGGCCGCATCGTCATGATCGTGCGGATGGGCGCCGACAAGGTGGCCGAGAAGCTGCCGCCACTGGTCCGCGCGGTGAAGCGCTCCGGTAAGTCGGTGGTATGGTCGTGCGATCCGATGCACGGCAACACCGAAACGGCGTCGAACGGCAGGAAGACGCGCCACTTCGACAACATCCTGAACGAGGTCAAGGCGTTCTTCGCCGTGCACCGCGCCGAGGGCACGCATCCCGGCGGCGTCCATTTCGAGATGACCGGCCAGGAAGTCACCGAGTGCATCGGCGGCTCGACCGAGATCACCGTCGACAAGCTCAACGAACGCTACGAGACGCAGTGCGACCCACGTCTCAACGCCAGCCAGGCGCTGGAGCTGGCCTTCCTGCTCGCCGAGCAGCTCAAGGCCGAGCGCCTGTCGGTCCAGCGGGCGCGCCCGGCCGCGTAACGGCCAAGGAAGAGGGCGCGCGCGAGGGCAGGGGAACCCATGACGCATCCAGAAAACGGTGAAATCGAACGCTTCACCGATCACTACTTCAATCGCACCAAGCGGGTGATCGGAAAGTTCGGCGACTGCCAGGTGACCTACGCCATCTTCATGCGCCGGCCGGTGGTGTTCGCGCCGCGGCTCGCCCTGGAATGGCTCGAGGAAACCGGCCGCGAGCGCAACACCAAGGTCGCGGTCGACCAGCGCTACATCGAGGGCAAGTGGGTCGGCGCCGGCGAGCCGATGATGTACATCACCGGCTCCTTCTTCCATCTCGTCGACCTCGAGACGATCTTCCTGCAGAAGCTCGGGCCGGCCTGCGTTGCCGCCTACAACGCCTGGACGATGTGCGCCGACATGCCCAAGACCGCCTTCCTGGCGATGGACGCGCGCCACTGCGCCGGCCAGGAGATGGCCGAGATGATGGCCTATGCCGCGTCGGTCGGCTCGGCGCGGGCCAAGCGCAAGGTCGGCGCGGTCGGCTTCATCGGCAACGCCACGCACGCGACGGCGCACTTCTTCGGCCGCGAGCAGGGGCTCGGCACGATGCCGCACGCCCTGATCGGCTATGCCGGCTCGACGGTGCGCGCCGCCGAGATGTTCTACGACACCTTCCCCGGCGATCCGATGACCGTGCTGGTCGACTACTTCGCCAAGGAAGTTTCCGATTCGCTCGAGGTCTGCCGGCGGTTTCCCGATCTCGCGGCAAAGGGCATGCTGTCCTTCCGCCTCGACACCACGGGCGGCCGCTATGTCGAGGGGCTCGACCCCGCGACGTCCTATGCGGTGCTGGAGCGCTATTCGCCCGAATCGATCCGCGGCTATCGCAGCGAGGAGGAGCTGCGCTATCTCGTCGGCACGGGCGTGTCGGCAGCGGCGATCTTCCATCTGCGCCATGAGCTCGACCGCGCCGGCTTCGACAAGACCAAGATCGTCGCCTCGTCGGGCTTCGGTCCGGCCAAGTGCCGCGTCATGGCCGAGGCCAAGGCACCGATCGACGTCGTCGGTACGGGCTCGTTCCTGCCGTCGAACTGGACCGAGACCTACGCCACCGCCGACATCGTCGAATACGAGGGCGTGAAGCGAGTCAAGGTCGGCCGCGAGTTCCTGCACCGCAGCCGTCCGAACGGCGCCGCGGCGCCTCTCTAAGAGGAGACCGTCATGCTGAAGCTCTACTACGCGCCCGGCGCGTGCTCGACCGCGTCGCATATCGGCCTCGAGGAAAGCGGCGCCGACTACGAAAGCCAGGCCCTGGCCTTCGCCAGGAACGAGCAGAAGACGCCGGAATACCTCAAGATCAACCCACGCGGCCGCGTGCCGGCGCTGGTGATCGACGAGGGTACGATCGTCGAGAACACCGCGATCCTCGACTTCGTCGCAGCTAAGTATGCGCCGCGCCTGATGCCGTCAGACCCGGTGCAGCGGGCGCGGGCGATCTCGCTGATGGCCTGGTTCTCCAACAACGTGCACCCGTCCTTCACCCACATCAGCCGGCCCGAGCGCTTCGCCACCGATTCAGCGGTGTTCGACCATCTCAAGGCGACCGGGCGCAACAACTTCCACACCGCGCTCAAGGAGATCGACGGCATCATCGGCGACAAGCCGTGGATCCTCGGCGACGAGTTCAGCGTGGTCGACGGCTATGCGCTGGTGTTCTACGGCTGGGGCAAGCGCATCGGCCTGCCGGTCGAGGAGCTCGAGCACTACACCGCATGGAAGGACCGCATGCTGGCGCGGCCGGCAGTGCGGCGCGTGCTGGAGCGCGAGCAGAACGTCCTGGTCGCGGCCTAGGCGACGTAATTGCGATAGAGCGAGCCGAGCTCTTGGCTTTCCTGCGGCGTGATCTCGCCGTCGAGCACGCGCGCTTCCCAGCCGCGCAGCGCGCGCTTGACCTCGATCGGCGTGCGCGGGGAGAGCAGCACCATGAAGAACTGCTCGTGCGGCGACAGTTCGCGCTGCTCGCGGCGATAGCCGAACGGCCCGGAACCGGCGATGCGCGGCCGGATCTCGGCCTGCAGGACGTCGTTCCAGCCGAGCCCGGCGTCACGCAGCAGGCTGGTCGCGAGCTTGGCGGCCGCCAGAGCTTGGTGGGCTTCGGCGCTACCGAGGGTTTCGAGGGCTTTGACGAGGGCGGCGCGGTCGAAGGTCGACATGAACCAACGTATAAGGAAGTGGCTTTAACTTCCCACAAGATATAGCGTTTTCGACAGGCGAGCAACCCCATGCGTTCGGCTTTCCCCATCTATCTCGCGGGCCTCGGCAGCTGGTTCGTGCCGCTCGGCATCCAGATGGTGCTGTTCTCCTGGCTGGCCGCGATCGTGCTGCACATGGATGTCTTCGCCGTCGGCATCGCCCAGGTGGCGATGATGGCGCCGGGCATCCTGTTCCTGCCGCTGGGCGGGCTGGTCGCCGATCGCGGCAACGCGCGTCGGCTGCTGCTGCTCTACCACTTCCTCTACGCCGTGCCGCCGCTGGTGCTGGCGGGCGTGCTGATGAGGGGCGGTCTCAGCTATCCGCTGCTGATCGCCTATGGCCTGGCGGCGGGCTCGATCGGCGCCTTCGCGGTGCCGACCCGCGACGCGCTGCTGCCGTTCGTGGCCAAGGGCAACCTGCCGCGTGCGGTGGCGCTGGCGACCGCGCTGCAGTTCCTGGGCCAGCTGGTCGGCATCGCCTGCGCCTCGCAGGCCGATCGGCTGGGCGCGACGCCGCTGCTCGTCACCCACGCCGCGCTGGTGTCGCTGGGCGCGATCGCGGTCTGGATGTTGCCCGATCCGCCGGTGCATGCGCCGGCCCGGCACTCGGGCTTCTGGCGCAGCATCGCCGACGGTGTCGCCGAGGCGGCGCGCTCGGAGCAGATGTGGCCGGTGCTGCTGATCAATTTCGGCATCGGCATCTTCTATGTCGGCCCATTCATGGCCGTGCTGCCGCTGATCGTGCGCGACGTCTATCACGGCAAGGCCGCGGAGCTCGCCTACGTGAACCTCGCCTTCTGGGCCGGCACGATCGTCGCCGCCTTCGCCTTCGCGGGGTTCGCGCGCCACCTGACCAAGCGCGGCCGGCTGGTGGTGTCGGCAGTCTCGGTCGGTTCGGCGATCCTGTTCTGCATGGCGCTGCAGCCGCCGTTCTGGGTGCTGAACGCGCTCTGCTTCGTGTGGGGGCTGGGCGCCGGCATCACCATGACGCAGGGCCGGACGATCCTGCAGATCGTGGCCCCGCCGACCCATCGCGCCCGGGTGATGTCGCTGTTCCAGCTTGGCCTGGGCGGCGGCGGCCCGATCGGCGCGCTGCTGGCCGGCACGCTCGCATCCGTCCTGGGATTGCAGCTCGCGCTGGTGATCCCGGCGTTGGCGATGGCGGTGCTGATCGGCTTCGTGCTGACCTTCTCCGACATCTGGACGATGCGGACGGTCGAGAAACCGGCCTGATTTATTCCGCGGCGGCGCGGCTGCCGAGGCCGAGCGTCTGCCAGACGTCCTGCAGGGCCGCGACCAGCCGGGTCATGTCGTCGTCCGAATGCAGCGGCGTCGGGGTCAGCCGCAGTCGCTCGGTGCCGCGCGGCACGGTCGGATAGTTGATCGGCTGGACGTAGATCGAATGGCGTTCCATCAGCAGGTCGCTGGCCTGCTTGCACAGCGCCGCGTCGCCCACCGACACCGGCACGATGTGCGTGGTCGAGGGCATCACCGGCAGGCCGGCCGCCGCCAGCCGGCGCTTCAGCGTCGCTGCGCGCTCCTGGTGGCGGGTGCGCAGCTCGGGATGGCTGCGAACGTGGCGGATGCTCGCCAGGGCGCCGGCCGCGATCGCGGGCGGCATCGAGGTCGAGAAGATGAAGCCCGAGCCGCAGGAGCGCACGAAGTCCACCGTGGCGGCCGTCGAGGCGATGTAGCCGCCGACCACGCCGAACGCCTTGGCCAGGGTGCCCTGCACGATGTCGACCCTGTCGAGCACGCCGTCGCGCTCGGCCACGCCGCCGCCGCCCGCGCCGTACATGCCGACGGCATGGACCTCGTCGAGATAGGTGAGGGCGCCGTAGCGGTGCGCCAAGTCGCACAGCGCGCCGATCGGCGAGACGTCGCCGTCCATCGAGTAGACCGATTCGAACGCCACGATCTTGGGCGTCGCCGGATCGGAAGCGGCGAGCAGATGCTCGAGATGCTCGAGGTCGTTGTGGCGGAAGATGTGCCGCTTGGCGCCCGAGTGCCGGATGCCGGCGATCATCGAGGCGTGATTGAAGGCGTCGGAATAGAGCTCGCAGCCCGGCAGCAGGGCGCCCAGGGTCTGCAGCGTCGTCTCGTTGGCGACGTATCCCGAGGTGAAGATTAGCGCGGCGTCCTTGGCATGCAGCGAGGCGAGCTCGCGCTCGAGCGCAACGTGCAGGGTGTTGGTACCGGAGATGTTGCGGGTGCCGCCGGCGCCGCAGCCCTGGGCGCCGACGGCGGCCTGCATGGCCTCGAGCACCACCGGATGCTGGCCCATGGCGAGGTAGTCGTTGCTGCACCAGACGGTGACGTCGCGCACCGTGCCCTGGTTGTGATAGCGCGCACGCGGGAACGCGCCGGCGATGCGCTCCAGCTCCGCGAACACGCGGTAGCGGCCCTCATCGTGCAGGCGCTGCAGATGGCCGGCGAAGAATGCCTGATAATCCATTCCTGACCCGTCTCTCCTCGCCGAAAATACTCGGCCCGCCCGCGGAGTTCTCGACCTTTTTGGTCGCGGCTTGACGACACGATCCCATGTTGGGGATTGCGAATCATTCGCAACTATTGGCCCAGTGACTGATGTCGTTGATATCAGGGGGCGCCGGGAAGTGGGAAGAATCGCCTGAAATGCAAGCAGGACGCCGTTTTACACTTCCCGCGATGGTGGGAAATCGGTGGGAAGTCGCTGGGAAACGCGAGTCTAGACGACCAGGGCGCCGATCAGCGCCGCGCTGAGGAAGAGGGAGACCGTGAGCAGGGGCAGGGCACCGAGCAGGCGGGTTTGCGCCGGCAGGCCCTCCCAGTAGCGCAGGGTCGTCAGACCGGCGGCCAACGCGAACAGGGCGCCGAAGAACCACAGCGCGAAGGCGATCGGCATCGCGACCGTCACGCCTTCGCCCTGGATGTCCGGGATGCCCATGCCGACGAACGCCGGGAGGACGGACGACATGAAGAAAGCGACCGCCCAGATCGCCCGGTTGCGGATCCGCTGATTGGTGCCGAGCGGCGGAGTCCAGCCGGGACGACCCCCTCGAGCCGGTGAGGGGGCGTCCGCCATGTCAACCCTTGAACTTGCCTTCCGCCGTGAGCTCCGCCATCGCCGCGTCGAGCGCCTGGCGCAGCCGGCCGAACAGGTCGTCGAGCTCCTGCTCGTTGATGATCAGCGGCGGGCAGATGGCGATGCGGTCGCCCATGTTGCGGATGAAGAGGCCGCGCGCGACCGCCTGGTTGTAGACCTTGAGCCCGGCGCCGTCGGCGACGAGGTCGAAGGCCTGCTTGGTCTTCTTGTCCTTCACCACCTCGAGCGCGCCGAACATGCCGATGCCCATCGCCTCGCCGACCAGCGGATGATCGGCGAACGACTTAATATGCTTCTGGAAGATCGGGCTCAGCCGCTTGGCGTGGCCGAACAGGTCGATTTCCTCGTAGACCTTCTGCGCCTCGAGCGCGACCGCGGCGGCGACCGGATGGCCCGAGTAGGTGAAGCCATGGCCCCAGGTGCCGATCTTCTCGCTCTCGATCGACAGCGCCTGATAGACCTTGTCGGAGATCATCACCGCCGAGATCGGCAGGAACGACGCCGACAGCGCCTTGGCGCAGGTCAGGATGTCCGGCTTGATGTTGAGCGTCTGGCAGCCCCAGACGTTGCCGGTGCGCCCGAAGCCGCAGATCACCTCGTCGGCGATGAACAGCATGTCGTACTTGGCGAGCACCGCCTGGATCTTCTCGTAGTAGCCCTTGGGCGGCACGATGACGCCGCCCGCGCCCATCACCGGCTCGGCGATCATGGCCGCGCACTGCTCGGCGCCGCCTTCCTTGACGATGAGCTGCTCGAGCTCCTCGGCGCAGCGGGTCGCGAACTGCTCCTCGGTCTCGCCGTCCTTGCCGAAGCGGTAGAAGTGCGGGCAGCTGGTGTGGATGATGTTGGCGATCGGCAGGTCGAACGAGCGATGGTTGACCGGCAGGCCGGTCAGGCTGCCCGAGGCGACGGTGATGCCGTGATAGCCCTTGATGCGGCTGATGATCTTCTTCTTCTGCGGCCGGCCCAGCGCGTTGTTCATGTACCACACCATCTTGACGACGGTGTCGTTGGCCTCGGAGCCGGAGTTGGCGAAGAACACCTTCGACGCCTCGAACGGCGCCATCTCCTTCAGCTTCTCGGCGAGGTTGATCGCCGGCTCGTGGCTGCGCTGGTTGAAGGCATGGTAGAAAGGCAGCTGCTTCATCTGCTCGTAGGCGACGGTCGCCAGCCGCTCGTTGCTGAAGCCCAGCGCCGCCGACCACAGGCCGGCCATGCCCTCGATGTACTCTTTGCCGTCGTCATCCATGACGTAGATGCCGCGGCCGCGCACGATGGTCAGCGGACCGGTCTGCTCGTGCTTCTTGAAGTTGGTGTAAGGATGCAGGTGGTGCGCGATATCGCGCGCCGCGTTGGAATTGCCGCGGAAGCTGCGTGACACGTCATTCATGGACCGCACCCCTTATAGGAAACGCATAGGGGGCGCACGATAGGAGCCCGCCCGGAGCCTGTCCAACGGATGTCTGTAGGGCTGGTCTGTGAGAATTTTTGGTGTTTGACGGCCTGTCAGTGGAGGTGCAATTTGCGCCCCCAGTTATGCGTCTGCGCATATTTGAGACGCCGCAAGGGGGTTATTGCATGAAGCTGAGTTTCCGTCAGTCCTTGGCGATGAGCGCGCTTGCCTGCGCCGCTCTGCTGGCCGGTGGGGCCGAGGCCAAGACGTTCAAGTGGGCGAACTCGGGCGACGTCAGCTCGATGGATCCCTACGCCCGCCAGGAAACCTTCCTGCTGACCTTCACCGCCAACATCTACGAGCCGCTGGTGCGGCGCGACAAGGACCTCAAGCTCGAGCCGGCGCTCGCCGTGAAATGGGGCCAGATCGACCCGACGCACTGGTACTTCGACCTGCGCCAGGGCGTGAAGTTCCAGGACGGCACGCCGTTCAACGCCGACGACGTGGTGTTCTCGATCAACCGCGCCAACGGCCCGGGCTCCAACGTCAACGGCAACTTCTCGTCGATGGAGTCGATCAAGAAGGTCAACGACTACCGCGTCGAGGTGACGACCCGCGTTCCTGACCCTCTGCTCGCCGACAAGTGGGCGTCGATCAGCATCATGTCCAAGGTGTGGGCGGAGAAGAACAACGCCGTCAACGCCGCCGACATGATCAAGAACGAGGAGAACTTCGCCACCCGCAACGCCATGGGCACCGGCCCCTTCGTGCTGAAGGAGCGCAAGGCGGGCGAGAAGACCATCCTGGTCCCGAACCCGACCTGGTGGGACAAGCCGGTCCATAACCTCACCGAGGTGATCTTCACGCCGGTGCCGAACGCGGCGACCCGCATCGCCGCGCTGAAGTCGGGCGACATCGACATGACCTACGAGGTCCCGCCGGCCGACACCGAGAACCTCAAGAAGGACGCCAACATCAAGGTGCTGGAAGGCCCCGAGACCCGCGTCGTCTATCTCGGCTTCGACACCGAGCGCGACGAGCTGGTCGAGTCCAACGTCAAGGGCAAGAACCCGTTCAAGGACAAGCGCGTCCGCGAGGCGATGTTCCGCTCGATCGACGTCGACGCGATCAAGCGCACCGTGATGCGCGGCCAGTCGTTCCCGACCATGCTGATGGTGGCGCCGGGCATCAACGGCTACACCAAGGACCTCGACAAGCGCCCGGCGCTGCTGAAGCCGGACGAGGCCAAGAAGCTGCTGGCCGACGCCGGCTACCCGAACGGCTTCGAGACCGGCATGGACTGCCCGAACGATCGCTACGTCAACGACGAGAAGATCTGCCAGGCCGTCGTGTCGATGCTCGCCAAGATCGGCATCAAGGTGAACCTGCGCGCCCAGACCCGCAGCCTGTACTTCGCCAAGATCCTGCGCAGCACCGCGGACGGCAAGCCGTCGAACACCAGCTTCTACATGTTGGGCTGGTCGCCGGCGACGACCTACGACGTGCACAACGTGTTCGAGCAGCTCATCCAGACGCCGGACATCAAGACCAAGAAGGGCCTCTATAACGCCGGCGGCTACTCGAACAAGAAGGTCGACGAGCTGGCCGACAGGATCGAGGTCGAGACGGACAAGGCCAAGCGCGACGCCATGATCCACGAGGCGACCAAGCTCTACACCGAGGACTACGCCTACATCCCGCTGCACCAGCAGGCGCTGGTGTGGGCGATGCGCAAGAACGTCGACCTGGTCCAGCCGGCCGACAACTCGTTCCCGCTGCGCTTCGTCAACATCAAGTAGCCTGCGGCACTTAAGCGGCCGGCCCCGGCGCCTTTGGCGACCGGGGCCGGTTCCGTTTTGGCTCCGATCCTGCTAGGGGTCCGCAGACCAAAAACTGACAAGAAATGCTCGCATTCATCCTGAGACGCCTGGTCCAGTCGGTCGCCGTGCTGCTGGTCGTCGGGCTCGTCGCCTTTTTCCTGTTCCGGTACGTCGGCGATCCCATCAACGGCATGGTCGGCCAGGACACCCCGGCCGTGGAGCGCGAGGCGCTGAAGCAGAAGCTCGGCCTCAACGACCCCGCGCCGATCCAGTTCCTGCACTTCGTCGGCAACGCCGCGCGCGGCTGGTTCGGGCTCAGCTACCGCACCTCCGAGCCGGTCAACCGCATGATCCTGGAGCGCCTGCCGGCGACCCTCGAGCTCAGCTTCTGCGCCGCCCTGTTCGCGCTGCTGGTCGGCGTGCCGATGGGCGTCTACACCGGCCTCTACCCACGGCACTGGAGCAGTCGCGCGCTGCAGGCGATCTCGCTGATCGGCGTGTCGCTGCCGACCTTCGTGATCGGCATCCTGCTGATCCTGGTATTTTCCGTGATCCTGCACTGGCTGCCGTCGTTCGGCCGCGGCGAGACCGTGGACCTCGGCTGGTGGACCACCAACTTCCTGCGCTGGAAGGGCATCGAGGCGCTGATCATGCCGTCGATCACGCTCGGCCTGTTCCAGCTCACCCTGATCATGCGGCTGGTGCGGTCGGAGATGCTCGAGGTGATGCGCACCGACTACATCAAGTTCGCGCGCGCCCGCGGCCTCACCAACCGCGCCGTCAATTTTGGCCATGCGCTCAAGAACACATTAGTGCCGGTGATCACCGTCACCGGCCTGCAGCTCGGGAGCCTGATCGCCTTCTCAGTGGTCACCGAGACGGTGTTCGCCTGGCCGGGCGTCGGCCAGCTCTTCATCCAGTCGGTGCAGTTCGTCGATATCCCGGTGATGGCGGCCTACCTGATGCTGATCGGCCTGTTGTTCGTGCTGATCAACCTGGCCGTCGATCTCCTGTACTTCGCCGTCGATCCGCGCCTGCGCGGCGGCGGCCTCGCGCGCGCCGGAGGGCACTGACCATGGCCCAATGGCTTGCGCGCGCGGCCGACAGCGATGTCTGGTGGAGCTTCAAGTCTTCCGCAACGACGGTCATTGCGGCGATCGTCACCCTCCTGATCATCTTCATCGCCTTCCTCTCGCCGGTGCTGGCGCCGCACACCCCGTTCGACCCGTCGACGCTCAGCCTGACCGACGGCCTCAAGCCGCCGGTGTTCATCGGCGACGACGGCGATTGGTCGTTCCCGCTCGGCACCGACGACCAGGGCAGGGACGTGCTCAGCTCGATCATGTACGGCACGCGGCTGTCGCTCGGGGTCGGCTTCGCCGCGGTCGTGGTGGCGATGGTGATCGGCATCACGCTCGGCCTGTTCAGCGGCTATTTCGGCGGCGCGGTCGATGCGGTGATCATGCGCATCGCCGACGTGCAGCTCACCTTCCCGGCGATCCTGGTGGCGCTGCTGATCGACGGCATCGCGCGCGGCATCCTGACCGGCCAGCGCCATGACGAGATCGCCGTGTTCGTCATCGTCGGCGCGATCGGCCTCTCTTTCTGGGTCCAGTACGCCCGTACCGTGCGCGGCTCGGTGCTGGTCGAGAAGAACAAGGAATACGTCCAGGCGGCGCGGGTGATCGGCCTGTCGCCGATCCTGATCATGTTCCGCCACGTGCTGCCCAACGTCACCGGCCCGGTGCTGGTGATCGCCACCATCAATCTCGGCCTCGCCATCATCACCGAGGCGACGCTGTCTTTCCTCGGCGTCGGCCTTCCTTCCACCCAACCCTCGCTCGGCACCCTGATTCGCCTCGGCAACGAGCTGCTGCAGTCCGGCGAATGGTGGATCACCGTCTTCCCGGCCGCGACGCTCGCGGCCCTGGTGCTGGCGGTGAACCTGCTGGGCGACTGGCTGCGCGACGCGCTGAACCCGAAGCTGCGCTGATGTGTATTCAGTACCCCTGTCGTCCTGAGCGAAGCGAAGGACCTAGTGGACCGATCAACGAGTCTGGGGCGAGCGCAAGATCCTTCGCTGCGCTCAAAATGACAGCGGGGCGATGATGGCCACCAACGCCCCCCCGCTTCTGGAAGTGAAGAACCTCCGCGTCGAGTTCCCGACGCGGCGTGGCACCCTGGTTGCCGTCGACGACGTGTCGTTCGAGATCGCGCCCGGCGAGGTCCTGGGCGTGGTCGGCGAATCGGGCGCCGGCAAGTCGCTGACCGGCAACTCGATCATCGGCCTGCTCGAGCCGCCGGGCCGTATCGCGGGCGGCGAGGTCCGCCTCGAGGGCCGGCGCATCGACAACCTGCCCTACGAGGAGATGCGCAAGGTGCGCGGCGCCCGCATCGGCGCCATCTTCCAGGATCCGCTGACCAGCCTGAACCCGCTCTATTCGGTCGGCCGCCAGTTGATCGAGACCATCCAGACCCACAAGCAAGTGTCGGCGGCACAGGCCCAAGCCCGCGCTCTTGCGCTCTTGAAGGAGGTCGGCATCCCCGGCGCCGAGCACCGCATCGACCACTACCCGCACCAGTTCTCCGGCGGCATGCGCCAGCGCGTGGTGATCGCACTCGCGCTCTGCGCCGATCCGCGGCTGATCGTGGCCGACGAGCCGACCACCGCGCTCGACGTCTCGATCCAGGCGCAGATCATTGCGCTCTTGAAGCGCCTCTGTCGCGAGCACCGGACCGCGGTGATGCTGGTCACCCACGACATGGGCGTGATCGCCGAGACCGCCGATCGCGTCGCCGTCATGTATGCCGGCCGCATCGCCGAGATCGGCCCGGTGCGCGACGTCATCAAGCACGCGCAGCACCCCTACACCAAGGGCCTGATGGGCTCGATCCCGCATCTCGGCGAGCGCGGCGGGCGGCTGACCCAGATCGACGGCGCGATGCCGCGGCTGACCGAGATCCCCAGGGGCTGCGCCTTCAACCCGCGCTGCGAGTTCCGCGGCGCGCGCTGCCTGGTCGAGCGGCCCGAGCTGATGGCGGCCGGCGCGAGCCGCGCCGCCTGCTGGCTGCACGATGCCAAGGGCGTCGGTGCGCCCCTGTCGAAGGATGGGGCCAAGGAGCTGGCCAATGTCTGAGTTCGTCCAGATCGACGGGCTGAAGCGCTACTTCGACGTCTCCGCGCCCTGGCTGGTCCGCCAGATCGAGAAGCGGCCGCGCCAGATCGTGCAGGCGGTCGACGGCATCGACATCACCATCGCCAAGGGCGAGACCTTCTCGCTGGTGGGCGAATCGGGCTGCGGCAAGTCCACCGTCGCGCGCCTGGTCGTCGGCCTCTATCCGCCGACTGCCGGCAAGATCGAGTTCGACGGCCACGACATGTCGCAGCGCCGCAGCGGGTCCGAGACCTCGACCCTGCGCCGGCGGCTGCAGATGATCTTCCAGGACCCCTATGCCAGCCTCAATCCGCGCTGGCGGGTGTTCGACATCATCGCCGAGCCGATCCGCGCCTTCGGCCTCGCCAAGGACAAGGCCGACCTGCGCCAGCAGGTCGAGGACCTGCTGCGCCAGGTGCGGCTGACCCCGGCCGACGGCGCCAAGTTCCCGCACGAGTTCTCGGGCGGTCAGCGCCAGCGCATCTCGATCGCGCGCGCGCTCGCGAGCCGGCCGGAGTTCCTGGTGTGCGACGAGCCGACCTCGGCGCTCGACGTCTCGGTGCAGGCGCAGATCCTGAACCTGATGATGGACCTGCAGAAGCGGTTGCAGCTCACCTACCTGTTCATCAGCCACAACCTCGCGGTCGTCTATCACATCTCGACCCGCGTCGGCGTGATGTACCTCGGCCGGCTGGTCGAGGTCGCGCCGACCGAGACGCTGTTCCAGCGGCCCAAGCACCCCTACACGCGGATGCTGCTCGACACGATCCCCGACCTCGAGATGACCGGCCGCCAGCGCGCGCCGGTCGGCGGCGAGGTGCCGAGCCCGATCAATCCGCCGACCGGCTGCACCTTCCATCCGCGCTGTCCGTTCGCCGACGAACGCTGCAAGGTCGAGCGGCCGAAATCGCTGCCGATCGAAGGCGGCGAGGTCGCGTGCCACGGCATCGAGGAAGGCCGCATCCCGATCGACGAGCGGAGCTACACGAAGGCCTCATAGGACCGCGGGCCTCCAGGTCCGTTCAAGACTCATGAGCGGACCTGGAGGTCCGCGGTCCGATGATGACGCCGCCGTCTTTGCTTGACCCGTCGCGCTGCTCCCGTACGATCCGCTACCTTTTCGATTCATTTATTTGGAGAGTCCGTATGCCGGTGATCAACCGCATTGCCTCGTTCCACAAGGACATGACCGCGTGGCGCCACGACATCCACAGCCACCCGGAGACGGCTTTCGAGGAAGTGCGGACGGCCGACGTTGTTGCGGACAAGCTGAAATCATTCGGCCTCGAGGTGCATCGCGGCATGGCCAAGACCGGCGTGGTCGGCGTGCTGCGCTCGGGCAATTCCAAGCGGGCGATCGGCCTGCGCGCCGACATGGACGCGCTCGACGTGAACGAGACCAACCAGTTCGCGCACAAGTCAACGATCCCCGGCAAGATGCATGCCTGCGGTCATGACGGCCATACCGTGATGCTGCTGGGCGCCGCCAAGTACCTCGCCGAGACCAAGAACTTCGACGGCACCGTCTACTTCATCTTCCAGCCGGCCGAGGAGAACGAGGGCGGCGGCCGCGTCATGGTCGAGGAAGGGCTGTTCGACAAGTTTCCGGTCGAGGGCGTCTACGGCATGCACAACATCCCGGGCATCCCGGTCGGCCGCTTCGCCGTCCGTCCCGGCCCGATGATGGCGGCCTACGACATCTTCGAGGTGGTGGTGAAGGGCGTCGGCGCGCACGGTGCGATGCCGCATCACGGCATCGACCCGGTGGTGGTCGGCGCACACATCGTCACTGCGCTGCAGTCGATCGTGGCGCGCAACATCGATCCGATGGACACCGCTGTCGTCTCGACCACCCAGATCCACTCCGGCGACACCTGGAACGTGATCCCGCAGGAATGCGTTCTGCGCGGCACCGTGCGCACCTTCAAGAAGCCGGTGCAGGACATGATCGAGGCCAGGATCGAGAAGATCGCGCGCAACGTCGCCGCTGGCTTCGGCGCCGAGGTCACCAAGTGGCGCTACGAGCGGCGGTATCCGGCGACCGTCAACTCGCCCAAGGAGACCGAGTTCGCGGCCCACGCCGCCTCCGCGCTGGTCGGGCTGGAGAACGTCAACCGCAACCCGACGCCGGCCATGGGCAGCGAGGACTTCGCCTGGATGCTGCTCAAGCGGCCGGGCTGCTACATCTGGATCGGCAACGGCGACAGCGAAGGCTCGTGCATGGTCCATAATCCGGGCTACGACTTCAACGACGACATCCTGCCGATCGGCGCCTCCTACTGGGCGACCCTGGTCGAGCAGCAGCTCGGGCGGCACGCGATGCCGCAAGCGGCGGAGTAGGCGACACTTCTCATCCGTCTTCGGCCGTGCATCCCTACGCCAACCAGAGGATCGGCCTCGCCACCATGCACGCGAAGGAGCGGGCGCTGGCGCCCGCCTTCCGTCGCGTGCTGGGGGCCGAGATCGTGGTCCCGCCGATCGACACCGACACGCTCGGCACCTTCTCGGGCGAGGTGCCACGGCCCGACGCGCTGGTCGAGACCGCGCTGCTCAAGGCCGAGATGGTGTTCGAGGCCATGCCCGACGTCGATTGCGCCGTCGCGAGCGAAGGCAGCTACGGCCCGATCGAGCGCCTGCCCTTGGTGCCGAGCGGCGTTGAGCTGCTGGCCTTCGTCGATCGCAAGCGCGGCATTCGCCACGTCGAGACCATGCCGACGCACCGCACGACCTGGCGGCTGCAGCGCTTCGCCAAAGGCGATCCCGACCGGCTGCTGGCGCTGAAGGGCATGGGCTTCCCGCGGTTCGGCGTGTTCGTGGTCTGCAGCAGCGACATGACCAAGCCGATCAAGAACCTCGCCACCGTCGACGCGGTGATCGACGCCATGGACCGCGAGGCCGAGCGCTCGGAGGACGGGCTGGCGGTGCTCTACTCCGACATGCGCGCGCACATGAACCCGATGCGCATGATGGTGCTGCGCGCGGTGGGCTTCCAGCTCGCCAAGCGCTTGCAGCGGCTCTGCCCCAAGTGCCAGGCGCCGGGCTTCGGCCCGATTGGCGCGCGTCGCGGCCTGCCGTGCGAAGGCTGTGGCGAGCCCACCCACTGGATCGATTTCGAGATCGACGGCTGCAAGGCCTGCGGCCATGCGACGAGCCGCCCGCGCAAGGACGGCCGCCGGACGGCATCACGCCTGTCCTGCAAAACCTGCCGCTGAGGTCCTTATGAGTTAGCGGCCGGAGGCCTGCCGCGCGCAGGCCGGGAAGTGCTTGGCCAGCGCTTCCATCTTCGGGGTCATCTTGTCCTGCTCGGCAGCCCTGTCGGCTTCGTCGTAGTCGGCCGGCGTCATCATCTTCTCGCCCTGGTCGGCGAGGCAGCTGCAGGCCCCCGGGCAGGCAGCGCGCCCCGCCTCCGACAGGTCGGGTGTCGACTGGCAACCCTCGACACAGGAGGCGATGAAGCGGCTGCGCTGATCCTTGGTCCACTCGGCCGACGCGGGCGAGGCGATCGCCAGCAGGAGCGCGGTCGCGGCCAGCCGGCGGCTCACGGCATCCTCGCTGCCCTCTTGGCACAAGCCGGGAAGAAGCCGCGGATCTTCTGCATGGTCTCGGTGGTGCGGCCGGCGGCGGCCGCCTCGTCGAGGGCGTACATGTCGGCCGGCGTGACCTGGGTCTCGGCCTGGTCGGCGACGCAGCCGCAGGTGGCGTCACACACGCGCCGCTTCGAATCGGGCAGCTTCAGCGTGGACTGGCAGCTTTCGACGCACTGGCCGAGGAACTGCTCGCGCTGCGCCCGCGTCCAGTTGGCGGAAGCGGGGAGGCTGAGCGCCGGGAGCAGGAGGGACGCGATCGCCAGACGCAACATGGGCTTACTCCACAGGGTCGCAATCGGCACCGATTTTGAATTACCATGCCGGGGAGAGGAAGCGATGACTGCATCATTCAATGTGACCGGGTTGCCCGGTGCCGCCTTCGGCGCGACCGTGCGGCTGGCCAAACCGTTGCACCAGGAGATGCCGCAGGACCTGCCGCAGGCGCTGGCCGATGCCGGCGGCCTGCTGCTGATCCCGGGCCTGGGCGAGATCTCGCAGGATCCCAAGCTGCTGGTGACGCTCTCCTACCTGTTCGGGCCGGAGGTCGAGGATTACCGCACCTTGCTCACGCGGGTGACCATGGCACACGAGACGGTGCCGGAGATCTTCATGGTCACCAACATGGTGCCGGGGGCGCGGCCGCCGCCCAGGCGGCCCAATCCGCCGCTGACCGCCGACGGCGAGCTGCCGGTGCAGTACCCGCATCGCTCGGGCTGGCACACCGACCAGAGCTATCGCCGGCCGCCGCCGGACATCTCGCTGTTCTATGCCGCCACGCCGGTCGCCAAGGGCAGCGGCCAGACGATCTTCGCGTCCGGCCATCTCGCCTACGACGCGCTGCCGGCCGATCTCAAGGCCAGGGTCGAGACGCTCGAGGGCCTGCATGCGCAGCCGGGCAGCGGCCGCAGCCGCGGCGACGCCGAAGCCGGCAAGACTCCGCCGCCGATACTGCCGCACCAGCGCTCGCAGAAGCAGCCGGTGGCGCGCACGCATCCGGTGACCGGCAGGAAGGCGCTCTATCTCTGCGAGTCCGGCCAGATGGACTGGTTCGACGGCCCGTTTGTCGGCCTGGAGCCCGGACCGTACGGCGAGGGCGCGAAGCTGCTCGACGCGCTGATGACCCATTACACGAAGCCAGAGTTCATCTACGCCCACGAGTGGACGCAGGGCGACGTGCTGGTGTGGGACAATCGGTGCCTGGTGCACGCCGCGACCTGGTACGATGCCGAGAAGGAGCAGCGCATGATGTGGCGCACCACGGTGCGCGGCAATCCCGGCGCGCTCTATGCCGGCGAGAAGCGCAGCTGGATTCCGGGCCGTGCTTGTGGTTGAGGACGAGGTCGTCCTGCGAATGGCCGTAAGCGCACATCTGCGCGATGCCGGTTTTCTCGTGATCGAGGCGGTGAGCGCCGACGAGGCGGTCGAGCTGGTGAGCGCCAACCGGGCGATCCAGCTCGTGTTCACCGACGTCATGATGCCGGGCACGATGGACGGCAACGGGCTCGCGGCCTGGATCGGCGAGCGCTATCCCGAGGTCGGCGTCCTGGTCGCGTCCGGCGTCGACCAGCCCGGCCCGCCCCCCTTCATCGCCAAGCCCTATTCGTTCATCGAGCTGCAGCGGCGCATCGAGCGGATGCTGCCCGACCCGGCGAACGATTAGGTCAACCGATATAGCCCTGCGCCCCTTCGTTGCGCAGCCACAGGCGGATCAGCAGGCGGCGCCGCTCGTCCTCCTCGAAGTCGTGGAACTCGGTGCGGCTGTGGCCGATCTCGCGGTTGACGACGTACTGGATCTCGCCGGCCTGCAGGCGGAACTGGAACTGCAACGACGTGTCGGCGAACACCTCCCTGATCGCCTCGACGGCCGCGGTGGTCTCGTTGTCCATGCCGCCGCCCTTGAGCGCGTAGCCGCCGCGGATCTGGTGCAGCGACATCCGCGCCTTCATGCGGTCGCCGTCGCGGATGAACAGCGGCGCGGAGAAGGTCTCGGGCTCGCCGGGATGGTACTCGCGCTGGCGGTCGAACCAGAACGGCTCGTAGAGCCTGGGCAGCACCTCGCGATGGCGCTCGCGCAGGGCGTTGTGGACGGTGGCGAAGCTCATCACCCGGCTCATGCCGCCGTCCTTGGCCGGCCGCACGCACAACAGGCCGACGAACTCCGGCATCATGAAGTTGTAGGAGTTGTCGTTGTGGAACTGCAGGTCGATGTTGGTCTTGTCCGGCCGCACGCCGCTGCCGGGCAGCGCCTGCCTGCCGGTGTCGTGGACGTCGTAGACGATGGTGCCGTCGAGCTTCTGCGCCACCGGCCGCGCCAGCATCGACGACAGGATCCAGTACAGCGCCTTGGCCTCGTCGAGGGTGAGCTGCTCGATCGGCAGCCGGTCGAGCAGGGCAAAGCGCCGGCCGTCGGTCAGGATCGACCGCACCTCTGCCATGGCGGCGCGGCAGGCCGGCAGGTCGAGGCTGTCGGCCCGCAGGGCCAGCAGCGGCACCGGCTGGCGGCGCAGGGTCGCCGCGGCGTCGATGAGCTCGCGGCGTGCGGCCTCGGACAGCACCACGCGGTAGTCGTGCTCGCGGACGTCGGCGCGGGTCCAGGCCTGGCAGCCGGTGATCGGCCGGTCGAGAACGGTGGGGTGCATGGGGCAAGCCTAGTCGGCGGAGCCCTGGGCGTCACCGGTTCGTTGCGGGGCTTGGGTCGAACGGCTGGTGGTGCTGATCGGCGCCGCTTTCGCGCCGCAGGGCCAGACCGAAACGGCGCGCGCGCCGCGCTAGCAGACTGCTGAAGAACTCCTCACTGCGGAGTTTTTGGCCTTGGCGGGGCCCGATCACTGGAAAGTCTGGCGGCGTCAGGTGATCTGTCGATCCGTGGGAGCCGGGTCAGGCGGCCGTGAGCTTGGGGATTCGAACCAGATTGTAG
>NZ_JAFKJN010000014.1 GCF_017305915.1 Reyranella sp.
TCATCGCTGCCGGCAAGAAGCCCAAGGTCGCCATCGTCGCCGTCATGCGTAAGCTCATCGTCACCCTCAACGCCATGAGCCGACACAACCTCCCTTGGCAGCCTGCCGGCGCTTAGGCCAAAAGACAGTTGCTCCCCATTTGAATGGGGAGGAATTTCCTCGTCATTGCGCCGCGAGCGCCAGGTTGTGGCCGCCGCGCGAGGCGTTGAAGCGGTCGAGCACCTGGCCCGGCCCCTTGGCGTGCTCGACGTAGCCCTTGCCGTCGAAGGTCATGACGCCGTTGCAGAACACGCCGTGCACGCCGGTCGGCTTGCGGATGGTGCGGCGGCCGCCGCCCGGCAGGTCGGCGACGCGCTCGGCCGGCGAGACGCCGACGGTGGCGGGATCGAACAGCAGCAGGTCGGCCTGGGCGCCAACCGCGATGCGGCCGCGATTCTGGATGCCGTAAAGGTCGGCGGGATGCGAGGTCAGGCGGCGGATGCCCTCGACGATGTCGAAGTCGCCGCGCTCGCGCACCCAGCGCGCCAGGAAGTGCAGCCCGAAGCCCGCATCGCACATATAGATGAGGTGGGCGCCCGCGTCGCTGAGCGCGACCACGCCGGCCTCGTGCTTCAGCAGCCGCGCCACGCCGTCGTCGCCGACATTGAGGAAGCGGCCGAGGAAGGCGGTCTCGAGGTTCTCGTCGAGCGCCAGGTCGAGCATGACGTCGAGCGGGTCGCGATGCTCGGCCGCCGCGATCTCGTGCAGGTAGCGGTTGGTGTACCTGGCGTTGCCGGGCTTGTGCGTGACCGCGACCATCACGCGGTCCCAGTTGCCCTGGAAGATCATGCCCGGCCGCGGGGTCTTGGCGTTCTCGCGGAAGGTGGCGCGCCACGAGGCGTCGCGGAACACCGCCTTGAGCTGCTCGGGCGCGTAGGCCTTGATCGGGTCGAACGCCGAATGGCTGTAGAACGGGTAGGCGTTGGCCATCGTGAAATCGAACGACAGCGGCTGGCAGGGGATCTGGATGTAGAGCCCGTTGCCGCGCCGGATGGCGGCGGCGCAGTCGTCGAAGATCTTGATGGCGCGATCGGGCGCCTGCTCGTTGTACATGGCGACGCCGGTGCCCTGGAAGAACGGCCGGCCGTGCCTGGCCGCCATCGGCTCCAGCTCCTGCGGCGTCTTCACGCCCGAGGCGATGGCGACGACGCCCCTGCCGCGCGGCCCCATGGCGCCGACCAGCGCATCGAGCTCCTCCATCGGCGCGATCGTCGAGGGCATCGGCACGCCGCCATAGCCCGAATGGTTGAGCGAGTAGGAGGCGCCGAGGCCGATCGCGCCGTTGGCCATGGCGTCGGCCACCATCGCCTTCATCCGGGCGATTTCCTCGGGCGTCGCATCCTTGCGCTGCGACGCCGCCTCGCCCATCACCGCGGTGCGGATGGTCGAATGACCGGCCAGCACCGCGACGTTGGCGTAGGGCGCGCGCCGCCGCAGCATCGCCATGTAGTCGCTGAAGCTCTCGAAATCCCACGTGATGCCGGTGCGCAGCGCGTCGAGGTCCATGCCCTCGACCACCGAGAGGTTGCGGATCACCAGGTCGCGGGCATCGGCCGGCGCCGGCACGATGCCGAAGCCGCAATTGCCCATCACCGCCGTGGTGACACCGAGCGACGGCGAGGGCGAGAGCGTCGCATCCCACGTCACCTGCGCGTCGTAGTGCGTGTGCACGTCGACGATGCCGGGTGACAGGGTCAGCCCGCCGGCATCGATCGTCCGGTCGCCGCCCCTGATGTTGCCGATGTCGGCGATCTTGCCGTCCTTGACCGCGACATCGGCGCGCCGCGGCTCGTTGCCCAGGCCGTCGACGACGGTGGCGCCTCGAATGACGAGATCGTTCATGGCTTACCTCTTGCGGCTGAGCGCGCCGTAGGCGGCGAGCGCGGCGTGGTTGACGAGATCGCTGACGGTCGCGCCCATCTGGACGATCTGCGCCGGCTTGGCGAGACCGTCCATCACCGGGCCGATCACGGTGACGCCGCCCAGGCTCTGCATCAGGCGCGACGAGATGTGGGCCGAATGCAGGCCCGGCATTACCAGCACGTTGGCCGGGCCGGTCAGGCGGGCGAAGGGATAGGTCGACGTCAGCAGCTTGTAGTCGAGCGCCATGTCGGCCTGCATCTCGCCGTCGTACTCGAAGTCGACGCCCTCGGCATCGAGCACGCGGATCGCCTTGCGGATGCGGTCGATGCGCTCGATCTCGCGGCTGCCGAAGTTGGAGAACGAGGCGAAGGCGACGCGCGGCTGGTGGCCCATGATGCGGGCGTTCTTGGCCATCTGCTTGGCGATCGAGGCGAGCTGCTCGGGACTCGGCGTCTCGTTGACCGCGGTGTCGGCCAGGAACACCGTGCCGTGGCGGGCGACGATGATCGAATAGCCCATCGCCACCTTGCCCGGCTCGACCTCGATCACCCGCTTGACGTCGCCGTAGCACTCGGGGAAGCGGCGCGTGATGCCGGTCACCAGGCCGTCGGCGTCGCCCAGCGCCACCATGCAGGCGCCGAACACGTTGCGGCCCTGGTTGACCATGCGCTGCACGTCGCGGCGCAGGAAACCGTCGCGCTGCAGGCGCTTGTAGACATGCTCGACGTAGGGCGCGTTGCGCGTGCTGAGCCGCGCATTGTGGATCTCGAGCCCGTTGTCGTCGGTGATCCCGAGGCCCTTCATCGTCTCGCGCACCTGCTCCTCGCGGCCGATCAGGATCGGCGTGCCGTAGCCGTTGTCGCGGAACACGACGGCGGCGCGGATGGTGCGCTCCTCCTCGCCCTCGGCGAAGACGATGCGCTGCGGGTTGGCCTTGACCTGCTCGAACAGGCTCTGCAGCCAGTGATTGGTCGGATCGAGGCGGCCGGCGAGCGCCCGGCGGTACTCCGCCATGTCGGGGATCCTGCGCCGCGCCACGCCGGAATCCATCGCCGCCTGGGCGACGGCCGACGACACCACCGAGATCAGGCGCGGGTCGAACGGCACCGGCACGATGTAGTCGGGTCCGTAGCGCAGCCGGCGGCCGGAGTAGGCGCGGTCGACCTCGTCGGGCACGTCCTCGCGCGCCAGCTTGGCCAGCGCCTCGGCGGCGGCGACCTTCATCTCCTCGTTGATGGTGCGCGCCCGCACGTCGAGCGCGCCGCGGAAGATGTAGGGGAAGCCCAGCACGTTGTTGATCTGGTTGGGATAGTCGCTGCGGCCGGTGGCGATGATCGCGTCGGGCCGCGCCGCGCGCGCGTCCTGCGGCGTGATCTCGGGATCGGGATTGGCCATGGCGAAGATGATCGGCTTGTCGGCCATCGACTTCACCATGTCCTTGGTCACCGCGCCCTTGACCGACAGGCCGAAGAACACGTCGGCACCCTCCATCGCCTCCTTCAGGCTGCGCGCCTTGGTGCGCACGGCGTGGGCGCTCTTCCACTGGTTCATGCCCTCGGTGCGGCCCTGCCAGATCACGCCCTTGGTATCGACCAGGATGGCGTTCTCGTGCGGCAGGCCCATCGCCTTGATCAGCTCGATGCAGGCGATCGAGGCGGCGCCGGCGCCGTTGACCACCAGCTTGACGTCCTTGATGTCGCGGCCGGTGAGATGCAGCGCGTTGATCAGGCCGGCGGCCGAGATGATGGCGGTGCCGTGCTGGTCGTCGTGGAAGATCGGGATGTCCATCAGCTCGCGCAGGCGCTGCTCGATGATGAAGCACTCCGGCGCCTTGATGTCCTCGAGGTTGATGCCGCCGAAGGTCGGCCCGAGGTAGCGCACGCAATTGACGAACTGGTCGACGTCCTTGGTGTCGACCTCGAGATCCATGCAGTCGACGTCGGCGAAGCGCTTGAACAGCACCGCCTTGCCCTCCATCACCGGCTTGCCGGCCAGCGCGCCGATGTCGCCCAGCCCCAGCACCGCGGTGCCGTTGGAGATCACGGCGACCAGGTTGCCGCGGCTGGTGTAGTCGTAGGCGGTGTCGGGATTCTTGGCGATCTCGATGCACGGCGCCGCCACGCCCGGCGAGTAGGCGAGCGCCAGGTCGCGCTGCGTCACCAGCGGCTTGGTGGCGATGATCTCGATCTTACCCGGCCGTCCCGAGCGATGCATGATCAGCGAGTCGCCGTCGAGATCGCCCATCTCGTTGCTGACCGCCGCTTCCGCGCCCGTGCTTGCCATATGCGTTTCACTCCCGATTTGACGGCCATATTGGCGACAACTGTCGGAGCCTGCCAGACCCCGGTCTGACACTCATGTCGCGCTGCAACGCAAATGTGAAATAGTGCCGAATGGCTGGACTCATCCTCGAAGGGGTCACCGGAGCGGGCAAGACCCGGCTGTTCCACGCCATACAGGCGTGGCTGGCCCGGAACCGCGCCAGCAACACAAAGCTCTTCCTGAGCGAGCACTATTCCGAGCGTGTCCTCGAAGCGCGCCACAAGGCCGGCGACCTCGGGGAAGGCGAGGTGGTCGCCCATCCGGACGGGCTCCTGCAGCCGCTGAGCCATCTCGAGCGGCTGTGGTCGCAATCCGGATTTTCGGCTGCCTCGGGGGCGGCCCGTGTCGTCACCGTGATCGAGCGCTTCCTGCTCGGTCACATGGCAAACATGAAATGCCGGCAACCGGATCGCTGGCCAGCCGCGTACGCGCCCGCCATCGAAGGCCTTTACCGTCGGGCCGACGCCTTGGGCCTGCGGACGATCGTGCTCGTTCTGCCCGCGGGCGTGCTGGCCGAGCGCATCCGATCGACCCGTGCGCATCGCAACGCGGCGTGGTCGGCTTTTCTCGACAGCTTCGGCAGAGACGACGCGGCCATTGCCCACTTCGCGCACTGGCAGGCTCTGATGCTCGAGCTGATCGCTCGGTTGCCGCCGATCGTGCAGCCCAAGATCGTCGACATGAGCGACGTCACCCGGCCGGAGGACTATGCCGACCTCGCCCGCCGGCTGTGCGAGGAGATCTTTCGCTGATCCGGTGGCGATCAGCGGAGGCGGGAAAGGCTGTCCGACGCGCGACTCTCCAAGGATTTCGCTCCTTGGACGCGGGCAAGATCGATCGCCTGCTGCAGGGCAGCGCGCGCGCAGCGAGGTTGGGCGTCTCGCCGACCAACCCGCGCTCCTGGGCGTCGCCGCGGCCTACCAGGTCGCCGACCACGACAATGCCGGTGGCGATGCCGATCCGCACGGCCAGCGGCTGGCCATGAGCATCGAGCCGCGCCGAGGGCGGCGTCGAGCCGACCAGATCGCAGAACATCACCGACAGCTGGCGGCGCTCGGCCGACGTGGCGGTCTCGCGCGGCGGCGTCGCGACGACATTCTCGCCGGACTTGAGCCTGGCGATTGCCGCCAGCAGCTTGCGCCGGTGCCCGATCGACGTGACACCGAACCCGATCAGGTCTTCGGCCGTGAGCTCGGCCAGCACCTCGCTGTCGATGTCGTTGGCGAGGAATGCCGGCGCGTCGCTCTCGAGCCCAGGCCAGCGAGCCAGGCGGACAAGTCGATCGTCATGGTCCCACTGGTCCCCCAAGAAGCCGAGACGATAGCACCTTCGGTCGAGGGCTCGGCATGGTGGATTTCACAGATTGTGCGACCGATCCGCTATGGGCCACGGGAGGATGCCGGGCCACTACAACCTTGACGCGAAACTGGAAGGCGAGCACTTTCACGAGATGGTTTGTCGGTGGCGAGTATGGGGGTCGGGCGAGGCACCAGAATTCGATCTCAAGGGGGAGCTACGATGACATCGACTATGACGCGCCTGTTGGCAGGGTTATCGGTGCTCGCGTTCGTGACGGGCTGCACGCCGGCTGCGGCTCCGATTGTTCCAGGGTCCCCGGTTTCGACCGTTGGCACGGTGACCGTCGGCGTGATCTACACGCCACCCGGGCCAGGCTTGGCGACATGGAGTTACGAGATTGCCGATACGGCGGGCGCATTCGATCGGGTTTCGCTGAGCTTTGCGGTGCCATGCCGGTTGCCGAGCTCGACTCCTTCGGCGTCGAACACGCCGTCTACACCGCCGAGCCCCAACTACATCGTCAACTTCGTCATCTCGACGTCGAAGGCGAAAATCACAGTCCCTTGTGACGCTGCGGCCGGCGGGACGGCAACGGTCAAAGTCCTGACGACGAGCGGCACCACCGTGACCGGCCCCACCTTCTCGGTGTTGGGGCCGCGGTAAGCCCGACGGCCTAGTCCTCGGGCGCGGGTATGTTGAGCATATCGTTGAATTTCTGGCGCGCCGCGTCGTCGTCCAGCTTGGTTTCGACCGGCGAGGCGTCGTGGCCCTTGGGCTGGGCGAAATGGGCTGTCCCCGGCAGCGCCACGACCAGGGCCAAGACCACGAGCTGGGCGGCGAGATAGGGGGCGAGCGCGCGGGCCAGCGGGCGCGTCGCCGTCTTCTGCTTCATGGCGCTCCGCGCCATCATCACCGCGTAGCCGGTCGGCGGCACCAGGAACGAGGCCTGCAGCGCGAGCAGCGCCAGCACGGCGATCGCGGCACCGGTGGCGCCGAACGGCACCAGCTTGACCCAGGCATCGAGCAGCCGGTCGGTGCCGAAGGCGCGAAAGACCAGGGTGAAGGTCGTGGCGGCGATGAACAGCGCGAACAACGCGCCGCTCACCGCCATGGTATCGCGCAACACCGCGCCGAACGCGCCGCCCTTGAGGCCGCCGCTCAGCCAGCCGAACAGCAGCAGCGCCGTGCCGCCCATCGCCGCCGCCTCGACGGCATAGAAGTAGCCGGCCGCGACGCCGGTCAGCAGGCCGATCACGAACAAGGCGGCGACGAGGCCGGTCAGCCATTCCAGGGCCTCGGGCTTCTCGGCCGCGCTACGCGCCGGATGGCGGCGGCCGAGCGCCCAGGCGACCAGCAGGCAGAGCACCAGGAACAGCGCCGCCGGCACCAGCGCGCCGCGGAAGATGTCCTGGGTGTTGACGATGCGCACCGTCGCCCCGGTGACGTTGGCCGCCTCGGTGTGGGCGCGCATCATGGCGTCGCCCAGCAGGATCAGGACCAGCGACGGCGGGATCACCACGCCGAGCGTCGAGGCGACGCAGACCAGCGCCGTGCTCTCCGGTACCGGCGTGCCGCGCGCCGTGAGCTTGGGCGCGACGCTGCGCGACAACATGGCGACGCTGGCGCCCACCGAGCCGTTCATCGGCGCCAGCAGCGCGCCGAGACCCAGGGTCGCCATCGCCGGCGCGCCGCCGCTCTTGCCACCCAGCGCGACGCCGCAGCGGAACAGCCGGTCCGCGAGCGGCAGGCGGTTGAGCAGCGCGCCCATGAAGACATAGAGCGGCAGCGCCTGCAGCAGATCGGTTTCCAGCAGGCCGACGATGCGCGTCGGCAGCGCCGTCAGCAGGCCGTATTCGAGCCCGCCCGCCAGCACGCCGATCGCGGCGAAGGCGACCGACACGCCCATCAATACGGCAAAGGCCGGCAGCCCGGTCGCCAGCAGCACGATCGCCACCGCCAGCAGCATCCAGAGGCCGGCCGTCGCCATCAGTTGCGTTTCCGCAAATCGAGCAGCGCTTGCACCAAGGCGAGCAACGCCAGCAGCGCCGCCGCGACCTTGATCAGGAAGTAGCCGAAGTTCGTCGTCTCGGGGAACTTCTCGAGCCCCCTCACCGAGCGCTGAACGATCGGCCAGGTCGCCCACAGCATGAACAGCGACCACGGCGCCACGCAGAGCAGCGCGCCCCAGCGGCCGATCGCATCGCGCACTCGGGCCGGATAGTCGTGCGCGATGGCGTCGACCGCGAGATGGGCGCGCTCGCGGGTGGCGAAGGTCACCGCGAGGCCAACATAGAGCGCGAAGATCCACTGCCCGAGATCGTTGGCCTCGCGGCTGCCGGCGCGCACGAACTCGCGCAGCGGCCATTGCAGGAACAGGAGCAGCGCCACCGGCAGCACCAGCCAGCGCGCGGCCGCGAGACCGTAGCCTACGGTCCGGTCGATCCTGTCGATCCAGGCCATTCGTTCTCCCCCTTCCGCATGCTACCCGTTCCTCATGGGAGAGCCCAACGACGATGTCCTGATCGGCCGGCTGGTGCGCGCGCTGGGTGGCGTGCCCGGTATCCGCGCCATCGTGCTCGGCGGCTCGCGGGCGCGCGGCGAGGCGGCGGCGCACTCCGACTACGACATCGGGCTCTACTACGAGGCCGACAACCCGATCGACACCGGGCGGCTCGCCAAGGCGGCGATGCTGCTGCCCGGCGCCGCGTCGTCGTCGGTCACCGCGATCGGCGACTGGGGTCCGTGGATCAACGGCGGTGCTTGGCTGACGGTTGGCGGCCAACGTGTGGACCTGCTCTATCGCGAGCTGGGCAAGGTGCGCGGCGTGATCGAGGCCTGCTGCGCCGGCCGGATCGAGCGGGTCTACCAGCCCGGCCATCCGCATGCCTTCGTGTCGGCGATCTACATGGGCGAGATGGCGCTGGCGCGCGTGCTGTGGGACCCCGACCAGGTGCTGGCGCCCCTGCAGCGCCGCTGCGCGCCCTATCCGCTGGCGCTCGGCGAGGCGCTGATCCGCACCTTCCTGTGGGAAGCGAAGTTCGCGGTCGAGAACGCCCTGCACGGCCGCGGCCGCGACGATCCGGCCTATGTCGCGGGCTGCGGCTTCCGCGCCGTCGCCTGCCTCAACCAGAGCCTGTTCGCACTGAACGGCGTCTATCTCCTCAATGAGAAAGGAGCGACCCAAGCGGCGGAAAAACTGACACGCCGGCCGTCCGGTTATGCTGCACGCGTCGGGCAGGCGATCGGTTCCGGTGCTACGGGCCTGCCGGCGCTGATGACGCTGGTCGAGGAAACGGCCGCGTTGTGCACGTTATCCCCATCGCCATCCCCATCGCAGTCGGGCGGGGCTGCATGCTAGGCCGGGGCGTGCCCGACACCAGCCAGAACATCTCGGCCCCAATACCGGCGGACGCCACGCCGATGATGCGCCAGTACCTGGCGGTCAAGGCGGCGCATCCCGACCATCTCGTCTTCTACCGCATGGGCGACTTCTACGAGATGTTCTTCGAGGACGCCGTGAAGGCCTCGGCGGCGCTCGATATCGCGCTCACCAAGCGCGGCCAGCATCTCGGCGAAGACATCAAGATGTGCGGCGTGCCGGTGCACAGCCACGAGGCCTACCTGTCGCGCCTGATCCGGCGGGGCTTCAAGGTCGCGGTCTGCGAGCAGGTCGAGGACCCGGCCGAGGCCAAGAAGCGCGGCGCCAAGTCGGTCGTCGAGCGCGCCGTGGTCCGCGTCATCACGCCCGGCACGCTCACCGAGGACGCGCTGCTCGATGCGCGCAGCCACAACTACCTCTGCGCGCTGGCCGAGGCGCAGGGCGAGCTGGCGCTGGCCTGGCTCGATCTCTCGACCGCGGACTTCGCCGCCCAGCCGCTGCAGCCCGCGCAGCTTGCCGCCGCGCTTGCGCGGCTCGCGCCCGGCGAATTGCTGGTGCCCGACCGCCTGCTCGGCCGCGAGGCGCTGAAGGCCGCGCTCGACGACTGGAATTCCATCCTGACGCCGCTGCCGTCGGCGCGCTTCGATAGCGACAATGCGCGCAAGCGGCTGCAGGCGGCGTTCAACGTCGCGGTGCTCGACAGCTTCGGCGCCTTCTCGCGCGCCGAGGTCGCCGCTTGCGGCGCGCTGCTCGACTATGTCGAGCTGACGCAGGCCGGCAAGCGGCCGGCCCTGACGCCGCCGCGCCGCGAGCGCGCCGACGGCACGATGGAGATCGACCCGGCGACGCGGCGCAATCTCGAGCTGGTGCGCAGCCTCGACGGCCGGCGCGACGGCAGCCTGCTCGCCACCGTCGACCGCACGCTCACCGGTCCGGGTGCGCGCCTGCTCGCCGAGCGCCTGGCCGCGCCGCTCACCGACAAGGCCGAGATCGAGCGGCGTCTCGACCTGGTGCAGCTCTTCGTCGAGCGGCCGGCCTTGCGCGCCGAGGTGCGCGAGGCGCTGAAGCGCACGCCCGACGTCGAGCGCGCCCTGCAGCGCCTGTCGGTCGGCCGCGGCGGCCCGCGCGATCTCGCGGCATTGCGCGACGGGCTCGACTCGGCCGAGGCGCTGGCCGCGCTGCTGGGCGCCGAGCCCGAGGCGCTGATGCCGGCGCCGGCACCGCTGGCCGCGATCGTGACGGCCGCGTCGAACCATCGCGCATTGATCGACTCGCTGGGTGCGGCGCTGGCCGACGAGCCGCCGCTGCTGACGCGCGACGGCGGTTTCATCCGCGCCGGTTATCGCGCCGAGCTCGACGAGCAGCGTACGCTCCGCGACGACAGCCGCAAGACCGTGGCGGCGCTGGAGGCGAAGTACCGAACGGCGGCCGGCGTGGCCTCGCTCAAGATCCGCCACAACAACATGATCGGCTACCACATCGAGGTGACGGCGACGCACGCCGACAAGCTCGATCTGGCGGGGCTCGGCTTCACGCGCCGGCAGTCGATGTCCAACGCCACGCGCTTCTCGACCGCCGAGCTCGCCGACCTCGAGACCCGCATCGGCCGCGCCGCCGACCAGGCGCTGGCGCTGGAGCTCGCGATCTTCAACACGCTGGTCGCCGAGGCGATGGCGGTGTCGACGGCAGTCGTCGCTGCTGGCCGTGCGCTGGCGGCACTCGATGTCGCGGCGGCGCTGGCTGAGCTGGCGGCCAGCGCGAATTACGTGCGGCCTCTCTTGAGCGACGACACCTCTTTCGGCATCGACGGCGGCCGCCATCCCGTGGTCGAGGCGGCGCTGTTGCGGCAGGGCGCGGGCTTCGTGCCCAACGACTGCGCGTTGGGACCCGAGCGGCGGCTGTGGCTGCTGACCGGCCCCAACATGGCCGGCAAGTCGACCTTCCTGCGCCAGAACGCGCTGATCGCGGTGCTGGCCCAGTCGGGCGCCTTCGTGCCGGCCAGGCAGGCGCATATCGGCATCGTCGATCGCCTGTTCTCCCGCGTCGGCGCGGCCGACGACCTGGCGCGCGGCCGCTCGACCTTCATGGTCGAGATGGTCGAGACCGCGGCGATCCTCAACCAGGCGACGGCGAAGAGCCTGGTCATCCTCGACGAGATCGGGCGCGGCACCGCGACCTTCGATGGTCTCTCGATCGCCTGGGCGGCGCTCGAGCATCTGCACGAGGTCAACAAGTGCCGCGCGCTGTTCGCCACCCACTATCACGAGCTCGGCGCGCTCAAGGAGCGGCTGGCGGCGCTGGCGCCCTACACCATGCGGGTGAAGGAGTGGCAGAACGAGGTCGTGTTCCTGCATGAGGTCGCGTCCGGCGCGGCCGACCGCTCCTACGGCATCCATGTCGCGCAGCTCGCCGGCCTGCCCGCCGCCGTGGTCGCGCGCGCCGAGGAGGTGCTGGCGGCGCTGGAGAAGGGCGAGCAGTCGGGCGCGGTGACGCGGCTCGCCGACGACCTGCCGCTGTTCGCGGCAGCACCGGCGCGGCCGGCGGGCGGCGTCACGCGTTCTGTCGAATCGGAATCCGACAAGAGGTTGGCCACGATCAATCCCGATGAGCTCACGCCCAAGCAGGCGCTCGAGCTGCTCTACGAGCTGCGCCGCCTCAAAGGGTAGATCCCCGCCGCGGCGCAATTTTACCCGGGTATTTTGGGTGCGGGGGGTGGGCCGGATTCCCGGATTCGCAAGGAAAACCCTTATGGAATCGACATCGGGAGCGTCCGGCCGCTCGGCCGATTCCAGCCGAACGGAATGTGCTCTAAGGCAGCAGACCCAAGGTGCGGCCGGGGTAGCCGGTGGCGTGGAAGTAGACGGCCTGGTCGGCGCGCTTGGTCATCAGCACGGTGACGTTGCCCCGCGCGCCGGGCTCGGAGCGCAGCACGCCGGTCTGCACCAGCGGCATGGTTCCGCCGTTGGGCAGCGCCCCGACCAGCGCGGGCGAGCTTGAGGATCGTCTCCTCGTTGAGGAAGTCGCCGAACTTCCTGTCGACCTCGGCCAGCACAGTGTTGTTCTCGAGCGGCGCCACCGGGCTCTGCTGTGCCGCCTGCACCGGGAAGCCGACATAGATGTTGTTGGAGAAGTCGCCGGTGTCGCCGAGGTAGTGGCCGGTCGCCATCGCCGAGGCGTTGGCGGTGGTGAAGGTCGGGAACAGCGAATGGCTGTTGCTGAAGCGCACACCGCGCTGCATCAGCGCGGCCATCGCGGGCGCGGTGCGCTCGTCGACCATGCCGGGTCTGAGGCCATCGGCGACGAACAGGATGATGTTGTTGGGGCGGGCCGGCTGCTGCTGCGCGTCGGCGGGAAAGGCCAGCGCCAGAACGATGACGAACAGCAACCGACGCATACGGACTCCCCCCAGCCCTGGAGGGCGCAGTCTAACGCGCCGTGCCGCGCGGACGGAGTCGCATGTTGCGGAACGGCCGGTCCTCGGGCTCCGGTTGCTGCCAGTCTGCAAGCGCGCGAAACAGCGACGCCAGCACGTGGCCGGCGATCGCGAGCAGCAGGCAGTCGGCCAGCCGCTGGGCGGCGACCATGGCGGCCGGCATCCACGGCTTCTTCGGCAGGACCTCGAGGCCCCACTGGGTCGCGGCATAGATCGCCATCGACAGCAGCACCGCGCCGACGATCAGGCGGAACAGCTTGGGCCGCACCGGCTCCGACAGGCGCCACGCTTGGCCGAGCGACAAGGGGGCGCCGGCGCACCACGCCGGCACCAGCAGGATGACGAAGGCGAGCACCGTCGCCCACACCAGCAGGTGCGGCAGCCAGGCGAGCAGGGTCCCGAGCGGCACGACCATCGCCGACGGCAGGCCGCGGGCGACCAGCGCCTGTTCGATGCCCTGCAGTTGCAGCCAGCTCAAGCCCATGGCGAACAGGAAGAAGACGATGGCGAACATCAGGAACGGCGCCGGCACCAGCGCATGGCGCAGCGTGTCGACGCCGTCGCAGGGCGCCGCATCGTCGAGCAGCGATTCCTTGATCCAGCGATCGAGGAACAGGGCGTAGATCAGCGCGAACAGGAAATGCCAGCCCTCGGGCCGGCGCAGGAAGGTGAACTGCTTCACCGTGTCGACGAGATAGGTGCCGGCCGCCGCCAGCCCCACGATCGGCAGCACCAGCAGCCAAAACAGCGCCTGGCTGCGAAGCCAGAAGGCGATCGCGTCGATGATCAGCAGGAAGAGCGGCGTGCGCTCGTCGACAGCGACCCGGTGCTGGGCCATCGCGCTCCTATGGCTACAGGCTCTTGCGCGCCAGCGCGGCTCCCTGTGCCAGGGCGCGCAGCTTACCGTAGGCGGTGGCCAGCGTCATTGGCGCCATGCCGCAATTGGTGCAGGCCTGTATCCGTTCGGGGTCGACGAACTCAGTCGCGAGCTTCAGCGTCGCCGCGACCTCTTCGGGTGTTTCAATTGTATCCGACGCGACGTCGATGGCGCCGACCAGCACGGTCTTGTTGGGCAGCAGCTTCATCAGCTCCGGCGGCACGTGGCTCTGCCGGCATTCCAGCGAGACCTGCTGGATCCTGCTGCGGTCGAGCGCCGGGAAGGTCTTCTCGTACTGCCGCCAGCTCTCGCCCAGCGTCTCCTTCCACTTGATGTTGGCCTCAATGCCGTAGCCGTAGCAGATGTGCACGGCGGTCGTGCACTTCAGGCCTGCCGCTGCCTTCTCCAGCGCCGGCACGCCCCATTCCACGGTCTCGTCGAGATAGACGTTGAAGGCCGGCTCGTCGAACTGCACGACGTCGACGCCGAGCTTCTCGAGGTCCTTGGCTTCCTGGTTCAACAGCTCGGCGAAGGCGAAGGCCATCTTCACCCGGTCGCCGTAGTAGCCGTCGGCCAGGGTGTCGATCAGGGTCATCGGCCCGGGCAGGGTGAACTTGAGCTTGCGCGCGGTCGCGGCTCTCGCGACGCGCGCTTCCTTCTCGTGCACGAACTTGCGCCGCTTCAGCGCCGAGGTGACGGTCGGGCAGTCGGCGTCGTAACGGTTGTTGCGGATGCCCATGCGCACCTTCTTGCCGAAGTCGACGCCGTCGACCTCGGCCAGGAAGCCGTGCACGAAATGCTGCCGCGCCTGCTCGCCGTCGCTGACGATGTCGATGCCGGCCTCTTCCTGGCGCTTGATGGCGAGCGCGGTCGCGTCCTCCTTCGCCTCTTGCAAGGGCGATCCGGCGAGCGTCCACGGCGCCCACAGCACGTTGGGCGAGCCAGCTCGGCTTGGGTAAGCTGCCGGCGAGCGTGGTCTCGAACATCCTATCCTCCCGAAACGGTATTCATTGTCGTCATGCCGAGCGCCGGCCTGGCTTCGGGCGGCAGCACCTGGCCGAAGGTGCCGGGCGCCCGCCAGTGCAGGGTACCGAACGCGCCGCAGCTCTCGCACACCGAGCGCCAGCTCTCGTGATGGGCGTGACAGGCCGAGCAGCGCCACGCCTTGTCGGCCGGTGCGTGCGCGGCGCGCGACAGCCAGTCGTGCACCTTGGCCTGGTCCGATTGCGCGCGCTCCTCGACCTCGGCCATCAGGCGGCAGACCCGCACCGTCGGATTGCTGCCGCCGGCCGCGTCGAGATAGCGGCGCGCCTCGCCCCACAGGCCGGCGTCGAGCGCCACCTTGGCGAGCGCCAGGTTGCTTTCCAGGTCCTCGGGTCTTTGCGCGGTGAGCCGGCGCACGATGCCGACCTGCTTCAGCGGATCGCTCTCGCCCGACGCCTTTATGTAGAGCTCGGCGAGGTCGGGATGCGGCGCCAGCGACCACGTCTTCTCCAGCGTCTTCATCGCCCGCTTGCCGTCGCCCGATTTGATCTGCAGCTCGGCCAGCCGGCTCGCCACCGCGATGCGCTCGGGCGCCAGGCCGAAGGCCTCGCGCGCGAAGGCAAGTGCCTGCGCATCGTTGCCGTCGTTCTCGCCGCTGCGGCTGCGCTCGACCAGCAGCAGGGCCCGCAGGGTGCGGGCGCGATCGGCGGACACAACCTTCTGCCGCATGCCTGTCTCGAGCGTCTCCTGCGCGGCTTTCCACTGGCCGGTCTGCGCCTGCATGTCGAACAGCGAATGCACCACCCACGGCGTCTGCGGCCTGAGCGCAAAGGCGCGCTGGGCGTAGGTCAGCGCCTGCTGCTGGTTGCCGTCGCGCAGCGACTGGGCGATCAGCCCGCGCAGGCCGAGGAAGGCCATCTCGTCGTCCTCGAGCATCGCCTTGAAGGCGCGGGTTGCCGAGTCGCGATCGCCGTTGAGCTGCGCCGCCTGCGCCGACAGCAGCAGCGTCAGCGGCGGCTCGGACAGGAGCTGCTCGGCGCGCCTGGCGTGGCGCTGCGCTTCGGTGCCGTCGCCTGCCGCCACGGCGGCGAGGCCCTGCGTCAGCTCGCGATAGCCCTTGCGGCGGCGGCTCTCGCCCCAGCCCTCCATCAGCGCGCCCGGTGCGCCCATGATCCAGCGATAGACCAACCACAGCGCGATGCCGACCAGGATCAGGATCAGCACGGCGACTAGCAGCACGCCGACACTGGTGTCGAGCCGCCAGCCGCGCCATTGGACCGTGACATTGCCCGGCCGCTCGGCCAGCCAGACGGCGCCCAGCATCGCCACGCCGGCCAAAACGAACCAGATCAGCGTGCGGATGAAGGTCATCGGCTACCGCGCGCTGCCCAGCAGGGCCACCGCCTGCGCCGCGAGCTGATCGACCGCGCGCTGGGCGGCGAGATGCGCCTCGGCCCGCGCCAGCCAGTCGGCCGTCGCGCGCGAGGTCTGCGGCGGCAGCGACTTCACCAGCTCGACGGCCTTGGCGATGTCGCCCGCGTTGATTGCCGCCTCGGCGCGCGCGAGCTTGGCCTCGACCGAATCGCCCGGCACATCGCCGGTGCGGCGCAGCGACACCACGCTCTTCAGCTTGCCGAGCAGGCGTTGCCAGAAGGAATCGTCGGCGAGGTCGTCGGCCATCGCCCGCTTGGCCATTGCCGGGAACGCAGCCGCGAGTGCCGCGCGCGAGGTCACGCCCTTGGCATGCGGCTGCAGGACCCCGATCAGCTCGGTAAGCTTGGTATCGCCCCTGGCGTCACCCTGCGCCAGCGGCTGCAGCAGCGCGAGGTCCTGGGTGAAGGGCTGGCCGGCGGTGAGCGCCGCGCTGATCCGGGCAGCGATGCCGATCACCGCCGAGCCGCGGGCGGCGGCGATCGCCTTCTGCTCGCCGCTGACGCTGGCCTGCGCCGCTTCGGCCGCCTTGTCGACGGAGGCTTTCTGGCCCGCGACCGCCTGGTCGAGCGACTGCAATGCCGCGCGCAGCGCGACGATCTCCGATTTGAGCGACGAGGTGTCGGCCTCGGGGATCGGCCTGTTCTCCAGCGCCTCGAGCTTGCGGCGGAGTTCGGTGATGGCAGGGTCGGGAACTGCGGGTGCCAGCGCAGGTGCAGGTTGAGAGGTGGTCTGGCCGGCCTGCGCTGCTGCCGCGGCGGCGGCGCGCACGCGCCTGTCGAGATCGTCGAGCCGGGCGCCGAGCTCGCGCTTGGCGGCATCCAGTGCGGCGGTGTCCATCACAGGAGCCGGCAGCGATGCCGGCGGCGGCGCGATCGGGCCGCGCCACAGGGTGCGGGCCTCCTGCGGCCAGTAGGGCAGCGACAGCACGGCGGCGGCCAGCACGATCGCGGCCGCGACCAGGCCGATCACGAAGGCACCGACCACCCCCAGGCCGCGCGCCGGCGCCGGCGTGGGAACGACGGTGGCGTCGACGGTCTTGGGCTCCGTAGGGGCGTGGGGGGGCGCAGAGGCGTCGGTCATGGGCTCCAGGGGCTCGGGGCTTTGTACGCCGGGTGGGGGCAGGCGGTCGATCTCATCCAGCACCGACTGGCGGGTGGGACGCTCTGCCGCGACGGCGCGCGCGAAGGGCAGATCGGCGAGCGGCTGGGCGGCGGCCGGGCTGATGGCGATCGCAGTGACCGGCCGGCAGGTCTCGGTGAGTTTGGCCTCGATCACCAGCCGGGCGAAGAGCCGCGCCGCCCGGGGCGAGAAGAAGGTGGCGACGTCGACCGCCCGCGCCTCGAGCGCGGCGCGCGCCGACTCGGGCAGGGCCTCAGCCTCGTGCGCCTCGTAGAGCACGACCCGTTGTACCTCGAAGCCTTCGGGTGCCGGGGTGTCGGCGACGTCGGCGCCCGAGACATGCAGCAGCGGCCCCGCCTCAGGCTCGAGCCGCTGGCGGACGAGGTCGGCCAGGGCTGCCGCGTCACCCGACGCCGAGGTCACGTGGGTGAAGCCCAGGCCTTCGGCGGTCGCGGCGGTGGTGTCGCCGACGGCGAGGATGGGCTTGCTGCGCGTCGCGGTCGCCTCGGCCAGCGCCCGCGCGCCGTTGGCGCTGGTGACCAGGATCGCCTGGGCGGCGGCCAGGGTGGCGGCGAAACCCTCGGGCGGATGCAGCATCTGCAGCCGGAACAAGGGTGCGATCACCGGCTCGTGCCGGCGGCCGCGCAAGGCCTGGGCGAGGTTGGCCGCCTCGCGTTCCGGCCGGGTGATCAGCACACGCATGATTTCGGATACTAAAGGAGAACAACGCCCTCGAGCGCCAGCAGCTTGCGCTTGGTCGGCAGGCCCTGGCCGCCGGAGAAGCCGCCTTCCTTGCCGCCGCTGCCCAGCACGCGATGGCAGGGCACGATGATCGGGATCGGATTGCGCCCGCAGGCCATGCCGACGGCGCGCGGGCCCGAGCCCAGCGCCATCGCCATGCCGCCATAGGTCGCGGTCTCGCCGTAGGGGATCTCGCTCATCATCTTCCAGACGCTCTTCTGGAAATCGGTGCCGCGGGCGGCGAGCGGCAGGTCGAAGGCCTTGAGCTTGCGCGCGAAATAGCGCTCGAGCTGGTGCCGCGCCTCCTTGAGCACCGGCGACAGATTGCTGTTGTCCCGGGCGCGCTCGCCGGCGCCGGCCCAGCGCACGCCGGTCAGCGCCTCGCCGTCCGCCTCCAGCGCCAGCCGGCCGACCGGGCTCGCGACATAACAACAATTCGTCATGGTGAGAGCGTAGCGTTCGTAAGCTTCCTTTGCCAACATGAGGCGATGGAGACGTGGGGGAGAATGAAGAGGCGCAGCCTGCTCGTCGGCGCTGCCGCGCTATGGCCGACCGTGACCCTCGGCCAGCAGCCGCAGGCGCCGCGTCGCCAGGCGCCGGCCAACGAGCCGATGCCGCCGGTCGTGTTCGTGCACGGCAACGGCGATTCCGGCGCGCTCTGGATCAACAACCTGTGGCGCTTCGAGGCCAACGGCTACAAGCGCAGCCACCTGTTCGCGATCGACTTCAGCTTTCCGAGCGCGCTCAGCGACGATTCCAAGGTCCAGCCCTTCCGCTCCTCGACCGCCGACGCGCTGAAGGAGCTCTCGGCCTTCGTCGCCCAGGTGAAGAAGGACACGCGCCGCCGCAAGGTCGCGCTGATCGCGAGCTCCCGCGGCGGCAACGCGGTGCGCAACTACCTCAAGAACGGCGGCGGTGCCGATTCGGTGAGCCACGCCGTGCTGTGCGGCACGCCCAACCGGGGCGTGGTGAATTCTGAGACCTTCCTGGTCGGCAGCGAGTTCAACGGCGCGGCGCCCTTCCTCAAGGGACTGAACGGCGGGCCCGACGATCTCATATCGGGCGTCGAGCTGATGGCCATCCGCTCCGACAAGAACGACAAGTTCTCGCAGCCCGACGGCCGCTATCTCGGCCAGCCCGGCAAGCCGACCGGCGTCGGCTTCGATTCCTCGGAGCTGCGCGGCGCGCGCAACGTGATCCTCGACGGCGTCGATCACCGCGAGACGGCGTTCCACAAGCTTGCCTTCGCCGCGCAATACCAGTTCATCGCCGGCAAGCCCGCCGGCACGCTGTTCATCACCCACGAGCCCAAGCCGACGCTGAACGGCCGCGTCACCGGCGTGGCCGACGGCCTCTACACCAACCTGCCGGTCGCCGACGCCGACGTCGAGATCTACGAGGTCGATGCCAAGACCGGCGAGCGCAAGACCAACCAGCCGGTCCATCGCAAGACCACCGGCGCCGACGGCCAGTGGGGCCCGTTCATCGGCAGCTCCGATGCGTATTACGAGTTCGTGCTGCAGATGGCCGGGCAGCCGATCACCCACACCTATCGCTCGCCCTTCCTGCGCTCGAGCGACGTGGTGCACCTGCGGCCCGAGCCGTTCGCGAAAGCCGACGAGGGCGCCGCCGCCGTGGTGGTGATGAGCCGGCCGCGCGGCTATTTCGGCGTCGGTCGCGACAAGTTCTCGCTCGACGGCAAGGTGCCGCCCGGCATCACCGACGGCGTGCCCGCCATCTCGAGCGCGCGCCTGCCGTTCGAATCAGGTCCACGCACGGTGCTGGCGGTGTTCAACAACGAGACCGTCGTCGCCCGCACCTGGCCGACCAAGCAGAACCACATCGTGGTGGCCGAGTTCCTGAACTGACGGCGGCGGAGCTGTCATCCTGAGCGTAGCGAAGGATCCTTCGGCTGCGCCTCAGGATGACAGGGCCTGCGGCCTCGTCACTTCTCGTACGTGTACTTGAAGTCGCAGTGGCTGGCGCCCTGCATGATGGTCTGGCTGCGCGCGAGCTTGAGCTTGGGATCGTAGCCTTCGCAGAAGGCGCCATCGCGGTTGCACGACAGCAGGTGCCCGATCTCGCCCAGCCCCATCGCCTTGTAGGTCTCGGCATAGCGGCAGCGCGTGACGTTGAAGCGGAAGCTCGATTCGCTCTGCTCCTTGACCTCGATCTCCAGCGCGCCGCCCTTGGTCCAGAGCGGCATCACGTCCTGGAAGGCCTTGAGCGAGGTCCCGCCCGGCGCCGTCGCGGCGAACGCCCTGGCCTGCTCGATCGCCGAGCGCCGCACCGATTCGGCGATCGTCTTGCGGGCGACCTCCTCGCCGTGGCTCGCCTTCAGGGTCTCGTAGACCTCCTTCAGGATCTCGGCCTCGATCTTGCGCTTTTCCAGCATCGACAGGCCTTCGGGATGGGCGGACTGGCTCATGGCGGACGCTCCCGGTGATGATTCGGCAGCCTACACCTTGACATCCCGCCTGTCGGATGAAATATCGCCGCCGATGATGACGTTCGCTCCCTTCCGGTCGCGACGCCGCCGCTCCCACGAGCGGCGTATGGATGTGCGCGCGTAACAAGCGCGCCGTACCGCGAAGCCGCTGGAGAGGATCGAGCGGCTTCCATCACCATCTTCCTCTTCTCCAGCCGGCTCTTTGAGGCCCTGACCTTGCGAGAGAGAAGACCATGACCAGCAACAAGACCAGAATCTTCATCGACGGCCAGCACGGCACCACCGGGCTGCAGATCCAGGACCGGCTGAAGGACCGCCCGGACATCGAGCTGCTCGAGCTGCCGATGGCCGACCGCAAGGACCTCGCCAAGCGCGCCGAGATCGCCGGCGATTCCGATATCTCCGTGCTCTGCCTGCCCGACGCGGCGGCCAAGGAGCTGGTCGGTGCCCTGGGCGATTCCGACACCGTGGTGATCGACGCCAGCACCGCGCACCGGGTGGCCGACGGCTGGGCCTACGGCTTCCCCGAGCTCGACAAGCAGCAGCGCCAGAAGCTGCACGACAGCACGCGCATCTCCAACCCCGGCTGCTATCCGACCGGGGCGATCGGCATCCTGCGGCCGCTGATCGACGCCGGCATCGTGCGCGCCGATTCGACGCCGGCGGTGTTCGGCGTCTCGGGCTACACCGGCGGCGGCAAGGAGCTGATCGCGGTGCACGAGAGCCCGGGCGTCGAGCCGTTCGGCCTCTACGGCATGGAGCTCACCCACAAGCACGTGCCGGAGATGAAGAAGTACTCGGGCCTCAAGCACGCGCCCTTCTTCATGCCGTCGGTCGGCCACTACGCCCAGGGCATGCTGGTCATCGTGCCGATCACCCGCGACATCGCCGCGAAGAAGGTCGAGGCCAAGGACGTGCAGCAGGTGCTGGAAGCGCACTATGCCGGCGAGAAGTTCGTCACGGTGCGGCCGTTCGCCGACCGCAGCTGGCTGGAGCGCGACCGCTTCCTGCGGGCCGACCGGCTGGTCGACACCAACTCGATGGAGATCGCGGTCTACGCCAACCCGGCCGAGGAGCAGATCCTGGTCGTCGCCTCGCTCGACAATCTCGGCAAGGGCGCGTCGGGCGCGGCGGTGCAGACCATCAACCTCAAGACCGGCGTCGACGAGGCGACGGGTCTTGCCGTGGCCGAAGCGACGGGCCTTACCGTCGCCTGATCGGTGAACGAGCTGCTGTTGCGGCGTGCGGCGGCGGCTGATGCCGCTGCCGTGCGGACGCTGACGCGGGATGCCTACGCCAAGTGGGTGCCGCTGATCGGCCGCGAGCCCAGGCCGATGCAGGCGGACTATGACCACGCGGTCGTCGCCCATCGCGTCGACCTCGCGCTGCTGAACGGCGAGATCGCGGGACTGATCGAGACGATCGACCAGCCCGATCATCTGCTGATCGAGAACGTCGCCGTGGCGCCGGCCTTCCAGGGCCGCGGTCTCGGCCGCCGGCTGATGGCGCACGCCGAGCAGCTCGCGCGCGCGCTCGGCCGCGCCGAGATCAGGCTCTACACCAACGCGCGCTTCACCGAGAACATCGCGCTCTACCGCCGGTTGGGCTATCGCATCGATCGCAAGGAAGAAGGTCCGCTTGGCGTCACCGTCTACATGAGCAAGCCGGCTGGACGTCACATCTCGACATCGTAGCCGGCCTCGCGCGCGTGCCGGATGGCAAGGATCACCACGATCCCGCCGTCCAGCCGGTAGCGCGCGACGTAGCCCGAATTTCCGGAGGGGATCAGCAGTTCGCGACAATCGGACTGTTCGGAATCGACGCGGCCCAACCGGGGATGCCGCGATAAGACCTTGATCTTATCGCGGATCGTCCTGACGGCGCGCGAGGCGGCATCGGGATTCTTGTCGGCGAGAAAGCGGTACAGGCGCTCGAGGTTGGCGAGGCCGTTCCGCGAATAGACTATTTGTGCCATTTGGGCCGGCGCTTGGGCCTACGGGTGCCCAGCGATTCGACCCATGCATCGACCTCGTCCTGCGTGACGTGCAGGCCGGTGTCCTTGTAGTCCTGCCAGGCGCGCGCCGCCTCGTCGCGGAACGACTGGCGCGCCTCCTCCCGGCCGAGATATTCGCTGACCGCTTCACGCATCAGATAGTGCGACGTCCGCTTCCGCGCCGCCGCAAGCGCGGCCAATCGTTCACGCTCGCCAGGGGCGAGCTTGAGCGATACGGGCGCTGTTTTCGATGGGCGGGTAGTCATGATCTCTACTAGGTATTACCTGCTTGCCGGCCAGTCAAACCAGAACCGGTGATCCCACCCCGGCTGTCATGAATCTGTAACGGCCAGCAGGCATCGGACTGCCATGGCCTTCGACGTCTCTACCTTCGGCGACTCGGCGCTTCGGCTGACGGTCGCCCTGCTGCTCGGCTCGATGATCGGGTTCGAGCGGCAGTGGAATCAGAAAATGGCCGGCCTGCGCACCAACGCCCTGGTGGCGCTGGGTGCCGCGGGCTTCGTCATCTTCTCCGGTCTGATCGGGCAGGGCGATCCGACGCGCGTCGCGGCACAGGTGGTGAGCGGCATCGGCTTCCTCGGTGCCGGCATCATCCTGCGCGACGGCGTCAACGTGCACGGGCTGAACACGGCGGCGACGCTGTGGTGCTCGGCCATGGTCGGCACGATCGCCGGTTCGGGCCACTGGGCGCCGGCCCTGCTGGCGGGGGCGTTCGTGGTCGGCACCAACCTCCTGCTGCGGCCGCTGGTGCGGCGGGTCAATCGGCTGTCGCTCAGCAAGCCCAACGCCGAGACGCACTACACCGTCGAGATCGTCGTGCGCGCCACCGAGGAGGCGCAGATCCGCTCGATGCTGCTGCACCAGTTGGCGGAAGCCGGCCTCGGCCTGCGCCGGATCGACAGCAGCGACCTCGACGACAGCCCGAATGTGCGGGTGACCGCCCAGACGATGGCCGCCAGGCGCAGCGACGCGACGCTGGAGCAGATCGTCGGCCGCCTCAGCCTGGTGCCGCAGGTGACCGGCGCGACCTGGCAGGTCGATCGCACGATTCCCGATGAGTAATGCCATGCCTCCGCCGCACTCGCGCAACAGACGAAACCCTTGATTTTCTTCAACTAATCGTGCTTGACGGCAGCGTCATTCTCCTAGGAATGCAAATAATTTACCCGTAGTCACACGGCTCCCTTCGTCACCCTGTGAAGAGGTGATTCGTGGACCTGCTGGAACGGGAAAAGGATACGGCCGTGCTGGCCGCCGCGCTCGCCGTCGCCGTCGCCGGGCGTGGGCGCATCGTCCTGGTGAGCGGCGAGGCCGGCATCGGCAAGAGCACCTTCGTCGAGCATTTCGTCGAGGCGCACGGCAAGGGGCTGTGCGTGCTGACAGGCCACTGCGATCCCCTGTTCACGCCGACGCCGCTGGGGCCGCTCTACGACATCGCCCGCCAGACCCGCGCCGATCTGCTGATGGCGCTCGAAGCCGGCGCCCCGCGCGCCGGGCTGTTCTCCGCCGTGCTCGACATGATGCGCGGCGACAAGACGCCCAACCTCATGCTGGTCGAGGACATCCACTGGGCCGACGAGGCGACGCTCGACCTGGTGAAGTTCCTTGGCCGCCGGATCGCCGGCACGCGCACGCTGCTGGTGCTGACCTATCGCGAGGACGAGGTCGCCGACACGCCGTTGCGCCAGGTGCTGGGCGATCTCGCCGTGTCGAAGGCGACGGTGCGCCTCGAGCTGCCGCGGCTGTCGCTCGACGCGGTGCGCCGGCTGGTCGGAAATCGCGCTCTGGATGCGGGCTCGCTGCATCGCCAGACCGCGGGCAATCCCTTCTTCGTCACCGAGGTGCTGTCGTCCGGCGTCGGCCTGCCGCCGACGGTGCGCGACGCGGTGCTGGCGCGCGCCGGCCGGCTCTGCCCGCGGGCGCGCAAGGCGCTCGACGCCGCGGCGGTGATCGGCAGCCGCATCGAGCATCGCCTGCTCGAGCAGGTGCTGGACGGCGCGCTCGACGGCCTCGCCGAGTGCCTGCGCGTCGGCATGCTCGAGCGGGTGGGTGACGGCGTCGCCTTCCGGCACGAGCTGGCGCGCGAGGCCATCCTGGTCGATCTCGATCCCGGGCGCCGCCGCGAGCTCAACCGGCTGGCCCTCAAGGCGCTCAGCGGCAGCGGCCGCCGCGCCGATCTCGCCCAGCTCGTGCAATACGCCGAAGGCGCCGGCGACGCGGCGGCGGTGCTGGAATACGGCGCGGCCGCGGCGCGCGCGGCGTCCTCCGTCGGCGCCCATCGCGCAGCGGCGGCGCACTATGCCCGCATGCTGCGCCAGGCCATCGATCGCGCGGCGCCTGAGCGGGCGGCGCTGTGCGAGGCCCATGCCGAGGAACTGGCCATCGTCGACCGGCTCGCCGAGGCCGAAGCCGCTCGCCGCGAGGCGATAACGCTGCGACGCGAGGCCGGCGACCGGCTGAAGGAGGGCGAGAATCTCGCCGAGCTCGCCTGGCCCCTGGTGCGCAGCGGCCGCAACGCGGCGGCCGACGAGACCTGCCGGCTGGCGATCGAGGTGCTGAGGGCCGAGCCGCCGTCGCGCCAGCTCGCCAACGCCTATCGCATCCAGGCGCATCTCATGATGCTCGACCGCGACTGCGGCGGCGCCATCGCGCTCGGCCGGCAGGCGATCGCGCTCGCCGAACGCTTCGACGACACCGCCACCGTCGCCGCCGCGGAGAACGTGATCGGCACGGCCCTGCTGGTAAGCGGCGACGAGAGCGGCCTCGGTCATCTCGAGCGCAGCATCGCGCTCGCCCGCGCCCACGGCATGGACGCGCTGGTCGGCATCGGCCACACCAACATCGGCGTGTCCTACGGCGAGATCTATCGCCTGGCCGATGCCGAGCGTCATCTCGGCGAGGGCATCGCCTACACCTGCGAGCGCGACCTCGATTCGGCCAACCATTACATGCGCGCCTGGCTGGCGCTGACGCGGCTCTACCAGGGCCGCTGGACCGAGGCGGCCGAGGTCGCGGCGGATCTGCTGGCGCGGCCGAGCGTGTCGGCGGTCGGCCGCATCGTCGCGCTGGCAGCGCTCGGCCGCGTCCAGGCGCGGCGCGGCGACGTCGATCCCTGGCCGGTGCTCGACGAGGCGCTGGCGCTGGCGGCGCAGACCGACACCCTGCAGCGGCTGGCGCCGGTGCGCGCCGCCCGCGCCGAGGCGGCGTGGCTCGGCGGCGACAGCAAGCGCGCCGTCGCCGAAGCGGCCGCCGCCTGTGGCCTGGCGATCCGGCGCAAGCATCCGTGGTTCGCGGGCGAGCTGATCTACTGGGGCCGGATCGCGGGCTCTCCGATGGCGGCACCGTCGTGGCTGGCGCCGCCGTTCCTGCTGCAGAGCCGCGGCCATTGGCGGCGCGCGGCGGCCGAATGGCAGCGGCTCGGCTGTCCCTACGAGCAGGCGCGCGCATTGGCCGCCGGCGATCCGCCGGCGCAGATCGAGGCGCTCGACATCTTCACGCGGCTTGGCGCGGCGCCGGCGGCGGCGATGCTGCGCCAGCGCTTGCGCGGCGCCGGCATCCGCCACATCCCGCGAGGACCGCGCGCGGCGACGCGCAGCAACCCGTTCGGCCTGACGGTGCGCGAGCTCGAGATCCTGCGCTGCCTCGCGACCGGCCTGACCAACGGCGGCATCGGCGCCAAGCTGCATGTCTCGCCCAAGACGGTCGACCATCACGTCTCGTCGGTGCTGGCCAAGCTCGGCGCGGCTTCGCGCGGCGAGGCTGCGCGCATTGCCCGCGCCGAACGGCTCGTGGCCTAAGGTAGGGAGCATCGAATGCAAATTGGGGAGGTCCTTCCGATGCGGCGGCACGCGGCGGTCGCCTAGCTTCCGTTCGGTTCGGGCCCTCCAGGGAGTTCCCCTCAATGCATGTCGGATCGTGCTGCTGCGGCGCCATCACTGTCGAGCTGTCGGGCCAGCCGGAGGCGATGGTCTACTGCCACTGCCGCGCGTGCCGGGCATGGTCGGGCGGACCGCTCAATGCCTTCAGCCTGTGGAAGCCCAACGCGGTGCGCGTCAAGTCGGGCCAGCGCAAGCTCGCGGTGTTCCAGCAGACGGCGCTCAGCGACCGTACCTTCTGCTCGCAGTGCGGCGGCCATCTGCTGACGCTGCATCCGCCGATCAGCCTGGTCGACGTCTTTGCCGCCACGCTGCCGAGCCTCGCCTTCAAGCCCAGCGCGCACGTCAACTACGCCGAGGCCGTGCTGCCGATGAAGGACGGGCTGCCCAAGCTCAGGGACTTCCCCAAGGAGTTCGGCGGCTCGGGCGAGATCGTCAGCGAATAGCGAACCCACCCGCACACCGCGTCGACGTGACGGGCGTTTCGACGCCGGTGTGCGGGTTCGTCCCTCTCCGTCCGCCCCCTCCCTTCACACCCCAAGGGCGGTCGGAGAGGGACACCTTCCCTCGAAACGGAGACGGGCCATGGATCATGCCGAGATCGTCATCGCCGCCCGGCGCGCCCGCGCCCGGACAATGCATCGCTGGATGAAGGTGCTGAGCCGGGCCGTGCGGGTCTGGATCGCGGCCCGCGTGCTCGAGCTGGAGCAGCGCACCGGCAACAGCGCCGCGACCACCGCAAGCTGGCCGTGGTGGCGGACCTGACACGCTACCAGACGTAGCGCACGCCGGCCGTCAGCACGTGGTTGGTGTTGGTGCCGGCAAGATCGCCGTCATAGCGCAGGTAGACACGGGTGCGTTCGGCGACGGCGGTGTTGGCGCCGAGGCCCAATACCACGCCGTCGCGCGGCGCCGTGCTGCCGAAGGTGGTGAAGCCGAGGCTCGGCGCGCCCAGGAAGGAGGCGTTGACCGGCCGGCTCACATCGCCGAACTCGTGGCTCCAGCCCAGCCGCAGCACCACGGCGAGCTTTTCGCGCCAGCCGGTGTCGATGCTGGCGCCGAACTGCGCGCCGAGCACGCTGCGCAGCGAGTTCGTGCTCTGCGCCGCGACCGTGAGATTGAGCGAATCGGCGCCGGTCTCGGTGAAGCCGTCCTGGGTCGAGGTCGTGCCCTGCAGGCGCGCGAACGGCGTGACGAAGCCACCGAAGGACGGCGCCACCACGATCTTGTAGCCGGCCTCGAGCTGGCCGAAGAAGGTGTTGGCAGTGGCGAAGCCCTGCGCCGTCCGGAACGCCAGGCCGGGGATCACGATCGGCCGGCTGAGGCGGTTCTCCGAATGGGCGTAGCCGGCCAGGCCGTCGAGATAGAAGGCGCCCACCATGTATTCGCCGTACACCGCGAACTGCAGCGTGTTGGAGGTGCCGTAGCCCGGCATGCCCTGGGTGTAGATGCTGGCGGCATTGAAGCCGGTGGCGACGCCCGCCCTGAAGCCATTGCCGAACTTGCGATCGATGCCGGCCATGAAGCCGCCCAGGCTGTAGCTGGCGCCGGCCGCGTTGGAGCTTCCGGCGACGGTGCCGAGCGCGCCGATGCCGCCGCCCCACACGCCCCACAGCGGCTCGACATCGCAGGCATTGGCGTTGTCGCAGTCGCCGGCCTTGAGTGCCATGTAGCTGCTGCTGCCGGACAGGCCGGCCGAGCCGCCCGCGCTCTGGCCGCCGCCGGCCTGGACCTGGAAGTTGTCCATGAAGACCTGCGACCCCTGCATCATCAGGGATCCGAAGGCCGCGTAGTTCTGGCCGCTCAGGGCATCGAGCACGCGCGGGCCCTGGACGGTGTCGAGGCCGTAGATCGCGTTCAGCACGGTGGCGAAGTCCCCGGTCGCGGTCGGGCTCGCCCGGTCGAGCACGGCGCCAACCGCCGCCTGGTTGGCGGTGCGGGCGCCGGACTGGAAGGAGTTGGCTGAGCTCAGCAGGCTGAGCGTCACCGCGTTGCTGCCGTAGCTCAGGCTCGGCGCCAGGAAGGCGAGATTGCTGGCGACACCGGCGTAGGCCCCGGAGACCCCGCCGGTGGCGGTCAGGATGGTGTAGGCGGTGTTCCGCTGATACCTGCCGTTCGCCGCCTGCACGCTGACCGTGCCGCCGTTCAGGGTGGCGCCGCCGGTGACGGCGATCTTGTCGCTCTGGCCCGCGCTGTCGACCTTCACGGTGTAGGTGGAGCCCGCGTTCTGCGTGTAGGTGCCGCCGACGTTGAGCGTGCCGAACGAGCTGCTGCCGGGCGCGACGGCGCCGGAGACCGCGAGGTTGCCGCCGACCGTACCGGTGCCGGTGAGGCTGGCTCCCGCCGCGACGCTGGCATTGCCGGTGACGCTGCCGGTCAGCGCCAGCGTGCCGGCACCCACCGTGGTGCCGCCACCGTAGCTGTTGGTGCCGCTCAAGGTCAGCGTGCCGGCGCCGGCCTTGGTCAGGGCGCCGGCGCCGGTGATCCCGGACGACAGCGTCATGTCGTTGCCGTTGGTATCGACCGTCGCACTCCCGGCGAGCGAGATGGCATTGCTCAGCGACACGCCGCCCGCCGCCCTGAGTGTCGTGCCGGCTGCCATGGTGAGCGTGCCGCCGCCCAGCGCGGTGTTGGAGGCGACGGCGATCGCGCCGCCGTTGAGATCGGTGCCGCCCAAGTAGGTGCTGTTGCCCGATAGGGTGAGGATGCCGGTGCCGGCCTTGGTCAGGTCGCCGTTGCCGGTGATCGTGCCCGAGTAGGTGGAGTTGCCGCTGCCGTTGACGGTCAGGCCGAAGCTGCCGAGATCGATCGAGCCCGAGCCGCTGAGCGCAGTCACGGTCTGGCCGAAGCCATTGAGGCCGAGGCTGCCGTTGTTGGTGAGCACGCTCTGGCTCGACAGGGCGTCGGTGGCGGCGAGGGTCACCGAGCTGCCGGCGTTGATGGTGGTGCCGCCGGTATAGGTGCTGGCGCCGCCGCCGACGATGACCGAGCCGTTGGTGATCAGGCCGCCCGAGCCGGTGATGGTGCCGCCGAAGTTGACGCCGGACAGCGTCACCGTGTTGCCGGTGCCCGCCGTCGAGATCGTCACGCCGTTGCCCAGCACGGCGGTGCCGCTGGCGGCGAAGGTGCCGCTGCCGGTGAGGCCGACCGTGCCCGTGCCGGTGATGGTGCCGCCCGACTGGGTCGCGATCCCGGTGATGGTCAGCGTGTGACCATTCAGGGTCAGGGTGTTGTTGCCGGTGGCGTTCATCAACAGACCGGCGACGGTCGGGTCGACGTCGAGCGTCGGCTGGTTGGCGGCGCCCGCGACGTTGAAGCCGACCGTGTCCGTCGGGACGGGCGTGCTGCCCGTCCAATTGCCGCCGTTCGACCAGGTGCCGTCGGTCCCGCCGAACCAGCTGTTGTTGGGGGTCTGCGCCGCCGCGCCCGAGGCCCAGGCGACGAAGAAAGGAAACGAAAGAGTGAAGGCGACAGCCCGTGCGTGCCGGCTTCTCGACGGCTCGGTCCCCAAGTGAAGTCTCCGTAGCTGTGTGGCCGGCGGCCGCACACACTTCGGCCGCGCGCCGATAGTAACGGCGCAACCGGCCGGAAGTTGCCTTACGCTTGCGCGCCGAGGTCAGGCCGGCGCGAAGATTCCCTCGCCCGCGGCCCGTTGCGGTGCGGTCGTGTCAGCCGCCGTATGCTTGGGCGTCGCGAAGGCCGGGTCGTTCTGCAGGGTCGGCAGGCAGCGCTCGGCAAACAGGCGCATGTTGGTCTCGGCCTCGTGGTGCGGCAGGTTGCCGAACGAGAACTCGGCGACCAGGTGCTCGAGCCCGGTGACCTGCTGCAGGCGGCCAAGCTGCTGCAGGCAGTCGTCGGGCGTGCCGACGATCTGGATCGAGACGTAGAAGTCGGTCGCCTTCTTGAGGTTGGCCGGGTCCTTGAGCTTGGCGTAGGTCTTGGCCGTCTTGCCGTAGGCCTCGTAGCCTTTGACGTTCGCTAGGTGGCCGTCGGAGAAGTGATAGTGGTCGTCGATCGACTGCCACTTGCGGCCGAGATACCGGTGCGCGCGCTCCTGCGCCTCCTGCCGGCTCTCGGCGCAGGAGATGTTGGTCAGGATGATCGGCGGCTTGGGATCGAAGCCCGCGGCCGTGCTCATCGCCTGGAACTTCTCGATGTCCTCGCGGCACTTGCTCCATTCGTTCTGCATGATGAAGAGCATGCCGAAGCCGAGCTTGGCGATGATCTCCGCCGATTCCGGGCTCACCGAGCTGGCATAGAACCGCCGCTCGGGATGGGAGATCGGCCGCGGCCGGATCGACATCTTCGGGATCTGGAAGAACTCGCCGTGGTGCTCGAACACTTCCTGCGAGAGCGCCTTGACCACGACCTGCGCCGCCTCGGCGAAGCGCGGCCGCGCCTCGCCCATGGGGATGCGGAAGCCCTCGTACTCGGTCGAGGCGGCGCCGCGGCCGAAGCCGAACAGGCAGCGCCCGCCGCACATGATGTCGAGCAGCGCGATCTGCTCGGCGACGCGCACCGGGTCGTGCCATGGCAGCACGATCACCGCGGTGCCGAGCTGCACGCATTTGGTGCGGCCGGCGAAGTAGGCCAGCGTCTGGGTCGGCGCCGGCGACATGGCGTAGCCGGTGAAGTGGTGCTCCAGCGCCCACAGCGAGTTGAAGCCCAGCGGCTCGACCAGGTCGCCTTCGGCCAGATGCTCGTGCACCACCGCGGCGTCGTGCTTGCCGTGCTCGTAGAGCATGTTCAGGGCGACCCCGACCTTCATGCGTTCCTCCTGTTTGCTTTGACAGGATTGTCAGATTGTCGGTGCAACCGGGCAAGAGCATGCTTTCGCGCCTCGACGTCATGAGGAGGGCGCGCATGCGGAAGCTGAAGGTCGTCGCCCAGGTCCTGGTCGCCGCCTGCTGCCTGGCCGCCTGCAAGGACATGCCGGGGGCCGACGGGCGCTACGCGCACATGTATCCCGGTCGCAGCGGCGAAGGCGGCACCGGACTGCCCGCCACGCCGTACGATCCGAACTGGCGGGAGGCGGTCCGTTAAGACCCCTCGCGACGGTATTCGTCCCGCTACAGCACCCCGACGCCCTCTGCTCGCCGTGCCCCGCGGCCCTACGTCAGGTGCAGCCAGGGCAGCCGCTCGTCAGCGAAGGCCTGGCCGTTGGGCGCCAGGCCCGAAGAATCGTCGAAGGCGCCGATATGCAGATGCACCTCGCCCGGCCAGCGTTCGCCTTCGTACGAGAGCGTCGAGCCGCAGCGCGCGCAGAAGCCGCGCCGCACGCCGCGCGAGGAGACGTAGTAGGCCGGCGCGCCTTCCGTGAAGCGCACCTTGGCCGTCTCGAAGCCGGCATAGGCCGAGACCGGCGCGCCGGTCTGGCGGCGGCAGCTCCGGCAGTGGCAATAGCCGGTCCATTTCGGCGGGCCCTCGGCGGTGAAGCGGATGGCGCCGCACAAGCATTGTCCGGTGAGCATGCGCCACGCTAGCCTCGCGGCCCATGAAAGTCTTCGTCTTCGACCTGCTCGCCTATGGCGAGAACCTCGACCACATCAAACAGGGACAGGAGCTGCCCTATCCCCTGCCGCCGCAGCACTTCAAGGCGGACGTCGCGGTCAGGACCTACGCCGAGCATCTCGAGGCGTGGGAGGCGCTCGATCGGCTGGGCTATGACGGCGTCGGCTTCAACGAGCATCACTGCTCGCCCTATGGGCTGATGAACTCGCCCAACCTGATGGCCTCGGCGGCGGCGCAGCGCACCAAGCGGCTGAAGCTCCTGATCTACGGCAACCTCCTGCCATTGCACGAGCCGCTGCGGCTCGCGGAGGAGCTCGCGATGCTCGATTGCCTCAGCGAAGGCCGCATCATCTCGGGTTTTGCCCGCGGGATTCCCCGCGAATACCAGGTGCACAACGTGCCGCTCGCCGAGTCGCGCGCCCGCTTCGAGGAGGCCTATGAGATCGTGACGCGCGCCTGGACCGAGGACGTGTTCTCCTATTCGGGCAGGTTCTGGTCCTACAAGGACGTGGCGCTGTGGCCGCGGCCGGTGCAGCGGCCGCATCCGCCGGTCATGATCCCGATCGTCGGCAGCCAGGAATCGATCGAGTTCGCCGGCAAGCACAATATCGGCATCACGCCGGGCCTGGCGGGCGGCGGCCTGCGCGACGACATCATCAAGCACTACGCCAAGTCGTTGGCGGCGGCGGGCCATCGCATCACGCCCGATCATCTGTCGCTGGCGCTCAACGCCTATGTGGCGGACTCCAAGGCGCAGGCCATCCAGGAGGTCGCGCCCTATCACCTCTATTTCAACCGCACCCTGTTCAGCCACGGCAGCTTCACCGAGACCGCGGCGCAGCGGCAGGCAGGCTATGTCGGCCAGCATTCGACCGACTATGTGCGGCCGGAGAACCAGCGCGCCGCCGCATTGCTGCGCGAGGACTTCCGCGGCCTGACCGTCGAGGCCTTCGAGAAGCAGGCGCAGAACCTGCCCTACGGCACCGCCGAGGAGGTGGCGCAGCGCATCATCGCCCAGGCCGAGCATGCGGGCGCCAACATGGTGCAGATCGGCCTCAACCGCGGGGCAATGCCGCTCGCCCTGTTCATGAACCAGATCGAGCGCTTCGCGAAGGAGGTCCTGCCGATTTTGCAGGCGCACGAGGTCAAGCGCGTCCCTGCCGCCGAGGCGCTGGCGGCTTGAGGTTTTGCCGCTGAGCCCGTACAGCCGCAGCCAATGAAGGTGATGCGAAAGCTCTGGCCGCCGCTGGCGGCGTTGGCGGTGACAGTCGTTTCGCTGCTCGTGTTGCCGTTCGCGGCGGCGCTGGCCGTCATGGCCATGGTCTGTCTGGTCTCGATCGTGCGGCTGAAGTCGGCGTTGGGCCGCAACGCGGCGCTGATCGTCGCGGCATTCCTGTTCGGCCTCGCCGGCATCGAGTTCGGCCTCTACCTGCTGGAGCCGACGGGCCAGGAGATCGGCGCGGTGCGCACCCAGACGCCGCCCGACTGGTACCCCTACGATCCGGTGCTGCAATACAAGCTCAAGCCCAACATCACGGTGAAGGCGCGGGCGACTTGGGGCGACCAGCGCCTCTACGACGTCACCTACACCATCGATGCCCAGGGCGCGCGGGTCACGCCGGGCTCGGTCGACCAGGCGCCGACCTACATCGTGATGGGCGATTCCTACGCCTTCTCCGAGGGCGTGAACGACAACGAGACGGCGGCATCGCTGTTCGCGCAAAGGCTTAAGCCTGCGGCCCATGTCGTCAATTTCGGCGTGCCGGGCTGGGGCGCTACCCACCAGGTGCGCGCGCTGGAGACCGGGCTGTTCGACAAGGCCGTGGTCGGCAAGGTCGCGGCGGTGATCGTCTGGGTGACGCCGCCGCATCTCGAGCGGGTGACCGGCGATGCCTCGTGGCTGGGCAACGCCCCGCGCTACGATTTCGGGTCGGACGGCAAGCTGCACTATTCCGGCACCTTCACCGAATATCGCTGGAGCCATCCCTGGGCCGGGCTGGGCTACCTCGCGCGCACTCATTTCCGATTCGTGCGCCGTCTCACCAACGAGGCGATGGAGCGCGAGCAGGCGAAGCTCTACGTCGCGCTCACGGCGCGGCTGAAGGAGCTGGTCTGGGAGCGTTACGGCGCGTCGCTGATCCTGCTGAGCAACGGGCCCGAGCCGTCGCCGCCGGCCTCGCCCGACCAGCCCGACCTGCAGTACCTGCCGGCATTCGATGGCTTGCGGGCGATCGGCGCGCCGGTGATCTCGGTGCGCAACCTGCTCGGGCCGCCCAGCACGTGGGGGGCGTACTTCATCCCGCACGACGGCCATCCGACGCCGCGCATGAACGGCATGGTTGCCGACGCGCTCGTGAAGTACTTTCAGACGCAGTGAGTTACTTGGCGAGTCACCGGGCCCCCATGCGTTCGCTCAACCGGCCCAAGCCGACGGTCTGTATCGAGCGGCGGGCCGATGGCGTGCTCGTGCTCTCGGCCGGCCGCGCGTTGCCGGACGGGCTGCCGCTGATGACCGACTGGCTGCAGCGGGCTGCCGAGCGGCGGCCGCACGTGCCCTTTCTCGCCGAGCGGCGCGGGCCGGATCGCGCCTGGCAGCGCCTCACCTATGCCGAGGCCTGGGCGAAGACCGGCGCGGTCGCGTCGTGGCTGATCGCGCAAGGCTACGGGCCCGACTCGGCCCCGGCCGCGATCCTGTCCGACAACAGCCTGGAGAACGCGCTGTTCCTGTTCGGCGCGATGCGCGCGGGCCTGCTGGTGGCGCCGATCTCCCCCAACTATTCGCTATCGGGCGATTTCACGCGGCTCGATCACGCGCTCGGGCTGGTGCAGCCGGCGCTGGTCTTTGCGCAGGACTCGGTCGCGTATGGCAAGGCGCTCGACCGCATCGACGCGCGCCTCGTCACCGTCGACGGCAAGCGAGGCCTGCCGTTCGGCGCGCTCGTCTCCTCGTCGATCGATGCCGCGGTGGCCGAGCGGCGCACGCACATCACGGCCGACACGCCGGCCAAGATCCTGTTCACCTCGGGGTCGACCGGCCTGGCCAAGGGCGTGCTCAACACGCACGGCAATCTCGCCTCGGCGGCGGAGATGATCCGCATGGTCGGCGAGCCGCTCGACGACCAGCGCATCGCCCTGTCGCTCGACTGGTTGCCCTGGCATCACACCTGGGGCGGCAACTCGAACCTCAACAGCCTCGTCCGGGTGGCGGGCTCTCTCTATATCGACGGCGGCCGGCCGGTGCCGGGGCGCTTCCAGGAGACGCTGGAGAACCTGCGCGAGCTCTCGCCCTCGGGCTTCAGCACGGTGCCCGCGGCCTACCCGATGCTGCTCGAGGCGCTGGAGCGCGATGCCGATCTGCGGGCCAGGTTCTTCAAGAACCTGCGCGGCCTGGGCTATGGCGGCGCGCTGCTGCCGCAGGAGAGCTTCGATCGCCTGGAGGGCATCGCGACCGAGCAGCTCGGCGAGCGGCTGCCGTTCGGCTGCGGCTGGGGCATGACCGAGACCACCAGCACCGGCCTGATGGTCTACTGGAACGTCGAGCGCGCCGGCCTGCTCGGCTTGCCGCAGCCCGGCATGCTGGCCAAGCTGGTGCCGGCCGGCGACCGCTATGAGCTGCGCGTCAAAGGCCCCAACATCATGCCGGGCTACTGGCGCGATCCCGAAGCGACCGCCGCGGCGTTCGACGAGGAAGGCTTCTTCAAGACCGGCGACGCCGCGCGCTGGGTCGACGAAAGCAAGCCCGAAGCGGGCGTCGCCTTCGCCGGCCGCCTGTCGGAGGAGTTCAAGCTGGCGTCCGGCACCTGGGTGCGCGCCACGACCTTGCGCACGCGGCTGATCGACGCGCTGCAGCCCTATGTGCGCGACCTGGTGATCGCGGCACCCGACAAGCCGTGGCTCGGCGCGCTGGTCTGGCTCGACGAGACGGCCTGCCGCGAGGCCGGCGGCGAGCGCGCGTGGCGGCCTGCGCTCGAGCGGCTGCTGGCGAGCTTCAACAATCGTCCCGGCGGCTCGAGCACGCGCATCCGGCGCCTGCTGCCGCTCGCCGAGCCGCCGAATGCGGCGATGGGCGAGATCACCGACAAGCGCTCGATCAACACGCGCCGCGTGATCGAGCGGCGCGCCTCGGATGTGGAGCGGCTCTATGCCGAGCCGACCGATCAAGACGTGATCGCCTGACAAAGGCGTTTGTTTTTTGTTGACAGTTTTCAGGTCTGGCTCGCTAATTCACCCAAGGTGAAGCGCCGACAAGAGCGCCCATCGGGAGGAAAGCAAGTGGACCAACCGGCCACTCAGGGACCTATTTGCGCGCTCACGCTGCCGCAGCAGATTGCCGACCATCTCGGCCATCGCATCATGAATGGCGAGCTGCCGCCGGGCAGCCGCCTGAAAGAAGAGGAATTCGCCGAGACCTACACCGTGAGCCGCGGGCCGGTCCGCGAGGCCTTCCGCCTGCTCGAGCGCCGTGGCTTCGTCGAGATCGTGCCGCGCCACGGCGCCCGCGTCCGGGTGTTCGATCCGGCCGATCTCGCCGGCCTGTTCAGCACCCGCGCCGTCCTGTTCGGGCTGGCTGCGCGCCAGGCCGCCGAGCGGGGCGCGCCGGCCGAGCTGATCGAGCAGCTCGCGTCGCAGGTCGCGCGGCTTCGGCACTCGGCCGAGACCATGGAGATCAGTCCGAGCGAGCACGCCACCATCGCCGGCGACAGCCAGCACCTGATCGCGCGCTTCGCGGCCAATCGGCCGCTCTTGAAGATGCTGGAGGAGATGACCAGCCGCGCGCTGTGGCGCATGGCCTGGCGCGACACGCCGCTCGATTTCAAGACGCAGGCCCGCCGCCGGCAGTCGGCGCGCTTCTGGAGCGATCTGTTGAAGGCGATCGAGGCAGGCGACGCCGCCGAGGCCGAGCGCATCGCGCGGGCGCTGCTCGAGGCCTCGCGCGACCACATGATCCCCGCCATGGCCAGCCGGCGCGCCCTGTCGGCGGCGGCCGAGTGAGATGCAGGCCTATATCATCCGCCGCCTGCTGGCGCTGATCCCGACGCTGTTCTTCGCGAGCGTCATCGTCTTCGTCACCGTGCGCATGATCCCGGGCGACGTCATCGACCTGATGCTCAGCCAGAACGACATCGCCGCCGCCAAGATGGGCCGCGAGCAGCTCGAGAAGGCGCTGGGCTTCGATACGCCGATGTGGATCCAGTACTTCAAGTGGATCGGCGGCATCCTGGTGCACGGCGATTTCGGCCGCTCGCTGTGGCAGAACACGCCGGTCGGCGAGCAGCTTCTCGCCCGTCTGCCGATCACCTTCGAGCTCGGCCTGATGGCGCTGGTGTTCGGCCTGCTGATCGCCATCCCGATCGGCGTCTATTCGGCGGTGCGCCAGGACACCGGCGGCGATTACCTGGCGCGCTCCTTCTCGATCCTCATGCTCGCCGTGCCGTCGTTCTGGATCGGCACCATGGTGATGGTGTTCCCGTCGATCTGGTGGGGCTGGTCACCGCCGATGCGGTTCGTGTCGTTCGCCGCCGATCCGCTCGGCAACCTCGGCCAGATGATCACGCCCGCGATCATCCTGGGCTTCGGCCTGTCGGCGCTCACCATGCGTCTCACGCGCACCATGATGCTCGAGGTGCTGCGCCAGGATTTCATCCGCACTGCCTGGGCCAAGGGCCTCGGCGAGGACCTGGTGGTGATGCGCCATGCCTTGCGCAACGCCCTCATCCCGGTGGTGACGCTGATCGGCCTGCAGGCACCGCTGCTGATCGGCGGCGCGCTGATCATGGAGCAGATCTTCGTCATTCCCGGCATGGGCCTGCTGCTGCTCGATGCGGTGAGCCAGCGCGACTATCCGATCATTACCGGCGTGTTCCTGATCGTCGGCGTGGCGGTGATGGTCATCAATCTGATCGTCGATCTCAGCTACGGCCTGCTCGATCCCAAGGTGAGATACCGCTGATGGCCACCATCGCCGACCCGGCCGTCACCGCCGCCGCGGCCCCGCGCCGGCCCAGGAGCGGCCTGCTGCATTTCATCGGCCGGCTGTTCCGCGAGAAGCCGCTGGGTGCGGTATGCGCGGTGATCTTCGTGCTGTTCCTGCTGTGCGGCATCTTCGCCGACGTGCTGGCACCCTATGGCTACAACCAGATCAGCCCGCTCAACCGGCTCAAGCCGCCATCCATGAAGTGGCCGTTCGGCACCGACAATCTCGGCCGCGACATGCTCTCGCGCTGCATCTACGGCGCGCAGCTTTCGGTGATCATCGGCTTCTGCGCTGCCGGCATCGCCACGGTCATCTCGATCGTGCTCGGCATCGTGTCGGGCTATCTCGGCGGCAAGTTCGACCTCATCGTGCAGCGCTTCGTCGATGCCTGGATGAGCTTTCCCGACCTCATCATCCTGATCGTCGTGGTCTCGGTGGTCGGGCCGGGCATGGTCCAGATCATCTGCACGCTGGGCCTGCTGCTCGGCATCGCAGGCTCGCGCATCATTCGCGGCGCCGTCGTCTCGGTGCGCGAGAACATGTACGTGCACGCCGCGCAATCGACCGGCGCCTCGACCTTCCGCGTGCTGTGGCGCCACATCCTGCCCAACGTCATGGCGCCGGTGATCGTGCTCTTCACCACGCGCGTCGGCACGGTGATCCTGGCCGAGTCGGGCCTGTCTTTCCTCGGCCTCGGCGTGCCGCCGCCGGCGCCGACCTGGGGCGGGCTGCTGTCGGGCAGCGGCCGCACCTACATGCTGCAGGGGCCGTGGCTCGCGCTGGCGCCGGGCCTCTGCCTCACCGTCGTGGTCTACGCCACCAACATGTTCGGCGACGCGCTGCGCGACCTGCTCGATCCGCGCATGCGGGACTCGCGATGACAAAAGGGAGGGAAATCATGCGCAAACTGAAGCTCGCCTTGCTGGGCGCGGTGCTCGCCGCGTCGCCGGCGCTTGCCGAGACGCCGCAAGAGAAGCCGAAATACGGCGGCTCGCTCGAGATCGGCACGGTCTATGTGACCCTGTCCGCCTTGTCGTTCGATCCCGCCGACTGGAACTGGAAGCTCAACCACGACACCGGCCTGTTCTACGAGCAGCTCTTCGCCGCCGACCTCTCCAAGAGCAAGCAGCGTGGCGGCAAGCACCCGTTCTACGCCGACGCCTGGCTGCCGTCCGACGCGATCCGCGGCGAGCTGGTCGAGAGCTGGAAGTGGGACGAGAATCCGCTGCGCGTCACCATGAAGGTGCGCCAGGGCGTGATGTTCCCCGAGAAGCCCGGCGTCATGCAGAAGCGCGAGCTGACGGCCGACGACATCGTCTTCGCCTACACCCGCCTCAGCACCAGCCCGAAGAAGATCGCGGGCTATTTCGACCATGTCGAGAAGGTCGAGGCGACCGACAAGCACACCGTGGTGTTCACCTTCAAATACTACAACGCCGAATGGGACTACCGCTTCGGCTGGGGCTACTACTCGACGATCACGCCCAAGGAAGTGGCCGACGCCGGCGCCACCAACTGGAAGAACGTCAACGGCACCGGCCCGTACATGCTGACCGACTTCGTCCAGGGCAGCTCGAACACCTACACCAAGAACCCCGACTACTGGGACAAGGAGACGGTCGGCGGCACCGAGTACAAGCTGCCCTTCATCGACAAGATCACCTATCGCACCATCAAGGACGAGGCGACCTTCCTGACGGCGCTGCGCACCGCCAAGCTCGACATGCTGGAATCGATCCGCTGGAGCGCCGCCGACGACCTCAAGAAGAGCACGCCGCAGCTCAAATGGTCGCGCTGGCTGTCGATGTCCGGCACCTTCCTGTCGATGCGCGTCGACACCAAGCCGTTCGACGACATCCGCGTCCGCCGCGCCCTCAACATGGCGGTCAACAAGAAGGAGATCGTGCAGGCCTACTACGGCGGCAACGCCGAGCTGTTCGCCTATCCGCAACATCCCGACTATCTCGGCTACTTCGAGCCGCTCGACGCGATGCCCGACTCGGTGAAGGAGCTGTTCACCTACGATCCCGACAAGGCGAAGAAGCTGCTGGCCGAGGCGGGGTACCCGAAGGGCTTCAGCTTCAAGGTCCAGGTCTGCTCCTGCAGCCCCGACCACATGGACCTGCTGCCGCTGGTCGCCGCCTACCTCGAGCAGGTCGGCGTCAAGCTCGAGATCCAGCCAATGGAGTACGCCGCCTTCCTGTCGGCGATGACCACCAAGACGGTGGCGCCCGGCTACTTCATGAACAACGGCCACACCAACCCGACGACGACGATCCGCAAGAGCTTCGTCACCAAGGAGGTGTGGAACCCGTCGCAATACGCCGACCCGGCGCTCGATAAGAAGGTCGCCGACATGTACCGGGAGCGCGACGAGGCCAAGCGCCAGGTCATGATCAAGGAGATGACGCGCGAGATCCTCGACAAGGCGCCGTACATCTGGCTGCCGACGCCGTACATCTATACGGCGTGGTGGCCGTGGGTGAAGGGCTACAACGGCGAGCTGCGTGCCGGCGCGGTGCGGCCGGGCCCGATCTACGCCCGCCTGTGGGTCGACCAGGAGCTCAAGAAGAAGATGGGGCATTGATGGGCGGCGCGCGCCTTCTTGTCATCCTGAGCGAAGCGAAGGATCTCATGGCGATTGCCAGCGGCAAGCCTGCTGAAGCGGCGATGAGGTCCTTCGCTGACGCTCGGGACGACAGAGGCACCCCATGACCCAGCCGCTGCTCAGCGTCCGCAACCTGTCGACGCGCTTCCGCACCGACCGCGGGCTGGTGCGGGCGGTCGACGATGTCTCGTTCGACGTGGCGCCGGGCGAGACGCTGGCGATCGTGGGTGAGTCGGGTTCAGGCAAGAGCGTGACCGCTCTGTCGATTCTGCGTCTCATTCCGGATCCGCCGGGCAAAATCGAATCCGGCGAGATCCTGTTCGAGGGCAAGGACCTCCTGAAGCTCGACGACGCCGGCATCCGCGCGATCCGCGGCGACCGCATCGCCATGATCTTCCAGGAGCCGATGAGCTCGCTCAATCCGGCGCTGACCGTCGGCCTGCAGGTCGGCGAGCCGATCAACCTGCATCGCAAGACGGTGTGGTCCAAGGCGCTCGACAAGGCGGCCGAGCTGCTCGGCAAGGTGCGCATCCCCGATGGCAAGAGCCGGCTCAACTCCTACCCGCACCAGTATTCCGGCGGCATGCGCCAGCGCGTGATGATCGCCATGGCGCTCGCCTGCCAGCCCAAATTGATCATCGCCGACGAACCGACCACGGCGCTCGACGTCACCGTTCAGGCGCAGATCCTGGCGTTGCTCAAGGAGCTCACGCGCGAGGCCAACTCGGCGATGATCCTGATTACCCACGATCTCGGCGTCGTCGCGCGCTATGCCGACCGCGTCGCCGTCATGTATGGCGGCCGCATCGTCGAGACCGCGCCGGCGCGCCCGCTCTACAAGAGCCCGCGCCATCCCTACACCCGCGGCCTGATGGCCTCGGTGCCGCGGCTCGACGGCGACACCGGCCGGCCCTTGGTGCCGATCGAGGGCCAGCCGCCCGATCTCGCGAGCCTGCCCGCCGGCTGCGCCTTCGCCCTGCGCTGCAAGGATGCGACCGAGCGCTGTCATCGTGAGCGGCCGCCGCTGGTCGAGAGCGCGCGCCATCATTTCTCCGCCTGCTGGTATCATGAACGCCTCGCCGCCTGAGACCCTGCTCGCCGTGGCGGACCTCAAGGTCCACTTCCCGATCACCAAGGGGATCGTGGTGAAGCGGCAGGTCGGCACCGTGAAGGCGGTCGACGGCATCAGCTTCTCGGTCGGCCGCGGCGAGACGCTGGGCCTGGTCGGCGAGTCGGGCTGCGGCAAGTCGACGACGGGCCTCGCCATCCTGCGCATGCTCGACATCACGTCGGGCAAGGTCGAGTTCGAGGGCGAGGACATCTCTGCCTACGACCGCGGCCGCATGCGGCCGATCCGCGCCCGCATGCAGATGGTCTACCAGGACCCCTACGGCTCGCTGAACCCGCGCATGAAGGTGGCCGACATCGTCGGCGAGCCCCTGGTCGTGCATGGCCTTGCGACCGACAAGGACAAGTACCGCGCCCGCGTCGCCGAATTGCTGAAGATGGTCGGCCTGCTGCCCGACATGGCCGAGCGCTATCCGCACGAATTCTCCGGCGGCCAGCGTCAGCGCATCGGCATTGCCCGTGCGCTTGCGCTCGAGCCGACATTGCTGATCTGTGACGAACCTGTGTCGGCGCTCGACGTCTCGATCCAGGCGCAGGTGGTGAACCTGTTCATGGAGCTGCAGGAGCGGCTCGGCCTCACCTACATCTTCATCGCCCATGACCTTTCGGTGGTGCGCCACATCAGCGACCGCATCGCGGTGATGTATCTCGGCCGCATCGTCGAGATCGCCACGCGCGACCAGCTCTACAAGGACCCGCTGCATCCCTACACCCAGGCCTTGCTCGCGGCGGTGCCGATCGCCGATCCCGAGATCGAGGCCGGGCGCACGCAGCAGATCATCACCGGCGAGATCCCGAGCGCGCTCCGCCCGCCGCCCGGCTGCCGCTTTCACACTCGCTGCCCCAAGGCGATGGACGTCTGCAAGACGGTCGACCCGCCGATGAGGGAGAGGGACGACGGCCGTGCCGTCGCCTGTCATTTGCATTCCTGATAGAGTGGCCAAAACGGGAGGAACGACGATGAAGACGATGTTCAGGGCCATTGCGCTCGCGGCCTCCGCCGCGGTCCTCGCCGGTGCGCCGGCGCTGGCGCAGAAGAAGGGCGGCACGCTCACGGTCGGGCTGGAGCTCGACATCCCGGGCTTCGATCCGCTGAAGGTCGGCGTCTACGACACCTCGCAGAATATCGCCGCCGCCCTGCTGCTGGAGACGCTGGTCAAGCTCGACGAGAACGGCAAGGCGGCGCCCGGCCTCGCGGCATCCTGGTCGCATTCCGACGACTTCAAGACCTGGACCTTCAAGCTCAGGCCCGATGTGAAGTTCCACGACGGCACGCCCTTCAATGCTGCGGCGGTGAAGTGGAACTTCGACCGCCAGAAGGATCCCAAGAACAACTGCCGCTGCGCTTTCTATATCGCCGGCACGCTGGCCGTTGAGGCGCCGGACGACCTGACGGTCGTCTACAAGCTCAAGGACCCGGCGGTGAACTTCCCAGTGCTGCTGAGCCGGCCCGACCAGAACAGTACCATCCATTCGCCGTCGGCGATCCAGGCCAAGGGCGACGACTACAACCGCAACCTGGTCGGCACCGGCCCGTTCGTGCTGAAGTCGTGGACCGCCGGCGACCGCATGGTGGTCGAGCGCAATCCCACCTACTGGGACAAGGACAAGATCTCCCTCGACCGCGTCGTGCTGCGGCCGCTGCCCGATTCGCAGTCGCGCTTCGCCAGCCTCAAGTCGGGCGAGACCGACCTGCTGTGGGCCGACGAGTTCGAGGCCGACAACATCGAGCGCGCCAGGAAGGACCCGGCCCTGCAGGTCCTGACCTATGCCGGCTCTGGCGCGGCGGTGAGCCTCTTCAACACCAAGGTCGAGCCGTTCGACGACGTGCGCGTGCGCCAGGCGCTGGTGATGGCGCTCGACCGCAAGAAGATGTCGATGGCGATCACCAACGGCCTCTCCCGTCCGGCCAGCAACCCCTACGGCGACGGCTCGTGGGTCAAGTGCAAGGACGACGGCGCGCTGCCGGAGGACCCGAAGAAGGCCGCGGCGCTGATCAAGGAGTACGGCAAGCCGGTCAAGTTCAAGATGCTGTTCACCGCGACGCCGCGCGGCCGCGCCAACGGCCAGGTGCTGCAGCAGCTCTGGAAGAACGTCGGCGCCGAGATGGAGATCGAGCAGGTCGACCAGGCGACGATCCCGGCGCGCGCCTTCCAGCGCAAGTTCGACGTCACGCCGTGGCGCATCGTCGACTTCCCCGATCCCGACGTGCAGATGTTCGCCAACTTCTACAGCAAGAGCCCGCTCAACCTGGCGAGCTTCACCAATGCCGATCTCGACAAGGCGCTCGAAGCCGCGCGCATGACGGCCGACGAGGCCAAGCGCACCGAAGCCTATTGCGAGGCCAGCCGCCTCATCAACCAGAACGCCACGTGGTTCTTCACCTTCCAGAACACCTACTACGCGATGGCCAAGGCCAAGGTGAAGGGCGTGCCGAAGCTCTACGGCGGCGTGATCGACGTCTCGCACGCCTGGCTGGAGTAGTTGATGGCGCACCACCTCATCCTGAGGAGCGCCCGCAGGGCGCATCTCGAAGGATGGGCCACATCACCGGTGTATCCACCCTTCGAGACGCCGCGCGACGCGCGGCTCCTCAGGGTGAGGTGATCGCATGGCCAAGTTCATCGGCCGGCGGCTGCTCTATCTGCTGCCGGTCCTGCTCGCCGTCACGCTGCTCACCTTCCTGATCGCCTCGCTGCTGCCGGGCGATCTCGCCATCACCCTGCTGGGCGACCAGGCGACGCCGGAGAAGGTCGAGGCGCTGCGCGCCCAGATGGGCCTCGATCTGCCGATCTGGCAGCGCTACCTGCTGTGGCTGTGGGACGTCCTGCACGGCGACCTCGGCCGCTCCTTCCGCACCGGCGAGACCGTGCTCGCCGCCGTCGCCGACCGCCTGCCGGTCTCGCTCGAGCTGATGGTGATGGCCGAGGTGACGGCGCTGCTGATCGCCATCCCGCTCGCCATCCTGTGCGCGGTCAAGAGCGGCAGCGCCACCGACCGCTTCCTGACGGGCTTGGCCTTCGGCAAGCTGTCGCTGCCGCCGTTCATGGTGGCGATCCTGCTGATCTACCTGTTCGCGGTGTCGCTCAACCTGCTGCCGGCCACCGGCTGGATCCCGTTCGCCGAGGACCCGATCGCCAACCTGCGCAGCTTCGTGCTGCCGGCGCTGACGCTGGCGATCGCCGAATGGCCGGTGCTGATGCGGGTGCTGCGCTCCGACATGATCGCCACCCTGCAGGAAGACTATATCGCCATGGCCAAGGCCAAGGGGCTGCGGCCGGCCCGCATCCTGCTGGTGCATGCGCTGAAGCCCTCGTCGCTCACCCTGGTGACGGTGACCGGCATCAACATCGGCCGCCTGATCGGCGGCGCGCTGATCGTCGAGGTGATCTTCGCCCTGCCGGGCATCGGCCGGCTGCTGGTCGGCGCGATCTACGCCCGCGATTTCATCATCCTGCAGGGCGCCGTGCTGTTCGTCGCCGTCGGCTTCGTGATGGTGAACTTCGTCGTCGACATGCTCTACGCCGTCCTCGATCCCAGGATTCGCCATGGCCGTGCGTGAGGTGGCCGCGCTCGACGTCGGCGTCGACACTTCGGCTGTGACGCCGGTGCGCCGGCAGCGGCGCCTCGGCGGGCTGTTCGTCGCCTCGGTGATCTGGATCGCGCTGGTGGGATTGGGCGCGATCTTCGCCGGCCTGCTGCCGATCCCGAGCCCCACCGAGATGGACATGCTGGGCAAGCGCGCGCTGCCCAGCGCCGAGCACTGGCTGGGCAACGACGTGCTCGGCCGCGACGTGTTCTCGCGGCTGATCTATGGCGGCCGCATCTCGCTCACCGTCGGCCTGCTGGCGCCGGTGATCGGCGTCACGGTCGGCGGCGCGCTCGGCATGCTGGCGGGTTACTTCCGCGGCCGCTTCGAGACCATCGTCACCGGCGGCGTCGACGTGCTGCTGGCCTTCCCGCCGCTGGTGTTCGCGCTCGCCGTCACCGCCTATCTCGGCCAGTCGATCCTCAACATCACCCTGGTGATCGGCATCCTCGGCATCCCGGCCTTCACCCGCGTGGCGCGCGCCGTGACGCTGTCGCTGAGCGAGCGCGAGTTCGTGACCGCGGCGCGGGCGCTCGGCGCCACCCACAGCCGCATCCTGCTGCGCGAGCTCCTGCCCAACGTCGCGCTGCCGCTGGTCGCCTTCTTCCTGCTGGGCGTCGCCGTGACCATCGTGGTCGAGGGCGCGCTCTCCTTCCTCGGCCTCGGCGTGCCGCCGCCGGCGCCGTCCTGGGGCAGCATGATCGGCGAGGGCCGCGAGAGCCTCGACATCGCGCCGTGGCTCGCCTTCCTGCCGGCGATCTTCATGTTCCTGACCGTGCTCGCCTTCAACGTGATCGGCGACACCCTGCGGGCGCTGACCGATCCGAGGCCCGGAGCTTTGTGATGGTGGCATTGTAGTGGATACAGCGTTGCTGTCCGTCGAAGCCGTGTCGGTCGTGCTGCCGACGCCGCGCGGGCCGCTCAAGGCGGTCGATGCGGTCGATCTCAGCCTGGCGCCCGGCCGCACCCTGGGCGTCGTCGGCGAATCGGGCTGCGGCAAGACCATGCTGTCGCGCGCCATCCTGCAGCTCCTGCCCAAGCGCGCGAAGCTCGATGGCCGCGTGATGTTCAACGGCCGCGACCTCGCCGCGCTCCAGCCCGAGGCGCTGCGCCGACTGCGCGGGCCCGAGCTCGCCGTGGTCTTCCAGGACCCGATGACCTCGCTCAATCCGGTGCTCACCATCGGCACGCAGCTCGTCGAGACCATGCAGGCCCATCTCGGCCTCGACTCGGCCGCCGCAGCCAAACGCGGCGCCGAGCTGCTGGCCGAGGTCGGCATCCCGGCGCCCGAGCAGCGGCTGCGCCAGTATCCGCACCAGCTCTCCGGCGGCATGCGCCAGCGCGTGGCGATCGCCATCGCTTTATCCTGCGAGCCCAAACTTCTCATAGCCGACGAGCCGACCACGGCGCTCGACGTCACGGTGCAGGCGCAGATCCTCGACCTGCTGGCGCGCGAGCAGAGGCGCCGGCACATGGCGATGATCATCATCACCCACGATCTCGGCGTCGTCGCCGGCCGCACCGACGAGGTCGCCGTGATGTATGCCGGCCGCGTCGTCGAGCGCGCGCCGACGCCGCAGCTCTTCGCCCATATGCGCATGCCCTATACCGAGGCGCTGCTGGCCGCGATCCCCAAGCTCGATGCGCCGCCGCACACCACCCTGCCGGCGATCGCCGGCCGGCCGCCCGATCCGACGCGGCCCTTGCCCGGCTGCTCCTTCGCCCCGCGCTGCCGCTATGCCGACGACCGGTGCCAGGGCGCCAAGCCGCCGCTCGCCGATCCCGAGCGCGCCGGCGCCCTCTACGCCTGCTGGCATCCCCTATGACCGCGCTGCTTTCGATCGAGAACCTCACCGTCGAGTACGCGATCGGCGGCAAGACCCTGTCGGCGGTGAGCGGTGTCAGCCTGCAGGTCGGCCGCGGCGAGACCTTGGGGCTGGTGGGCGAATCGGGCTGCGGCAAGTCCACGCTCGGCCGCGCCGTGCTGCAGTTGCGCCGGCCGACGGCGGGCAAGGTCACCTTCGACGGCACCGAGCTCACCGGGATCGACGGCGAGGCGATGCGCCGGATGCGCCGCCGTCTGCAGTTGATCTTCCAGGACCCGATCGCCTCGCTCAATCCCAGACGGTGCGTCGGCGACATCGTCGCCGAGCCGCTGATCATCGCCGGCATCAAGGACAAGGCCGAGCGGGCTGCCCGGGTGCGCGAGGTGCTGACCGCGGTCGGCCTCGACGCCGACCTGGTGACCGGCCGGCTGCCGCACGAATTCTCGGGCGGCCAATGCCAGCGCATCAGCATCGCCCGGGCGCTGATCCTCGAGCCGCAATTCGTGATCTGCGACGAGCCGGTGTCGGCGCTCGACGTCTCGATCCGCGCCCAGATCCTCAACCTGCTCGAGGACATGAAGCGGCGCTACGGCCTCACCCTGCTGTTCATCGCCCACGACCTCGCGGTGGTGAAGGCGGTGAGCGACCGCATCGCCGTGATGTATCTCGGCAAGCTCTGCGAGGTGGCGCCCTCCGAGCAGCTCTTCCGCCGGCCCGCGCACCCCTACACGGCGCTGCTGCTGGAAGCGATCCCGGTGCCCGACCCGACGGTGCGGCCCGCGGCCAACCTCGTGGTCGGCGAACCGCCGTCGCCGCTCGACCCGCCCTCCGGCTGCCGCTTCCGCACCCGCTGCCCGCGCGCCGACGCACGATGTGCGTCCGAGGTCCCGAAGCTGCGTGAGATAAACGCCGGCCAGTTCGTGGCCTGCCATCACCCGCTGACGAACTAGCGCATCGGAACCTTCCCCATTCATATGGGGAGGGGGTCACTGGGGCTTATGACTCCTTGTGTGTTGGATCTCCGGCAGAATGGCGGAGCGGAAGGCGATCTAAATGGCGTTCCGCCGCCAGGCCTGAGTCCGTTGACCCCGCAGTTGGCATTCTGAGACGGAGCGAGGAACAGGCCCGGTGTCTTCCTGAACCCGAACGGTTGCTTGGGCGACGAGCCCGAACGCGCAAGGAAGGGAGCCGGAGGATGCGTATCGGTGATGGAAGGCGCGTGGGCGCCGCCCGGGATCAAGCTCACAACTAGATGTTAGAGCACGGGGTTGTTGTTGCTCCGGCCGCCACGAGCGCTCGGCGATGCAGCCAACTAACCAACCTCCTCCAACGTCGAGCACGTTCCGCTGACGCGGGTCTGGCGCATGTAGCGGCGGTGACGGTCGGCGTCGTAGCCGCTTCCGGCGTGGAGGAGGCAGCGGTTGTCCCAGAGGACGACGTCGCCCGGTTGCCAGGCGTGGACGTAGATGTGTTCGGGCTGGATCGCTGCTTCGGTCAGTTGGTCGATCAGGACGCGGCCGGCGGCCCGACTCATGCCCTCGATCTCCCGGACGTGGGAGCCGAGGAACAGGTTCCTGGCACCGGTCGCCGGATTGGTCCGGACGAGCCGCTGGCGCACGGGCGGCAGCGAGGCCGCCAACTCGGGCGATACGGCATCGGGGGCGACCTTCGAGCGCGAATAGACATAATCGTGGATCGCGATCAGGGGATGGAGCTCGGCCTTGCGCTCAGGCGAGAGGCGATCGTAGGCGGCGCGCAGCGAGACGAACATCGTCGTGCCGCCCTCGGCCGGCGTTTCGTAGGCGCACATGATCGAGAGGAACGCCGGCACCGGTTTGAACGAAGCATCCGAGTGCCACATGTTGTTGCCGGTGAGGAAGATGGTCTTCTTGTGCGAGCTGCCCAGCACCGTGCCGTCCTTCTGGACGTTGCCGATGGTGCCGAAATACTCGATCTTGCCGACACTGGTGTGGCTCGGCTCGGGGTTGCCGAATTGGCGCGTGAGGGCGAGCTGGCGGTCGTCATCCATCGACTGATCGGGGAAGCAGACGAACGAATACCGATCGATCGCTGCGTCGATCGCCTGGATCACGTCAGGCGTGAGCGGCTTGCCAAGATCGATGCCGCGGAGGCTGGCGCCGAACTCAGGATGCAGCTTTTCGTATCGGAGCTGGGACATGGCGAGTGAATCTCCGTGATGCGCTACTGCGCTGCACTGCGCTGCACATCGGAATGTGCGACTTGAGGAACGTGCGCACGCGGTCGATCGTGCGTGCCTTGAGTTCCGGCGGTTCGCGCCACGGGAACACCGTGATCTCGGCATTGGGCGCCAGCGACGCGACGTCGATCGATGTCGGCAGCGGATGCGACGGCGTGTCGTCCGGCAGGACCAGGATCGGCGTCCGGCAGTTGCCGATGAACTCGCGCGGCACGCTGTAGAGGAAATCGGGCTGCACGCGCCACAGGCTGTGGAGGTATTTCTCGATCGTCTCGGCCGACACCTCGGGTCGTCGTGCGCGGAAATCCGCGAGCCAATTCTGCCGGCTGTGTCGAACCATGACGTCCGGGTCTTCGGGCCTGTGGCCTACGGTCTGGCAGAACACGGCGGCAACGACGCGTTGAGGCGCGCGCTGCAGCAGCTTGCTGGCGAAGCAGCCGCCGATGCAGTAGCCCATGTAGAAGAATTCGCCGATCCCGAGATGGTCCATCAGGCCAAGCTGGTCGTCGGCGAACGCGTCCCACGCGTTCTCGACCGGCACCGGACCGGCGGAATCGCCGCCATTGGCATTGCGCTGGTCCATGGTGATGCAGCGGAAGTCGTGCTTGAACTCTTCCATCGCATTGATGACGGCGGTCGGCCAGTTGCTGACGCGCGAGTTCAAGCCGCTGCCGGGGGTGACCAGCAGCGGGAAGCCGGAGCCGATCTCCTCATAGCGAATACGAACGTCGCCATTTTGACAAAAGGGCATCGAAATCTCCCGAACGACCAGGACCAGCTTATTCGAGTACCGCGTTCATTTTGAACTCGACCGATCACGATGCGGTCCTTGTTGGGATCCGCCGCGGGGCTTGCGCAGGCGATCCGTCTAATTGTTTAATGGATGGACCAATAAAGACCAGAGAAGAAGCGCATTCCATGACCCGCTTTAATCGCCGCCGGCTCGCCGGACTGCTCGGCCTGATCGTTTCCGGCCTGCTTCCGGCCCACGGCGCGTCGGCGCAGGACTATCCCGGCAAGCCGGTCACCATTGTCGTTCCGTTCACGGCGGGCGGTGCGACCGACCTGTCGGCCCGGGTCATCGCCCAGCTTCTGTCCAAGGAGCTCGGCCAGCCGTTCGTGGTGATGAACCGCGCCGGGGCGAGCGGCATGATCGGGATGGCGAGCGTCGCCACCGCTGCGCCCGACGGCTACACGCTGGGATGGGGCGGCAACAGCCCGATGTCCGTGGCGCCGCACCTGATGAGGAACCCGCCCTACGATCCGCTGAAGGCCTTCGCGCCGATCGGTCTCGCGGCGATCTCGTCGTGGGTCATGGTGGTCCGGCCCGGCCTGCCCGCCTCCAGCGTGGCCGAGCTGATCGCGCTCGCCAAGGCGCAGCCCGGCAGGCTCACCTTCGCGTCCGCCGGCACCGGAAGTGCCACCCACCTTATGGTCGAGGTGTTCAAGGCCGCCGCCGGCATCGACATGCTGCATGTGCCCTACAAAGGCGAGATCGACGGCATGAACGCGATCGCGGCCGACCAGGTCGACATGATGATGGGGGCGACGTCGACCTCCTCGTCGCTGATGAGGTCCGGCAAGGTGAAGGGGCTCGCGGTGACGACGCCGACGCGCGATCCGGCCGTGCCGGAAACCCCCACGGTCAAGGAGGCCGGCGTGCCCGAGCTGACCTTCGAGATCTTCTTCGGGCTCCTGGCGCCGGCCGGCACGCCGCGGTCGATCGTCGACAGGCTTTCCGCGGCGCTGGTGCGCGCCGTCGACGATCCGTCGTACCGCGAGGCCATGGACAAGGCAGGCATCCGCCCGACCGGTAGCACGCCCGAGGCGTTCGCCAGCTTGCTGGAGCGGCATAACCGCCAGTGGCTCGCCATCATCGAACGCAACAACATCACGTCCAACTGAGCGCGCCATGACGCAGATCAAGGCCCAGGTCCATCGCAACGCCGTCGAGCGCGATACTTATGCGCTGCGCGATCTCACCTTTCCCAAGGTGCTGCGGCGCCAGGTGAAGGAGCGCGGCGACAAGGTCTTCCTGACCGAGATCGCCACCAGGCGAACCTTCACCTATCGCACCTTCGATGCCTGGACGAACAAGGTCGCCGACGCGCTGGCCGGCATGGGAATCGCCAAGGGCCGCCACGCCGGCATCTTCATGGGCAACTCGGCCGAGCACCTCGCGGTCTATTTCGGCATCGGCAAGCTGGGGGCGGTCGCGGTCCCGGTGAACACCGCCGCCCGGGGCGAGCTGCTGCGCTACTACCTGGCGCAATCCGACTGCGAAGCCGTCATCGTCGAGGACGTGCTGGCCGATCGCCTGCGGGAGGTGCTGCCGCAACTGCCGAACATCCGGAGCGTCATGCTCGTTCCCTCGCCGGACCGCGCGTCGACGTCGCTCGCGAGCTGCGCGGCCTATGCGGTCAGCCACTTCGAGCCGGCGGTCGCCGCGGCGAGCGACGCGCCGCGCGGCCAGCACGTCAGATGCTCGGACCTGCTGATGCTCGCCTACACGTCGGGCACCACCGGCCCGTCCAAGGGCAGCATGCTGTCGCACGCCGCGGCCCTCAGCTACGGCACCGACGCCGCCGAGGTGCAGGGCTATCGCGAGTCGGACATCTTTTATGTCTGCCTGCCGCTGTTTCACAACAACGGGCTGCTGGCCGCGACCGGCGCCGCGCTGGTCTGCGGTGCCTCTGCGGTCCTGTCGCGCCGCTTCTCGGTCACGCGATTCCTCGGCGAGATTCGCGACCATCATGCGACCATCACCAACTTCCTGGGCGCCATGTCGAGCTTCCTGTGGAGCCAGCCGCCGTCGCCGCGGGATGCCGAGAACGACCTTCGCCTGGTCAGCATGGCGCCGACGCCGAAATACGCCGCTGAGTTCGAGAAGCGCTTCGGGCTGCGGGCGATGAACAATTACGGCCTGTCCGACTTCGGCATGGTGACGTCGTTCACCCAGCACGATCCCCGGGAGAAGCTCGGGTCGATCGGCCGGCCGCGTCCCGGCTGGCGGGTGAAGATCGTCGACGACGACGATTTCGAGCGGCCGGACGGCGAGATCGGCGAGATCGTGGCGCAATGCGAGGATCCGTGGCGGGCTACCAACGGCTACTACAAGATGCCGGAAGCCACCCTGGCCGCAAATCGCAATCAGTGGTTCCACACCGGCGATCGCGGCATGCGCGATGCGGACGGCTACTTCTGGTTCGTCGACCGCAAGAAGGATTGCATCCGCCGGCGCGGCGAGAACATCTCCGCCTTCGAGGTCGAGCAGCTGATCGCCCTCCATCCGGCCGTCGCCACCGTCGCGGCCTTTCCCGTGGCGACCCCGCAGAACGACGAGGAAGTGGGCGTCGTGGTCGTCCGCCGGCCGGACATGACGATCGGCGAGAAGGAGCTGATCGAGCACTGCCAGGGCAACATGGCCTACTTCATGGTGCCGCGTTACATCCAGTTCCGCGACGCACTGCCGACGACGGTCAGCCAGAAGGTCGAGAAGTTCAGGCTGCGGGCCGACTTCGAGCGCGACCTGTCCTCGGTCTGGGATCGCGAGGCGTCGGGCCTGGTGCTGGCGCGGTAACGGTCGCCAGCTTCTGTCCCGGCGGCACGGCGCGCGCTTTGATCATGTAGCTCTGGTGCAGCCGCGACAGCGTCCGGGCCATCTCCTCGACCGCCTTCTCGACGTCGCGGTGGCGCAGATGGGCCAGCAGGCGCCGGCGGGACGGCAGCGTGTAGTTCTGGTCGTCGGTCGGACCGATCGCCTTCACGAACTGGCGCGTCACTTCCATGACGCCTTCTGTGGCGGCGATCAGGATCGGATTGCGCGTGGTCTTGGCCAGCAGGACGTGGAAGGCCTGGTGGTACTTGGTGCGCTCCTCGAAGTTCCCGGCCCTGTGCATGTCCGCCGCCCGCGCGACGTTCGCCTCGAGGAGCGCGAGGTCCTCCGCGGTGAGGCGCTTGCAGGCGAGCCGGATGACCTCGGCGCTGAGCGCGAGCCGCGCCTCGCTGAGATGATCGGGCGTGATGGCGCCGAGGAAGTAGAGATCGCGCATGCCGTTGACCACGGCGTTCGAGCTGCCCGGCAGCACGAAGGCGCCGCCCGTCGCGCCGAGCTTGAGCTCGATCAGGCCGCTCAGCTCGAGCGCGCGCAGGGCGTCGCGCACCGTGTTCCGGCTGACGCCGAACATCGCCGCGAGGCTACGCTCGGGCGGCAGCTTGTCGCCGGGCCGCAGCCGGCCTTCGGAGATCGAGCGGCGCAGCCGGCTGGCCACCTCCTGGTAGATGCGCTGGGCGCTGATCGGCTCGATGCCGTACTGCCCGGCAAGCGTGTCCGACGGCGGCGCGGGGACATGGGTCGATTTCCGTGGGTTCATCGTTCCACTCGCAGACCTCTGAACCAAGCGCCTTGAAGTACGGCCGGTCAGACACTCTCCATAGAGTACGGCTGCCCTGGAAGTCGCAAGCCCCACTTTCGGAAGATCGACGACGGTGTCCGAGGGCTGCGCGAAGCGCCGTCTCCCGGCCTTACGCCGGTTGGTCGGGCAATCCGCACCGGCATTTGGCGGCGATCAGCCCGCGGCGGCGCGCAGCCCGGCCAGCAGCGGCAGCGCTTCCGAAGCGAAGCGCTCGATCTGACGGTCGCGCTCTTCGTACGGTCCGACGAAATCGAGAATGACGTGGCGGACCCCCGCGTCGTGGAAACGCACGATGCTTTCCGCGACGCGTTGCGGCGGGCCGAGCGCGCAATAGCGCTCGGCAGCCTTGCGGAAGTCCATCCCATAGCGCTGGCTGAGGGTAACGGTCGCGGCATCGAGCGCCTTTTCGTAGGTGTCATCAATGCGCGTGAACAGCAGATGGGCCGTCCCGAAGTCTCGGTCGAAGACCCGACCGGCCGCCGCGGCGGCGGCGGCGATCTTCTCCAGCCCCTGGCGAAACATCTCCGGCGTGATGACGTACGACATCCAACCGTCGGTCATGCGGCCGATGCGGCGGAGAGCGGCGTCCGAGCGGCCGCCGCACCAGATCGGGGGACCGCCCGCCTGGCGCGGCGGCGGCTGCATCGTCACGCCCTCGAACTTGAAGAAGCGGCCGTCATGGGTGGCCGGCGTCCCGCTCCACAGCTTGCGCATCACCGTAAGGCTTTCATCCAGCCGTGCGCCGCGTTCGGCGACCGGGACACCACAGGCTTCGAACTCCTTGTGGAATTCACCGCCCACGCCGACCCCGAAGATGAACCTGCCCTCCGTCAGGTGATCGAGGGTCGAAACCTGCTTGGCCACCGGCGTGGGATGGCGCAGCGGCACGAGGTAGACACCCGTGCCGAAGACCAGCCGCCGGCTGATCACCGCAGCCTGGGCGAGCTGCAGCAGCGGATCGAATATGGAGATGTGAAAGGAGATATGGTCGCCGACCCACAGCGAGTCGTAACCGCTGCGATCGACCAGCTCGACCAGCGTGCACATCTCGTCGATCGTCGGCAGCCAGGCGCCGGCCGCCGGCTCGCTGCGACGATGGATGGTTTGAATGCCGATCCGCAGGCGATCCTCGACGGGGAGGCCGGAATTGCTCATGGGGTTACATCTTGCCTCCGACGATGCGCGCGCCCAGCGCCCAGCGATGGACCTCGGACGGGCCGTCGTAGATGCGGAAGGCGCGGGTGTCGCGGAAGATGCGCTCGACCACGGTGTCGCGGGTGATGCCCATGCCGCCCAGGATCTGCAGCGAACGGTCGGCGACGCGGGCGATCGCCTCGGAGCAGATCACCTTGCTCATCGAGCTTTCGTTGGAGGCACGGTTGCCCTGGTCGAGCAGCCAGGCGGTGTGCCAGATCGACAGCCGCGCCTGGTGAATGTCCATCATGTTGTCGGCCAGCATGAAGCTGACGCCCTCGTGCTCGCCGAGCTTCTTGCCGAAGGCCTCGCGCGTGCGGGCATAGTCCGTCGCGATGTCCTGCGCCCGGTTGGCCGAGCCCAGCCAGCGCATGCAATGGCTGAGCCGCGCCGGCGCCAGCCGCACCTGGGCGTAACGGAAGCCCTTGCCGATCTCGCCCAGCACGGCGTCGGCCGGCAGGCGCAGCTCGTCGAACGACATCACCGCGTGGCCGCCGGTGAAGGAGGAATCGATGGTGTCGAGGGTGCGCTCGATCCTGATCCTGGGGTTGGGCAGGTCGGCCAGGAACAGCGTCGCGTGGCCGTGCATCGGCCCGCCCTCCATCTTGGCCATGATGATCGCCCAGCCGGCATTGTCGGCGCCGGTGATCAGCCACTTGCGGCCGGAGATCACCCATTCGTTGCCGTCCTGGCGCGCCGTGGTCTTGAGCAGGCCGGGATCGGAGCCGGCGCCGCCGGGCTCGGTCATGCAGAAGCAGGAGCGCAGCTTGCCTTCGGCCAGCGGCTTCAGGAAATGGTCGCGCTGGTCGGGCCGCGCCACGACGTCGAGCAGATGGATGTTGCCCTCGTCCGGCGAGGCGCAATGGATCGCCGTCGGCCCCAGGATCGAATAGCCCGCCGCCTCGAACACCAGCGCCCGGCCGATCTGGCTCAAGGCCCGGCCGCCATATTCCTGGGGCACGTGCGGCGCGAACACGCCGGCGGCCTTGGCGAGCGCGTTCAATTCGATGCGCAGCGCGTCGGTCGGGCCGTGCGCCGTCCAGCGCGGGTCCTTCTCGTAGGGGATGACCTTGTCGACGACGAAGGCCTTGGTCTTCTCGGCGAGCTCGACGAGTTCTTTGGGAGGGGCGAAGTTGATGTCCATGGTCCGACGCTAGCACGCGCCGGCCCTGCAAGAGTGCAGAGCTGGCGCCTTGCCGGTTCTCTCGTGTTGCGGTATACTAATAATCGATGTACGTAAACTTACATTTGATTTCGGGAATCTCATCGGCCGGCACGCGAGCGCCGTTTTCGGCGGTTTTCGACCGTTTCTTCCGTTTTGGGCGGCATCCCCGTTTTTCAGACGAAGCTCGGCCGGTTGCGCAGGGTCTCGCGGTCGAAGCCCGCCACCTTCTTGTAGCGGTCGAGGATGCCTTCGAGCTCGGCGGTCGGCACCACGTCCTCGATGCGGGCGAACGGCTTGCCGCCCGAGCGAGTCCAGACCTCGCGCAGGATGGCGTCGGGCGGATCGCTGCGATTGGTCAGCACGACTTTCGCCGTGGCGGGACCGCGCACCGCCTCGTAGGCGGTGAGCGCCGCCGCCGTGGCGCCGAGCTTCCTGATGCAGCCGGTCAGGAAGCGGGCATCGACGATCGCCTGGCCCGCGCCGTTGGAGCCGCGGGGATACATCGGGTGGGCGGCGTCGCCCAGCAGGGTGATGCGGCCGAAGCTCCAGCGGTCGAGCGGGTCGCGGTCGACCATCGGGTATTCGAGGATCTCCTCGGTCGCCTCGATCATGCCGGTGATGTCGAGGAAGTCGAACTTGAGGTTCGCGAAGGCCGGCATCATGTCCGAAAGCCGCCCGCGGCCGGTCCAGTCCTGGCGCACGGCGTCCGGCCGCTCCAGCTCGGCCACCCAGTTGATCAGCGGCTTGCCGCCGGTCTCCGGCGTGCCGGGGCGGATCGGGTAGATCACGGTCTTGCCGACCGTCATCCAGCCCGACGACAGCATGGTGTCGCCGCCCAGGAAGGCGGGCCACCGCACCGCGCCGCGCCACATGTTGACGCCCGAATACTTGGGCGGGCCCTCGTCGGGGAAGAGCTGGCGGCGCACCGCCGAATGGATGCCGTCGCAGCCGATCGCCAGCGCGCCGTGGGTGAAGTGGCCGTTGTCGAAATGCAGCGTCACGCGGCCGGCATTCTGGTCGAGGCGCGTGACCTTGTGGCCGAGCCGCACGGCGTCGCTGCCCAGCCGCTCGCGCACGGTATCGAGCAGGACTTTGTGGAGGTCGGCCCTATGGATCGAGAGCTGCGGCCAGTCGTAGCCGGCATAGCGGCCGCGCAGGTCGCTGATGATGGGTTGGCCGTAGCGGCTGTAGTAGGAGAGCGTGCGAGTCTCGATCGCTTTGGCGGCGAGCCTGTCGGCGAGGCCGAGTTCGCTCAGCTCGCGCATGCCGTGCGGCAGGAGGTTGATGCCGACGCCCAGCGGATGGATCTCCGGCGCCGCCTCGAACACCTGGGTGGAGATGCCGGCCTGGTGGCAGCTCAGCGCCAGGGTCAAGCCGCCGATGCCGCCGCCGACGATCAGCACATCGGGAGAGGAAGAGGGGCTCACTCCGGCTGGATCCCGCGGCTGGCGACGACGTCGGCCCAGCGCTTCCTGTCCTTGACCACGATGTCGCCCAGCGCGCTCGGGGCGGAGCTGGTGGGCACCAGGCCCTGCGCCTCGAACACCGCCCTGGCTTCGGGGCTGCCGAGGATGGCGGCGACCTCCTTGTTGAGCCGCTCGACGATCTCCGCCGGCGTGCCCTTGGGCGCGAACAGGCCGTACCACATGTCGACGTCGGCGCCGACAAGGCCGGCCTCGATCAGCGTCGGCACCTCGGGCAGTTGCGGCAGGCGCTTGGGGCTGCCGGCGGCGATCGCTTTCAGCTTGCCGGCGCGGATGTGCTGGGCCGAGACATGAACCGGCAGGAACATGTAGCCGATCTGGCCGCCCAGCAGGTCCTGCACGGCGCCGGCCGTGCCCTTGTAGGGCACGTGCAGCAGCTCGATGCCGGCGGCCTGCTCGACCAGCGCCATCGAGAGGTGATGCGGCGTGCCGACGCCGGGACTGCCGTAGGTCAGCTTCTTCGGGTTGGCCTTGGCTGCGGTGACCAGCTCGGCCAGCGTACTGGGCTGCTGGCTCGGATTGGCGACCAGGACGAGCGAGCCCCAGGCCGTGAGGCCGATCGGCGCGAAGTCGGTCACCGGGTCGTAGGGCAGGTTCTTGAACAGGCTGGCGTTCATGACCAGCGTGTTGACCGAGGACATCAAGGTCAGCCCGTCCGGCTTGGCGCGCACCACCTGCTGGCTGCCGATATTGCCCGAGGCGCCGGCGACATTGTCGACGATCACCGGCTGGCCGATCTTGGGCGACAGCTTCTCCGACACGAAGCGGGCGATGATGTCGGGTCCGGTGCCCGGCGTGAACGGCACGACGATGCGCACCGGCTGGTCGGGCCAGGCGAAAGCAGCGGGTGCCGCGAGTGCGGCGGCAGCGAACGGCAGGAACGAGCGTCTGAGCATTGGTTTGTCCATGAGGGCGGCCGCATTCAATCAGCGGGGTGCACCCCCGTAAAGTGCGCGGCGGAATCGCAGTGCCAGGAGCGTGACCGCAAAGGCGAAGGCCAGCGTGATCCCGATCCAGATGCCGCGCCCGCCGAGGCCGAGGACGAAGGCGAGCAGCACGGCGCTGCCCAGCCCGACGCCCCAGTAGCCGAGCATGACCAGCCACAGCACCGCGTTGGCGTCGCGCAGGCCGCGCAGGATGCTCGCCATGACGATGACCAGGCCCGACAGGAGCTGGGTGACGGCGCAGAAGCGGAAGAAGTCGCGGGCCACCGCGACGACGTCCTCGCTGGCGGCCGAGCGCGACCACAGGGTGAGGTGAACGAGGCTGTCGGAACCGGCGGCGAGCAGGATACCGACGATCGTCGAGGCCGTGGCGCCCGCCACGAGCGCAACGCGCACCGCCTGTCGCATCGCGTCCCGGTCGCGCTGGCCGAGCAGCGAGGCGACGCGCGCCATCGCCGCCTGCGAGAGGCCGACCGGAACCATGAGGGCGACGTTGAGCCACAGCAGGACGATGCCGTGCGCGGCGGTTTCGACCGGCCCGACATAGCCCATCAGCACGTTCGAGCCGGTGAACAGCAGGGCTTCGGTGAAGAACACCGCACCGACCGGAATCCCGAGCCGCAGCGCATCGCGCAGCGCGAAGCCGGCGCGCCGGTCCCGTACATCCTTCGGCAGGCGCTTGGAGCGCGCCGTCGCCAGCAGCAGGAGGCCGAGGCCCAGCCACTGGGTCAGCGCGACGGTGAGGCCGATCGCCGTCATGCCGTCGAGGCCGAACCGCCCGCCCGCGAGCCCCAGGTTGAGCGCCGCATTGAACGCCGTGGTCGCGATGACGATCGCGTTCAGCCATCTGAGGTCGTTCGCCGCGATCAGGAAGAAGCGGAAGGCGATCAGCACGATGCTCGGCAGGTATCCGGGCAGCAAGCCGTCGATGTAGCAGCCGGCCCCCGTCACCAGCGCCGGGTCGAGGCCGGCGGCCGCGAGGCCCCGGGGAACGCCGGCCATGATCGCCGTCGCCGCGAGCCCCATCGCGACCGCGATCAGCAGGCCGCCTCGGATGGTGCGCGCCGCCACGTGATGGTCGCCGGCACCGAGGCTGCCGCTGAGCGGCGGGATCAGGCCCTGCATCGCGCCGAGGGAAGTGATGAACAGCAGCAGCCCGATGCTGCCGACGATGCTGCCTGCGGCCAGGGCCTCGACACCGAGCCGGCCGGTCATGGCCGTCGTGATGAAGGGTACGGCGAGCTGGAGGAGCTGGTTGACGGCGAGCGTGCCGCCCGACCGCGCAAGATGCAGGGCTTCGCCCCGCCAATCCGACATGACGGCGGCCTACAGCGGGGCGATCGGCAGGCAGAGCTGGCAGCGCACGTGGTTCGCCGCCGCCGGCGTCTCGAAGTCGGGCCGCAGCTCGAGGCAGGGCCGATCCTCGGGCTGATAGCCGCTGCCGGGAAGCCAGGTCGTCCAGAACCGCTCCCAGGCCGTCGAAAGGTCGGCCGGCCGGCCGTCGAACGGCGTGATGGCGTAGGTGCCGCCGGGCAGGTCGGCCAGGTTGAGCCGGCGATCGGCCTTGAACCCGGCGTCGACCACCAGGCAGGCGTCGTAGCGCAGCGTCTCGGGGGCGGCGATGGTCGGCGCATCGTGGCCGATGCCGATGGTCAGCGTGCCGGGATGGCGCAGGCCGTGGGCGCGGATCCAGCGCTCGAAGTCGCGCCACAGCGCGCTGATGCCGCCCTCGCCGTAGGGCCCGACATGGCGGACATAAGCGACCCGATAGGGCGGAAGGTCTTCGATCCTGACGGTCATGGGGTGACCCTGCCGGTCCGGCGGCGGCAATGCTTTGCGCGGCTTGCGATCCACTTTGCCCGGCTTGCGGGCCTGCCGGAGCCCGTCGCGCCATTGCCGGGCGCCGCCCTCGCGCCACGCCGTCGCGCTCATGCCGAAGTGGCCCTTGAAGGCGCGGGCGAAGGTCGCCGCCGAGGAGAAGCCGCAGCGCAGCGCGATCTCGAGCACGCTGGTCTCGTGCAGCATGGCGAGCGCGCCCGCCGCGCGCTCGAGCCGGATGCGGCGGATGAAGTCGGACAGCGTCTCGCCGGTGATCGCCGAGAAGACGCGATGGAAATGGAACGGCGAGAACGCGGCGATGGCGGCGAGCTTGTCGAGCGTCAGATCCTCGTCGAGATGGGCCTGCACGTAATCCATGACGCGGTTGACGCGCCGCTCGTACTCGCGGCGATGCGATAAGGACGGGATGCAACTTATGCGTGCTTTACTTGTCATCGTGATGTTCCATAGTTGTTCTCCTTTCGGAGGGAACATGCAGGCACGGGTACAGACAGTGGCGTTCCAGGGGGTGGAGGTGGTGCCGGTCGACGTACAAGTCATGATCGCGCCGGGCAACCTCGGCTTCCCGATCGTCGGCCTGGCCGACAAGGCGGTCGGCGAAAGCCGCGAGCGGGTGCGCTCGGCCCTGCGGGCGCTGGGGCTCGCCCTGCCGCCGCAGCGCATCGCCGTCAATCTCTCGCCGGCCGACCTCGCCAAGGAGGGCAGCCATTACGACCTGCCGATCGCGCTGGCTCTGCTGACGGCGATGGGCGTGATCCCGAAGGAAGCGCTCGCCGGCGTCGTCGCCCTGGGCGAGCTGGCGCTCGATGGCGGCCTGACGCGGGTGCCGGGCATCCTGCCGGCGGCCCTGCATGCCTCGCGCCAGGGCCTCGGCCTGATCTGCCCGGCGGCCTGCGGCGGCGAGGCGGCATGGGCCGGCGATCATCTCGAGCTTGTGGCGGCGCCGTCGCTGCTGGCGCTGATCAACCACGTGCGCGGCCAGCAGGTTCTGCCGCGGCCGCGGTCGGCGGCAGCCGAGGACTTGGGCGCCTCTCCCGACCTTGCCGACGTCAAGGGCCAGGAGACGGCCAAGCGCGTGCTCGAGGTCGCGGCGGCGGGCGGCCATAACCTTTTGATGATCGGGCCGCCCGGCTCGGGCAAGTCGATGATGGCGGCGCGGCTGCCCGGCCTGCTGCCGCCGCTCGAGGCCGACGAGATGCTGGAGGCCACCATGGTGCGCTCGCTGGCCGGCGAGACCGGCGACGGCCGATTGTCCAAGCGCCGCGCCTTCCGCGATCCGCATCATTCCTCGACCTTGCAGGCGCTGGTCGGCGGCGGCCCGCGGGCGCGGCCGGGCGAGGTGTCGCTGGCCCATCACGGGGTGCTGTTCCTCGATGAATTGCCGGAGTTCCATCGGCCCACCCTCGAGGCGCTGCGCCAGCCGATCGAGACCGGCCGCGTGACCGTGGCGCGCGCCAATGCCCACGTCACCTATCCGGCGCGTTTCCAACTGGTCGCCGCGATGAATCCCTGCCGCTGCGGCGGCCAGGACTGCCGGCGCGGGCCGCGCTGCGCCCTGGATTACCAGAGCCGGCTGTCGGGGCCGTTCCTCGACCGCATCGACCTTTGCATCGAGGTGCCGCGGGTCGAGGCGGCCGATCTCGCCTTGCCGCCGCCGGCCGAAGGCTCGGCCGACGTCGCCGCGCGCGTGGCTGCCGCGCGCACCGTGCAGCGCGAGCGCCTCGCCCGGCTGCGCACCGATCCAGGCGTCGAAGCCGAGCCGACGGCCGGCCTGTTGTCCGACTGGGCGAGCGGCTGGTCGCGGCCGCGCTGCAACGCCGACACCGACGGCAAGCTGCTGGCCGCCATCGCCGAGCCGGACGCCGAGGGCCGCGCCCTGCTGGTGCGCGCCGCCGAGCGGCTCGGCCTGTCGGCGCGCGCCTGGCACCGCACCCTGCGCGTGGCGCGCACGCTCGCCGATCTCGACGGCTCCGAGTCGGTGCGCCGCCTGCACATTGCCGAAGCCCTGAGCTACCGCCGCCAGGAGCCGCGGCCGGCGCTGGCGGCGTGAGGCGCGCGAGCCTATCTTAGGGAGTAGCTTTCGAATGACCGCAATGACGTTCGACAAACTCGCTTACATCGATCGGCTGAAAGCGGCGGGCTTTACCGAACCGCAAGCCCGCGGTATGGCCGACGGGCTCGATCAGGCGTTACGCGAAGAAGTGGCAACCAAGGGTGACATCGCTGTCCTCAGGAGCGATCTGAGAGGCGAGATGGCCCTGCTCAAGGGTGAGCTGCTGGCGGCGATGAAAGCCGACAAGATCGACTTTCTCAAATGGGTCGTCATGCTGATCGTCGGTCAGACGGCGGTGTTCACGGCGCTGAAGCTTCTCGGTCGTTGAGCCCGTCGGCGTGCGTCGGCTTCTAATCATGGTTGCTCTTGCGCTGGCCGCAGTCGGTCCTGCACGTGCCGCGCCGCCCAGCGTCGAGCTCGAGGCGCTGACCTGGACCGAGCTGCGCGACGCGATCAGGGCCGGCGCGACCACCATCATCATCCCCGCCGGCGGCACCGAGCAGAACGGCCCGCACATGGCGCTGGGCAAACACAATGTCCGCGCCCGCCTGCTGTCGGCCCGCATCGCCCAGGCGCTGGGCGACACCATCGTGGCGCCGGTGCTGGCCTATGTGCCCGAGGGCGCGATCTCGCCGCCGGCCGGCCACATGCGCTTCCCGGGCACGATCTCTATCCCGGACGCCGCGTTCAAGGCCACGGTCGAGGGCGCCGCGCGCGGCTTCCGCCAGGCCGGCTTCGCCCACATCGTGCTGCTGGGCGACCATGGCGGCTACCAGGCGGTACTCCGCCAGGCGGCCACCGAGCTGAACAAGGAATGGGCCGGCAGCAAGGTGCGTGCCCATTTCATCGAGGACTATTACCGCGCCAGCGAGGCCGCCTATGCGCAGGCGCTGCGCGGCAAGGGCATCACCGACGCCCAGATCGGCACGCATGCTGGAACCGCGGACACCTCGCTCACATTGGCGGTCGATCCTTCGTTGGTGCGCAACGACCGCCTGACGGGACACGGGCCGGCCGACGGCACGCAGGGCGATCCCGCCGCCTCGAGCGCGGCATTGGGCCAGCTTGGCGTCGACCTGATCGTGTCGCAGACTGTGGCTGCTATTCGCAAAGCGCGGGCAGAGAAGCAGTGATGAAGCTGGGTCGAGTCGTCGTCGCCTGCGTTGCCGGGATCGGGGTCGTCGTCGGATGGTGGGCGATGGCGCAGACCCGGTCGGTCGCCTCTCCGGTCGCCGCCGTCATCACCCCGGTGCCCGGCATGCCGGCGGTCGCCGATCCGGCCAACCTCTACAGCGAGACCGCCGCGGGCAAGCTCAGCCCCGCCGTGCAGGGCGCGCTGCCGCGGGTCTATGTTCCCAACCGGCGCTCCAACACCGTGTCGGTGATCGATCCGGAGACGCTGCAGGTGATCGACACCTTCAAGGTCGGCCGCAATCCGCAGCACGTCGTGCCGTCGTGGGATCTCAAGACGCTGTGGGTCGCCAACAACGCCGAGGGCCGCACCGACGGCAGCCTGACGCCGATCGATCCCTGGACCGGCAAGCCCGGCCCGGCGATCGCGGTCGACGACCCGTACAACGTCTATTCCTCGCCCGACGGCAAGTCGCTGATCATCGTCGCCGAGGAGCTGAAGCGGCTCGACTTCCGCGATCCCTGGACGCTGAAGCTGCAATACTCGATCGCCACGCCGCGCTGCGGCGGCATCAACCATGCCGACTTCGCGATCGACGGCAGCTTCGCGCTGTTCACCTGCGAGTTCGACGGTGCGGTGACCAAGATCGACCTGGTCAACCGCCGGGTGATCGACACCATCACGCTGACGCCGTACTACACGCGGCCCGACGTGGTCGCCCAGCTCGCGGCGCTGGAGCGCAAGAAGAAGTCGCAGATCCTCATCCCCACGCCGGTTCTGGTGCAGGACGCGCCCGAGCTCGGCGGCGCGATCTGCACCACCCGCGGCATGCCGCAGGACGTGCGGATCTCGCCCGACGGCAAGACCTTCTTCGTCGCCGACATGCTGGCCGACGGCGTGCACGTGGTCGATGGCGCCTCGTTCAAGCAGACCGGCTTCATTCCGACCGGCGTCGGTGCGCACGGCCTTTATCCCAGCCGCGACGGCAGGAAGCTCTATGTCGCCAACCGCGGCACCAACAAGATGATGGTGCGCGCCGGCGTCGCCAAGGGCAGCGTGTCGGTGATCGACTTCGCGACCGCCAAGGTCGAGCAGACCTGGCCGATCCCCGGCGGCGGCAGCCCCGACATGGGCAATGTCAGCGCCGACGGCAAGTACCTCTGGCTGAGCGGCCGCTTCGACGACGTCGTCTATCGCATCGACATCACGTCCGGCGCGATCGACAAGATCAAGGTCGGTAAGGAGCCGCACGGCCTCACGGTGTGGCCGCAACCGGGGCGTTATTCGCTGGGCCATACTGGCAATTTGCGCTGATATGGCCTCAGCACGCTTTTCCCGCTGAGGAGGTTTCCGATGAACTACAAGGCAGCGCTGTCGATTGCCTCGGCGCTCGCATTCGGCGCGGCGTCCGCCCAGGCGCAGGACACCAAGGTCGCGATCGCCATCTCCGGCTGGACCGGCTTTGCGCCGCTGACGCTCGCCAAGGAGTCTGGCATCTACGCCAGGAACGGCCTCGATGTCTCGATCAAGAAGATTCCGCAGAAGGATCGCCACCTGGCGATAGCCTCGGGCGACGTGCAGTGCGCCGCCACCACGGTCGAGACCTGGATCGTGTGGAACGCCAACGGCGTCGCCACCACCCAGCTGTTCAAGATGGACCAGGGCATGGGCTCGGACGGCATCGTCGCCAAGCCGGGAATCGACAAGGTCGCCGACCTCAAGGGCAAGACGGTCGCGGCGTCGGCGCCCGGCACCAGCCCGCACTTCTTCCTGTCGTGGGCGCTCAAGAAGGCCGGCATGAAGCTCGCTGACGTCAAGCTGGTCACCCTCGAGCCCGCGCCGGCCGCCAGCGCCTTCGTCGCCGGCAATGCCGGGCTCGACGCGGCGGTGACCTACGAGCCCTATCTCAGCCAGGTCCGCAACAAGCCCGACGCGGGCAAGATCATCGTCGATTCGCTCGGCCAGCCGGTGGTGTTCGATTCGTTCGGCTGCACGCCCAAGTTCATCAAGGAGAACCCCAAGGCGGTGAAGGCGCTGGTCGACAGCTACTTCCAGGCGCTCGACATGATCGCGGCCGACAAGACCAAGGCCTTCGGCATCATGGGCGCCGACGTCAAGCAGACCGCCGAGCAGTTCGAGGCCTCGCAGTCCAAGCTCAAGTGGGCCGACCGCGCCGGCAACCAGAAGTTCTTCGCGGGCGAGATCCAGGCCTTCAACAAGGAGGCCGCGGCGCTGCTGCTCGAGATCGGCGTCATCAAGCAGGTGCCGGCCAATATGGACAGCCTCTACGACACGAGCTTCCAGAAGTGAAACCCGGCCTGTTCGTTCCTGTCTCGCGCAGGGTACGGATCGGGCTGGGCATCGCCTTCTTCCTCGCGTTCGGCCTGGCGTGGTGGGCGATCACCGCGTCGGGCGCCGTGCCGCCGCAGTTCCTCGCCTCGCCGGGCCGGACGCTCGCGGCGGCCTGGGAGCTGTTCGCCAAATTCGGCTTCACCTACGACGTCGGCATGACGGTCTGGCGGGTGCTGGGCGGCTTCGTGCTGGCGGCGCTGATCGCCGTGCCGCTCGGCATCGCCATGGGGGCGTGGAAGCCGGTCGAGGCGTTCTTCGAGCCGTTCGTTTCCTTCGCCCGTTACCTGCCGGCCTCGGCGTTCATCCCGTTGCTGATCCTGTGGGTCGGCATCGGCGAGACACAGAAGCTCGCGGTGATCTTCATCGGCTGCTTCTTCCAGCTCACCCTGATGATCGCCATGATCGTCGCCGGCACGCGCCGCGATCTCGTCGAGGCGGCCTACACGCTGGGCTGCAGCGAGCGCGGCATCGTGCGCGACGTGCTGCTGCCCGGCGCCGCGCCGGAGATCGCCGAGGCGCTGCGCCAGGTGCTGGGGATCGGCTGGACCTACATCATCGTCGCCGAGCTGATCGGCGCCTCGTCCGGCATCGGCCACATGATCACCGACAGCCAGGCGCTGATGGCGACCGACCAGATCATCTCCGGCATCGTCGTCATCGGCCTGGTCGGGCTGGCGTCGGACGTCGCGTTCAAGCAGCTCAATCGTCGCCTGTTCGCCTGGAGCCACCTCTAGTGAGCCGCCCCTCGTGAGCAGATTGGCGATCCAGGGCGTCGGCAAGACCTTCCCCGGCGTCGCGGGTGGCGCGCCGACCCAGGCGCTGCTGCCGGTCAGCCTCGAGGTCGCCGACAACGACTTCATCACCATCCTGGGCCTCTCCGGCTGCGGGAAGTCGACCCTGCTGCGCCTCGTGGCCGGCCTCGAGGAGCCGACCAGCGGCCGCATCCTGCTCGACTCCGCGCCGGTCGCGGGGCCGGGAGCCGATCGCGGCATGGTGTTCCAGAGCTACACGCTCTTCCCGTGGCTGACGGTGCGCCAGAACATCTGCTTCGGCCTGCGCCAGAAGGGCATGGCCGCCGCCGAGCAGCGCGAGATCAGCGATCACTTCATCGCCGAGATCGGCTTGCGCGGTTTCGAGGATCACTATCCCAAGCAGTTGAGCGGCGGCATGCAGCAGCGCGTCGCGATCGCACGGGCGCTCGCCAACAGCCCCAAGATCCTGCTGCTCGACGAGCCCTTCGGTGCCCTCGACAACCAGACGCGCGTGCTGATGCAGGAGCTGCTGCTCGGCATCTGGGAGCGCGAGCGCAAGACCGTGCTGTTCGTCACCCACGACATCGAGGAGGCGATCTTCATGGCAAGCCGTGTCGTGGTGTTCACGCGCCGACCCGGCCGCGTCAAGACCGAGCTGCCGGTGCCGCTGCCCCATCCGCGGCCCTACACCATCAAGACGGCGCCCGAGTTCACCGCGCTCAAGGCGCGGCTCACCGAGGAGATCCGCGCCGAGGCGCTCGCTGCTGCGGCCTAGAGGCTCGGCAGGTTGAGCCCGTGCTCTTTCGCGCAGGCGATCGCGGTCTCGTAGCCCGCATCGGCATGGCGCATGACGCCGGTCGCCGGATCGTTCCACAGCACGCGCGCAATTCGCGTGGCTGCCTCCGGCGTGCCATCACAGACGATCACCATGCCGGCATGCTGGGAGAAGCCCATGCCGACGCCGCCGCCGTGATGCAGCGACACCCAGGTCGCGCCCGAGGCGCAGTTGAGCAGCGCATTCAGCATCGGCCAGTCCGACACCGCGTCGGTGCCGTCGCGCATCGCCTCGGTCTCGCGGTTGGGGCTCGCCACCGAGCCCGAGTCGAGATGATCGCGGCCGATCACGACAGGCGCCTTGAGCTCGCCTTTGGCCACCATCTCGTTGAACGCGAGGCCGACGCGGTCGCGGTCGCCCAAACCGATCCAGCAGATGCGCGCCGGCAGGCCCTGGAACTTGATGCGCTTCTTCGCCATGTCGAGCCAGGTGTGCAGCGGCTTGTTGTCAGGCAAGAGCTCCTTCACCTTCTCGTCGGTGCGATAGATGTCCTCGGGATCGCCCGACAAAGCGGCCCAGCGGAACGGCCCGATGCCGCGGCAGAACAGCGGCCGTACATAGGCCGGCACGAATCCCGGGAAGGCGAAGGCATCGGCCACGCCCTCCTCCAGCGCCATCTGGCGGATGTTGTTGCCGTAGTCGACCGTCGGCACGCCGAGCTTGTGGAACTCCAGCATTGCGCGGACATGTGCGGCCATCGACTTCTTCGCGGCTTTCGCGACGCCCGCCGGATCCTTGGCGCGTTTGTCCTCCCACTCGCCGAGGCTCCAACCGGCGGGCAGGTAGCCGTTGCCGGGATCGTGCGCCGAGGTCTGGTCGGTCAGGCAGTCCGGCCGCACGCCGCGGCGCAGCAACTCGGGCAGCACCTCGGCGGCGTTGCCCAGCAGGCCGACCGACACCGCCTTCTTCGCCGCGGTCGATTCACGGATGATCGCCAGCGCTTCGTCGAGGTCCTTGGCCTGCCGGTCGAGATAGCCGGTGCGCAGGCGAAACTCGATGCTGCTCGGCCGGCATTCGATGGCGAGGCAGGAGGCGCCGGCCATCGTGGCCGCCAGCGGCTGCGCACCGCCCATGCCGCCCAGGCCGGCAGTCAGGATCCAGCGGCCGGCGAGGCTGCCGCCATAGTGCTGGCGGCCCATCTCGACGAAGGTCTCGTAGGTGCCCTGCACGATGCCCTGGCTGCCGATATAGATCCACGAGCCCGCGGTCATCTGGCCGAACATCATCAGGCCCTTGCGGTCGAGCTCGTTGAAATGCTCCCAGGTCGCCCAGCGCGGCACCAGGTTGGAGTTGGCGATCAGCACCCTCGGCGCATCGGGATGGGTGCGGAAGATGCCGACCGGCTTGCCCGACTGCACCAGCAGCGTCTGGTCGGCTTCTAGGCCGCGCAGCGAGGCGACGATGCGGTCGAAGCTCTGCCAGTCGCGCGCGGCACGGCCGACGCCGCCATAGACCACCAGCTCGCCCGGCTTCTCTGCCACGTCGGGATCGAGATTGTTCATCAGCATGCGCATCGGTGCCTCGGTCAGCCAGCTCTTGGCCGTGAGGGTCGTGCCGTGCGGCGAGCGTATCTGTCGGCTGTTGTCGATGCGGGTCATGAGGGCCTCAGGCGCAAAGAGAGGGCAGGGTGCCGGCCGCTTGAACGACCGCCCCGCTGCGGACCAGGCGAGTCGCTGCCTGCTGGTCGGGATGCAGGGAACGATCCTCGTCGAGATGCGGCACCTCGCGGCGCAGCAGCGTCCGCACCGCTTCGAGCCACGGGCTCGACTTCAACGGCGCATGGAAGTCGCAGCCTTGGGCCGCGACCAGCAATTCGATGCCGATCACCGTGCCGCAATTGTCGGCCATGTCCATCAGCCGGCGGGCGGCGTGCGCGGCCATCGAGACATGGTCTTCCTGGTTGGCCGAGGTCGGGATGGAATCGACACTGGCCGGATGGGCGCGCTGCTTGTTCTCGGAGACCAGCGCTGCCGCGGTGACCTGCGGGATCATGAAGCCGCTATTGAGTCCCGGCCGCGGCGTCAGGAACGCGGGCAGTCCCGACAACGCCGGATCGACCAGCATGGCGATGCGCCGCTCGGCCAGCGAGCCGATCTCGCAGATCGCCAGCGCCATGGTGTCGGCGGCGAAGGCCACCGGCTCGGCGTGGAAGTTGCCGCCGGACAGCGCCTCGCCTGTCTCGGCGAAGATCAGCGGATTGTCGGTGACGCCGTTGGCCTCGGTCTCCAGCGTCACCGCCGCCTGGCGCAGCAGGTCGAGCGCAGCGCCCATGACCTGCGGCTGGCAACGCAGGCAGTAGGGGTCCTGCACGCGCTCGTCGCCGACCAGATGCGAGGCGCGGATCGCCGAGCCGTGCATCAGGTTGCGCAGGGCGTCGGCCGTCTCGATCTGGCCGCGATGGCGGCGCAGGAGATGGATGCGGCGATCGAACGGCGCGTCCGAGCCGCGGGCGGCATCGGTCGAGAGCGCGCCGGTGACCAGCGCCGACTGGAACAGCGTCTCGGTCTCGAACAGCGCGGCCAGCGCGTAGGCGGTCGAGAATTGCGTGCCGTTCAGCAGCGCCAGCCCTTCCTTCGCGCCCAGCGTCAGCGGCTTCAGGCCGGCGCCGGCCAGCGCCGTGTCGGCGGGCACGCTGCGGCCATCGACGATCATCTCGCCTGTGCCGATCATCGTCGCCGACATGTGGGCGAGCGGCGCGAGATCGCCGGACGCGCCGACCGAACCCTGGCAGGGCACGACCGGCGTTAGGCCCTTGGCCAGCATCGCTTCGAGCAGCCGCACCGTCTCCAGCCGAACGCCGGAGGCACCCTGGGCGAGGCTCGCGAGTTTGAGCGCCATCATCAGCCGCGCGACCGGCACCGGCATGGCTGAGCCGGCGCCGGCCGAATGCGACAGCACGATGTTGCGCTGGAGGGTGGCGAGGTCCTCGGGTGGGATGTGGACGTTCGCGAGCTTTCCGAAACCGGTATTGATGCCGTAGACCGGCTCGCCCCGGGCGATGATCGCCGACACCGCCGCCGCCGAGCGTTCGATGAGGGGCACGCAGGCCGGGTCGAGAGTCGGGACGGCGCCGCGATAAATGTCGCGCCAGTCGCGCAGGCTCATCGCGCCGGGCTTCATCGGCCTCTCCAGATCCGCGCGTGCAGCGGCGTGAAGCCGATGCGGTAGACCAGCTCGGCCGGCCGCTCGATGTCCCAGATCGCTATGTCGCATGATTTGCCGGCTTCGAGCGTGCCGACCTCGGCGAGCCGGCCCAGCGCCTTCGCGGCATGGCGTGTCACGCCCAGCAGGCATTCGTCGACGGTCAGCCGGAAGAAGGTCGCCGCCATGCTCATGGTCAGCAGCAGCGAGGTCAGCGGCGAGGTGCCGGGATTGGAATCGCTGGAGATCGCGATCGGCACGCCGTGCCTGCGCAACAGGTCGACCGGCGGCTTCTGCGTCTCGCGCAGGAAGTAGAACGCGCCGGGCAGCAAAACGGCGACGGTGCCGGCGCGGGCCAGTGCCGCGACGCCCTTCTCGTCGGCGTGCTCGAGATGATCGGCCGACAGAGCGCCGAAGCGCGCGGCAAGTTCGGCGCCGCCGAGGGTCGTGAGCTGCTCGGCGTGCAGCTTCACCGGCAGGTCGAGGCGGCGCGCGGTCTCGAAGACGCGGGCCGTCTGCTCGGGCGAGAAGGCAATGGATTCGCAGAAGGCGTCGACCGCATCGGCGAGGCCGGCCTCTGCGACCGCCGGCATCTGGCGGTCGCAGACGTCGGCGATGTAGGCGTCCTTGTCGCCCTTGGCCTCGGGCGGCAAGGCGTGGGCGCCGAGGAAGGTCGTGACGACGGTGAGCGGCAGGACTTCGCCAAGGCGGCGCGCGACCCGCAGCGACTTCGTCTCGCTCTCCGTATCGAGGCCGTAGCCCGACTTGATCTCCAGCGTCGTAACGCCGTCGCGCATCAACGTTTCGATGCGCTTGCGGGCGCTGGCGAGCAACTGGTCCTCGCTTTCTCGGCGCGTGGCCCGCATGGTCGAGACGATGCCGCCGCCGGCGCGCGAAATCTCGTCATAGGTCGCACCGGCCAGTCTGAGCTCGAACTCGTGTGCGCGGTTGCCGCCATAGACGATGTGGGTGTGGCAATCGATCAGCCCGGGTGAGATCCAGCGACCCTCGCAGTCGATCGTCTCGGCGGCATCGAACGAAGGCGCGTCGGCTTCGGCGCCGACATAAAGGATGCGGCCGTCCTTCGACGCGATGACGCCCTTCTCGACGACGCCAAGGCCGGACGCCATGGTGGCGAGCCGAGCATCGCGCCAGACGCGATCACACTTCATGCCGCGACCTTAGCCGATTCTGCCCTCATCTTCCTCCCTATGCGGAGCATGGGGAGGTGCCCCGAAGGGGCGGAGGGGTCATGAGCCACAGAATCGCTGCGGCCTTTGACCCCTGCGTCGCAGATTACTGCGCCACCTCCCCGCGCTTCGCGCAGAGAGGAAGTGTTTCTATGGGTCGATCAGCACACCGGGATTCATCAGACCCTTGGGATCGAGCTCGCGCTTGGCGCCGCGCAGCGCCCTGGCGAACAGCTCGGGCCGCTGCTTGTCGTAGAACGGCCGGTGGAAGCGGCCGACGGCGTGATGGTGCGTGGTCGTGCCGCCATGCTCGACGGTCGCGGCGGTGCAGGCGGTCAGCACCTCCATGAACTGCTCGAGTCCTTTCGCCTTGTCGACGATGCCGCCGAAGGTGAAGTAGAGGCACGGCCCGTCGGGATAGACGTGGGTGAAGCGGCAGGTGACGGTGCCGTCGCGGCCGGTCACGCGCTTGATCGTGTCCCTGGTGATCTTGGTGATCTTCTGATGGAAGTCGCGCATGCGCTCCCAGGTCATCGCGGTCTCGAAGGTCGAGGAGAGGATGCCGCGCGCCACCGCGTGCTCGCCATAGTGCGGCGCGCGGATGAAGCGGTTGCGCCAGGCGCCGGCCGCCCCCGAGCGGTGCGCATTCTCGTCGTCGGGATCGGACTGGTCGGCGATGCCGCCGTGCTCGGCGCAGATCTCCAGCGCGCGCTTCATCCAGACGTCGAGCGGATGGTCGGCCGATTCGAAAGCCAGGACGAGCACCGCCTCCTCGCTGCTCCACGGGATGCCGGGCAGCGCCTCGCGCGCCTCGAGCAGGCGGCAGTTGGCGGGATAGAGGCCCGCCTGGGTGATGCCGCGCACCGCATCGGCGCCGTCATAGAAGGTCTTGAAGCGCACGCTCGCCGAGGAGCGGAAGGTCGGCTTGCGGCGCAGCCGCACCCAGGCCTCGGTGATGATGCCGAGGATGCCTTCGGAGCCGAGGACCATACGGTCAGGGCTCGGTCCGGCGCCGGAGCCCGGCAGGCGGCGCGATTCCAGCGCGCCGGCCGGCGTGATCATGCGCGTGCTTTCGACGAAGTCGTCGATGTGGGTGTAGAGCGTGGCGTAATGGCCGCCCGACCGCGTCGCGATCCAGCCGCCCAGCGTCGAGCAGCGATAGGCCTGCATGTAGTGCCGCATGGTGAGCGGCGTCTTGCGCAGCGCATCCTCGATCGCGGGGCCGTAGATGCCGCCCTGGATGCGCGCCGCTTCGCTGGTATCGTCGACCTCCAGGATCTTGTCCATGTGGCGGAGCGAGATGGTGACGACCTTGTCGAACGAGGCCTGCGGCTCGATGCCCTTCACCACCGACGAGCCGCCGCCGTAGGGGATCGCCTTGGCGCCGATCCGGTCGCACCACTCCAGCACGCGCACGACGTCCTGCTCGCTCTCGGGGAAGGCGACGGCATCGGGCGGGTTGGGCACCGAGCGCATGAACATGCGCCAGGCATCGAAGCCTGCCTTGCCGTAAGAGTGCTCCAGCCGCGTCAGGTGATCGGTGCGCACCATCGCCTGCAGGTCCGACGGCACGTCGATGCGCGGTTTGCGCAGGGTGATCTCGTCCGCCTTGGGCGGCGGCGTGACGTCGAAGCCCTTCAGGCCATAGCGCGCAGCGATCTCCTGCTCCCAGGGCTTGATCTCGTCGGGCGACAGGTCCTCGTCGGCATAGCCCCAGGCGTAGAACTTCTTCTGACGTCTCATGTGAAAGCCACCGGTCTGTTGGCGCCCTTGATCTGCGTTCGATGCATGATGCGCCGGGCCGTGCCGTCGAACGGATCGCGGCGATGCATGGTCGAGCGGTTGTCCCACATCACCAGGTCGCCCAGCCGCCAGACGTGCTCGTACAGGAACTGCGGCTGCGTGCAGTGCGCCCACAGATCCTCGAGCAACGCATCGGACTCCTCGCGCGACAGGCCCTCTATGTAGGAGTTCCGCCGCCGGCCGAGATAGAGCGTCGGCCGGCCGTTGGCGGGATGCTTCAGGATCGCCGGATGCCAGGCCCCCGGTGCCTTGAAGGGATCGTCGGTCGGCGTCACGCCCTTGCGCAGGTAGCCGCCGGAATTGTAGGTGCCGTCGTGCTTCACGCGGCGATCGCCGAGGCGCTGGCGCAGGTCGTCCGGTAGCGCATCGCACGCCGCCTGCATGCCGCAGAACCAGGTGTTGCCGCCGCTCGGCGGAATCTCGAGCGCATAGAGCATCGAGGCATCGGGGGGCATGTCGAGGTAGCTCATGTCGGTGTGCCAGACCGCTTCGCCGTAGCCGAGGGCGCCGATCGGATCGCCGTTCTTGTCGAGCACGTTCGACACGACATAGATGTCGGGATAGCCGGGCGGGCTGATGCGGCCGCGCTCCTGGTTCGGCGGCGGATCGAGCTCGCCGAAGCGGCGGCTGAAGGCCAGCAGGTCGTCGTCGCCGAGCTGCTGGTTGCGCAGCAGGATCACCGAGCGCTGGTGCCAGGCGCGCTCGACCTCGCGGAAGTCGGCATCGCTCAGGCGCCTCAGATCGACGCCCATCACCTCGACGCCGACCGCGTCGCAGAGCGGCCGTACCGTCACAACCATCGTTTCCTCCCTTTGTCGCGGGCAATGATCGGCCGGCCTGCGCGGGCGATCAAGCGCCCAGCCCCCTCAAGCGCCCAGCACGTGACGCAGCCAGCTCGCCAGCTTGTCGCGGATCGCAGGTGCAATCGGTCCGACGAAGCCGGGATCGGTCGCATTCGTCACCGGCTTCAGGTTGTGGCTCACCCCGGCGGCCACCAGCACCTCGCCGGGCTTGTCGCGGCGGGCCAGCGCATCGACCAGCGGCTGGATCTCCGCCATCGGCACGATCTGCGCGTCGGCGCCGCCATGCAGCAGCAGGCAGGGCGAGTCGAAGGCGAGCACGGCCTGCGCCGGATCGAAGGTCAACGCGCCCCGGAAGAACGGGCCGCCATAGGCCGGGAAGACCAGCCGCAGCTCGGCCGCCGTGTCGTCCGGCACGTGCCCGGTGGCGAGGGTCGCTTTCATCACCCGCTCGGCCTCGGCGCTGAGCTGCGGCAAGCCGCGCGCGATCTGCTCGCGCACGATGTCGATCAGCGGCCGGCCCGGCGTGCCGGCGATCACCACGGCGTAGGGCGCGCGCTTGCCCATCGCCGCGGCGGCGGCGAGCGACAGCAGGCCGCCTTCGCTGTGGCCCAGCAGCGCCGTCGCATAGGGCTTGATCTCGTCATGCCGCAACAGCTCGGCATGGGCGGCCATCACGTCGCCGACATAGTTGTCCCAGGCGAAGAAGCGCTCCTGCCCGTCGAGGCTGGTCGGCGTCTGTTGGCCCGAGGCGGCGACGCCGCGCTTGTCGTAGCGCAGGCTGGCGATGCCGTTGTCGGCCAGCAGCTCGGCGATCAGTTTTAAAAGATCGATCTTGACCGGCACCAGCGCGTTGTTGCCGTCCCGGTCGCTCGGTCCGCTGCCGGGGTGCAGCACCACGCCGGGCACCTTCTGCAGCTCGCTGATCGTCGGCAGCAGCAGCGTGCCTTTCAGCGTCACGCCGCCGACACCCTTGAAGCTCAGCGCCTGCTGCTTGGTCCCCATCGGGTAGTATTTCTGCGCCGCGGCCGGAGAGGCGACAAGCGTGGCCGCGCCGCCGAGCAGCGCGCGCCCCATCAGCGCGCGCCGGGGGATCACGTTCGCGGTCCGCTCAGGATATGGACGTGGAAGTGGAAGACGACCTGGCCGCCGCCCGGCCCGACATTGGAGCCGATGCGGTAGCCGCCGGCCACGCTCAGCGTCTCGGCGACCCGGGTCACCGCGCGCCAGAAGCCCGTGATCAACTCCGGCGGCGCCGATTGCGAGAAATCGGTGAGCGACACGTACTCGCCCTTGGGGATCGCCAGCACGTGGACCTGGGCCTTGGGGTAGATGTCCCTGAAGGCGAGCGCGTACTCGTCCTCGTACACCCTGGTGCAGGGCGCTTCGCCGCGCAGGATCCTGGCGAAGATGTTGTTGCGGTCGTAGATGGGCGACGATTGGGACGGCATGGGGCCGCTATTTGTGCTAGCGCTCCGCCTGCTCGGCAAGCCCGCTGGCTTGACCTCTGACGCCCGGCATCTTGCGGCCGCCGATGATGTGGACGTGGAAGTGAAAGACGATCTGGTTGGCGTCCGGCCCGTGGTTGGCGACCAGCCGGTAGCCGGGCTCGTCGAGGCCGAGCAGAGCCGCGGTCTTGCCGACGGCCCGCCAGAAGCCGGCGATCAGGGCGTCGGGCGCCGAGGCGCTGAAGTCCGCGTTCGATACGTATTCGCCCTTGGGCACCACCAGCACATGGATCGGCGCGGCCGGATGGATGTTGTCGAAGGCGAGCGCGTACTCGTCCTCGTAGACCTTCGTGCAGGGGGCTTCGCCGCGCAGGATCCCGGCGAAGACGTTGGTGCGGTCGTACGGCGGCAGACGAGGCGGCATCTCCGCTATTTTCGCTTGCGGGCCGCCTTCTCGGCAATGCCGCTCAGGCCCTCGCGCCGCGCCAGCTCGGTCCATACCGCCCGCGGCTTCACGCCGCTCGCCGCCCACAGGGTCAGCAGGTGGTAGAGCATGTCGGCGCTTTCGCCGACCAGCTTGGGCTTGTCGCCGCGGATGCCCTCGATCAGCGCCTCGACGGCTTCCTCGCCGAGCTTCTTGGCGATCTGCTCGCGGCCGCGGCTGAACAGGCGGGCGGTATAGGAAGTGTCCGGATCGGCGCCCTTGCGGCTGTCGATCACGGCATAAAGACGATCCAGCACGTGCTCGCTGGCGGCACCGGTATCGTTGCGCTTCCTGAGCGCCTTCTTGGCTTTCTTTTTCTTGGCCATCTGAGGGGTACTCTCGACACGCCCTCTTCAAGGGGCGCTGGCCGCATCCTACGCCAAATTCACCGATTGCGCGAGATTTGACGGATGGGAACGCCGGCTCGCGCGAGATGTTCCTTGGCCTGCGCGATGGTGAAGGTACCGAAATGGAAGATCGAGGCGGCCAGCACCGCCGAGGCGCCGCCCTGTTTCACACCGTCGACAAGATGATCGAGCGTGCCGACGCCGCCCGAGGCGACGACCGGCACCGTCACTGCATCCGAAACGGCGCGGGTCAGCGCCAGGTCGAAGCCCGACTTGGTGCCGTCATTGTCCATCGAGGTGATCAGGATCTCGCCTGCGCCTGACTCGGTCATGCGGCGCGCCCAGTCGATCGCGTCCAGGCCGGTGCCCTTGCGGCCGCCGTGGGTGAAGACCTCCCATTTGCCGGGCGCGGTTTGGCGGGCGTCGATCGACACCACGATGCACTGGTCGCCGTATTTCTCGGCCGCCTCGCGCACGAACTCCGGCCGGGCGACGGCGGCGGAGTTGATCGAGACCTTGTCGGCGCCGGCCAGCAGCAGGCGGCGGATGTCGGAGAGCGTGCGCACGCCGCCGCCCACGGTCAGCGGCATGAAGCACTGCTCGGCGGTGCGGCCGACCACGTCGAGGATGGTGTCGCGGTTCTCGTGGCTCGCGGTGATGTCGAGGAAGGTGAGCTCGTCGGCGCCGGCGGCGTCGTAGACCCGGGCCTGCTCGACCGGATCGCCGGCGTCGCGCAGGTCGAGGAACTGCACGCCCTTGACGACACGGCCGTCCTTGACGTCGAGGCAGGGGATGATGCGGACCTTGAGCATCAGTCGCCGCCTTTCAGCACGCGGATGGCGTCGGGCACGGTGACGCGGCCGTCGTACAGCGCGCGGCCGACGATGGCGCCGACGATGCCGTGCTCCTCGGCCGGCACGAGCTCGCGCAGGTCGTCGAGCGAGCTGACGCCGCCCGAGGCGATCACCGGCGTGGTGAGGTGCTGGGCGAGGGTGATGGTGGCGTCGATGTTGACCCCGCCCATCGCGCCGTCGCGGTCGATGTCGGTGTAGATGATGGCGGCGACGCCGGCGTCCTCGAAGCGCAGCGCCAGGTCGAGCGCGCGCACCGTGCTCGACTTGGTCCAGCCGTCGACCGCGACGATGCCGTCGCGGGCGTCGATGCCGACCGCGACCTGGCCCGGCCATTGCTTGCAGGCGGCCTTGACCAGGCCCGGCTCCTTGACCGCGATCGTGCCCAGGATGACGCGCTTCACGCCGGCGTCGATCCATTGCGCGATGCTCTCGATGGTGCGGATGCCGCCGCCGAGCTGGGCCGGCACCTCGACCGTCTTCAGGATCTCGACCACCGCGTCGCGGTTGACCGGATGGCCCTCGACCGCGCCGTTGAGATCGACCAGGTGCAGCCATTCGCAGCCGGCATGGGCGAAGGCCTTGGCCTGCGTCGCCGGGCTGTCGTTGAACACGGTCGCCTTGGCCATGTCGCCGCGCAGCAGGCGGACGCACTTGCCGTCCTTCAAATCGATGGCAGGAAAAAGGATCATCGCGGCGCGGGATTTAGCGCGTTGGGCCCCGGCGCGCCACCCTCCGTGGTATGGGGCGCGAAACCATCCACGTTATCCCTCTGACTCACCGGGAGGCGGTGATTCCCGCGCTTGCTGCACGCAGCGCGAAGGCAGATGGTGCTCTCACGAAGTTCGGTGCCCGTGACGAGCGGACCACCGGATGGAGAGAGGGGCCGCAAGGTTCCTCGCGGTGGCGAAAGCTGCTGATGGACCTCCGGCGTGCTCCAGCGAAATCGTCTTCGACGGAGCGCCGCACCCCCTCTCGAGAGGGGGCTGTGACGGGAAACCGGTACGGGGGTCCGATGCGAACGGTCCATGCGCATGGAACGGGCGCGCCCCGAGGATGGTGGTAGCGGGCGGGGATCCCGCAATTCACCGGCCACTCGCGGCCCCGCCAGGGGTTGTGGCCAGCCGCGCCCCGCGGCGAGTGCGACGAACACTCGACGAAGGTGCGTGCGAAGCGGCGAGACCGGGAAACTGGTCTCGCCGTTTTCTTTTGTGGTCAGCGACGGGCGGTGACGGTGACCGGAAGCTGCACTGCGAGCTCGGCACCGCGCTTGCCGATCGTGCTCTCGATGGCATCGCGGTCCAGTCGGGTCTTGTCGTCCCCTTCGATCAGCCAGGCGACGCCACCGGCCTGGCCGACCTGGTTGGCCCGCCGCAGGGCGTCGTCGAGGGCCTCGTAGACGGCCGGCAGCAGCCGATGCCGGGTCGCCTTGAATTCCTTTTCGGTGGTGCAAACGTAGCCGACGGTCCACCAAAGCCTGTAGGTCATGCGCGCTTCCCTCGACCCTGGATGGACCGGGCTTCAACCTACCTCTTCTGGGAAGCGGCGGCGAATGCGGATCGCCTGGCAGGCTGGAAAAACTACCGATCGTTCAGGTGGCAGGCGCTGAAATGGCCCGGCGCCACTTCCTTGATGGCGGGGCGCTCGGCCTTGCAGCGGGCGAAGGCGTGCGGGCAGCGCGGATGGAAGGCGCAGCCCGGCGGCGGGTCGAGCGGCGAGGGCAGCTCGCCGGCGATCGGCTTGTAGGTGCGCTGCGCCGCCTCGAGCTTGGGCACCTCGGCGAGCAGCGCCTGGGTGTAGGGATGGTTGGGCCGCGCGAACAATTCGTCGGCCGGCGCGATCTCGACCAGGCGGCCGAGATACATGATCGCCACCCGGTCGGAGAGATGCTCGACGACCGCGAGATTGTGGCTGATGAACAGATAGGTGAGGCCGAGCCGCTGGCGCAGCTCCATGAACAGGTTCAGCACCTGCGCCTGGATCGAGACGTCGAGCGCCGCCACCGCCTCGTCGCAGACGATGAAGGCCGGCTTCACCGCCAGCGCGCGGGCGATGCCGACGCGCTGGCGCTGGCCGCCGGAGAACTGGTGCGGATAGCGGCTGGCATAGGCCGGATCGAGGCCGACCTGCATCAGCGTCTCGGAGACATACTCGGCCTGGCGCCCGCGCCCGACCAGCCCGTGCACCCGCGGCGCCTCGCCGACGATCTCCGACACCCGCAGGCGCGGATTGAGCGAGGCGAACGGGTCCTGGAAGATCATCTGCACGGCGAGCTGCCAGGCGTGCCGGTCGCCCGCACCCATCGCCGCCACGTCCTGGCCGCGCCACGTCATGGTGCCCGCGGTCTGCGGCAGGATGCCGGCGACGATGCGGCCGAGCGTGCTCTTGCCGCAGCCCGACTCTCCCACCAGCCCCACCACCTCGCCCTCGGCGACATCGAGGTCGACGTCGGAGACGGCCTGCACGACCGTCTCGCGCATGCCGGCGCCGAAGGCGTTGGCGATCCTGCCCGCGAGATCGACCCGCTGGACGAAGCGCTTGGTGATGCCGCGCAGGGAGAGAAGCGGCTGTTGCGTCATTTGAGCGGGGTTTCCTGGTACAGCACGCTCCACCACTTGCCGTCGCGGCGGGCATAGACGCTCGACGACAGCACCTTGATCGTCTCGGGCTTCCCGCCCTTGACCGAGCTGGTGTAGGTGACGCGGTAGAGCAGGGTGGCGACGTCGGGCGCCAGCAGGCGCACGGCGTAGGTCGGCTCGTAGGCGATGCTGTGCAGCGTCAAGTCCTTCATCAGCTCCAGCGTCTGGCGCTTGTTGTAGCGGTTGCCGTCGCCGAAGATCAGGAGCGCATCGTCGCCGAGGAAGCTCTTCATGCCCTCGGTGTTCCTGTCGCGCATGAAGTCCCAGCTGCCCTTCTCGAGCGCCATCAGCTCCTCGCGCAGCTTCATGACGTCGGCCGACTGGGCGCCTGCAGGCGCTTGGGCAAAGGCGGTCGACGCCGTGGCCAGCGCCCAGGCACCGCCGATCAGAAAGGAACGTCTGGCGATCATTGTTTCTCCCCCTGGTTCGACGCGTGCGACGGCGTCTCCTGGTACAGGACGGCCCACCACTTGCCGTTGCGCCGGACGTAGAGGCTGGTGGCCAGCACCTTGCTGGTCTCCGTGCGATTGAAGCGCGCCGCGCCGCGCGAGGTGACGCAGTAGATCAGCAGCGCGGCATTCGGGCCGATCAGCCGCATCCCGTAGGTCGGCTCGATCTCGTAGCGGTCGAGCCGGTAGTTCGGCATGTAGGCGATCACGTCGTCCTTGAAGTAGCGCGTGCCGTCCGAATAGATCTGCAGGGCGTCCTCGGGCAGGAAGCGGCGCATCGCGGCGCGGTCGTGCGTCCGGAGGTACTCCCAGCTCTCCTTCTCGAGCGCCATCAGCTGGTCGCGCAGCATCGGGATGTCGGGCTGGTCCTGCGCGCGCGCCGGACCGACGAAGCCGAGGAGAGCGATTGGCGCGAGCGAGCGTCGGCGTAGCATGGTGTCCGGTCTCACCCCGTGGCGCGCCAGCAGCGCGCCCAGTGGCCGGGCCGATGCTCCTCGAGCGCCGGCATCTCGTTGCACTGGTCGATGGCGATCGGGCAGCGCGCCTTGAAGGCGCAGCCCCGGGGCAGCCGCAGCAGCGACGGTGTCATGCCGGGAATCTGCGCCAGCTTGTGGCCGCGCGTGTTCTGCGACGGCACCGAGCCGATCAGGCCCTTGGTGTAGGGGTGCATCGGCCGCTCGATCACGTCGGCGGTGCGGCCGGTCTCGACGATGCGGCCGGCATACATCACGGCGATGCGGTCGGCGAGGCCCGCGACCACCGCGAGATCGTGGGTGACCCAGATCATCGCGGTGCCCGACTCGCGGCAGAGACGCTGCACCTCGAACAGGATCTGGCCCTGGATGGTGACGTCCAATGCGGTGGTCGGCTCGTCGGCGACGATCAGCTTGGGCTTGTGCAGCAGCGCGATCGCGATCGCCACGCGCTGGCGCATGCCGCCGGAGAACTGGTGCGGATAGGCGCGCAGCCGCTCGTCCGGCGAGGGGATGCCGACCTGGACCAGCGCCTTGCGGGCGCGGTCGCGGGCGTCGGCCTCGCTGACCTTGAGATGCGCCTGCACCGTCTCGATCATCTGGGTGTCGACCCGCAGCACCGGATTGAGGGTCATCATCGGGTCCTGGAAGATCATGGCGATCTCCGAGCCGCGGATGGCGCGCAGCCGCTCCGGCCGCGCGGCCGTCAGCTCCTCGCCGTTGAACCTGATCGAGCTGCCCTCGACGATGCGGCCCGGCGGATCGATCAGGCCCAGGATCGAGAAGCCGGTGACGGTCTTGCCGGAGCCCGATTCGCCGACCAGGCCCAGGATCTCGCCAGGTGCCACGTCGAAATCGACGCCGTCGACCGCCTTGGCCACGCCCTCCTTGGTGAAGAAGTGGGTGCGCAGGTTGCGGACGCTGAGCGTCGTCATCTGAGGTTCCGCGGGTTCAGCACGTCGCGCAGGTGGTCGCCCGCGAGATTGATGCCGATGATGGCGATGGCCAGCGCCACGCCCGGGAAGAAGCTGATCCAGTAGCTGCCCGACAGCAGGAACTCGAAGCCGTTGGAGATCAGCATGCCGAGCGACGGCTGGGTCACCGGCACGCCGACGCCGAGGAAGGAGAGCGTCGCCTCGAGCGCGATGGCGCGGGCCAGCGTGATGGTGGCGATCACGATCAGCGACGGCATGCAGTTGGGCAGCATGTGGCGGAACACGATGCGCCACGGCGGCAAAGCGAGGCAGGTCGCGGCCTCGACATATTCCTTGTTGCGCTCGACCAGGGCGGCGCCGCGCGCGGCGCGCGCGAAGTAGGCCCATTGCACCAGGATCAGCGCGATCAGCACCTTGTCGATGCCCTTGCCCAGCACCGACAGCAGGATCAGCGCCACCAGGATCGCCGGGAAGGACAGCATGATGTCGACGATGCGCATCAGGAAGGCATCGGTGCGGCCGCCGGCATAGGCCGCGACCAGGCCGACCACGACGCCGATCGCCAAGGCGGCCAGGACGGAGACGAAGCCGACGAACAGGCTGATGCGCATGCCGTAGAAGATCGCCGACATCATGTCGCGCGCCTGGCCGTCGGTGCCCAGCCAATAGGTGATCTTGCCGTCGCTCGACATGGTGCCGGGCGGCGACTTGGCGTCGAGCAGGTCGAGGCCCGCGATGTCGAACGGGTTCTGGGTCGAGATCAGGGGTGCCGCCGCCGCGACGAAGATCGACAGCACGACCAGGACGAGGCCGAACACAGCGAGGCGGTTCTCGCAGAAGTCGGAGACGATCCGCTGGAACGGCGTCTGCGGCTTCGCCGCGACGGGTTCGAGGGCGACGGTCACGTCGCGCGGCTTTCGAGACGGACCCGCGGATCGAGCACCGAGTAGAGCAGGTCGACCACCAGGTTCAGCGCCACGAAGAAGAAGACGATGATCACCAGGTAGGCGACCACCACCGGGCGGTCGAGCAGCAGGATCGAATCGATCAGCAGCTTGCCGACGCCGGGCCAGGAGAAGATGGTCTCGGTGACCACGGCGAAGGCCACGGTCTGGCCGAACTCCAGGCCGCTCACCGTGGCGATCGGGATCATGATGTTCTTCAGCACATGGACGCCGACGATGCGCCGTTCGCTGAGGCCCTTGGCGCGCGCGAACTTCACGTAGTCCATCGGCAGGACCTCGCGCGCGGTGGCGCGGGCCAGGCGCACGATCAGCGCGCCCTTGTACAAGGAGAGGGTGACGGCCGGCAGCAGCAGGTGCAGCAGCCCGTCGCCGGTCAGGAAGGAGAGCTTGACGCCCAGCACATCGACGGTGGCGCCGCGGCCGGACGCCGGCAGCCGCGGCCAGCCCGGGACGAGGTCGGGCAGCAGCACGGCGAACACCATGATCAGCATCAGCCCGACCCAGAAGTTGGGCAGCGAGAAGCCCAGGATCGAGCCGGTCATGATCGTCTTGGAGCCCGCCGTGTGCGGCCTCAAACCGGCATAGACGCCGAGCGGCAGGCCGATCGCCAGAGACAGCACCAGCGAGGCGAAGGCGAGCTCGAGCGTTGCGGGGAAGCGCTCGAAGATCAGGCCCATCGCCGGCTGGCCGGCGAGGAAGCTCTTGCCGAAATTGCCGTGCAGGGCGTCGTTCACGAACAGCAGGTACTGCTGCCACATCGGCAGGTCGAGATGCAGCGCCTTGCGGACGGCCTCGCGCTCCAGCTCCGAGGCATCGGGGCTGATCATCATCAACACGGGATCGCCGATCAGGTAGATGCCGGCGAAGACCAGCACCGACATCACCACCATGACCAGCGCCGCCTGCATCAGGCGGCGGATGATGTAGACGATCATTGGAGCGCGCCAAGTCTGTCGTCCTGAGCGAAGCGAAGGACCTCATCGCCGCTTGCAACCGGCATGAGATCCTTCGCTCCGCTCAGGATGACAAGTGTCATCACTGCGCCGGCTTCACGCCCTGGGCGAGCGTGTTCTGGTCGGCGCGGCCCTTGTAGGTCAGGCCCTTCTTCATCGCCCACACCGAGAGCTCGAAGTGGATCGGGATCAGGCCGTGGCCCTCCTGGATGGCGATCTTGCTCGCCTCGGCGAGCAGCGCCTCGCGCTTGGCGTCGTCGACCGTGACCAGCGCCTCCTCGAGCTTGGCGTCCATCGCCTTGTTCGAGTGCCGGCCGGAGTTGGTCGTGCCCATGCCCTTCGGACGGTCGGGGGTGGCGAGCAGCGCCTTCAGGGCATTGCTGAGCTCGCCGGTGCTGGCGCCCCAGCCGGCGAGATAGGCCGAGTACTTGAAGCTGTCGCGGTTCTTGAAGAACACCGGCGGGGCGGCGGCATCGACCTCGGTCTTGACGCCGACCCGGCTCCACATCGCCGCCACTGCCTGGGCGATCTTGAGGTCGTTGATGTAGCGGCCGTTGGGCGTGCCCAGCGTGATCGAGAAGCCGTTGGGATAGCCCGCCTCGGCCAGCAGCTTCTTGGCCTTGGCCTGGTCGTAGGGATCGACCGGCGTGTCCTTCCGGGTGCCGCCCATCGGATAGGGCAGCAGGTCGCCGGCCGGCACCGCGACGCCTTCCATGATCTTGTCGGCGATGCCCTTGCGGTCGATCGCGATCGACAGCGCCTCGCGCACCCGCTTGTCCATCAGCGGGTTCTTGCCGTTGGTGTCGGGGATGGCGATCGGCGGCTCGCCGTGCTGGTCGAGATGGATGTAGATGATGCGGTTGGAGACCGCTCTATCGAGATGGACTTTCGGATCGTTCTTCAGCTTGGCGAGATCGGTGGTCGGCGGATCCTCGATCAGGTCGACGTCGCCCGACAACAGCGCCGCGACGCGCGCGGTGTTGTTGCTGAGCGGCCGCAGGATCACCGTCTTCCACGCCGGCTTCTCGCCCCAGTAGGTGTCGTTGCGCTCGCCGACGATGCGGCTGCCGCGCTGCCATTCGACGAACTTGAACGGACCGGTGCCGACCAGGCCGTTGCCGGCATTGAGCTCGGCCGAGGTCTTGCCCTCGGCCGCCGGGCCCGCCATCGCCTTCTTCGACAGGATCGGCAGGGCGGCGAGATCGAGCGGCAGCAGCGGCGCCGGGCCGTTGGTGTGGATGCGCAAGGTCAGCGGATCGACGATCTCGAAGCTCTTCATCGCGCGGGTGTAGATCGTGTAGGGGCCGGGGCTGTTGGGCACCTTCGGCACGCGCTCGTAGGTGAAGACGACGTCCTCGGCGGTGAAGTCCGAGCCGTCATGGAACTTCACGTTGGGCCGCAGCTTGATCTCCCAGACCGTGTCGCCGACCGGCTTCCACGACAGCGCGAGGCCCGGCTTGGTCTTGAGGTTCTCGTCCTGCAGCACCAGGGCGTCGAAGAAATGCTGCGCCACCTGGATGTTGGGATTGAGCGTGTGGAACTGCGGGTCGAGCGAGCTCGGCTCGGTCTTGATGCCGATCTTGAGTTCCTGCGCTTGCGCCGACAGGCTCATCAATACCAAAGCGCTCGCCGCGGCGGCGGCAAGCTTGCCGATCCTGCTCATAACAACCCCTCCAACACTCACGTTGCAGTCCTTATGGCAAGGCCGCGCGGCGACCGCTAGTCTCCCGCTATGACCCACATTACCCCCGACCGCCTCGCCGGCCTCGCGACCGAGCTCACCAAGATCCGCCGCGACATCCATCGCCATCCCGAAACCGCCTTCGAGGAGACGCGCACCGCGCAGATCGTCGCCGACAAGCTCACCTCCTGGGGCATCGAGATCCATCGCGGCCTCGCCACCACGGGCGTGGTCGGCACGCTCAAGGGCAAGCGGCCGGGCCAGAAGACGATCGGGCTGCGCGCCGACATGGACGCGCTGCACCTGCAGGAAAAGAACGACTTCGACTACACCTCGTCGATCCCCAACAAGATGCATGCCTGCGGTCATGACGGCCATACCACCATGCTGCTGGGCGCGGCCAAGCATCTCGCGGCCGAGCCCGACTTCGCCGGCACCGTTCACTTCATCTTCCAGCCGGCCGAGGAAGGCCTCGGCGGCGCGCGGGTGATGATCGAGGAAGGGCTGTTCGACCGGTTCAACTGCGACGCCGTCTACGGCATGCACAACATGCCGGGCTTCGAGAAGGGCCACTTCGCGATCCGCACCGGCCCGATGCTGGCCTCGTCCGATAGCTGGGAAGTCACCTTCAAGGGCACCGGCGGCCACGGCGCGATGCCCGACCGCGGCACCGACCCGACCTTCGTCGCGGCGCAGTTCATCGTTGCCGTCCAGGGCATCGTCGGCCGCAACGTGCCGTCCAACCAGGCCGCGGTGCTGAGCGTCGGCCACATCCATGCCGGCACGCCGGGCTCGCCCAACGTCATCCCGTCGGAGGTGCTGATCAAGGGCACCGCCCGCAGCTTCTCGCGCGAGATCCGCGACCTGCTCGAGCGGCGCCTGGCCGAGGTCGCCGACGGCATCGCCAAGGCCGGTGGCTGCGAGGCCGTCTCGAAGTATCACCGCCGCTATCCGTCGCTGGTCAACGCGGCGGACCAGACCAAGATCGCGGTCGAGGCGGCGGCGCTGACCGTCGGCCGCGAGAAGGTCGAGGCCAACGCCGCGCCGATCGCCGGCGCCGAGGACTTCGCCTTCATGCTGGAGAAGAAGCCGGGCGCCTACATCATGATCGGCAACGGCGGCACCGGCGAAGGCGGCTGCCACAACGTGCATTCGCCGCTCTACGACTTCAGCGACGAGATCCTGACCACGGGGGCCGCCTACTGGGTCAACCTGGTGCAGGTCGAGCTGGGCAACGCCGCGGCGTGATTCATGGGACCGCGCCACTCCAGTGGCGCGGTCCCATGAGCGTTACCGAATCGCCGCGCTCGGCTTCACGAACTGCGCCAGCGTCGCCTGATCGGCGCGGGCGGCGTAGCTAAGGTCCTTGCGCATCGCCCACACTGACAGCTCGAAGTACAGCGGCAGGATGCCGGAGTCGGCCCGCACCAGCCGGCTCGCCTCCTGCAGCAGCGTCTCGCGCTTCCTGTCGTCGACGGTGCGCAGCGCCTCGTCGAGGCGCGCATCCATCGTCGGATTGGAGTAGCGGCCGCGGTTGGTGCCGCCCATGCCCTTCTCGCGGCTCGGCGTGGCGGCGAGCGCACGCAAGGGATTGGACATCTCGCCCGACTCGGAACTCCAGCCGGAAAGATAGGCACTGTACCTGTACTCGTCGCGGTTCCTGAAGAAGACCGGCGGCGCCGTCGCCTCGACCACGGTCTTGACGCCGATGCGGGTCCACATCGCTGCGACCGCCTGCGCCACCGTGAGGTCGTTGACGTAGCGGCCGTTGGGCGCGCCCAGCGTGATCGCGAAGCCGTCGGGAAAACTGGCTTCGGCGAGCAGCTTCTTCGCCGCAGCGGGATCGTGCCGGTCGGGCCGGGTGTCCTTGGACGTGCCGAAGGCCGGCCACGGCAGGAAGTCGCCCGCGGGCTGGGCGAAGCCCTCCATGATCGTGTCGACGATGCCCTGGCGGTCGATCGCCAGCGACAGCGCCTCGCGCACGCGGGGGGTCTTGAGCGGGTTCTTGCCGTTGGTGTCGGGAATGCCGGGCGACGGCTCGCTCTGGTCGAGGGCGACGTAGATCAGGCGGCTCGACGCCGCCTCGGCCAGCGCGATCGTGGGCTCCTTCCGCAGCCGGGCTGTTTCGGCGGCCGGCGGATCCTCGATCAGGTCGACATCGCCCGCCAGCAGTGCCGCCACGCGTGCCGCCCCGTCGGTCAGCGGCCGGAAGACGACCTTGTTCCAGGCGGGCCGAGGGCCCCAGTAGCCGTCGTTGCGCGCCAGTACTAGGTCGCCGCCGCGCTTCCAGTCGACGAACTTGAACGGCCCGGTGCCGACCAGCCCGTCGCCGCGATTGAGCTCGGCGGTCGTCCTGCCTTCGGGTGCGTCGCCCGCCGCCGCGGTATGGGACAGGATCGGCAGGCCCGAGAGATCGATTGGCAGCAATGGCGCCGGCGCGGCGGTCGAGATGCGCAGCGTCAGCGGATCGACGATCTCGAGCCTGGTCGCCTGCCGCGTGATCCAGGTGAACGGCGAGGGGCTGTTGGGCACCTTGGCCGCGCGCTCGAAGGTGAAGACCACGTCCTCGGCGGTGAAGGGCGAGCCGTCGTGGAATTTCACGCCGGGCCTGAGCTTGAACTCCCACACCGTGTCGCCGACCGGCTTCCACGACAGCGCCAGCGCCGGCACGGCAAGCTGATGCGCATCCCGGGCGACCAGCGTGTCGAACAGGTGCATCGCGATCTGGTTGTTGGCGCCGACATTATGGAATTGCGGATCGAGCGATGTCGGCTCGGTCTTGAGCCCGATCCGGAGCTCCTGCGCCGCCGCCGGCAGCGCGAAGGCGAGCAGGGCCCACACGAGGAGAAACACACACCGTCGCATGGGCTGCGACTCTCAGCGTGCCTCGACCGAAACGCAACGCGACAGGAAGACCCCGGACGCCTCGCGATCAGGCGTGAGCGTCGTAGACCCAGTGCTCGTGCGGATTGAAGCCGTCAGGTGCGAAGTCGTACACCGCGGCGAGCTCCGGCATCGTCGCCGGCGACGGATCGGGCAGGCCGAGCCCGTCCATCAGGTTGGCGAGCAGCACCAGCGGATCGTCGGTCAGCAGGCTCGACTCGTCGGCCGTCGTGAAATGCTCGATCACATGGATGTCGCTCGACTCGCCGAACACCCTATCGAGCGCGGCGCCGAACGCGGACACGTCGTGGCCCGCTTCGTTCCACGGCGGCGCCGGTGACGGAGTCTGCTCGAAGTCGACGAGGGGCTTTTTCATTAGCTTGAAGTATAGCGTGTAAGCGCTTGATTAGGAACAACAACATGAGCCGCGAAACGAGCCCATGGCATGCCGTGGGCCGAACGAATAGGGTGCGCCCCTTGAATTCGAGCGGGCGGAGAGCGGCATGAACGGTGCGGAGAGTCTGGTTCGGACCCTGGTCAAGGGCGGCGTCGAGGTCTGCTTCGCCAATCCCGGCACGTCGGAGATGCATTTCGTCGGTGCGCTCGACCGCGTCGAGGGCATGCGCTGCGTGCTCGGCCTGTTCGAGGGCGTGTGCTCGGGCGCAGCCGACGGCTACTACCGCATGAAGGACAAGCCGGCCTCGACCCTGCTGCACCTCGGCCCGGGCCTCGCCAACGCCGCCGCCAACCTGCACAACGCCAAGAAGGCAGGCTCCGGCATCGTCAACATCGTCGGCGAGCACGCTCTCTATCACATCAAGTACGACACGCCGCTGACCGCCGACATCGAGGGCATCGCCCGGCCGTTCTCGCACTGGGTCAAGACCTCGCCGACCTCCAAGACCGTTGCCAAGGACGGCGCGCTGGCGATCCAGGCGGCCCGCGTGGCGCCGGGCCAGATCGCGACCCTGATCCTGCCGGCCGACACCGCGTGGACCGAGGCCGATGCCGCCGCCGAGACGCCCGAGCCGCCGCTGCCGCAGAAGCCCGCCAACGAGGAGGTCGTCGCCGCAGCCAAGGCCCTGAAGGAGGGCGGCGCCTCGGCGATGCTGTTCATCGGCGGCCGCGCGCTGCGCGCCCGCGGCCTGGAGCTTGCCGGCAAGATCGCCGCCAAGACCGGCTGCAAGGTGCAGGCGGCGGGCGGCACGGCGCGCATCGAGCGCGGCGCCGGCCGCGTGCCGGTGCTGCGCCTGCATTTCGTGGTCGAGACGGCGCAGCAGATGCTGAAGGGCACCAAGCACATGGTGCTGGTCGGGGCGAAAGCGCCGGCCGCGTTCTTCGCCTATCCCGGCAAGCCGTCGGTGCTGGTGCCGGAGGGCTGCGAGGTCACGACGCTCTGCCCGGTCGAGGGCGATCCGATCGGCTCGCTCGAGTCGCTGGCCGCCGAGCTCGGCGCGATGAACGAGAAGCCTGCCGTCGCCGAGGCCAAGCGGCCGGAGCGGCCGACCGGCAAGTTCACCCTCGACGGCCTCGGCCAGGCGCTGGGTGCGGCGATGCCCGAAGGCGCCATCGTGATCGACGAATCGGTCACCACCGGCCGCGGCTTCTTTCCGTTCTCGGTCGGCGCCCCGCCGCACGACTGGCTGAACAACATGGGCGGCTCGATCGGCTTCGGCGCGCCGGTCGCGGTCGGCGCCGCGGTGGCCTGCCCGGACCGCAAGGTGATCTGCATGATCGGCGACGGCTCGTCGATGTACACGATCCAGGCGCTGTGGACGATGGCGCGCGAGAACCTCGATGTCTGCGTGCTGATCTTCTCCAACCGCAACTACAAGATCCTCTACAGCCAGCTCGCCGATGTCGGCGCCGCCAATCCCGGCCCGCGTGCCATCGACATGCTGACCCTCGACCGGCCGACACTCGACTTCACCCTGCTCGCCAAGGGCATGGGCGTGCCCGGCGCCAAGGCGCACGACCTCGACGAGTTCAACAAGCAGCTCAACTACGCCATGTCGACCAAGGGTCCGTACCTGATCGACGTGGTGATGTGATGCGCAAACCCTCCCCGTTCAAATGGGGAGGTGTCGCCGTCTGCGCGCTTTTCGAACGAAGTTCGAAAACGCGGTGGCGACGGAGGGGTCATGCGCCCCACCGTCACCGTGACCTATGACCCCTCCGTCGCGGATTACCGCGCCACCTCCCCATCAGAATGGGGAGGAGTTTCATCCGTCGTCTAATCCGTCGCGCACGCTCTACGGCCGCCGTCGCGGCAAGAAGCTGCGGGCCGGGCAGGAAGCCCTGCTCGATACCCTGCTGCCCAAGCTCCTCGTCGCCGTTCCGCCCGAACCGCAGAAGCTCGACCTGGCCGCGCTGTTCGGCGACCGCGAGGTGTGGCTCGAGGTCGGCTTCGGCGCCGGCGAGCATCTGGTGTGGCAGGCCGAGCAGCATCCCGATGTCGGCCTGATCGGCTGCGAGCCCTATCTCAACGGCGTCGCCAAGTGCCTCGCGCATATCGAGCGCACGGGCGTGAGCAATGTCCGGCTGTTCACCGACGACGCGCGCCTGGTGATGGCGGCGCTGCCCGAGCAATCGTTGTCACGCGCCTTCGTGCTGTTCCCCGATCCGTGGCCCAAGACGCGCCATCACAAGCGCCGCTTCGTGCAGAGGGACACGCTCGACATCCTGGCGCGGCTGATGAAGCCCGGCGCGGAGCTGCGGCTTGCGACCGACGATCCGAGCTACCTGCCCTGGATGGTCGAGCATGCCTGCACCCATCGCGCCTTCGACTGGCTGGCCGAGCGGCCAGCCGACTGGCGCGTCAGGCCCGCCGACTGGCCGCCGACCCGCTACGAGCAGAAGAAGATCGCGGGCACCCCGACCTTCCTGCGGCTCCGGCGATTCTGATATCGCTGATATCATTGCTATTCCCACGCGAGTGGGAAGTCGGTGGGAAGTCTAAGCGTCCCGGACCTCGGCGGCGGGACGCCACAAGACCAGGACCGCGGCTGCGGCCTGCAGGCCGAGGCACACCATGAGCGACGTCCGGTAGCTGCCCGAGATGTCGTGCAGGACGCCCAGGATGTACGGACCGGTCGCCGCGACGAGCTGGTTGATCGCGACGTTCAGGCTGACGGCGCGGGCGAAGTCGCGGCGCGGGAACTCCTGCTGCACGATCAGGCCGGGCAGCGTGATCAGGTTGCCGACGCCGAAGCCGAACAGCACGCAGCCGAGGTAGAGCGCGGCGATCGACGTGCTCGACAGCAGCACCACCATCGACGCGACCTGCACGCACAGCACCGCCGCCGACGCGGCGCGACGGTCGACCCTGTCGATCACCATGCCGATGATCAGGCGTCCGGCCAGGGCCGACACCGAGGTCAGGCTGACCGCCCAGCCGGCGCCCTTGAGGCCGAGCGTCGGCTCGAGGAAGGCGACCTGGTGGGCGATGAAGCTGATCTGCGCCAGCAGGCCGAGCGAGAAGGCGCCCAGCATGGTGAGGTAGCGCGGCTGGCGCAGCAGCGCGGCACGGCTCATCGGTTCGCCACCGCCGTCGTGCGCCGCGGCGGTCTCGTCGCCGGCATCGTGCTCGTCGGCGCGACGCGGCCGCAGCACGACGGCGGCCAGCGGCCATAGCGTCAGCAGCACGAAGGCGACGGCCATCGTGCCCGCTCTTGCAAAGCCCATCGTGTCGATCGCCCAGGCGAAGGCCGGCGCGAACAGCAGCCCGCCGCAGGTCGCACCGTTGAGGGCCAGGCTGGCGGCCAGCCCGCGGCGGCGGTTGAACCACTGGGCGATGATGGTGTTGATCGAGCCGCCGCCCATCGCCGCCCAGCCCGGGATCATCAGCAGGAAGGCGAGATAAAGCTGCCAGGGCCGGTCGATCACGGTCAGCGCAAGGACCCCGACCCCCATCAGGGCAGCGCCGCCGATGACCACCAGCCGGGCGCCGCGCTTCAGGATGACGTCGCCGACCTGCATCACCAGGAAGGCGCCGACGACGTAATAGAAGGTGATGGCCGAGGAGATGGTGGCCGGCGACCAGCCGTGGGCCTTGTGGAGGGCCACCAGATATAGGCTGAGCCCATAGAAGCCGAGCCCCCACCCGTAGAGGGCAATCGCGAACGCGCAAAAGACCACCCACCAGCCGTGGTACGCAGAGCTGACCTTGTTCATAGCGAGGGTTTGCCACGCGCCGGACCGACCGGCTGGCGGTTTTCGGAATGCATTAAGAAAGCTTGCCAGTCTACGGAACTGAGCCTATATCCGCGCCATCCTCATACGGGTTCGCGGGACGAACCAAACAAAAAGAGTGGGCCGAAAACCCGCTCTTTTCATTTGCTCGGCATCCCCGCGGGCCCAAACCGTAGAGATGTCGCACCTGTCGTGACCGAACTGCTGCGCAAGATCGAAGACATCGTGAGCCCGACCGTCGTCGGCATGGGCTACGAGGTCGTTCGTGTCGCGATGAGCCGGGGCGGTGGCACCCTGCAGATCATGATCGAGCCCAGCGACGGCCGGCCGATGGATGTCGAGGACTGCGCCACGCTTTCGCGCGCGCTTTCGGCGGTGCTCGATGTCGAGGATCCGCTTCCCGGTGCCTACACGCTGGAGGTGAGCTCGCCCGGCATCGATCGGCCGCTCACCCGGGAGAAAGACTACGTTCGCTGGGCCGGCCATCTCGCGCGCATGGAGACCACGCAACCGATCGAGGGCCGCCGGCGATTCAAAGGCACGCTGCTGGGGTTCGAGAACGGCATGGTCCGGCTGAAGCTGGAGGACGGGACGGAAGCGGATGTGCCGCTGTCGCAGATCTCGCGGGCCAAGCTCGAATTGACCGACGCACTTTTGGACGAACACCGCCGCGCCCAGGAAGGCGCGGAGCCAACCCACTGAAGGAATAGGGAACCGAGAGGACAACATGGCAACGACCGCCGATATCCCGCGTCTGGAGATGCTGCAGGTGGCCGACATGGTCGCCCGCGAGAAGAGCATCGAGCGCGAGGAAGTGCTCGAGGCGATGGAGCAGGCCATCCAGAAGGCCGGCCGCGCCAAGTACGGGCTGGAGCACGACATTCGCGCCGAGATCGACCGCAAGACCGGCGAGATCAAGCTGCTGCGCTACATGCAGGTCGCCGACCCGGTCGAGAACGAGAACGTCCAGGTCTCGGTCTCCGAGGCGCAGCGCCGCAATCCCGAGGCGCAGGTCGGCGACTTTTTGACCGACGAGCTGCCGCCGATCGACTTCGGCCGCGTCGCCGCCCAGACCGCCAAGCAGGTGATCACCCAGCGGATGCGCGAGAGCGAGCGCAAGCGGCAGTACGAGGAGTTCAAGGATCGCGTCGGCGAGATCGTGTCGGGCGTGGTCAAGCGCGTCGACTACGGCAACATCACCGTCGACCTGCAACGCGCCGAAGGCGTGATCCGCCGCGACGAGACGATCCCGCGCGAGAGCCTGCGCGTGAACGACCGCGTCCGCGCCTACATCTTCGACGTCCGCGAGGAGCCGCGCGGCCCGCAGATCTTCCTGTCGCGCAGCCATCCGCAGTTCATGGCCAAGCTGTTCACCCAGGAAGTGCCGGAGATCTACGACAACATCATCGAGATCAAGGCGGTCGCCCGCGATCCGGGCAGCCGCGCCAAGATCGCGGTGCTCTCCCACGACAGCTCGATCGACCCGATCGGCGCCTGCGTCGGCATGCGCGGCAGCCGCGTCCAGGCGGTGGTGCAGGAGCTGCAGGGCGAGAAGGTCGACATCATCCCGTGGTCGGGCGAGGTCGCAAACTTCATCGTCAACGCGCTGGCGCCGGCCGAGGTCAGCAAGGTGCTGATGGACGAGGAGAAGAACAAGGCCGAGGTGGTCGTGCCCGACGACCAGCTCAGCCTGGCGATCGGCCGCCGCGGCCAGAACGTCAAGCTCGCCTCGCAGCTCACCGGCTGGGAGATCGACATCATGACCGAGGCCGAGGAGAGCGAGCGCCGCCAGAAGGAGACGCGCGAGCGCACCGAGCTGTTCAAGGTCGCGCTTGATGTCGACGACGTGATTGCCCATCTCCTGGTGGCGGAGGGCTACGCCGCGGTCGAGGACGTGTCCGAAGCGGCCATCGAGGATCTGCAGACGGTCGAGGGCTTCGACGAGGACATCGCCACCGAGCTGCAGCGCCGCGCCCGCGAGTACATCGAGAAGCGCGACGCCGAGCTGGCCCAGCGCCTGGAAGAACTTGGCGTGTCCGAGGACGTGCGGGCCATCGAGGGCCTCAGCCTGCCGATGCTGGTGGCTCTGGCCGAGCAGGGCGTCAAGACGCTCGACGACCTGGGCGACCTCGCTTCCGACGAGCTGCGCGAGATCGTGGGCGAGAGCGCCATGGATTCCGAGACCGCCAACGCCATCATCATGAAGGCGCGCGAACACTGGTTCCCGGCCGAGGAAGCTGCCTCAGGCGAGGAAGCCAAGGCCTGACGGAAGGAGACCGATCGCTTGACCATGGCCCTTGCCATGACCCTCGAACCCACGGCCGAAGCCGCCCCCGTCGTAACCGGTCCGCTGCGCACCTGCATCGTGACCGGCGAGACGATGGCGCCTGAGCGGATGATCCGCTTCGTCGTCGGGCCGGACGGCGACGTCGTGCCCGATCTGGCGCGGCGGCTGCCGGGGCGCGGGATGTGGCTCGCGGCCGAGCGGGCGATCGTCGAGCAGGCGGTGGCCAAGAAGGCTTTCGCCCGCGCCGCGCGCGCCGCGGTGACGGCCGCGCCCGATTTGCCGCAGCGGATCGAGAAGCTGCTGCTCGATCGGGCGCTCGAGGATCTCAGCCGCGCGCGCCGGGCCGGCCGCGCGGTCGCAGGCTTCGTGAAGGTCGAGCAGATGATCGCCCAGCGACGGGCCGGGTTGCTCGTCGTCGCGCACGAAGCCGACGGCGATGGCCTCGGCAAGCTGCAGGCGAGCGGCTTGCCGATCGAGCGTTTGGGCGGTGTCGCCGACCTGGGAGGCGTGTTCGGGCGAGACCAGGCTGTTTACGTGGCAGTCGCGCGGGACGATGCGTCCGGCGCCTTCATTCAACGGATTGCGAGCGGAGCGGCGCGCTGGCGTCGCTACCGCTCGAACGGCGCCGGTTGACGGGCCGCAGCGGAGCAAGGACAACACGCGTATGACCGATCAGAAAGAATCGACCAAGCCGACCAAGCCGCTGAGCCTCTCGACGCCGGCGCGCTCGGGATCGGCCGCCGGCAAGGGCGGTGAGACGCAGGTGCGCCAGAAGTTCAGCCATGGACGCACGCGCGCGGTCACGGTCGAGGTCAAGAAGCAGCCCATCAAGCGTCCGGGGGCGCCTGCGGGCCCGGCTCCGACGCCACCACCGGCGCCGGCCCCCGCCGCCGCAACGCCGGCGGCAGCGGCACCGGCCGGTCGCCCGCTGAAACTGGGCGGCGGTTCGGCTGCGCCCGCACAGACCGCGGCGCGCGCGCCCGCGCCATCGGGCGGTGGCCGCTCGACCCTGTCGACGCGTCCGGCGCAGCAGCCCGGTCGCGGCGGCATCGTGCTGAAGACGCTGACCGAGGAAGAGAAGGAGGCGCGCGCGCGCGCGCTGGTCGACGCCAACCGCGACGCCGAGGTCGCGCGCCAGCGTGCCGCCGAGGACGCCAAGCGCCGCGAGGCCGAGGACAAGGTGCGCCACGCCGCCGAGGAAGAGCACCGGCGCCGGCTTGCCGAGGAAGAGGCGCGCAAGAAGGCCGACGACGAGATGAAGCGGAAGGCCGATGCGCTGGTCCAGAAGCGGATGGACCAGGCCGACGCCGCGCCGCAGACGCCGATGGCCCGCCAGGTCGAGGAGATCGGCGTCCGCCCGCCGGCGGCTCCGCCGGCTGCCCGCGCGCCGTCCGCGCCGCCGCGCTCGTCCGGCCCGATGCCGGGCCGTCCGGTGATCGTGCCGCGGTCGCCGGGCTCGTCGCCGCCGTCGGGCGGTCCTGGCGGCATCCGCCGTCCGCCGATGCGCCCCGGGCCGATGACACCCAAGCGCGCGCCGACGCCGCCGGCTGGCGCCCGCCGCGAGGCGCCCAAGCGCCGTTCGGACAAGGTCGACGTCGGCCGTGCCGTCGCCGGCGAGAACGACTTCCGCAGCCGGTCGGTGGCGCAGCAGCGCCGCCGCCTGGAGCGCGAACGCCGCCGCGAGTTCGACGCCGAGCCGCAGCAGAAGGTCTATCGCGAGGTCACCATCCCCGAGACCATCACGGTCCAGGAGCTGGCGCAGCGCATGTCCGAGCGCGGCGGCGACGTGATCAAGACCCTGATGGGCATGGGCGTCATGGCGACCATCAACCAGGCGATCGATCCCGACACCGCCGAGCTGGTGGTGACCGAGATGGGTCACCGGCCCAAGCGGGTCAACGAAGGCGACGTCGAGACCGGCCTGACCGACGCGGTCGATGCCGAGGACTCGATGGTGTCGCGTCCGCCGGTGGTCACGATCATGGGCCATGTCGATCACGGCAAGACGTCGCTGCTCGACGCGCTGCGCGCGACCGACGTGGCCGCGCACGAGGCCGGCGGCATCACCCAGCATATCGGCGCCTACCAGGTGACGCTGCCGTCGCAGCAGAAGATCACCTTCCTCGACACGCCGGGCCACGCAGCGTTCACCGCCATGCGCGCCCGCGGCGCCAAGGTGACCGACATCGTCGTGCTGGTGGTGGCCGGCGACGACGGCGTCATGCCGCAGACCAAGGAGGCGATCGCCCACGCCAAGTCGGCGGGGGTGCCGATCATCGTCGCCATCAACAAGATGGACAAGGCCGGCGCCGACGCGAGCCGCGTCCAGAACGAGCTGCTGCGCGACGAGATCCAGGTCGAGCAGCTGGGCGGCGAGGTCCAGTCGATCGAGGTCTCAGCGACCAAGAAGATGAACCTCGACAAGCTCGAGGAAGCGATCCTGCTGCAGGCCGAGGTGCTCGAGCTCAAGGCCAATCCCAAACGCGCCGCCGACGGCGTGGTGATCGAGGCCAAGCTCGATCCGGGCCGCGGCTCGGTGGCGACCGTGCTGGTGCAGAAGGGCACGCTCAAGGTCGGCGACGTGCTGGTCGCCGGCGCGGTGTGGGGTCGTGTCCGTCGCCTGGTCGACGATCGCGGCCAGCAGGTCGAGGAAGCGGGTCCCGCCTTCCCGGTCGAGATCCTGGGGCTCGCCGGCACGCCGCAGGCGGGCGACGAGTTCCATGTCGTGGAGAGCGAGGCGCGTGCGCGCGAGATCGCCGACTTCCGCGCCCGGCGCGACCGCCAGGTCGAGCTGGCCCGTGCCGCGGGCGGCCGCGGCACTCTCGAGGAGATGATGAAGGGTATCCGCGAGGGTACCGCCAAGGAGCTGCCGGTGCTGATCAAGGCGGACGTGCAGGGCTCGGCGGAAGCGCTGGCCGGCGCGCTGTCGCGCCTCGGCAACGACAAGGTCGTGACGCGCGTCGTCTACTCGGGCGTCGGCGGCATCAGCGAGGCCGACATGACGCTGGCCAAGGCGTCGGGTGCGCTGATCATCGGCTTCAACGTGCGCGCCAACCCGCAGGCGCGCGAGATCGCCAAGCGCGACAAGATCGACATCCGCTACTACTCGATCATCTACAAGGTGACCGAGGACATGGAGCAGCTGATGGTCGGCCTGCTCGATCCGACCTACAAGGAGACGTTCCTCGGCAACGCGCAGATCCGCGAGGTCTTCCGCATCACCAAGGTCGGCAATGTCGCCGGCTGCATGATCACGGAGGGCATGGTCAAGCGCGGCGCCAAGGTCCGCCTGCTGCGCGACAACGTGGTGATCCACGAGGGCACGCTGAAGACGCTGCGCCGCTTCAAGGACGAGGTCCGCGAGGTCCAGCACGGCTTCGAGTGCGGCATGGCGTTCGAGAACTACGACGACATCAAGGTCGGCGACGTGATCGAGTGCTTCGACGTCGAGGAAGTGAAGCCGACGTTGTAACGAGACTTTCCTCCCCTTCGCGAGTTGCGCGAAGGGGGAGCAATTGAGGGAAAGAACGCCATGTCCCGGCGTCGCTCTTCGGACAAAGACAAAAGCGATCGCGGCCACAGCCAGCGCCAGTTGCGAGTCGGCGAGGAGATCCGCCACCTGCTGGCGGAGCTGCTCGAGCGCGGCGACATGCGCGATCCGGAGCTGCGCGACGCGCGCATCACCGTGACCTCGGTCGATGTCAGCCCCGACCTGCGCAACGCCACGGCCTTCGTCATGCCGCTCGGCGGCAAGGACAGCGCGCGGCTGCTCGCCGCCCTGCGCCGCGCCGCGCCGTGGTTCCGCGCCCGGGTGAGCGAGAAGGCGGGGCTGCGGAGCGCGCCGGAGATCCGCTTCCAGCTCGACGCGACCTTCGACGAGGCGGACAAGATCGGCAGCCTGCTGCGCCGCCCTGACGTGGCGCGCGACATCGAGGACAAGTGAGCCTGAAGCGGCCGAAGAACAAGGTCGACGGCTGGGTCGTGCTCGACAAGCCCCTGGGGCTGGGCTCGACGCAGGCGGTCGGCAGGGTGCGCTGGCTGTTCGCCGCCGAGAAGGCGGGCCACGGCGGCACCCTCGATCCGCTGGCGACCGGCGTGCTGCCGATCGCCCTGGGCGAGGCGACCAAGACCGTCCCGTTCGTGATGGACGGCCGCAAGGAGTACCGCTTCACGCTCCGCTTCGGCGAGGCGCGCGCGACCGACGATGGCGAGGGCGAGATCACCGCGACCTCTGACGTCCGCCCGACCGACGAGGCGATCCACGCGGCGCTGTCCAACTTCATCGGCTCCATCGAGCAGATGCCGCCGGCCTTCTCGGCGCTGAAGATCGACGGCAAGCGGGCCTACGACCTCGCCCGGGCGGGCGCGACGGTCGAGCTGAAGCCGCGCCAGGTCTCGATCGAGCGGCTGGAGCTGCTGGGCCGTCCTGACGCGGACCATGCAGATTTCGCGGTCGCCTGCGGCAAGGGCACCTACATCCGGTCGCTCGGCCGCGACCTGGCGCAGGCCCTGGGCACCGTCGGACACCTGTCGGCGCTGCGTCGAACCGTCGTCGGGCCGTTCCGGGAGGAGGCGGCCATTTCGCTTTCCAAACTGGAGGCCCTCGGGCATATTCCGCCGCTTCTCGGGGCCCTGGTCCCCGTCGCGACCGCGCTGGACGACATCCCGGCGCTGGCCCTGACAGGAACCCAAGCGGATCGGCTGCGCCATGGCCAGCCGGTGCTCTTGACCCGGGACGCACCGCCCTCCGGCACTTTGGTTCGTGCCGAGACGGGCAGCAAGCTGGTCGCTCTGGTCCGTTCCGACGGTGCCGCCCTCCAGCCGGTGCGCGTGTTCAACCTTTAGTTTCAGGAGATCACCGATGTCGATCACGGCCGACCGCAAGGCGGAGCTCATCAAGTCGTATGCCCAGGGCGAGGGCGACACCGGTTCTCCGGAAGTGCAAGTCGCCATCCTCAGCGAGCGCATCAGCAACCTCACCGAGCACTTCAAGGGCCATGCGAAGGATCACCATTCGCGCCGCGGCCTGCTGAAGCTGGTCGGTCAGCGTCGCCGGCTGCTCGACTATCTCAAGGCCAAGGACAACAAGCGCTACGACACGTTGATCGAGCGTCTGGGTCTGCGTCGTTGAGTTCACGGCCCCGTCCTTTGCGGCGGGGCCTTTTCGCGTCGTGTCGTCTGGTCCCCGTTTGTACGGCCGGCGTCGCGACTTCGTAGGTACCGGGAAGGCAGGGGCTGAGTGCAAAGGCCTGTCCCGGTCCTGCCGGCGCAAGGGCGCCGGTAGGCGGTCGCGCCCAGGCGGGGGCGCGCGGCCGGTAGGAAAGGAAGATGGATATGACCGATATGTTCAAAGTGTTCCGCAAGGAAGTCGACTGGGCCGGCCGCAAGCTGATCCTCGAGACCGGCAAGATCGCGCGGCAGGCCGACGGCGCGGTGCTGGCCACCTACGGCGGCACCACGGTGCTCGCCACCGTCGTCTTCGAGAAGAAGCCGAAGCCCGGCCTCGATTTCTTCCCGCTGACCGTCAACTACCAGGAGAAGGCGTTCGCCGCCGGCAAGATCCCGGGCGGCTTCTTCAAGCGCGAGGGCCGTCCCTCGGAGAAGGAAGTCCTCACCTCGCGTCTGATCGACCGTCCGATCCGCCCGCTGTTCGCCGAGGGCTATCGCAACGAGACGCTGGTGGTGATCACCACCCTGGCGCACGACATGGAGAACGATCCTGACATCGTCGCGCTGGTCGCCACGTCGGCGGCGCTGACGCTCTCGGGCGCGCCGTTCCTGGGTCCGATCGGTGCGGCCCGCGTGGGCTATCTCGACGGCCAGTTCGTGGTCAATCCGACGCTCGAGCAGACCGAGAAGAGTGACCTCGACCTCGTCGTCGCCGGCACCACCGAAGGCGTGCTGATGGTCGAGTCCGAGGCCAAGGAGCTGCCCGAGGACGTGATGCTGAAGGCGGTGATGGAGGGCCATCGCTCGTTCCAGCCGGTGATCGAGGCGATCATCCAGCTCGCCGAGCACGCCGCCAAGGATCCGATCCAGCTCGCCGAGCCGCCGGCCGCCGCCAAGACGGTCGCCGACAAGCTCAAGGCCGGTTTCGCCGGCAAGCTCACCGAGGCCTACACCGAGACCCAGAAGCTGTTGCGCCAGCAGAAGGTCGGCGCGGTGAAGGACGAGGCCAAGAAGCTGTTCGCCGACAACGAGGAAGAGGCCGCCCAGTTCGGCGACGCCTTCGGCAACCTCGAGGCCGAGGTGGTGCGGGGCGCCATCCTCGACACCGGCAAGCGCATCGACGGTCGCGACACCAAGACGGTCCGCCAGATCGTCGCCGAGGCCGGCATCCTGCCGCGTGCGCATGGATCCGCGCTGTTCACGAGAGGCGAGACGCAGGCCCTCGTGGTCGCGACCCTCGGCACCGGCCAGGACGAGCAGATCATCGACGCGCTCGAGGGCGAGTACCGCGAGGCGTTCATGATGCACTACAACATGCCTCCGTACGCAGTCGGCGAGGTGCGCCGCATGGGCTCGCCCGGCCGTCGCGAGATCGGCCACGGCAAGCTCGCCTGGCGCGCGCTGCGCCCGATGCTGCCGGGCAAGGACAAGTTCCCCTACACGATCCGCATCGTGTCGGAGATCACCGAGTCGAACGGCTCGTCGTCGATGGCCTCGGTCTGCGGCGGCTCGCTGTCGCTGATGGACGCCGGCGTTCCGCTGGAGCGGCCGGTGGCGGGCATCGCCATGGGCCTGATCAAGGAAGGCGAGCGCTTCGCCGTCCTGACCGACATCCTGGGTGACGAGGATCACCTCGGCGACATGGACTTCAAGGTCGCCGGCACCGAGCGCGGCATCACCGCGCTGCAGATGGACATCAAGATCACCTCGATCAACGAGCAGATCATGCAGGTGGCGCTCGGCCAGGCGAAGGATGGTCGCATCCACATCCTGGGCGAGATGGCCAAGGGCCTGGGCGGCGCGCGCGAGAGCGTCAGCCAGAACGCGCCGCGCATCACCCAGTTCACCATCCCGAAGGACAAGATCCGCGAAGTGATCGGCACCGGCGGCAAGGTGATCCGCGAGATCACCGAGACCACCGGCACCAAGATCGACATCGAGGACGACGGCACCATCAAGGTCGCTGCGGTCGACGCCAAGCAGGGCCAGGCCGCGATCGACTGGATCAAGGGCATCGTCGCCGAGCCCGAGATCGGCGTGATCTACAGCGGCAAGGTCGTGAAGACCGTCGAGTTCGGCGCCTTCGTGAACTTCCTCGGCGCCCGCGACGGCCTCGTCCACATCTCCGAGCTGGCGCCGCGCCGCGTCGCCAAGGTGACCGACGTGGTCAAGGAAGGCGACCCGGTGAAGGTCAAGGTGCTGGGCGTCGACGATCGCGGCAAGGTGCGGCTGTCGATGAAGGCGGTCGACCAGCAGACCGGCGAGGACATCTCGAACAAGCCGCGCGAAGAGGCGGCCGTTCCGGCGGCTCAGTAAGAGCGCTCATCCGCGAGCAGAACGGCGGCCGAGAGGCCGCCGTTTTTCATTCGGCGGCCCGCCGGCCCCAGACGACGGTGTCGCCGTAGACCTCGGGGATCTTGGCGTCCTGGTCGGCCGGCGAGAACAGCTCCCATTCGATGCCGTTGATATCGTGGGTCGAGGAGAAGCCCTTCGCCGCGTCGTCCTCGAAGCCGAGATGGCGTAGCTGGCCGGCGCGCGCCGGCATCTCGTTGATCGAGAAGTTGAGCGTCTCGGTGCGGAACAGCGCGTACTTGCCGGGCACGACGGCGGTCGGCGCCACGCCGAGGCGCTGGCTGTAGTCGGCGATCGACTCCTTGAGGTCGGCAACGGCGATGGCGATGTGGAAACGGCGCATGGGCTGGCTCCCTTGTGGCTCCCCCTTGGCTCTCTTGGGGGCTGGCGCGCCTCAAATCACCAGACCGGCCAAGCTGGTACAAGGCGGGTAGTTATACGGGTATAACTACCACCATGACCGACCGGACCGACCGTCAGCAGCGCACGCTGGGCGAATTCCTGCGCGCCCATCGCGCCCGCCTGTCGCCGGCGGGCCTCGGCCTGCCGGCGGGACAGCGCCGGCGCACGCCCGGCCTGCGGCGCGAGGAGGTGGCGCAGCGCTGTGGCCTCAGCGTCACCTGGTACACCTGGCTGGAACAGGGCCGCGACGTGGCGGCCTCGCCCCAAGCACTGGCCTCGGTGGCGCAAGCCTTGCAGCTCACGCCGGCTGAGCGCGCCTATCTTTTCCAGATCGCGGGCCGCATCGACCCGGCGTCGCCGCTCTCGGACGACGCCATGGACGTGCCGCCGACGCTGGCCGATGCGCTGGCCTCGATCTCGGGGCCCGCCTACGTGCTCGACCGGCTGTGGAACGCGCGCGCCTGCAACGAGGCGGCGCGGCGCTTGTTCGTCAGCTGGCTCGATGGCGAGGAGGCCAACCTGCTGCGCTACGTGTTCCTGAACCCGGTCGCGCGGCGGGTGATTCCCGACTGGAATGGGCGGGCGCGCCGCGTGCTGGCGGAGTTCCGCGCCGAATCGAGCCGCCATCTCGACGATCCCGCCCTGGTCGCGCTGGTCGACGATTTGCGCGGCCGCAGCGATTTCTTCGCCCAGTGCTGGGACGAGCATGAGGTGGTGGTGCCGCTGGGCGGCGAGCGCATCTTCGAGCACCCGCGCGAGGGCCGGCTGACCTACGAGCAGGTTGCCTTTACGCTGGCGAGCCGGATTGACTTGAAGCTGGTAATGTTGATCGATCGGAAGCACCGCACGCGCCGCGCGTAAAGGGAGGCTGCGGCTTCCGCCTGCGTATAGGGAGGCATGATCATGCGACCCTTCTCCCGCCGCCTGCTGCTCGCCGCCGCCGGCACGTCCATCCTGCCGCTGGGCGATTCGCTCGCCGCCGGCCTCGTCGCCACGCCGGCGCAGACCGAGGGGCCGTTCTACCCGACGGCCTTCCCGACCGATTCCGACAACGACCTCGTGCAGGTGCGCGGACAGGCGGCGCATGCCCTGGGCACCGTCCTGCATCTGCAGGGCCGCGTGCTCGACGCTTCGGGCAAGCCGCTGGACGGCGCGCTGGTCGAGATCTGGCAATGCGATGCACACGGGATCTACGACCATCCGCGGCAGCCGGGCCGCGATCGGCGCGATTCGGCGTTCCAGGGTTACGGCAAGATGCTGACCGATGCGCAGAGCACCTATCGCTTCCGCACCCTGAAGCCGGTCGCCTATCCCGGCCGTACGCCGCACATCCATCTCAAGGTGGCGACGGCCGACGGACGGCAGCTCACGACGCAGTTCTATCTCGCCGACGACCCGCAGAACGAGCGCGACTTCGTCTATCGCGCCGCGGCGCGCGATGCTCGGCAGCGCGAGCGCATCGACATGCGCCTGCAGCCCGCCGACGGCATCGAGGCCGGCGCGTTCACGACGACGATGGACATCGTGATCGTCTGATCGGCGGTTGAGCGACTTGACCGGCTCGCGCATCGCCAGCGGGAAGCTGATGCGTCCGTTGCAGGCCAATCCGACGAGAAGTTTCGCAATGATCGGGCGCATGGCCCGAGCACAGCCGGCTGTTATTCGTCCGGACCGCCGAGGCTGCCGTCGTGCGGCAGGCCGATGGCGTGATAGCCCGAATCGACGAAATGCACCGTGCCGGTGACACCGGCGCTCAAGTCGGACAGATAGTAGAGCGCGGCACCGCCCACGTCGGAGAGCTCGACGTTGCGGCGCAGCGGCGAGGCATTGCGCGACACGCGATAGACGTAGCGCGCGCCGCCGATCACCGCACCGGCGAGGGTTCGCATCGGGCCGGGCGAGATCGCGTTGACGCGCACGCCCTGCGGCCCGAGATCGGCCGCGAGGTAGCGCACGCTCGCCTCGAGGGCGGCCTTGGCGACGCCCATCACGTTGTACGACGGCATCACGCGCGTCGCGCCCTCAAAGGTCAGCGTGATCAGGCTGCCGCCGTCGGTCATCAGCGGCAGCGCCTTGCGCGCGATCTCGGTGAACGAATAGCAGGAGATGGTGAGGCTGCGCTGGAAGTTGGCCTTGGTGGTGTCGACGTAGCGGCCCTTCAGCTCCTCCTTGTCGGAGAAGGCGATGGCATGGACCACGAAGTCGAGCCGGCCCCATTCGCTCTTCAGCCGCTCGAACAGCGCGTCGAGGCTGGCCTCGTTCTCGACGTCGGCCTCCAGGATGATCTTGGCGCCGAGCTTCTCGACCATCGGGATCACGCGCTTGCCGAACGCGCCGCCCTGGTAGGTGAAGGCGAGCTCCGCGCCCGCCGCATGCAGCGCCTGGGCGATACCCCAGGCGATCGAGCGGTCGTTGGCGACGCCCATCACCAGCCCCCGCTTGCCTTGCATCAGCTTGGCGACGACGGGTAGCTCGCCGGTTTTCGACGACGGTTGTGGCGTCGTCTCCCCCGAAGCGGCGTCAGGCATATTTTCCTCTAGTGGTCGTAGCGCGAGAACAGCAGGCAGGCGTTGGTGCCGCCGAAGCCGAAGCTGTTCGACATCACCGTCTGCAGGCCGGCATTGTCGATCCGCTGGCGGGCGATCGGATAGCCCTCGGCGCCGGGATCGAGATTGTCGATGTTGACCGACGGCGCCACGAAGTCGTTGTGCAGCATCAGCAGCGAGTAGACCGCCTCGTGCGCGCCGGTCGCGCCCTGGCTGTGCCCGGTCAGCGACTTGGTCGAGCTGACGGTCGGCAGCTTGTCGCCGAACACTGCGCGGATCGCGTCGAGCTCGGTGATGTCGCCGACCGGCGTCGCCGTGCCGTGGGTGTTGATGTAGTCGACCGGCGCGTTGCGCCGGGCCGCGCCGGGGAAGCCCTCGACCGCGAGCTTCATGCAGCGCACCGCGCCCTCGCCGGAGGGCGCCACCATGTCGGCGCCGTCCGAGGTCGCGCCGTAGCCGATCACCTCGGCGTAGATCCTGGCGCCGCGCGCGCGGGCGGCCTCGAGCTCCTCGAGCACCAGGATGCCGCCGCCGCCCGAGATCACGAAGCCGTCGCGATCCTTGTCGTAGGCGCGGCTCGCGCGCTGCGGCTGGTCGTTGTACTTGGACGACATCGCGCCCATGGCGTCGAACAGCACCGACAGCGTCCAGTCGAGCTCCTCGCCGCCGCCCGCGAACATGCGGTCGGTCTTGCCGAGCTGGATGCATTCGACGGCGTTGCCGATGCAATGCGCCGAGGTCGAGCAGGCCGAGCTGATCGAATAGCTGAGCCCTTTGATCTTGAAGGCCGTCGCGAGGTTGGCCGAGACCGTGCTCGACATGGCGCGCGGCACCTGGAACGGGCCGACCCGCTTGGGCCCCTTTTCCTTGGTGGTCAGCGCCGCCTGCACGATCGCGCCCGTGGTCGGGCCGCCCGAGCCCGCGACCAGGCCGGTGCGTTCGTTGGAGATCTCCTTCTCGCTGAGGCCCGCGTCCGCGATCGCCTCCTTCATTGCGAGATAGGCATAGGCGCCGCCATTGCCCATGAAGCGCATCAGGCGACGGTCGACCAGCTCCTCGGGATTGAGCTTGAGGGTGCCGGCGACCTGGCTGCGGAAGCCCAGCTCCTTGTACTGCGGCACGAACTCGATGCCGGACTTGCCGTCTTTCAGCGACTGCGTGACTTCATTGGCGTTGTTGCCGATCGACGACACCACGCCGAGGCCCGTGACTACGACACGGCGCATGATCAGCTCGCCGCCGCGGCAGCTTGCGCGCCGTCCTTGAAAAGACCGACCCTCATGTCGCTCACCTCGAACGCCACATTGTCGTCGGCGGTGACGATGCCGTCGGCGATGCCCATGACGAGGCGGCGCAGGATCACGCGCTTCATGTGCACATGGTAGGTGAGCTTCTTCACGGTGGGCACGATCATGCTGGTGAGCCGGACCTCACCGACGCCCAGCGCCCGGCCGCGGCCCGGCGCCTTCATCCAGCCAAGGAAGAACCCCGCCATCTGCCACAGGGCGTCGAGGCCGAGGCACCCGGGCATCACCGGGTCGCCCTTGAAATGGCAGGCGAAAAACCAGAGATCGGGCTTCACATCGAGCTCGGCCACGACCTCGCCCTTGCCGTACCTGCCGCCCTTGTCGTTGATCTGGGTGATCCGGTCGAACATCAGCATCGGCGGGAGCGGCAGTTGCGCGTTGCCCGGCCCGAACAGACGCCCCTTCGCGCACTCGATCAGGTCCTCGAAAGTGTAACTATGCTTCTGTTCGCTCACTCTATCACCGTCCACCGGTCGCTCCATTGCGGAGCGCGCCGCAGAATAGGGACGCCGGCCGTCTTGCGCAAACCGCCCAAATAGCCCCGGATGGCCCTTCCCAGGCCTTAATTCCGTCCTTACATATGGCGCGTTAGCCATGTCTTCCGTCATCCCCGAGACCGATTTTGCGGTTCGCCTCCGGGCCGCCGGCCTGCGCCCGACCCGCCAGCGGGTCGCCTTGGCGCGCGTGCTGTTCGGTGACGGTCATCGCCATGTCACGGCCGAAAGCCTGCATGCCGAGGTGCGGTTGGCCAAGAGCCCGGTTTCCCTGGCCACGGTGTACAACGCCCTGAACCAGTTCCGCGATGCCGGCCTGCTGCGCGAGGTCGTGGTGGCGCCCGGCCGGTCGTATTTCGACACCAATACCGGTCATCACCACCACTTCTTCGTCGAGACCGACAACGAGCTGCACGACTTCCCGTCGGACGACGTGACCATCGCCGGCCTGCCCTCGCCGCCTCGGGGCACGAAGGTTTCACGGGTCGATGTGATCGTACGGGTTCGTCGCTAAGTCCCCGAATTCCTTGGGCGACTTGCGAATCGTTTTCAATTATTAGAAATATTCTAAACTGCTTGACGGTTTAGTGCCAGGTCCCCAGTATCCGCCTCGCAATTTCCGAGGAGGAGTGACCAGTGGCGAACCTCAAAGGGTCTAAGACCGAAGGCAATCTGAAGGCGGCGTTCGCGGGCGAGAGCCAGGCGAACCGCCGCTACCTCTACTTCGCACAGAAGGCTGACGTCGAAGGCTACAACGACGTCGCGACCGTGTTCCGTTCGACCGCCGAGGGCGAGACCGGCCACGCGCACGGCCATCTCGAGTTCCTCGAGGTGAGCGGCGACCCGGCGACCGGCCTGCCGATCGGTGAGACCTCGGCCAACCTCAAGGCGGCGATCGCGGGCGAGACCCACGAATACACCGACATGTACCCAGGCATGGCGCGCACCGCCCGCGAGGAAGGCTTCAGCGAGATCGCCGACTGGTTCGAGACCCTCGCCAAGGCCGAGAAGAGCCACGCCGGGCGCTTCCAGAAGGCCCTGGACACGATGGCCTGATCACCCGCCTGAACAGGCAAAGGGGACCTGCGGGTCCCCTTTTTCGTCCCATCGACAGAGCGATCCATGCGCGAAGGCAGCCTCGAAGCCCCGACCCGTCACCCCCTCGACTGGCAGAACCCGTGGTTCTGGGACGAGGCCGCGCTCGAGAAGGAAATGGAGCGCGTCTTCGACATCTGTCACGGCTGCCGGCGCTGCTTCAACCTTTGCGATTCCTTCCCGCGCCTGTTCGAGATGATCGACAACGGCCCGACCGGCGAGCTCGACGGCGTGCCGAAGGAGCGTTTCGCCGAGGTCGAGCAGGCCTGCACGCTCTGCGACATGTGCTTCATGACCAAGTGTCCGTACGTGCCGCCGCATCCGTGGAATCTCGACTTCCCGCACCTGATGCTGCGCCATCGCGCGGTGCAGGCGCGCAAGAAGGGCATCGGCTTCGTCGAGAGCCAGCTCGCCGACACCGATCGCGCCGGCCGGCTCGGCACCTTCGCCGCCGAGCTGATCAACTGGGCGACCGACGAGACCAACCAGCCGATGCGGCGCAGTCTCGAGAAGTACGCCGGCATCCATCACGGCGCGCGGCTGCCCAGGCAGGCCGGCGAGACCTTCGAGGCGATGGCGCATCGCGAGCCGGTCGAGCTGAATGCGGCGGCGCCGGCCTTCGGCAAGCGCAAGGCGGTGCTCTATGCCACCTGCTTCGTCAACTTCCACAACACCGAGATCGGCAAGGCAACGCTCGACGTGCTGGCGCAGAACGGTGTCGAGACCGAGGTCGTGCATCCGGCTTGCTGCGGCATGCCCAAGCTCGAGCTGGGCGACCTGGAAACTGTTGCGGCTGCCGCGCGCACCGTTTCCGCGGCGCTGCTGCCGTGGGTCGACAAGGGCTACGACGTGGTGGCGCTGACGCCGAGCTGCGCGCTGATGCTGAAATTCGAATGGCCGCTGATCCTGCCGAAGGATCCCGACATCGAGCGGCTGTCGCGGGCGACCTTCGATCTCTCCGAATACGTGGTCGACATCGCCAAGAAGCACGGCCTCGCCGAGGGCCTCAACCCGGTCGAAGGCGGCATCAGCCTGCATCTCGCCTGCCACGCGCGGGCGCAGAACATGGGACCGAAGGGCGCGGAGATGCTGCGCCTGATCCCCAAGACCCGAGTCGCGGTGATCGAGCGCTGCAGCGGCCATGGCGGCATCTGGGGCGCCCGCACCGAGAACTTCGACATCGCGGTCAAGGTCGGCAGGCCGGCGGCGCAGGCGGCGCTGAAGAACAACACCGGCCACGTCGCCTCGGAATGCCCGCTTGCCGCCGAGCACCTGTTGCAGGTGATGGAAAAGGAAGCGGGCGAGACCAGGCCCAAGCCGCTCCGCGCCGATCATCCGATCGAGATCTTCGCGCGTGCCTACAGGCCGAAGGAGGACTCCGATGACGCCGCGAAAGATTGAGCCCTCGGTCATCATCCCGCTGAAGGACTACGCGCCGCAGCGGGCCGAGCGCCGCAAGCGCATCAGCGAGATCAAGAAGAACCGTCGGCTCGAGGTCGGGCCGTTCGCGACCTTCTACTTCGAGAGCTACGACACCATGCTGCACCAGGTGCACGAGATGCTCTTCATCGAGAAGGGCGGCGCCGAGCAGTTGCCGGACGAGCTCGCGGCCTACAATCCGCTGATCCCGCAGGGGGCCGAGCTGGTGGCGACGGTGATGTTCGAGATCGACGATCCGATCCGCCGCGCCCGCGTGCTCGCCAACCTGGGTGGCGTCGAGGACAAGGCTTTCATCCGCGTCGGCAGCGAGATCGTGCGCGGCGTCGCCGAGGAGGACCAGGAGCGCAGCCGCGAGGACGGCAAGGCCTCGTCGGTGCAGTTCATCCGCTTCCCCTTCGCCGTGGCGCAGATCGCGGCCTTCAAGGGTGGCACGGGCGACGTCATCGTCGGCTTCGATCATCCGAACTACGGTCACATGGCAGTGATGCCCAACGCGGTCCGGCAGGCGCTGGCGCAGGACTTCGCCTGACGCCTCAGTTCGTCTTGCGATAGCCCATCGGCAGAACGAACGACACCGGATTGCCCGAGATTTCTATCGGCGGCGGCGCATAGGGCGATGCCGCCCGCGCCGCTTCGAGCACCGCCGAGTCGAGCCGGGGAAAGCCGCTCGACCGGCTGACGCGGACGTCGAGCAGGCGGCCGTCTCGCGCGATCGAGATACTGAGCTCCACGGCCCCTTCCTCGCTGTTGTTCGCGGCGAAGACGCGCTGCTGCGAGATTCGAGACGCGACCTGCAGACGATAGATGTCGAAAGTGCGATTGCGGGCAACGACGGCGGACGGATTGACGAAGGTCGAGACCGATGCGCTCGACGAGCTCTGCGATACCGGCGGGGGCGGCGCCGTCGACAGCGGCGAATGCTGCAGCGTCTGGCTCGGCGCCGGCTGCTGATGCTGCGGCTGCGGCGGGTGGGCCGGTGCAGGCGCCGGTGCAGGCGGCGGCGGCAGGACCTTGACGAAGTCGCGCATGGTGAGCGGCGCGGGCGGTGTCTCGACCGGGGGCACGGCCTTCTCGAGCGGTGGCTCGGGCGGCGGCGTCTTGGGCGCCGGCGCGGCGGCGGCCTGCTGCGCCGGCTCGACGGGTTTTTCCGGGGGCTTTTCGGGCTCGGGCGTGACCGGCGGCGGTTCGGATTTGGCGTCCACGGGCTCGGCCGGCTTCGGCGGCTCGACCGCTTCCCGGATGGTGGGCTTGGCGGTCTCTTTCTGCGCCGGCGGGTCTGGCGAGTCCGGGGCGGGCGGTGAGATGCCGACGGGTATCTTCGACCGGGGCTGTTCCTGCGGCCTGGGCTCGGGCTTGGGTTTGGCCGCCGCGGCGGGCGGTGGCGGGGGCGGCGCTGCTTCGGCGGCCGGTGGAGGCGGCGGGGCCGGCGGCCTGGCGGCCTCCTGTACCGGTTCGGCCGGCGGCGGGGCGGGGGGCTTGGCTTCTTCCTTCGGCTCCTCGAAGGTCACGGTGATCGCGTTGTCGGCGAGGTCGTGCCGGTTGAGCGGCGAGACCAGGAACAGCGCCAGCGCCGTGGCGGCATGCAGCAGGGCAGCGAGCAGCGCGGCCACCGGCGGCATGTGGTCGGAGCGTTGGTAGGAGGCGCTGACGGCGTGGGCCACGGAACCGTTCTAAGCGCCCCCGTCCGCACCCGCTAGCGCCTCTGAAGGCACCTAGTTGATCGGCTCGGACTTATAGACGCCCCAGATCTCGCCGCGCTCCAGCCAGCCGCTGACGCCCGAGACCTTCACCCGGCACCAGTCGCCGACGCACGACCGGATCTCGCCCATCACCTCGGGCTCGAGCTTGGCGATCACCTCGGCGGACGCCGCCGGGGTCTTGTGCAGGCTGGCCATCTTGGTCGGGATGACGAAGGAACGCTTGCCAGTCAGCAGGCCCTGGTAGACCCAGCCGCTGGCGCCCTGGAAGTCGCGGATTTTCCGCCAGTTCTCGAACTCGGCGACGATCTCGACCGGCATGCCCTTGCGCTTGAATACCCAGTCGATCGGGTAGCGCGGGCCCGGTCCGGCCCGGACATTGACCTCGTCCGACTTCAGCGTGGCGAAGCGTGGCAGCGGCAGGCCCGAGCCCTTGCGCTGGGCCGACGCCGGCGGCTCGGCCGCCAGCACGGGGCCAACCAACAGCACCAACGCAACGCAGGCCGCCCAGAGGGGAGCGGACGGTCGAATTCGCATTGCCACGTTTATACCGCATTTCCGCACACCCGACGACAACCACTTGAAAAGCCGGCGCTTTTGGCGCGAACCCCCAGTCGTCGTCTGGACAAGCGGGGAACGGAACGGTATCCGGGCAGGAATGCCGACCGTCGCGAAGAAAAAGCCGCTGGTGATCGTCACCCGCACCCTGCCCAGTGCGATCGAGACGCGGCTGATGGAATTGTTCGATACCCGGCTGAACGCCGAGGACAAGCCGCTGACCGCCGCCGAGCTGATCGACGCGGTCAAGACCGCCGACGTGCTGGTGCCGACCGTCACCGACCGCATCGACAGCCGCGTGCTGAGCCAGGCCGGGCCGCGGCTGAAGCTGATCGCCTCGTTCGGCACCGGCGTCGACCACATCGATCTCGACACCGCCCGCCAGCGCGGCATCATCGTCACCAACACGCCGGGCGTGCTGACCGAGGACACTGCCGACATGTCGATGGCGCTGGTGCTCGCCACCGCGCGGCGCATGGGCGCGGGCGAGCGCCTGGTGCGTGCCGGCAAATGGACCGGCTGGAGCCCGACCGCGATGCTGGGCGGCCGGCTGCTCGGCAAGCGCATGGGCATCGTCGGCATGGGCCGCATCGGCCAGGCGCTGGCCAGGCGGGCGCGCGGCTTCGGGCTGTCGATCCACTATCACAACCGCAAGCGCGTCCATCCCGACATCGAGAGCGAGCTCGAGGCGACCTACTGGGAGAGCCTCGACCAGATGCTGGCACGCATGGACATCGTGTCGGTCAACTGCCCGCACACGCCGGCGACGTTCCATCTGTTGTCGGCGCGGCGGCTGAAGCTGATGAAGCCGACGGCGATCATCGTCAACACCGCGCGCGGCGAGGTGATCGACGAGAACGCCATGGTGCGCATGCTGCGCGCCGGCGAGCTCGCCGGCGCCGGCCTCGACGTCTACGAGCACGAGCCGCAGGTCAACCCCAAGCTGCTCGAGCTCGACAGCGTGGTGCTGCTGCCGCACATGGGCTCGGCCACCCTCGAGGGCCGCATCGAGATGGGCGAGAAGGTGCTGATCAACATCAAGACCTTCGCTGACGGCCACAAGCCGCCGGACCGGGTGCTGGCGACGATGTTTTAGGCTGGGGCGCGTACCCCGTCTGTCATCCTGAGCGAAGCGAAGGATCTCATTGCGATTGCGAGCGGCGTGCCCGCCGATATGCCATGAGGTCCTTCGCTGCGCTCAGGACGGCAGAAAATTAAATCTTGTCCTTCGGGACCTCGATCGTCGTTTCCGCCAGCAAGACGTCGCGCGTGGCGCGGCCGACCTGGGCGCCGATCAGGATGGTGAGCGCCGTCCAGTACATCCAGACCATGATCGCGGCGAAGCCCGCGGTGGCGCCGAACGCCGAGGTGATCTGCGTCACCTCGAAGTAGTAGACCAGGGCGCGGTTGCCGAGGCCGAACAGGATCGAGTTGACGCCGCCGCTGACCAGCGCGAAGCGCCACGGCACGCCGCCGGTCGGCAGCCACTTGTAGATCAGCACGAAGAAGGTGGTGAGGATGCCGTAGTGGGTGAAGCCCGAGATCGCCGGGCCGATCCACACGCCCAGCACCGGGAACTTCTCCAGCGCGCCGGCATAGGCCGAGATCAGCACGCTGGTCAGGATGACGGCGATCAGCAGCACGCCCAGGATCACCATCATCAGCAGCGCCAGGCCGCGCGACTGCAGGGTCGCCAGCACCGGATGCATGCGGCGCGGGCTGGCGCCGCGCCAGATCACGTCGAAGCTGTCGTCGAGCTCCACGAACACGCGGCTGCCGGTGTAGATCAGCACGCTGGCGCCGATGATCGCGGCGATGCCGCCGCCCTTGAACAGGTCCTCCTGGGCGAAGCGCTGGATGCCCTTCAGCTGCTCGGGCGCCACGATGGTGCCGAGCGCGTCGAGGATCGCCTGCTGCGCCATCAGCTTGCCGACGAACGGCTCGGCGATGGCGATCGAGAAGATCATGATCGGGCCGAGCGCGAACATGGTGTAGAACGCCATCGCCGCGGCCGACGTCGACAGCCGGTTCTCGAAGAACCCGAAGAACGACTTCAGGAAGATTTGCCAGAGCTTCTCGATCATCGGCCGCGCAAGTGTGCCACCGAATGGGCGTAGTAGGCGAGCAGCGGCCGCTCGTCGGGTACGGCAGCGAACAGCCCGGCGCGCTCCTCGACCAGCCGGCGCAGCGTCAGCATGCGCAAGCCGACATGGATGGCGTAGTCGCGGTCGCCGCGCGGCACGTAGAGCTTGGCGCCGCGTCCCTCGAACTCGGCCATCAGCCTGCCGGCGCGCAGCTTGAGGTCGAACTCGTCGATCGGCTCGCCGGCGTCGAGCAGCACGGTGGCGATCAGCGACACCGGCAGGACCGGCACCAGGCCCGCCACCTCGGCCATGACGTCGTGCGCCAGCCGGCCGATGACCTCGAAGCGGCGTTCCTTGTCGAGGCCACGCAAATCGCCGCCATTCTTGGCGAGCCATTCCCGTGCCGACACCAGCCGACCGAAATTCACGCAAGCGTAACCGAAACGGAACCAGCGGCCTGTCAGCATCAGCCAGAGCTGACCCAGCCAGAAGCGCGCCGCCGTGTGCGCTGCATACAAGGCGCTGCGCCGCGGCGCCTCGCGGTCGAGCGATCGCAGCAGCGTGCGATCCTCCAGCACGCGGTCGTAGTTCAGCGCCACCGGCACGAACACGATGTCGTGCGCGCCGGCGGGATCGAACGACTTCAGCATGTAGTCGTAGAGGCCGAGCTTGGGCTCGCGCAGGCGGCCGTCGCGCGACAGCCCGCCCTCGGGATACATGGCCTGCGCCACGCCGGCTTCGGTCGCCATGTGGACGTAACGCTCGAGCACGCGGCGATAGACCGGGTTGTTGGAGTTGCGCCGCACGAAGTAGGCGCCCATCGCGCGGATCAGCTGCTGCAGGGGCCAGATCCGCGCCCACTCGCCGACCGCGTAGCTGAGCGCGGTGCGCTCGGCGGCGAGGAAGGCGACCAGCACGTAATCCATGTTGCTGCGGTGGTTCATGACGAACACCACCGTGGTGCCGGGCGGCACCCCGGCCGCGGTCTCGGCGTCGGCGAAGCCCAGCCGCACGCGATAGAGCAGGTTGGCGAGCGCGCGGCCCAGCGCATAGCCGATCCGGAAATAGAGATAGGCGTTGAAGCTCGGCACGATCTCGCGGGCGTAGCGGCGGACCTCGGCCATCGCCACGTCGCGCGGCAGGTTGTTGGCGCGGGCGTGCTCGTTGGCCGCCTCGATCACCGGCGGGTCGTAGACCAGCCGGTCGATCAGCACCTGCCGCTTGGTGAGCTGGAACGGCTTGATCTCGACGTCGAGCCGGCGGTTGACAGTGTCGATCAGCCGGTTGAGGCGGCGGCGCAGCAGCCAGCGCACGCTCGGGATCAGCAGCCGGTCGACCAGCGACCAGGCGGCGAAAGCGGCGATCGCCAGGAGCAGCCAGAGCGGGACCGTGACCGGCTCGCCCATGGCCTGGATCAGAATCCCCGGATGCCGGCGACGATCAGGGTCACCGCCGCCCAGGCCAGCACCACGGTGGTGGCGATGGCGCCCGCCGGCCGCCCGTACGGCAGGATGCCCAGCATGCCGCCGGCATGGAGGAAGCGCGCGACCACCAGGATGATGGCCAGGATGTCGGCCATGCGATGGCCGGTCGGCCCGTGCATCATCCAGAGCAGGACCAGGATCAGCGGCGTCAGCTCGAGCAGGTTGCCGTGGGCGCGGATCGCGGCGATCAGCTCGGGATCGCCGCCGTCGCCCAGGAAGATCTTCTTCCGGGTGCGCATGCGGCCGACATACATCGTCAGCGCGACGGCCAGCAGGCCCAACAGCCCGGCGCAAATGAAAAACACCGCCATGGCCCGCCGTCTCCCCCTCGATTCAAGGGCATTCTAGGGCCATATTGGACCCGAGCAAATTGAGGAGCGGACCATGTGGCAGATCCTTCGCAAGAAGGCCGAGATGCCGACCGCCGACCGCGCGCTGCCGGGGCGGGACAAGCCGGGCTTCGCCGTGCCGGCCACGCACTTCGTCAACGGCAACCGTATCCAGCCGCCACTCCCGGCCGGCCTCGAGCAGGCGATGTTCGGGCTGGGCTGCTTCTGGGGCGCCGAGCGCAAGTTCTGGGAAGCGCCGGGCATCTACGCGACCGCCGTCGGCTACGCCGCGGGCTTGACGCCCAACCCGACCTACGAGGAAGTCTGCTCGGGCTACACCGGCCACAACGAGGTGGTGATGGTGTGGTTCGACCCGAAGAAGACCAGCTACGAGGCGCTGCTCAAGATCTTCTGGGAGGCGCACGACCCGACCCAGGGCATGCGCCAGGGCAACGACGTCGGCACCCAGTACCGCTCGGGCATCTACGCCTTCTCAGCCGGCCAGAAGAAGGCGGCCGAGGCGTCGCGCGCGGTGTTCCAGAAGGAGCTCGAGCGGCACGGCATGCGCGATGCGATCACCACCGAGATTCTCGACGCGCCGGCGTTCTACTACGCCGAGGACTATCACCAGCAGTACCTCGCCAAGAACCCGAACGGCTATTGCGGCCTCGGCGGCACCGGCGTGAGCTGCCCGATCGGGCTCGGCGTCGCGGCCGAATAGAAGTCCCCCGTTACGGGAAATGCCGATCCTCCGACAGCCATCCGGCGATTTCCTGGGCGGCTGCGGGGGCGGGAAGGTTCGTCACATCGAGCCGGAGCAGGCGATCGCCGCCGCGGTCGAGCAATGGGCGGCCACGGCGATTGTCGCCGACCATCTCCACATCCTGCGGCTTGCGTTTCGCGGCCCGTTCCGGCGTCACGATGCGGCGCGCATTCTCTTCCGGCGAGCAGGCGAGCAGCACCACGTTCAAGGCGCAGCCGCGCGCCTTGGCCAGGGCGATGGCCTGGTCCCAATTCTCCTCGCCCCACGCGGACCCTTGCAAAACCAGTTGGTCAGGACGACCGGAACCCCGGCCGGAAGCTCCAGGATGCGCTGGTAGGCGATCTCCCGAACGGCGCGAACGGTGTCGTAGAAGGCGGGGCTGCGGAACTCGGTCAGGGCGAAGGCGACGTTGAAGACGCTGTGATTGTCGAGAAGCCTGGCGCCGATCAGCTCGGCAAGCGCACGACCGATCGTGAGCTTACCCACCCCGGGATAGCTGTTGATGTGGACGATCACCGTACCACCTCGCGTCAGGTGCTTCCGATTGGAGCGGAGCATAGCGTAACAGACGCAACCATTCGCGCCGGCGGGGAAATCTACCGGCAACGCACGGCCTATACGTCCGCTGGCTCATGACACCGCAGCAAATTGCGCTCGTGCAGGCGAGCTTCGCCAAGCTCGTGCCAATGTCAGCGACGGCGGCCGATCTGTTCTACCGGCGGCTGTTCGAGCTGGCGCCGGACGTGCGCCCGATGTTCGCGGCCGATCTTTCGGGGCAGAAGAAAAAGCTGATGGACACGCTCGGTTATGCGGTTGCGAGCCTGTCGTGCCCGTACAAGCTCGGTCCCGAGCTCGCCGTCCTGGGCGAACGCCACGCGGACTACGGCACCAAGGTCGAGCATTTCACCCTGGTCGGCGAGGCCCTGATGTGGGCGCTCCAGCGGGCGCTGAACGAGGAGTTCACGCACGCGGTCGCCGACGCGTGGGAAACCGTCTACGGCGAGCTGGCGGAGGCGATGATCGACGCGATGATGCGCAAGGTATCGATGGCGGCGTAACGGACGCAACCATTCGCACCGGCGAGGAAATCCGCAGGCACGCACGGGCCTTGCCTGCCGCCCTCATGACCCCACGGCAAATCGCGCTCGTTCAGGCGAGCTTCGCCGAGGCGCTGCTCTGGGCGCTTCGCGACGGCTGTTGAATACATCGTCGATAGCGTCGTCGGACGAATGCCGTATGATTCGCGCGTGCCGCCGAGTCCCCCCGAGCCCGAGCAGATCTCGATCCTTCATGCCGATGCCGCGCTGCCCGTCACCTTCGTGCGCAGCGTGCGGGCGCGCCGCGTGTCGCTGCGCGTCGACACCAAGCATCGCCGCATCCTGCTCACCGTTCCCTTGCGCATGTCGCGCGACCTGGCGCTGCGCTTCGCCCATGTCCAGGGCGGCTGGATCGCGGCGCGGCTGAAGCGCCTGCCGCCGGCACGGCCGTTCCATGACGGCGCCGAGGTGCCGGTCTTCGGCGTGCCGCATCGCATCCGCCATCGGCCCGACGCGCGCGGCACGGTGTGGCTGGAGCCGGGCGAGATCCACGTCGCCGGCCGGCCCGAGCACCTGCCGCGCCGGCTGCGCGACTGGCTGACGGCGGAGCTGCGCCGCCGGCTGGTGCCGCTGGTCCAGGCCAAGGCTGAACGGGTGCAACGGCGGGTCGCGCGGGTCGGCCTGCGCGACGGCCGCTCGCGCTGGGGTAGCTGCGGGCCCGACGGCGGCCTGTCGTTCTCCTGGCGCCTGGTGTTCGCGCCGCCCGAGGTGCTCGACTATCTGGTGGCGCACGAGGTGGCGCACCTGGTGCACATGAACCACGGCCCGCGCTTCTGGGCGCAGGCGCGCGCGCTGTGCGAGGGCCCGATGGAGCCGCCGCAGGCCTGGCTCAAGGCCAACGGCGAGGCGCTGCTGCAGTACGGGGCGTAGCTAGCTGCTGCTGCCGGCCGTCGCCTTCCAGCGCGGCGCTGCCGCGGTCTCGGCGAAGTTCTTGAACATGAGATTGAACGAGATGCTGATGCGCTCGTTGACGCCGTGGTTCGACGGCACGTGATGTCGCAGCCACGACGGAAAGATCAACATGCGGCCGGGTATCGCCTGCTCGGCCGCGGCGTTGGCGGTGACGCGGTTGAGCTTGCCGCTCCACGGCATGATCGAGATCGGCCGCGGGTCCTGGAAGACCAGCTCCGGCGCGCCGTCGGAGACGTCGACGTAGTAGACGCCGCTCAGGTAGTTGTTCGGATGATTGTGCGTCGGGTGATAGCTGCCCGGTGGATTGATGTTGGCCCAGCAGCCGGTGATCATCATCGGGTACTGCTCGAGCTGCAGGAACTGCGCGACGCTGCGCCCGGCGATCTCGACGAGCTGCGTGAACTCTGCGAATTCAGGCCGTGTATGAAGATCGTGCGGCGTCTGCCAATTGCTGCCGGGCGGAACGTTGGGCCGCGGCGCGATGAGTCGCTCGATCTCGGCCTTCAATTTGGCATTCAACGTCGCTGCATCCGCCGCCGCGACGTCGAGCACCCAGAGGGGTGTCGGGAACAGCTCCCGCACTTCCTGTTTGACGCGCATGGCCGGGGCAGGAGCCGTGGTGTCGGGCTTGTCGCTGGTTCGTCTGCAATGGGACATCGACTGCGGAAAATTTGATTTTCGCGTTCTCACAATACTTCCGATGTGTGAAGCCCACCATCTTTCCAGGGCGGGCTTCATGTCGTTAAGCCGGCGAACCGTTGCCTGTTCGCCGAGGCACGGGGTCACTACCCGATGTGGCCGGCCAGGTCAGCGCGGTGGCAGGACCATCCCGTTGTTCTTCAGTGCCTGTTCGAGTGCCGCAATGCCATGGTCGGCACTGCCAGATTGGCACTGCGCCATCGCGACTGGCACCGTAGCGCTGGGGGTCGCATGCTTAGGTGCCGTCTTTTGATAGATTTTGCTGAGCGTCGAGCAATAAGCGGTGTCACTCGACACGGCTCCCGCTGTCAGCGGCAACACTGCAACCGCGCAGGCAATTGCGAGTTTGGCACTTGTGGTCATCGTAGACTCCTTTCGGAAGGTCGTTCATGCAACCTTTCCATGCTCGCCAGTGGGAGCGTTTGAATATACCGGTCGGCGTCCCGAAATATTCCGCGCGGCGCCTTTTCCGCGTTTGATCGGTGTTCCTTTGCCCGACGAAACTTAACGGCAGTTCGGGAATAACGAGCAGGAGAACGGCGTAAAGCCGACGTGAAGAACCGGAAAGATGAGGGCGTGCGTTTTCTTGGATTCGTCGCCGGCATGGCTCATCTGCTTGCGGTTTCCTCGCCTGCCTCGACCGAGGTCATTCCGCACGAGCTGTTGCAAGACCTACCGGTGGAAGTCACCGCAGTGGCAACACGTGTCGTCGAATGCAGCAGCTGGTCCAATACTGAAGTGACAAGTGAAGTCGACGACGCTCGCGTCGAGCGCGCGCTGGAAGTTCTGCGCTGCAATTCGCTGCCCAATGAACTCAGCATCCTGCGCCGCAAATACGCCTTATCGGCGCGCACAGTGAAAGCGATAGATTTTCTTCTCACCCTTCTGCCGTGAGGTGGAGCGCTTCGACAGAAATAATCATTCGATAGAGTCGGAATAAAGTTCAGAACAGCGCAGTACCCGTCTCCGAAGAAAGTCGCCGCTGCAGTCGCGGCGAGAAGCGAGAGGGGAGACGATGAAGAAGTTTTTGATCAGCTCGACAAGCTTGATGGCCGTCGCGCTCTTTGACACCTACGCAATGGCTGCCGAGCCGATCAAGATCGACGTTGGCGGTTATTATATCTTCTATGCCCAGGCCGGAGCGATTGAGGGATCGTACGCGCTGAACGGCAGCTCGACCCAGTACAAGGGCATCAATTTCATCCAGGAAGGCGAGATTCACTTCACTGGCCAGACCAAGCTCGACAACGGCACGACGGTCGGCCTCCAGGTCCAGCTCGAAGGCTGGAACCCTTCGATTGCCAACGGCAATCGTCAGATTGACGAGGCCTATATTTTCGCCTTTGGCGACTGGGGCCGCATCGAGTTCGGCGCGCGCGATCCCGCGGGCTACCGCATGTGGTACGGCGCACCGTCCGCGCTGATCGAGTTCGGCTTCCTCCAGCACAACACCGCCTTCGCCTGGGCCAATGGATCGGCTCTCGTCAACAACAAGGCCAATCTTCATGTCACGGCGGCAGCAATCGGCTCTCAGGTGGGCGATGCCAATCGCATCAACTACTTCACGCCACGCTTCGCTGGCCTGCAGATCGGCTTCGGCTATGCGCCCAAGTGGAATCCGTTCTTCAGCTTCCCGGGTCTCACGTCCGGTCCCACCCCCAACTTCAACCAGACCTGCGGCTTCTCGGATCCGACGACGGCTTCCAACTGTCCGACGAACGATTTTTCGTACCAGGACATGATCGATATCGGCGCGAACTACATCAACAAGTTCGGCGATATGACGGTGGCGGCTTACGGCGCCTTCCTCTACGCCTCCTTCGTTCCGGGTTTCACAAACTTGGCCGCGGTTGCCAACACGGTCACCGGCTACAACCAGACCAGCCTGAAGCAATGGGTCACGGGCCTGCAGCTGGCGTGGAACGGGTTTACGATCGGCGGCAACGTCGGCTGGGATAACCACGGCGTAGGCGGCAACTACTACACCGGCGCCGACAACGACACGCGCTTCTACAACGCGAGCATCATGTACGAGACCGGTCCCTGGCAGCTCTCGTTCGGCTGGGCCGGCTCGTACAACGACAGCGGCAACGGCTCGCGCTCCATCCTCGCCATCGCCCCCGGCACCAATGCGATCACGCTGAACACCCCGGCTACCCCTGGTGCCGCCTTCAGCAACAATCTCGCTGCCGGCGGCCTGCTGTTCGGCACGGAATCGGCGCAGAAGTTTGAGTTCGGCGCGAATTATCAGCTCGGCCCCGGCGTCCATCTCACCGGCGGCGGCATCGTCTGGAACTTTGCCGGGCCGTCCAATGCCGTCACCGGCCAGGCCTGGGGAGTCATGCTTGGAATGGACTTCCGGTACTAGTCCGGCGCAAAGCGGCCGCGCCGCCGGGCCTCGGCGCAGCCGCGAGCCGAGGGACCGCTCCCTCCTTGGGGTCCCTCGGCTCCCCTTACTGGCGTGCGCCGATCATCGATTCCCGGCGCGCGCCAGCCTTAAATCCCGACAGTGGCGACGCCTGTGACATGGAGGTCATGCCATGGTCTACCTGAAGAGAGTCGCGCCTCTCCTCCTTGTGACCTTGCTGCCAGCGATCGCACATACAGCGACTATCGGTGGGACCGACTACGCCACGCAATACGACTATAGCGAATTCTTCGCCGCTACCGACGGCAAGAAATTCCGCGTCGTGTTGGCCGGAAACCCCTTTCCAGGTGTGAACCAGCGGGCAGTGGCGATTTCATTGCTTGCCCAGATGCAGGCTGCTCGACCGCAGCCTCACTTGGCATTTACCTACGACGACTCTTTCGAACGGCCTCGGCCCGACTACCGGCTCGTGCTCCTGTTTGACGCGTCAAAGGACTTTGGGGCTATGGCGGTATGCGCCGGGACGCAGCCACGCCTTGGGAACGGCAAGCCCGGCCTCTTCAATGTCTTCGCAGTTTATTGCCGCAACGACCTGGCGCTGTCCCAGACCACTGCGTGGACCAATGCCGCGGGTCCCGATGATCCACGCGTCGAACAACTCTTCCGCGAGCTGTTCGCAGTTTTGTTCAGCGATGCAGCGGGGTTGCGACCCCGGTCGGGCGCCGGGCTGCGCTGAAACCGCCTTTGGCCCGATCTCGCCACGTGCAGGACGTCCGTCTTCGTCGACTTCAAGGGCGTCCTGCCCTTCATCGCGATCGACATCTTACGCCCGGTCCTAATCGCTTGGGCGCAGGCGCGCGCTGTGCGAGGGCCCGATGGAGCCGCCGCAGGCCTGGCTCATGAGCGGTCCGGAAGACATGACGCGCGCCCAGCTTTAGCCGCTGCTGCTGCCGGCCGTCGCCTTCCAGCGCGGCGCCGCCGCGGTCTCGGCGAAGTTCTTGAACATGAGATTGAACGAGATGCTGATGCGCTCGTTGACGCCGTGGTTCGACGGCACGTGATGCCGCAGCCACGACGGAAAGATCATCATGCGGCCGGGTATCGCCTGCTCGGCCGCGGCGTTGGCGGTCACGCGGTTGAGCTTGCCGCTCCACGGCATGATCGAGATCGGCCGCGGATCCTGGAAGACCAGCTCCGGCGCGCCGTCGGAGACGTCGACGTAGTAGACGCCGCTCAGGTAGTTGTTCGGATGATTGTGCGTCGGGTGATAGCTGCCCGGCGGATTGATGTTGGCCCAGCAGCCGGTGATCATCATCGGGTACTGCTCGAGCTGCAGGAACTGCGCGACGCTGCGCCCGGCGACCTCGACGAGCTGCGTGAACTCTGCGAATTCAGGTCGTGTATGGAGATCGTGCGGCGTCTGCCAGTTGCTGCCCGGCGGAACGTTGGGCCGCGGCGCGATGAGTCGCTCGATCTCGGCCTTCAATTTGGCATTCAACGCCGCCGCATCCGCCGCCGCGATGTCGAGCACCCAGAGGGGTGTCGGGAACAGCTCCCGCACTTCCTGTTTGACCTTCACGCGGCATAGTCTAGCAGTTGCAGTGCAAATCGGCCCAGCATTTATCACACGCGCGTGTGTTCGGTCTGTGAATAATCACGCGACCGTCACCCCGGCCTCCAGGCGGAGGCCGGCCCGAACGCGCGAGCTTATTCCGCGGCGACTCTTACAGGCGATTCCCTGAGCACTGCGGCGGCTTCTTTCGCCACCCGCGTGCCGTCGAAGAAGCGCGGATTCTGCTGGCCCCACAGGCGCACGGCGTTGGCGAAAGTGAAGTCGCGGAAGTCGGCTTCGGTGATCAGCTCGTCCTCGACCAGCTCGTAGGCCTCAGGGACCGGCGAGAGCATGTCGGGCACGTCGAAGTGGCCGATGTCGGAGCTGAAGATCGCGTTGATGCGCGCGCCGAACGGGTTGGCGCGGCCGAAGGCGGTGACGTTCATGCGGTCGTCCGCCTCGCAGCCGAAGTAGTAGGGCCGGGCGTAGAGATCGACCCAGTCCTCCTTGCGCGCGATCTTGCAGGCGGCGAAGTCGTCGAGCTCGGGCACGCCGCCGGTCGGCTCGTCCTCCTCGCGCGCCGGCCAGCCGTCGCGCTTGTCGAGCTCGGCGGCGATGTCCTTGTAGCCGTACTTGTCGACATAGGAGCGCAGCAGCGTGCGGTTCAGCTTCTTGGGATCCATGTAGGAGATGCCGGCGGCGCCGCGCCGCTCCCAATGCTCGATCAGGTCGGCGAAGAGCTGGCAGCCCCAGCCCACGCCGCCCTCGAGGAAGGCGAAGTTGATGTCGGGGAAGCGCCGGGTCACGCCGCCCAGGAACAGGCCCTTGGCGATGGCATGGCCGGCGGCGGCGAAGTGGCCGATGTGGTTGTAGGTGAAGTTGCTGGGCGAGTTGCGCAGGCCGAAGCCGCGCCCACCGGCATGGAACGTCGGTGCGACGCCGAGCTCGCGGCACTTCTGCCAGACCGGGTCGTAGTCGTGGTCGCTGTCGATGCCGAACCGCTCGAAGGTCACGGTGTGGCGGGTCAGGTCGGGATCGACGTCCTTGGCCTTGGCCATGCGGCGGGCGGCGTTGCCGAACATGGCGACCTTGGCGCCGAGCTGCGTGACGCAGAACTCGAGCTCCTCGATCGCCTCCTCGGGCGTGAACATCGGGATCACCGCGGCGGGCGTGAGGCGATCGCCGAGCTTGCCGAAGTATTCGGCGGTGACGAGGTTGAAGCCCCGGCAGACGGCGCGCCGCGTTGCGTCGTCCTGGATGCGCGGCACGCTCAACCCCGCGGTCGGATAGATGATGCCGAAGTCGATGCCGAGCTCGTCGAGCCGGTCGTACAGCATGCGCGGCATCATCGCGGTGGCGCGGTCTCGGGTGTTGGTCGACTGCCGCGTCCAGTAGCCCTCCATGGCGATGCCGCGCTGCTTGCGCTCGGCGATCGAGAGCTTCAGCGCATCGGGGATGCGGCGCTGCGAGGCGAGGAAGCCGTCGGCGGCCTTGTCGCCGGCGAGCTTGCGCATGCGCTCGGCGAACACGGGGTTGTACTCCACCCAATGGCCGTCGCCGTCGATGATCGGATGCTTGAGGGACGCACGTACTTCTGAAGGACCGCGATGAGAACTCATGCCCGCCTCCAAGGTCACGGATAACCAAGGCGAGAACGGTAGTCCTCCGGGCGGCGGCGTGCAACGAAGCTCAGCCTGCCCGGCGAAATGCCCGCGACGGTTTATGTCCGGCATTCATGTCCTGTGCGACGCTGCGGCCATGCTGCTGCGGCCATGCTGCTGCGGTCGTTCGTTACCGTGCTTTGCTGCTGCGCTCTTCTCGTTGGGCGGGCATGGGCCGACCCGCTGCCGACTCGCTTCGCGACACGAACACGATCGTGCTCGAGGCGGCCTCGTCAAGATGGTGATCCGCTTCGATCCGACGGACTACGTGCCCCGCGCTGTGCAGATCACCGACGAGCCGGTGCCGTGATCAGCCGCCGACGACCGGCGCCACGCTGCGGGCCATCGCGAGTACGCGTTTGTCGGCCATCGCCTCGCCCATCAGCATGAAGCCGACCGGCAGCTCACCCGCCTGGTGGCAGGGCAGGCTGATGCCGCAGCGGTCGAGGAAGTTGCCGACCGTGGTGTTGCGCAGCAGCAGAAGGTTCTTTTTGGTGAAGCCCTCGGGTGTCGAGACCTCGTCGAGGGTCGGCGCGACGATGGCGCAGGTCGGCATGATGACGGCGTCGTAGTTCCGGGTGATCGCCGAGACGCGCTTCTGCAGGTCGGCGCGGGCGGCCAGCAGATCGATGTAGTCGGCCGCGGTCATCTCCTTGCCGCGCAGGATGCGCGGATAGATGATCTGGTCGTAGTCCTTGCCGCGGCGCGCGATCAGCTTCTGGTGCCAGGCATAGGCTTCGGAGGCGGCGAACCCGCCCTTGGCGTTGATCGCCGGCAGCTCGAGGAGCTGCGGCAGGTCGAAGGACTCGATCTTCACGCCCTTGGCCGACAGCGCCTTGCAGGCGCGGTCGAAGGCGGCGGCGACGGTCGGATCGAGCTCGTCCATCACGAACTGCCGGGGGATGCCGAAGCGCAGGCCCATGAGCGGTGCGGCGTCGGGGATCGCGATCGGCCCCGCCAGAAATTCTCCGGCGAACACCGCATCGACGATGGCGCAGCATTCGACCGAGTTGGCGAGCGGCCCGATCGAATCGAGCGAGGTCGAGAGCGGCACCACGCCGTCGATCGGCACGCGCCGCGCGGTCGGCTTGAAGCCGGTGAGGCCGCAGACGGCCGCGGGGATGCGCACCGAGCCGCCGGTGTCGGTGCCGAGCGCCGCAACGGCCATGCGGTCGGCGACCGAGACCGCCGCGCCCGACGACGAGCCGCCGGGCACGCGCTTGCGGTCGGCCGGATTGCCCGGCGTGCCGTAATGCGGGTTGAAGCCGACGCCCGAGAAGGCGAACTCGCTCATGTTGGTGCTGCCGACGATCACCGCGCCCGCCGCGCGCAGCCGCGCCACGACCGGCGCGTCCGCCTTGGCTGGCGGCGCATCGTCGAGCGCCCTCGAGCCGGAGAGAGTGGTCTCGCCCGCGACGTCGCACAGGTTCTTGATCGATACCGGGAGGCCGGCGAGCGGGCCGGGCACCACGCCGGCCTTGCGCAGCGCGTCGCTCGCATCGGCGGCGGCCAGCACCTGCTGCTTGTAGACCTTGATGAAGGCGCGGCTGCCTTCGCCCTTGGGATCCTCGACGCGCGCCAGCGCCTCTTCGGTGAGCTTGCGCGAGGTGGTCCGTCCCGCCGCCAGGTCGGCGGCGAGCTGCAGGATTGTCGGGTTGGCCATCGGACTCCTTACTTGGCTCGGTTCTTCACCAGGTCGTCGACGACCATCGGATCGGCGAGCGTCGAGGTGTCGCCGAGGTTGGAGAAGTCGTTCTCGGCGATCTTGCGCAGGATGCGGCGCATGATCTTGCCCGAGCGCGTCTTGGGTAGGCCGGGCGCCCATTGGATCACGTCGGGCGTGGCGATCGGGCCGATTTCCTTGCGCACCCAGGCGTTCAGCTCCTTGCGCAGCTCCTCGCTCGGCTGCTGGCCGACCTTGAGCGTGACATAGGCGTAGATGCCCTGGCCCTTGATGTCGTGCGGATAGCCGACCACCGCGGCCTCGGCGACCTTGGTGTTGCCGACCAGCGCGCTCTCGACCTCGGCGGTGCCGATGCGATGGCCCGAGACGTTGATCACGTCGTCGACGCGGCCGGTGATCCAGTAGTAGCCGTCCTTGTCGCGGCGCGCGCCGTCGCCCGTGAAATACTTGCCGGGATAGGTCTTGAAGTAGGTCTCGATGAAGCGCGGGTGGTCGCCGTACACCGTGCGCATCTGGCCGGGCCAGGAGTCGATCAGGCAGAGATTGCCGGTGGCTTCGCCCTGCAGCTCCTTGCCCTCGGCATCGACCATCACCGGCGAGACGCCGAAGAACGGCCGCGTCGCCGAGCCGGGCTTGAGCGCGATGGCGCCGGGCAGCGGCGTGATCAGGATGCCGCCGGTCTCGGTCTGCCACCACGTATCGACGATCGGGCAGCGGCTGTCGCCGACCGTGCGGTAGTACCACAGCCACGCCTCGGGATTGATCGGCTCGCCGACCGAGCCCAGCAGACGCAGGCTCTTGCGCGAGGCCTTCTTCACCGGCGCCTCGCCGTCGCGCATCAGGGCGCGGATCGCCGTCGGCGCGGTGTAGAAGATGTTGACAGAGTGCTTGTCGACGACCTGCCAGAAGCGGCTGGTGTCGGGATAGTTGGGCACGCCCTCGAACATCAGCGTGGTCGCGCCGTTGGCGAGCGGGCCGTAGACGATGTAGCTGTGGCCGGTCACCCAGCCCACGTCGGCGGTGCACCAGTAGACGTCGCTGTCGTGATAGTCGAACACGTACTGGTGCGTCATCGACGCGAACACCAGGTAGCCGCCGGTCGTATGCAGCACGCCCTTGGGCTTTCCCGTGGAGCCCGAGGTGTAGAGGATGAACATCGGATCCTCGGCGTTCATCGGCTCGGGCGGGCAGTCGCCGGACACCTTGGCCTTGATCTCGTGCCACCAGACGTCGCGGTTCTTGTCCCAGCCGACATTGCCCTTGGTGTGCTGGACGACCAGCACCTTCTTGACCATAGGGCACTTCTTCAGCGCCTCGTCGGTGTTGGCCTTGAGCGGCACCGGCTTGCCGCCGCGCAGGCCCTCGTCGGCGGTGATGACGATGTTGCTGTCGCAGTCGATGATGCGGTTGGCGAGCGAATCGGGCGAGAAGCCGCCGAACACCACCGAATGGATGGCGCCGATGCGGGTGCAGGCCAGCATCGCGTAGGCCGCTTCGGGGATCATGGGCAGGTAGATGGTGACGCGGTCGCCCTTCTTGGCGCCGAGCTCCCTGAGCGCGTTGGCCATGCGGCTCACTTCGCCGTGCAGCTCGCGATAGGTGATGTTCTTCGCGACGGCCGGGTCGTCGCCTTCCCAGACGATCGCGACCTGGTCGGCGCGCTTGGCGAGATGGCGGTCGACGCAGTTGGCCGAGACGTTCAGCACGCCGTCGTGGAACCAGCGGATGCGCACGTCGCCGGTGTAGTCGACGTCGCGCACGGCGTTGGCGGAATAGGGCTTGATCCAGTCGATCCGCTTGCCGTGCTCGCCCCAGAACGTGACGGGGTCGTTCACCGACTCCTCGTACATCTTTTTGTACTTGGCCTCGTCGACATAGGCGCGCTGGGCCCAATCGGGGCTGACGGCGATCAGTTCATCGCTCATGGACTTCCTCCCAATACCGTGGATTTTTAGCGCGCGGCCGCGACCGGCCGCAATTCGCCTTTAGGCGCAATCAGCCGCATCCAGGCCACCGCGCCGAACAGCAGGATCGCCGGCGGCACCAGCGGCAGCCCGAAGCGGGCGAGGATCATGCCGCCGAGCGGCATCAGCCACAGCAGCAGATGGACCAGCCGCTCGGCCGGATAGAAGCCTTCGTCGGCGCCCTGCCGGAACAGGGCGACCACCGCCGGCATCAGCAGCAGCAGGTCGTAGTTCAGGGTGTAGGGCGACACCAGGAACGTCGCCGTCGCCAGCAGCGCGGTGCGTGCGGGGCTCGATGGATGGCGCCGGAAGGCGATCCAGACCGCGGCCGCCGCCAGGACCGCACCGGCCATCTGCAGCACGCTCGCGATGCCGCGCGGCAGGCCGAGGATGTAGCCGGCGGCGAACGGGCTCACGATCTGGGTCGACACGCGCGTCAGCATCTCGTCGACGATGCGTGCCGAGGACGCCTCGCGGGCGGCATCGAAGAAGGCGCGCCACAGCTCGGGCCCGAACACGACGAGGCTCGCCAGCGCCATCGCGATCACCGTGCCGAGCGTCCAGGCGAGAACGCGCCATTGCCGTGCTGCGATCAGGGCTATCGGCACCAGCAGCCAAAGCTGCGGCTTGTAGGCGAGCAGGCCGAGCAGGATGCCGGCAGCCGCTGGCGCCGTGTCGAGCAGTCGAAAGCCGCCATAGAACAGCGCCAGGCTGAGAAAGGTATTCTGGCCGGTCAGCGCCACCCATACCGCGGCCGGCGACACCAGGATCGCCAGCCAGCCTGGCCAGTCGTGCCGGCCTTCGAGCAGCGTCGCGAGCGCGGCCGTGCCGGTCAGGAACAGCGCGTAGGCCTTGCCGACGGCCAGCGCCGCGAACGGCAGCAGCGTCAGGAGCCAGGTCGGCGGATAGAAGAACGGCCGGAACCGCACCTCGCCCGGCAGGCGGTCGGCGTAGAGCGCGTTCTGGAACGCGGTCAGGGCATCGCTGTTGTAGACCAGCGCGGCCTGGCCCTCGATCCAGGCGCGGCCGGCGGCATGGAAGACCAGGAAGTCCGGGAAGAAGGCGTCGATGCCGGGTCCGATCAGCGGGCCGCCCGACACCAGCCGCCAGACATAGAAGGCGTCGTAGAGCCCGACGGCAGCGCAGAAGACCGCCGCGACGACGAGGTCTCGACGCGCTCCTGTCACTCCGTGAACCAGGTGGTGAAGTCGGCGATCGGCGCGCGCTCGGTGATCAGGTTGTTGGGCACCGCGTCGGGATCGGCATGGCCCAGTGCCAGGCCGCAGATCACGACCTGCTCGTCGGGAATCTTGAGCTCGCGACGCACGACGTGCTGGTAGCGGCTGAAGGCGGCCTGCGGGCAGGTGTGCAGGCCTTTCTCACGGGCCAGCAGCATGAGCTGGTCGAGGAAGATGCCGCAGTCGATCCACTGGCCCTTTTCCATGCGCCGCTCGACGCACAGGATCATGCCGACCGGCGCGTCGAAGAAGTCGTAGTTCTTGCGGAACTGCTTCGTCATGCCCGCGGCGTCGCCGCGCGGCACGTTGAGCAGGGTGTAGAGCTGCTTGCCGACCAGCTTGCGGCGGGCGTCGTAGACCGGCGTGAATTCCTTCGGATAGACGCTGTATTCGGCGCCCGGACCGTGATCGTTGTCGTCCATCGCCTTGAGGATCGCGGCCGACAGCCGCGCGCGCGCGGTCCCCATGGTCACATAGAGCTTCCACGGCTGCAGGTTGCCGTTCGACGCCGCGCGGTTGGCGGTGCCGATGATCCATTCGACGTCCGCCTTGGCGACGGGGTCTGCCTTGAAGACCCGCATCGAGCGGCGGCTGTTGATCGCTTCCGACACCTTCATGGACGACTAGCTCCGATAGAGATGGCGGCGCAAGAATTCGAACAGCTTTCGCCTGGCGTCGGCGTTCTGCTGCTCGGTGAAGTAGTGGGTGGCGCCGGGCACGATCAAAGTTTCGACTTCCTTGCCATGGTTTTTCAAGGATGCCTCCATGGCCTCGGTTTGCTGCACGGAAACGTTCTCGTCCTTGTCGCCGTGGATCAGCAGCACCGGCACGTCGATCTGGGCCACGCGGAAGATCGGCGAGCGCACCGGCAGGCCTTCCGGTCCGCACAGGTCGTCGAGATAATCGCGCACGAAGGGGTTGGATTCGCGCCAGGCGGCGAGATCGATCGGCGGCTGGAAGGCGGCGACGGCGCTGATCGGCGGCCGGTGCGCGGCGGTCAGCAGCGCCACCTGGCCGCCCATCGAGTTGCCGACCAGCGCGATCCGCTCGCGGTCGACCAGCGGCCGCTTGGCCAGCCAGTCGATCGCCGCCAGCACGTCGAGCGGCTGGCGCAGCCCCTGGTCGCTCTCGCCCTCCGAGCCCAGCCAGCCGCGCAGCGACAGCGCCAGCACGACGTAGCCGTTGGCCGCAGTCAGCCGCGCCAGCGCCGCGAGATGCGAGGCGTTCTGCGCGAAGCCGTGCAGCAGGATCACTGCCGGATAGGGCGGCTTGCCGGCCCGCGGCTTGAAGAAGTAGCCGCCCAGCGTGACGCCGTGGCCCGGCACCTCGACCGACTCGGCATCGTTCAGGTCGGGCAGGTCCTCCCAGCGATGCGCCACCTCGATCGGCACGCCGTCGGGATCGCGGAACGCGACCGAGTAATAGCCCGGCGCGAAGTAGTCGAGCTCCTTGGGCGGCTGCAGGATCTCGGCGCCGGCCTCCTTCATCACCGCATGGACCTCGTCGACCTGGGCGCGGCTCTCGGCCGACACGGCGAGCCACAGCGCGCCCGGGCCGTAGGAGATGCCGTCGGCCGCCTGGCGCATCACGAAGTGGTCGTAGCCGCGCGACCACATCACCCGGCCGGGGCTTGCCCACACGCGATGGAAACCCAGCGTCGGCAGCCATAGGCGATAGAAGGCGATGGAGCGGCCGAGGTCGCTCACCTCGACGGCGGCACCGGCGAAGGAGGCGCGCGACTTCATGTCGGAACCCCTCCCCATTCATCATATGGGGAGGTGTCGGCGTCATACGCCGACGGAGGGGTCATGGGCGGCAAATCGCGACCCCTGACCCCTCCGTTGCGGATTACCGCGCCACTTCCCCATATGAATGGGGAGGTGTGGCTGGGAACGATCTGCGGCATCGTCATCAGCGCAGCGGCAGGCCGAGCGCCCGCAATTCGTCGCGCCGCAACTCCTCTTCGCCGGCGAGGAAGAACTCGTCGAGCTGCGGCGGCTTGATCTGCGTGCTCGACAGCATGGCGTGCGCCTGGCCGCGGTGATGGATCTGATGCTGGAACAGATGCTCGAGGACGTTTGCCGTGGTCGAGGGCGGCGGCTTGCGGTTGGGCCGCGGCAGGATGCAGGCGGCGGCGAGGCTTGCCTCGGTTTGAGCCTCACAAACGGCGATCAGCCGCTTGTCGCTCGCGGTCTGGGCGAGCCGCATCGACTGGGCATCGGCGAAGTCAGGCGCCGGCTCGTCGTAGCGCCTGAGCGCATCGGCACGCGCGACGGCGTCGATGTAATACCGGTCGACCCAGAGGATGTGATTGAAGGTCGCGCGCAGCGAGGGAAAGAAGCTCTGCCGAGGCGCGGCGAACTCTTCCGGGGTCAGCGCCGCGCAGGCGCTGAGCAGCCGGTGGTTGGCCCAGGCATTGTTGTGGGCCATGGCGACGAAGTGTCCAACCAACCCCGTCGCCATGCCCCTCGTCCCCTACCCGTCTTCCCTATGCCGCCTGCGCGAGGTTGCGCAGCACGTAGTGCAGCACGCCGCCGTTCTTGAAGTACTCGATCTCCTCGGCGGTATCGATGCGGCAGGTCAGCATGACCTTCTCGGCCGTGCCGTCGCGGCGATGGATGGTCATGGCGATGTCCATGCCGGGCCTCAGCCCGCTCTCGATGCCCTCGACGTCGAAGCTCTCGTGGCCGGTGAGGTTCAGGGTCTTGCGGGTCATGCCGTCCTTGAACTGCAGCGGCAGCACGCCCATGCCGACCAGGTTCGAGCGATGGATGCGCTCGAAGGTCTCGCACACCACGGCCTTGACGCCGAGCAGGTTGACGCCCTTGGCCGCCCAGTCGCGCGATGAGCCAGTGCCGTACTCCTTGCCGGCGATCAGGATCTGCGGCGTGTGCTCCTTCTTGTAGCGCATCGCCTGGTCGAAGATCGCCACCGGCTCGTCGGAGCGGTAGTCGTGGGTGAAGCCGCCCTCGATGCCCGGCACCATCTCGTTCTTGAGGCGGATGTTGGCGAAGGTGCCGCGCATCATCACCTCGTGGTTGCCGCGCCGCGTGCCGTACTGGTTGAAGTCCTTGGGCTGCACGCCGTGCGCCATCAAGTAGTCGCCGGCGGGGCCGTCCTTCTTAATCGAGCCGGCGGGCGAGATGTGGTCAGTGGTGATCGAATCGCCGAACTGGCCGAGCGGCCGCGCGCCCGCGATGTTCGACAGGCCGCCCGGCACCTTGCCCATGCCTTCGAAGTAGGGCGGGTTGCGCACGTAGGTCGACTTGTCGTCCCAGGCATAGGTCAGCGTCGGCTTGGTCTTGATCGAGCGCCAGAACCTGTCGCCGTTGAAGACGTCGCTGTAGCGCTTCTTGAACGCCTTGGCGGTGACGTGCTTGTCGACCATCTTCTGCAGCTCGGCGTTCGAGGGCCAGAGGTCCTTGAGGTAGACCGGCTTGCCGCCCTTGCCGGTGCCGATCGGATCCTTGGTGATGTCGATCTTCATCGAGCCGGCCAGCGCATAGACCACGACCAGCATCGGCGAGGCGAGGTAGTTGGCGCGGGTCAGCGGATTGACGCGGCCCTCGAAGTTGCGGTTGCCCGACAGCACCGAGCAGACCACGAGGTCGCCGTCGCCGATCGCCTTGGTCACCGGATCGGGCAGCGGGCCCGAGTTGCCGATGCACGAGGTGCAGCCGTAGCCCACGAGGTTGTAACCGATCTTGTCGAGCTCCTTCTGCAGGCCCGACGACGCGAGGTACTCGGTGACGACCTGCGAGCCCGGCGCCAGCGAGGTCTTGACCCAGGGCTTCACCTTCAGCCCGAGCTTGTTGGCGTTGCGCGCGATCAGGCCGGCGCCCAGCATGACGTAAGGGTTGGAGGTGTTGGTGCAGGAGGTGATCGCCGCGATCACCACGTCGCCGTGGCCGAGATCGTAGTCGACGCCCGCGCCCTTGATGCGCTTGCCGTCGTCCTTGCGCTCGAACTCCTTCGTCATGTTGGCGACGAACTGGCTGGCGGCCTGGTCGAGCGGCACGCGGTCCTGCGGCCGCTTCGGTCCGGCGAGGCTCGGCACGACGTCGCCGAGGTCGAGGCTCAGCGTGTCGGTGAACACCGGCTCGGGCGACTTCTTGCTGCGCCACAGGCCCTGCTTCTTGGCGTAGGCCTCGACGATCTTGGCGGCGTTGCCGCGGTTGGTGGTCCTGAGGTAGCCGAGCGTGATCTCGTCGACCGGGAAGAAGCCGCAGGTCGCGCCATATTCCGGCGCCATGTTGGCGATGGTCGCGCGGTTGGCGAGCGGCAGGTCGGCGAGGCCCTCGCCGTAGAACTCGACGAACTTGTTGACCACGCCCTTCTTGCGCAGCATCTGGGTGACGGTCAGCACCAGGTCGGTCGCGGTCGCGCCTTCCTTGAGCTTGCCGGTCAGCTTGAAGCCCACGACCTCGGGGATCACCATCGGCTGCGGCTGGCCGAGCATCGACGCCTCGGCCTCGATGCCGCCGACGCCCCAGCCCAGCACGGCGAGGCCGTTGACCATCGTGGTGTGGCTGTCGGTGCCGACCAGCGTGTCGGGATAGAGCACGGTCTCGCGGCCGTTCTTCTGCTGGAAGACGACCTGGCTCAGGAACTCGAGGTTGACCTGGTGGCAGATGCCGGTGCCCGGCGGCACGACGCGGAAATTGTCGAACGCCATCTGGCCCCAGCGCAGGAACTGGTAGCGCTCGAGGTTGCGCTCGTACTCGAGCGCGACGTTGGCCTTGAACGCGCTGTTGTTGCCGAAATTGTCGACGATCACCGAATGGTCGATCACGAGGTCGACCGGCACCAGCGGGTTGATCTTCTTGGGATCGCCGCCGAGCTTCTCCATGGCGTCGCGCATCGCCGCGAGATCGACCACGGCCGGCACGCCGGTGAAGTCCTGCATCAGCACGCGCGCGCAGCGGAAGTTGATCTCCTTGGTCGACTTGCCGCCGTTCTTCACCCAGCCCGCGAAGGCGGCGATGTCGGCCTTCTTGACCGTCGTGCCGTCCTCGTGGCGGACCAGGTTCTCCAGCAGGATGCGCAGCGAGAACGGCAGGCGCGAGAGATCGCCGACCTCCTTCTCGACCGCCTTGAGGCTCCAGTAGGTGTAGCTCCTGGCGCCGACCTTCAGCGACTTGCGGGCCTTGAAACTGTTGGGATGGGCGGCGGCCATGGGGCTAACTCCTGAGCGGCGGGCTGGCGAAAAACGAGGGCAAAATAAGAGGCGGGCGAGGGTCAGGCAATCGGCGGATGCACCTCGACCGACCCTGTGCCAGAGTGCGGCCATGCACCGTGAAATTCGCGGATTGATCGCTGCATGCGCAGCCCTGCTGGCGGCCGCCCTGCCGGTCGCCGGGGGGACGGCCCGGGCCCAGCTCCAGGGCGGCGGGGCGGACTGGGATTCGACGGCGCGGGAGTATCGCGGCGGCCAGAGCGCCGGCGCCGGCGCCTCCGGGGCGGCCGGGCCGAGCGTCCCGGCGGCGGCGCGCAACGCCACCATCGAGAACCTGAGCAAGATCCTGTCGGCGTCGCAGCTCTCGCCGCTCGACCGCTCCTTCTATCTCAGCATCCGCGCCTTCGCCTACAGCCGGCTGGGCCGCGAGGCGGAAAGCCAGAAGGACGTGGCCGAGATGGCCAGGGTCAACCCGCAGGGCTGGCCGGTCATCCTGTCGTTCATCATGCCGGGGCTGGCCGGCGGCGGCGACCGCGGCGCGGCGCTGCGGGCGCTGGGCTACGGCCTGCAGAAGAAGCCCAACGACGCCTGGCTGCTGATCGGCCAGGCCCAGGTCCAGATGCAGATCGCCGACTTCGGCCGCGCCCTCGGCACGCTCGACAGCGCGCTGGCGAGCGCCGGCACCGCCGGCGAGCGGCGCAACGCCAGCTACTTCCGCGGCCATGCCAACCTCGCGACCGGCCACTTCGACCAGTCGGCCAGCGACTTCGAGGCCTCGATCGCCGGCCAGACCACGCTCGAGGGCCGGATCTGGGGCGCGCTGTGGCGCTACGCCGCCCAGGTGCGCGGCCGCCACGACGCGCGCGGCGCGCTGGCCAGGGACCTCGGCAGCGAGAACCTCTACCAATGGCCGGGCCCGATCGCCAGGTTCCTGCTCGGCCGCCTGCCGGCCGGCGAGCTCGAGGTCGCCGCCGAATCCGACGACGCCGCCAAGAAGACCAACGGCAAGTGCATGGCCGCCTACTTCATCGGCATGGACGCGGTGCGCCGCGGCGACAGGCAGCGGGCGCGCGAGCAGCTCCAGCTCGCCCAGGCACGCTGCCCGACGGTGTCGGAGTACAACTGGGCGGCGTCGAACGAGCTGAAGCGGCTGTAGCGGCATCTTCGGGACCGAAGATGGGACGGCGCGCCGGGCACCGCCAATATGAAATAGCTTCCGTCGCCAGAGCTTCGGCGTCTTCCGGCCGTTTTCACCGTTTTTGCCGTTTTTGGACGACCCACCGTTTATGGGCGAACGTCCTCGAGGCGACGAGCGTCGTCGCGCATAGGAGTGGGGTGCAGATCGCTGCAACGGGAGCAGGACGATGAAGGGGTGACGCGGCCGCATGAGTTTCCATCGATGACTTCGGCGGCCACATAAGCACGGTCGGTGCGCAGAACCTATTATGGGCAATGGAACATGAATTTCTCGGCCATTTACGGGCCTCGAGAAGCGTTCCATTGCCCATAATGAAACTTGCGCTGCGCGCTAATCCACAGGGCATGCGGGATAAAGTAGATTGTGAAGGGCCTGGCGCAACTTCAGTGGGGCGTCCTTGCTGGATTGCTGCGCTTGTCCGATCAGCTAGATCAGCTAGTTGGAGACTCAGGAGCGGGCTTGCGGATTTCGGCCTCGATATCGGCGACCCAAGGCCAGACTTCACCCCGACGCAGGACGGCTATCCATTCCTGATCGCCTTCGTAAACAACTACTCGCCTTCCTTCGATCAGTTCATTCGGATTGAGCCATTTATGAGGAATGACGACAGTCCAAGGACCTTCATTTCGGTTTCCGTCTATGAGAATCCTCAGCATATGGGCGTGCTCCAAAGACTGATGCTATCGTGGTCTATATCCAGGATTCGTTTCTATGTTTCTTGCAAAGAGCGCACTAAGCGCACCTGCTTGGTCGCCTGATAGCGTTGTTTGGCCCGCGGGTAATAGTATCGAAACATGAACAGGGTTACTACGCGTGGGCGTAGGGACGACTGTATATCCGAGGCTCTGAATGCTGGGGAGATCGGTGGAGCTAATCTTTCGGTACTGCGGATATCCACCAGCTGCCTGCGCAATTTCGACAGCAGACAACCCCGGCTTCGATGAGGCCGGTAGTCCGTATTTTCCCGGAAGTCCAATTGGGGAGAGTTCATCTACGCCACGTTGCAGGGTGAGGGGCTCTGACACGCCTCCTCGAACCACTATCTGATCGGTCTGAGTTTGAGAACTGATAGCCTCGCCAAGGCCAATGCCGGTGATGATTGCGCTTAGCAAGTACAATACCGCGTCCAAAATTGCTGCTCCAAGAGGAATGGCCGGAGCAAAACAGCTATCCCGCCGGCAGCCTTGGGTCCCACTAGGCCCAGTATATGTCGGATAGGGCTGAAGATCCCGCGCTGTACCGAATGTCGGTAAGTCTGCCACCGAGCCGCCTGAAGCTTCGCGCGCGAGCCCCAAAGGATCGGCCCAGTTCAGCGGATCATTTCCAACATACCCATATAGATTCGCACCACCACTATAGCCACTCGGATCAGCCTGAAGAAATCGTCCAAGGGACGGAAGATAAGTTCTCGCACGGTAGTAATATGCGCTTACCTCTGGATCGAAGCGTTGCGAAGTATATGCGAACTGACTTGGCACCGCTGTTGCTGAGCCATAGGGCTGGTATGCGAACGGCGTTAGCGCCCCGCTGCCAGCATCCATTGAGGCGATGATCGAGCCGAGCAGGTCCGGCACGGGTGTCGAGCGAGTGCTGCCAGCAACATTAACTTGCCCGAGCACCGCATTTGGCCCGAGCGCGTACGGGTACCATCGCTGGATTGCGCCACTGCCGCCGTCATATTCAAGGACTTCCCGATTGTCGGGATCGGTGACAAACACGGTCGTCGTGCCGCCGACGGTCTTGCTCTTGCGCCGGCCGCTGGCATCGAAGGCGTAGGTGGCGATGGTGGCGTCGCCGCTGGTCTTGGCGGTGACCAAGCGGTTCTCGGGGTCGTATTCGAACTTGTAGGTGCTGCCGTCGTCGGTGAGGTTGCCGTTGGAGTCGTAGGCCGGGCTCGCCGCGCCGACGGCGGTATACTGGTTGAGGCTGTTGGCGGTGTAAGCGGTGGTACTCGGTGTGCCCGGCGGATAGGCGATCCAGTCGGCGGGCGTAGCGGCATCGACCGACAGGCTCGTGCGCTGGTTGGCGGCGTTGTAGCCGTGGGTGAACAGCACCGAACTGCCGTTGCTCGGCAGGGTGGGCGTTGCGACCGGGCTGAAGCCGACGCCGGTCGGCCGGTTCAGGGCATCCCAAGCGGTGGTCGTGGTGAAGACGGCGCTTGTGGCGGCGACTGTGGGGAGGCTCGCGGAGTTGTCGCTGATGCCGGTCTGCCGTCCGGCGCGGTCCCAGGCATAGGTGACGACCGTGCCCGAGGGCGTGTCGCCGCAGGTGGCGGCGCTGCCAGGCAGCGTCTTGGCGATGAGCCGGTTGAGCGTATCGTAGGTGAAGGCGATCGGCTGGCCGGCGCGGGTGCAGCGGCGGGTGACGTTGCTGTCGGCGTCGTAGGCCAGGGTCTCGGTCGTGCCGCCGGGATAGGTGGTGGTCGCGAGCCGGTCGAAACCGTCATAGGCGAAGGTTGTCGTATTGCCGTTGGCATCCTTGAGCGAAGCGCGTAGGCCGTCGGCGGTCCAGGCCTGCTCGAGCAGCGGCCCGGCCTGGATGACAGTGTTGTAGGCGCGGAAGGGTTGGCCCAGCGCCGTATAGGTGAGGCGGGTGACCCGGCCCATCGGGTCGGTGATCGAGTTCTGGCGGTCGAGCAGATCGTAGGCGAAGCGGGTGACGTTGCCGTTGGCGTTGGTCGTGGTGGCGGTCTTGCCGGAGAGGGTGTAGGTCGCGCTGGTGGCTCGTAACACCGTCCCGAGGCTCGATTGCTGGGCCTGCGTGACCCGGCCGGCGGGATCGTAGGTATAGGCCGTGACGATGCCGGTGGGCGCCGCCGCGGTGGCGGGCGTCGTCGTCGTGGTCGGCCGGCGACCGATGTCATAAGTGTTGGTCGTGACGTTACCGCGGGGATCGGTGGCGGTGAGTGGATCGCCGCGGGCATTCCAGGTCCAGCTCGTCGTGAGACCGAGACCGCCCGGCGTGGCGTCACGCACGGCCGAGACGAGATTGCCGGACGAATCGTAGCTGTTCCGGGCTACCACGCCGTTGGGATCGGTGGTGGTCAGCACTTGGCCAAGGCTGTTGTAGGTGAAGCGCGTCACCGCCTGCAGGCCCGTGCTGTCGGCGGTGACCGACAGCAGATTGCCGGTCCCCGCCTCGTAGGTCATGGCGGTGACCAGGCCGCGCGGATCGGTGACGGTTGCGGGCTTGTTGAAGCGCGGATCGTAGGTGGTGGTCGTGGTCAGCGTCGACAGCGGCGAGCCGGGCTTGGGCGTGCGCGTGACCGTGAGGGGGTTACTGTTGAGGTCATAGGTGTAGCCGACCGTGTTGCCTGCGGGCGCGGTGGCGAGCGCCAAACGGTCGAGCGCATCCCAGGTGTTGGTCGAGAGGGTCTGGCTCGAGCCACCGAGGTCCTGGATCTCTATGGCGGTCTTGCCGTGGGGCGTGCTGTAGAGAACGTGGCGAGTGCCGTAAGGATCGATCTCCTCGCTGCGGCTGCCGGCGAAGAAATAATTCCAAGTCGCGCCCAGCACTCCGGATTGGGTTTGCACGCGGCTGAGCGAATCGTAGGTATTGACGACGAACGGCCGGCCGGGTGCATCCGGGTAGAAAACATTGATCAGTCGGCCGGGCTGGTCATAAACGTAAGTGGTGGCTTGCCCGAGCGTGTCGACAAAGGATCGGAGATTGCTACTGGCGTCGTAGTCGAAGGAAATGTTTCGACCGGTATCGTCGGTCACCTGGGTCAGCAATCCGCTGCCGTACGAAAGGGTCAACGAGCGGCCGGCGCTGTTGGTAATCGATGTCAGGCGCGGGGGCGTGCTGGTGTCGTAGGCCAGCGCCATCGACGGGCCGGCGGGGCTGGTCCAAGCCGCTAGATTGCCAGCCGAGTTGAAAGCGAGCGTGGTTCGATCCTTGGCTATGTACGTATATGTCGCTCCATCGAAGGAGAGCGTTGCGGCCGAGCCCGGGGGTGGATTGAAGGTGCCGTTGGCGAGCTTCACGAAATGCTCGATGTAGCCAGGCTGCTTGATGGCCACGATGTTGGTGATGAGATTGTCGGCAATCCAGCGGTAGATGATCGCTCCCGTGACGAAGCGCTCGATCGGCCGCCCCACCGTAAGGCCATCCATTCCAGCGATGTCGAGCGCGACCAGCGTGCCGGCGATCGCTGCGGCGCCGTTGATCGGCGAATTGGAGGCGAGTCCCTCGTAGGGATCGCTGTCGGCCAGTGCGGTGATAGCGAAGTTGTGCGTCCAGCCGAAGCCCATAGGGCCGCTGGTCCGCCGCGTCCCGGAATCGTAATAGCGTTGGAATGCCAGACCGATAGGCATGCCACTGCTTCCGGTCGCGATGTCCGTCGTCGTCAGGTAGTAGTCGCCGGTGACCAGGTTGATAGGTTCGGCGCTACTTGGGGTTTCGCCGGTGGCGCCTCCAGCATTGCCTTGGCCGGTGCCAGGTATCACCAAGTTTGCCGAGGACGTGCTTGGCGGAGAGTTGGAGAGCGCCGCCTGGTTCGTGACCTGGCTCGAACTGAGCGGTTGGCCGACTGAACCGCCTTGGAGATTGCCTGAAATCCCGCCTCCGAGAGCATCGAAGCCGTATGCCTGTGTGACGCGAATCCATCCCGCCCCGGTATATTGGTCGACGCCAATCGCCCCGCTTTGCGGTGCGATGATCCGCTCGCTGGTGCTGCCGCTGTTGACTTTCGCGTCGATCGAAGAAAGGTCACCGCTGTAGTAGCTCGACGCCATCTGCGGCCGAATGGTGCTGCCATAGTATGCGGCGCTATCGCCAGAGATCGCGTTGTTGTTGATGTCGAATATGCGAATGCCTCGCTGGACGGCGATATCCGTCATATTGACGGTGGAAATGCCTGCGACACCCATCTGTGTCTGCGAGAGCGTGGCAGACTCCGTCACGCTGTGCGCTAGGCCCTCTGCCACGAATGCGTTGCTCTCCAGTGCGTTCACGGCATCGGGGGAAAACGATCGTGCAGCCGCTTGAGCGTAATTCTGCGCGCGCAGCCACATGCTCATAGAGGGACCTGTCACACCGCCCAAGTGGGTCATGCCGAACGTGCCGTAGAAGTAGTAGTTATACGGCACAGTCCCACTGAGCTGTCCGATCAGGCGCGAATGCTGGGAGAATTCGGCCGCCTGTGTGTAGGCGATAATCGAGAAGGCTTCCCCCACGATCGATTCGTCGTCGGGGTTGCTGGGATGCGCGGCAGTGTTCTCCTGCATCAATCGCCGATGTCGCTCGACCATCGCACGGCTGGTCGGTCCCCAGCTCGATGTGACCGCGAATATGGCGTTTACGGCCGGGCTGATGCGTGCGTCGTCCTTGTCGGTGACGCCTGGATAGCCGCCGGTTGTGAGCCAGGGATACGAAATGCTCACCCGGACCGTGAGCTGATAGCCGGATGGGACTGCGCCGCTGGCTGTGATCTGCGTGACACCGTCTAATAGGAGGCTCGGTACAGACGCCGCCGAAAATTGGACGGTCATGCGATGGCCGTAGATATCAGCCGTGTTGAAAGTGATTGGCGACGACAGGGAAGTGAATGCCCCGTTCGAATAGTTCCAGCCGAACTGTTGGGTTAGCGTCACCCGCACGCTGCTCGGAATGTCGATGGTGACGGTGGGCGAAGAATCCCACTGCCGGGGCGTGCTGGTTGATCGATACTGCGTCTGGAGCGGCAGCGCGACTATACCCTTCAGGCCGCCGATGACGTCGGCTGTTGCCCCTGCCGGACTATTCGTCCGAGTGTACTGGACCAGTTTGGTCGCATACTCCGCAAGGTGGTTGCGTACAGCCGAGCGATTAAGCGATGTCAAAGCCCATGGGCTGGTGGTCGTGACAGCGCTGGCGTCGCCGACGAATGTGGACCGGTCGTAGCCCATGGCCGACAGCAACGCTGCGGGCGTCATTCCGATCACGCGATTGTAGCCCAGGCCGCTGACGATGCCGAACTTGGTGGCGGGATCGAATACGCATTGGCCGCCGCAGCTGCTTCCCGGAATGGTCGCCTGCACCCACGCCCAGTTGAGATCAACGTAGTCGATGGGGTCGCTCGGAGATGCGAACTTGTGAGTGAAGCCGCCAAAAGCCAACACCCTATGGATTGTTGCGCGTCCGGTGTCCGTTCCGAGCCAGTTCGCGACTTCGTCTCCTGCAAGCCGAATGGTGCCGTGGACGAAGCGGGCGTCGATATTCGATTGCCGAAGCAGCAAGACCATCAGCTCCGCTTGATCCCATGCTGTACCTTGGCCATCGATCAGTGCTCCGAGGGCGCCCTTGAGGCTGCCGTGCATCGGCAGGGTTTGGATGTTGTTGTAGACGTATTCGAAGATCAGGTCGGGATCGCCCTTGAGCGCTCGTGCGAGTTCGACGATTTCCGGCGGTGCGGTTTGCGCCCGTGCAGACGGCACGCCCCAAAGGCCCGCAAAAGCGGCAGTAGCACTCAAGAGCGCCAGCAGCCAACGCCGCAGCGATACAATGACTCTAGCGGCGATCGGGGCTGGCTGGGGATTGATCACGCGCTGCATCCTCCCGCGTTCGAGGTTTGACCGCCTGCGGCCGCAATTTGTCGCGCTCCTGAGCTTCCTTGGCCGCTTGCGAAAAGAAGGAGGCCGAATCAGCCGCGGTCGTCGGTGGAGGTATCGCGGGAGGTGGCGGAGGGGGCGCTTGAGCAGACGACGGTGTGCTCCAAGCCATGGTCAGAATCATCAGTGCCGCGCTGATACCGCCAGCCTTGGTCGCCATCACGGCCCCCACTTCGCGCCGTTCCAGTTGAAACATCCCCAGACGCCCGTGCTGCTTGGGGAGACGACCAGGATCTTCTCGCTCAACCGGTTGCCGTTGGGGTCGTAGCTGTACGCGATGCACACGCCGGTGTCGTAGCTCGCCGTGATCAAGCGGCCGAGCGCATCGTAGGTATAGGCGACCGACCCGTTCGCCGCGCGCGCCGCTCCCCCGCTCCACGAGGCCAGCAGCAGGGCTGAGGCCGCGAAGGTCAGCCGCCGCATTCTCGAGCCTGCAAACCGGGCCATGACCACCTCCCGCTCGCGTCAATCGACGAGCGTGTGTCACGACACTAGCAAGAAAGGTTGAATAAAAAAAGACTATACTCGGAAAAATTGTTCCCTAGAATGGTCGGGCACGCGCCGCCCGATCTTCGCGCGGCGCTCCGCTCGGCTCGGCGGAGGCCTCTCCATGATCAGACACATCGCTGCCGTTTTGCTCGGCGTCGCGCTCGGGGCGGGGGCGGCGACGGCCCAGACGTGCGGCGCGCTGCCCAACACCCTGGCCAACGGCACCAACGCCGATGCGACGCAGGTGATGGCGAACTTCACGGCGCTGTTGAATTGCATCAACGCGCTGCCCTCGTCGAACGGGAGCCTCGTGCCCGCGCAGGGACGCCTGACCCTGACCACCGGGACGCCGGTCATGAGCGCCAGCGTCAGCGCCGCGACGACCGTCTATTACACGCCCTACGCGGGCAACCAGATCGCCATCTCCAACGGAGCCAGCTTCGTTCCGACGGCCTTCACCGAGCTCAGCAACATCACGACCAACAGCAGCACCGGCAATGCCGGCCCCGCCGCCGTCGCGGCCAACGGCAACTACGACCTGTTCGTCTGGTCCAACAGCGGCACGCCCACGCTGACCCGCGGTCCGGCCTGGACGACCGACACGACCCGCAACCTTGCCTTGCAGCGGATCAACGGGATCTGGACGAACGGATCGGCGATCGCCAACGGACCGGCCGCCAATCTTGGGACCTATGTCGGCACCGTGCGGTCCGACGGGTCGAGCCAGATCAACTGGCAGCTCGGCGGCGTGGCGGCCAACGGCACGGCGGCCGTGCTGGGCGTCTGGAATCTCTATAATCGCGTGTCCTTCGCCGGTTTCATCGGCGACACCACGGTCAACTGGACCTATTCGAGCACGACCATTCGGCCGGCGAACAATTCTTCGACGATGCGCGCTTCCTTCGTCCAGGGCCTGATAGAGGACGTCTTTGACGTGACGTACAACGCGCTCGCATCGCAAAGTGGCGGCGGTGCGATGGTCGGTATCGGGTACGACAGCACGACGGCCTTCACGGGACAGATAGGCCATAATTCATCCGGCTCCGGTGCCACCCAAGTGTATGGCAGCCATCGCGTGCAGGCGCTCGGTTTCCACTACGTGCAAGCGTGCGAACAGAGCGACGCCGCTGGGAGCCATACCTTCTATGGCAGTGGCGGGAGCGCGCAGAGCGGCCTTACCTACACTGGGAGATTCTGAGCGTCGTCGGCCAAATGCCAGCCATCGCCGCGACCACGAGCTCACCCCACCAGCGCCAGCGGCGCCACGAATCGCGCGATCTCGGCCAGCGTGTAGGTGGGCTGCTGCAGATGCGGGCTGTGGCCGCAGTCGGGGATCAGCCGCGTCTCGCAGTAGCCTCCGACCTTGCCGGCGATGATGCCGAGCTGCAGCTCGCTGCCGTAGTCGTCGTCCTCTCCTTGGATCGCCTGCACCGGCACCTCGATCCTGGGCAGCCGGCCTGATGCGTCCATCGGCTCGAAGCCCGGCGCCACCCAGGCGTCGGACCACAGCCGGAAGGCGCGGTCCGTGTTGTCGCCGTGATGGCGGGCCAGCTTCTGGCGCAGGTCGGTGCTGGCATAGGCCTCGCGCGCGCGCTGGATGGCGGCGGTGCAGACCGGCTCGTTGATGGCGTGCGCCGCGAGCGTCACGACGGCGCGCAGCGGCTCGGGGGAGTGGGCCGCGTAGTTCAGCGCGATGGTGCCGCCGTCGCTGTGGCCGACCAGCACGCAGTCGTCGATGGCGAGCGCCGCGAGGAGCCTGGGCAGCACCGCGTCGGCCTCGATCTCCATGTAGCGAAGGCCGGGGTCGTACGGCCACGGGCTCGACTGGCCGTAGGACGTGCGGTCGTAGACCACGCCCCGGCATTGCAGGGCATCGCAAAGCGTCTGCGGGAAGTCGCGCCACATCTCGATGCAGCCCAGGCCCTCGTGCAGGAACACCAGCGTCGTGCGCTCGAGCCCGTCGGTCTTCTGCGGCTCGAGGCGGCGCACCCGCAAGCGTCTGTCGCCGAGATCGATCAGCCGGTCATCCATGCCGCCCTTTTAGACAGCCGGAGGGGCGCTCCGAAAGCCTGTGGATAAGGCCGACGCGACATCGTGCAGTGTGGCGCGCATGATCGCGTTCCTTCCCCTGCTAGGTCCCTCGTTCCGGGCGCTTGCCGCGCGGGCGCGCATGCCGGGTGGGCGCGTTTTCGCGGGGGGCGGCGGTCCCTGCGGGCAGAATGGCAGGACGTGCGAAAAACGCTGGCCCTGCTGGACCGGGCCGCTGCCCTCTCGATTGGCAGCCGAGGGCAGGGCGTCGCCGCAGCCTCACGCCTCTGCCGTGACCGGGATGCGGCGGGAAAAGACGCCGATCGCCGCCGGCAGCAAACCAGCCGCTACGACGGCGTCTGCATCATCCCTGCGATACGGCGACTTTCGGCGTCGCCTTCGGGGGACGGCAGCGCAGGCGATCGGCCCTGCTCTCCGCGGCGTCGCGATTCCACCAGCCGCCGCCCAGCGCCTGGAACAGCGCCGCCGTGTCGGTGAAGCGCGCGGCCTGCGCCTGCACGCGCGCCAGCGACGCCTGCTGATAGGCGAGCTCCGCCGTCAGCACGAAGATGTAGGTCGTGTCGCCGAGCTCGAGGCGGCGGCGGGCGATCTGCAGGCTGGTCGCCGTGGCCTGCTCGGCGGCGACCGCGGCCCTGAGCGAGAGCGCGTCGTACTCCAGGGCGCGCAGGGTGTCGGCGACGTTGCGGAAGGCGCCGATCACGGTCGAGCGGTATTGCGCATCGGCCTGCTCGAGGCCGGCCTGCGCCGCGCGCTTCCTGGCCGCCAGCGCGCCGCCGTCGAGCAGGGTCTGCGCCACGTTGACCCCGACGACCGAGGCCGGCAGCGCCGGGCCGAACAGCGTGCCGACGGTCAGCGCCTGGGTGGCGATGCCGCCATTGAGCGTGACGTTGGGGAACTGGTTGGCGGTCGCGACGCCGACCAGCGCGGAGGCCGAATGGAGATTGGACTCCGCGGCGCGCACGTCGGGGCGCTGCTCGACCATCCTGGACGGCAGGCTGAGCGGCAGCTCCTGCGGCAGCCTGAGGTCGGCGAGGCGGAAGCGCTCGCCGAGCTGCTCGTTGGTGAGGCGGCCGGTCAGCGCGGCGAGGAGGTTGCGCTGCTGTGCCAGCGCCTTCTGCAGCGGCGGCAGGGTGGCCTCGACCTGGGCGAGGGCGGCCTGCTGGGCGGCAATGTCGGCGCCGGTGACCGCGCCGAGGCCGGCCTGGCGATTGAGGATGTCGAGCGTGTCGCGCTGGGTGGCGATGATGCGCTGGGTCGCCTCGATCTGGGCGCGCAGCGAGGCTTCGAGGATCGCCGCCGCCACGACGTTGGCGGCCAGCGACAGGTAGGCGCCCTCGAGCTGGAAGCACTGTGCCTCGGCCAGCGCATCGAGCGATTCGATGTTGCGGCGGTTGGCGCCCCACAGATCGAGGCTGTAGGTGAGCGTGAGCCCGAGTGTGAACAGCGAGAAGTTGAAGTTGTCGGGATCGGCGGTCGGCGCCGACAGGAAGTTCGGCACCTGGGTCGAGGTGGCGCCGGCGTTGGCGGCCACGGTCGGGAACAGCGTGGCGCGCTGGGCGCGGGCGTTCTCCCGCGCGATCTTCAGGGCCGCGGCGGCCGCCCGGATGTCGGGATTGGCGCGCAGTGCCTGCTCGATCAGGCCGTTGAGCTCGGGCGACCGGAACACGCCCCACCACTGGCCGGGGATGTCGAGGTCCTGGACGATGCGCTGCGCCTCGCTGCCGTCGATGCCGCCCGACACGAACGACATCGGCCCGTCCGGCAGGTAGGCGTCGGCCTTCGGGCCGTCCGGCGCCTTGAAGTCGGGGCCCATCGTGCAGCCGGCGAGGAACGCCGATGCAGCGAGAAGCGCGGCGAGCAGCGAGGCGAGACGGCTGGGGCCGCGTCTCATGACGCCTCCGGAACGGCATTGGCCGGCAGCGCCTGGACGGCGCGGCGGCGCGAGAACAGCCCGATCAGAGCCGGCAGCACGGTGAGGAACAGGAACGGCGCGAGCAGCGTGCCGCCGACGATCACGATGGCGAGCGGCCGCTGCACCTGGCTGCCGATCGCGGTCGAGAAGGCGGCCGGCAGCAGGCCGACGCAGGCCGCGACGCAGGTCATCAGCACCGGCCGCATCTGCAGGGCGCAGGTCTGGTCGAGCGCGCGCTCGCGCGCCATGCCGCCCTCGACCAGGCGGTTGTAGCAGGACAGCACCATGATGCCGTTCATGGCGGCGATGCCGAACAGGGCGACGAAGCCGATCGCGGCCGAGATGCTGAAGGGCATGCCGAAGATGAACAGCGACAGCACGCCGCCAGTCAAGGCCATCGGGATGGCGCTGCCCGCCAGCAGGGTGTCGCGCAGGCTGCCGAAGCTGACATAGAGCAGAAGCAGGATCAGCGCGATCGCGATCGGCACGGCGACGGCCAGCCGCTGCAGGGCGCTCTTGAGGTTGCCGAACTCGCCGACCCATTCGACGCGATAGCCGCCGGGGATCTTGACCTGCTCGGCGACGCGCTGCTGGGCCTCCAGCACGGCGCTGCCGAGGTCGCGGCCGCGCACCGAGAACTTCACCGGCACGTAGCGCTCCTGCTGCTCGCGGTAGATGTAGAAGGCGCCGGAGACGATGTTGACGCTGGCGAGCTCGCTGAGCGGCATCTGGGCGACGCCCTTGTCGGTCTGCACGCCGACCGGGATGCGCTTGATCGCCTCGAGATTCTCGCGGTAGCGCGGCGCCAGCCGCACCACCATCGGGAAGTGGCGGTCGCTGCCGTCCTCATAGACGTCGCCCGTCGCCTGGCCGCCGATCGCCGCCTGCACGGTGGCGTTGATGTCGCCGGGGGCGAGGCCGTAGCGGGCGGCGCGGTTGCGGTCGATGTCGATGCGGATGGTCGGCTGGCCGAGCGAGGCCGAGACCGCGAGATCGGTGATGCCCGGCACCGTGGCGATGGCGCTCTTGATGCTGTCGGCGACCTTGGCCAGCGTCTCGAGGTCGTTGCCGAAGACCTTGACCGAGTTCTCGCCCTTCACGCCCGAGGCCGCCTCCTGGACGTTGTCCTGGATGTACTGGGAGAAGGTGAACTCGACGCCGGGGAAGGCCTTCTGCAGCGCGTCGTTCATGTCGGCGATCAGGGTATCCTTGTCGAGGCCCTTGCGCCATTCGTTCATCGGCTTCAGCGGCACGAAGAACTCGGCGTTGAAGAAGCCGGTCGAATCGGTGCCGTCGTCGGGCCGGCCGTGCTGGGAGATCACCGTCTCGGCCTCGGGGAAGCCCTTGATCAGCGTGCGCATGCGGTTGGCGTACTCGTTGCCGGCCTCGAGCGAGATCGACGCCGGCATGACGGCGCGGATCCACATGTTGCCTTCCTCGAGCTTGGGCAGGAACTCGAGCCCGATGGTGCTGCCGGCGCCGATCGCGACCAGCCCGACGCCGAGCCCGGCCAGCGCCGTCACGGCGCGCCGCGGCAGCACGACGGCGCGCACCCGGGCGTAGAACGCCGCGAGCGCGCGGACGATGCGGGTCTCGGTGTGCGCCACGCGCTCGGGCAGCAGCAGCGCCGACAGCGCCGGCGACACGGTGAAGGTCGCGAGCAGGCCGCCCGACAGGGCGTAGGCGTAGGTGCGGGCCATCGGGCCGAAGATGTGGCCCTCGACGCCCGACAGGGTGAACAGCGGCAGGAAGCCCGCGATGATGATGGTGGCGGAGAAGAAGATCGCCTTCGTCACCTCGGTCGAGGCGTTGTAGATCGTCTGGATCTTGTCGGTCCGCGGATCGCGGTGGGAGAGGTGGCGGAAGATGTTCTCGACCATGATCACGGTCGCGTCGACGATGATGCCGAAATCGATCGCGCCCATCGACAGGAGGTTCGCCGATTCGCCCGACAGCACCAGGATGACCACGGCGAACAGCAGCGCGAACGGGATGGTGGCCGAGACGATCAGCGCGCTGCGCAGGTCGCCGAGGAACAGCCACTGGAGGAAGAAGATCAGCAGCACGCCCAGCACCATGTTGTGCAGCACGGTGTGGGTGGTGACCCCGACCAGGGTGCTGCGGTCGTAGATGCGCACGATGCGCACGCCGGGCGGCAGCACGTCGGCGGTGTTGATGCGGTCGACCTCGGCCAGCACGCCCTGCAGGGTCGGCATGGTCTCGGCGCCGCGCCGCATCAGCACGATGCCCTGGACGATGTCGTTGTCCTCGTTCTGGCCGGCGATGCCGAGCCGCGGCTGGTTGCCGACCGTGACGGTGGCGACGTCGGACACCAGGATCGGCGCGCCGTCGCGCACCGTCAGCATGGTGTTGCGGATGTCGTCCATCGAGCGGATCTGGCCGACCGAGCGCACGATCGCCGACTGCGAGCCGATGTTCACCGTGTTGGCGCCGACATTGATGTTGGCGTTGTTCAGCCCGTCCAGCACCTGCTTCAGCGTCAGCCCGTAGGCGAGCAGCCGGTCGAGATCGACGGTGATGTCGTAGGTCTTGGTCTTGCCGCCCCAGCCGGTGACGTCGATCACGCCCGGCACCGCCTTGAAGCGGCGCTCGAGGATCCAGTCCTGGATGGTCTTGAGGTCGGTGACGGTGTAGCCGGGCGGCCCGCTGACGCGGTAGCGGAAGATCTCGCCGATCGGGCTGGTCGGCGACAGCGTCGGCTGGGCGCCGTTGGGCATCGGCGGCAGCTGCGACAGCCGGTTGATGACGTACTGCGCCGCCTTCTCGTAGGTGACGTCGTAGGTGAACTGCACCTTCACGTCGGAGAGGCCGAACAGCGAGATGGTGCGGATCGCCTGGACGTGCGGGATGCCGGCCATCTGGACCTCGATCGGCACCGTGATGTAGCGCTCGATCTCCTCCGACGACTGGCCGGGATTCTGGGTGATGATGTCGACCAGCGGCGGCACCGGGTCGGGATAGGCCTCGATGTTCAGCGTGTTGTAGGCGAACAGGCCGCCGACCATCAGCGTCACCGCCAGGATGACGACGAGGATGCGTTGCTTGAGAGCCGTGGCGACGAGAGCATGCATGACGGAAGGTCCGGCCGATGGCCCTATGGCGTTATCGGGAGCGTCAGTTCCGCGTGGCGGCGCGGTCGATGAACAGCGTGCCGCTCGCCACCACGGTCTCGCCGACGCTCAGGCCCTTGCGAATCTCGACGAGGCCGTTGGTGGTGGCGCCGACCTCGATCGGCCGCGTGACCACCGCCTTCTGCTCGGGCCGCGCCACCCAGACGCGCGCCTGCGCGCCTTCGTAGACCACGGCCTCCTGCGGCACCGCCGGCATCAGCCGGCTGTCGCCCGACACGATGCGGAAGGAGGCGAACATCTCGGGCAGGAGCTCGCGGCCCGGGTTCTCGATCTCGGCGCGCACCGGCAGGCGGCGGGTGTTGGGATCGAGCGCGGGCGCCACGTAGGAGAGCTTGGCGTTGAAGGTGCGGCCGGGATAGGCCAGCACCGAGACCTCGACCGGCGCGCCGAGCCTCATCTTGGGCGCGTCCGATTCGCGCACGTTGGCGACCAGCCACACCGTCGACAGGTTGCCGACCGTGAACACCGGATCGTTGCCGCCGGTGTTGATGTACTGACCGAGGCCGACCCGGCGCTGGATCACCGTGCCGCCGATCGGCGCGGCCACCACGGTCTCGGCGCCGATGCGGTCGGTCTTCTCGAGCTTCTCGATCTCCTCGTCGGAGCGGCCGAGGATGCGCAGCCGGTTGCGCGCGGCGGCGAGCGCGATCTCGGCGGCGCGCATGTCGCCCTGCGCGTTCACCAGGTCGGACTGCGCCTGCTCGAGGTCCTTGAGCGCGCCGCCGCGGATCGCCAGCAATTCCTTCTGCCGCTTCTCGATCTGCTGCGCGAGCGCCAGCCGCGACTTCGCCTTGTCGACGCCGGCAACCGCGGTGACCAGGTCGTTCTGCCCCTGCACGAACTCACTCGCCTCGATGGCGAACAAGGGTTGGCCGCGCTCGACATGGTCGCCGGGCCTGGCGATCAGGCGGCTGACCCGGCCGGAGTAGGGCGAGAAGACCGGCGTGGTGGTGTCGTCGTTGATCGCGATCTTGCCGTCGGTCGTACGCTCGTCGCGGAACGAGACCTGGCGCACCGGCGCCAGCCGCAGGCTCGCCCACTGCGTCTCGCTCGGGCGGAACGCGCCGTCGGCGTCGCGGGTCGTCTTGTCCGTCCGCGCCACGGCGTTGCCCTGGCCGCTGTTCATCGCCCAGACGCCGGCGATGACGCAGACGACCGCCAGCGCGCCGCCACCCGCCAGCCACAGGCGGTTGCGGCGAAGCCGTTGCTGGGCAGCAGGGGCCTGGATGGTCATAAGTACGCTTGAGTCCCAAGCCGGTTTGACGGATGGAAGAACCGGCGGAAACTAGCCCCTTCCTCTTACATGAACCTGACGCTGCGGTGCGGCGGGCGTGGTATGGTGGACCACACGGGGCCATGGGGTACTGGAGGCTGAACACAAATGCGAGTGCTTCTGGTCGAAGACAACGCAGAGCTTGTGTCCCTGCTCAAGAAGGGCCTGGCCCAGAGCGGCTTTTCGGCGGATTCGGTGGGGACGGTCGGCGACGCCCTTCACGTTCTCGCGACGATGAAATATGCAGCGATCGTTCTGGACCTCGGCCTGCCCGACGAGGACGGCCTCGTGCTGCTGCGCGACATGCGCCGCAAGCACGACACCACGCCGGTCCTGGTGCTGACCGCGCGCGACGGCGTCAGCAACCGCGTCGCCGGCCTGCGCGAGGGCGCCGACGACTACCTCGCCAAGCCGTTCGCCATGGAGGAGCTGGTGGCGCGCCTGCACGCCTTGCTGCGCCGCCCCGGCCAACTGCTCGGCCGCCTGCTCACCTTCGGCAACGTCTCGCTCGACACCGAGGGCCGCCAGGTCTTCGTCGGCGGCACGGCGCGGGCCTTTCCGGCGCGCGAGACGGCGGTGCTGGAGATTTTGCTGCGGCGCGGCGGCAACGTCGCGCCCAAGCGCCTGTTCGAGGACCAGCTGTTCGGCCTGTCGGGCGATGTCGGATCGAATGCGGTCGAAGTGTACGTACACCGGCTGCGCAAGATGCTGAGTGACGCTCGCGCCAGCGTCAGGATCCACACCGTGCGGGGCGTCGGCTACCTGATGGCGCAGGACAAGGCGGAGTGATCCGTTTCCGCTCGATCATCAGCCGCATCGTGGCCTTCCACGTCGTGGCGATCGGCGTGACCTCGGTGCTGATGCCGCTGGCGCTCTATTATCTGCTGAACCAGGCGGCCAACAGCCTGCACCGCGACGCGCTGCGCAGCCAGGCCTTCACCATCGCGAGCTTCCTGCGGCCGCAGCCCGAGGGCAGCCTCACCCTCGACATCCCGGCCGAGGTGCGGCCGCTCTATACCGGCGCCTACGGCCTCTATGCCTATGCCGTGCTCGACACCAGCGGCAAGGTGCTGTTCTCCTCGCGGACCGACGGCCGCGCGCTGTTCGAGCACGACGAGCAGGCGGGGCGCGACTGGTATGTGCGGCGGCGCACCACCGGCGCCATCCTGTTCGGCGTCAGCGTCGCCCGGCCGGTCGGCGACCACATGTACTTCGTGCAGGTCGGCCAGGACCTCGCCCATCGCGACGTCATCATCGACGACGTCGTCTCGCAGTTCTTCCCGCGCGTCGCCTGGATCATCTTCCCGTTCCTGCTGCTGCTGCTGCTGATCGACATCTTCATCTTCCGACGCGCATTAGCCTCGGTGACCGAGGCCTCGGCGGCGGCCGCCTCGGTCAGCCCGCAGCGTACCGACGTGCGCCTGCCGGAGGAGGCGCTGCCGAGCGAGATCGCGCCACTGGTGCATGCGGTCAACCAGGCGCTCGACCGCCTCGAGGCAGGCTTCCGCGCCCAGCGCGATTTCACCGCCGACATGGCGCACGAGCTGCGGACGCCGCTCGCCGTCGCGCGGGCGCGGGTCGATTCGTTCGACCCGGGGCCGTTGCGCGACCAGTTGCGCGCCGACCTGGTCAATATGACGCGCACGGTGAACCAGGTGCTCGACATCGCCGAGCTGGAGAATTTCCTGGTCGGCGGCGATGCCCGCGCCGACCTCCATGAGGTGTGCGCCGACGCCGTCGCCTTCATGGCGCCCTTGGCGGTCGAGCGCGGCCAGACCGTCGCGCTGACCGGCGACCCGGGCCCGGTCTGGGTGCGCGGCCACACCGAGGCGCTGTTCCGCGCCGTCCGCAATCTGGTCGAGAATGCCATCCGCCACACCCCGGCCGGGGTGTCGATCGAGGTCGAGGTGACGGAGGGCGGCGTGGTGCGCGTGCTCGACGACGGGCCGGGCGTGCCCGAGGCCGACCGGGAATCGATCTTCCGCCGCTTCTGGCGGCGCGACCGCAGCAAGGGCGACAGCCGCGGCCTCGGCCTCGCCATCGTCGCCCGCGTCGCCGAGGCGCACGAGGGCAGCGTCTCGGTCGAGGAGCGGCCGGGCGGCGGCTCGATCTTCACCCTGAGGCTGCGACCAGCCGGTTGACCTTACCCCCTCCTCCCCATTCATATGGGGAGGGCGAAGAACGATGAGCCGCACCAGCGGCCGGTGTGCAGGGGGATCGATCGGGATGACGGCAGCGTCAGCCTCAAAGGCGGATACTTTTCCCAAGCTCCTGGCGGGGCTGGCCGAGACGCGTCCGACCGCGCCGGCCTACCGGGAGAAGGAATACGGCATCTGGCAGACCTATGACTGGGCCCATGTCGCCCGGCAGGTGAACCGCCTGGCCGCCGGCCTGGCCGGCCTGGGGTTCCGGCGCGGCGAGCGGCTGATCGTGGTCGGCGACAACCGCCCGCGGCTCTACTGGGCGATGGCGGCGGTGCAGTCGCTGGGCGGCGTGCCGGTGCCGGTCTACCAGGACTCGGTGACCGAGGAGCTGGCCTACGTCGTCGAGCATGCCGGCGCCCGCGTCGCGATCGCCGAGAACCAGGAGCAGATCGACAAGCTGCTCGAGATCAGGAAGACGGTGCCGTCGCTCCAGACCCTGATCTACGACGATGCGCGGGGACTCCGGTACTACGAAGGTCTCCTGTCCTACGACGAGCTGCTGGAGCGCGGCGCCCAGTCCCTGCAGGAGCAGCCGACCCTGGTGGCCGACGAGGTCGCCAAGGGAAGCGGCGGCGACGACGCCATCATGCTCTACACCTCGGGCACCACCGGCCGGCCCAAGGGCGCCGTCCTGAGCCACGACAACCTGATCTGGGCGGCCGAGGCGGGGGCGGCGTTCGACGGGCTCAAGGCGGGCGACGAGCTCCTGTCCTACCTGCCGATGGCCTGGGTCGGCGATCACCTCTTTTCCTACGCGCAGGGCTATGTCTGCGGCCTGGTGGTGAACTGCCCCGAATCGGCCGCGACGGTAATGACCGACCTGCGCGAGATCGGCCCGACCTATTACTTCGCGCCGCCGCGGGTGCTCGAGAACCTGATCACCCAGGTGATGATCCGCATGGAGGATGCGAGCGTCGTCAAGCGCAAGCTCTTCCAGTATTTCATGGCGCTGGCGCGCCAGGTCGGCCCGGCGCTGATCGACGGCCGCCCGGTCGGCCTGCCCGACCGCCTGCTCTATCGGCTGGGCGACCTGCTGGTCTACGGCCCGCTCAAGAACACGCTGGGCATGAGCCGCGTGCGCGTCGCCTACACCGCGGGCGAGGCGGTCGGGCCCGAGATCTTCAACTTCTTCCGCGCCCTCGGCGTCAACATGAAGCAGCTCTACGGCCAGACCGAAGCGAGCGTCTTCGTCACCATCCATCCCAACGGCGAGGTCTATTCCGACACCGTCGGCAAGCCGGTGTCGAAGGTCGAGCTCAAGATCGCCGAGTCGGGCGAGGTGCTCTATCGCAGCCCTGGCGTGTTCAAGGAGTATTTCAAGAACCCGCAGGCGACCAGCGACACCAAGACCGCCGACGGCTGGGTCCATACCGGCGACGCGGGCTATCTCGACGATCGCGGCCACCTGCGCATCATCGACCGCGCCCGCGATGTCGGGAAGCTGAACGACGGCACGCTGTTCGCGCCCAAGTTCATCGAGAACAAGCTCAAGTTCTTCCCGCACATCAACGAGGCGGTGGCGTTCGGCCACGGCCGCGACTTCGTGACGGTGTTCGTCAACATCGACATGATCGCGGTCGGCGACTGGGCGGAGCGGCGCAACATCGCCTATGCCAGCTACCAGGAGCTGGCGGCGCATCCCGCCGTCCACGACCTGGTCCAGGGCTGCATCGAGCGGGTCAACCACGACCTCGCGCAGGACCCGCGCATGGCCGGCGCCCAGATCCGCCGCTTCCTGATCCTGCACAAGGCGCTCGAGGCCGACGACGGCGAGCTCACCCGCACCAACAAGGTGCGGCGCGGCTTCATCGCCGAGCGCTACAAGACCTTGGTCGATGCGCTCTACAGCGGCGCCAAGGACGTGCACATCAAGGTCGACGTCACCTTCGAGGACGGCCGCAAGGGCACCATCGAGGGCAACGTCGAGATCCGCGATCTGGCGCCGCAGCACGTCGTGCGGCTGAAGAAGGCGAGCTGACCGCAATGGCTCAGCGTTCGCGTCTGTTCAACGAGGTCCTGCTCGCGGTCGAGAACATCAGCCTGTCGTTCGGCGGCGTGAAGGCGCTCAGCGACATCAGCTTCGACATCATGAAGGGCGAGATCCGCGCCATCATCGGCCCCAACGGCGCCGGCAAGTCGTCGATGCTGAACTGCATCAACGGCTTCTATCATCCGCAGCAGGGCGCCATCACCTACAAGGGCGTCAAGCGCAGCCGCATGAAGCCGCACGCGGCGGCCGAGCAGGGCATCGCCCGCACCTTCCAGAACATCGCGCTGTTCCGCGGCATGAGCACGCTCGACAACATCATGACCGGCCGCAACCTGCGCATGAAGACCGGCCTGTTCTGGCAGGCGCTGCGCGCCGGCCCGGCCGCGCGCGAGGAGATCGAGCACCGTAAGGCGGTCGAGAAGATCATCGACTTCCTCGAGATCCAGCACATCCGCAAGGTGCCGGTCGGGCAGCTCCCGTACGGCCTGCAGAAGCGGGTCGAGCTCGGGCGCGCGCTCGCCGCCGAGCCCGAGCTGCTGCTGCTCGACGAGCCGATGGCCGGCATGAACCTCGAGGAGAAGCAGGACATGTGCCGCTTCGTGCTCGACGTGAACGACGAGTTCGGCACCACCATCTGCCTGATCGAGCACGACATGGGCGTGGTGATGGACATCTCCGACCGCGTCGTGGTGCTCGACTACGGCAAGAAGATCGGCGACGGCGTGCCCGAGGCGGTCAAGTCCGACCGGGCCGTGATCGACGCCTACCTGGGAGTGAGCCACTGATGCGGACCGAGTCACACACCCCGTGTCATCCCGAGCGCAGCGAGGGATCTATGGGGCCGCAGCATAGATCCCTCGCTGCGCTCGGGATGACAGCTTTCGCGTCATCGCGACCGAGAGGCATGGAGTAACCATGGGTTTCTTCCTCGAAGTGCTGATCGGCGGGCTGCTGGCGGGGGTGCTGTACTCGCTGGTGGCGCTGGGCTTCGTGCTGATCTTCAAGGCCTCGGGCGTGTTCAACTTCGCCCAGGGCGCGATGGTGCTGACCGCCGCGCTGGCCCTGGTTCGCGCGCTCGAATTGTTCGAGCAGTGGAAATGGCCGTTCTGGCTGGCGCTGATCGCCGCCTTCCTGTTCGCGGCGGTGATCATGGCCGCGATCGCCTGGCTCGCCGAGAAGCTGGTGCTGCGCAAGCTGGTGAACCAGGAAGGCATCATCCTGTTCATGGCGACCATCGGCCTTACCTTCTTCCTCGAAGGCCTCGCCCAGACCCTGTTCGGCGCCGACGTCTATCCGCTCAATATCGGCCTGCCCAAGGAGCCGCTGTTCGTCCTCGAATCGCTGTTCGACGGCGGCATCCTGGTCAACGAGCTCGACATCTGGGCGGCGGTCATCGCCGGTCTGCTCGTCGCCGGGCTGGCGGTCTTCTTCCAGCGCACCCGGATCGGCCGCGCGCTGCGCGCCGTCGCCGACGACCATGCCGCGGCGCAGTCGGTCGGCATCCCGCTCAACCAGATCTGGTTCATCGTCTGGCTGGTCGCCGGCCTGGTGGCGCTGGCCGCCGGCGCGGTGTGGGGCAGCAAGCTCGGCGTGCAGTTCTCGCTGTCGCTGCTGGCGCTGAAAGCGCTGCCGGTGCTGATCCTGGGCGGCTTCACCTCGGTGCCGGGCGCGATCGTCGGCGGCCTGATCATCGGCGCCGGCGAGAAGCTGGCCGAGGTCTTCCTCGGGCCGTCGATGGGCGGCGGCATCGAGATCTGGTTCGCCTACGTGGTGGCGCTCCTGTTCCTGCTGTTCCGGCCGCAGGGCCTGTTCGGCGAGCGCATCATCGAGCGCGTGTAGGGGAGGTTTCGTGCTCTATCGTGAAGCCGGCCAATACAAGGTCACCTACGAAGCCGACCAGGCGATCTTCCCGATCGCCCAGGACCGCTTCGTCATGCTGGCGCTGCTGGTCATCGCCTTCGTCGTCGTGCCGTTCGTCGCCACCGAGTACGTCTATCGCGCCGTGCTGATCCCGGTGGTGATCCTGGGCCTCGCCGCGATCGGCCTGAACGTGCTGATGGGCTATTGCGGCCAGGTCTCGCTCGGCTCGGGCGCCTTCATGGGGGTCGGCGCCTATGCCGCCTACAACCTCTCGGTCCACCTGCCGTTCCTCAACCCGCTGGTCTGCATCCTGCTGTCAGGCTTCGTCGCGGCGGCGGTCGGCATCCTGTTCGGCATCCCGAGCCTGCGCATCAAGGGTTTCTATCTCGCCTGCGCCACGCTGGCCGCGCAGTTCTTCGGCGACTGGGCGTTCCTGCGCATCAAGTGGATCACCAACTACACGCCCTCGGGCTCGGTCAACGCCCCGTCGATCCAGCTTTTCGGGCTCGACCTCAATTCGCCGACCGCGATCTACGTCGTGGCGCTCGGCTTCACCGTCGTGCTGGGCCTCGCCACCAAGAACCTGGTGCGCGGCCATATCGGCCGGCAATGGATGGCGATCCGCGACATGGACATCGCCGCCGAGATCATCGGCGTGCGGCCGATGTACGCCAAGCTCACCGCCTTCGCCGTCTCCTCGTTCCTGATCGGCGTCGCGGGTGCCATGTGGGCCTTCCTCTATCTCGGCTCGTGGGAGCCCGCGGCCTTCTCGATCGACCGCAGCTTCCAGCTGATGTTCATGGTGATCATCGGCGGGTTGGGCTCGATCCTGGGCAGCGTGCTGGGCGCGATCTTCATCGTCCTGCTGCCGATCTTCCTCAACCAGGCGCTGCCGCCGCTCGGCGCCCTGGTCGGCTGGAAGATCAGCACCGCCACGGTGTCGCATTTCGAGGCAATGATCTTCGGCGCCCTGATCGTCTTCTTCCTGGTCGTCGAGCCGCACGGCCTCGCGCGATTGTGGTCGATCGCCAAGGAGAAGCTGCGCCTTTGGCCCTTCCCGCACTGAGTGTGAAACGCTAGCCTTTCGTCAAAGTCGTCATGAAGAAGGAGGAAACCATGCAACTGAGGAAATGGGCGGTTCTAGGGGCCGCGGCCTTGGCGGCCGCCGTGTCCCTCGCGACCACCGCTTACGCGCAGAACGAGCAGTTCATCCCGGGCCTGGTCTATCGCACCGGCGCCTATGCGCCGAACGGCATCCCGTTCGCCGATGGCGTCGCCGACTACATCAACATGCTCAACGCCCGCGACGGCGGCATCAACGGCGTGAAGATCACCTTCGAGGAATGCGAGACCGGCTACGCCACCGACCGCGGCGTCGAGTGCTACGAGCGCCTCAAGGGCAAGGGCCCGACCGGCGCGGCCTACTTCAGCCCGCTCTCGACCGGCATCACCTTCGCGCTCACCGAGAAGGCGCCGGGCGACAAGATCCCGCTGCTGACCATGGGCTACGGCCGCGCCGACAGCCGTGACGGCGCCGTGTTCACCTGGAACTTCCCGCTGATGGGCACCTACTGGACGGCCGCCAACGTCGCCATCCAGCACATCGCCAAGGAATGGGGCGGCTTCGACAAGCTCAAGGGCAAGAAGATCGCGCTGCTCTATCACGATTCGCCCTACGGCAAGGAGCCGATCGCGGCGCTCGAGATCATGTCCAAGAAGTACGGCTTCGAGTTCATGCAGATCCCGGTGCCGGCGCCGGGCAGCGAGCAGAAGTCGCAATGGCTGCAGATCCGCCAGGCGCGGCCCGACTATGTCCTTCTGTGGGGCTGGGGCGTGATGAACTCCGCCGCGGTCAGCGAGGCTGGCAACGTCAACTATCCGCGCGACAAGATGCTGGGCGTGTGGTGGTCGGGTGCGGAGCCCGACGTGCTGCCGGCCGGCGACAAGGCCAAGGGCTACAAGGCGCTGATGCTGCAGCATCCCGCCGGCAAGTTCGCCGTCCACAAGGACGTCGAGAAGTACGTGACCAGCCAGGGCAAGTCGCTGGCCAAGCCCGACGAGGTCGGCCAGGTGCTCTACAACCGCGGCCTGATCAACTCGATGGTCGGCATCGAGGCGATCCGCACCGCCATGGCCAAGTTCGGCAACAAGCCGATGACCGGCGAGCAGGTGCGCTGGGGCTTCGAGCACCTCGACCTCAGCGCCGACCGCATCAAGCAGCTCGGCTTCGACGGCATGATGGGGCCGCTCAAGCCCTCCTGCGCCGACCATGAGGGCACGCGCCTCTCCCGCGTCCACCAGTGGGACGGCAAGGAGTGGAAGGTGATCTCCGACTACTACACCGGCGACGACACGATCCTGGTGCCGCTGGTCAAGGAGGTCGCCGGCAAGTACGCGGCCGAGAAGAAGATCACGCCGCGCGACTGCTCGAAGGAGAGCTGACCTCAACCACTTCCCCCGTCATACGGGGGAGGCAGGAAGGGGGCAGGCAACACGACCGGTGCTTTCCCCCTCCTCAATCCTCCCCCGTATGCGCCTCAGAAGGCGCTTAGACGGGGGAGGAGGAGAAGAAATGAGCCTCACTGCCGAAACCAAGCCCGCTCCCACCAACGTCCTCGACGTCGCCAACATCGAGGTGATCTACAATCACGTGATCCTCGTGCTGAAGGGCGTGTCGCTGGCGGTGCCGGAGGGCTCGATCGTCGCCCTGCTCGGCGCCAACGGCGCCGGCAAGTCGACCACGCTCAAGGCGATCTCCAACCTGCTGCTCAGCGAGCGCGGCCAGGTCACCAAGGGCCGCATCCATTATCGCGGCGAGCGGGTCGACGGGCTGACGCCGAACGATCTCGTGCGCCGCGGCGTCATCCAGGTGATGGAGGGCCGCCACTGCTTCGGCCATCTCACGGTCGAGGAGAACCTGCTGACCGGCGCCTTCATCCATGGCGGCCAGCGCCGCGTCGCCGAGGACCTCGAGAAGGTCTATCACTACTTCCCGCGGCTCAAGGAACGCCGCACCAGCCAGGCCGGCTACACCTCCGGCGGCGAGCAGCAGATGACGGCGATCGGCCGCGCCCTGATGAGCCGCCCCAGCACCATCCTGCTCGACGAGCCGTCGATGGGCCTGGCGCCGCAGCTCGTCGAGGAGATCTTCTGTATCGTGCGGAACCTCAACGAGCAGGAGAAGGTGTCGATCCTGCTGGCCGAGCAGAACACCAACATCGCGCTGCGCTACGCCCATTACGGCTACATCCTGGAGAACGGCCGCGTCGTGCTCGACGGCGACGCCGCCGACCTGCGCGAGAACGAGGACGTGAAGGAATTCTACCTCGGCATCGGCGGCGAGGGCCGCCGCTCGTTTCGCGACGTCAAGCACTACCGCCGCCGCAAGCGCTGGCTCTGAGGTCCACCGATTACCGCATCGTTCGGCGCGTGATTCTCTGACGACCGTGAAGTACCCGGACGACCTGCACTTCATCGCTCGTTGCGCGATAGAGCATATTCCGTTCGGCTGGAATCAGCCGAACGGAATATGCCTGCTGCAACAACAGCGCCCGTGCGCGCATTTCCGGGCAGATGGAACCGTGAGCGGTTCCATCTGCCCGGAAATCGCTCTAGAACAGCAGATAAGGATGAACTACCGCGATACGGATGCCGGTGCCGAGGTTCGGCCTTGGCGCGCCTGACTGAGGGAACAGTCTCAGCCGGTTCAGTGCAGACGAGAACCGCGCGAGATATGCCGTGGCTACCCGCTGCCTTGCGACTTCGATCAACGTATCGAGGATATTGCGAGAGTCGGCCAGGGCCGCGGCGGTGAAGGCAAGCCGATGCGCGCGTCAGCGCGGCCGACGAAGACTCGCTTTAAGACTCGCCATCGCTTCGTCGCCAGAAATGACCTCACCGCGCTCCAGCTGCGCCAGTCCGGCCTCGATGAGCGGCTTCGCCCAGTCCAACTCGTCTTCGCTCATGGCCATGAGGTCCGCCACGGCGACCTCGACGGCCTGCTCAAGCGATTCGAAATGGCCGGCCGCGACTTGTACTTCCAGCCAGCGTTGCTGCTCAGGAGAGAGTTGCACCGTCATGATGTCAAAATAGCCCTTCTGGGAGGGCGCAGCCAACATCGGGTCCCGAAGCCCGCTATTCAAGACGTGCGCGCACGGCTACCGTGCGGCCAAATCACGGGGAAGCGCCAATGACGTCCAAGCATTACGACTCCTTGGAGACCCGCACGCCCGAGGAGCGCGAGAAGGCGCTGATGCAGGCCCTGCCGGCGCAGATCGCGCACGCCAAGGCCAATGCGCCGTTCTTCAAGCAGTGGCTGAAGGACGTCGACTCCGCGTCGGTGACCTCGCGCGCGGCGCTCGCCAAGCTGCCGGTGCTGCGCAAGTCGATGCTGGGCGAGGTGCAGAAGAAGAATCCGCCGATGGGCGGGCTGATCGCGGTGCCGCTGGCGAAGGCGCGGCACATCTTCATGTCGCCCGGGCCGATCTTCGAGATCGACACCGACGAGCCCGACTATTTCCGCGGCGCGCGGGCGATGCATGCCGGCGGCTTCCGCGCCGGCGACGTGGTCTACAACACCTTCTCCTATCACCTGACGCCGGCCGGCATCATGATGGAATCGGCGCTGCGGGCGCTGGGCTGCGTGATCGTGCCGGGCGGCGTCGGCAACACCGAGCTGCAGCTCGACGCGATCGCGGCGATCAGGCCCAAGGGCTATGTCGGCACGCCGTCGTTCCTGAAGATCCTGATCGAGAAGGCGGCCGAGCTCGGCAAGGACATCTCGTCGATCAAGCATGCCTTCGTCGGCGCCGAGGCCTTGCCGCCGTCGCTGCGCCAGATGTTCATCGACAAGGGCATGACCTGCCTGCAGAGCTACGGCACGGCCGACCTCGGCACCATCGCCTACGAGTCAGAGGCCATCCAGGGCATGACGGTCGACGAGGGCGTGATCGTCGAGATCGTGCGGCCCGGCACCGGCGACCCGGTGCCCGAGGGCGATGTCGGCGAGGTCGTCGTGACCACCTTCAACCGCGCCTACCCGCTGATCCGCTTCGGCACCGGCGACATGTCGGCGGTGCTGGCGGGCCCCAGCCCGTGCGGCCGCACCAACATGCGCATCAAGGGCTGGATGGGCCGCGCCGACCAGCGCACCAAGGTGCGCGGCATGTTCGTCGATCCCGAGCAGATCGCCGAGATCGCCAAGAAGCATCCGGGACTGGGCCGCCTGCGTCTGGTGATCGACTGGGTCAACCAGGCCGACGTCATGACCTTGAAGGTCGAGGCGCCGCAGGCCTCGCCCGATCTCGAAAAGGCGATGACCGATACCATCCGCACCGTCTGCAAGGTCGGCGGCAAGGTCGAGTTCGCCAGCATGGGCAGCCTGCCCAACGACGGCAAGGTGATCGACGATATCCGCAAGTACACATGATGGTCCTGCGCGACGCCCGGCCGAGCGACTTCGCGGCCATCCGCCGCCTGCTCGGCCAGCTCGGCTATGCGCCGGACGAGGCCGAGTTCCGTCATCGCTTCGACAGCGTGGTGGCCACGGCCGGCCATCGGATCATCGTCGCGGAAGAGGAGGGCGCGGTCGCGGGCGTCCTGCACGTCTTCGAGCGGCCGGCGCTCGACAAAGGCTGCGAGGCGGTGATCCAGGCGCTGGTGGTCGACGACACGATGCGCAGCCGCGGTGTCGGCGAGGCGCTGATGCGCGAAGCCGAAGCCTGGGCCGCGCAACGCGGGCTCGCCGCGACCTCGCTCTACACCAACATCACCCGCGACCGGGCGCGCGCCTTCTACGAGCGCATCGGCTACCGCCTCAGGGCCACCTCTCACCTTCTGGGCCGGCATTAGAAGAGCAGATGGGGAATCTGTTCTCCGGGCTGAAGTCGCGTTTCAGCACGACGTTGCTTGAGCGGTACGGGTCCGTGTAACGCCCCTCGATCGCGTCCGCTGTGATTCGGCCGACGAGCTTGCGGAAGTATTTATCGGGGGACGGAAAATGAATATCGATGCGAAAGGTGTCGCCGTCGATTTCCGCAACCTCGAAGAGCGGTTCAGACAGAACCCCCTCCCCCGTTTGGTACCACACCCAGATTTTCTCCTTTTCGAAGGGGTGGCCGCTGCGGAAGACGATCATTCTCTCGCCCTTGAGGTCGCCCGAGTTCGGGCTGATGCACATGTTCGAATACACGGCGAGGAATTCCTTCGGCTTCTCCGCTCCCGCCAACATTGGTAACGCGAAAACGGCGAAGCCAATCACGCAGGTAAGAAGTGATCGCATGGCTCTTCTATGGTTTGGATTTGAGTCGACGTACTTGGTCCGCGAAGTCAGCAATGAGCTTGCTTCGGTCCTGACCGGGAATCGGGTCGAGTGGTGTCGCCAAAGGCGCCACCCCACGATAGTCCGGCTCGCTCCGCCGCTGTATGGACAGCAAGCTTCTTGGCATCAGAAAATTTGCCGAAATCGCCGATGTCGACTGCAAGCCCGGCAGAATGCAGGCTCTGCTTTGCCGGCATCCTACCCTTGCCGCTCGTTCTCAAATCGTCCTGATCGTCTTGCGTGCGGTCAGCGCTGGTGAAGGTGATGTCGTGGCCTGCTTCGCGCGCGTATCTGACGAACGCATCGATCTTGGGCGCGAATTCGCTATCGAGATAGGATCCTGGTCGACCAGGTAGATCCACGGCGACGGCAGTCCGGCCACCAGACGCCGGCGCAGGTGACTGGCCGAGGAACGTCGGCGGCAGCGCGTCCTGCGGTTGTGGCGGCGCGTAGGTCTTGGGTCTTTGCGCGAACAGGCCCATGCGGAACTCCTTTTGTGTTCCGCGTTCGTAACGCATGCGTTTCTGAAAACCCAATATGGGCAATGGAACCGCAATCGCGCGTTGAATCTTCACGGTTTTCTATCGTTCCATTGCCCAGTAAGCGGTTTGTTGCTGGTGTTTTTCCACAGGTAAAGACGGCGAAGCGCCCGGCGCGGTATCCTAACACCGTGGGGGAGGGAGGGTGTGTCGGCGGGATTCCGGTATTTCCCCCGCACCATCGGCGTCGGAGGCTTCCCACGCGGGTGGGAAGTTTCCGCCTAGTTCACGTCCATCTTCAGCCCTTCCTTGTCGATCACGCCTTTCCAGAGCGCGATCTGGCCGTCGACGAAGCCTTTGAACTGCTCGGGCGTGCCGTAGGCGGGGAAGCCGGCCATGGTCCGGAAGCGCTCGCGCGTCGCCTCGGCGCGCAGCCAGTCCTTGATCGCCTCGTTGTAGGCGTCGACCACCGGCGGCGGCGTGCTGGCCGGCAGGAACACGCCGAACCAGGTCGAGACGTCGAACGGCTTGAGCTCGGGCAGGGTGCCGGCGATCGGCAGCACGTCGGGCGTCAGCGGATTGGGCTGGGCCGAGGTGAGGCCCAGCGCCCGGAGCTTGCCCGCCCGCATGAACTCGATGCTGGTGGTGAGGTTGTCGAAGAAGAACTGCGTCACGCCGGCCACCAGGTCGTTCAGCGCCGGCGCGGCGCCGCGGTAGGGCACGTGCTCGGCCTTGGTGCCGGTGAGCTGCAGGAACCAGGCGCCGGAGAGATGCGGCGACTGGCCGGTGCCCGACGAGGCGTAGGACGCCTTGCCGTTCTGCGCCTTCAGCCAGGCGACGAACTCCGGCACCGTCTTGGCCGGCACCGACGGATGCACCACCAGCACGTTGGGCGCGGTGATCACGCACGACACGCCGATCAGGTTGTCCGGCTTGTAGGGCATGTTGCGGTAGAGCGAGTAGGCGATCGATTGCGGCCCGATGTTGCCCATCAGCGCGGTGTGGCCGTCGAGTGCCGCCTTCGCGACCTCGGTCGAGCCGATCACGCCGCCGGCGCCGGACTTGTTGTCGGCGACGCAGGACTGGCCCCACGCCTGCTGCAGGTGCGCCGCCAGCAAGCGGGCGACGATGTCGGTGGTGCCGCCCGGCGCTGCCGGCACGACAATGCGCACGCCCTGGGCCGGCTTCCACGCCGCCTGGGCCCGCCCGGGCAGGATGGCCGCGGCCGGCAGGGCGGCGGCGCTGGCCAGGGTGGCGCGCCGGGTGAGACGTCGGGTCACGGTTTCGTTTCCTCCAAGCTTTGGCGCAACGGTGACGCACCCGTGGTGCACTGGCAAATCTGCCATAATTGCCGTATCTAGTTCGCTGCGCGGCCGCCCCGGACTACCCCCCTTCCGCGAATGGGCCCGCGCCAAGGAGGATAGATTGAAGAGACGCACTTTCGTCTCGGGTACGGCTGCGCTCGCCACCGCTGCCCTGGTTCGCCCCGCCTCTGCCGCCACCATCAAGCCCTATAGCTGGGACCTCAGCCCGCCGACCGACACGCGCGAGAACTTCATCGCGTGGGGCAAGGGTCGCGGCGAGGATCCGACCTTCCTCGGCCAGCGCTGGGACCGCTTCCAGGCGCTGCTCAGGAACAAGGACATCTGGAGCCCGTCGACCATCCGCGCCTTCCTGCTGACGCCGCGCGAGGAGTTCGCCTCGGTCAACCCGGCGATCCACAAGCGCGCCTACGAGCACAACTTCCTCGATATTGGCTACGGCGTGACCATGTCGGGCCCGCACCTGCAGGGCCGCATGACCAACGTGATCGACGTCAAGCGCGGCGAGAAGGTGCTGGAGATCGGCACCGGCTCGGGCTGCCAGTCGGCCTACATCGCGAACCTGACCGAGAACGCCTACACCATCGAGATCATCAAGCCGCTGGCCGACCGCACGCGCGGCCTCTACGACAAGCTGATCGAGAAGGGCTACACCGAGTACCAGCACATCAAGAGCAAGCAGGCCGACGGCTACTACGGCTGGGAAGAGGCCGCGCCTTTCGACAAGATCATCGTGACCTGCGGCATCGACCACGTGCCGCCGCCGCTGCTGCAGCAGCTCAAGGCCGGCGGCCTGATGGTGATCCCGGTCGGGCCCCCGGGCGCGCAGCGCGTGCTCAAGGTGGCCAAGATGCAGGGCGCCGACGGCTCGATCACGACCAGCCGCGAGGACATCTACGGCGGCAAGATCGTGAACTTCGTGCCGTTCACCAAGCTCGAGGGCGACAAGATCGTCGGCAATCACAACCGCTGATCATGGCTGGGAGCGTGGCACTCCAGTGCCGCTCTTCCTCTACTCTTGCGTCATGAGCGCCACTGGAGTGGCGCGCTCCCAGCAGGAACCATGAGCGTTACCGTCGACCTCGACCACCGTCCGCCTCTCTCCTTCTACCTGTCCGTCGGGCTGGTGGCCGGCAGCATCATTGCGCTGCAGATCGGCATCATGCGCGTGTTCTCGGTCGGCAGCTGGGCGCATTTCGGCTCGCTGGTCGTGAGCCTCGCCATGTTCGGCTTCGGCCTGACCTCGGCGGTGATGTGCGTCGGCAAGAGCTGGTTCGAGCGCCACTGGCAGGGTGCCGTGAAGGGCGCGCTGCTGGCGTTCGGGCCGCTGATGGTGGTGTGCAACCTCGCCGCCCAGCAGGTGCCGTTCAACGCCATCTTCCTGATCTCCGACCCGATGCAGAAGTGGCGGCTGTTCGCCAACTTCGTGCTCTACTTCCTGCCGTTCCTGGCGGGCGCGCTCTATCTCGGCGTGGTGTTCCTGAAGGCGCAGAAGACCTTCAACCGGGTCTACTTCGCCGATCTCGTGGGCTCCGGCCTGTGCGGCCTGTCGGTGCTGCTGGCGATGTACTTCTTCACGCCCGACGACATCGTCATGGCGCCGCTGGGGCTGTGGCTGGCCGGCGGCCTGCTGTGGTTCTCGGCCCTCAGCGACCGGCGCAGCATGCTGGCGATCGTCGCCGTCGCGGTCCTCTCGGCCGCCGTGCACTACGTGGCGCCGGGCGTGCTCGGCATCCCCAAGCTGGTGGTGTCGGACTACAAGGGCGTGTCCTACGCCCGCAAGTTCCCCGACAACAAGCGCACCTACGAGCGCGCCTCGCCGTTCGGCTACATGGAGGTCTATTCTTCCTCCTACCTGCATTTCGCGCCGGGCCTTTCCGACAACGCCGCCTTCAATCTCAAGAAGATGCCGAGCAACGCCTATCTCGGCCTCTATCTCGATTCGGAAGGCCCGTCGGGCATCATCAAGGATCTGCCCGAGGACGAGACGGCGTACTTCCGCTATCTGCCGATGTACTACCCGTACGTCCTCAAGAAGGACCCGGACACCTTCGTGGTGCAGTTCGGCGGCGGCATCTCGACCGCGGTGGCGCTGAAGGAAGGCTCCAGGCGCATCACCGTCGCCGAGGGCAATCCCGCGATCCTGACGGCGTTCCGCGAGGACAAGGGGCTGCGCGACTTCACCGGCGACATCCTCAACAACCCCAAGGTCACCGTCATCGACTATGACGGCCGCCTCTATGTGCGGCACACGCCGCACCGCTACGACGTGGTCGACCTGTCGCTCGCCGATTCCGCCGGCCTGTCGAGCCCCGGCGGGTTCGCCATCGTCGAGAAGTACGCCTATTCGCGCGAGGCGATGGCCGCCTACATGAGCGCGCTCAAGCCCGACGGCATCCTGTCGGTCACGCTGTGGAACAAGGAAGAGCCGCCCAAGTCGGTGCTGAAGCTCTACGCCACCATGGCCGCCGCGGCGCGCGATGTCGGCGGCAACGACATCGCGAAGAACTTCTACGTCGCCTCGGCCTATCTCTCGACCGCGACGGTGCTCTACAAGCGCGACGGCTTCACCGCCGAGGAGATCGCCAAGCTCAACGCCCACACCAAGGCGATGTCGTTCGACGAGATCTATTCCCCGGGCCTCCAGGTCGACACCTCCGAGCTCAAGCAGATCCTGTCCGACTATCGCGACCAGTTCTTCTACGAGGGCCCGCCGCCCGATCCGACCGCGCCGTCGGAGAAGGCCGACGCGGAGCCGAACGACAAGCCGCCGCCCGGTATGTCAGGGGCCGCGACGAGCGCCGAGGAAGCCAAAGACGATGCACCCGCCGCGCCGAGGGTGCCGTCGACGGTGCTCGGCCGGATTGCCTGGCAGAAGCTGGTGCACGGCGGCTGGCAGCAGGTGGCCGACGACTATGTCTTCGACACCCGCCTCCTGACCAACCACCAGCCTTACTTCGCCGCCTACATCAAGGTGAAGGACCTCTTGAAGTTCACCGACCGGCTCGAGCTGGTGCAGGACGAATGGGGCTATCTGCTGCTGTGGGCGACGCTGGGCATCGCGACGATCTTCGCGCTCACCCTGGTGCTGTTCCCGCTGATCTTCGGTTGGCGCACCATCTTCAGCCGCTATCCCGGCAAGGCTGGGACGATGCTCTATTTCCTCTGCCTGGGCCTGGGCTACATCATCGTCGAGGTCGGCATGATCGCCCACTTCGTGCTGGCGCTCTCCAACCCGACGGTGTCGGCGTCGGTGCTGATCACCGGCATGCTGGTCTTCTCGGGCATCGGCAGCTTCGTGTCGGAGCGCTTCCTCGATCGCGCGCGCAGCACGATGCCGAAGATCTTCCTGGCGATCTTCGCGATCCTGACGCTCTACGCCTTCACCATCGACTTCGCGCTCGACTGGATCGGCACGCTGCCCTACGCGCTGCGCATCCTGCTCTGCCTGCTGTTGCTGATGCCGCCCGCCTTCCTGATGGGCTTCCCGATGCCGACGGCGATGACCACGCTCGGACGCCTCGGCAAGGACCACATGTTCCTGTGGGCCTGGGGCATCAACGGCTGCTTCTCGGTGATCGGCGCCGCGCTGGTGCCGATCGTGGCGACGAGCTTCGGCTTGCCCGCCGTCGTGCTGGTCGGCGCGATTGCCTATCTCATTGCGCTGCCGGCCTTCTTCTCCGTGCTGATGCCGCTCGGCGACGTATCGGTCCCTGGGCGGCCCGCGGCGGCGTGATCCGCCGCGCGCTGTTGCTGGGGGCGCTGCTGCTTCCGATGACGGCGCATGCGCGAACGAAACCGAAGCAGAAAGCGCAGAAGCCGGCGCCGAAGCCCGCGGCCAAGCCCGCTCCGGCGGCGCCGGTCGGTCCGCAGCCCCTGAAGGAGGCGAAGACCCAGCTCATCGCCTTCAACGCCTCGGCTTTTCCCTATCGCGGCACGGTGCCCGACACCCGGAAGCCGTTCCTCGATGTCCGCAACGGCACGCGGCGCGGCCACACGACCTCGCGCGGCGACGTCTGCTGGGAAGACACGACCTACAGCGACCGTCGCTCGCTGCTCTATCTGCCGGCCGGCTACAATCCGCAACTGCCCAGCCTGATCGTGCTCTATCTGCACGGCCAGGGCGCCACGCTCGAGCGCGACGTCGCAGCGCGTCAGGCGATCCCGCGCCAGATCGCCGAGTCGGGCCAGAACGTCGCGCTGGTCGCGCCGCAGCTCGCCTTCGACGCGCCCGATTCAAGCGCCGGCAATTTCTGGAAACCCGGCCACTTCGCCGCCTACATCGACGAGGCGGCCGAGCGGCTGATGCGGCTCTACGGCGACCGCCGCGTCGGCCCGCACTTCAACGCCGCGGGCGTGGTGATCGTGTCCTATAGCGGCGGCTATCTCTCGACCGCCTACGCCCTGATGTATGGCGGCGCCGCGCATCGCGTGAAGGGCGTGATCCTGATGGACTCGATCTACGGCGATGAGGAGAAGTTCGCCGCCTGGGCCGCCGCGCGCCGTCGGCTCGCCTTCCTGCTCAGCGCCTACAGCGAGTCGACCAGGGACTCGAACACGACCTTGCGCGGCCTGCTCGACAAGCGGCGCGTCCCGCTCGCCGACGCGCTGCCCAAGACGCTGACGCCGGGCACCTTCGCCTTCGTGCCGTGCGGTTCATTGGACATGCATGGCGATTTTATGACACGCGCATGGGCATCCGATCCGTTGAAGCAGGCACTGGCGATGATTCCCGGCTATCCGATGGTCCGGCCTCCGCCGGTTCATGGTAAGAAGAGCGCATGAGCGACATCCTGCGCCAGGAACTCCTCGATATCTTCGTCGGCCGCGCCACGCGCCGTTACGGCCTCAGCGAGATCAACCAGCTGCAGCATGCGCTGCAATGCGCTGCGCATGCCGAGGCCGACGGCGCGCCGCCCGCCACCGTGCTCGCCGCGCTGCTGCACGATGTCGGCCACATGATCCATACGCTGGGCGAGAATCCCGCCGGCCGCGGCATCGACGACGCGCACGAGCAGCTTGGCGCCGACTGGCTGGCCCAGCGCTTCGGCCCCGAGGTCAGCGAGCCGGTCCGCCTGCACGTCGCCGCCAAGCGCTATCTCTGCACCGTCGAGCCGGATTACTTCGGCAAGCTCGCGCCCGATTCGGTGCGCAGCCTGAAGCTGCAGGGCGGGCTAATGTCGGCGGCGCAGCTCGAGACCTTCCGCGCCCATCCGCAGCACGTCGAAGCGGTGCGCGTGCGCCGCTTCGACGAGGCGGCCAAGGATCCGCGCGCCTCGACGCCGGACTTCGACTACTACCTGCGTCACGTCGAGGCCTGTCAGCTCAAATGATCGGCCGCCCGGAAGTGGAGGCGGCCTGGTCACGGATCAGGCCGTACGTTCGACGCACACCCTCCATCGAGCTGCCCGCCGGCACGTTCGGTGTCGCCGCGCCGCTCGCGCTCAAGCTCGAATCGCTGCAGCCCGGCGGCTCGTTCAAGGCGCGCGGCGCCTTCCACAAGCTGCTGGCGAGCGACGTTCCCGCTGCCGGCATCGTCGCCGCCTCGGGCGGCAATCACGGCGTCGCTGCCGCCTATGCCGCGCGGGCGCTGGGCCACAAGGCCGAGATCTTCGTGCCGACCACGTCGTCGCCGACCAAGGTCGCGCGGCTCAAGAGCTACGGCGCGATCGTGCACCAGGTCGGCACCGTCTATGCCGAGGCGCGCGCCGCGTCGGAGAAGCACGCCGCGTCGACCGGCGCGCTGATCGTGCCGGCCTACGAGGACGAGGTCGTGTTCGCCGGCGCCGGCAGTGCTGCGCTGGAGTTCGCCGAGCAGGCGAAATTCGACACCCTGCTGGTCGCGGTCGGCGGCGGCGGCCTGATCGCGGGCTGCGCCGCGGCGGTGGCTGAGACGGTGAAGATCGTCGCCGTCGAGACCGAGGGCACGCCGACGCTCTACGAGGCGCGCCGCGCCGGCAAGCCGGTCGAGGTGAAGATCTCCGGCATCGCCGCCGACGCCCTGGGCGCCAGCCGCATCGGCGCGCCCAACTTCGAGGTGGCCCAGAAGTGGGTGCGTGAGGCCGTGCTGGTCGACGACGACGCGGTGAGGGCCGCGCAGCGCGCCTTGTGGGACGAGCTCAGGGTCGTCGCCGAGCCGTCCGGCGCGACCGGCCTCGCGGCGCTGATGGCCGGCGCCTACAAGCCCGCCGCGGGCGAGCGCGTGGCGACTCTGGTGTGCGGCGCCAACACCGACCCAGCCTTCTTGTCATCCTGAGCGAAGCGAAGGATCTCGCGCGGCGGCAGAATCGTTGGTCGAACCCTCAGGTCCTTCGCTTCGCTCAGGACGACAGGTTTAATGCTTGATGCTGTCGACGCGGGCGCGGTTGGCCTTGCCGCCGCCGTCGCTGTAGTCGAACCACAGCATGTACTTCTCGGCGGTCGACACCCCCCAGCGTGAGACCGAGCGCTGGCCCTTGTCGCCCTGCTCGTTCATCTCGATGACGAAGGCGTCGAACAGCGCGCCGCCGGGACCGGGGCGCTGCTCGAAGCGGGCGACTGTCAGGATGTAGGTCCAGGTCCGGCCGCCGGCGCTGTAGGAGGCCTCGATCTTCTTGCCGACCTGCAGCGGCCACAGCCGCTCCGGCTTGATCGCGGCGATGAAGGCCGACGTGTCCTTGCCGTCGGGGCCGGGATTGTCGAACAGCAGGGCGCGCACCTTGAAGGTCGGCCCGCCGACGTTCTGCATGACGCAGTCCATGCCCTCCTGGCCGCGCGCGACCAGGTTGGCGCCGCTGTCGAACGCGAAGGTCGTCCCCGGCTTGGGGCAGCCGAACTCCATGGTCTGGGCGGCGGCGACCGTCGACAGGGCGGCCAAGCCGAAGGCGAGAGAAAGCGCGCGCAGCATGCTCGGCATCTTATAGTCGAATTCTCAGCGCAGCCGCAGTGGATCGTTGCGCGTCGAGCGCACCAGCTCTTCGATCTGGTCCCACGGCGGCAGGGTGGTGTAGGCGGTGCGCAGGTAGGTCGCCAGCGCCGCGAGCTCGTGGTCCGAGAGCTTGTCGCGGAAGGCCGGCATGGCGCCGGGCAGGCCGCCCTGCGCGTCGATGCCGTCGAGGATCGTGAGCAACAGATTGTACGGCCGGTAGCGGTTCCACAGTGCGGCGTTCAGGCCGAGCGGCGAGCGCGCCACGGTCGGTGGGCTGCCCGGCGCGCCATGGCAGCTCGCGCAATGCTGGAGGTAGATCTCCTGGCCCTGCCGCTGCTGGTCGGTCTTGGGTGGCGCGGGGGTCGTGGCGCGGGCCAGCGCCGGCTCGACCGGCGCGGCGAACGGGGCGTTGAGGCTGGCCAGGTAGGCCGCCATCGCCCGCAGGTCGTCGTCCGGCAGCTTGGCGAGGCCGCGCACGACGCGGCGCATCGGCCCGACCGGCACGCCGTGCGGCGGGCTGTCGCCGCGGCGCAGGTAGGCGAACAGCTCGGCCTCGGTCCAGCGCGCCGGCGCCGGGTTGATGTCGAGCGCCTCGGCGAACCAGCCGTCGGCCATCGCGCCGGCATAGGGATGACCGACCTGCTCGGCGCCGAAGCCGTTGCGGTCGGTGTGGCAGTTAGTGCAGGCCGCCAGCCCCTCGGTGAGATAGGCGCCGCGATTCCACAGCGCATCGTGCGCCGGGTCCGGCCGGTAGGGCCCGGGCCTGAAGAACAGGATCTTCCACAGCGCCAGCAGCGGCCGCACGTCGGTCGGGAAGCTGAGCTCGTTGGGCCGGTTCGGCGCCCGCACCGCCGGCCGGGTCATGAAGTAGGCGTAGAGGGCGCGGATGTCGGCGTCCTCGAGCCGCGAGTAGTGGGTGTAGGGGAAGACCGGGAAGAGATGCCGGCCGTCGCGCGACACGCCCTCGCGCAGGGCACGGAAGAAGGCGCCTTCCGACCAGGCGCCGATGCCGGTTTCCGCATCGGGCGTCAGGTTGGGCGAATAGAAGAAGCCGACGCGGGTGAAGAGCGGCTTGCCGCCGGCGCCGGCCGGGTCGCCCGGCTTGGTGTGGCAATCGTCGCAATTGGCCGCGCTCGCCAGCACCTCGCCGCGGGCGACCAGCTCGCGCGGGAAGGCGGTCGGCGGCGGCGGCGCGATCGGCGGGAAGGCCGGCCGCCAGGCGACGGCGAGCAGCGCAACGATGGCGACCGCAACCACGCCGATCGCTCCCAGGATGTGCTGCCGCGCCAAGACCGTCTTCTCGCTGCCCCCGAAGTCGGGGCGCACCCTAAAGCATATTCCGTTCGGCTGGAATCAGCTGGACGGAATATGCCTGCTGCAACAACAACCCCGTGCGCGCATTTAGCGGAGGACTAGGCTGCCAGCCAGATATCGTGCCAACTGGTCGCGAGGATATTGGGGTCGGTGGTGTGGTTCTGCACCTTCGCCGCAGCGACGGTGAAGGTGTCGAGCTCGACCAGCGGCAGGTCGAACGCCTCCTCGGCCACCGTCTTCTGGAAGTCGACCACCATCGCCTTGCGCGTGGCGGGATCGGTCTCGACCCTGATCCGGTCGACCAGCGCGTCTGTTTCGGGCGAGGAGAAGCCCGAGGCATTGCGGAAGGGCACGCCCTTCTTGATGCCGTCGCTGGTGTAGTACTGCGTCGTCGTCGGCACCGGCTCGGACGGGTTGGCCTGGTTGGAGATCGCGAGGTCGAAGTCGTAGTCGGTGTAGAGGCGCTTGATCGCGGCCGCGCGGTCAGGCGCTGCGAGATTGACCGCCACGCCGATGTCTTCCAGCGCCTGCTTGACCAGGGCGCCGACCTTGGCGTTCTCGGGAAACCAGCCGCCCGCCACGAGGTTGACCGTGAAGCGCGACGCCTTGCCGTTGCGCTTGTAGCCCGCCGCGTCGAGCAGCGCCGCCGCCTTCTTGGGATCGAACGCGGTGCTGTAGATGTCGGGCGTGTAGAACGCCGTGTTGGGCGAGAAGATCGGGCCCGTGCCGGGACGGGCATAGCCGTAATAGACCGTCCTGGCGATCTGGCCGCGGTCGATGGCGAGGAACATCGCCTGCCGCACCTCGCGCTTGGCGAACAGCGGCTTGCGACAGTTGCATTCCATCGTGGTCGCCCAGACCGCTTCCTCGTAGCCCTCCGTCGTGGCGACGAGCTTGCCGTTGGTCAGCCGCTTAATCTCGGTCGGCGACACCGGATTGAACACGCCGACCTGGATCTCGCCCGCCTCCAGCGCCGCGGCGCGGCCGGCAGGATCGCGCACGAAGCGCAGCACCAGGCGGTCCATGTAGGGGAAGCCCGGGCGCCAGTAGTCGTCGTTGCGCACCAGCTCGATGTGGCTGCCGCGCACCCACTGCTTGAGCTTCCACGGCCCGGTACCGATCGGCGCGTCGTTGGCCGGATTGGCGAGCGCATCGCTGCCGGCATAGACATGCCTGGGCAGCACGTAGTTCACGCTGCCGCTCAGCAGCGAAGCGAAGGTGAACTCGGGCATCGGGCGGGAGTAGCTGATCACCACCGTGCCGGCGTCCGGCGTCTCGACGCCGCTGTAGTCGGCCATCGAGGCGGTCGCGGCATACTTCTTCCAGACCTCGTCGACCGAATAGGCGACGTCGTCGGCGGTCATCGGCTTGCCGTCATGGAACTTCACGCCCTCGCGGAGCTTGACGGTGTAGGACCTGAAGTCGTCGGCCGGCTTCCAGCTCTCGGCCAGCTCGCCGGCGAACGCGCCATCTCTCTGGCGGCGGGCCAGCCGCTCGAGCAGCTTCGACGAGGAGAAGGTCGGGCCGGGGCCGCCGCCCGACGGCACGTAGCAGGCCTGCGGCTCGCCGCCGCCCCAAGTGGCAACGAGGGTACCGCCGCGTCGCGGTTCCTCTGCAAGTAGCGGTCTGCCGATCGTCAGGCCGGTCGCGAGCGCGCCGGCGCCGAATACGCGGCGCGAAACTGAGGTCATCGGTCTCCCTGCTAAGGGACGCTAACTGCTCAGGGTCGAATAGGTTGCGCGGCCGATCGCCAGCAGGGCCTTCTGCTCGTTGAAGACATCGACATCGACCACGCCCACGCTCTTGCCGCTGCGGCGGACCGTGGCGGTTGTGATCAGCGCCGTCTTGATCGCCGGCCGCAAATAGTCGACCCGGAAGTTCACGGTCGGCAGGCCGCGGCGCAGCGCCATGATCAGCGCATAGTCGCCGACCGTGTCGATGATCGCCGCGATCGGTCCGCCGTGCCACTGGCCGGTGCCCTTGCCGCGTTCGAACTCGGGCTTCATCTCGCAGCGCATGGTGATGCGCTCGTGCGCCGGGTCGGTCTCGACCACCTTCAGGCCCATGAAGGCGATGAAGGGCGAGGCGTCGAGGTACTTCTGGATCTCCTCGCCGCTCAGGGGCTTCACCTCGTCGCTCACGGCGTCACCACGATCTTGCCGAACACTTCGCGGTCCTCGATGACGCGCAGCGCCTCGCGCGCTTCCTCGAGCCTGAAGGTCTTGTCGACCAGCACCTTGAGCTTGCCGCTCTGCACCAGCTCGAGCAGCTTCTCGATGTCGGAGCGCATCCAGCCGTTGGAGCCCAGCACCTTGAGCTCGAAGGTCCAGATGAAGCGGATGTCCTCCTTGGGATCGAAGCCCGCGGTGGCGCCGCAGGTCAGCAGCCGGCCGCCGACCTTGAGCACGCGCAGCGACTTCACCCAGGTGTCGCCGCCGGTGTAGTTCACCACCACGTCGATGCCGAGATCGGTGCCGGCGCCGCGCCGCGTCGGCTTGCCGTGCATCGCGTAGACCTCTTTCACGAAGTCCTTCTCGATGTAGTTGATCGTCTTGTCGGCGCCGAGCTCCATCAGGCGCTTGGCCTTGGCATCGGTGCCGGCGCAGGCGACCACCTCGGCGCCGGCCAGCTTGGCGAGCTGCAGGCAGCACACGCCGACGCCGCCCGAGGCGCCCAGGATCAGCACCTTCTCGCCCTTCGCGACATGGCCGTTGGTCACCATCATGCGCAGCGCCGTGCCGTAGGCGACCGGCAGGGCGGCGGCGTCGGCGAAGCTCACGCCTTCGGGGATCTTCACGAGCTGGTGCGCCCGCGCGCGGCACAGCTCGGCCAGGCCGCCATGCACCGTCTCGCCCATCAAGCCGCCTTCGACGCGGTTGATCGGGTCGACCAGCACGCGGTCGCCCTTCTTCCAGCCCGTGACGCCCGGGCCGACTTCGGCGATCTCGCCTGCGACGTCGAGGCCCATGATTGCCGGCATCGGCACCTTGATGCCGGGCATGCCGCGGCGGGTGAAGACGTCGTGGTAGTTCAGCGACGCGGCCTTCACCGCCACGATCACGTCGCCCTCGCCGGGCGTCGGATCGGGAAAGTGGGCGTCGAAGGTGAGCGCTTCGGGCCCGCCATGGGCACGAACGACAGCTGCTTTCATTGTGATCTCCTGCTTGATGTCATCCCGAGCGCAGCGAGGGATCTATGGCGGTGCATGGATCCTAGATCCCTCGCTCCGCTCGGGATGACATGAGTTCTTCGGGAATTTGCTTGGCCAGCACGCGCTTGTCGATCTTGTTGGTGCCGGCAAGCGGCATCTCGTCGACGAAGAACACGCGGCGCGGATGCTGATAGGCCGGCGCGTTGGCGAGCGCGAATGTCTTGACTGCCTGCTCGTCGAGCGCCGCCTCGCTGGCGCGCACCACGAAGGCCACGGGCTTGTAGCCCTTGAGCGTGTCGGGCACCGGGATGACGGCAGCCTGGTCGATGCCGGGGTGCCTCTCCAGCATCTTCTCGACCTCGCCGGGATAGATGTTCTCGCCGCCGCACACGAACATGTCGTCGACCCGGCCGACGAAGAAGAAGAAACCATTGTCGTCGCGGCGGAAGACGTCGCTGGTGCGGTAGTAGCCGTCCGGCGTCATCACCTTGGCCGTCGTCTCGGGCAGCTTGTGATAGTGCGTCATCAGCGCGCCGCACTTCATCTCGAGCTCGCCTTCATCGGCTTCGCGGCCGTCGTGCACCAACCGGAGCTGCACCGCGGGGTGGGCCGCGCCCGGCGACAGCTCGGGCTGCTTGAGGCCCTGGGGATGCGGGCCGAACACGACCGGCCCGGCCTCGGTGGTGCCGTAGCCGTTGCTGATCGCAGCCTTCGGGAAGACCGCGCGCACCTGGTCGATCAGCGCCTGGGTGAGCGGCGCCGAGCCCATGCGCACCGCCTCGACGGCGCTGAGGTCGGTCTTCGCCAGCAGCTCCTTCTCGCGCAGCATCATGGCGATCATGGTCGGCACCGAGGTGAGGAAGCCGACCCGGTGCTTGGCGGCCGCCTCGATGTAGCCCCTGGTCGTGAACTGCGGCAGCAGCACGACGGTGTCGCCGTGGCTGAAGGTGGTCTGGCACATCGCCAGCCCGTTCATGTGATAGAGCGGCGCGGCCACCAGCGAGCGGGCACCTCGCGGCCCCGGCCGGCGCGGCCGCTGGGCCATCACCCAGAGATGCGAATAGTGCGACAGCACCACGCCCTTGGGCTTGCCGGTCGAGCCCGAGGTGTAGAGGAACAGCGCGGACTCCGCGGGCTTCATGACCAGCGGCGTGAACGGACCTCCTTGGAGCGCGTCGGCGATGAAGGCGTCCCAATCTCCGTCGAAGGAAAGCTTCGGCACCGAGTCGGGCGCGAGCTTGAGCCGTGCGTCGTCGCCGATCGCGAGCTTGGCGTCGCAGTCGTTCACGACATAGGCGATGGTCTCGGCCGGCAGCTTCCAGTTCACCGGCACCGAGACCAGGCCGGCCTGCATGGTGCCGAGGAAGGTGATCAGGAGCTCGGCGCGATTGGCCGACAGGATCGCCACCCGGTCGCCGCGCTGCAGGCCGCGCTTCAGCAGGCCGCGCGCGACCGCACCGCTCAGCCGCATCAGGTCGCCGTAGCTGTAGCGCCGCTCGCTGCCGTTGCCGCCCTCGTCGATCAGCGCCAGCGCCTCGGCCGGCACGTCGCGCGATAGAGCGTCGCCCTGGTTGTCGTACCTGATGCCGCCGATCACTCGGTGAACTCCAGGGTCGCGTTCATCGCCTCCTTGGCGGGCACGATGAGGCGGTCGTCTTTCTGGATGAACGGAATCTGGCCGGCCTCCAGCGCCGCGGCCGCCTTGGCGAGCGAGGTGGTGCGCAAGGTGAGCGCGGCCATATACGCCTTGCGGCCATCGGAATCGGGCGCCGCGCCGCCGAGTTGGGCCTTCATCTCGGCTTCGGTGACGATGTCGAAGCGCGAATTGCCGATCACGACCGTCTTGCCGTTCCGGATGTCGCGCACTGCCTCGGGTCCGAACATGTCGGCATAGAGCTTGGCCCCCGCGGCAGGATCGGGCTCGACGATGACTGCGCGCTCGACCGCGACGGTGCCGTTCGCATGGTGGCGCCACTCGTCGCGCCAGACCAGGTCGCGGGTGAAATGGTGGCAGTAGTAGATGCGGCCGTAGGGCACGACTCCGGCCTTCATGCGGATGGTGCGGAAGCGGGCATCGCGCTCTTCGGTACCATTGGGGCCGCCAGTGTATTGCACGGGCCGCGTGAATTCGCTGGGCGGATCGAACGGCAGGCCGGCTTTGGCCAGCGCGGCGTAGGTGATCGCCGAATCCTCGGAGCCGAACACCAGACCGTTCAGCCCATAGGAGTAGGTCAGCAGGTCAAGCCGGCCCGATGTTGCGTTTTTCGGAACAGCGATCAGCTCGAGATAGTCGGTGCCGAACATCGCCAGGTGATTCGTCGAGCCCAGCGAGTGATAGCCGCGCGCGGTCAGGGTGAATCCCAGCCGGCGGTAGATGTCCGCAGCGCGGTCCATGTCGTCGCGCGCGTTGATCACCACGTGGTCGAGCGTCGGCACCGGCAGTGTCATGAATTTCCTCCAACCCGGCGGGTATCTTGGCAGGGCTCGACAGCCCCTGTCATCCCGGGCGAGGCGAGGGTAACGTGCCGGGCATGAGACCCAATCATCCGCTTTCCCGTATCGCCAATCAGGTCATGTGGGACCGCCTGATCGCCGTCGTCGAGGAGCAGGCCCAGACGCTGGTCCGCACCGCCTTCGGCACGCCGACGCGCGAGGCGGGCGACCTCTCGGCCGGCGTCTACGACCGCCAGGGCCGGATGCTCGCCCAGGCGGTCACCGGCACGCCGGGCCACGTCAACTCGATGGCGGTCAGCGTCAGCCACGTGCTGAACAAGATCCCGTTGGCCGAGATGAGCGAGGGCGACGTCTTCATCCTCAACGATCCCTGGCAGGGAACCGGCCATCTCAACGACATCGTGATCGTCACGCCGACTTTCCGGCGCGGGCCAGATGGACAGAAGAGGGCGGTCGGCTTCTTCGCCGACACCCTGCACGTGGTCGATATCGGCGGCCGCGGCATCGTCGGCGCCGCGCAGCAGGTCTACGAAGAGGGGATCTACATCCCCATCACCAAGATCATCGACAAGGGCAAGGTCAACCAGTGGCTGATGGACCTGATCGCCGCCAACGTGCGCGAGCCGATCCAGGTGCTGGGCGACATCTACTCGCTGATCTCGAGCAACGAGGTCGGCGGCCGCCGCCTCGCCGCGATGATGGACGAGTTCGAGCTCGAGCATCTCGACGATCTCGCGAGCCACATCCTCGACAATTCGCGCGCCGCGAGCCTCGCCGCGATCAACCGGCTGAAGCCCGGCACCTACCACAACGAGATGACGGTCGACGGCATCAACGGCAAGCCGATGACCTTCAAGGCCAGGCTGACGGTCGGACCGGACGGCATCGACGTCGAGTACTACGACGTCCCGGGCACGGTCGCGCTCGGGCTCAACGTGCCGATGTGCTACACCGACGCCTACACCGCGTTCGGCATCAAGTGCATCGTGGCGCCCAAGGTGCCGAACAACTACGCCTCGCTCGCCACCATCCGCACCACGGCGCCCGAGGGCAGCATCCTCAACGTCAAGCATCCCGCGGCGGTCGCGGCGCGCTCGACGATCGGCCACATGCTGCCCGACATCATGTTCGGCTGCCTGATCCAGGCGCTGCCTGACGGTGTGCCGGCCGAGGGCACCTCGTGCCTGTGGAACCTGCGGCTGATGGGCGGGCTCGGCCGCGCCGAGCTGACGCCCGAGCAGATGAAGACGGCGACGCCCTACAACGTGATGTCGTTCCATTCCGGCGGCACCGGCGCGCGGCCGCAGTCGGACGGCCTCAGCGCGACGGCGTTCCCCAGCGGCGTGAAGAACGTGCCGGTCGAGATCACCGAGACGCTGGCGCCGCTGGTCATCTGGTCGAAGGAGTACCGCCAGGATTCGGGCGGCGCCGGCGAGCATCGCGGCGGCCTCGGCCAGGTGATGGAGATCGGCAGCGCCGAGAACATGCCGTTCGGCATCTCGCCGACCTTCGACCGCGTCGTCTTCCCGGCGCGCGGCCGACTGGGCGGCCAACCCGGCGCCAACGGCAACATCGAGATCGCGGACGGCAAGACCCTGCCACCCAAGGCGCATTCCTCGATCCCGGCCGGCGAGCGCCTGCGCGTCTCGATGCCGGGCGGCGGCGGCTATGGCGACCCGCACAAGCGCCCGGCCGACAAGGTCGCTGAGGACGTGATGCTGGGCCTGGTCTCGGTGACGGCCGCGCGCGATCTCTACGGTGTCGCGGTTTCACAGGACGGCGTGATAGACCATGCCGAGACGGCGCGCCTCAGGACGAAGGTCGCCGCCGAATAGAGCGGGAGCGACCATGAAAGCATCAGTGTTGAGTTTCCGGATGGCGGTGCTGTGCCTGATCGCCGGCATGCTGTGGGGCCTGCACATGGCGATCAGCCAGGATCATTCGGCGCATCCGGCGCATGCCCATCTCAACCTGCTGGGCTGGGTCAGTCTGTTCCTGTTCGGCCTCTACTACCGCCTGCATCCGGCGCTGGAGCATGACAAGCGCGCTCACGTGCAGGTCTGGAGCTGGCTGGTCGGCACGGTCGTGATGGCGATCGGCGTCGGTCTGGTGCACACCGGCACGATGGCGGGCGAGCCCTTTGCCGCGATCGGCTCGCTCATCGTCTTCGCGTCGGTCCTGCTGTTCGCCTGGCTGCTGTTCCGGAGCGAGTCCGCGAGCGCGGCGGTGGCACCGGCGGAGTAGGCACGCCGAGCCTTTCCAGGAGCTGGACCAGCAGGGGCACCTGCCCCGGCGTGATCTTCCGGAGCGCTGTCGGCCCGTCGAACCACGCCGCGCGATCCACCTCAGGGAAGGCCTGTCGCTTGCCCGAGCGCGGCGGCCATTCGATCTCGAAGGTGTTGCTGGTAATCGATGACGCATCGAGATCGTGCTCGATCGCCCAAGCCTCGATTGTCTTGCCGCTGGCGATCTTCACCGGATCGAGCGGCGTAAAGGTGCCGTCGATCGTCTGGCCGGTCTCCTCCGCGAACTCGCGTTGCGCCGCCTTCAGCGGCTCCTCGTCGGGATCGATCTCGCCCTTGGGGATCGACCAGGCGCCATCGTCCTTGTTCTTCCAGAACGGTCCGCCGGGATGGACGAGGAACAGCTCGACCGCGCCGCCGCGCCGGCGCCAGGCAAGGATGCCGGCGCTGCGCTTCTTCACTGCACGACGTGGCGGATCTGGAAGCCGCCCAACAGATCGGCGCAGCGCTTCACCACGGCATCGCGCGCGCCGCCGTCGATCCGCACAACGGCCAGCGTGCCGTGCGTGGCATCGTTGCGCACGATCACCTCGGCGCTCACGCCTTCGGCCTTGAGCGGCGCCAGCGCTGCCTCGAAGGCGCGTTGCGCTGCATCGAGCCGCAGCGCCGGCTTGAAGATCTTGCCGACGCCGGTGAGCGGCATCTGGGGAATCGGCACCACCTGCACCGGCACGGCGGCACGCTCGGCGATCTCCTGGCGGCAGAATTCGCGCAGCGCGTCGGGCGTCGCCTCGGCGCCGGGGCGGAGCTGCACGAAGGCCATCGGCAGCTCGCCGGCATGGAGGTCGGGCAAGCCGACGGCCGCCGCGGTCTCGACCGCCGGGTGACGCACCAGCGCCTCCTCGATCACGATCGGGTCGATGTTGTGGCCGCCGCGGATGATCAGGTCCTTCGAGCGCCCGGTCAGCCAGAGATAGCCGTCGTCATCGAGCCGGCCGAGATCGCCGCTGTCGAGCCAGCCGTCGGCCAGCATCGCGCCCGTGTCGTGGCGCTTGTCGAGATAGCCCGGCGTCACCTGCGGGCCGCGCATCAGCACATGGCCGATGGTGCCGGGCGCGCTGTCGCTGCGGATCGTGCCGTCGGGCGCGACGTCGGCGATGCGCACCTCGAGGTAGGGCAGGCGCAGGCCGACCGAGCCTGGCCGGCGTTCGCCGTGCATCGGGTTCATGGTCGAGTAGCAGTGCACCTCGGTCATGCCGTAGCCCTCGACCACAGGCACGCCGAGCTCGCCCTCGATGCGGCGGATCAGCTCGACCGGCACGGTCGAGCCGCCGGAGAGGAAGACCTCGAGCGACGAGAGGTCGTGACCCTCGCGCGAGACGTTCATCACCGCCGCCAGCGAGGTCGGCACGGCGCCTGCGATCGCCACCCGGTTGCGCTCGATGATGCCCCACCAGTTGCGCACGACGTTGGGATTGCGCGCCCCGAGCGGCGTCGGCAGCAGCACCGTCCAGCCGCTGCCCAGCGGCGCCAGGCCGCCGGCGATCGATCCGCCGACATGGAACTGCGGCAGCGGGTTGATCATCACCGTGCCCGGCCCGAGATCGAAGATCAGCGTGTTGGTCCAGGCGGCCAGCGCCAGCGCGCCGTGGGTATGGCGCGCGAGCTTCGGCAGTCCCGTCGTGCCGCCGGTATGGAACAGCGCGGCGACCGTGTCGCGCTCGAGCGGCTTGGGCGACAGCAGCTTGTCGCTGGGCTGGCGGTCGAGCGCGGCCTCGAAGTCGACGACGCCAGGAATTGTGCCCGTACCGCCGACACGGAAGACTTTGAGGCCGGGCATCGCCGCGCGGATCTCCTCGACCTTCGGCCAGATGTCGGGGAAGAGCGACGGATCGGCGGCGATCAGGGCCTTGGCGCCGGCCTCCGTCATGATGCCGGCGATCTGCGAGGCATTGAGGAAGTAGTTCACCGGATTGGCGACCGCCGCGATCTCCGCGCCCCACAGGGCGAAGAAGGTCTCCGGCACGCCGGGCATCAGGATGGTGACCGTGTCGTTCGGGCCGATGCCCGAGGACTGCAGCAGGTTGGCGGTCTGGATGACCCGCCGCAGCGTCTCGGCGTAAGTGACATCGCGCGCCGGGTCGCCGGGCGTGGTGCCGGAGAGGAAGCGGAACGCCACACGGTCGGCGTAAGCGGTGCCGCTCGCCTCCAGCAGCTCGCGCACGTTCGTGTGCCGGATGCGCTCGGTTGCCGGCTGCTTTTCCAGTTCGACGATGTCGGCGTGCGTCCTGATCTTCATGTGGCGAAGTTGACCAGAGAGGCGGCATGTTTAGCAATCCTCCCCTTTCATATGGGGAGGTGGCGCGGTAATCCGCGACGGAGCGGTCATGAGCAGCAACACGACTGCAGCTCATGACCCCTCCGTCAGCGTAAGACGCTGACACCTCCCCATATGAATGGGGAGGAGTTCAGACCACGGCGTTTCGCGCGACGACTTCGCGGTAGAACGAGGCGCTGAGCTTGGGCGTGCGCCTCTGGGTGGCATAGTCGACATGGACCAGGCCGAAGCGCGTGGCGTAGCCGTCGGCCCATTCGAAATTGTCGAGCAGGCTCCACAGGAAGTAGCCGCGCACCGGCACGCCCTCGGCGGTCGCGCGCTGCAGTTGCGTCAGGTAGTTGCGCAGGTACATGACGCGGTCGATGTCGTAGACCACGCCGTCGGGTCCCGGCCGGTCGGCGGCCGAGGTGCCGTTCTCGGTGATGTAGATGTCCTTCACGCCCCACAGCCGCGCGGCGTGGCGCGGCGCCCAGTACAGCGATTCGGGACCGATCGTCAGCCAGTCCGACGCCATGCGCGGATAGGAGGCCGGCATCGGCACCACCGCCCAGCCGGGCTCTGCCTCGCTCGCCAGCACGTAGTGGCCGGGCGTGTAGACATTGAGGCCGACGAAGTCGACCGGGCTCGCAATGATCTCGAGGTCGCGCGCGGTGAATTTGGGCGCGGCCGCGCCAGCCTCGGCGAGATAGGCGTCGGTGTAGCGGCCCTCCAGCATCACCGTGAGATAGGGCGCGTTCATCTCGCGCGTCGCGGCTTCGGCGGCGCGGACATGGGCCGGCGTCTCGACCGCGGGCAGCGCGATCATCATGTTCTCGGCCGGTCCGATCTCGGTGCCGCTGCGGCCCTGCGCGCGCACCGCCTGCACGGCGAGCCCGTGCGCCAGCACCGCGTGGTGCCGCACCTGGTGGAGCGCCGCCGGCTCGAGCTTCAGGCCGGGCGCGAACACGCCGCTTTCGTAGCCGTGCTCGACGAAGGTCAGCATCTCGTTGAGGGTGAAGACGTGGCGCACCCGGTCGGTCAGCCGGCGCGCCACCTCGGCGGCGTAGTCGCCGAAGGCGAGCGCCGTGTCGCGCGCCTGCCAGCCGCCCTTGTCCTGCAGCGCCTGCGGCAGGTCCCAGTGATAGAGCGTGGCGTAGGGCTCGATGCCGGCCGCCAGCAGCTCGTCGACCAGCCGGTCGTAGAAGGCGAGGCCCTTGGGGTTGAGCGCGCCGGTGCCGTCGGGGAAGAGGCGCGGCCAGGCGATCGAGAAACGGTACGCCTTGGTGCCGAGCGCCTTCATCAGCGCCACGTCTTCCTTGTAGCGGTGATAGTGGTCGGCGCCGGCATCGCCGGTCGAGCCGTCGCGGATGCGGCCCGGCGTCTGCGAGAAGGTGTCCCAGATCGACGGCCCGCGGCCGTCCTCGCGCGCCGCGCCCTCGACCTGGTAGGCCGACGTCGCGGTGCCCCAGCGGAAGCCGTCGGGGAAGCGCAACGCCGATGGCTGGTCCACGGCGAATGTGCGGGCAGCGAGGTCACGACCGGACGCGAACGCACCGAGAGTCGCGAAAGAACCCGCCGCCAGCAGCGCGCGGCGGGAAAGCGCGGGCTGAGTCACGCCCGGAGTTTAGCAGCCCGCGTGCCAGCGCAGACTGTGCAAACAGCCGGGAACTATTGTCGCGGCGGCAGCGGATGGGCCGGGTAGAACTTGGCGATGAAGAGGATGGCGCGGATCTGGTCCTTGGACTGGTGGAAATGATTCTCTGCCGGCACCCAGTCCGGCTCCTCGGCGCGCCGGTGCTCGGCTTCGCGGAAAAGGCGATCGATGCTGAGCATGATCTCGCGGATGTCGTCGGGTAGCGGTTCAACGGAGTCGATGACGACTCTATCGTCATCGATCTCCGCGCCCGTCGTGCGGTCGAACCAGTGCACTGACTGAGTCGTCATGCGGCGGGCAAAGATGGCGTCATCCTGCACCTGAAGCGCAAGACAGGGATAGCTCGGCCCGTCTTTGAGGCCATCGCTGGCGTGGAAGATGTCGCCGACGGAGATCGCTCGAAGTGCGGCTTCGCGGTCGGTCATTCAGGTTGGAGGCACCAACGTTTCATCGCCTCAGTCTGCTCGTCACTGGGCAAGTCTTCAAATCCCAACTTCTTAACAGCGCAGTCACGGCAAAGATTTTGTCCTCCAATCGCATGTGTGGCGGTTTTGCCGTTCTTCCTCGGATGATTCACGCAGAGGCGGTCGCCCAAGGCTGCTTCCTGGACGTCCTCTTCTTGAGGTCCCCGTCCGAGAAGCGTCTCGCGGGAAGGAAGTCGCGGAAGTCTTTTCGAGTTCGGGCTGATGGTGCCAGCCCCATTCCAGAGGGTATTTGCTCATAGAATGTATATGGAGCGGCAGTCAATTAATTCAAGGCGTTAGTCCATTATTTATTTACCATCGATTCGTCAAAGACTGGTGCGTTTGTCGAAAACATTGTCCGGCAAATTTTGCAGGAGCGAATCCGCGGTGTTTGGCTTGCTGGCGTCGGACGGGGCGTTTGAATCGCGGCGGATACTATCGCCGGAAGGAGGAGGCAATGATCCTGCGAGTGGGCGGGTGCCTGTGTGGCGCGGTGCGCTACGAATCGGGAGGCGAGCCGCAGTTCTCCCTGCAGTGTCACTGCCGCGACTGCCAGCGCCAGAGCGGCGCGCCGCACGTCGCCGCCGTGCGCGTGCCGTCGGCGGCGTTCCGCATCGTGCGCGGCACGCCGAAGCGCTACATCGCCAAGGCCGATTCCGGCAACGATATCACGCGCGTCTTCTGCGGCGACTGCGGCACGCCCCTTTATGTGCAGGTGTCGACCCGGCCCGACATCGTCGGCGTGCGCGTCTGCACCTTCGACGATCCGGCTGGTTCAGGCCCGAAGCCAACATCTTCGCCAAGAGTGCCCAGCCGTGGGACCACATGGATGCCACGGGGCCGAGATTCGCAACCTACCCAACGGGCAAGGCGTACTAGGGTTAATCCGGGGTAATTGCACTTTCTCGTCCGGCGCGTCCGGACTCGTCCGGCCTGACGGGTGGTGCCGGATTCCCGGATCCCTGAAGAAGCCCTTATGTAATCGGCATCGGACGCGTCCGTCACCGGCCGGATTCGGGCGTGGACGCCCCGGACGACCCTAGCGCTGGAACGTGCCGGTCAGCGTCGCCTTCTCGAGCGTGTTGAAGTGGAGCTGGAAGCCGACTATCGCGGCCGAGGTGTCAGCAGCGACCGGCAGGCTCGCTTCCTTCACGGCGAACACCGTGAAGACGTAGCGGTGCGGGCCGTGGCCCTCGGGCGGGCAGGGACCGCCATAGCCCGGCTTGCCGAAGTCGGTGCGGGTCTGCAGCGCGCCCTTGGGCAGCAGGCTCGCGGCGGGGTTGCCGGCATCGAGCTTGAGTTCGCTGACGTCGGCCGGGATGTTCACCACCACCCAGTGCCAGAAGCCCGAGCCGGTCGGCGCGTCGGGATCGAAGCAGTGGACGGCGAAGCTCTTGGTGCCCACCGGTGCGCCCGACCAGGAAAGCGGCGGGCTCTTGTTGCCGCCGCCGCAGCCGAAGCCGTAGTCCGCCGACAGGATGTGATCCATGGCGAGGGTCCCGCCGTCCTTGAAGCTGCTGCTGCTGAGGGTGAGCGCCATCGTTTCCTCCCGAGAAAGTCGCTAGTCTGGCGGCAGTTCCGGCGTGTGTCCCGCGTATTCCCGCCACGGAGTACCTCATGACTGCCCGTAGCTTGGTTCTCGCGTTGCTCGCGTTGTTGCACGCGCCTGTCGCCGCGGCCGAGCCCTATCCCTCGCGCCCCGTCACGCTCGTCGTGCCGTTCCCGCCCGGCGGGCCGACCGATGCGCTGGGCCGGCTGGTCGGCGAGCGCATGACCCGGTCGCTCGGCCAGTCGGTGATCGTCGACAATGCCTCGGGCGCCGGCGGCACGGTCGGCACCGCCAAGGTCGCGCGCGCCGCGGCCGACGGTTACACGCTCTGCGTGGGCCAGCTCAACAGCCACGTCTTCGGCGCCGCGGTCTACAACCCGCCGTATGATGTGCTGAACGATTTCGAGCCGATCGGCATGATCTCGATCTCCGCCCTGATGATGGTCGGCCGCGCCGATCTGCCGCCCGGCACGCTCGCCGAGCTGGTGACCTGGATGAAGACCAGGCCCGAGCCCGCGACCTTCGCCACCGTCGGTTCGGGCAGCCCGGCGCATGTCTGGACCTTCGGCTTCGGCAACACGACCGGCGTGCGTTTCCAGCTCGTGCCCTATCGCGGCGCCGCGCCGTCCATCCAGGACATGCTGGCCGGCCGCATCGACCTCACTGCGCTCGAAGCCTCGAACCTGCTGCCGCACGTGCAGGCCGGCAAGATGAAGGCCTATGCCTTGCTGAGCGCCAAGCGCTGGAAGATCGCGCCCGACATCCAGACCATGGGCGAGGCCGGCTTCCCGGGCTACGAGATGCCGTTCTGGACGGGCCTGTTCGTGCGCAAGGGCACGTCCCTCGAGGCGATCGCGAGGCTGAACGCGGCGCTGGTCGAGAGCCTCGCCGATCCTGCGCTGCAGAAGCGCCTGACCGATCTCGGCCAGGAGATCCCGTCCGCCGCCGAGCAGACGCCGCAAGGGTTCGGCGCGCGCCATCGCGCCGACGCGGAAAAATGGTGGCCCCTGATCAAGGCCGCGAATATCAAGATCGAATGAAGCAGCTCCGCATCCCCGCCGTGTACATGCGCGGCGGCACCAGCAAGGGCGTGTTCTTCCGCAAGGAGGACCTGCCGTCCGATGAAGCCGAGCGCGAGCGCGTGCTGCTGCGGGTGATCGGCAGCCCCGACCGCTACGGCAAGCACACCGACGGCATGGGCGGCGCCACCTCGAGCACCAGCAAGATCGTGATCCTGTCGAAGTCGACGCGGCCCGACAGCGACGTCGACTATCTGTTCGGCCAGGTAGCGATCGATGCGCCGGTGATCGATTGGTCGGGCAATTGCGGAAACCTAACGACGGCCGTCGGGCCGTTCGCGATCGATGCCGGCTACGTCGCAGCGCCGGCCGACGGCACGGCCGTGGTGCGCATCTGGCAGGCCAACATCCAGAAGCGGATCGTCTCCCATGTGCCGATGAAGGACGGCGCGGTGCAGGAGTTGGGCGACTTCGGGCTCGACGGCGTGGCCTTCCCCGCGGCCGAGGTCAGGCTCGAGTTCCTCGATCCGGCGGCGGACGAAGAGGGTGGAGAAGGCGGCGCGATGTTCCCGAGCGGCAACCGCATCGACACGCTCGACGTACCGGGCGTCGGCGCCATCGAGGCGACGCTGATCAATGCCGGCAACCCGACGGTGTTCGTCGATGCCGCGCGGCTCGGACTCATCGGCGCGGAGCTGCAGAAGGACATCAACGGCAATCCGAAGATCCTGGCGCTCGCCGAGGCGGTGCGATCGCACGGCGCCGTCGCCATGGGCCTGGTGAAGACTCCACAGGAGGCGACCGAGAAGCGCCAGCACACGCCCAAGCTCGCGTTCGTGGCGAAGCCCGCGGCTTACACCGCGTCGGACGGCAAGAGCGTGACGCCCGAGTCGATCGACTTGCTGGCACGCATCTTCTCGATGGGCGTTCTGCACCATGCGATGACCGGCACCGGCGCGGTGGCGATCGCCGCGGCCGTGGCGATCCCGGGCACGGTGGTCAGTCGCCTGGCGCCGATGGGCGCCGACGGCCGCGTCCGCTTCGGCCATCCCTCTGGCATTCTGAGCGTCGGCGCCGAGGCTCGCGAGGAAGCGGGCCGGTGGGCGGTCAAGAAGGTGATGATGAGCCGCTCGGCGCGGCGGCTCATGGAGGGTTGGGTGCGGGTCCCCGCCGCATGAAGATCGCGACCTACAACGTCAACGGCATCAATGGCCGCCTGCCGGTGCTGCTGCGCTGGCTGGAGCAGGCGCAGCCGGACGTGGTGTGCCTGCAGGAGCTGAAGGCGCCGCAGGAGAAGTTTCCCGCGTTGGCGCTGCGCGACGCCGGCTACGGCGCGATCTGGCACGGCCAGAAGAGCTGGAACGGCGTTGCGATCCTGGCGAGGGGCGGCGCGCCGGTCGAGACGCGGCGGGGCCTGCCGGGCGATCCGGCCGACCTGCACAGCCGCTATCTCGAGGCGACGGCGAGCGGCGTCACGATCGGCTGCCTCTATCTGCCCAACGGCAATCCCGCACCGGGGCCGAAGTTCGACTACAAGCTCAAATGGTTCGCGCGCCTGACCAGGCACGCGGCCAGGCTGCAGAAGAGCAAGACGCCGGTGGTGCTGGCGGGCGACTACAACGTCATCCCGACCGAGTTCGACGTCTACAAGCCCGAGAGCTGGGCCAAGGACGCGCTGTTCCTTCCTGACTCGCGGGCGGCGTTCGCGAAGCTGGTGAAGCAGGGCTGGGTCGACGCGGTGCGCAAGCTGCATCCGGACGAGCGCGTCTACACCTTCTGGGACTATTTCCGGAACGCCTGGCCGCGGAACGCCGGCCTGCGCATCGACCATTTCCTGCTCAACCCGGCCGTCGCCAGGCGGCTGGTCGCGGCCGGCGTCGACCGCGAGGTGCGCGGCTGGGACAAGACCAGCGATCACGCGCCGGTGTGGATCGAGCTCAAGGCCTCGACGCCCAAATCACAGACGAAGGTTCGGAAGGTGACCGAGTAGCGCTTGGTCTCGACCGGCGGGATGCTGTGCTCCCACGCGTGGCGCGCGGCGCGGCTCAGGCGATACAGCGAGCGCGGCGCGACCTCCGCCGCCCAGCGCTGCCAGCCCTCGCCGCGCCGGCGGCGCAGCCGCAGCCAGGTTCGCGGCATCGAGGCCCGCGATGGCTGCCGCGCGTTCACGCAACGGCAACAAGAACGCCGGCATCGGTTCGCTCTCGCGCAGACGCCGGCCGGCATAGTCGTAGCGCCAGCCGAACGACACGATCCGGCGCTTGCCGAGATGGCCGTGGAATTCGAAGGGCTTGAACGGCAGGGCCTGTAGCGGCGCGAGCCACGCGCGCTCCTCGGCCGGGGTGAAGGCGTCGGCACGATACGCAAAGCCCGCGGGTGCGGTTGCGGACAGTTGGGATGCGAAAAGGCCGAGCTGTGACATTTTTTGGAACCGAATCGAAAGATGGGTCGTTCATCCAGCGTTGGGAAAGACGGAGGGGTGATGAAAGCGCAGAAGGTATACGGTAACGACGGCAAGCAGCGGCAGCGGATCTCGGATGAGCTGCGGCAGCTCAAGCTGATGAGCAAGGGCCTGCGCACCAATTCGTTGCGCGCCCGGATGAAGCGCCACGCCAGCCAGCGCCCCGAGACATTGCCCGACCGGCCGGCCAAGCCCGCGCCGACCAAGCCTACGCGCGCCGTCGCGGCCTGACCTGCCTTACTCCCGCTCGAGCTCGGCGACCCGGGCCAGCATGATCTCTCCCGACCGTTCGCTGAAATCGAGCAGCAGCTTCAGCTCGGCCTCGCTGTAGCGCGCCAGCAGGGCCTGCATCCGCTTCTCCAGCGGCCGGAAGGCTGATGCCAGCGGGCTGATGCGGTCCTGGCGCACCTCTACCAGGACCTTGCGCCGGTCGTTCGGATCGGCCGCGCGCTCGACCAGGCCCAGCTTCTCCAGCCGGTCGATCAGGCCGGTGACGGCGCCGCTCGACAGCCCGGTGTGGCGCGCTATCTCGCCTGCGGTCGAGGGCCCGCTCATCAGGATCAGGTCGAGGCACTCCATGTCGGTCGGGTTGAGGCCGGCCCGGCGCGCGATCGTCTGGCCGTGCAGCACGCCCGCTGCCGAAGCCCGGCGCAGCGCCAGCATCAGCCGCTCGGCGACGGAGCCCTTGCCGGCTTGACTCGGTCTCTTCGTGGCCATATATCTCTTTTACCAAGATAATTAGTCTTGGAGATGATGCCACCCGCCACAGGAGCCGTCCATGACCCCATCCGCCTCTCTTCCCCGCCTCGACGAACGCGATCCCGCCATGGAGCAGGCGGTGATGAGCTGGCACGGCTGGGGCTCGCCGGTCGGGCTGGGCATCGGCTTGCTGGCGGTCGGCGTGACCGCGGTGCTGATCCGCTTCGCCGTGTTCGGCTTCTAGGGAGGCGGCAAGAGGCTCAGCTGCCTTCGTTGCTGAGCACGTCGCCGAACAGCTTCCAGGTCTCGCCGTCGAAGCGGGCGAGCTGGACCGCCTGGATCGGATAGAAATCGCTCGCGCTGGTGTTGATGCTGATGCCGGGCAGCAGCAGCGGCACCACCAGCTTTTGCATGCTCGCCGCCTGCTTCATCAGGTTGGCGCGCGTGAGGGTGTCGCCGCATTGCGTCAGCACGTGGCGCATGGTCGACGACACGGCATAGCCGTAGGTGTACGACGCATCGGCCAGGTTGCCCTGCGGGATGTACTTGGCCATGAACGCCTTCCATTCGAGGAAGTCCGGTGCGTTGGCCCATTGCGGGTCGGTCGGATCCTTGAGGTAGGCCGCGGTGATGATGTCCTTGCTGTTCTCCAGCCCGGCCGGCTTCAACGTCGAGGCGACGGAGGCCGCGACGTTGGCGAGATAGTGCGCCGGCTTCCAGCCGAGATCGGCGACCTTGCGGATCGCCTGCGCCGCCGCCTTGGGCGCAGCATCGTTGAACAGCACGTCGGCGCCGGAGTCCTTGAGCTGGATGATCTGGCTGTCGACCGTCGGATCGCTGACCTCGTAGCTCGCGGTCTTGATCAGGTACTTGTCCTTCGCGGTCCCGAAGCCCGCGATGAAGCCGTTGAGGTAGTCCTTACCCGAATCGTCGTTCTGGTAGAGCATGGCCACCTTGCCGTCGGGATGGTTGGCCATGATGTGCTTGGCGTAGATCGCCGCCTCGGTGGCGTAGTCGGGCTGCCAGCCCATCGTCCACGGGAACTCCTTGGGGTTGCCCCACTTCGACGCGCCGGTGGCGACGAACAGCTGCGGCACCTTCTTCTGGTTCAGGTACTTCTGCACCACCGTGTTGGTCGGCGTGCCGAGCAGCTGGTAGATCGCGAAGACCTGGTCGTCCTCGACCAGCTTGCGCACCATCTCGACCGTCTTGGGCGGCTGGAAGCCGTCGTCGTAGGTGATGAAGTTGATCTTGCGGCCGTTGATGCCGCCCGCATCGTTGACCATCTGCCAGTAGGCGGCGATGCCCTTGCCGATCACGCCGTAGGCCGAGAGCGGCCCCGAATAGGGATTGGTGTGGCCGAGCCTGATCTCCTTGTCGGTGACGCCCGGATCGTACTTCTTCTGCGCGCCGACGATGGCGGGGGCGAACGCGAAAGCGGCGGCAGTGCCGCCCACGACGCCGCGGCGGGTGATCCTGGACATGGCGTTTCCTCCTGCGCGTCCCGTTTCAACGGGATCGTCGGGAATTGTCGCGCGTCTCCACGAATTTTCAACGTCGTCGGCCCATAGCAGAGCGCTATGCGGTCTCTGCGCCACTCACTGAGTCTGTTTACGGCGATTGTCGTTGCGATCCCGCTGACTCCTATCGCTGCCTTGATCGTTTGGGGCACGTTCGTGCCGGTCTATTCAGCCGGTGTGACGCTAACGGATATGCCTGTGATCCTTGCGCTTCGCTTCTATTACACATGGGACGAAAACATCGACTCCGGCCGATATCGCCAGGTGACGACGCCGAAGGCGACGATCCGGATGGCGATGACCGCTTTCGATTGGGCGCATAACGGTCGTGCGAGCCTCTATCTCACGCCTCGACGTGAAATCGCCGTGCTGGGCCCCATGGACGATGACTATCTGACATCGCTCGATCCCCTGAAGAGCCAATCGATTACGGGCACGGCAGCGGACGGTTGGATCTATCTCGGCGCCTTCGACTATGAGTCGCTGCCGGGAAGAGAACGCCGGTTGCGCTTCGTCAGCGCCGCCGAGCAGGCGGAATGCATCCCCATGCGGAGTGACGAAGACTGGACTCTCCGGGTGCGCAGCTCGGCGCGGCGCCCCGACTGCCGTTGAACGCGGTCACGCCGCGAGCCCTAGAAGTCGGTCGAGAGCGACAATTGCACAGTGCGTGGTGCGCCCTGCATCAGCGCGCCGTAGCTCGCCACCGCACTCCAGTAGTTGAGGTCGAACACGTTCTGCACGGCAGCGCGCAGGCTGACCGGGCGATCGGCGATCGTCGTCCGGTAGCGCGCGCTGACATCGAAGCGTGTCCACGCGGGGATGCTCTGCGTGTTGCCGACATCGACATACGCATGGCCCGAATAGGCGACGTTGCCGCCCAGCGTCAGCCCGGTCAGGAACGGCGTGTCCCACTCGAGGCCGAGATTGGCCTGGACGGCGGCGACACCGATCGGCCGGTTGCCGACCGTCGCCGGCGAGTTGGTCTGGGTCATCACGGCGTCGAGCAGGGTGAGGCCCGAGAGCACCCGCAGCTCGGGCACGATCTCGCCAAACACCGCGAACTCGAGGCCGCGATTGCGCTGCTCGCCGCCGGCGCTGAACACGTTGCCGACGAGCTGGCCGAACGGCTTCTCGATCTGGAAAGCCGCGAGCGTGGCGGCGATCTTGCCGAAGTCGGCCTTGATGCCGACCTCGTACTGCTTGGCGACGTAGGGTGCCAGCACCTCGCCGGCATTCGACGCCGTGCCGGGCGCGATGTCGCCCTTGCTCAGGCCCTGGATGTAGTTTCCGTACACCGACACGTTGCTCAGCGGCTTCACGACCAGACCGACCATCGGCGTGAGCGCGCTCTTGTCGTACGACGACGTCGTCAGGCCGGCGGGGCTGAAATTATCCGACACGATCCGCTGCTGGCGGCCGCCAAGCATCAGCTGCAGGCGCTCGTCGAACGCCGACAGCGTGTCGGACAGCGCGAAGCCCACGAGGCTGGTCTGCGAGATCTTCGGCACCGACAGCGGCGTGGCGATCCGTTGCGCCGTCCGGTCGATCGGTGTGTAGATGTTGGATGTCATCGCCGTGCCGTTGGTCGAGCCGCGCGACAGATCCTCGCGATAGCTGAGCGCCTGGAAGGTGATCATGTGCCGGATCGCCGACGTCGCGAACGAGGCGCGCAGGCCGCCGTCGTAGGTGAAGCGGTTGATGTCGAAGATGAAGCTCGCCGGCGTGTTGGTCGTGTCGCCGTTGGCATTGACGATGGTCGGTGTGCCGAACACGCGGTCGACGCGGGTGTGGGCGCCGCCCAGGTCGCCGAAGATCGTCAGGCCGTCAGCGAGGTCGTACTCCGCGCGCAGCAGCCCGCCCTGGTCGCCGATCTTCGAGTTCTCCCAGGACTGCGTGACGTTGCGATGGCCGTCGGGCGCCGCCGGCACGGCGACACCGGCCGAGACCAGGAAGGGCCGCGACGGCGCGATGATGTTCTCCTCCTGGGCGATTGCGTCGATCGAGGCGCGGAAACGCTCGCCGCGATAGTCGAACGCCAGCGAGCCGACGAAAGCGCCGCGCGACTGCTTGTCGATCGGCGTGTTGCCGCCGCCATAGCTGGCATTGAGGCGGACGCCGAACTCGCGCTGGTCGCCGAACCGCCGGCTCCAGTCGACGTGGCCGCCGGCCTGAAGGTTCGACGTGTACTCGGCGGTGAAGCGCGCGAGATCGGCCTCGGCGCGCTTGGGCACGACATTGATGGTGCCGCCGATGCTGCCATTGGGCGACATGCCGTAGAGGAAGGCGGACGGGCCCTTGAGGATCTCGATGCGCTCGGCGTAGTCGGTGAACACGCGGTAGTTCGGCGCGACGCCGAAGATGCCGTCGAAGGCGACCTCGCCGGAGTTGCCCTCGGCGACGGGAAAGCCGCGGATGAAGAAGGCATCGAGCGTGCCGCCGGTCTGGGCGGAGAACTTCACCGACGGATCGTTCCTCGCCACGTCGGCGGCGGTGACCGCCTGCTGGTCCTCGATCTTCTTCGAGGTGAAGCTGGTGATGCTGAACGGCGCATCCATGATGTCGCGATTGCCGAGCACGCCGAGGCGGCCGCCGCGCGCCACCTGGCCGCCGGCATATTCCGGCGGCAGGTTGTCGATGGTCGCATTCGGGTTCGTCCGCCGGCCGAAGACCTGCACCGGCGTCATCGTCGGGGCGGCGGGGTCGCCGCCGGTCGCCTGTGCGGCCTCGGGTTCGGCGCCGGCTTGCGGGGCTGCCAAGGGGGCGAACGCTGCTGCCGTCAGAACCGCGCGCAGCCAACGCGATCCACGGCTTTCCTTTGTTTTGTAGGCCAAGACCCCAACTCCCCAACGTCAACTCAAGTGCAAGTGATTCGCAATCGCGGGAAGTGACATAGCTGCGATCCAAGGTGATGAAAATGATTATTAATTGCACTTCGGAAGAGAACTGTTGGCGCTACCGACGGCCGAACAGGCGGCGGGCGTAGGCAATCGCGCCGTACGACGCGAGCAGGGCGAGCGCCAAGCCCGTCAGGGCGAGGGCGAACCGGTAGATCGGCCCGCCGACCTTGGCGGCATGGACGGCGTAGGCTTCGCTGACCAGCCGGTCGGTCAACGGCACGGCCACGGCATCGCGCGTCTGGATCACCGTGCCGTCCGCCGTCGCGTCGACGGTCGTTCGTCCGTTGGGATGCCATTCCGCCGGCTGGCGCAGCCACACCGCGATGGGCGATCCGGGCGCGGCGGGCAATATGACGACGCGGGGCGACGCGTCGGGAAAGCGCTCGAGGGCCGCCGTGAACACGGCTTGCCAGGCGATGTCTGCCGCTGCGTCCACTGGCTTTGAGATCGATGCCGAGGGAGCCGGCAGTCCCGAGACGGCGCGCAGCAGGGCCTTGGTCGTCGCGGGAAAGACGACGGCCACTCCGGTCGTCATTGTCACCAGCAGAGGCAGCGCCACGATGAGCCCGAGTTCGCGGTGGGCAACAACCATCGCCGCCCGCGTCGCGCTCCTCGGCCACGCCGCCCCCCGCCATCGCCGGATCGCGGGCCAGGCCAGGACCAGGCCCGACAGCACCAGCACGAGTCCCGCCAAGCCGACGATGCCGACGGCCTTCTTCGCGCCTTGCCCGAGGAGCAGCGAGCGGTGCAGCTCGAACAGCACATCCACGAAACGCTCGTTGCCCCGCCAGCGCGCGATCACGGCACCGCTGTGTGGGTCGAGGAAGCCACCGCCCGTCTGGTCGCGCAGGTAGATCTGATCGAGCGCGTTCGAGGGGCCCGCCAGCACCAGCGCCCACACGCGATCCTTGCCGAAGCCGGCTTCGGCGGCACGAACGCGACGGGCGAGACCAGCCGCAGACTCGTCTCCGGCGCCAGGCAACGGACCGGTGATCGCCGGCTGCACGAGCGGCAGCCAGTCTTCCTGCAAGGCCAGCAGGCTCCCGGTCGCGCCGAGCAGCAGCAGCCACAACGACACGGCGAATCCGGTGAGCCGATGGGCGAGGCCGAGAATGGCCAACGGGGTAATGATTATCCGGCCCTCGCCTGATGGCGATCAATTGAGAATGGTTCGCACTCTCAACGTCGGCGGGGCACTTTTGTCAAGCCGCGAGCTGCTCCGGCGGCGTGAAGGCGAAGCCCTGCGCCTCGGCGACCGGCTTGCAGGTCAGCTTGCCAGCATGGACGTTCAGCCCGTTGCGCAGGTGCGGGTCCTCGGCGATGGCGCGCCGCCAGCCCTTGTCGGCGAGCGCCAGCACGAACGGCAGCGTCGCGTTGTTGAGCGCGAAGGTCGAGGTGCGCGACACCGCGCCCGGCATGTTGGTGACGCAGAAATGCGTCACGCCGTCGACGACATAGACCGGATCGGAATGGCTGGTCGGCTTGGAGGTCTCGCTGCAGCCGCCCTGGTCGATGGCGATGTCGACCAGCACGCTGCCGGTCTTCATCGTGCTCACCATCTCCTTGGTGATCAGCTTGGGCGCGGCGGCGCCCGGCACCAGCACGGCGCCGATCAGCAGGTCGGCGCGGCGCACCACCTGGACCAGCGCATCGTGGGTCGAGAAGATGGTGCGCGCGCCGGGGAGCTGCACGGCGATGCGGCGCAGCACCTCGGCCGAGCGGTCGACCACGGTGACGGTGGCGCCCATGCCGAGCGCGATGGTGGCGGCGTGCGTGCCCGAGACGCCGCCGCCCAGCACCACGACCTCGCCCGGCGGTACGCTCGGCACGCCGCCCAGCAGCACGCCGCGGCCGCCCGAGGTGCTCTCGAGATAGCGCGCGCCGACCTGCGGCGCGAGGCGGCCGGCGATCTCCGACATCGGCGTCAGCAGCGGCAGGGTGCCGATCGGCGAGGTCACGGTCTCGTAGGCGATGGCGGTGACGCCGCTCTTCAGCAGGTCCCGGGTCTGCTCGCGATCGGGCGCGAGATGGAGATAGGTGAACAGCACCTGGCCGGGCTTGAGCCGCTTGCGCTCGGGGGCCAGCGGCTCCTTCACCTTCACGATCAGCTCGGCGTCGCGGAAGATCGTCTCGGCATCGGCCACGATGCGCGCGCCGGCGGCGACGTAGAGCGCGTCTTCCAGCCCGGCGCCGACGCCCGCGCCCGCCTGGATCGTCACCTCGTGCCCGTGCCGCACCAGCTCGGCGACCGAGGAGGGCACCAGGCCGACGCGGTCTTCGTGGTCCTTGATCTCCTTGGGCACACCGACGCGCATGGCCGCACTCCTTTGCGAGCGAGCCTAACAGGGCGGACGGTTGGGGCGGGCCCGATTTGATTTCATGCCGCCGCGCGGGGGCGTCTTCGATGCCGGCCGCCGTCGACACGACTTGCAATATGCCGGTTCCACTGTGCAGATTACCGTTTGTTGCGTCCCGCGTAGTCGCGTGTGCTCGAACCGGGAGGAAACAAAACATGAAATACAGCGTGATTCTTGCCGCCCTGGGCGTCCTCGGCGCCGGATCGGCGGTTGCCCAGCAGCCGCCGATCAAGATCGGCGTCCTCTATCCTCTCACCGGCGGCGGCGCCGTCTATGGCGTGCCGGCGCTGGCCGGGCACCAGCTCGCCATCGAGGAATTGAACGCCAAGGGCGGTATCATGGGCCGCAAGATCGAATCGATCGAGCGCGACGACAAATTGAATCCGGCGACGGCCTCCTCGACGATGAAGGAGCTGATCACCAAGGACAAAGTCGACATCGTGCTGGGCGGGCTGGCCTCGTCGGTCGGGTTGGCGATGTCGGAAGTGTCGAAGCAGGAGAAGGTCGTCTACATCTCGACCGTCCCCAAGAGCATCCAGATCACCACGGACAAGCTGCACAAGTACGTCTTCCGGACCTCGGCGAACACCGACCAGGAAGGCGACACGATGGCGATGCTGGCCGGCAGGAACAAGCTCGGCAAGATCTGCCATCTCGAGCTCGACTATGCCTACGGCAACGACCTCGAGGTCGGCATCCTGAAGGCGATGCCGAAGTACGCGCCCGACGCCAAGATCGTGCTGACGCTGAAGCCCAAGCTCGGCGCCACCGACTTCAATCCGTTCATCCCGCAGGTCATGGCCGCCGGCTGCGACGGCGTGCTCTCGGGCCTGTGGGGGCCGCACTTCGTGTCGTGGGTCAAGCAGGCCGCTCCGCTCGGCTTCTTCAACAAGATCAAGTGGATCTCCGGCGGCGAGGTCGGCAGCCACGAGATCGCCGGCGAGCTGAAGGGCGAGTATCCCGACAACGTCATCTCCAACACCTACGAGCTCTGGTACCACGGCAACGATCCCTCGCACGCGGCCTTCCAGGCCAAGCTCGCCAAGAAGCTCAACACCCAGGAAACGCCGCAATGGGCGGCGCTGGGCTATATCGGCGTGATGTACACCGCGGCGGCGATGGAGAAGGCCAAGTCGACCGAGGCCGACAAGGTCGCGGAAGCCCTCGAGGGGCTGTCGATCGGCACACCGGTCGGCAAGCTCACCATCGACGCCAAGACCCACCAGGCCAATATCGGCCAGTTCTGGGGACCGATGGTCAAGAAGCCCGATCGTGCCTACCGCATGATGGAGCCGGCGGAATACATCCAGCCGAAGTGACGACGGAGCGACGCGCCGTCGTCATCCCGAGCGAAGCCGCAGGATCTCTTCTTGTCGCCAGGCCGGCAAGAACAGGTCCTCGACTACGCTCGGGACGACGGTAGGGGAGAGACCGACCGAATGACCCTCACCATGTTCACGCTGAACGCGTTCTATGGCCTCGCGCTGGCGATGAACATGTTCATCATCGCCTCCGGCCTCAACCTGATCTTCGGCGTGCTGCGGGTGATCAATTTCGCGCACGGCATGTTCTACATGTTCGGCGCCTACATCACCTTCACCGTGGCCAAGAGCTGGGGCGCGCCGTTCTTCGTGGGCGTGCTGGCGGCGGCGGCGGCACTTGGCGTCATCGCTTTCGCGATTGAGCGGCTGCTGCTGCGCCACCTCTACGACAAGGAGCACCTGATGCAGCTCCTGTTCACCTTCGCGCTGGTGCTGCTGATGAGCGATGCGGCGAAGATGATCTGGGGCACCGACCAGTACTCGGTCGGCTATCCGCCGGGGCTGGGCGGCGCGGTGAACCTGGGCTTCGTTGCCCTGCCGCAGTACCAGCTCTTCCTCTGCGCGGTCGGGCCATTGATCGCCGTCGCCATGTGGTTGCTGGTCGACCGCACGCGCTGGGGCCGCGTCGTTCGGGCGGCGACCCAGGACCGAGAGATGCTGTCGGCGCTCGGCGTCAACGTGCCGATGGTCTATGCTGCGGTGTTCACCATCGGCTCGGCGCTGGCCGGCGTCGGCGGCGCGCTCGCCGCGCCCCGGATCGCGCTGGTGCCGGGCATGGATGCCACCGTCATCAACGAGTGCTTCATCATCGTCATCATCGGCGGGCTGGGCAACCTGTGGGGCAGCTTCCTGGGTGCGCTGGCCTTCGGCTTCGTCGTGCAGTTCGGCACGGTGCTGGCGCCCAACTGGCAGGACGTGCTGCCCTACCTGCTGATGCTGGTGGTGCTGCTCATCCGGCCGTGGGGGCTGCTTGGCCGGCCAGAGACCAATTGAGCGGGGCGAGGTGCTGAGCATGCCGCAGCGTCGCACCCTGGTCGCCTCCGCGATCGTCGTGCTGCTGCTGGCGCTGCTGCCGCTCAGCGGCAGCCGCTACGCCGTCGATCTCGCGACCGAGGTCCTGATCTATGCCCTGTTCGCGTTGAGCCTCAACGTCGTCATCGGCTTCACCGGCAACATCTCGTTCGGCCATGCCGCCTATTTCGCCATCGGCGGCTATGCCTGCGCCATCCTGCTCACCACCTACGACTGGCCGCTGGCGGTGAGCCTGCCGGCGGCGGTGGTGCTGGCCGGGCTGGTGGCCGCGGCGGTGGGCTACTTCTGCGTGCGGCTGACGCAGATCTATTTCGCCATGCTGACTCTCGCCTTCGCCATGCTGGTGTGGGGCGTCGCCTTCAAGTGGAAGGAAGTCACCGGCGGCGACGACGGCTTCACCGGCATCAAGCTGCCGGCAATGCTGGCCCATCATGTCGGCTACTTCTACTTCACGCTGGCCGTGGTCGCCGCGGGCGTGGCGGCGCTCTGGGTGATCTGTCATTCGGCGTTCGGGCTGACCTTGGTGGCGGTGCGCGAGAACGCCGTGCGGGCGGGCTTCATCGGCGTCGACACGCGGCGCATGCGCTGGGCCGCCTTCACCGTCGCCGGCACGTTCGGCGGCCTCGCCGGCGCGCTGTTCGGCATGTACCACCGCGGCATGTACATCGAGAACGCCTTCTGGACCGAATCGGCCAACGTGCTGATCATGGTGCTGCTGGGCGGCATCTACTCCTTCGTCGGCCCGATCTTCGGCGCCGCCGCGCTTCATCTGCTGCAGACCTTCACCAACCAGTATACGCCCTACTGGCCGACCGTGCTGGGGCTGATCCTGCTGGTGATCGTGCTGGTGCTGCCCGACGGGCTGATCGGCCTGGCGGCTCGCTTCAAGGCCCATCGAGGGGCCCGTCGAGGCAGGACATGACCGCCATGCTGAGCATCGCGGGCCTGTGGAAGTCGTTCGCCGGCTTCGTCGCCACGCGCGACGTGTCGCTCGACCTCGCGGCGGGCGAGCTGCACGCCGTGATCGGGCCCAACGGCGCGGGCAAGACGACCTTCTTCAATCTCATCACCGGTCACTTGCGCCCCGACAAGGGCGCGGTGTCGTTCGAGGGCCGCGACCTGATCGGCCTGCCGCCGCAGAAGATCGTGCGGCTGGGCATCGCCCGCTCGTTCCAGCGCATCAACATCTATCCCAGGCTCACCGTGTTCGAGAACGTGCAGGTGGCGCTGATCGCGCACGAGGGCCAGCAATGGAACCTGTTCCGCCCCGGCCGCTCGCTGCACCGCGAGGGAACGGCCGAGCTGCTGGAGCTCGTGGGCCTCGCGGCCGAGGCGGCGGAGACCGCGGGCGAGCTGAGCTACGGCAAGCAGAAGCAGCTCGAGCTGGCGATCGCGCTCGCCTCCCAGCCGCGCCTGCTGCTGCTCGACGAGCCGACCGCCGGCATGTCGCCGCAGGAGACGGCCGCGACCATCGCCTCGGTGCGCGACATCGTGAAGGCACGCGGCCTCACCTTGCTGTTCACCGAGCACGACATGGCCGTGGTGTTCGGCATCGCCGAGCGCATCTCGGTGTTGCATCACGGCGAGATCATCGCCTCCGGCGAACCGGATACCGTGCGCAACGATGCCGAGGTCAGGCGGGTCTATCTCGGGGAGCACGGCGGTCATGGCTAATCGGGGGGCCGGTCAGGGGGCTGACCTCCAGGTCGAGGCCATCCACACCGCCTACGGGCTGAGCCGCGTCCTGTTCGGCGTGTCGCTCGAGGTCCATGCCGGCGAGTGCATCGCCCTGATCGGCCGCAACGGCGTCGGCAAGACCACGACCATGCGCTCGATCATCGGCCTGACGCCGCCGGCCAGCGGCCGGGTGATGTGGAAGGGGCGGGACATCGCCCGGCTCGGGCCGCACCGCATCTGCCGCCTGGGCATCGGCTTCGTGCCCGAGGACCGGCGCATCTTTCCCGAGCTCACGGTCTGGGAGAACCTCGACATCGCGCGGCGCGCCGGCCCGGACGGCCGGACGACCTGGCGCGAGGAGCAGGTGTTCGCGCTGTTCCCCGACCTCAAGGAGATCCGCGACCGCCGCGGCGGCGTGCTGTCGGGCGGGCAGCAGCAGATGCTCACCATCGCGCGCACCCTGATGGGCAATCCCGAGCTGCTGCTGCTCGACGAGCCGTCGGAGGGACTGGCGCCGCTGATCGTCGAGCAGCTCCGCCAGCGTGTGGCTGAGCTCAAGGCGACCGGGCTGTCGATCGTGCTGGCGGAGCAGAACCTGCAGTTCGTCATGGCGCTCGCCGACCGCGTCTACATCCTGGAGAAGGGCGAGGTGCGCTTCACCGGCACACCCGCCAACTTGCAGGCCGACAAGAGCATCGTGCAACAGTTCTTGACGGTATGAGCGAGCCGCACGAAGCGAGACGGCGCTTCGCGCCTCCTCAGGGTGAGGTGGATTTTGCCGAAGCGGAACGTGCTCTACTATGCGGCGACGCGCGCGCCCGCGCTGCAACGAGGAAGTCATGCCCGAGATCATGGACGATACGACCATCGCTGCAGCGTTTGCGGCTGCGGTCTCCGCGCATGCCGGTCGCCCGTTCCTGGCCGTGCCCGCCAATCAGGACCGCGCCTATCTGCCGGCGGGCTTCGAGATGTCGTACGGCGAGGCCGGGCAGCGCGTCGAGGAGCTGGCGGGACTCTACCGGCAGGCGGGCTACGGCATCGGCCATCGCGTCGCGACGCTGCTGGAGAACCGGCCCGAGCATGTGCTTCACACGCTGGCCCTCAACAGCATCGGCGTGTGCTGCGTGCCGATCAATCCGGACTACCGCGCCGCCGAGATCGCCTATCTCATCGACCACAGCGAACCCGACCTCGTCCTGACCCTCGGCGAGCGGCAGGCGTCGATCGCCGAAGCCCTGGCGCAGGCGGCGCACCGGCCCCGCGTGGTCGTATCGGAGTCGTTCCCGGGATCGCTGGAGAAGGTGTCGCACGCGGCACGCGACACGCGGCCCGTCCCCGAGACGCCGGCCAGCATCCTGTATACCTCCGGCACGACCGGCCGGCCCAAGGGCTGCGTGTTGTCCCATGGCTATGTGATGGCGTCCGGCGCCTGGTACGCCTCGCTCGGCGGGATGGCCGGCCTGCGCCGGGCCGAAGATCGCATCTACAATCCGCTGCCGCTCTATCACGCCAACGCCGGCGTGGTCTCGCTGATGGGCGCCATCGTGACGGGCAACTGCCAGATCCAGCCCGATCGCTTCCATCCGCAGCGCTGGTGGCGGGAGGTGGCCGAGACCGGCGCCACCGTCGTCCACTATCTCGGGGTGATCGCGCCGGTGCTGCTGAAGCTGGCGCCTGGCGAGCACGAACGCCGCCACAAGGTCCGGTTCGGCATCGGCGCCGGCATCGAGCCCGAGCTGCACGCGGCGTTCGAGCAGCGCTTCGGCTTTCCCATGATCGAGCTCTGGGGAATGACGGAGATGGTCCGCGTGCTGGGCGACACCGCCGAGCCCCGCCAGGTGGGCACCCGCGCGTTCGGACGGGCCGTGCCGGGCGTCGAGGTTCGCGTCGTCGACGATGCCGATCGCGACGTCGCCGATGGCCAGCCCGGCGAGATGCTGGTGCGCCACTCGTCGGAGACGCCGCGCCGCGGCTGCTTCTCCGGCTATCTCAAGGACGAGGCGGCCACCGAGACCGCCTGGCAGGGCGGCTGGTTCCATACCGGCGACGTGGTGTGGCGCGGGCCGGACGGCATGCTGCATTTCGTCGAGCGCAAGAAGAACATCATCCGCCGCTCGGGCGAGAACATCGCGGCGGCCGAGGTCGAGGCCGTGCTGCTCACCCATCCAGATGTGCAGCAGGTGGCCGTGATGGCGGTGAAGGACGAGCTTCGTGACGAGGAGGTGCTGGCCTGCGTGGTGCTCAAGCGCGCGATGGCGGAGAAGGAGGCGGCGACGGCGCTGTTTCACCATTGCAACGAGCGCCTCGCCTACTACAAGCCGCCGGGCTGGATCCACATCGTGCAAAGCCTGCCCACGACGGGCACGCAGAAGATCCAGAAGCACAGCATCTACCCGGCCGGGACCGATCCGCGCACCCTGTCGGAGATCATCGACCTGCGCTCCCTGAAGCGCCGCCAGCACGCGTAACTGCGTTGGTCAGGTCTGTGGGTAGCTGCGGCGCGCAAGTCCATTACCTCGCCCTGAGGAGCGGCCCGTCGGGCCGCGTCTCGAAGGGTGGGCAACAGGCAAGGTGCGGGGGCTCGCCCTTCGAGACGGGCGCTTCGCGCCCTCCTCAGGGTGAGGGGTGCGCATTCCGCGGATGCCTACAGCAGGTGCCCCGCGCGCTCGGCCTTGGTGCGGAGATAATTCTCGTTGTGGCCGTTCGACGGGAAGGCGTGCGCCACGCGCTCGGCGACCTCGATGCCGTAGCGCGCGAGCTGGGCGATCTTCTCGGGGTTGTTGGTCATCAGCCGCACCCGCTTGATGCCCATGCGCTGGAGCATGGTCGCGGCCGGGGCGTAGAGGCGCTCGTCGGCGTCGAAGCCCAGCTGCTCGTTGGCGTCGATCGTGTCGAAGCCGTCATCCTGCAATTCGTAGGCGCGCAGCTTGTTGACCAGGCCGATGCCGCGACCCTCCTGCGCGAGATAGAGCAGCACGCCCGAGCCCTGCTTGGCGATCTGCTCGATGGCGCCCCGGAGCTGCACGCCGCAATCGCAGCGCAGCGAGCCCAGCAGGTCGCCGGTGAAGCATTCGGAATGGAGCCGGATCAGCACCGGCTCGGTCGGGTCGATCTCGCCGACCACGATGGCGAGGTGCTCCTTGCCGCCGTCGCTCGGCCGCCACGCGAGTATGCGGGCGTTCTCCGCGCCCTCCAGCGGCACGTGCGCCTGCGCCACCTGCTGCAGGTTGCGCGCCGCCGTCTCCTCGTAGGCGCGGACGTCTTCGGCGTCGACATAGACCAGGTCCTGCTCGCGCGCCCAGTCGCGCCGCTTGTCGCCGCGGTCGCTGGTCAGCGGCCCCAGCACCACCGCCGGCAGCAGGCGCGACAGCTTGGCGAGCTCGATCGCCGCCTCGGCGACCTGCGGCGCGTGGCTGGCCACGGGGCGGGAGAGGTGGCTGAGCGCGATGTGGCGGCCGGCGGTCTCGCTCTCGTGCGGCCGCAGGATGATGTCGACCGGCACGCCCTGCGGCAGGTCGATGGTGATCGGCTTGTTGCGGTCGCCCATGCCGCCCGCGATGTGCGGCGGGATCTCCATGCCGATCGCCTCGGCCCGGCGGCGGGTGGTGACCAGGACGGGGGCGTCCTGGGCCAGGCCCTGCAGGTGCTGCAGGGCCTGCGGGCCGCAGGATTCAGCGGCGATGACCAGCCCGCCATGGCCCTGCGCGTCGCGCAGGACGACGATGCCGCCCCGGCGCAATTCCGCCATGGCGCGCTCGACGGCGGCTTGCGCAGTGGCAGTGCGGGATGAGTTGGGGGCGGCGGCCATAGGTCCTATCGGGGCTCCTTATATAAGTCTAGCACGGAGCGGGCCATCCGGTTGAAAGTGAACCGCTTTTGCAGGGCGAGCGTACCGGATACACTGAACTCATGGATGCATCGGGCAGCGGCATGACCGGCAACAATCGCGGCAAGAAGATCCTCCTGGTCGACGACGACCAGGCTTTGCGCACCGTGCTGGCCGAGCAACTCGACCTCTATGACGGCTTCACGACCATCCAGGTCGGGACCGCCGCCGAGGGGCTCGAGAAGGCCAAGCTCGCCCATTACGACGCCGTCCTGCTCGACATCGGCCTGCCGGACATGGACGGCCGCGAGCTGTGCAAGCTGATGCGCCGCCAGGGCGTGCGCGCGCCGGTGATCATGCTGACCGCCGCCGATTCCGATGCCGACACCATCCTCGGGCTGGAGTCGGGCGCCAACGACTACGTCACCAAGCCGTTCCGCATCAACGTGCTGCTGGCCCGGCTGCGCGCCCATCTGCGCCAGCACGAGCGCAGCGAGGACGCGGTGATGACCATCGGGCCCTACGAGTTCCATCCGGCCGGCAAGATGCTGGTGGAGAAAGGCGGCAAGAAGAAAATCCGCCTGACCGATAAAGAGGCCTCGATCCTGAAATACCTGTTCCGCGCCGGCGACCGGCCGGTGGCGCGCGACGTGCTGCTGAACGAGGTGTGGGGCTACAACGCCGGCGTCACGACGCACACGCTCGAGACCCACATCTATCGCCTGCGCCAGAAGATCGAGAAGGATCCCACCAGCGCCGCGATCCTGATCACCGATCGCGGCGGCTACCGGCTGCAACCATAGGGCCTCGGTAAATGTCCACCCAGCGCATCTACTCGCTCCCCGTCGACATCACCGACTGGAAGTTCGACGGCCAGACCGACATCCACTTCAACTGGGAATACGACGACGGCTCGGATGCGCTGCTCGAGCTCTACGAGAAGGGCAAGAAGCAGCAGTGGGACGCCAGCACGCGGCTCGACTGGTCGCTCGAGCTCGACGAAGACAATCCGATGCAGCTCAAGGACGAGGCCTTGTCGATCCACGACACCGACGTCTGGCGCAAGATGAGCGAGAAGGAGCGGGCTTGGCTGCGTCGCGAGCTTCAGGCCAACTCGATCAGCCAGTTCATGCACGGCGAGCAGGGCGCGCTGATCGCGACCGCCAAGATCGTCGCCACCGTGCCCGACATCAACGCCAAGTTCTATGCCGCGACCCAGGTGATGGACGAGGCGCGCCACGTCGAGAGCTACAAGCGGCTGCTGCACGAGAAGTTCAAGGTCGCGTACCCGATCAACCAGGCGCTGAAGACGCTGCTCGAGCAGACGCTGACCGACCGGCGCTGGGACATGACCTATCTCGGCATGCAGGTGCTGATCGAGGGGCTGGCGCTGGCTGCCTTCCAGTCGATCCGCGACAAGGCGGGCAATACGCTCGCCTCGGCGGTGAACGCCTATGTGATGCAGGACGAATCGCGCCATGTGTCGTTCGGCCGGCTGGCGCTGCGCGAGTTCTATCCGCAGCTCAGCGATGCCGAGCGCGACGAGCGCGAGGAGTTCACGGTCGAGGCGCTGCATTTCATGCGCGACCGCTTCAACCAGTCGGAAGTGTGGGAGCGGCTCGGCCTGCCGGCCCAGGTGCTCGACGAGATCCACTACAATTCCAAGCAGATGAACTCGTTCCGCGGCCGGCTGTTCAGCCGCGTCGTGCCGACGGTCAAGGATATTGGCTTGTGGGGTCCCCGGGTGCAGAAGGCCTTCGCCGAGATGGGGGTGATGGACTACGCCCGGATCGATGTCGGCGAGCAGCTCGCCAAGGACGGCCAGGTCGCCGAGGATTTCGATCGCAAGATGTTCGTCGAGAAGGCGATCGCGCCGGAAGCCTAGATTAGTCGGCCAGATCGTGGCCGGGCCGGTAGCGGATCAGGCTGCGGCCGGGGCTGCCGGGCCGGGGCTTGGTGACCAGGACGGGATCCTGGTCCTTTGCGGGTGCCACAACCTCGGGTGTCTGCGCCGGCGGGGTGGACCGGGAGGCGCTCAGCATGATGACGCTCGCCGCCCCGAGGGCGCCGCCGATACCGACGGCGATCCAGGTGAGGATCCACATCAGATGGCGCATCTTGCTGCCGTTCTCCATTCGAGGTTGTTTTTTACACAGTGGTGCAGTTTGTTGCGTTCACAAGATCGTGGGTCGGTTCCGATGTTTGGCCGCCGCTCCTCATGTCGCCTCTGAGGATGAAACTATAGGAGGCGCTTGCTGCGCTGCACCCGATTTCGGGTTTCTGTTGTCACAGGGTCGCAACAACCATCAGCAGCAGCGCCGCCGGCACGATCAAGGGCCAGGGCAGCACCGCAATCAGCAGCACGCCCGCGACCGCGCCGACCAGGTAGCCGGTCCAGGTCAGCGCCAGCAGCCGCGGCCCCATGACGACCGAGGGCGGCGGGTGGCGGGCCGGCCAGGCGCGATCGAGCGTCGCCTCGGCGATGCGGGCGAGCGTGCTGGTGACCACCACGGTGCTGACGGCGGTCCCGGCGAAGTGGGTGATCGCCGAGGCCTGCAGGCCCATCGCCAGCGCGACCAGCAGCAGCGCGGGCTCGCGGCCGATCGGCAGGAAGTCGACGACCGCCAGCACGACCGCCTCGAGCAGCAGCGGCACCGCTTGCCTGCGCCCCAGCCGGAGCAGCAGGCGCGCCAGCATCGCGCCCAGGAAGAAGGTGCCGAGCGGCGCCATGCGCTTGGCCGCCAGCGCGACGTCGCCCTGGCCCAGCGCCATGCCGGCCAGCACGGTGTTGCCGGTCATGTTGGCCGCGAACACGCCGCCCATGGCGACGTAGCCCACCGCGTCGGCCATGCCGGCGACGATCGTGAGCAGGCCGGCTTGCATCAGCGGCCGCATGGCTGTCATCGGCAGTGGCACCCTGGTTGCTGGTTCGTCATAGTCCGCCTCGGGGAACCATAAACAAATGAATACGACGACCCTGACCCGGCGCCACCTGCTGCAGGCGAGCCCGCTGGCGCTGCTGCCGCCGCAGACCCTGGGGCAGGCCTGGCCGAACCGGCCGCTGCGCTTCGTGGTGCCGGCAGCACCGGGAGCCGGCATCCTCGACATCATCGGCCGCCTGCTCGCCCAGCACCTCGCGCGCAAGCTCGGCCAGCAGGTCGTGGTCGAGAACAAGCCGGGAGCCGCCAACAATGTCGGTGCCGAGTTCGTCGCCCACGCGCCGGCCGACGGCCATACGCTGCTGATGTGCAACAGCTCGCTGGCGGTGGCCGACCATCTCTATGCGCGGCTGGGCTACAAGCCGATGTCCGACCTCTTGCCGGTGACCCAGGTCAACTCGGCGCCGCTGATCCTGGTGGCCCATCCCTCGGTGCCGGTGAGCACTGTGCAGGAGCTGATCGCCTACGCCAAGGCCAACCCGGGCATGCTGAACTACGGCTCGGCCGGCATCGGCAGCACGCCGTTCCTCGCCACCGAGCTGTTCAAGTCGATGACCGGCATCGACCTCGTGCACGTGCCGTACCGCGGCGGCGCGCTGGCGCTCGCCGACCTGGCGGCCGGCCAGGTCTCGGTGATGATCGAGAACGTGCCGGGCAGCGTGCCGCTGGTGCGCGACGGCCGGCTGAAGGCGCTGGCGATCACCAGCCGCCATCGCTCGCCGCTGGTGCCCGACCTGCCGACGATGGGCGAGGCGGGTGTCGCGGGTTACGAGATGATCGGCTGGAACGGCGTCTTCGTCGCGACCGGCACGGCGCCGCGCATCGTCGACAAGCTGCACGACGCGCTGGTCGGCATCATCGCCACGCCGGAGCTCAAGGCGCAGCTCGCCGAGCTCGGCGCCGAGCCGGTCGGCAACTCGCCTGCCGAGTTCGTCGCTTTCATGCGCGGCGAGCATGAGCGCTGGGGCCGGATCATCCGCGAGCGCGGGATCAAGCCCGAGTAGCCTGTTCGGCTGTGGATAAGCCCGTGCGGGCGAAGCTCATTCTGGGCAATGGAATGCGATTCGCGCCCCTGATTCCCTAGAGCATATTCCGTTCGGCTGGAATCAGCCGAACGGAATATGCCTGCTGCAACAACAACGCCCGTGCGCGCATTACCGGGCAGATGGAACCGCGGGCGGTTCCATCTGCCCGGAAATCGCTCTAGCCTGCATTTCTCACCGAGAGGTAGATTGGCAGGCGGCGCGAGAGCGGTATGCGGAGGTTGAGCAGGCGTGCCGAAGGCGTCTGTCGGAAGCTGGTTTTGGCCGTGCGCCGTTGGCCGCGGGATGGCGGTGCGGAGGGCAATCGCG
>NZ_JAFKJN010000054.1 GCF_017305915.1 Reyranella sp.
GTCGCTGACAGCTCCAGCCGCGTCACCTCGATCTTGAGCCCCATGCTGTCCTCCGCCGCAATACGCCGACCGGAGACACAGAATCGAACATTGCAGCGAAGGGAAACTCAAATCTCGCAAGAGTCAGGATTTTCGTCGGCTGGTATTAGCACCCTCCCCATTCATATGGGGAGGTGTCGCCGTCATACGGCGACAGAGGGGTCATGTTCTTCCTTGATGGATGACCCCTCCGTCAGCGTAAGACGCTGACACCTCCCCATATGAATGGGGAGGATTGCTTGATTACTTGAAGTCGAAGTGCCAGGCGCCGTCCCAGCCGGGCGGCACGCCGTCGCGGAGGAACTGGGTGCAGCGTGCGATCAGCACACGGCACGGCCCATCACCCGGCCGTAATGCTGCCGCCTGCTCGAACGCCGCGATGGCCTCGGCGAACCGGCCGTCGTCGTAGGCCGCGCGGCCGGCCAGCCAGCGCTCGAGGAAGGGCGCGTGGGTTGCCGCGGTGTCCGCCTCGCCGAGCGGCTCGCAGATCCCCATCACCTCGGTCGTGCCGGCCGCGACGATGCGGTCGATCGACCGCCAGACGAAGGCCTTGGCGGTGCGCTGCGAGACCTCGATGCTGGCCAGGATCTCGGTGCCGTAGGCCTTGTTCAGCCCCTCGAGCCGCGACGCCTGGTTGGCGACATTGCCGACCAGCGTGTAGTTGATGCGGTCGCGCGCGCCGACATTGCCGACCAGCGCCAGCCCGGCATGCAGGCCGAAGCGAGTGCGGAACACCGGCCGGCCGCGGCCGTGCCACTTCTCGGCCAGCTCGCGGCTCGCCGCGGCGGCCTGGAGGGCGGCGCGGCAGGCATGCAGGACATGGTCGGGATCGGGCTCCGGCGCGTTCCAGAACGCCATGACGCTGTCGCCGATATACTTGTCGATCATGCCGCGGTTGGCCGAGATCGCGTGGCCCAGCGCCTCGAAGTAGCGCGACAGGCGGCTGGTCAGCAGCTCCGGCGCGATGCCCTCGCTGATGCGCGAGAAGCCCTCGATGTCGGTGAACATCACCGTGACGTCGCGCCGCTCGCCGCCGACGCCGGTGCTGGCGGGCGAGCGCATGATCTGGCGCACCAGGTCCTTGGACACGTAGTGGCCGAACACCTCCAGCCCCTCGCGCATGCGCTCGACCGCCTCGGACAGGCGCAGGACCTCGGTGATACGGCTCCTGACCGGTACGGTGTCGGAGAAATCGAGGTCGCGGATGCGCTGCGTCTTGACCGCGAGCCGCGCCATCGAGCGCGACAGCAGGAAGGACACCAGCGTCGCGGCGAGGATGGCGAGACCGACCGACGCGGCGCCGGCATAGGCGCCGCGCTCGAGCAGCGCGCGCGAGATGACCGTAAGCTCCTCGACCGGCACCGCTGCGGCGACGGCGAAGCCCTGGCCGTAGATCGGCGGAATCGGATGCACGATCAGCTTGTAGGCGCGGCCGGCCACCTCGACGTCGCGCCGGACGGAGCGGCCGGCGGCCTCTATCGCCGTCCGGCGCACCTCGGCGCGCACCTCGTCGTCGCCGGGCAGGCAGGTCGCATCGGTCGGATCGCAGGGCCGCGTCTCGATGAAAACGTCCGAATGGGCGGACGCGACCAGGATGACGGCATTCGGCGTGATCTTGTACTGCACGATCAGCCGCGACAGCGTGCCGAGCGAGGAGTCGAAGCCCAAGACGCCGCCCCGCGGCATCGGCACGCCAACCGAGACGCCCGGTTCGCGCGACCAGGCGAAGCGATAGGGCGCGGTGAGCGCCGGCGCACGGCTCAGCACGGCGGCGCCGTACCAGGGCCGACGGCGCGGGTCGAAGTCGCTGGCCCGCGTGTGCGGCTCGCCGAGGCTATCGTCGACGCCGACGAACCGCCATGTTTCGCGGCGCTCCGTCCCGTCATCCTCGATCACTCGCACGACGATCGGATCGCCGGGCGGGACCTTGAACTCCTCGCGCTGCGCCGGCCCCAGCGATTCGGTGCGCCCGGCATAGAGCATCCGTCCGTCGGGATAGCCCGCGAAGGCGGCGTCCGCCGACGGATGGCGGCGCAGCACGGCGACGAGCTGGCGCAGGCGCTCATCGTCGGCCGCCGTGCCCGCCTGCGGGGCGAAGGCGGGTTGCTCGCCGAGCGCCTGCCCGACCGAGACGACGACCCGCAAACCGGTGCTCAGGAAACCGACGACAGCGGTGTCGAGCTCCGCCATGCGCTGGTCGACATCTTCCTTCTCGAGCCGATCGACGGCGCGCCAACCCAGCCACAGCAGGGTCGACGACAGCGGCACGACGATCAGCGCCATCAAGGTCAGGATGGTGACGCTGAACGGAACCGAGCGACGGCTGGCCATCTAGCCCGCCGCCGGCCCGATCTGGGTGAGCGGCGTCGGATCGTAGCCCGGCGGATACTTGCTCCAGGCCGTGCCGTCGGCGATGGCGGCGCGACCGACCCGATAGAGCCGGTTCATGTATCCGGTCTCGAACGGCTCGCCGGCCTTCTCGCCGAAGCTCGCGGGAATCCACGCGACGTTGAAATCGATGTGGTCGCGCTGGGCGAGCACGTAGAGCTGGTAGAGATCGCCAATTCCCTGGGTGGCGATCAGCGTCGAGACGGCGCGGCTGGCGATCTTCACCGTGCTGCGGTCGACCGTCTCGATGTCAGCGCCCGGCCGCGCGTTGCGGATGACATAGAGCCGGCGTGGCCGGTCGCGCACCGTCCGCCGAAGGCGCACGGCGTCACCCGCGCCGGTGACCAGCAGGTCGTCGCCGGCGAAGGACGGCGGATAGAAGGCAACCTGGGACACCGTGCCGCCGTCGACGTGCATCTCCTGGAAGTGCTCGCCGCCTGCCTCGAGGTCGATCATGACCGGCGGGAAGGCGCCCGGGATCGAGGCCGACGCCAGCAGGATCTTGGCGACCAGCTCGGCGGCGTCGCGGTGGCCGCTGGCCGCGATGGCGCCGATGTCCCAGAGCACGCCGACCGGAACGTCGAGGTTGGTGGTGGCGATGCATAGCAGCCGGCCCTTCTCGGTGTATTCGCGCGCGATGTCGGCCATCATCGTCGGAGTCAGCACGGAGCGGATGGTGTGCAGCAGCGGCGTCGAATCGTAGAGCGACTCACCCAACGCGGCCGCGACCAGGCCGTTGGAGGCCATCACGTCCTTCTTGCCGGTCGCGGTGTAGAAGCGCTCGAGCTCGCGGTCGTAGGCGGGGCCGAGGAAGGCGAACGGCGCGATCAGGGCGCCGGTGCTGACGCCGGTGACCACCTTGAATTCCGGCCGCGTGCCGAGCGCGCTCCAGCCGGTCAGCAGGCCGGCGCCGTAAGCCCCGTTCTCGCCGCCGCCGGAAATGGCGAGGTAGGTCGCAGGGCCGAGCGACTTGGCGCCGGTTCTCTCGGCATAGGCCAGCTCGCGGCGCAACGACTCGCGGGCCATGTGGCCCATCAGCGCGTCGTCGGAGCCGTCAGTCAGCACCCGCGTCCCTTTCGGCAGGCCGTGGAACGACGCCGAGCCGCGCAGCTTCTCCGGCAGCGATGCCAGCCGCGCCGGCACGTCGCAACCCGCCACCAGGCTCGCGCCCAATCCAACCAACACCAAACGACGACGCATACTCGCTTCGCTCCCCCTGTCTCCGGCCATAATATATCGCTACCGTGGCACAAAACAGTTTGGGGATGCCATGACCGCCATCATCCACGACGCCGTGATCGTCACCGGCGACGACAACGACACGGTGCACTACTGCGCCTCGATTGCGATCGACGGCACGAAGATCGCCGCGATCGGCCCGAACGCCGAGCTGCAGCAGCGCTACCCGACGGCCGAGCGGATCGACGGGCGCGGCCGCATGGTGATGCCGGGCTTCGCCAATACCCACACGCACCTGACCATGACGCTCGCACGCGGCGTGTTCGAAGACCTGTCGCCGCCGCACAAGCCGCCCTTCTCCGGCGGCCTGTCGCCGATCCCGCTACCCGACATGACGCCGGAGGAGCGCACGGTCATGGCGCAGCTCGGCGCGCTGGAGTGCCTGCGCAGCGGCGTCACCTTCCTGCTGGAGGATTCCAACGACATCGACGACTACGCCGAGATGCTGGCCAAGAGCGGCCTGCGCTTCCTGTTCGGCGAGCGCGCCTACGACCGCACCGGCACCTCGATCGGCGACCCCGCGCCCTTCCAGCTCGACCGCGCCATGGGCGAGAAGCACATGGCGACGATCGAGAAGACCTTCGCCAAATGGAACGGCAAGGCCGACGGCCGCATCCGCATCGCCATCTCGGCCTGGGCCCCGGACATGTGCTCGCCCGAGCTGCTCAAGGACCTGAGCGCCCTGCAGAAGCAGCTCGGCACCTGGATCACCATCCATCTCAACCAGATCTGGGGCGAGGTCGCGGCGGTGCAGGCGCATCGCAACCGGCTGCCGACCGAGTACCTGGCAGAGCTGGGCTTCCTCAACGACAAGGTGATCTGCGCCCATTGCCGCTGCATGGACCCGCGCGAGGAGAAGCTGCTGGGCGAGGCCAAGGCGATCGTCGCCTTCAACGCCGCGATCGCGGCGCGCCGCGGCCTCAGCCCGCGCGTCGAGTCGCTGGAGCGCCAGGGCTGCACGATCACCATGGGCTCGGACAACATGGCCGAGGACATGGTCGAGGTGATGCGCACCGGCCTGTTCATGGAGCGGGTGCGCCGCGAGGACGGCCGCCATCCGACGCCCGAGCAGGCGCTGCGCTGGGCGAGCCGCAACGGCTACCGGGCGTTCGGCATGCCCGACGGCGGCTGGCTGGCCGCCGGCAACAAGGCCGACCTGATCGTGATCGACACCCAGCGCGCCCACCTGGTGCCGATGCTGCGCGCGGTCTCGAACTTCGTGCACAACGGCCAGGCGCGCGACGTGCAGGGGGTGATGGTCGACGGCCAGTGGCTGATGCGCGACGGCAAGGTGCTGACCATGGACGAGCCCGCCATCGTCGCCCAGGCGCAGGAGGTCGCGAACAAGGCCTGGTCGCGTCAGTTCAGGAAGCGCTTCGACAAGGTGCCGGCCGGCTTCTCGCCCGCCGCGCTGCCCTGATGTGGAATTCGTCAGAAGTCGGATCAAGCCTTCCTCCCCATTCATATGGGGAGGTGCCCCGCTCATAGCGGGGCGGAGGGGTCATAAGCCCCAACACGACTACGGCCCATGACCCCTCCGCCCCCGTAAGACGGGGGCACCTCCCCATATGAATGGGGAGGATTGCTTCGCGCGAGACGCCCGAGACGGTCAGGCCATGAATCCCGCCATCTGCGTCAGGCCCAGCGCAACCGACAGCAGATCGGAACCGCCGGACAGACGGGCGGACGGTGCCGCTCGGGCGACTGCGGCGCGCACGGCCGGCACGCGGCTCGAACCGCCGGTGAGAAAGATCGTCTCGATGGCGGCCGGCTTGAGGCCCGCCGCGGCGATGCAGTCGCTGGCCGACCGGTAGAGCCGCTCGACCCTCGCCGCGATGGCGTGGTCGAACTCAGGCCGCGTCGCCGTGGCCACGAGGCCCGCTTCGACAAAGGCCAGCGGCATGGCCACGCGGTCCTCGGCGCTCAGCGCGATCTTTGCGTCCTCCACGGCGAACGCCACGCGATGGCCGAGCCGTTGCTGCACGACTTTCAGGAGGCGCTCCACCTTCGCGGGTTCGGCCGCGAGCGCAACCAGCTCGGCGATCTCGCGCTCGTTCCGGTAAGTGTAGGCGAAGTTGATCGTCGCCCAGGTGGCGAGCTCGTGATAGAGCGCGTTCGGCATCGGCAGGTCTTTTTCCACCAACTGCGTGCCGAGCCCGAGCAAAGGCATCACCGCCGCGAGGTCGAGCGCCGTATCGAAATCGGTGCCGCCCACGCGCACGCCGGACGTCGCCAGCACGTCCTGGCTGCGATCGGCGCGCCCGCGATGCTGCGGGCCGACGCGGACGATGGAGAAGTCGCTGGTGCCGCCGCCGATATCGGCGATCAGCACCAGTTCCTCGCTTTGCACCGTCTGCTCGTAGTGGTGCGCCGCCGCGATCGGCTCGTAGACGAACGCGACGTCGCGAAAGCCCACCCGCTTCGCAATGCCTTCGAGGACGGCCTGCGCCCGCGCATCGGCACTGTCGTCGTCGTCGACGAAGCGCACCGGCCGGCCATGCACGACCGCGGCGATCTCCCGCCCGGCGAAGGCTTCGGCCTTGTCCTTCAGATGCTGCACGAAGATCTCGACGACCTGGCGGAGCGGCACCTTGCGGCCGCCCAGGACGGTCTCCTCGTCGATCAGGGGCGAGCCCAGGATCGACTTCAGCGCCCGCATCAGCCGGCCTTCGGTCTGCCCGACATAGGCCGCGATCGCCTCGTTGCCGAACTGCACCCGGCCTTTGGTCTCGTAGTCGAAGAACACCGCGCTCGGCACCAGCGTGCTGTCCGCCTCGAGGGGCGCGAGCGTCGCCGTGCCGTCGCGCATGACGCCGATCGCCGAGTTCGACGTCCCGAAATCCAATCCGCAAGCGAGCATCTCTGTCCCCTTCCTACCGCGAAGGGGACCTCATTTATTGAGAAGAGCCGCGCGTTGCCAGACTGTTTCTTTTCACCTATAGTGGGCTCGTTAGAGGGATGCGCGATTTCTTGCGCGTCCCTCTTTCGTTGGCGCCCTAGTCCTCCGCGAAATCCCAGCTCTTGCCGTTGAAGCGTTGCAGCTTCATGTACTGGATCACCCGGTAGTCGGTGGCGCTGGTGTTGATCGTGCTGCCCGGCAGCAGCAGCGGCAGGTGGAAGTCCTTCAAACTCGCCGCCTGCTTCATGATGTTCTCGCGCGTCAGGTCATTGCCGCACTGCTTCAGCACCTGCTCGAGAGTCTTGGCGTACATGTAGCCCGCCTCGTTCAGGCTGTCGCTGAGCTCGGCGCCCGGCATGTTCTCCTTCATCCAGGCCATCCACTCCTTGACGTCCTGGTCGTTCGCCCACTTGGGATCGGTGACGTCCTTGAGGAACCCGGCCGACAGGATGCCGGTCGACTTGTCGAGCCCGGCCGGCTTGAAGGTCGCGCCGACCGAGGCCGCGCCGAGATGCAGGTAGGTGCGCGGCTTCCAGGCGAGATCGTCGAGCTTGGTGATCGCCTGCGCCGCCTGCTTGGCATAGGTGAACAGGAACAGCGTGTCGGCGCCCGAGGCCTTGAGCGCGATCAACTGGCTGTCGATCGTCGGATCGGTCGCCTGGAAGTTCTGGCTGGCGACGATCATCGCCTTTGCCTTGTCGCCCAGGGCCATCTCGAGGCCGTGCACCAGGTCCTTGCCGAAATCGTCGTTCTGGTAGAGCACCGCGACCTTGGCGTCGGGCTTCTTGGCCAGCAGGTCCTTGGCGTAGAAGCCGGCTTCGGCCTGCAGGTTGGGCTGCCAGCCCATCGTCCAGGGGAACTTCGACGGGTTGTTGAAGTCGGTGGCGCCGGCCGCGATGAAGAGCTGCGGCACCTTCTTTTGGTTCAGGTAAGGACGCACCGCCATGTTGAGCGGCGTGCCCAGCACGTTGAACACCAGCGCGACCTGGTCGCTCTCGACCAGCCGGCGCGCATTCTCGACTGCCTTGGGCGGGGTGTAGCCGTCGTCGAGGCTGATGAAGGCGATCCTGCGGCCGTTGATGCCGCCCTTGGCATTCAACGACTTGAAGTAGGCGTCCTCGACCTTGCCGAGCTGGCCGTAGGCCGATGCCGGCCCGCTATAGGCGATGGTCTGGCCGACCTTGATCTCCTTTTCGGAGGTCCCGGGGCCGTATTTCGGCTGCGCCGAGACGGCGCTGGCAATCAGGCAGGCGGCGATGGCCGCAAGGCTCCTCCGATACGGCATGTCGTTTCCTCCGGTTGTTTTCTTGATGGGACTTCCACGGATCTAGGCCGCCGTCTGCCACCAGCGCCGGGCCGCAACCGCCGCCCAGATGGCTTCGACGAGGCCGAACGGCCAGGCGCCCTGCAGGAATCCGTAGATCGATCCCAGCAGGCAGGCGCCGGCGAACGCCAGGATGAACCAGGGGCTGCGCCGCTCCAGGGCGTAGCACACCAGCATCGCCGTGACCGCGAACAGGCCGAACGCAGTGAGGGCATCCATGGGCCGCTCACTCCACCGTCATCCCGGCCTCGCGCACGATCGATTCGTAGCGCTTGCGTTCGGCCGCGATGAAATCGTCGAACGCCGCCGGCGTGCCGCCGACCGCGACGCCGCCCTGCGTGGCGATCACCTGTTTCACCGCCGGCGTGGCGACGGCGCGGATCGTCTCGTCGCTCACCTTCTTCAGCAGGTCGGCCGGCATGCTCTTCGGGCCGATCAGCCCGTACCACGCCACCGACTGGTAGCCCGGCACGCCCGCCTCGGCGACGGTCGGCACGTCGGGATAGTCGGGGCTGCGCTCGGTCGAGCTGACCGCCAGCGCGCGCAGCTTGCCGGAGGTCACCACTTCCCTGGCGTTCGGCTGGATGATCACGACGTCGAGATTGCCCGCCATCAGGTCGAGCTGGGCGGGATTGCCGCCCTTGTAGGCGACATGGGTCATGGTGAGCCCGGCCATGTGCGCGAACAGCGCGCCGGCCAGGTGCTGCGACGAGCCGTTGCCGCCCGAGCCGTAGTTCAGCGGCTTGGGCGACTTCCTGGCGTAGTCGATGAGCTCCTGCAGCGTCTTCGCCGGCAGCGAGGGATGCACCAGCACGAGCTGCGCGAAGGTCGCGAGCAGACTGATCGGCGTGAAGTCGTTGACGCCGTCGTAGGGCAGCTTCTTGTAGATCAGCGGGTTGATGGCATGGCCCATCGCCACCGTGCTGAGCGTATAGCCGTCGGGCGCCGCCTTGGCGACGATCTCGCCCGCGACCACGCCGTTGGCGCCGGCGCGGTTGTCGGCGACCACGACCTGGCCCCAGGTCTCCTGCATGTGCTGGCCGACCGCACGCGCCAGCAGGTCGGTCGTGCCGCCCGGGGAGAACGGGATGACCATGCGGATCTGCTTCTCGGGATAGCTTTGCGCGCGCGCAACAGCCGGCATGAGGGCCGCGGCTGTGAGCCCCTTGAGGAAGACGTGTCTTTTCATTGCAGGTAGTAGCCCGACGGCGTGCCCTTGACGGTGGTGCGCTCGAGATGGCGGGTCTCGCCGTCGGCATAGTCGCCGAGCGCGATGTGCATGGTGCAGCGATTGTCCCACAGGATGATGTCGTCCTGCTTCCACTGATGGCGGTAGCAGAACTGCGGCCGCGTCGCGTGCTTCACCAGATAATCGATCAGCGGCTTGCTCTCCTCCGGAGTCATGTCGACCAGGCACGAGACCTTCTCGCCGATGTAGAGAGCCTTGCGGCCGGTCTCGGGATGGACGCGCACGATCGGCTGGGCGATCGGCGGATTGATCCGCGTCTGCTCGCGCTCGCGCGCGGTGTTGGGATCGGTGACCTTCCGCCGGCCGGTGTGGATGGCGTAGAGCGGCTCGATCATCTTCTTCATGCCGTCCGACAGCGTGTCGTAGGCCAGGTACATGTTGGTGAACATGGTGTCGCCGCCGACCGGCGGGATGGCGATGCCGCGCAGCAGCGAGCCCAGCGACGGCTCCAGGGTGAACGACATGTCGGAATGCCATTGCTGGCCGGTGTATTTCGACGCCGATTCCTTGCCGCCCTCCTCCGGGACGTTGGTGACCAGCAGCAGCTCGGGATGGTCGGGATGGCGGTCGCGCGGCAGCGAGTCGTGGCGGTCGAGCTCGCCGAAGCGGCGGCTGAAGGCGATGTGCTGCTCGCGGGTGATCTTCTGGTCGCGGAACAGCAGGATGCCCTTCTCCAGGAAGGTGCGATGGATCTGGTCGAACTCGGCGTTGCTGAGAGACCGGGCGAGGTCGACGCCCTGGATCTCCGCGCCGAGCGCGTGCGACAGGGGCCGGACAGTGATGGGCATAGTGGAACCTTGCTGGAGCCGAAACTTCGCATACGGTGCGCAACGACTGGCTGAGCGTCAACCGACGCCGTTGCAAAGCTGCCGGCCGTTCGGGGCAATCAGCGTCCGGTGCGCGGCGGACCGCAATTGCACTCGGTGCGATGCCATTTTCTGTTGGCAGCCCCGGCGCGAGGGAGAATATTGGCCGCCATGCCACCCGTCGATCCGGCTTCGTTCCTCGCGCCGCTCAGCCTCTCCAACGTGCTGACGATGCTGTGTGCGCTGCTCTGCCTCTGGACGACGTCGCCGCAGGCGCATGGTGGCGTATGGCGGCTGTGGCGGCTGGCGACGCCGGCCGCGTTCGCGGCGGTGGTGTCGCTGATGCTGCTGTCCTCGGTGTTCGAGGCGACGTGGCAGCACGATGCCGAATGGCTGGCGGCGCTGTTGATCGGCGGCCTCGCCGGCCGCACGCGCGGCTGGACCCTGCCGGTCGAGATCGATCAGATGTGGGGCCTGGTGCGGCTGCCGCGCTCGCGGGACGCGCTGATCGCGGCCTTCGGCATGGTGGCGATGTCGGTGCTCGACTTCTCGTCGGCGGCGGTCGAGGGCATAGTGCTGCTCGAGCCGCAGCACATCGCGGCGGGCTCGGCTTTGTTCGCGGGCTTCATCGGCTGCCGGGCGCTTGCGATCATCGTGCGCTCCACCCGCGCCCCGCACGTCGGCTTGCGCGACGCGGCTTAGGACTTTCTTCAAGATTCTGGAGAGCAATCCTCCCCATTGAATGGCTGTCGCATTCACACATCTTTGTTGCGGGGTGTTGTGAAGCTCGATTCTCTGTCTGGAGGGTAGCAGGCGGAGAGGTCGATGAGCGGTATGGAATACGGGCTGGGCGGGTTTGGCGACCGGCGCCTGGAAAAAGGGGGGCCT
>NZ_JAFKJN010000003.1 GCF_017305915.1 Reyranella sp.
CCGAACAGGATGATCGATGTGATGCCGAAGGCGGCGAACGGGAAGTCGGCCATGTCAGGCTGCGCCGGCTCTGCGCATCGCGCATTCGCGTGTCATGAGCCCTTACATCCCCTGATAGTTCGGCCCGCCGCCGCCTTCCGGCGGCACCCAGGTGATGTTGCCGTTGGGGTCCTTCACGTCGCAGGTTTTGCAGTGAACGCAGTTCTGGGCGTTGATCTGGAAACGCGCGTCCTCGCCCTGCCCGATCCATTCATAGACGCCGGCCGGGCAGTAGCGGCCGGATGGGCCAGCGAACACGTCGTGCTCCGAGGATTTCTGCAGCGCCATGTCCGCCACCTTGAGATGGACCGGCTGATCCTCCTCGTGATTGGTGTTGGACAGAAACACCGACGACAGCCGGTCGAAGGTCAGCACGCCGTCCGGCTTCAGCGCCGTGCGCGGCGTGTGCTCCTTCGCCGGATCGAGCGTCGCGCAATCGGGCTTGCCGTGCGGCCGGGTGCCGAACAGCGAGGCGCCGAACAGCGTCTGCATCCACATGTCGATGCCGCCGAGCGCGACCCCGAGCACGGTGCCAAACCGCGACCACAGCGGCTTGACGTTGCGGACCCGAAACAGATCCTTGCCCACCGCCGATCCGCGCCATCCGCTCTCGTAACCGGCCAGCTCGTCATTGGCGCGGCCCTGCGCGAGCGCACCCGCGACATGTTCGGCGGCGAGCATGGCGCTGCCGAGCGCGTTATGGACGCCCTTGATGCGCGGCACGTTGACAAAGCCCGCGGCGCAGCCGATCAGCGCGCCGCCGGCAAACGTCAGGCGCGGCACCGACTGGTAGCCGCCTTCGGTGATCGCGCGCGCGCCATAGGACAGCCGTTTGCCGCCCTCGAGCAGATCGCGCATGTCCGGATGGGTCTTGAAGCGCTGGAACTCCTCGAACGGCGACAGATACGGATCGCTGTAGTTCAGATGCACGACAAAGCCGACCGCGACCAGATTGTCGCCGTAGTGATAGACGAACGAGCCGCCGCCGGTCGCGTTGCCCAGCGGCCAGCCGAACGAATGCCGGATCAGGCCGGGCCGGTGCTTGTCCGGATCGATCTGCCAGACTTCCTTCAGCCCGATGCCGAACTTCGCCGGCTCGCTGTCCTGGTCGAGGCGAAAGCGCGCGATCAACTGCTTGCTCAGGCTGCCGCGCGCGCCTTCGGCGAACAGCGTGTATTTGCCGCGCAGCTCCATGCCGCGCGTGAACGAGGCCTTGGGCGTGCCGTCGCGCGCCACGCCCATGTCGCCGGTGGCGATGCCGCGCACCTCGCCGCTCTCGCCATAGATCACTTCGGTGGCGGCGAAGCCCGGATAGATCTCGACGCCGAGCGCCTCGGCCTGCGGCGCCAGCCAGCGGCACAGATCGCCGAGCGAACCGACATAGCAGCGATGATTGTTCATCAGCGGCGGCATCAGCATGTTCGGCAGCCGGATCGCGCCGTTCGCCGTCATCCAGTAGAAGCGGTCGCGCGTCACCTTCGTCTTCAGCGGGCAGGCCTCGTCCGCACGCCAGTCCGGCAGCAGGCGATCGAGCGCCACCGGATCGATCACCGCGCCGGACAGGATATGGGCTCCGACTTCGGAGCCCTTCTCCACCACCACCACGGACAGATCGGGATCGAGCTGCTTCAGACGGATCGCCGCGCCGAGCCCGGCCGGACCCGCCCCGACAATCACCACATCGAAGTCCATGGCGTCGCGCGCCGCCGGCGCCTCGGAAATCATGCGATCTCTCTTATCCAGCTCGGAA
>NZ_JAFKJN010000015.1 GCF_017305915.1 Reyranella sp.
GCGATTGCCCTCCGCACCGCCATCCCGCGGCCAACGGCGCACGGCCAAAACCAGCTTCCGACAGACGCCTTCGGCACGCCTGCTCAACCTCCGCATACCGCTCTCGCGCCGCCTGCCAATCTACCTCTCGGTGAGAAATGCAGGCTAGCTGCCGGCTCGCTCCACACGACACGTCGTGCTGGCGGTCGCTTCGTGTGTCTTGCGAATATGCTTGGAGGGCTCCTGCCTGTACTGCTTGTTGCCCGAAGAGACGTCGCGCCACGCGATCACGTGACAGTTCGTTCCCGTGATCCGGATGGAGCCGTGCAGTTCCTTTGCGACGTCTTCGCGGTCAACAATCCGATCGTCGTCACTATACCATTCGGTATGGATGCGCGCTTTGGCGTCGATCGTGAGCGTGTCGGCCGCGAACGTCGTCGTCGTCGTGTAGCTCACCGATACGCGATAGCGAAAAATCCCCCGAGCCGTGCATGTCACTTGATCCGATACCTCCGCGCCGGGCGACGCGACGAAGGAGAAATTCTGCAGCTGTCCCCGAAACCGACAATTTCCCGAGTCCTCCATAGGAAGAGTGATGAATTCCTGCTGTGGAAAGACCAGCAGTCTCGCGCTGCCAGCGGAGTTGGTGGAAGCGTCGTCGGAAAAGCTCAGGCTTGCGAGCTGAATGGCGGCAAGGGAATTGAGCGGTCCCCAGTCAACCGCTTCGCGTTTCACAACCTGCGGGCCTTGGCGTTCGGCCGGCTGCGTTGAAGCTGTTGACGGTGTCGTTCCATCGCCGCTTGCCACACAGCCGGAGACGACGATGCCGAGGAGCGGCCAGAAATAGGAGCGCATCGGGATCACCTACAGAATACTTGACCGTTGATGGGGACGCAGGTCGTGTGTGTGTCTTTCACGCCGCTCTTGGCCCCACCTGCCCGTGCCATGAGCCGATCGTTGTAGGCAGAGAGCTTGCCTGCCAGATCTCCCGAGCCGGCGGCGTCTGCCGCCTGCTTGCCGCGAAGGTAGAACTGGCTCGCCTTCGCCGAGTCTCCCTTCTGCTCCCAGATATATCCCTGAACAAGCATGCGCTCCGCATCTGCAATTTGGGCGTTGCGCTCGTTGGCTCGTTTGGCTTCTTCGTCCCAGGCTGCGACAGCGGCGTCGTTGAAGAGCTCGGCGGCGAGATCGAATCGGCCAGCCTGCATGGCAGAGATCGCTTGGCGATTCAGGTCGCGGCTCCTGGCGTCGGCTTTCGCCCGGTCAACGTCGTGGACAACCGGCCCGTTCGCATCAGGTGCGGAAATCCGCGATCCCAGCATGCTCGCGATCGAGAGGAGGGCAGCCAGGCCCTCCAATCCCGCAGCGGCGGCCCCGACGCCGGCAGCCGCGCCGCTGCCGCCACCACCACCACCACCGTAGGAGCCGCTCGGCAGCGACCGGGCGGCGCCGTCCGGCACGCAGCGCCACGACATGCCCGCGCCGTCATTCTCCGCGCCGACATGGCGGCCCGCGCCGCAGTAGGAATCGGCCGCCGCCGGGCCGGCGGCTCCCGCCAGCACGAGGGCGAACAGACCGGCGCCGGCGCCCTTCGCTGCCAAGCCGATAGCCAACCGTCGCCGGTCGACGAACATCGCTGTTGTTCGTCGTGTCATCTGATCTCCCCCGAGATTCCCTTGGACGCATCCTACGGAGATCGCAGCCGCCACACATTACCCAATTGGGTAATGTGCTCTGTCGGCTGCGGCGGCACAGTAGCGCTTCACCTCTGTGGGGCAGGGAGCGCATATGGCTGGCAAGCGGTTCTGGGCGTGGGCATCGGGCGTCGCGCTCGTGGTTGTGTCGTTCGCGGCGTCCGCTCAGGACAAGCTGCCCGTGCCGCCCGGCGGCGACCCTGCGCTGGCCTGCGGGCAGAAGCCCGACGGGCGATCCTACTGGCTGGAATACGGCTTCTGCGATCAGCCCATGAAGGGGCCGGCCGTGGCCAAGGGATTGATCCTCCTGAACCACGGCGTGAATCGCGATCTTCCGCAATACCAGTTTCCGGTGCCGCCGGTGGTCGCGCGGCTGGTGCGCGACGGCTGGGATGTCGTCAAGCTCAACCGCAACAATCTCTACGAGAGCTGCCGCAATTCCTCCGGCACTCTTCTGAACTGCTGGACCGCCGGCACCAAGCATGTCGACGAGCTGATCGCGCGAGCCCAGCAGGCGAAAGCGCAGGGCTACCAGCGTCTGATCGCCGCCGGCCAATCGTTCGGCGGGGCGATCGCGGTCGAGGCCAATGCGCGCGCCCCCGGACTCTTCCATGGCGTGCTGGCCACCGCGCCGGGCCACGGGTCGGATGCCCCGACCGGTGGCAGCAGCAGCACGAGCGGGACCTACCCCGTGCTCGACAAGCAGATCCTCGACACACTGGCGGCGCAGAAGAATGGCCGCATTGTCCTGGCGTTCCCGCCCAACGACAAATACCACCCCAATCGCGATGGCGACCCGATCTGGCCCAAGGCGCGACAGGTGCTGCAAGGCACGGGCCGGCCATTCGTGCTGTTCGGCGAGGGCTTGCCGGTCAACGGCCATGGCGCGGGGACGACGCCGCAGTTCGACGCCTGGTTCGGCGATTGCATCAGGAATTTCATGGATCCGGCTCAGGCGCCGGCAGGCGAGGTGCGTTGCCCGCCGCCGGCCAGCCTGCCGACGTTCCTGCTGCCCGCTGGCTTGATGGTGCCGCCGCCGGGCGGCGGCCCGGCGCGCTTCCTCGGCCGCTGGCAGGGCAAGCTGGATCAGATCAACCAGCAGGCGCTCATCGTCGTCGACCAGGTGAATGGCGACACTGCGAGCTACATCTACGCCTTGGACGCCGGCCCGAACCGCGAGTTCAACATGGTCTCGATACGATATGCGGCCAGAATCGAGGGTGATCGTCTGAAGCCGCAAAATAGCGCGCCGCCCCTCAACGAGATCGCCTTGCAGGGCCAAAGCCTATCGCTGAAGCGCTCGCTGGCCGACGGACGTGTCCTCACCGGCACCCTGACGCGCCAGCCCTGACCAGCTTGCTGAATCAGGACCTGCTGCCTCGGTGGCGAGGATCGTGCGGCTCGGCTTACCAGCGGCGCTTACCCAATTGGGTAATGTGCGGCCGCTGCGGTCCCCGTAGAATGCGCTGAGGGGGATTGCGAGCGGGGGAGATCAAATGACGCGACGTGCCATAGCGGCCCTCATCGACCGACGACGGCAGGCCATCGGGCTGGCAATGAAGGGGGCCGGAGCCGGTGTGGTCGCCATCCTGCTGGCAGGAGCCGCAGGCCCGGCGGCGGCGGATCCCTACTGCGGCGGGGGCCGGCATGTCGGGTCGGAGAACGACGGCGCAGGCCTCTCGTGGAAATGCGTGCCGAACGGCACGCCGAGCGCGCGGTCCACCTACTCCGGCAATCCCGTGCAGAACCAGCGCATTGCCGCCGGCATGGCGCTGGGCGCCGCGGGCCTCGATCTGGTGAGCGCGCTGGTCGGCATCCTCGGCAGCAGGTCCGGCCCGAGCCAGGCCGAGATCGAGGCGCAGGAACGTCAAAGGCAATGGGATGCTGAATACGCGGCCAGGAAAGCGCAGACCAAGGCGGAGGCCGAGGTTTACGCGGCAGACGGCCGCAGTTACGCGCAGGCCGGCAACTACGGCACGGCGTTCGACTACTTCAAGCGCGCTTACGAGCGCTCCGGCGACTACGAATATCTGAAAGACATGAAGGCCATGGATGCACTGCTGCATCTGCAGGAGGCGCTGGCCTTGACGGCGGAGAAGCAGACGGCGGCGGCCTACACCGAGTTCTTCAAGGCCAAGGCATTGGCCACGGAAGCCTACCGTCCGGACATCGCCGACCGCATCGAGGCCTATCGGGTGAAGCTGTTTGCCGGCCTGGCAGACCAGCGGAAGACGGCTCCCGGTGCGGCCAAGCCCACGACCAAATGCGTATCCGTCAATGGAGACTTCGTCTGTGACTGAGAGTGTCATCGCGCGCACGGCCGCCCTGTTCCTGCTGTTGATGGCCGTGGCCTGCACGCCCGACGGCCAGCCGGTGGCAACCACGGCGCCTTCGGCACCCAGCGAACCGTTCGATCTCTCCAGCCTCAACGGCAAGGCGATCAAGATCGATGGTACAGCGGAGAACAGCTATCCCGGCAGTTCCGACAAGGGCTCGACCTACGCGGCCAGCGAGTATCTCGTGGTGATCGGCAACACCGTGATCTCGCCCAGTCTGAGGGGCAACGGTTGCGTCACGAAGCAGGGGCCGAGCAAGTGGTCCATCCTCTTTGTCCCGAACCGACCCCAAAGCAGCGCCAGGATCCCGTGCACGGGATCTCGCAGAGTCTTCGACGACGGCCGCGTCGTGGAGTCCGCGCCCGGGGATGTCGTCTACTCCAGCAGCATGAGCGTTCAGGGCAACGTCCTGGAGATGTCGGGCGAGCTCGAGGCGCACATATCCTTGTCGGACTCGCTCACGGGTCCACGCCGCGTGGATACAACTTACCGCAAGCGCCTGAAGATCCGCATTGCCGGCGACAAGTGCCAGGTCCTGGATTTCGCGGAAACCACCGACATCCGCAACAATGATCGTTACGCGCTCCACCCTTCGGAAAGGTTAAGCCTGCGGGCAACGGGCTGCGCGATCGTGGAGCGGGACGTGAACAGGCTGCTTTCCGATCCGTCGTGAGGGCCCATCCATCACGGGGTTCGTCCGTGATCGACGGCCCCGACGGCAAGATGATCAGGATCGACGTCGAATGAATGGGAGCGCGACGGCCTTCCTCCGCCGCGCTCGATCATAGCCAATGCCACATTACCCAATTGGGTGATGCAACTTGATTCGCCGATCTCGGCGGTCATATGCTCGACCTTGGAGGCGGGGGCATCCTAGGCGATCATGGGCGGGGGCAAGATCGACCGGGCACGACTGAAGCGCGCGAACGCCAGGTTGGGCGACGCGGCGATTGATTCTGCGGTCTGGCCCGAGATCATGGAAGAGATTAGCGCCGCAGCGGGCGGCGTCGGTGCAGCGCTACTGCAAAGCGACGCGCGGACGTCCGATGTCCCGCGCACGCCGGGCGTCGATGACTATTTCCGCAAGAGCTACTTCGCCGATGGCTGGCACAAGCGCGACGTGCGCGCCGATCGCGGCGTCCCTTTGCTGCTGCGGGGCCAGACGGCGATCATCGATCAGGACCTGGTCACGCCGGAGGAGATGAAATCCCTCGGCCTCTACGCCGAATCGCTCCTGCCCTTCGGGTTGGGTTGGTTCGTCGCGATCGGGTTCCAGTCCGGGCCGGCCCATTGGGGCCTCTCGATTCAGCGGGCCTGGCGCGACGGCCCCTATGAAGAGCACGACAGGCGCGTCATCGGCCGGCTTTCGCGCCGGCTCAGCGAAGCGGCGACGCTCTCGCAGGCGGTGGGTCGCGTGGCATTGGCGGGCATGACCAATGCACTCCAGCTCGTCCATCAGCCCGCGCTGGCGCTCGACCGGCGGGGCTTCGTGCTGCATCTCAATCCGGCGGCCGAACGGCTGTTCGATGGCGAGATACGTCTGTGCAACCACAGACTCGTCGTGCGCGACAAGCAGGCAAGTGCTGCGCTGGCTGCGTTCGTCGACCGCATGCGACTCATTCCCGACACGGCGACCTTGCCCTGCGCGCCCATCGTCGTGCAGCGGTCGGGCAAGCGGCCGGTGATCGTGCGCGTGCTGCCGGTGGACGGCGCAGCGCGCACGCCCTTCCTGGGCGCGCGTGCGCTGCTCGTGCTGAGCGACCTCGAGACCGAGCCTGTGCCGGACTCGGCGCTGATGGCGCGGGCCTTCGGCCTGTCGCCGGCAGAATCGCGGATCGCCACGCTGGTCGCCGGCGGGCTGTCGCCGCGACAGGCAGCGGACGAACTCGGCATCGTCTACGAGACCGCACGCGCCCATCTCAAGGCGGTGTTCGACAAGACCGGCACGCACCGGCAGAGCGAGCTGGTGGCGCTGCTGCTGCGGCTCTCGCACAAGATGCGGCCGCGCCGCGGGGTCTGAGGACGGTCATGGGCGGGGACAGGATCGACCGGGCACGACTGAAGCGCGCGAACGCCAGGTTGAGCGACGCGGCAGTCGATCCTGCGATTTGGCCCGAGATCATGGAAGAGATCAGCGCCGCGGCGGGGGCCACCGGCGCGGTGCTGCTGCAAAGCGACGTGCGGACGTCCGATGTCCCGCGCACGTCGGGCCTCGATGACTTTTTGCGCAAGAACTACTTCGCGGAGGGTTGGCACCAGCGCGACGTGCGGGCGGACCGCGGCGTTCCCCTGCTGCTGCGCGGCCAGACGGCGATCATCGACCAGGACCTGGTCACGCCCGAGGAGATGAAATCCCTCGGCCTCTATGCCGAACTGATGATCCCGAAGGGGCTGGGCTGGTTCTCGGCCATTGGCTTCTGGTCCGGCCCCTCCTTGTGGGGCCTCTCGATTCAGCGGGCCTGGCGGGACGGTCCGTACGAGCAGGAAGACAAGCGCATCTTCGGCCGGCTTTCGCGGCGGCTCAGCGAGGCGGCGACGCTCTCGCAGGCGGTGGGTCGGGTGGCATTGGCGGGCATGACCAATGCGCTCGAGCTCGTCCATCAGCCCGCGCTGGCGCTCGACCGGCGGGGCTTCGTGCTGGATTTCAATCCGGGGGCCGCACGGCTGTTCGACAACGAGATGCGTCTTTGCAACCACAGGCTCGTCGTGCGCGACAAGCAGGCGAGCGCTGCGCTTGCCGGCCTGGTCGATCGCATGCGCCTCACGCCCGACACGTCGACCTTGCCTTGCGCCTCCATCGTCGTGCAGCGATCGGGCCGGCGGCCGGTGATCGTGCGCGTGCTGCCGGTGGATGGCGCGGCGCGGACGCCCTTCCTGGGGGCGCGGACGTTGCTCGTGCTGACCGACCTGGAGGCCGAACCCGTGCCGGAGTCGGCGCTGATGGCGCGGGCGTTCGGCCTGTCGCCGGCGGAATCGCGGATCGCCACGCTGGTCGCCGGCGGGCTGTCGCCGAGGCAGGCGGCGGATGAGCTCGGCATCGTCTACGAGACCGCGCGAGCCCATCTCAAGGCGGTGTTCGACAAGACCGGCGCGCACCGGCAAAGCGAGCTGGTGGCTCTGCTGCTGCGCCTGTCGCAGAAGACGCGACCGCGCCGGGGCGGTTCATGAATTGAGCGTGCCCAGAGGCCCATGCCTGTGGAAATCCTCGCGCTGGCGCGGTCATTGTGGGCGATGGACGGGGTTCCGACCCCATGGTTTTCGGGCATTCTTTTGTCGTTCCAATGCCCAGGATAGGTGGGGGGAGCTGGTCTGCGCTCCTGCGGACTCGCGGGCTTTGCGCGGACTCTGCGCTAGACCAGTCCCTTCCAGCTCTCGATCCAGGCCAGCGCCTCCTCGTCGGGCAGCGGCTGGGAGGAGGCATCGACCTCGAGCCGCTCGCCGAGCCTCTTCGCCCGGCACAGCGCGAACACGCGGTCGAGCTGCTTGCCGCCGCCGCAGAAGGTGTCCTGGTAGGTCATGTCGCCGAGCGCGACCACGCCGTAGCGATGGCCGGAGAGGTCGGGCCGCCCGCGCTCCAGCGCCTCGGCGAGCGGCAGGATGTTGGTCGGGATGTCGCCCGAACCGTGGGTGGCGCAGACCACGAGGAAGACCTCGTGCGATTGCAGGTCGGCGACGGTTGCCGCCTTGTCTGTGACGTCGACCTTGTGGCCGGCCGCGACCAGCACCGGCTTCAGCGCGTCGGCCACCATCTGGGCGTTGCCCGATTCGGTGCCGACCAGGATCAGGATCCTCGCCATCCGCATCGGACATACGAAACCGCCGTCCGCCCTGCGACGCGGCCGGATAGCGCAGGCCCGGTGCGGCGTGCCAGTCTGCCGGCATGGAGGAAACACCGGTCCTGTCGGCCGTCGCGGAGGGCGTGCTCACCCTGACGCTCAACCGCCCGCAGCGCCTGAACGCCATGAACAACGCCCTGATCGAGGCGATGAACCGCGAGCTCGCGCGCGCGCAGGACGATCCGGCGATCCGCGCCGTGCTGCTGACCGGCACCGGCCGCGGCTTCTGCGCCGGCGCCGATCTCGCCGGCGGCGGCACCGTCGATGCCAAGGCCGCGACACCGCCCGATCTCGGCGCCAACATGGACCGCATCTTCAATCCCATGATCCGCGCCATGCGGGCGCTGCCCAAGCCGATCGTCGGCGCGATCAACGGCGTGGCGGCCGGCGGCGGCGCCAACTTCGCGCTGGCCTGCGACGTCATCCTGGCCGCGCGTTCGGCCCGTTTCGACCAGGCCTTCGTGCGCATCTCGCTGATCCCCGACCTCGGCGGCACCTGGTTCCTGCCGCACCTGGTGGGCGATGCGCGCGCCCGGGCGCTCGCCATGCTCGGCAGCTCGCTCAGCGCAGAGGAGGCGGAGCGCATGGGCATGATCTGGCAGGTGGTCGACGACGCCGCGCTGATGGATGAGGCGACGAAGCTCGCCCGTCGGCTCGCCTCGGGGCCGACGCTCTCCTATGCCGCGATCAAGCAGGCGATCGACGCGGCCGCCACCAACACGCTCGACCGGCAGCTCGACCTCGAGCGCGACAGCCAGCGCATGCTGGGCAAGAGCGCGGATGCCCGCGAGGGCGTTGCGGCGTTCCGCGCCAAGCGGCCGGCGCAATTCAAGGGACAGTGAGACGATGACCTACAGCCAGATCTCCCTCGACAAGCAGGACGGGCTCGCGACCTTGACCCTCCGCCAGCCGGAGAAGCTGAACGCGGTCTCGCGCAAGATGATCGCCGAGATCAAGTCGGCGTGGGAGGACATCGCCGCCGACGCCTCGGTGCGCGCCGTTCTGCTGACCGGCGAGGGCCGCGGCTTCTGCGCCGGCGCCGATCTCGCCGATCCCGAACGCGCCAACGACGCCGATTCGGGCGCGGCGCTCGACAAGTTCTTCAATCCGGTCATCCGCACGATGCGCGGGCTGCCCAAGCCGATCGTGGCGGCGGTGAACGGCGTGGCGGCCGGCGTCGGCATGAGCTTCGCGCTCGCCTCGGACATCGCGATCGCGGCGAAGTCCGCCTCGTTCCTGCAGGCCTTTGCGCGCATCGGCCTGCTGCCCGACGGCGGCAGCACCTGGTTCCTGCCGCGGCTGGTCGGCGAGCAGCGGGCCCGCGCGCTCGCCCTGCTGGCGCCGCAGATCAAGGCCGAGCAGGCCAAGGACTGGGGCCTGATCTGGGACGTCGTCGAGGATGCCGAGCTGATGCCCAAGGCGACCGAGCTGGCGCGGCGCCTCGCCGACGGCCCGACGCTGTCGCTCGCCCGCATCAAGGAGGCGATGAACCGCGCCAACGGCAACGACCTCGCGGCACAGCTCGACCTCGAGCGCGACTTCCAGCGCGAGCTCGGCCGCAGCGAGGATTTCCGCGAGGGCGTCCAGGCGTTCCTCGGCAAGCGCAAGGCCAACTTCAAGGGCAAATAGGGGAAACGACGATGACGACGCCGCCAGGCATGACGCCAAACAGGGAGATCACCTCGGGCCTCAAGTTCCCGGAGGGCCCGATCGCGATGCCCGACGGCTCGGTGATCCTGGTCGAGATCGCGCGCGAGACGCTGACCCGCGTCATGCCCGACGGCAAGCAGCACATCATCGCCAAGCTGGGCGGCGGCCCCAACGGCGCGGCGATGGGCCCGAACGGCAAGATCTATGTCTGCAATAACGGCGGCTTCAACTGGATCGAGCGGCCCGACGGTCGCCTGTTCCCCGGCACGCAGCCCGCGAACTACAAAGGCGGCTCGATCCAGGTGGTCGATCCCGAGACCGGGAAGTTCGAGACGATGTACGACTCGTGCAACGGTCGGAAGCTCAACGGGCCGAACGACATCGTGTTCGACAAGGACGGTGGCTTCTGGTTCACCGACCTCGGCAAGACGCGCGAGCACGACAGCGATCGTGGCGCCGTCTACTACGCCAAGGCCGACGGCTCGAAGATCGAGCAGAAGGTGTTCCCGCTCGAGCGACCCAACGGCTGCGGCCTGTCGCCCGACGAGAAGACGCTCTACGTCGTCGAGACGCCGACCGCGCGCTGCTGGGCCTTCGAGCTCTCCGCACCGGGCGTGATCAAGGACGCCAACGGCCCCTATCGCGGCGAGAAGGGCCGCGTGATCGCCGGTCTCGGCGGCTACCAGATGTTCGATTCGCTGGCCGTCGATTCGGCCGGCCACATCTGCGTCGCCACCCTGATCACCGGCGCGGTGTCCGATATCTCGCCCGACGGCCAGTCGGTGACGCAGTACAAGCTGCCCGACCCGATGGTCACCAACGTCTGCTTCGGCGGCAAGGACTTGCGTACCGCGTTCGCGACCCTGTCGATGACCGGCAAGCTGGTCAGCTTCGAATGGCCGCGTCCCGGACTGAAGCTGAACTACCTCAACAAGTAGATCTGTCCCTGGGATGCAGATCACCCAGGACCGCAGCGGCATCGCTCTCGCCCTTTCGGGCGGGGGCTATCGGGCGGCCCTGTTCCACACCGGTGCATTGATCCGGCTGAACGAGCTCGGGCTCCTGAAGCAGGTGACGCGTATCGGGAGGCTCCCTCCCGGCAGCCTATCTGGGGCTCGTCTGGTCCCGCCTGACCTGGTCGGATGGGGTCGCCGCCAATTTCCGCGAGGTCTTCGTCGACCCGATCCTCGCCTTCTCCCGCGTGACCGTGGACCGGGTCTGCGCAACGATGGGCTTCGTGACGCAGGGCTGGCTCGTCTCCAGCACGATGGCCCGGTACTACGACCGTGCGCTGTTCCATGGCGCGACGCTGCAGGACCTGCCGGCGGATGACGTGGGGCCGCGCATCATCCTGTGCTCGGCCAATCTCACCACGGGGTCGCTGTGGCGATTCTCGCGACCCTACATGGCGGACTGGCGCGTCGGCCGCATCGACAATCCGGCGCTCTCGCTGGCGCGTGCTGCCGCGGCGTCGTCGGGCTTTCCGCCGTTCCTGTCGCCGACACGTCTCGATCTCACCCAGTACGATCTGAAGCCCTGGCCCGCCCCGGAGGACGAGGCCGTCGTGCCGCCACCCTTGCCGGACTACGTGCGCAAGCGCGCCGTCCTCACCGACGGCGGCGTCTACGACAATCATGGCCTCGAACCTCTCGACGGCTGGCCGACCGTGCTGGTCAGCGACGGCGGAGCTCCCCATGCCATGGCGGGCTCCAGCTATTGGAACTGGTACCTGCAGCTTAACCGCGTGCTGGGTATCACCGACAACCAGGTCCGCTCGCTGCGTCGGCGAGACCTGATCGGGCGCTACGGCGCAAAGGAGCTGAAGGGCACGTACTGGTCGATCGCGACCAATCCCGGGATCTACGCCCAGCAGGGTGGGCTCGACTGCCCCTTGGCGACCGTGATGCAGCTGGCCGCCGTGCCGACGCGGCTCGCGGACTACGGCGACCCGGTGAGGAACGCCCTGGTCAACTGGGGTTACGCCATCTCCGACAAGTCGATCCGCCGCTGGTATCGCAGCGACCTGCCGCCGGCATCTGCCTGGCCGCAGCCCTCCAGCTTCTAGGCTAGATCCGCGCCGCCGCGCGCACGTCGCGGCTGGCGACGACCTTGCCGGTCGAGTAGGCGGCGTGGTTGGCGTCGACCTCGCCGAGCTTGTAGCGGTAGTTCACCATCATGCCGTAGGACTGCTTGAGGCCGTTGCCGCTGGTGTCGCCGAGCCAGTTCAGCCGCTCGACGATGGCGCCGTTGCCGAGATGGAAGTGGGCGACGCGATCCAATGCACGGCCGCGCGCGTCGGTGCCGGTGAGGTAGCGCGCCGCCATGCGGGTCAGGATCGGGCGCAGCGCCTTGTCGATCGCCGGCACCTCCCACCATACCGGGCGGTCGAGTAGCTGGCGCACCGCGGCGGCGCCTGTGGCCTTGTCGGTCACCGGCACCAGCGAGGCGATCTCGCCCTGGGTGAGCGCTTCGTCGCCCTCGGTCTTCAGCCGCTCGTCGATGTGGCGGCGCAGGCCCGGAATCGGCGACAGGGTGGCGAAGTCGCGGATGTTGGGCAGGTCGCGCGCCAGCTGCTCGGCCACCCGCTTGATCAGGAAGTTGCCGAAGCTGATGCCGGCCAGCCCCTGCTGGCAGTTGGAGATCGAGTAGAAGATCGCCGTGTTGGCGTGCTTGGCATCGCTGGTCTCCGCCTTGGCGTCGAGCAGGCGCTGCACGTTGCCCGCCATGCCGTCGACCAGTGCCACCTCGACGAAGATCAGCGGCTCGTCCGGCATGCGCGGATGGAAGAAGGCGAAGCAGCGCCGGTCCGAATCCAGCCGGTTCTTGAGGTCGCGCCACGAGCGGATGGCATGCACCGCCTCGTAGGCGACCAGCTTCTCGAGCAGCGCCGCCGAGGCGCGCCAGTCGATCCGCACCAGGTCGAGGAAGCCGACATCGAACCAGGCGCCGAGCAGGGGCCGCAGGTCGTCGCTCAGGGTGCGCGCGGCAGCATCGGTTTTTCCGAGCGTCAGCAGCTCGGCACGCAGGTCGACCACGAACTTCACGCCCTGCGGCACGCCGACGAACTCGCGCAGCAGCCGGATCGCCGGCGGCTCGAGCCAGCGCGCCAGCTCCCGCGGCGGCGCCTTGGTCGTGCGCCAGCGCTCGACCTCGGCCATCGCCGCCTCGCGCGACAGCCCGTACTCGTTGGCCAGCGTCAGCAGGAACTTCCGGCGGCCGGCCGGCGACAGCGAGAGGTAGGCCTGCCCCAGCTCGGCGGCGCGGGCGCGTCGTGCGGTCTCGCCGCCCTTGCCTTCGAGGCAGGCGTCGATGCGGTTCCGGAGCCGCGGGATGTCGTCGTCGGGCAGGTCGGGACGCAAGGGCGCACCGACCGCCTCGCGGGCGCCGCGCGCGGTCTCGATGAAGGCGGTGCGCAGCCGCTCGATGGTGCGGCCGGCAGTGTTGGAGAAGGGGAGAGCCATGACGCCGATTATGTCATGGCGCTCATGGCACTGCAGTGGCGACTATTTCCAGTGCGGCGGCCGGGTTTTCTGCACGATGTCGAGCGCTGCCATTCGCGCCATCCATGCAGCGAGTCGCGGCGGGATCAGGTCGGCCGGCAGTGCCTGCGGATTGCGCACGGCCACGCGTTCCAGCAAGGCGGCCATCGGATAAAGCGTGAAGTCGGCTGCCGACATCGGGCCGGCGAGGAAATCGCCGGTGAGGGCGGATTCCCAGCTCGCGATCTCCTTGTGCATCGCCGCGGGATCGGCCGGCTTCTTCTCCATCACCGCTTCGAGCAGGTGCTCCATCGCTTCGGCGAAGTAGTTGTCGGCCTCGCGGACCAGGCGGCGCTGGGTCGCGCGCTCCTTGATGTCGGCGGAGAACAGGCGCGGCTCGGGCTGCTTGTCCTCGAAGTACTCGAGGATCGCTGCCGATTCGTAGAGCGCGAAGCCGTCATCGACGATCGCCGGCACCTTCTGTCGTGGGTTGATCGATCGGAAGGCGGGCTTCTCGAGATCGCCGGCGTCGAACGACAGCAGCTTCCAGTCGAAGGCGATGCCCTTGTGCGTCAGCGCCAGCCAGACGCGCCAAGCATAAGGGGATCCGGAGGCATAGTAGAAATCAAGGGTCATCACTTCTGCTCCAGGGTTCGCCACAGGTACCAGCTCGCGACGGTACGATAGGGGCGCCACGTCTCGCCATGCTTCTCCAGCGCCTGAGGCGAGGGCAGGGCGCGTTTGCCGAACGCCTTCGCATAGGCCTTACGCAGGCTGTAGTCGTCGAGCGGCAGCACGTCCGGCCGGCCGAGTCGGAACATCAGGAACATCTCCGCGCTCCAGCGGCCGATGCCGCGCACGGTGACCAGCCGCTCGATCAGCGCGGCGTCGTCGAGGGCGTGCGCCTCGTCGAGGGTCGGCAGCTCCTTGCCGTGGACGCGGCGGGCGAGGTCCTGTACGGCCAGCACCTTGGCGCGCGACAGGCCGCAGCCGCGCAAAGCGTCGTCGGTCGCCTTCAGGATATGACTTGGCGTGAAGCCGTCCTTGGCGCGCGGGAACAGCGCCTCGACGCGGCCGTAGATCGTGGCCGCCGCCTTGTTCGAGAGCTGCTGGTAGACGATCGCCTCGGCGAGCGCGCCGAACAGGCTGCGCGAAGTCTTGAGCTCCATCGCGAACGGGCCGACCGCGGCGATCACCGCGGCCAGCGCCGGATCGGCGGCCTTCAGATGACGGACCGCCTTCCTCGGGTCGAAGCCGAACTCAGCCACGACGCTGGTCGAGGCCCGCGAACAGGGGACCGGCGCCGAGCGCGGCCGCGCCCTCGATCTCCAGGATGCGCCGCTTGGTGGCGACGCCGCCGTTGGCCGAGAAGCCACCCATCTTGCCGTCGGCACCCAGCACGCGATGGCAGGGCATCAGGATGGCGATCGGGTTCTTGCCCATCGCCTGGCCGACCTCGCGCGCTTCGTGCGGCTCGCCGAGGCGCTTGGCGATCTCGCCGTAGGTCATGGTCCGGCCGGGCGGGATGGTGCGCGCGATTGCATAGGCGCGCTTGTGGAAATCCGGCGAGTCGCCGAAGTCGAGCGGCGCGTCGCTGAGATCGACCTTCTCGCCGGCGAGCAGCCGCAGCACGCGGTCGATCGTCGCCTGCATCGCAGCGGGTGGCGGCGCCTGTTCCTCGGCGCCGGGCCAACGCCGCGTGATGCGGGAGCGGGTGGCGTCGGCGCTCGCCTCGGGCAGCCGCAAGCCCACGATCTTGTCGCCGATCCAGACCAGACTGCAGGTGCCGATCGGCGTGTCGAACAGACTGAACGAGGTGCTCATGTCGATACCTTGTCATCAAACTGGCACTGACACCCCCTATGTTGGGAGGATTGTTGTAATTTGGAGTCCCAGGATTGGTCTATCCGCGGGCTGAGAACAATTTGCGGCTCAAGCAGGCCGTTCGTCGCCACCGGGCGCTGAGCCGGGAAGGGCTCCTGGAGGGGCTGTTCGAACGGCTGTTCCGCGGCCTGGTCTACACCCAGATCTGGGAAGACCCGGAGGTCGATCTCCAGGCGCTGGCGCTGCAACCCGACAGCCATATCGTGGCGATCGCCTCGGGCGGTTGCAACGTCCTGTCCTATCTCACTGGCGATCCGGCGCGCATCACCGCCGTCGATCTCAGCCGCGCCCATGTCGCGCTCAACCGGCTGAAGCTGGTGTCGGCCAGCCGCCTGCCGTCCTGGGCGACCTTCTACCGCTTCTTCGGCGCCGCCGACGACGAGGCCAATGTCGAAGCCTACGACCGGCTGATCGCGCCGCATCTCGATTCGCAGAGCCGCCTCTACTGGGAGGGCCGCAGCATCCAGCAGCTCGGCCGCCGGCGCATCTCGATCTTCGCCCGCAACGCCTATGCCCATGGCGTGCTGGGCTCGTTCATCGGCCTGACCCATGCGATCTGCCGCGCCTACGGCGTCGACCTCAAGGAGCTCTTGAGCGCCCGCACGCTCGAGGAGCAGCGCGCGTTCTTCGAGACCACCCTGGCTCCCTTGTTCGACAAGCGCGCCGTGCGCTGGGCCACCGCCAACCGGCTGTCGCTCTACGGCCTCGGCATCCCGCCGGCGCAATACGAGGCGCTGGCCGGCGACGGCGACATGCGCCATGTCCTGCGCCAGCGGCTGGAGCGGCTGGCCTGCGGCTTCAGCCTCGACGACAACTACTTCGCCTGGCAGGCGTTCGGCCGCTCCTATGCCGAGAACGCCTCGGGTCCGCTGCCGCCCTACCTGCGGCGCGAGCACTTCGACTCCCTGCGTGCGCGCGTCGACCGGGTCGAGGTGCTGAACCGCTCGGTGACCGAGTATCTCGCAAACTGCGCCGACGGCTCGCGCGACCGCTACGTCCTGCTCGACGCCCAGGACTGGATGACCGATGCCCAGCTCAATGCGCTGTGGCGCGAGATCACCCGCACCGCGCGGCCGGGCGCGCGCGTGATCTTCCGCACCGCCGCCGAGCCGTCGCTGCTGCCGGGCCGGGTCGCGCCGGAGATCCTCGATCGCTGGCACTACGAGGCCGAGCAGTCGCAGGCGCTGGGCTCGCGCGACCGCTCGGCGATCTACGGCGGCTTCCACCTCTACGTCTTCGGAGGCTGAGAGATGACGGACTTCGCTGCGTCGGACGAGCTGATGGATCGCCTCTATCGTCGCCAGCGTCATGTCTACGATGCCACCCGAAAATACTATCTGCTCGGTCGCGACCGGCTGATCCGCCGCCTCGACCCGCCGGCCGGCAGCCGCGTCCTGGAGGTCGGCTGCGGCACCGCCCGCAACCTGATCGTCGCCGCCCGCACCTATCGCGACGTTCATTTCTTCGGCATCGACGTCTCCTCGGAGATGCTCGGGACCGCGCGCCGCCTGGTCGAGCGCGAGGGCCTGGGGGCCGACATCCGCCTCGCTCGCGCCGACGCCACCTCGTTCGACCCGGCACTGCTGTTCGGCGTGCCGGGTTTCTCGCGCATCTTCATCTCCTACAGCCTGTCGATGATCCCGGGCTGGCAGGCGGTGCTGGCGCGCTCGCTCACCTGGCTGGCGCCGGGCGGCGAGCTGCATGTCGTCGATTTCGGCGCCCAGGAGCGCCTGCCGGGCTGGTTCCGCCAGGCCTTGCGCGAATGGCTGCGGATGTTTCACGTCACACCGCGTGACGATTTGGAGGCCGAGCTGACCCTGCTCGGCCTGCACACCGGCGCGCTCACGATCTTCGAGCGGCCGTTCAGGGGCTACGCGCAATACGCCATCTGCCGCCGTCTCGCTGGTTGATCGCTCGGGCCGGCGGCCCATTGGCAGCGTCGGCGGCCGGTGGTACGCCGGACGATACCGTTGGTTCCGCCGGAGTTCCCCGAGATGACCGAAGCCTTCATTTGCGACGCCATCCGCACCCCTGTCGGCCGCTACAACGGCGGCCTGTCGGCCGTCCGCGTCGATGACCTTGCCGCCCATCCGATCAAGGCGCTGATGACGCGCAACGGCGGCGTCGATTGGGGCGCGGTCGACGACGTGATCTATGGCTGCGTCAACCAGGCCGGCGAGGACAACCGCAACGTCGCGCGCATGGCGGGCCTGCTGGCCGGCCTGCCGGTCGAGGTCGCGGGCGCCACGGTCAACCGCCTGTGCGGTTCCGGCCTCGAAGCGGCAGGCCACGCCGCCCGCGCCGTGAAGCTCGGCGAGGCCGACATGATCATCGCCGGCGGCGTCGAGGGCATGACCCGCTCGCCCTACGTCATGGGCAAGCCCGAGGGGCCGTTCGACCGCGGCATGAAGCTCGAGGACACCGTGCTGGGCTGGCGCTTCGTCAACCCCAAGATGAAGGCCGTCTACGGCGTCGACCCGATGGGCCAGACTGCCGAGAACGTCGCGACCGAGCACCAGATCAGCCGCACCGACCAGGACGCCTTCGCCTATCGCAGCCAGCGCCGCTGCAAGGCCGCCCAGGACAAGGGCTTCTTCGACAAGGAGATCGTCGCGGTCACGGTCAAGACCCGCAAGGCCGAGACCGTCATCGACAAGGACGAGCATCCGCGCGGCGACACCACGATGGAGGCGCTCTCCAAGCTGGCCGCCGCATTCCGCGAAGGCGGCTCGGTGACCGCGGGCAACTCCTCGGGCATCAACGACGGCGCCTGCGCCATGATCATCGCCTCGGAAGCCGCCGCGAAGGCCAATGGCCTCACCCCGCGCGCGCGCATCCTCGGCACCGTTTCGGCCGGCGTGCCGCCGCGCGTGATGGGCATCGGCCCGGTGCCGGCGACCCAGAAGCTGCTCGCCAAGCTCGGCATGACGGTCAAGGACTTCGACACCATCGAGCTCAACGAGGCCTTCGCCGCCCAGGCGCTCGCGGTGCTGCGCCAGCTCGGCCTCGCCGACGACGCCGAGAACGTGAACCCCAACGGCGGCGCGATCGCGCTGGGCCATCCGCTGGGCGCCTCGGGCGGCCGGCTGATGATCACCGCCCTCAACCAGCTCGAGGCGACCGGCGGCAAGCGCGCCTTCTGCACCATGTGCATCGGTGTCGGCCAGGGCATCGCGCTGGCGCTCGAGCGCGTCTGATGCGGCTGCTGCTGATCGCCGCCGTCGCTCTCTTGGCCTCGGCAGCGCAGGCGCAGGTCGAACCGCAGTTCGCCAGGGAACTCACCAGCAACGCGCCCGGCTCGGGCGACCAGCTTCTGCCGCGCTATGCCGGCTCCTTCATCCTCGCCCAGACGAAGAAGGACTTCGACGAGCTCAGCCTGCCGCTCGGGCCCGCGACCGGCTCGTCCTACCAGACCGATCCTGACAAGAAGCTGCGCTACACCAAGGCGCAGACCGTCGAGGGCCGGCTGACCCGCACCGTCTACGTCATTCCCGAGGGCCGCTCGACGCTCGAGGTCGTGCGCAACTACACCAACGAGCTGGAGGGGAAGGGCGCCAAGACGCTGTTCCAATGCAGCAAGACCGAGTGCGGCGAGGACTTCCACAAGCTGCACGGCGTGCCGCGCGCGCTGAAGCCCGAGGGCAGCGCCTACAGCCGCGCCCGCCGCGACCTCACCGGCAACGTGCTGGAGTACGTCGATCCCGCCGCCGACCAGCGGCTATGGGTCGGCCAGTTCGCGGCAGCCAACGGCGGCGAGGTCTATGTCTCGCTCTATGCCGCGACCCAGACCGGCGGCTCGATGGGCAACGTCTCGTCGGCGCTCAAGGGCCGCGTGCTGGCGATGCTCGACGTGCTCGAGACCAAGGCGATGCAGCAGAACCTGGCCTTCGTGTCGGCCGAGCAGATCGGCGGCGCGCTGGGCAAGGACGGCCGGGTGGCGCTCTACGGCATCCTGTTCGACTTCGACAAGGCCGACATCAAGCCGGAGTCCGACAAGCAGCTCGCCGAGATGGCGAACCTGCTGAAGTCGAGCGCCGGGCTGAAGGTCTTCATCGTCGGCCACACCGACAACAAGGGCACGCTCGTTTACAACACCGACCTGTCGCAACGCCGCGCCGACGCCGTCGCCAAGGCGCTGGCGACCCGCTTCGGCATCGCCGCCGACCGGTTGGTGTCAAAGGGCGTCGGCCCGCTCAGCCCGCTCGCCCCCAACGACACCGAGGACGGACAGGCCAAGAACCGGCGGGTCGAGCTGGTTCGACAGTAACCCCTCAGGATGACGGAGTGAGCTTGACGCCCGCCTGGCGCATCTCGTGGAGCATCTTGGCGCGGCTGCCGTCGAGGTCGATGGCGGCTGTGGCATCGACGGCGACCGTGACGTCGAAGCCGGCCCGCTTGGCATCGAGCGCCGACCAGGCGACGCAGAAGTCGAGCGCCAGCCCGCACAGCACGACCTTGGTGATGCCGCGCGCCTTGAGGTAGCCGTCGAGGCCGGTGCGCGTCATGCGGTCGTTCTCCCGGAATGCCGAGTAGGAATCGACGCCGCGATGGAAGCCCTTGCGCACGATCATCTCGGCCTTGGTCGCTTCGAGATCGGGATGGAACCCGGCGCCCCTGGTGCCCTGCACGCAATGCGTCGGCCACATCGTCTGCGGCCCGTACGGGAAGTCGCGCATGCTGAACGGCTCGGCGCCGTCCCACGACGAGGCGAACGAGGCGTGCCCCGGCGGATGCCAGTCCTGGGTCAGCACGACATGGTCGGCCTGGGCGATGAGCTGGTTGACCCGCGGCACGATCGCGTTGCCGCCGGGCACCGCCAGCGCGCCGCCCTCGCAGAAGTCGTTCTGCATGTCGACGACGATCAGGGCTTCGTTGGGCATGGCGGAATGTCCCCTCGGGCCTGCTCGGCCTCGAAGCCGGCGATCCAGGACTCGAGCGACCGGCTTTCGATGGCGCTGCGCAGGCCGCGCATGACGTCCTGATAGTACTGGAGATTGTGCCAGGTCAGCAGCATGGCGCCGAGGATCTCCTCGGCGCGGATCAGGTGATGGAGATAGGCGCGGCTGTGGTTGCGGCAGGCCGGGCAGCTGCACTTTTCGTCGATCGGCCGCGGATCGTCGCGATGGCGGGCGTTGCGCAGGTTGAGCTCGCCGCGGCGGGTGAAGGCCTGCGCGGTGCGGCCGGCGCGGGTCGGCATCACGCAGTCGAACATGTCGATGCCGCGCTTCACCGCGCCGACGATGTCGGCCGGCCGGCCGACGCCCATCAGGTAGCGCGGCCGGTCGGCGGGAAGCTGCGGCAGCGTCGTGTCGAGGGTCTGGAACATCATCGCCTGGCCTTCGCCGACCGCGAGCCCGCCGATCGCATAGCCGTCGAAGCCGATGTCGGTCAGGCGCTTGCAGCTCTCGGCCCGCAGCGCCGGATAGACGCTGCCCTGCACGATGCCGAACAGGCCGTAGCCCGGCCGGTCCTTGAAGGCGCGGCGGCCGCGCTCGGCCCACACCATCGAGAGCCGCATCGACTCGGCGGCGGCGGGCTCCTCGACCGGCCAGGTCGTGCATTCGTCGAACGACATGGTGATGTTGGCATCGAGCAGATGCTGGATCTCGATCGAGCGCTCGGGCGTCAGGCGGTGCTGGCTGCCGTCGACCGGCGAACGGAAGGTGACGCCGTCCTTGTCGAGCTTGCGCAGCTCCTTGAGCGACATCACCTGGAAGCCGCCTGAATCGGTCAGGATCGGCTTGGGCCAGTTCATGAACTTGTGCAGGCCGCCCAGCGCCGCGACCCGTTCGGCGCCGGGCCGCAGCATCAGGTGGAAGGTGTTGCCCAGCACGATCTCGGCGCCGGTCTCGGCGACCGACTGCGGCAGCATCGCCTTGACCGTGCCCGCCGTGCCGACCGGCATGAAGGCCGGCGTCTCGACCGTGCCGTGCGCGGTCGTGAGCCGGCCGCGGCGGGCTGTTCCGTCGGTGCCGAGAAGGTCGAAGCCCAGGCTCATCGATACACAAGCCTCATCGCTGCAACAGACAACAATCGCCGTAGGAATAGAAGCGGTATCGCTCCGCCACGGCATGGGCGTAGGCCGCCTTCATGCGGGCCAGCCCGGCGAAGGCCGAAACCAGCATGAACAAAGTCGAGCGCGGCAGGTGGAAGTTGGTCAGCAGGACGTCGACCGCGCGGAACCGGAAGCCCGGCGTGATGAAGATGTCGGTCTCGCCGGTCCAGGCGCGCACCGGTCCGTCGCGAGCAACGCTCTCCAGCAGGCGCAGCGCCGTCGTGCCGATGCTGACCACGCGCCTGGCCGAGGCGATGGCGTCGGCGGTGGCCTGCGGGACCTCGCCCCATTCGGAGTGCATGACGTGCTGGTCGGTGTCGTCGACCCGCACCGGCTGGAAGGTGCCCGCGCCGACATGCAGCGTGACGCTGGCGGTGAGGACGCCGGCGGCGTCGAGGGCAGCCATCAGCTCGGGTGTGAAATGCAGGCCGGCAGTGGGTGCCGCGACCGAGCCGTCGATCCTGGCGAACAGTGTCTGGTAGTCGGCGCGGTCGCGGGCGTCGGCGATGCCGTCACGGATATAGGGTGGCAGCGGCACGGCGCCGGCCGTCTCGATCGCAGCCATCAGCTCGGCGCCGCTGCGGTCGAAGGCAATGTCGATCGAGCCGTCGGCGTGCTTGGCGGCGACCCGGCCGGCGAGGGCATCGAAGGTGAGGGCGTCGCCGATCCTGAGGCGCTTGCCCGGCTTCGCGAAGGCGAGCCAGCGGTCGGCCGCCTGTCGGCGGATCAGCAGCGCCTCGACCTTGCCGCCGCTCGCCCGCGTGCCGAGCAGGCGGGCCGGGATCACGCGGGTGTCGTTGAACACCAGCAGGTCGCCCGCCTGAAGCAGGCCGGGCAGGTCGCGCACCGTGCGGTCGTGCAGGCCGTCCGGCGCGACGTCGAGCAGGCGCGCCGAATCGCGCGGGGCCGCAGGCCGCTGGGCGATCAGGTCCTGAGGGAGGTCGAAGTCGAAGAGGTCGACGCGCATTCAGGCGCCGTCAGCTTCCCGTGAACGGCGGCGGTTCGGTCGATCCCGGGCCAATCGAGCGTTGCACCATGACCGTGTCGGACCAGCGGCCATGACGAAAGGCGACGCCGGGCAGGAAGGCGACCCTGGCGAAGCCGAAATTGGTGTGCAGCGCCAGCGACGCGGTGTTGTCCGCATCGACATAGCCGATCATCTGCCGGTAGCCGGCGGCGGCGCAGGCATCGACCAGCGCCTGCAGTAGCTTCCGGCCGATGCCGCGGCCCATATGGTCGTGATGGATGTAGATCGAATGCTTGGCGGTGTAGCGATAGGCCGGCCGCTTGCGGAACAGCACGGCATAGGCATAGCCCACCACCGTATCGCTGGAGGTCGCCACGACGTGCGGCAGGCGGCGGGTGCGCATGTTCTTGCGCCGCTCGCGCAGATCGTCCGGCTCGGGCGCGCCGGTGTCGATCACGCCCGGCTCGATGCCGCGCCGGATGTGATGGCGATAGATCGCCAGCATGGCGTCGACGTCGCCGTCGCGCGACGGGCGGACGAGGATCGGTTGGCTGTCGGTCTGGAGGGCTTCCATCCCCGACGACTTATTCGGAGACCATGTAGGTGTAAAGCCGGACGCGGCCGTCCGCGTCGGTTTCGCGGTAGACGCCCTGGATCTCGACATCGAAGCCCGGGAAGGTGTTGAAGCACTTCTCGAACATCAGCAGGTAGTCGATCATCGGCTGTGCCCGCTCGGTGAGCCGCTCGCCCGGCACGATGGTGGCGATGCCCGGCGGATAGACCACGAACGGCGTGGTGGCGATGCGGCCGGCGATCCGGTCGATCGGCAGGTAGTCGACGTCGTTGCGCGTCAGGGCGGTGGCCGCGTCGCGCGGCGACATCGCGATCTCCGGCAGGTGCTCGGCCGCGAACTGCCGGGCCTGCAGGGCGCTGACATTGGCCTCGCGGAAGAACCTGTGCATGTTGGCGCAGAGGTCGCGCAGGCGCACGCCGGCGTAGCGGCCCTGCCGGCGCCGGAAGAACTCGGGGATGGCCTCCTCGAGCGGGGCGTTGTCGTCGTGCAGCTTCTTGAAGGCGACCAGGCCGCTCACCAGCGTGCCGGCCTTGCTGGCCTCGACGCCGGGGGTCAGCAGGAAGAGCAGGGAGTTGAGGTCGTTCTTCTCCGCCACGATGCGGTTCTCGCGCAGGTACTGCGCGACCACCGGCGCCGGGATGCCGTGCTCGGCATAGGCGCCGGTGGCGCGGTCGAAGCCCGGCGTCAGCAGCGTGAGCTTGTTGGGATCGGTCATCGCGAAGCCCGCTTCCATGCCGTCGAAGCCGTGCCAGCGCGCGTCGGGCGCGAGCTGCCAGTAGCGCGGGTCGGAGGCGAGCTGGTCGGTGCTGACCGATTCCCAGGCCACGTCGTGGACTGCGCCGGCGCGGCCGGCGTCGGGGATGGCGATGCGGTCGGGCACGAACGGCTCGAAGAACCAGCCGCGCTCGGGCCGCGACTCCTGCTCCTCGAACTCGCGGCGGATGGCGCGGATCTTCTTGCGCAGCTCGATGCCGAGCCGGATCGTGTCGTCCCACAGCACCTCGCCCGAGCGGCCCTTCATCATCTGCGCCCCGACGTCGAGCGAGGCGAACAGCGGATAGAACGGCGAGGTCGAGGCGTACTGCATGAAGCTCTCGTTGAAGCGCCGATGCCCGACATGGCGCTTCTGGCCCTTGATGTGGCTGTCCTTGATGTGGATCTGCGAGGCCTGGCTGAAGCTCGCGAGCTGCTTGTGGGTCGACTGGGTGGCGATGACGCCCGGCGCCTCGGGGCCGAGATTGGCGAGGCCCATCGAGAAGCGCTGGGCGTAGATCGGATGGAACTTCATGAAGCCCGCCCAGGCCTCGTCGAACAGGATGTAGTCGCAGAGGGGACCGATCCGCTTCAGGATCATCTCGGCGCTGTGGATGCTGCCGTCGTAGGTGCACTGCTCGATCACGGCGACGCGGAACGGCCGGGGCTTGCGCCACAGCTCGGGATCCTCGACCAGCGGATGGCTCCTGATGCGCTCGCGCAACGCGGTCTCGTCGAGCGCGTCCCAGCGCATCGGGCCGATCAGGCCCCAGGCATTGCGCGTGGTCGGGATATAGACCGGGATGCCGCCGTTGATCAGCAGCGCGCCGTGGTGCGCCGCCTTGTGGTTGTTGCGGTCGAACAGGACGAGATCGCCGTCGGTGACCAGGGCGCCCAGCGCCACCTTGTTGGAGGTCGAGGTGCCGTTCAGCACGAAGTAGGTCTTCTCGGCGCCGAAGATCTTGGCCGCTTCCTTCTGGGCGGCGAGGGCCGGGCCCTCGTGGGTCAGCAAATCACCGAGATCCAGGACGGAGTTGTCGAGATCGTCGCGGAACACCGCCTCGCCGAGATGCTCGACGAACACCCGGCCGATCGGGCTGCGATTGTAGAACATGCCGCCGTTGTGGCCGGGGCAGGTCCAGAGCTGGTTGCCCTCCTCGGCGTAGTCGACCAGCGTGCCGAAGAACGGCGTCTTGAGCGTATCGGCGTACTTCTTGAGGCGGCTGATCAGGTTGCGGGCGATGAAGGCCGGCGTCTCCTCCGACAGGAAGATGTAGCCGTCGATGAAGTCGAGCACCTCGACCGGGATGTCCTCGAAGCGCTGGCGGCGGATCAGCAGCACGACCGGCAGGTCGAGGCCGCGGCGCCGCATCAGGTTGATCAGCGCGGCGGCGCGTCCCTCCAGGCCCTTGCGGCTCCAGTCGACCACCATGCAGCCGATCGCGGCGTCGGTCTGGACGGCGATCTCGGCGTCCTCGAGCTTGCGCGCCTTGACGACCTCGAAGCCCGACCGCTCGATCTCCTGCACGATCTGGTTCAGCCGCACGCCTTCGAGGTTGTCGACATCGAAGCTGGGCATCGCGAACAGGAAGTTGAACCGCCGAAAATAATCCATGCCTGCCTCCTGGCCCGAGGTGTCGGCGCATTCCATGACAGCGCTGTTACGTCGGGCCGATCCGGTTCAAACTACAACATGACAACGCGCTTCACCTGCCGGCGGGCAACAGCGGTCGATGCCGACGCCATCGCGGCGGTGTTGTCGCCGTCCTTCCGGCTGCTCACCTTCCTGCCGATACTGCACACTGTCGAGGAAGACCGCGGCTTCATCGCCAACGTCGTCCTGAAGGAATGCGAGGTCACGGTGGCCGAGAACGCGGGCCGCATCGCCTCGTTCCTGGCCCGCGATGGCGAGGAGCTCCGCCTGCTCTACACCCATCCGGAGTTCATCGGCGCGGGCGCCGGAAGCCTGCTGCTGGACGGCGCCAAGGCCGCGGCCGCCGCGCTGGAATTGTGGTGCTTCCAGGCCAACACCGGTGCCCGCCGCTTCTACGAACGGCACGGGTTCCGCGCGATCCGCTTCACCGACGGCCGGGACAACGAAGAGAAGATGCCCGACGTGCGCTACCGCTGGCAGCGCTAGAGCGACTGCCCGCCGGGGATGCCGGGAGTCCACGAGAGTCCACAAGAGTCCACACTTGCGTGGACCGGTCCGATGCCGATGCCATCGGCATTTTCGGCCCGGAGTCCACGAATCCACCGACCCCCGGGGGCCCCTGAAAAAACGCTCTGTCCAGAGTCCCGGCAGGGCCGCGCTCAGGCAGCGGGCGGCCCATGCGGGAATGGTCGTGACGTAGTGCATCATCATGCGCGCCACCCTGCCTCAGGACGCGCCGAACACCTATTATGGGCAATGGAACGCGCGAATCCTTAAGCAAACGCAGGCGAATCGACCGTTCCATTGCCCATAATGACGTCGCCCGCGAGCGCGAAATGCGGGCCGTCGAGGCGCGCGGCCGCGTTTTCCCTGCAAATCGGAGCTCGACGCACGGGAAATTTAAACCGGCCCGAAAAGAAAATTATTGGGCGAGGTATCCGGGTCTAGGCCGCGCCGGTATCCATCACGTCGGTGTCCGAATCGTCGGCCGGCGGCTGGGCGAGCGGGTCGACCAGGGCGACGAAGCGGTGCACCCCGCCGACCACCGTGCGCTTCACCCGGGCCCGGGTCTCGAGGCAATGGAGATGAGCCAGTGTCTCGCCGAAGGCGAAGACGACCTGGTTGTTGTCGAGATGGCGCGGGAACAGCACCGGCACCATGTCCCAGCCGGTGGCACCCTCGGCGCCGCGGCGGGCGATCGCCGTCGTCATGTCGTTGAGGCGGGCATCGTGGTGGGCCACGAGCTGGTCGAGGCGGGTGTGCAGGCCGACGAAGGGGAAGCCGTGGCTCGGCAGCACCAGCGCGTCGGCCGGCAGGCGGCGGAAGCGCGAGAAGCCGTCGAGGAACCAGGTCAGCGCATCGGCCAATGGCTCATTGGGCCACACGCCGACATTGGTGCTGATCTTGGGCAGCACCTGGTCGCCCGCGATCAGCACGTTGAGCTCGGGGCACCACAGCGAGGCGTGCTCGGGCGCATGGCCGCGGCCGACGATGACGTCCCAGCGATGGCCGCCGATGGTGATCGGATGGGCATGGATCAGCCGCTGGAAGGCGGTGGGCAGCGGCACCACGCCCTTGGCGTAGCCGCCCTTGTGGCGGTGGAACAGCCCGATCTTGTCGGCCGGCACGCCGTTGCGCGCGAGGTGCGCGCCGCGCACGCTCTCGTTCTCGATGAAGTCGTTGCGCGCGGCGATGGCGCTCATGTACTCGCCCAGCGTCATGTAGAGCGGCGCGTTCCAGCGCTCGCACAGCCAGCCGGCCAAACCGATATGGTCGGGATGCAGGTGGGTGCCGATCACCCGGCGTACTGGCCGGCCGTCGAGCTGCTCGGCGAAGATCTTGTCCCACAGCTCGCGGGTCGGCTCGGAGTTGATGCCGGTGTCGACGATCGTCCAGCCGTCCTTCTCGTCGATCAGCCACAGATTGATGTGGTTGAGCTGGAAGGGCAGCGGCATGCGCAGCCAGTAGATGCCGGGCGCGACGTTCTTGATCGTGCCGGGCTCCGGCACCTCGCCGCTAGGAAAGCGCAGTTGCGCCAGCAGGCGCTGCGAAAGGTCGGGTGAATCGGGCATGGCCGGAGTCTAGGCCGGGTCGCCCGAGCCTGTCACTTCTGCGAACCGACTGCCCGCCATGCGATATCGCGTCGGCAAAAGCCCTCGGGCCAATCGATCAGGTCCACGGCGCGGTACGCCCGCGCGCGGGCTTCCTGCACGGTGGGCGCCATCGCCGTCACGTTCAGCACGCGCCCGCCATTGGCGAGGATGCGGTTGCCGTCGGCCCGGGTGCCGGCGTGGAAGATCTGCACGCCGGGGACCTTCGACGCGGCCTCCAGCCCGCGGATTTCGCTGCCCTTGGGATAGGAGTCGGGATAGCCCCTGGTCGCGAGGATCACCGTCAGCGCGGTCTCGTCGGTCCAGCGCAGGTCGAAATGCTTCAGCCCGCCGTCGGCACAGGCGATCAGCGCCGGCACGATGTCGGACTTCAGCCGCATCATCATCACCTGGGCTTCGGGATCGCCGAAGCGGCAATTGTACTCGACCAATCGCGGGCCGTTCTTGCCGATCATCAGCCCGGCATAGAGCACTCCTTTGAACGGCGTGCCTTCTTCCTTCAGTGCCTTGACCGTCGGCAGGATGATCTCGCGCATCGAGCGGTCGAACATCGCCGGGTCGAGGATCGGCACGGGCGAGTAGGCGCCCATGCCGCCGGTATTGGGCCCCTTGTCGTTGTCGAAGGCGCGCTTGTGGTCCTGCGCTCCGACCAGCGGCAGGACATGCTCGCCGTCGGAGAGCGCGAACAGGCTGACCTCCTCGCCATCCATGAACTCCTCGACCACGATCGAGGCGCCCGAAGCGCCGAAGCGGTTGCCCTCCAGCATGTCGCGCGCGGCGGCGACCGCCTGCTCGACCGTCTCGGCCACGATCACGCCCTTGCCGGCGGCGAGGCCGTCGGCCTTCACCACGATCGGCGCGCCTTGCTTCCTGATGTAGGCCTCCGCCTTGGCGGCGTCGGTGAAGCGCTCGTAGGCGGCGGTTGGGATGTGGTGCCTGCGGCAGAGTTCCTTGGTGAAGCTCTTGGAGCCTTCGAGCTGGGCCGCCGCCTTGGAAGGGCCGAACACCTTGATGCCGGCGGCAGTGAAGCCATCGGCCATGCCGGCGACCAGCGGCGCGTCCGGCCCGATCACCACGAAATCGATCTTCAGGCGCTCAGCCAGCGCCACCTGGCCGGGGATGTCCTCCGCCCCGACCTCGACGCATTCGGCCACTTCGGCGATGCCGGCATTGCCGGGGGCGCAGTATAATTTTGTGCACAGGGGGGACGCGGAAATCGCCCAACAGAGCGCGTGCTCGCGGCCGCCGCCGCCCACCACCAGGATTCGCATGTCAGGGCTTTGACCACAGTTTGCGCGGGTCATACAAGCCGCTAGGCTTGCCTCAACAATGGATAACCTCGAACCCCCTTCGGGACCGCCAAGCAACGTCCCCGAATTCTCCGTTTCCGAGCTGTCGTCCGCGCTGAAGCGCCAGCTCGAGGGCGCGTTCCCGCGCGTCCGGGTGCGGGGCGAGATCAGCCAGCCCAGCTTCCCGCGCTCCGGCCACTGCTATTTCCGGCTCAAGGACGAGAACGCCGTGATCGACGCGGTGTGCTGGAAGACCACGCTGCCGCGGCTCGGCATCAAGGTCGAGGAAGGCATGGAGGTGATCGCCACCGGCAAGATCACCACCTATGCCGGCTCGTCGCGTTACCAGATCATCATCGACCGGCTGGAGCTGGCCGGGGAAGGCGCGCTGCTCAAGCTGCTCGAGGACCGCCGCAAGAAGCTCGCCGCCGAGGGCCTGTTCGATCTCGATCGCAAGCGGCCGCTGCCGTTCCTGCCCGAGGTGATCGGCGTCGTGACCTCGCCGTCCGGGGCGGTGATCCGCGACATCCTGCATCGCCTCAGCGACCGCTTTCCGCGCCGCGTGCTGGTCTGGCCGGTGTCGGTGCAGGGCGAGCGGGCAGCCGGCGAGGTCGCGGCGGCGATCGCCGGATTCAACCGGCTGCCCGAGGATGGCCCGGTGCCGCGGCCGCAGGTGCTGATCGTGGCGCGCGGCGGCGGCAGCCTGGAGGACCTGTGGGCCTTCAACGAGGAAGTCGTGGTGCGCGCCGCCGCGGCCTCGACCATCCCGCTGATCTCCGCGGTCGGCCACGAGACCGACACGACCCTGATCGACTTCGCCTCCGACCGCCGCGCGCCGACGCCGACCGCGGCGGCCGAGATGGCCGTGCCGGTGCGCGCCGACCTGGTCGCCGAGGTGCTGGACTACGGCCAGCGCACCATGGCCTGCCTGAACCGCGCCCTGCGCGAGGCCGCGACCGAGCTGGCGGGCCTGGCGCGCGGCCTCGGCGATCCGCGCCGGCTGATCGAGGAGCGCCAGCAGCGGCTCGATGTCAGCGGCGAACGGCTCGCCCTCGCCACCCGTGCGCTGGTCGAGCGGCGCGGACACGAGCTCGAACGGGCGCGGCTCACCAGCCCGATCGCCGTCATCAATGCCAAGGAGCAGTTGCTCGCCAGCGAAGGCCGCGCGCTCGACGGCGCGATGCGGCACTTCAAGGCCGACGCTTTGCAGAAATATGCGCGAGCCTTCGACCGGTTGGAGCAATTCGGCGAGCGGCTGAAGCGGCATTCGGACGATCTGATGCTGCACGGCCAGCGCCAGGTCGAGCAGTTGGGCAAGCTGCTCGAAAGCTACTCGTTCCATTCGGTGCTGAACCGCGGATTCGCGCTGGTGCGCGACCAGGACGGCCATCCGGTGCTGTCGGCTGCCGATGTCCAGGCCGGCGACGCGATCGGCATCGAGTTCGGCGACGGCGAGGTGCGCGCCAAGGTGAGCGACGGCACCACGGGTGCACGGCCCGCTCCGGCGTCACGCAAGCGCGAGCCGGGCAGCGGCAGCAGCGGCGGTAATCAAGGCTCTTTGTTGTAAGGGGGAAACCATGACGACGGCGGCGCTCTCGGCCGAGACCGTGAAGAACTTCCTGTATGCGAGCACGGCCACGATCTCGATGCAGATGCTGAAGCGCGGCTTCCGCAACTGCGCGATCGGCGGCATCAAGCCGCTGAACCCGAAGGCGACGCGGTTGGTCGGTCCGGCCTACACGCTGCGCTACATTCCGGGCCGCGAGGATCTCGACAAGCCGCCGACGCCGGCCGATCCGCCTTCTGCGCAACGCAAGGCGATCGAGGAGACGCCGGCCGGCCACGTGCTGGTGGTCGCCACCGAGGGCAACACGCGGTCGGGCACGCTGGGCGATATCCTGGCGCTCAGGCTCAAGGTGCGCGGTGTGGCAGGCGTGCTCTCCGACGGCGCGATGCGCGACACGCCGGTGATCGGCAAGATGGACTGGCCGGTCTATTCGACCGCGGCCGCGGCGCCGCCCAGCATGGCCAACCTGCATCCCGTCGAGGTGCAGACGCCGGTCGGCATCTGCGGCGTGCCGGTCTATCCCGGCGACGTGATCGTGGCCGACGAGGACGGCGCCATCGTGGTGCCGCGGCACCTTGCCGACGAGGTGGCGCGCGATTCCTTCGAGCAGGAGCGGCTGGAGAAGTTCGTCGCCATCCGCATCGGCCAGGGCCGCGAGATCCCGGGCGTCTATCCACCCAACGACCAGACCAAGGCCGACTACGCGGCCTGGATCAAGGCCGGCGAGCCGGCGGAGTGGCCCAAGTAATGCGTTTCGCGACAGTCGAGTATCAGGGCAAGACCTTCGTCGCTGCGGTCGACAAGGCGGGCGAGATGGTCACGCCCGTGTCGGTCGGCGACATCAACGATCTGTTCCGCGGCCAGCGCGGCGAGCCGAAGGGGCAGGCGATCGCCCTCTCTGCGGTGAAGCTCAAGGCACCGGTGCCGCTGCCTTTGCGCAACATCATGTGCGTCGGCAAGAACTACCACGAGCACGCCAAGGAGTTCTCGGCGTCGGGCTTCGACTCGAGCTCGACCGGTGCGGCGGACGCGATCCCGACGGCGCCGATCATCTTCACCAAGGTGCCGCAGTCGGTGATCGGGCCGGACGAGCCGATCCGCTATCCGACTGGCGTCAGCGACCAGCTCGACTACGAGGCCGAGCTGGCGGTGATCGTCGGCACGGGCGGGCGCGGCATCTCGAAGGCCGAGGCTCTGAAGCATGTCTGGGGCTACACCATCGTCAACGACGTGACGGCGCGCGACCTGCAGGGCCGCCACAAGCAATGGTTCCTCGGCAAGTCGATGGACACCTTCGCGCCGATGGGCCCATGGGCAGTGACCGCCGACGAGGTCGATCTCGCTTCGGCCGGCATCCGCTGCTGGGTCAATGGCGAGCTGCGCCAGAACGCCAAGATCGCCGACCTGATCTTCGACATCCCGACCCTGATCGAGACGATATCGGCTGGCATGACGTTGTTGCCGGGCGACATCATCGCCACCGGCACGCCGGCGGGCGTCGGCATCGGCTTCAAGCCGCCCAGGTTCCTGAAGAAGGGCGATGTCGTCGCGATGGAGGTCGACGGCATCGGCCGGCTGACCAATCAGGTGGGCTGAGCCCGCCAGTTCCGCAATGTCCCGCTCGCCAGCAGGACGCCCAGGGTAATGATGGCGATGCCGGCCCGGTCGGTAAGGCGCGGCGTCTCCCCCAGGACGACGATCGCCAGCAGGGTTGCGGCGACCGGCCCGAAGGCCACGAAGGCGCCGGCACTGGTCGCCCCGAGCAGCGCCACGCCGCGGCTGTAGAGCAGCATCGACACCACGGCGACGAGCACACCCTGGCAGACGCCCTGCAACACGAGGTCGCGCACGGGGGCGGCGAGCAGGCGGTCGCCGCGAAAGAACAGGTAGACCGGCACGTACAGGACCAGCGACGCGACCGCAGCGATCGCCGGCGCGTGCAGGCCCTCGAGATGCGCCTTGCGCAGCGCCACGGTGTAGCCCGCCCAGATGAAGGCGGCGGCGACGAAGAAGGCGTGGCCGATGCTCTCGCGGCTGGCCAGCGCCGCCAGGGTGACGCCGGCGATGACCAGCGCGCCGGCGACGATCAGCGCGAAGCCCAGCAGGTGTGCGGCCGTCAGCCGTTCCTTGAGCACGACCGCCGCCACCAGGCCGACGGTGAGCGGCACCATGCCCTGGGTGATGGCGCTGGCATGCGAGACCGGCGCATAGACCAGGCCGGCGCCGACCAGCAGCGCGAACGGCGCGCCGCCGCCCAGTGCGATCGCCACGAGGCCCTGCCAGCCCAGGCGGTCGAGCGCCAAGCCGCGCTTCCACAGCACGGGCAGCAGCAGGAAGCCGGCGACGCCGAAGCGCAGCGTGGCGAGGTCCTGGACGTCGAGGCTGCTCGAGGTCAGGCCGAGGCGGATGACGACATACCAGCCCGACCACAGGATGACGGTGCCGATGATGCAGAGCGCGCCGAGCGCGAAGCGGGAAGACATCGCGCCATCATAACAGCGTGCCTGCGCTCAGCGATTGATGTCCTTGAGGTCGCCGTAGGGCTTGGTGATCAGCTCGAGCAGATGGCCGTTGGGGTCGTCGAAATAGACGCCGCGGCCGCCCCAGTGGCGGTTGATCTCGCCGGGACGGTCCTTGTGCGGATCGGCCCAGTAGGTGAGGCCGGCCTTCTGGATGCGGCCGAACGCGGCGTCGAACTCCGCGTCGGTCACGAGGAAGGCATAGTGCTGCATGCGCACCGTGCTCTCGCCGTCGACGAAGTCCATGGTGACGCCGTTGCCGGTGCGAATCGGTATGAACGGTCCCCATTCGGCGCCGACCGCCACGTCCAGTATGTCGGCCAGGAACCTGGCCGAGGCATGCTTGTCCTTCGACCAAACGATGAGATGGTTGAGCTCGGCCATGGTCGCCTCCTCATCCTGAATCTGGGCGCCTGGCCCGGCCGGTTCAAGGCTATGGCCGCTCGTAAACCACCACGGCGTTCAGGGTCCAGGCCTCGCGGCCTTCGGCGTTGAGCTGCCAGCCGCGCACGATGATCGCCTGCGACGGGGTATCGGCGGTGAAGGTCCCGAGCACGTAGGAGGGGCTGCCTTCCAGGACGCGCCTGGAGAAGTGGCCCTGCCCGTCGCCGAAATCGACGGCGCGCTGGCGGCAGTCGGTGATGTCGCCGCCGCAGCCGTCGCGGCCGCGCATGTCGATGGCGAAGAGCTGCACGGCGTAGCGCTTGCCCGGCACGAGCCCGCGCAGGGTCAGCGTGCCCGAGCTGTCGCCGCCGCCTTCGGTGGCACCGCCGCTCAGCACCCGGTCGAAGGCGTCATTGCCCGAGCCCTTGAACGCAAACAGCCCCGCGTGATGGTCGCCGCCCTGAGTCAACTCGGCGACCTGGGCGCGGGCCCGCTGGAAGCGCACGACTGCCTTGTTGGCAAGCTTCACCTCGATATCGGCCAGCGGGCTGAAATGCACTGCAACCTGGACGCGCCCGAGGCCGAGCGTTTCCTCGGCAGTGGTGATGCGCACGGGCGCCGACCAGGTGATCGACGCCGCGGCCGCAGGCAACGACCACAGTAGCGCCAAGGCGGCGCACAACGCACTCTTGCGGAACATGGCGACGCCGACCCTAGACGATAGTCTAGCGGATGTCCTGCGAGGTCTGGGTGAACGGCCGGCGGAAGAAGGTCGTCCACATGAAGTTGAGGGCGTAGCGCAGGCCCATGCGCACGATGCCCTCCTTGGCGAGGCGGCGGCCGGACGAGTGGGCCCATTGGCGGAAGGTGAACTTGACGTCGCCGACGGCGGCCAGGCGGCAGGCGACGTCGGTGTCCTCGCCGTAGAAGGCGAAATCGCTGCTGTAGCCGCCGATCCGGGCCAGCGCGTCGCGCGACACGATGAAGTTGCCGCCCTGCAGCATCGAGCCGACGCGAAACACGAACCGGTTGAGGACGTAGAAGCCGTAGCCGATCACGTAGAAGCCGCGCACCGCGAGGGCCCCGGTGCGCGAGATGCCGCTGTAGACGTAGGGGCCGCTCAGCGCGACCAGCCGCGGATTGGCTGCGAACTCTGCCAGCACGCGGTCGAGCCATCCTTCGGGCAGCACGGTGTCGGCATCGATATTGGCGATCAGCCGGCCGCTCGCCGCGGTGAAGCCCGCCTGCCGTGCCCGTGCGAGCGACTTCACCGGCTCGTCGACGACACGCACGCCCACGAAAGACCGGGCGACGGCTGCGGTGGCGTCGGTGCTGGCGTTGTCGACCACGATGACCTCGCCCGCGCAGCCCACGCCGCGCAGCTCGGCGAGGATCGCCGTCAGGGTGGCCGGCAGCAGCCGTTCCTCGTTGAAGGCCGGCACCACGAAACTGATGGAGATGTCTTTTGGCTCGAGAGCCTCGCCGTCACGCATTGCGCATCAAGCCGTCACCTCTTGGGGAATCTTGGTGTCGGCTTGCTTGCTCCGGTGCGCCTCGATCTGCGCCAGGTTGGCGAAGAACTGGTCGGCGCAGGTTTGCCAGCTATAGGTCGCGGCCCGGCGGTGCCGCGCCGTCGGGTCGGGCAAGGTGACCGCCTCCAGGCAGGCGGTGCGCAGGTCCTCGTTCAGGCGGCCCAGGATCGGATCGGTGATGACGTCGACCGGCCCCGGCACCGGGAAGGCCGCGACCGGCAGGCCCGAGGCGAGCGCCTCGACCATGACGTTGCCGAAAGTGTCGGTGCGGCTGGGGAACACGAAGCAATCCGCCTGGGCGTAGCGGAAGGCCAGCTCCTCGTGATCGACCGAGCCGAAGAAGCGGGCGTCGGCGTATTTGCGCCGCAGCGGCGCCAGCAGCGGGCCGCCGCCCACCACCCACTTGGTGCCTGGCAGGTCGAGCTTGAGGAAGGCTTCGATGTTCTTCTCGACAGCGATGCGGCCGACATAGATCCAGATCGGCCGCGGATCGAGGTCCTGCTTCTCGGCCGCCGGACGGTAGAGGTCGAGGTCGATGCCGCGCGACCATGGCACGAGCTTGTTGCGGAAGCCGCGCTTGCGCAGCTCCTCGCGGATGCTCTCGGTCACGACCAGCATGCCGGACGAGGGCTTGTGGAACTTGCGCAGGATCGCGTAGGTCCAGCTCACCGGGATGCCGGAGCGGGCATGGACGTATTCGGGGAAGCGCGTGTGATAGGAGGTGGTGTACGGCCAGCCCTCGCTGAGGCAGATCGACCGGCCGGCCCAGCCCAGCGGCCCTTCGGTGATGATGTGGATGGCGTCGGGGCGGAAGTCCTTGAGGAATTTCCGCATCGCTTCCTTCGGGCCGATCGCCAGCCGGATCTCCGGGTAGGTCGGGCAGGGGACCGTGGTGAAGCGCTCCGGCCCGAAGACCTCGACGCGATGGCCGCGGCCGGTCAGCGCGCCGACGACCTTCGTAATCGTATGGACCACGCCGTTGATCTGTGGACGCCAGGCGTCGGAAACGATGGCGACGCGCAAGTCCAGGCTACTCCGCCGCCAGCCGCGCCGGCACGTAGGGGCGCATCATCGACTGCTCGCGCGCCGTCTCCTCGGCCCAGCGCACGATGCGGAGCCGGCCGTCGAAGTCCTCGACCAGGGCGGTGCAGCTCTCCACCCAGTCGCCGTCGTTGCAGTAGAGCACGCCGTCGATGGTGCGGATCTCGGCGTGATGGATGTGGCCGCACACCACGCCGTCGACGCCGCGGCGGCGCGCTTCGCTGGCCACCGCCTGCTCGTAGTTGGCGATGAACTGGACCGCGTTCTTGACCTTGTGCTTGAGGTAGGCCGATAGCGACCAGTAGCTGAGGCCGAGCTTGCGGCGGGCCCAGTTGAACGTCGTGTTGATGCGCAGCGCCGTGCTGTAGGCCCAGTCGCCCAGGATCGCGAGCCACTTGGCGTAGCGCACGATGCCGTCGAACTGGTCGCCGTGGATCACCAGCAGCTTCTTGCCGTCGGGCTGGACGTGGATCGCCTCTTCCTCGACAGCCACGTCGCCGAAGGTGAGCTGGCAATACTGCCGCGCCGCCTCGTCGTGGTTGCCGGGGACGTAGACAACGGTGGTGCCCTTGCGTGCCTTGCGCAGGATCTTCTGGACGACGTCGTTGTGGGCCTGCGGCCAGTACCACCAGCGCTTGAGCCGCCAGCCGTCGACGATGTCGCCCACCAGGTAAAGATATTCGGACTCGTTCTTCTTCAGGAAATCGAGCAGCATCTCGGCTTGGCAGCCGCGCGTGCCAAGATGGATGTCCGACAGGAAGATCGCGCGATGGCGGGCCGTGTGGTGGCGTTCGATGGCCGTCATGTGGATAACAACTCGACCGACACAAAATCTGTCGTGCGCGATTGCACGAACCTCAGCGGATTGTGTATGTCGGCCGTTGCGCGCTGGTGAATCGTAAATGACGCTTCGATGACATCGACACCTCCGAGAGCTGTTTTGGTGATCCGCAACCCGACGGCGGGCCGCCGCCGCCGCCGGCTGGTCGATGCCGTGGTGCAGCATGTGCGGTCGTCGGGCTGGACGGTCGACGTGGTCGATACCGGCGCCGTGGGCGATGCGCGGCGGCTGGCCGAGGCCTGCGACGCCGGCCGCTACGGCGTGATCGCCGTGGCCGGCGGCGACGGCACGATCAACGAGGTGGTGAACGGCCTGGCGCGGCGGTGCGGAACCGCACCACCGCTCGCCATCGTGCCGCTCGGCACCGCCAACGTGCTGGCGCACGAGCTCGGCGTCGATGCCCGCGCCGCCACGATCGCCCAGACCATCATCTCGGGCCGCGCCGTGCTGGTGCAGCCCGGCGAGGCGAGCGGGCCCTCGGAGAGCGGTGGCGACCCGCGCTGCTTCTCGCTGATGGCCGGCGCCGGCTTCGACGCTAAGGTGGTGGCCGGCGTCAGCACGTCGCTGAAGCGGCGGTTCGGCAAGGCCGCCTATGTCTGGCGCTCGCTGATCGAGACGCGCAAGTACCGACCGGTGCGCTACGCCGTCGAGATCGACGGCACGCGCTACGCGGCGGCGTCGGTGATCGTGACGCGCGGCCGCCACTATGCCGGCCCGTACGTCGTGGCGCCCAAGGCGCTGCTCAGCGACCCGCTGCTGCATGTCTGCCTGTTCGAGCGCTGGGGACGGCTGCACACGCTGCGCTTCGGGCTGGCGCTGCTGCTCGGCCGCCTGGCGCAGGCCGGCGGCTACCGCGTGGTCGCAGGACGCGACGTCCGGGTGTCGGTGCTGAACGATGCCGGCGAGGCGCGCCGCCAGCCGGTGCAGATCGACGGCGACGACGCGATGACGCTGCCGGTGTCGTTCAGCCTGTCGTCCGGCGCGGTGCGCCTGCTGCAACCGCTGTAGACGCGCACCGATACCGGCACGACACATATGTCGCGTTGGCTACGCGTTTGACGGAAATCAACGACGCGCGCCGCGCGAAAACAATGATGTGCCCCCCGGGGCACCAAACGGTGCCGGGCCGGCGGCGTCGCAGAGCTCCGAATGCCCCGTGCTCCTGCTCGAGCTCGCTTCGTGGGGAATCCAATGCCCAAGTCCTCTGTGCGATCGATGATCGCGCTCGCCGGCGTCGCGACCTTCTCGCTCCTGGCAACCGCCGCCAACGCGGCTGATCTCACCCGGGAAGACGAGATCGCGATCCGCGGCGACATCGTGACCGCCGATTCCAAGACCCGCATGATCGTGCTCGAGAGCCCCGAGCGCGACACGCTCGGCTATCGCGTGCTGCCGACCATGGGCGCGTCGTCGGCCGGCGACACCTTCCCGCGGCTGCGGCCAGGCGTCACCGTCGACATGCGCTACTACCGCATCGTCGACGTGCTGGTCGCCAAGAGCTCGCCCGAGGTCGACCAGAAGGCGCAGGCGATGCTGACCGATCCGGCGCAGGCGCCGGGCATCCTCGACACCGGCACCAAGGTCAAGCTCTGGAAGGTCCAGGGCATGGTGGTGCGCACCGATCTCGCCGCCAAGAAGATGGACGTCGTCGATCCCCAGGGCGGTATGATCTACAGGACGCCGTGGATCAAGTCGAAGGAAGGCCAGGCCGCGCTCGCCGCGCTCAAGCCCGGCGACATGGTGACCTGCATCTTCACCGAGCGCACCGCGTTCGAGGTCGTTCCGATCAACTGAGGATCGGAGAGGCGCGGCTCAGCGCACCGCGCGCTGCAGCCGCGCCACCATCTCCGGCGTGGGATGGCCGTCGGCGGGCAGGCCCGCCTGCTTCTGGAACAGCCGCACCGCCGAGCGCGTCTTGGGGCCGAGCAGCCCGTCGGTCTCGTCGGTGTAGAAGCCGAGCCGCGCGAGGCGCGTCTGGATGTCGATCACGGTGTCGCGCGACAGCGGTTCGTCGTCGGCCGGCGCCGGCTGCATCACCGTCGGGCCGCCCGCGATCTGCTGCGCCAGGATGGTGACCGACAGCGCATAGAGCGTCGAGCGGTTCCAGTTCATCACCGCCTTGAAATTGGGATAGAGGATGAAGGCGGGCCCGCGCCAGCCGGCCGGCAGGATGATCGACGACGGCTCGTCGCTCGCCGGCAGAGCCGCGCCGCCGGCGCGCTTCACGCCCATCGATGCCCAGGTGCGCACCGGCTTCTCGACCGTGGTGTCGGCCTGCTCGAGCGGGAAGTTCTGCGGCAGCGTGACCTCGTCGGCCGCCGGCAGACCCGGCTTGAATCCGATGCCGCGCAGAAAATTCGCGGCCGAGGCGAAGGCGTCGGGCATGCTGTTCCAGATGTCGATGCGGCCGTTGCCGTCGCGGTCGACCGCCCACCTGGTGAAGGTCGAGGGCATGAACTGCATGTTGCCCATCGCGCCCGCCCACGAGCCCCGCATCTCCTTCGTGGTCATGTGATTGTTGGCGAGGATCTTCAGCGCCTGGATGGTCTCGTTGGCGAAGAACGCCGTGCGCTTGGTCATGCAGGCCAGGGTCGCGACCGAACGCAGCGCCGAGAAGTCGCCCATGTAGCCGCCGTAGTTGGTCTCGACACCCCAGAAGGCCACGAGGTACTGCGGCGCCACGCCGTACTCGCCCTCGATCTGGCTCAGCAGGCCGCGCCATTGCGCGAGCTTCTGCTGGCCCTTGGCGATGCGGTCGGCGGTGATCGCGTTGCCGATGTACTTGCCGTAGGTCAGCGAGAACTCGGGCTGGCGCGAATCGAGGTCGATCACCTTCTGGTCGGGCGTCAGCCCGCGGAACGCCGTATCGATCGTTCCGGCCGGCACGCCCTGGCGCAGGGCGTCGGCCCGGATGTTCTGCAGGCAGTCCTGGAAGTCGTTTTGCGCGAAGGCCGGGCCGGCGGCGATCGCCGTCGTTGCGGCGAGGAGGCGGATGGTCGGGAGGGGGATCATGGCGCCTGTTTTATCACGAGCCGGCGATGGTCATCCCTTCGATTCGCACGGTCGGCGCGTTGGTCGAGCTCTTGAACTGCAGGTCGCTGGCCGGCGTCATCTTGAGGAACATGTCCTTCAAATTGCCTGCGATGGTGAGGCCGCTCACCGGCCATGCCTTCTTGCCGTTCTCGATCCAGAAGCCCGAGGCGCCGCGGCTGTAGTCGCCGGTCACGCCGTTGACGCCCATGCCGATCAGGTCGGTGATGTAGAGGCCGCTCTTGATGTCGGCGATCAGCTCGTCGGGCGAAAGCTTGCCCTTCTCGAGATAGAAGTTGGATGGCGAGCCGTGCGAGCCGTTGCCGGTCGGCGCCAGGTTGAGCTGCCGCGCCGAGGCGAGATCGAGCAGCCAGGTCGTCAGCACGCCGTCGTCGATCACGGCGCGGCGCTTGGTCGGCAGGCCCTCGCCGTCGAACGGCCGGCTGCCCAGCCCGCGCTTGCGATGCGGGTTGTCGATGATGCGGATGCCCTTGGCGAAGATCTGCTGGCCCATCCTGTCCTTGAGGAAGGACGTGCCGCGGGCCACGCCGCGGCCGTTGATGGCGCCGGCGAGGTGGCCGAGCATGCTGCCCGACAGGCGCCGGTCGTAGACCACCGGCACCCGACCGTTGGCGACCTTCTTCGGATTGAGCCGCTCGACGGCGAAGCGGCCGGCGTTGCGGCCGACCTTGGCGGCCGCCATCAGGTCGTCGAAATGGACGGCCGAAGACCATTCATAGTCGCGCTCCATGCCGGTGCCTTCGCCGGCCAGCACCGCGCAGGACAGCGAATAGCCGCCGCGGCGGTAGCCGCCGCTGAAGCCGTTGCTGGTGACCAGCATCATGGTCGAGCGGCTCCAGCTCGCCTCGGCGCCCTCGGAGTTGGTGACGCCCTTCACGGCCCGCGCCGCGTCCTCGGCCTCGGCGGCGAGCGCCAGCAGCGTCTTGGCCGATGGCGGGCGGCGCCTGTCGTCGAGATCGAGGTCGGCCCAGGCGGTGGCCAGCAGCTCGGCCGGCGCAATGCCGGCATGGGGGTCCTCCGGGACCGCGCGGGCCATGTCGACGGCGCGCTCGACCAGGCTGCGGAGCGCCTTCGGCGCGAAATCGGTCGAAGAGACCGAGGCCGAGCGCTGGCCGATGAAAGCGCGCAGGCGCAGGTCGCGGCCTTCGCTGCCCTCGAGCTTCTCGCGCTTGCCGAGCCGCTGCGCCACCGACAGCGATTCGCCGTGGAGGTAGAAGGCTTCGGCCGAATCGGCGCCTGCAGCCTTCGCCCATTTCATGAGGTCGGCGAGCAGGTTGGCGTCGACGCCGGACGGGGGAGCGGGCTTTTTCTTGGTGGCCATGCCCGCCTTTTACGCGGTTGCGGGCATGGCCGTCGAGCGGCGCCGGATCGGGCGGGCGATCAGCCGGCGGCGAACCGGATGCCCTCGCGGGTCTCGCGGATGACGTCGTCGACGGCGCCGAGCGCGCACCCTGCTTAGCAGCCGACTACCTCGATCGTGTGTCGAGTTGTATCGACTATGTCGCGTTCACGCGACTATATCGCGGCCGCCCGGTTGGCGGCGCAGGTCACCGCCTTGAGCGAGGCGGTGACGATGTTGGAGTCCATGCCGACGCCCCAGAGAACCTTGCCTCCAGCGGTTTCGGCCTCGATGTAGCTCACCGCCTGGGCATCCTCGCCGGCGCCGGTGGCGTGCTGGTGGTAATCGCGCACCCGGATCTTGATGCCGCAATCCTTCGCAAGGGCCTCGACATAGGCCGCGATCGGGCCGTTGCCGTGGCCGCTGACCTTGCGCGGCTTGCCGTCGACCGTGATCTCGGCGTCGATCAGGCGGAGCTCGGGATGGCCGGGCTGCGGCAGGGTGGTGTGGCCCTCGAAGGCGAACGGCGTCGTGTTCTCGAGATATTCCTTGCGGAAGGTGTCCCAGATCAACGCCGGCTGGATCTCCTTGCCGGTCTCGTCGGCGATCTGCTGGATCACCTTGGAGAACTCGACCTGGAGAAGGCGCGGCATGTCGATGCCGTAGTCGTTCTTCAGGATGTAGGCGATGCCGCCTTTGCCCGACTGGCTGTTGATGCGGATGATCGCTTCGTATGACCGCCCGAGATCGGCCGGGTCGATCGGCAGGTAGGGGACTTCCCAGACCTTGCTGTTCTGGGTCTGCAGCGCCTTGAAGCCCTTGTTGATCGCATCCTGGTGGCTGCCCGAGAAGGCGGTGAACACCAGGTCGCCGCCGTACGGGTGGCGGGGATGGACGGGCAACTGGTTGCAGTACTCGACGGTCTGGCGGATCTCGTTGATGTTCGAGTAGTCGATCTCCGGATCGATGCCCTGGGTGTACATGTTGAGGCCCAGGGTCACGAGATCGACGTTGCCGGTGCGCTCGCCGTTGCCGAACAGGCAGCCTTCGATGCGGTCGGCGCCCGCCATGTAGCCCAGTTCCGCCGCCGCCACGCCGGTGCCGCGGTCGTTGTGTGGGTGCAGCGAGAGGATCATCGAATCGCGGTACTTGAAGTTGCGATGGCACCATTCGATCTGGTCGGCATAGATGTTGGCCGAGGCCATCTCGACCGTCGCCGGCAGGTTGATGATGACCTTCTTCTGCGGCGTCGGCCTGTAGACGTCGCAGACCGCGGCGCAGATGTCGCGCGCGAACTCGAGCTCGGTGCCGGTGAAGCTCTCCGGCGAATACTCGAAGACCCATTCGGTGCTGGGATCGGCGTCGGCCAATTGCTTGACCAGCTTGGCGCCCGACACGGCGATGTCGATGATGCCGGCGAAGTCGGTGTTGAACACCACGCGGCGCTGCAGCGTCGAGGTCGAGTTGTAGAGATGGACGATCGCCCGCCTGGCGCCGCGGCAGGCCTCGAAGGTGCGCTCGATCAGCTCGGGGCGCGACTGCGTCAGCACCTGGATGGTGACGTCGTCCGGGATCATCTTCTTCTCGATCAGCTCGCGCACGAAATCGAAGTCGGTCTCCGACGCGGCCGGGAAGCCGACCTCGATCTCCTTGAAGCCCATGTCGCAGAGCAGCCTGAACATCCGGGTCTTGCGATCGGAGTCCATCGGCTCGATGAGGGCCTGGTTGCCGTCACGGAGGTCGACGGCGCACCAGATCGGCGGCTTGGCGATGACGGCGTTGGGCCACTGCCGATCCTTGATCTCGATCGGCTTGAACGGAACGTACTTCTCGCCCGCGGTGGGCATCATGGGTTTTTGAACGGACATTGGAAGCCTGCGACTTTTCGGAAGAATGAGACGGACGACTGAGCGACCCGCGGCGTTCCCGGCGCCCCAATTTCTGGGGTTCGGGAGGCGGGTCAGCGAATAAGTCGAAGCGTCGGCAGTCGCAGCATTGCGGCGCGCAGATTAGCGATTTGCGGGGCGCCGTCAACCCGCCGCGGGTCCGGTGCGGAATAGGGCGGCTTGCGCCGCCCCATCGCCGGAAGGTGTTCAGTTGAGGGGGATGTTGAAGTTCAGGTTCAGGCCGGACGGGCCCTGGTTGTACGGCATCGGCTGCACGTACATCGGCTGCGGCGCCATGTAGACCGGCGCGCGCTGGACGACCACCGGCCGCTCGCGGACCACTTCGCGGACCACGACGGGCCGCTCGTGGCGCCAGTACTCGTGCTCGTAGCGGTGGTGGTCATAACGCCAGTGATCGTGATCGCGATCGTGATCGCGGTAGCCGTCCCAGGCATTGGCGCCGCTGGAGAGGGTGAGGACCAGAAGGCCGGTGCCGAGGGCGGCGCCGAGGAGAGAAGAGAGACGCATGGGCTTGTACCTCCGCTGACATCATGAGGTACGCGAGCACCCTGCCGATTCATCTCCGGCCAAATGCGGCATTGTCGAGAAATGTGGGAACGGGTTCCGCCGTATTTCGCCGGCGCATCGTTGTGACAAAAAAGGCGCGCCACGTTTCCGTGGCGCGCCCCGAAGATCGACGATCCCGCCGTTAGCGGATCATGAGGCCGTAGCCCGGCTCCGGTCCGTAGTAGCCGTAAGCCGGCGGCGGCGCGTAGTACCGGTAAGCCGGCGGTGGCGGCGCGTAGTAGCCGTACGCTGGCGGCGGGTAGTAGTAGCGCGGCTGCGAAGCCGCTACCGCGGCGCCCATGATACCGGCAAAGGCGTTGAGCGCCGCAGCCGGGCCAGGATCGTAGGTGTAGCCACTATTGCGCCAATCCACGCAGTAGCCGTGGCGCCAGTGCGCGCAATAGGCCGCCTCTGCGCCGGTAGTGGTGGCGACCAGACCCAGCGTCGCGGCTGCCGCGGCCACTGCGCCCATCGTCCATCGACTCTTCAAGATGCTGCGCATTGCAACCTCCTTTCAAAGCCATCTGATAACGATCTCACGATCTGTTAGATCGGTATCGAATGTGATTTCTGTGGGGATTTCGCAGCCTGTTGTCGCCATGTTTCAGGCAAGTCAGGTTTAGCGGACCATCAGACCGTACGTCTGGACCGGCGGCGCGTAGTAGTAGCCGTAGGGCACCGCGCGGTCGCGCTCACGCCACGTCCAGCCGCGATCCCACGAGCGGTAGTAATAAGGGCGCTGGTAATAGGGATAGTAGCCGTTGTTCACGGCCCAGCCATTGTTCCAGCGATGATGATGCCGCCAGTTGTCGTATTGCCAGTCGTGAGCGTCGGCGGTCGCTGCGGCGCCGGTCAGGGCGACGATACCGACGGCGATCGCCGCCGAGGCTCGACCCAACCGGCTCTTCAAGTCGGTGCGCATGGCACATCTCCTTTGAAGTGAAGTCCGTGGATCGGTTTAACGTTCCGGGCGGCCCATCGGACCGGCCGCGAATGCGACATCGGCGGGGTTTTCGCAGCCGGTTGTCGCCCTATTTCGCATTGGCCGGGTCTAGTCTAGCGGTTGAACAGCCCCATGATCTGACCAAGCGCCTGCGGATTGGGATTGGAGCCGTAGAAACGCTGCTGCCGAGCGTAGTAGCCCTGCTGCTGCGGGTAGTAGCCCTGGCCCGAGTAATACGTGTTGGCGGGCGGCGCGCCATAGCGTTCGCCCCACGTCCAGCCGGGATTCTGCGAGCGCTGGTAGTAGGGATACTGGGGGCTGTTGTAGCCGTTGTAGGGAACCCAGCTGCCGTTCCAGCTCTGGGCATCGGCGGTCGACGCCACGCCCATCAGGGCCGCGAGGCCGACGGCGATGGCCGCCGACGCCCGACCCAACCGGCTCTTCAAATTGGTGCGCATGGCACGACCTCCTGTGAACCTGCGATCGATGTAACGCTTTCCGCAGCCCATAGGTCGGTATCGATTGCGACATCGGCGGGGAATTTCGCAGCCGCTTGTCGCCATGTTTCGCGCCCGGCCCGGTGACGGCTAAGATGCCGCGAAAGCGCGTGGAGGAAATGCGATGGCGGGTCCGCTTGCCGGTGTGAGGATTCTCGATTGCACGACGGTCGTGCTCGGGCCGTGGGCCGCGCAGCAGCTGGGCGACCTCGGCGCCGACGTGATCAAGATCGAGCCGCCCGAAGGCGATACCACGCGCGTGCTGGGGCCGGCGCGCAATCCCGGCATGGCGGCGTTCTATCTCGGCTGCAACCGCTCCAAGCGCTCGATCGTGCTCGACCTCAAGCAGGATGCCGGCCGCAAGGCGCTGTTCAAGCTGGCCGAGACCGCCGACGTCTTCATGCACAACTACCGGCCCGATCCGGCCAGGCGCCTGGGCGTGGAGTACGAGAAGTTCGAGAAGATCAACCCGCGCCTGGTCTATCTCGCGACCTACGGCTATCGCGCCGCCGGTCCGATGGGGCCGAAGGCGGCGTACGACGACATCATCCAGGCGGGCTCGGGGCTTGCCTCGCTGCAGAGCGTGGTCGCGGGCCAGCCGCGCTTCCTGCCGACCATCGTTGCCGACAAGACGAGCTCCAACGGCGTCGTCTCGGCGCTGCTCGCGGCGCTGTTCGCGCGCGAGCGCACCGGCAAGGGCCAGTCGGTCGAGGTGCCGATGTTCGAGACGCTGGTCTCGTTCGTGATGGTCGAGCATCTCTACGGCGAGACCTTCAAGCCGGCGCTCGACACCGCGGGCTACAAGCGCGTGCTCAACAAGGAGCGGCGGCCCTATCCGTCGAAGGACGGCTACTTCGCGCTGCTGCCCTACACCGACGGCCACTGGAAGGAGTTCTGCACCCTGGTCGGCCGCGACGACCTCGCGAAGGATCCGCGCTTCCAGGGCATGGCCAATCGCCTCAAGAACGTCGAGCAGTATTACGCGACGCTGGCCGGGCTGTGTGCCCAGCGCACCAACGCCGAATGGGTCGAGCTGCTCAAGAACTCCAACGTGCCGCACGGGCCGGTCAACACGCTCGACGATCTGTTCAAGGACCCGCAGCTCAACGCCACCGGCTACTGGCAGGAGGTCGAGCATCCGAGCGAGGGCAAGCTGCGCATGCCGGGCATCGCGCCGCGCTTCAGCAAGACGCCGGCCGAGGTCACCCGGCTGCAGCCGCGGCTCGGCGAGCACAGCGTCGAGGTGCTGGGCGAAGCGGGCTTCACCCGGGCTGAAATCGATGCCATGCTCAAATCGGGCGCGACCAAAACAGCGTAAAGCATTGAGTACAGCGTCGTTGCCCGCCTCGATGAGGCTAGGGAGGCAACGATGCTCATCCGTCCGAAACGGCGCGATGTCCTGCGTCTCGGCGCGGCCGCGGCCCTGCTGCCGGCACCGGCAATCGCCCAGGCCTGGCCCAACAAGCCGATCAAGATCGTCTGCACCTATCCGCCGGGCGGCCTGACCGACATCTTCTCCCGTGCCTACGGGGAGTTCGTCGCGCAGAAGCTCGGCCAGTCGGTGGTGGTCGAGAACAAGACGGGCGCGGCCGGCGCGATCGGCGCCGAGCTGGTGAAGAACGCGGCCCCTGACGGCTACACGCTGATGTTCACCAACTCGACCACGATGGTCCAGAACAAGGTGCTGTTCAAAAAGCTGCCCTACGATCCGGACAAGGACTTCTCGCTGGTCGCTTGGTTCAACACCGGCCACCTGCCGACCGCGGTCAACAAGGACATCCCGGCCAAGGACATCAAGGAGTTCGCCGCCTGGTCCAGGGACCGCAAGGTCTCGGCCGCGACCTACGGCGCCGGATCGTTCGCGCATGTCGTTGCCGAGACGCTCAACAAGAGCCACGGCTTCAAGCTCGAGCCCGTCCACTATCGCGGCGAAGGTGCGATGTGGCAGGACGTGGCGGCGGGCAACGTGCAGACCGCGACCGGCAGCTACGCCTCGCAACTGCCGTTCCTGCAGCAGGGCTCGGTCAAGGTGATCGCGGTGCCGACGCTCGAGCGCATGAAGAAGCTGCCCGACGTGCCGACCTTCTACGAGCAGGGCTTCACCGACAAGGCGTTCCAGGTGCGCGGCTGGGTCGGTTGCGCGGCGCCGGCCGGTACGCCGGAAGAGATCGTGAAGAAGCTCAGCGACCTCATGGTCGAGGGCGGCAAGACCGAGCGGGTGCTCAAGATCAACGACCAGTTCGGTATCGACGAAGGCGCGCGCGACCGCGCCTATTTCAAGAAGGTCCTCGATGAAGAAGGACCGGTGGTGCTCGAGGTCATCAAGGGCCTGAACATCGAACCGACATGACCGGGACAAAAGAAACGTAAGGGAGGAGTTTCAATGATTGTTCGCCCCTCGCGGCGCGACGTGCTGCGCTACGGCGCGGTTGCCGCGGCTGCAACGCTATCCGCGCCGGCCATCGCCCAGGCGTGGCCGAGCAAACCGATCCGCATCATCTGCGGCTATCCGGTGGGCGGGCTGACCGACATCTTCGCGCGCGCCTACGGCGAGGGCATCTCGCAGCTGACCGGCCAGCCGGTGGTGGTCGAGAACAAGGCCGGCGCTTCGGGCGCGATCGCGGCCGAGCAGGTCAAGCAGGCGCCGCCGGACGGCTACACGCTGATGTGGACGATCTCGACCACGCTGATCATGAACAAGGTGCTGTTCAAGAAGCTGCCCTACGATCCCGACAAGGACTTCGTGCCGATCTCGTGGATGGATGCGGGGCACCTGCCGACCATCCTGAGCAAGAACGTGACCGCAGCGAACCTCGCGGCGTTCGCCGACTACGCCCGCAACAACAAGGTTTCGCTCGGCACCTACGGCGCCGGCTCCTACAGCCACTGCGCGGTGGCGGCGCTCAACCGCCATTTCGGGCTGAACATGGAGGCGGTGCACTACCGCGGCGAGTCGCTGATGTGGCAGGACGTGGCCTCGGGCGCGGTGCAGGGCGGCAGCGGCAGCTATGCCGCGGCGGCGAGCGTGCTGCAGACCGGCGCCGGCAAGCCGGTCGCCGTGCCGACCAAGGTGCGCATGAAGAAGCTCGCCGACGTGCCGACGTTCCTCGAGCAGGGCGTCTCCGATGTCGCCTTCCAGGTGCGCGGCTGCATCGCCCTGGTCGGTCCGGCGGCGATGCCGAAGGAGATCGTGAACAAGCTCTCCGACATGATGGTTCAGCTCGGCAAGTCCGAGCGCATCGCCAAAATCCTCGACATCTTCGGCATCGACATGGCTGCGCAGGACCAGGTCTATTTCCAGAAATACCTCGCCGAGGAAGGGCCGATCTGGATCGAGCTGGTGAAGGGGCTCAACCTCGAGCCGCAATAAGCCGCTGGGCCTCCGCCGGCCAATCAAGCTGCACACGACATGCGTGTAATTTAATCGGGCCGATGCAGCCAGATGGTGCACCGGCGATAATTCCACGCGGTTCTTTTCACGCGATATGTCGAGATGCTACAGCAACTCCCAGTGGCAAACCTTCCGATCCCGCGAAACAGGATTCTGGGGACCGCGGCTCGATGGCATTGGACGTCTACGTCGGCTCACTGACACGGTACTACGCAGGGGATTGGCAGAGCATCGCAGACGGCATCGCGTCGCGCGGCAGGGGAACGCGCAGCCCGGCGGGTGCGGGCGATCCGAGGACGGATCGCGAGCGCATCCGCAACGCAGTGCTCGCCTGGCGCGAGGGCCTGGGCCGCGCCCTGCAGCCGCATCTTGCCGGGCCCATCGACTGGCCCGAGGCGGACGAGGCGCCGTGGTTCACCGGCCGGCCGGGCTGGGACGGCTTCGGCTCGCTGGTGCTGTGGGCGGCCTATGCCGAGCAGCCGGCGCTGCGCCGGCCCGGCACCCTGCCGGAGGAATGGGACGACGATCCGGCGCTGGTGCGCAGCAATGCCGAGGGCTTCCGCTCGCGCTACTCCCATCTCGTACGCAATGTCGAATTGTGGCTGCCGCTCGCCTTCGACTTCACCTTCGAGGGCGAGGATGTCGACGGCCGCCGCATCATCGTCGGCTCGGCGGCGACGCTCGCCCGCCAGCTCGACGAGCTCAACGCCGCGACCTGGAAGCTCGATGCCGGCGAGCTGGTGGCACTGACCCGCCGCCGCCCGCCCGGCACCTCGCTCGAGGTCTGCGCCCGCCACGCGCTCGCCGTGATGAGCGGCCTTGCGAAGCAGGCGGTCGACCATCGGCTGCCGATGAAGCTGGACTATTAGTGCGATACGAGGGGCAAAGATGTGGATCATGATTGCCGGGCCGTACCGGGCTGGTGGTGCGAGCCTCGAGCAGCAGACCGCCAATCTGCGCGTTCTGAACGAGGCCGCGGTGGCATTGCATCGCGCCGGCCATGTGCCGGTGATCGGCGTCAACATGGCCCTGCCGATGATCGAGGCTGCTGGCAACACGGCGGCTGCCTACGAGGAACTGATGGCGCCGGTGTCGTTGGCGCTGGTCGAGCGATGCGATACCTGCCTGCGGATCGGCGGCCCCTCGCGCGGTGCCGATGACGAGGTGGACCTGTTCGAGGCGGCAGGCAAGCCGGTCTATCGGGCGCTTTCCGAAGTACCGCCGCCGTGATTCCCAAAACGACATCGCCCGCGACGGCGACCATCGCGGGCGGTGCTTCGTAGAGAGCGAGGTGCTTACGCGGCCGGCGGGGGCGGGGGCTCGCTGGGTGACGGCGGGGCCGGCGGGCGGTTGCGGCGTTCGTTCATGAACTGGTCGAACTCGGCGCGGTCCTTGGCCGAGCGCAGCCGGTCGAGGTAGTCGCGGAACTCGCGCTGCTCCTCGTCGAGCTTGCGCAGCGTCTCCTCGCGATATTCGTCGAAGGCGACGTTACCCGACGAATTGCGGGCGCCGCGCATGCGGCGCTTCCACGCCCTCCATTCCTCGCGCCGGGCGCGCCATTCCTCGCGCACGGCCTCGCGCTCCTCGGGATTGTACCAGCGGCCGTAGCGGCCATGCCTTCCGCAGAACATGCGTCCACTCCATATCATGTAGACAAGCAGAGCCAGCCCGACCGGCCAGAACACGATGAAGCCGATCACCACCAAAGCGATCAGTGCCGGCTTCGGCAGGTCGTCCAATCTGTCCATCACCGCGTGCATGAGGCCTCTCCTTAGGCGGTCGTTAACGATGTTAATGTTAACGACATTTACATTGGCTATTCGGCCTCAGGGAGTCAAGGGCGGCCCCTGCTTTTTCGTTACTTTTGGGGAAAACCCAGGCCCTGCAGGTAGATGAGCATCTCCGATTCGAGCAGCTCCTCGGCCGACATCGGCAGGGCGCGGCGGCCGGAATCGCCACGGCCGAACAGCGAGGCGATGCCGTGCGCCATCGACCAGACATGCAGGCTCATCATCATCGCCGGCGGTCGTCTGCCGGCCGGCAGCAGCGCCACCAGCCCATCGGCCGCGGTGCGCAGCACCGCGAAGGCCTTGTCGCCCGCCGCGCGCAAATCCGCGTTGAGATCGGGCGGCAGGCCCGATTCGAACATCGCCGCGTAGTAGGCGGGCTCGGCGCGGGCGAAGGCGAGATAGGCGCGGCCGACATTGTGGAACGCGGTGATCGGGTCGGGCTTGCCGCCGTTCCAGCCGGTCGACAGCATCGCCTCGAAGCGGCCGAAGCCCTCGCGCGCGACGTCGGCCAGCAGCGCCTCGCGATCGCGGAAGTGGCGATAGGGCGCCGCCGGCGACACGCCGGCCGAGCGCGCGGCATCGGCGAAGGTGAAGCCCGCCGGGCCCTTCTCCTTGATCAGCTCCCGGGCGGCCTGGATCAGCGCCTCGCGCAGATTGCCGTGATGGTACGCACCCTCGCGGGCGCGCCGTTTCCAACTCATGTTAAGGGAGTTTACATTAAAGCGGCGGGCGGCAATAGCGAGCGTCACCACGGCGTGGGGCATGACGTGATGCGTTGCGTCGCGCCGAGCCTTGTGGCCCGATGCGGCCCATGCCGCTTGCCTTCGACCTTCGCCCTGCCGCCCGGTCCGACATCGACTTCTGTTGGCCGATCTACCGCGATTCCATGAAGCCTCTGACCGAAGCCTTCGGCCCCTGGAACGAGGCGGCGCAGCGCAAGCTCGTCGAGCAGGCGGTCGGCGATTCCGGCACGTCGATCCTGTGCCAGCAGGGCGCCGACGCAGGCTGGCTGCAGGTCGAGGAGACGCGCCACGCGGTGCAGCTCAAGCAGCTCTTCGTGCTGGCGGCGGTGCGCAACCGCGGCCTCGGCACCAGCTTCCTCACCTGGATGAAGGAGCGCGCCGAGCGCAAGCGCAAGGACCTCACCCTCGAGGTGCTGAGCAACAACCCGGCGCGCCGGCTCTACGAGCGGCTGGACTTCAAGGTGGTGACGACAGCGAGCGACAAGATCACCATGCGCTATTGATGGACGCCTTCCCTGAGCTTTCGACAGCCCGCCTGCGGCTGCGCGAATTGGCCGAGGATGACCAGAGGTGACACGCTCCACCAACGTCGTCGTCGCGCGCTCGGCCGCCTTCGTCGGCGCCATCCGATTCAATTCCTTCACCAAGTATTCGCGCTTCCAGCTCGAGGGCGTGCAGCGGCAGAAGGGCTATTTCCACGACGTCTTCCACGACACGCGGCTGTTCGGACGCCTGGCCTCCGATCCGTTGTAGTGTCGCGCCCATGGAACCGACGCTCTCCGACCGCCTGCTCGGCCATCTGCGCGAGCGGCTGGGGACGGGGGTCGACTTCGCCGAGGCGCCGAAGCCGCTGAGCGGCGGCTTCGACACGACCATCCTGGCGTTCCGGCTGAGCGGCGCGCCGGCCGCGTGGGAGAGGCCGCTGATCCTGCGGGTCATGACGCGCAGCGATCAGGGGCCGCGCGTGCTGCGCGAGGCCGCCGTCCATGCGGCGCTGGTGCAGGCGGATTTTCCCGCGCCGCGCGTGCTGCTGCACGAGACCGACCTGGCGCCGCTCGGCCTGCCGTTCCTGGTCATGGAGCGTCTGCCCGGCGAGACGATGTGGTCGGCCCTGGCCAAGGCCGGCCCGCTGGCGTTCCTGGCGATGCCGCGCCAGCTCGCCGAGCTCCATGTCCGTCTCCATCGGGTGAGCGGCGAAGCCGTGCGGGAGAGCGCGCGGGCGCTGGGCGTCGATCCGGCGGTGATGGGCGTGCAGGCCGACGTGGAGCGCCTGCACCGTCGCATCGTGCGCGACGGGCTCGCGGCGCTGCGGCCCGCCGCCGACTGGCTGGTCGGCCATTTCCCGGCGCCGGTGCAGGCGGAGGTGATCTGCCATGCCGATTTTCATCCGCTCAACATCATGATGGACGGCCACCGGCTGTCGGGGGTGATCGATTGGGCCAACGTCGTCATCGGCGAGCCGGCCTATGACGTGGCGGCCCTGCGCACGATCGCATTCTACGTCGATCTCGGCATCCCCGTCTGGGCGCGCGGCGCGACGAACCTGGCGCGGCGCCTGATGATGCGCCGCTACATGAGCCTCTACCGCGCGGCGGCACCACTTGCGACGCGCAACCTGCCGTACTACGAGGCGATCCGCATCCTGTCGGCGCTGATCTTCGCGGCCGGAGAGCGGCCGCCGGCCGGCAATCCCTGGAATGCGCCGCACACGGTGAAGCGGCTGGTGCGGGAGTTCGAACGGATCAGCGGTCTCAGCGTGCGCCTCTAGTCTAACGCCGCTGCTCGCCGGTCAGGATCTCGTCGCTGACCTTGGTGGTCAGCACCTCCTCCTCGTCGAGCAGGCGCTTCTTCTTCCAGTCGCCCTGGACGTAGACGCAGAGCGTGATCAGCGCGATCGTGACGTTGGTGATCGGGAAGGCCCACCAGATACCGTGCACGTCGAGCGCGGTGTGCTTGGACAGCACATAGGCGATCGGGAACTGCAGCACCCATTGCGACACCAGGGTCAGCACCATGGTCACCACCATGTTGCCCGAGGCGCGCAGCACGCCAGTGAGCGCGAACTGCAGGCCGAGGAAGCCCCAGGCCGGCGCGCCGATGCGCAGGAATTCCGCACCGGCCTCGATCACCGCCGCGTCGTTCGGCACGAAGAAGGCGACGATGGTGCGCGGGAACAGGAAGACCAGCAGGCCGAAGGCCGCCAGGCCCACGAAGCCGATCAGCCCGCCCAGCCGGCCGATCGCCGCCGCGCGCTCGATGTTGCCGGCGCCGATGTTCTGGCCGACCAGGGTCGAGATCGCCATCGACAGTCCCATCGCCGGGATCATGACGACCTGCAGCACGTTGGAGCTGACGCCGTAGGCGGCGAGCGCCAGGGTGCCGAAGCTGGTGATCAGGAAGCTCATCACCATCAGCGCGCCGGCGCGCGCCGACATCTCGATCGAGGCCGGGAAGCCCAGGAAGAAGGCGCGCTTCACATAGGTGAGGTCGGGGATGAAGTCGCGGCGCTGGACATGGATGCCGTGCAGGCCGAGGTGCAGCACCGCCATGCCGATGCCGGCGGCGATCGCCTGCGAGACGAAGGTGGTCATCGCCGCGCCCATCACGCCGAAACCCGGCACCGGCCCCCAGCCGAAGATGAGCAGCGGATCGAGCACGAAGTTCAGGAACACCGTGCCGAGCGCGATATAGACCGGCAGGTTCGGCCGGCCGATGCCGCGCATGATCGACTGGAAGACGAAATAGGTGAAGGTGAAGATCGTCCCGGCGAACGACACGCGCATGAAGGCGAGCGCGCCGGGATAGACGTCGGGCGCCACGCCCATCAGCCGCAGCAGCGCCGGCGCGCCGAAGAAGCCGATGGCCCCCAGCACGATGGAGGCGAGCGCCACCATCAGCAGGGTCTGGCCGGCGACATGGCCGACCATGCGCGGGTTGCGCGCGCCGACATACTGGGCGATCAGGGTCGAGCCCGCCATCGACAGGCCGCCGCCGATCGCGAAGGTCAGGAACATCGCCGGGAAACTCACCGACACCGCGGCGACCGCCGCGCCGCCCAGCCGCCCGACCCAGAAGGCGTCGATCAGCTGATAGGCCGACTGCAGCGCGTTCGCCGCAACGATCGGGACCGCGAGCGCGAGCAGCGAACGCAGGATCGGCCCCTCGAAGAGCTTGTTTTTGGGGAGTGCCACGCCGACGATATGGGCCGGGAGGACTCTGCATGCAACTTTGGACCACGCAGGTCGCGTCTGCGCGTGGTGCGCAACGGATGGCGCAGGAGGTCGAGGCGGCCGGCTGGGATGGCCTGCTGGTGGTCGATTCGCAGAACCTGTCGGGCGATCCCTATGTCGCGCTGGCGCTCGCGGCGGTCGCCACGAAAAGAATCGGCCTCGGCACGGGCGTCACCAACTCGGTGACGCGCCACGCCGCCGCGACGGCGACCGCGATCACCTCGGTCAACCGCGTCTCGGGCGGCCGCGCCGTGCTCGGCATCGGCCGCGGCGATTCAGCGTTGGCCCATCTCGGCCGCGCGCCGGCGCGGCTCAGGCAATTCGAGCGCTACCTCAAGCAGCTCCAGGCCTATCTGCGCGGCGAGTCAGTGCCGTTCGAGGAGATCGACATTCCCGTCGACTTCGCGCCGCCGATGTCGGAGCTGCACCTGCACGACGCGCCGCCCGCCAGCCGCATCGCCTGGATCGCGGAGGGGGCCAAGGTGCCGATGGAAGTGGCGGCGAGTGGCCCCAAGGTGATCGCGATGTCGGCGCTGCATGCCGAGCGCGTGATGTTCACATTGGGCGCCGACGTCGAGCGCCTGCAATGGGGCATCGAGCTGGCGAAGAAGATCCGCCGCGACGCCGGCCTCGATCCCGACGCGATCGCCTTCGGTGCCTACATCAACATGGGTTGTCACAGCGACGTCGAGAAGGCGCGCGGCCTGGTGCGCGGCGGCCTCACGACCTTCGCGCGCTTCTCGGTGATGCACGGCAAGGCCAACGGCCCGGTCTCGGCCAGGGACCGCGAGCAGCTCGCGACGCTGGTCAGCAACTACGACATGAAGCAGCACACCCGAGCCGATTCGCGTCAGGCCGGCACGCTGAGCGACGACTTCGTCGACCGCTTCGCCGTGGTCGGCCCGCCCAATCGCTGCATCGCCCGCCTGCGCGAGCTCGGCGCACTCGGCCTCGACAAGGTCGCGATCAGCGGCGGCACCCGCGGCGCGTCGGCCGAGGACGCCGCCGTCGGCCGCGACCTGGTGACAAGGCACGTGCTGCCGGCGATGGCGGGATGAACGCTGGAGGCTCGTCTTCCGGATCGCGCGCATCCCTGCGCGCTCATGAATCATGAGGCGCGCAGGATGCGCGCGGTCCAAAAGACCATGAGAGAAGACGCGCCACTGGAGTGACGCGCCCCAGCTCAGCGCCAGGTTTTCCTGCCGCTGCCCGGCAGCCCGAGCGTGCTCCACATCGCGTCGACCTTGTCGATCACGGCCTGGTCCATGCGGATCTGGCGGCCCCATTCGCGGTTGGTTTCGCCCGGGAACTTGTCGGTGGCGTCGAGGCCGATCTTCGAGCCGAGGCCGCTCACCGGAGAGGCGAAGTCGAGATAGTCGATCGGCGTGCTCTCGATCACCGTGATGTCGCGCGCCGGGTCCATGCGGGTCGAGACCGCCCACATCACGTCCTTCCAGTTGCGCGCATCGATGTCGGCGTCGACCACGATCACCCACTTGGTGTACATGAACTGCCGCAGGTAGCTCCACACGCCCATCATCACGCGCTTGGCGTGGCCGGCGTAGGCCTTCTTCATCGACACCACGGCGATGCGGTAGCTGCAGCCTTCGGGCGGCAGCCAGAAATCGACGATCTCCGGGAACTGCTGCTGGAAGAGGGGGATGAACACCTCGTTCAGCGCCTCGCCCAGCACGCTCGGCTCGTCCGGCGGCCGGCCGGTGAAGGTCGAGAGATAGATCGGGTTGCGCCGCATGGTGATGGCGCTGAGCGTGAACACCGGGAACTTCTCGACGCTGTTGTAGTAGCCGGTGTGGTCGCCGTACGGGCCCTCGTCGCCGGTGTCGTCGAGGCTGACATGGCCCTCGAGCACGATCTCCGCCTCGGCCGGTACCTTGAGCGGCACCGTCTTGCAATCGACCAGCTCGACCTTCTTGCCGCGCAACAGCCCCGCGAACTGGTACTCCGACAAAGTGTCCGGCACCGGCGTCACCGCGGCCAGGATGGTGCCGGGATCGGCGCCTATCACCGCCGCGGCGGGCAGGGGCTCGCGCTTGCCCGCGCCCTTCCAGCGCGCGTGGTGCTGCGCGCCGCCGCGATGCTTCAGCCAGCGCATCAGCGTGGTGTTCCGGCCCGTCACCTGCAGGCGGTAAATGCCGAGATTGAAGCTGTCCTGCTTGTCGCTACCCTTTCCGCCATTAGGGGGATTGGGCCCCTGCGTCACGATCAGCGGCCAGGTGATCAGCGGCGCGGGCTCGCCCGGCCAGCAGGTCTGGATCGGCAGCTTGCCGAGATCGATGTCGGCGCCCTGAAGCACGATCTCCTGACAGGGCGCCGTCCCAATAGTGCGCGGCTTCATCGCCATCACCGTGCGCAGCATCGGCAGCATGTCGAGCGCCTCGCGCCAGCCGCCCGGCGGCTCGGGCTGGCGCAGGAAGGCGAGCGTCTCGCCGACCGCGCGCAATTCGTGCGGCTCGCGGTCCATGCCCCAGGCGACCCGCTCGACCGTGCCGAACAGGTTGACCAGCATCGGCATGTCGAAGCCTGTCACATTCTCGAAAAGAACCGCCGGTCCCTGCTCGGCAAGCAACCGCGTCTGGATCTCGGTCATCTCCAGCACCGGCGAGACCGGCACCGTGACGCGCACCAGTCGTCCCGCCTGTTCCAGTCGAGACATGAATTCCCTCAGGGACGCATAGGCCATGGTGTTGCTTAGACGGCGGCTGTGATAGAGGCAACCAGCACACGGGAGCCTCGCATGCCCATCCTGGGCCTTCTCGGTCTCGCCCTCTATGCCGGCTGCATCTTTCACGCGATCAAGACCGGCCGGATCAACTACTGGCTGATGATCCTGATCTTCCTGCCCGGCATCGGCTCGGCCGCCTACCTGCTGTTCGAGGTGCTGCCCGAGATGCGCAACAGCCGCACCGCGCGCAAGGCGGCCGGCCGGCTGGTCGACACCCTCGATCCCGACAGGGCGATGCGCCATCACGCCGATAACCTCGAGATCGCCGACACCGCCGACAACAAGCGCCACCTCGCCGAGGAGCGAATGAAGCGCGGCCAATGGAAGGACGCCGAGACCCTCTACCGCTCGGCGCTGGTCGGCCCGTTGGCCGGCGATCCGGCGCTGCTGATCGGCCTTTCCGGGGCGCTGTTCGGCCAGGGCGACTACCAGGGCACGCTCGACACGCTCGACCTGCTGCAGCGCGAGAACCCGAACTACGAATCGCGCGAGGGCCACATGCTCTATGCCCGCTCGCTCGAAGGGCTCGGCCGCACGCGCGAGGCGGCCGACGAGTACCGCTCGCTGATCGGCTACGCGCTCGGCCCGGAGGCGCAGGTGCGCTACGGCCTGCTGATGAAGACGCTGGGCGATACGCAGGCGGCGAACGTCGCCTTCGCCGAGGCGGTGCGCACCTACAGCCGCCGCCGCGGCAAGCTCGATGCCGACGAGCGCGCCTGGCTCGCCGAAGCCGAGCGCCATCTCGCGTGATGCCCTCCGGCGCGATGACCTCTGGCGCGATTCCGGCCGAGTTCGAGGACCTGCTGAGCCGTGCCGGCCGGCGCGTGCTCGCCGGCACGCACCCGCTGTGCGGCGCGCTCGCCGATCCGAAGCGGCGCTTCCTCGCGGCCGACGACCTGCTCGATCGCGCCAAAGCGGCGCGAGTGCGTCGCGTCCTGGAAGAGGCGCTGACGCCGACGCTCGAGCCGCTCGACAAGCCGGCTCTGCCCGAGACGATCTGGGACATGCGCCGCGACTATGGCGAGTTGTTGCCCAAGACGACGCGCGCCCGCACGGTGTTCTTCGACAGCCGCCGCGAGCCCGGCGTGAAGGCGGCCGAGCGGATCGGGCTGGCCCGGATGATGCGCTCACCGTCGTTCCGCGCTTTCGCCGAGGCGCTGGCGGGGCGGAGGCTGCGGTCGGGCTGGGGCCTGCAGGTGCTGCGCTACGGGCCGGGCGACTATGCCGGCCCGCACAACGACCATCATCCCGAGAATGCCGACGCGCGCCGCGGCTACATCGACCTGCATCTCAGCCTGTGTTCGGGCGTGGCCCACCAATGGCTGGTCTATGCCCGCGGCGGGCATTTCAGCGAGATCGTCTCGGTCGCGGCGCCGGCCACGGTCACCGCCTATCGCCTGCCATTCTGGCACTACACCACGCCGCTGGCCGGCGGCCCGAAGGCGGCACGGTGGGTGCTGCTTGGGACGTTTCTTTTTCAGGGGACCGCGGACCTCCAGGTCCGCTCACAATCATGATGCGGACCTGGAGGTCCGCGGTCCCCTGAGTCTACCGCGCGCCGACCGGCACGACGCTGATCGAGTTGCGCGGGCTGCCTTCGATGATGCGGTCGGTGTAGACGAGGTAGACCAGTGCCTTGCGCTTGGCGTCCCAGAAGCGGGTCACCTGGGTGCTCTTGAAGATCAGCGAGGCGCGCTCGCTGAACACCTCGTGCGGGCTCCTGAGCTTGTCGAGCATGGCGACGTCGATCGGGCCGACCTGGCGGCAGGCGATCGAGGCCTCGCCGGGATCCTCGGCGAGCCCGATCGCGCCCTTGAGGCCGCCGGTGCGGGCGTGGCTCATGTAGCAGGTGACGCCCGGCACCTCGGGGTCGTCGAACGCCTGGACCACGATCTTGTCGTTGGGTCCCAGCCACTTGAAGCGATAGCCGACGGAGCCGATCTCCTCGGCCATCACCGGCACAGCGAGGAAGATCAGCAGCAGCGCGAGCCACGAACGGCGCATCGGCAAACTCCTTCGACCGTAGATGGGTTGTCGTCGCGCTGAACGCCAGAGTACGGCTTTGTCCACCGAAGTCTGTGGGCAAGCGCCTCTGCGAACGGGCTTTTTGGGCAATGGAACGGGAATCGAGGAGCCAAAATCAGGGCTCGAATCGCGTTCCATTGCCCACAAGAGCGGCTCTGCGCTACGCCGCGCGCAGGCCTTCCTTCGGCACCTCGCCTTCGGCCTCCTTGATCGCGGCGCGGTAGTTCTTCTCCGAATCGAACGGCGCGATCTTGGGGTAGTCCTTCTTCTTGCCCTTGCGGATCTCGCCGCTCGACGGCTCGACGATCAGCAGCTCGCCGGTGCGGCCGAGCAGCGGGATCTCGCGTTTCCAGCGCGAGTAGACGCGGCGGGCCGAGGCCGAGAAGTCGACGTAGGTCTTGAACTCGGTGGGGTCCTTGGCGAACAGCGCCTCGTAGGTCGCCACGAACTGCTCGACGAACGCGCGGTCGACGATCTCGATGTTGGACATCATCCAGCAGCGGTCCTCGAACACCCAGTAGGTGCCCATCCCGACGAACTCCTTCTGCCGCGTCAGGTACGGATAGAAGGGGAAGCCGCGGCAGGCGATGGTGCGGTTGTCGCGCTCGCAGAAGCGCCCGCCCTTGCACTCGATCGCCATGCAGTCGTGGGTCAGCTCCGCGACGATCTGCTTGGTCGCGTAGTCGTAGGGCTTGAACTTCTTCCACAGGTCGGTGCGGCCCTTCAGCAGCTCGAACTCGGCCTTGAAGACCACCGGCACGGCGTTCTGGGTCGAGCAGCAGACCGGCTCGCCGCCGTTCAGCGGCGCGCACTTGCGGCCGCAGTCGAAGCGCGAGACCGGCGCCTTGAAGCCCTCGTAGAGGGAGGCGAAGTCGGCAGGCTTGAGCGAGGGTTCTTCTGTCTTGGGGGGCATGTCCCGCTTTACCTCGAAGCGCTTGTGAAAGAACAGTTAAGGTATTCTAACGCCCTCGGCGTGAGGCAGCACGCGCCAGACGACCGTCTCGCGCATGCCGCGGTTCTCGAGCTGCAGCGAGGTCGGGATGTCGTAGCGGGCCAGTTCCTGCAAGCCCTGTGCCGAAAAGTAGTTGCGCCCGGGGTCGCCCAGCAGGACGAGGCGGCCGGCGTTGGCGTGGCGGCGCAGCCAGGCCAGGGCCCGGACCGACATCTCGCGCTCGTAGCAGACGTCGCCCGCGATCACGACGTCCGCAATCGGCGCCGCCTCCGGCGCCGCGAGCCAGTCGTCGGCGCTGATGGCGACGGCGAGGCCGTTGGCCTCGGCGTTGAGCCGTGCGGCGACCAGCGACAGCAGATCGATGTCGTTGGCGACGACCGAGGCGGCGCCGGCGCGCGCCGCCGCCATCGACGACACGCCCGAGCCGGCGGCGAAATCGATCACCCGCTTGGCCCGCACCGTGTCGGGGTTGTCGAGCAGGTAGCGCGCGATCGCCTGGCCGCCGGGCCAGCAGAAGGCCCAGTAAGGCGGATCGACGTTGTGCTGCTCCAGCCAGTCCTCGGTGGCCTGCCAGATCGGCACGTATTCGCTTGCCAGCCAGAGCTGGAACTCCGGCACCATGGCCGGCCGCTCGAGGGCGGTGTTGGCGCGGATGAAGCCTTCGGGGTCGGCCGGCAGCCGCGCCATCAGGTGAGGTTCGCCGCGACGATCGCCGCCGTCAGGATCAGGCCGACGTACTTGTTGGAGCGGAACTTGTCGCGGCAATCGGCCTGGTCGTCCGGCTTGAGGAAGACGATCTGCCACGCGAAGTGCAGCGCGATCGCCAGGAGGCCGGCATAGTAGATCGGCTTCAGCCCGGCGAGGTGGCCCGCGATCGCCCAGGCCGCCAGCGCCAGCAGCGCGAACAGCGCCAGCCAGCGCCGCGGCCGGTCGGCGAAGCGCCGTGCGGTCGAGTGCACGTCGATGATCGAATCGTCGCGCTGGTCCTGCATGGCGTAGATCGTGTCGTAGACCAGCGTCCAGGCGACGCCGCCCCAGTACAGCGCCACCGTCGCCCAGGAGAGTGTGCCGGTCACCGCCGCGTAGCCGACCAGCGCGCCCCAGGTGAAGGCCAGCCCCAGCACGACCTGCGGCCACGAGGTGAAGCGCTTCATGGTCGGATAGATCGCCACCAGGGCGACCGACAGCAGCGCGATGCCGCCCGCCGTCTTGTTGAGCTTGAACAGGATGGCGACGCAGACCATCGACTGCAGCATCATCCAGATCAGCGCGCCCTTGAGCTTGACCTCGCCGGCGGGCAGCGGCCGGTCGCGGGTGCGCTCGACCTTGGCGTCGATCTCGCGGTCGACGATGTCGTTCCAGGTGCAGCCGGCGCCGCGCGCGGCCAGCGCGCCGATGACGAACAGCCCCATCCAGCCGAGCATATTGCCCCAATGCACGCCGCTGCCCAGCGCCGTCGACCACCAGCAGGGCAGCAGCAGCAGCCAGGTGCCGATCGGCCGGTCCCAGCGCGCCAGCCGGCCGTAGGGACGCATCCATGCCGGCAGATGGCGCAGCGTCCAGTGCTGGCGGTCGATATCGGTGAAGCCCCGGGTTGTCGGGCCTGCGCTCATGGCGGCATCATGGCCCACATGAGCGCGACGCGTCTATTCACGGAAGCCGACTTGTCCGCAGGCGCCGATACGGAGCTGACCGAGGCGCAGGCCCATTACCTGCGCCACGTCATGCGCCGCGACGCGGGCGCGCCGCTGCTGCTGTTCAACGGCCGGCACGGCGAGTGGCAGGCCACGCTGTCTCTGCGCGGCAAGAAGGGTGCCGCCGCGCAGGTGGCGGCGCAGACGCGGCCGCAGGCGGCCGAGCCCGACCTCTGGCTGTGCTTCGCGCCGGTCAAGCGGGCGCGCATCGACTGGATCGCCGAGAAGGCGACCGAGCTCGGTGTCGCGGCGCTTCAGCCGGTGATCACGCGCCACACAATCGTCGAGCGGGTCAATGTCGAGCGGCTGCGCGCCAACGCCGTCGAGGCGGCGGAGCAGACCGAGCGGCTGTCGGTGCCCGAGGTCCGCGCGCCGGTCGAATTCGCGCGCCTGCTGGCCGACTGGCCGGCCGGACGACGGCTGCTGATGGCCGACGAGACCGGCGGCGGGCGGCCGATCGCCGAGGCGCTGGGCGAGCTCGACAAGGCGGCACGGGCGGCGCCCTGGGGCATCGTGATCGGGCCGGAGGGCGGCTTCGCGGCGGACGAGCTCACGGCGCTGCGTCGCATGAAGGATGTGACGGCAGTCGGGCTCGGCCCGCGCATCCTGCGCGCCGATACGGCGGCCCTTGCAGCCCTCGCCTGCTGGCAGGCGTCGGTCGGAGACTGGCGGCAGCCGACACCGCGTTTGTCCAGCGATTATCGCTCATCCAGGGGTGCCGTTTAGAGTCTTGCGCGCGCCCCTCCCGGTATGGGAGAGGGGATTCCGAACACCATGAACCAGCCGCTGGCTCGCGTGAGGAAAGCTCATGCGACGGCGCCGCCTCCGCCGCTTCGAACGGCGCGAGGTGAATCGGGAGAAGTCACGCATGTCCGCACCTCCGTCGGGTGGCGGCGCGCCGATCGAAAATCGGCGGCAGCTGATCGACTACTTTGCTGCCGGCAACAAGCCCCGTGCCGACTGGCGCATGGGCACCGAGCACGAGAAGTTCGGCTTCGACACGGCGACGCTGAAGCCCTTGCCCTATGACGGCGAGCGCGGCGTGCGCGCCATGCTGGAAGGCCTGCGCCGCTTCGGCTGGGAGGCGGTGACCGAGGGCAACACCATCATCGCGCTCCAGCGCGGCAAGGCGAGCGTCACGCTCGAGCCCGGCGGGCAGTTCGAGCTCTCGGGCGCGCCGCTCGAGACCCTGCACGAGACCGCCGAGGAGAACGCCCAGCACATCCGCGAAGTGAAAGCGGTCGCGGGCGAAATAGGCGCCGGCTACATCGGGCTGGGCTTCGCGCCGGAGTGGAAGCGCGAGGATATCCACTGGATGCCCAAGGGCCGCTACAAGATCATGCGCGAGTACATGCCCAAGAAGGGCAAGCTCGGCCTCGACATGATGCTGCGCACCTGTACGGTGCAGACCAACCTCGACTTCGAGTCCGAAGCCGACATGGTCAAGAAGTTCCGGGTGTCGCTGGCGCTGCAGCCGCTGGCCACCGCGTTGTTCGCCAACTCGCCGTTCGTCGAGGGCAAGGATGCGGGCTTCAAGAGCTACCGCAGCCACATCTGGACCGACACCGATCCCGACCGCTGCGGCATGCTGCCGTTCGTGTTCGAGGACGGCTTCGGCTTCGAGCGCTACGCCGACTACATGCTCGATGTGCCGATGTACTTCGTCTATCGCGACGGCCAGTACATCGACGCCTCCGGGCAGAGCTTCAAGGACTTCATGAAGGGCAAGCTGCCGGCGCGGCCGGGCGAGCTGCCGACCATCAACGACTGGGCCGACCACATCACCACGGCGTTCCCCGAAGTGCGGTTGAAGCGCTACCTCGAGATGCGCGGCGCCGATTCCGGGCCGATCCCGGCGCTGAACGCGCTGCCGGCCTTCTGGGTCGGGCTGCTGTACGACCAGAGCGCGCTCGACGCGGCGTGGGACGTGGTCAAGGACTGGACGGTCGAGGACCACGACTATCTGCGCAGCCACACGCCGCGCAACGGCCTCGCCACGCGCTTTCAGGGCCGGCCGTTGTCGGATCTCGCACGCGAGGTGGTCGAAATCGCCCATACTGGCCTGCGCGCGCGCCGGCAGCTCGATGCCCACGGCAACGACGAGACGATCTACCTGGCGCCGCTCGATCGCGCCGTCGCCAGCGGCCTCGCTCCGGCCGACGAGCTGCTCGCCAAGTGGAAAGGCGAATGGGGCCGCTCGTTCGCGCCGCTGTTCCGCGACTACGCCTACTGAGTTGCGCATTTCCGGGAAGATGGAACCGCTCACGGTTCCATCTTCCCGGAAATCGCTTTAGTCTCCGCCGGCATGAAGCGTCGTTTCGTTCTGGCGTCCCTGGCCGCCCTGCCTGCCGTCGCGCGCGCGCAGAGCGGCGAATGGCAGACCGTGGTGGCGCCCGACCTGCGCTTCCGGCTGGAGATGCCGGCGCCGGTGAACAAGACCACCGCCGACGAGAAGGAGAAGGGCCACGCCTCGCCGCGCGTCGCCTGGGAATCCAAGCCCGGGCAGCAGATCTTCAACTTCGACTATGTCGACTACGATCCCGGCTGGTTCTCCAGCCGCGACGGCAAGGACATGGCCCGGGAGCTCGGCCGCGGCGACTCCGAGAAGGCCTTCGCCAAGCCCAAGTACAAGTATCTGCGCGACGAGCCGATCACCCTGCAGGGCTGGGACGGCTACGCCCTCGACATCGAGGGCGAGGGCGGCTCCGGCGTGATGATGCGCACCTACATCGCCAAGGACCGGCTGTTCCGCCTGCTGGTCACGGTCGAGAACAACGACGCGGCGAGCAAGACCGCCGCCAACCGCTTCCTCGAGTCGCTGAAGCTCGCGGAGACCCGCGAGACCAAGACGACGCCGGTCGAGCCGGAGAAGAAGTGACTTTGTCATCCCGAGGCGAAGCCGAGGGATCTATGCGAGCCAGGGTGGATCCCTCGCTACGCTCGGGATGACAACTAAAGCTGCTGCAGCTTGTAGACCCGCGCCGCGGTGCCGCTGTAGAGCGCGCGCTTCTCGTCGGCCGAAGCGTTCTTCGTCAGGTGCTTGAAGGCGTTCCACAGCTCGGTGTAGCCGCAGCTCTGCTTGTCGGGCGGGAAGTTGCTCTCGAACATGCAGCGGTTGGCGCCGAACGCCTCGATGCAGGTCTCGATGTAGGGCCGCCAAGTCTCGGCCAGCGTCTCCGACGATGGCGGCGCGTCCTCGAACTCGAAGCCGAAGCCGAACGAGGTCATGCCGAGGCCGCCGAGCTTCATGTTGACGTTGGGGCACCTGGCGAGTTCGGCGATGCTCTTCTTCCAGGCGGCCGTCACCTCGGCCTGTTTGCCGGCATACTGGCCAACGCCGAGCGCGCCGCCGACATGGTCGCAGATAATGGTCTGGTCGGGGAAGGCGCGGGCGAGGTCGATCAGGTCCGGCAACTGCGGATGGAAGTGCCAGGAATCGAAGGTGAGCCCGAGCTTGCCCAGTACCGCGAAGCCCTCGCGCAGCTTGGGATCAAGCAGGCGATGCTGGGTCATCGGCCGCGACACGAACCTGCCGGCGAGGCCCTCGTCCCACGAGGTGCCGTAGCGCACGCCGCGGAAGCGGCCGCCGCTGGCGGCGATCTCGGCCTCCAGCACCTCGCGCACCTTGGCGCCCAGCAGCAGGTCGACCCAGCCGATGATGCCCTCGCAGACGCGCGTCCTGCCGTACTGGCCGGAGGCCATCTGCGCCGCCTGGCCGACCACGAACTCGATCTCGCCGACCGGCTTCATCGCCTCGGGGCCGGCGGCGCGGAACATCGCCTGGCATTCGAGGAACACCGTCGAGACGACGTTGTGGCCGCCGCCCAAATCCTTCAGCAGCTCGGGCAGGAAGTAGAGTCCGCGCGCCTCGGTGTGCCAGAGGTGATGGTGCGGATCGATGATCGGCAGGTCTGGTTCCAGTGCCTTCTCGGCGGGCCGCTTGGCGAGCCAGGCCGCGAGATCGGCATTGTTGCGGTAGGCGAGGCCGCGATATTCGCGTGTTGCCATGTCTTTCCTCCCGGGCTTTGGCCTACGATAGCGCAAGAGGGGACTGTTTCATGCGGATTTGCGTCTATGGGGCCGGGGCTATCGGCGGCAATTTCGCGGCGCGCTTGGCCGCCTCGGGCAACGAGGTCTCGGTGGTGGTGCGCGGCGCCCATCTCGAGGCGATCCGCGCCAAGGGCCTGACCCTGATCGCCGGCGACAGGAAGATCACCGTCAAGGTCCATGCGAGCGACGATCCGTCGGAGCTGGGCCAGCAGGACGCGGTGATCTCGACCCTGAAAGCGACCGGTCTGCCGGCGCTGGCGGAAAGCGTCGGCCCGCTGCTCGGCCCCGACACGCCGGTGGTGTTCGCGCAGAACGGCATTCCCTGGTGGTACGGCTACGGCCTCCCCAAGTCGCGGCCGCCGGCGCCCGACCTGTCGCGGCTCGATCCGGGCGGCGCGCTGCTCAAGGCCGTCGGTCCCGGGCGCACGCTGGGCGGTGCCATCACCTCGCCCAACCATGTCGTCGAGCCGGGCGTGATCGTGAACGAGATTCCGGACCGCAACACGCTGTGGGTCGCCGAGATCGACGACCGGCAGAGCCAGCGGGTCGGCGCGCTGCGCGCGGCGCTCAAGGGCGCCGGCATCGGCTCGCCCGACACCACGGACATCCGCTACGACATCTGGCACAAGCTGATGGCCAACCTCACCGGCTCGGCGGTCTGCCTGATCCTGGGCCAGCCCTCGCTGGTGCAGAAGACGCCGATCGTCAACCAGCTCTGCCGCCGCGCGCATGCCGAGGCGCTGGCCGTCGCCGCCGCGCACGGCATCGTGCTCGACGACAGCCCGGACGTCCGCTACGGGCCCAAGCGCGTCTACTTCGATCACCGTCCGTCGATCCTGCAGGACTACGACCTCGGCCGGCCGATGGAGATCGAGTCGATCATCCGCGCGCCGGTCGCCTTCGCCCGCTCGGCCGGCGTGCCGACCCCGACGCTCGACGCCATCGAAGCGTTCGGCGTTTCGCTGGCCGCAGCCAAGGGGCTGTACACGCCCTGAGTTCTTCATCACAGTTGATGTGCAATTCGCGTCGCTTAAGCGTGCGTGCGTAACCACAGAGGTGCTTGAGGTCGAACGGAGTCTGGGAGGAAACAATGGCCCGAAGAGGTCGTGTTGCGTTCGCCGTCGCTGCGACGGCTCTGGCATTCGCGTTTCCCGCATTGGCCCAGAAGCACGGCGGCGTGCTGAAGATCCAGCACATGGACAATCCGCCGAGCGCCTCGATCCACGAGGAGGCGACGGTGTCGGTCCCCGCGGCCTTCATGTCCGTCTACAACAACCTCGTCATCTTCGACCAGCACGTGCCGAAGAACAGCCTGCAGTCGATCGTGCCCGACCTGGCGACGAAGTGGGAATGGAAGGACGGCGGCAAGACCCTGGTCTTCACCACGCGCGAGGGCGTGCGGTGGCACGACGGCAAGCCGTTCAGCGCCAAGGACGTCGCCTGCACCTTCGACCTGCTGCTGAGCGGCGAGAGCAAGCTGCGCCGCAATCCGCATGGCGCCTGGTGGAGCAACGTCGAGAGCGTGACGGCCAACAGCGACACCCAGGTGACCTTCCGCCTGAAGGCGCCGCAGCCCGCGCTGCTCGGCCTGCTCGCCTCGGGTTACACGCCGATCTATGCCTGCCACGTGCCGGTCGACCAGATGCGGCGCCGGCCGATCGGCACCGGGCCGTTCAAGCTGGCCGAGTTCAAGATGAACGAGAGCATCAAGCTGGTGCGCAATCCCGACTACTGGAAGAAGGGCCTGCCGTACCTCGACGGCATCGAGTTCACCATCATCCCCGACCGCTCGACCCGCATGCTGAGCTTCATCGCCGGCAAGTTCGACATGACCTTCCCGACCGATGTCACGGTGCCGCTGCTCAAGAACATCAAGGCGGATGCGCCGAAGGCGATCTGCACCATGCGCGAGACCGGCGTCAGCTCGAACCTGATCGTCAACGCCCAGGCGCCGCCGTTCGACAATCCCAAGATCCGCCGCGCTCTGGGGCTGACGCTCGACCGCAAGGCCTTCATCGACATCCTGGCCGAGGGCGAAGGCAAGCCGAGCGGCATCATGCTGCCGCCGCCCGACGGCGTCTGGGGCATGCCGGACGAGATGCTGAAAGGCGTGCCGGGCTACGGCGACGTCAACAAGGCTCGCGAGGAAGCGCGCACCCTCATGAAGGAGGCGGGCTACGGGCCCGACAAGCGACTCAAGGTCAAGGTCAGTACACGCAACATCGCGACCTTCCGCGATCCGGCGGTGATCCTGATCGACCAGCTGAAGCACGTCTATGTCGACGGCGAGCTCGAGGTGATCGAGACCGGAGTCTACTACAGCCGCGTGTTCAAGAAGGACTATGCGGTGGCGCTCAATCTCAGCGGCATCGCGGTCGACGATCCCGACGTCGCGCTGTTCGAGACCTACGGCTGCGGCTCGCTGCGCAACTACAACGGCTACTGCAACCCGGAGATGACCAAGCTGTTCGAGGCGCAGTCGCGCGAGCTTGATCCGGAGAAGCGGCTGAAGATGGTCTGGGACATCGACCGCAAGCTGCAGGAGGAGATGGCCAAGCCGATCATCGCCTACGGCCGCGCCGCCGGCTGCTGGTGGCCGCAGGTCAAGAACGTGACGCTGCACGTCAACAGCATCTACAACAACTGGCGGTTCGAGGACATTTGGCTAGAGAGGTAGCTGTCTTCGGGGACCGCGGGCCTCCGAATGAACGATCGGTGACCGCGTTCTTTTTGCGCTCGAAACAACCGCGAACCTGACGATACACACTCGGCCGGTCACCGACTTGCCCCAAGCGTCGTGCTGCGCTTTCCTGTCGGCTACCTCTATTGCGCGAGGATGCCGGGAATGTTGCGATTGCCGCGTGTGCTTGGGGCGATGGCATCGGCGCTGACGCCGATAGCCGCTCTGGCACAGGTCGGGGGCATCGACTGGGCCGAGGTCGATTGTGCCAAGTCGCGCATCTGGCCGACCGCGGGGCTGAGCTGCCGCACCACCGCCGAGCTGACGCGCGACGCCTTTTCCACGGGGCCGGGCCATTTCCGTTTCTGGAACGCCGCCGGCACCGTCCAGGACGTGAAGTACTACTATTACGTCGCCGAGGCGGTGAACCCCAACACCGGCGTGGTTTCCAAGCAGGAACTGGCCGACGCGCTCCGCCTGCGCAGCCCGCAGGCCAAGGGCAGCGTCCAGATGTCGGCCATCCGCCAGTACAAGGACGCCGATTTCGTCTCCTTCCAGAGCACGGCGAGGGAAGCCTGCGTCGGCATCCGCAAGGTCGGGCCGGGCAATGCCCAGGGCACCAAGTGGGTGCTCTACGCCACGCGCTGCGTGCCGCCGGGGCAGCAGATCACCGAGGCCGACATCGACTCCTTCATCCGCGAGGCGCGGCTCAGGGAGTAGGGGGAATTCCTCCTCATTCATATGGGGAGGATTACGCCGCTCAGGTTGCCGTGCCGCCGACCGTCAGCGCATCGATCCGCAGCGTCGGTTGGCCGACGCCGACCGGCACGCCCTGGCCGTCCTTGCCGCAGGTCCCGATGCCGGGATCGAGCGACATGTCGTTGCCGACCAGCCCGACCTTGGTCAGCGCCTCCGAGCCGGCGCCAATCAGCGTCGCGCCCTTGACCGGCTTGGTGATCTTGCCGTCCTCGATCAGGTAGCCCTCGGTGACCGTGAACACGAACTTGCCCGACACGATGTCGACCTGGCCGCCGCCGAAGTTGGCGCAGTAGAGGCCCTTCTTGACCGAGGCGATGATCTCCTGCGGGTCTTTGTCGCCGCCCAGCATGAAGGTGTTGGTCATGCGCGGCATCGGCGCATAGGCGTGGCTCTGGCGCCGGCCGTTGCCGGTCGGCTTCACGCCCATCAGGCGGGCGTTCATGCGGTCCTGCATCAGCCCGACCAGGCGGCCGTTCTCGATCAGCACGTTGCGCTGGGTCGGCGTGCCCTCGTCGTCGATGGTGAGCGAGCCGCGACGGTCGGAGATCGTGCCGTCGTCGACCACGGTGACGCCCGGCGAAGCGATCATGTCGCCCATCAGGTGGGTGAACATCGAGGTCTTCTTGCGATGGAAGTCGCCCTCGAGGCCATGGCCGACCGCCTCGTGCCACAGCACGCCCGACCAGCCCGAGCCCAGCACCACCGGCATTTCGCCGGCAGGCGCGGCAACCGATTCGAGATTCACCAGCGCCTGGCGGATCGCCTCATCGGCTTCCTTCTTCCAGTAGTCGGTATGGAAGATGTCGCCGTAGGCGGCGCGGCGGCCGCTGCCGCTGTTGCCGGCCTCCATGCGCGAGCCGTCGGCACAGACGACGCTGACATTGAGCCGCACCAGCGGCCGCACGTCGGCGGCGCGCCAGCCGCCGGCGCGGATGATCTCGACCACCTGCCAGGAGCCGGCGAGCGAGATCGTGACCTGGCGCGCCTTCGGCTCCTTGCCGCGGACGTAGGCGTCGATCTCCTGCAGCAGCTTGACCTTCTTCTCGAAGGCCTCGCCGTCGATCGGGTTGTCGTCGGCGTAGAGCAGCCGGTTGGTGCCGTGCGGCGATTCGTCGGACGTGCCATCCTTGCCGGCGCGCACCGTTTTCACGGTGTCGGCGGCGCGCTTCAGCGCCTTCTCGTCAAGCGCCGAGGCATGGGAAAAGCCGGTGACCTCGCCCGACACCGCGCGCAGGCCGAAGCCCTGGGTGGTGTCGTAGGCGGCGCTCTTCAGCTTGCCGTCATCGAACGCCAGGCTCTCGCTCTGCACATACTCGAGGAACAGCTCGCCATCGTCGCAGCCCTTGAGCGCCTCGTCGACCGTCTTGCCGGTCTTGCGCAGGTCGAGTGCGCCTTTGCCGAAGAACAGGCCGTCGGCGGTCGCGAGATGGTTGATGCCCTTTGCCATGCGATTACCTTTCATGCGTCCATCCAAAATGGGCGCTGGTCGCCGTGTGCGCAAGCGTATCGCCGTGCCATTGTCGGGCCATGAGAACCGTCGGAATCCTCGGTCTGGGCAATATCGGCCGTGCTGGTGCGCACTACCGACGTCGTGGTGGCCGCGCTGGCGAGCGAGGAGGCGGTGCGCTCGGCGTGCCGCTGACCGGGCTGTCGAGCATCGCGGACCCCTTCAGGGCGAGCGCATCGGCCAGCTCGCGTGAGGATCACACCACCAGGACGATCTTGCCGAAATGCGCGTTGGCCTTCATGTGGGCCAGCGCTTCGGCGGCCTGGGCGAGCGGGAAGGTCTTGTCGATCGGCAGGTGGAGCTTGCCCGCTTCGATCGCCGGCCACAGGTCGGCGCGGGCCGCCTTGACGATGGCGCGCACCTCCTCGGGGCTGCGGGTGCGGAAGGTGACGCCGATATAGTCGATGCGCTTCAGCGCATGCAGGTCGTAGTCGAACTCGCCTTTCATGCCGCCGAGGCGACCGACATTGACGATGCGGCCGAGGATCGCCGCCGCCGCCATGTTCTGGTTCATCACGGACGAGACCTGGTCGACGATCAGGTCGACGCCCTTGCCGCCGGTCGCTTCCTTGACCTTCTCCGGCCACTTGGGATCGTTGGTGTCGAGCGCCAGGTCGCAGCCGAACTCCTTCAGCTTGCTGCGGCGGCCTTCGTTGGTCGAGGTGCCCATGACGATCGACGCGCCCATGTGCTTGGCGATCTGCATGCCGAGCAGGCCGACGCCGGAGCTCGCGCCCTGGATCAGCACCGATTCGCCCTTCTTGAGGCGGCCGGCACCGACCAGCGCGTTGTGCATGGTCTGGATGGCGACGGCCATGCCGGCGGCCTGCTCGTAGCTCATGTTGTTGGCCGGGATCTTGTGGGCACGGCCGGAGTCGGCCACGGCGTACTCGGCGAAGCCGCCGGCGGCCGAGCTCATCACGCGGTCGCCCGGCTTGAAGTCCTTGACGTCGGCGCCGACGGCTTCGACCTCGCCGGCGCATTCCAGGCCGACGATGGTACCCGGCCCCCCGACCGTGCCGTGGCGGTTGCCCGACGCGACCGCGAGGTCGGCGCGGTTGAGCGACGCCGCCTTCACCTTGATCAGGATCTCGTTGGCCTTGGGCGAGGGCTTGGGCGCGTCCGTGTACTGGACGCCGTTCTCGGTGACGACGGCGGCTTTCATGGTGGTCTCCCTAGTCAGGCGACCACCCATACCATGAGCTGCGTCGCCCTCAAGGACGGCGTCGGGACCGTTGGCATGACCATGTAGGCCGACATCCATGTCCGCCGCGACGGCACCGTCGATCATGGCAGCCTCCGTCTCGCCAGCCAGGGAACCAGCACGGCGGCGACCGCCGTCGTTGCCGCGGAGACGACGATCAGCGGGGCCAACCGGCTGTCGAAGACGTGTTCGTACAGGAACGCCCCGACATTGATCGAGCAGATGTCGGCCAGGTTGGACACCGACATCAGTCCGGCGAAGGCGAAGCCCTCGGCGCGGCGGGGGCAGTGCTGCGCCGCCAGGGTGAGCGACGCGATGGTGGCGATCATCTGGGCGAGGCCGTTGGCGAAGTTGACGATCGCCGCGCTCGTTTCGTCGGTCAGCAGCAGGAAGGAAGCCGCCGAGGCCGTGCCCAGCACGATGCTGAGACAGAGCAGGGGCCCGGCACTCATCCGCCGCAGCAGCCAGCGATGCAGCAGGGCGCCCGCGATCCAGCCGGCGGCGGCGATCGACCCCAGCGTGCCGATGTAGGTCTGCGAGAACTGCAGCCGATCGGTCATGTAGTAGTAGAGCGGCGTGCCGAAGCCGGGCGCGAAGGCGTAGAGGAACAGGAACGCCGCCACCAGCCACAACGGGCGCGAGCGCAGTGCCGCGACGATGCCGGTCAGCGTGACCCGGAACGTCTCCCGGTCGACCTTGCTCCGGGCTTCCTCCAGCAGCAGCGGCGTGGCCAGGATGACGGCGATCGGTGCCACGGCGGCGACGGCTGCGGCCGCCGTCAGCGCCGCCGACGCCGACAGATGCTCGACCAGCTCGCCGCCCACGAAGGCGCTCAGCATGATCGCGACGTAGAACCACAGCCATTGCTGACCGACGAACAGGCTGCTCTGCTGGAAGGTGCGCGCGTTCTCGGCCAGCAACGCGCCGCACAGCGTGCTGGCGGTCGCCATGGCGTAGGAGGTGAGCAGCAGGAACAGCGCGAACTCCGACGGCCGCTCCAGCAGCGCGATGCCGGCGTAGCCGACGGCGGCGCAGGTGCTCGCCAGGATCAGGTAGCTGGTGCGGCGGTAGCCGAACAGCGGCACGAAGTCGGAGACCAGCCCGAACACCGGCTTGATCACCCAGGGTAAGTTCAGCGCGCCGAAATAGGCGGTGACCTGCAGCGGCGTCCAGCCCTCGAGCTTCAGGAAGCTGGTCAACGGCTGAAGGATGATGCCGACCCGGGCCTGGCCGATGCCTTCGACGACATAGACGATGGCGAAGAAGAGCATCAGCCGGCTGACGGCGGGTTGATGCTCCCGGTCCGTGTCGGCCGCCATCACATGATCTTGCTCGTGCGGCCCTGCCAGTAGCGGTCGCGCAGCAGGCGCTTGTAGAGCTTGCCGGTCGGATGGCGCGGCAGCTCGGCCTCGAAGTCGATGGTGCGCGGGCACTTCAGGGTCGAGAGGTTCTGGCGGCAATAGGCCAGCAGCTCCTCGGCGAGCTGCGGGCCGGCGTCGGACATGTCGCGTGGCTGCACGACGGCCTTCACTTCCTCGCCGAACTCCTCGTTGGGCACGCCGAACACCGCGCAGTCCATGACTTTGGGATGGTTGATCAGGAGGTTCTCGGCTTCCTGCGGATAGATGTTCACGCCGCCGGAGATGATCATGAACGCCTTGCGGTCGGTCAGATGCAGGAAGCCGTCGGCGTCGACGTAGCCCACGTCGCCAAGCGTCGTCCAGCCGTGCTGGTTGCGCGATTCGGCGGTCTTCCTAGGATCGTTGTGGTACTCGAACACGCGCCCGCCGGCGAAGTACACCGTGCCTGGCTCGCCGGGCGGCACCTCGTGGCCGGCATCGTCGCAGATCCTGAGCTGCCCGACGACGGCGCGGCCGACGGTGCCCTTGTGCGCCAGCCATTCGGCCGAGTTGCACAGGGTGAGGCCGTTGCCTTCGGTGCCGCCGTAATACTCCCAGATGATCGGGCCCCACCATTCGATCATCTTCTCCTTGACCGGGATCGGGCAGGGTGCGGCGGCATGGATGGCGCAGCGCAGCGACGACACGTCGTGCTTCAGCCGCACCTCGTCGGGCAGCTTGAGGAAGCGCACGAACATGGTGGGCACGAGCTGCGTGTGCGTGATCTTGAATTTCGGCGCCAGCCGCAGGAACTCCTCGGCGTCGAAGTTCTCCATGATCACCGAGGTGCCGCCGAGCTTCATGACCGACATGTTGAAGCGCAGGGGAGCCGCGTGATAGAGCGGCGCCGGCGACAGGTAGATCGTGTCCTCGCCCATGCCGTAGAGCGCGCGGGTGATCTGCTGCAGCGGATTGTCGGCGTCGATCGGCTGCGCCGGAACGACCGGCAGCACGCCCTTCGGCCGGCCCGTCGTGCCGGACGAATAGAGCATGTCGTGGCCTGCGGTCTCGTCGGCGATGCGTGTCGCGGGCTGCGCGGCAACGGCCTCCTCCCACGAGCGATAGCCGGCGACCGTCCCGCCAATCATGAAGCGATCGACGTCCGGCAGCAGGGTGGCGAGCTCGGCCGCCTTGTCGGCGAGGTAGGTCGAGGTGACGAACAGCCTCGCGCCGCAGTCCTTGACGATGTACTCGATCTCGGGCGCGGTCAGCCGCGAGCTGATCGCGGTGTAGACCAGCCCGGCGCGCTGCGCGCCCCAGCAGATCTCGAAGAAGCGCGGGTTGTTCTCGAGGTAGAGCGCGACGTGGTCGCGGGCCTTGAGACCGAGCGAGCGGAAAAGCTGCGCGATGCGGTTGGATTGATCGTCGAGCTGCCGGTAGGTCACCGTCTCGCCGGTGGCCGCCATGACGTAGGCGGGCTTCTCGGGATGGGTCTGGGCGTGGATGTACGGATGCATGTCGGCGGCATATGAGCGAAGCCGGCGTGTACCCGCAAGCGCTACGCTCCCGCCACGCGGAAGATCACGTTGCCCACGTCGTCGGCCATCAGCAGCGACTTGCGGTCGTGGCCGAGCGTCACGCCGACCGGGCGGCCGTAGGACTCCTTCTCATCCGGTGCGAGGAAGCCCGCGAGGATGTCGCGCGGCGGGCCCGACGGCTTGCCGTTGCTGAACGGGATGAACACCAGCGCGTAGCCCGAGAGCGTGCTGCGGTTCCACGAGCCGTGCTGGCCGATCGCCATGCCTTCGGGAAAGCCGGGCAGGGTGCCCGCCGGCACCCAGCACAGGCCGAGCGAGGCGGTGTGGCCGCCCAGCGCATAGTCGGGCGTGATCGCCTTGGCGACCATCGCGGCGTCCTGCGGCACCCGGTCGTCGACCGTCTGGCCCCAGTAGCAATAGGGCCAGCCGTAGAAGCCGCCGTCCTGCACCGAGGTGAGATAGTCGGGCGGCGTCTCGTCGCCCAGCCCGTCGCGCTCGTTGACGACAGTCCACAGCACGCCGGTGCTCGGCTCCCACGCCATGCCGACGGCATTGCGCAGCCCCGAGGCGAAGATGCGGTGCGTGCCGCGCTCGAGGTCGAGCTCGTAGATCGCGGCGCGCCCTTCCTCCACATCCATGCCCTGCTCGGCGATGTTGGTGAGCGAGCCGACGCCGGCATAGAGCTTTTTGTTGTCGGGGCTGAGCAGCAGGCTGCGCGTCCAGTGGCCGGCCGGCTTGAAGCTGACCAGCGGGCGACCCTTGTCGCGATTCTGGCCGGTGATGCGCGTCTCGCCCAGCTTGAACGGGAAGGCGACCACGCCGTCGGTGTTGCCGACATAGAAGGTCTCGCCGACCAGCGCCATGCCGAACGGCTGGTTCTGCCCGGCGAGGAAGACCTCGCGCGTCTCGGCGACGCCGTCGCCGTCGCTGTCGCGCAACAGCGTGATGCGGTTGGCGCTCTTTCCCATCGCGTTGGCGCGCCGCAACGTCGCGACCATGGCGTAGTCGTAGACCGAGCGCGGCGGGCGATCGGCGCTCGTCGCCTCGGCGACCAGCACGTCGCCGTTGGGCAGCACCTCGATCCAGCGCGGATGGTCGAGCTTGTCGGCGAACACGTTGACCTTGAGCCCCGGTGCCGCGACCGGCAGGTGCCCGGGATCCCAGCCGCGCGCCGTCGGCATCTTCAGCGTCGGGATCGCACCCTGCGGCCGGGCCTCGGGAATCATCGGCGCGCCGCCCCAGGCGGGCGTCGGCGCGCCTTCGGTCAGGCGGCGGTACTGCAGCGCCGTGCCGCCGACCACGGCGACCAGGCGCGCGAACAGGGACGAGAAGCTCAAGACCGTGCCTCCGCTGTAGTGCGGAGACTATAGCGGATGGGCGCCGCCCCGCAGCAGCAAGTTACCACCGGCCGGGTTCTTCAAGCGGAAGGTCGTCGGGCCGATCTTGTCGACCTTGCGGAGCCTGGATATCCCGCCGCGAGACGTTCATTCCGTCCCTGGTCACGAGGATGAGCGTCGCGCCGTCTGGCAGGTCGCCCGGGCGTTGACGTAGAAGCCGCGCTGCTACGGCAGGCCCGGCACGACCTCGGCGCCGGCGGCCGTCGGCAGCACGAAAAGCGCCAGCCGCCAGCTGCCGTCGTTGACCGCGCGCGGGGCTTCGGCTTTATTCCCGGCGCACCTTCAGTGCCCCCGTGGCGGAATTGGTAGACGCGCCTGACTCAAAATCAGGTTTCCTCACGGAAGTGTTGGTTCGAGTCCGACCGGGGGCACCAGCGCCAAAATGCTAGCGGGCCAGCGTTTATCTCGAAGGCTGGACGAGTATGTCGAGCCACTTCGTGACAGGGCAGAAACGTGCTTGGTGCAAATTGGGTGCAGCACGAAGGTGCTTCCGGCTGCGATAAGACACGACCCTCCCGCGGGTATATTCGATGAGCGTTGCCTCTCATTGCATGGCAGGCGACGACGTCGAGCCCGCCGATCCGACGCCGATCGACAACGCCGCCTGCAGGTCGGCGGCGGCGAGATAGAAATCCCGCCTGGCATCGACTGCCGCCGCTTCGGCGCCGATGCGCGCGCGGGCGTCGGTCAGGTATTTGAACAAGTCGACGCGCAGGCCTTCGCCGGCCAGCACGCCGTTGCTGTAGCGCAGCTGGATCTCCCTCGAAACGACGCTGCGCAGCGGCAGCACGCGGTCGCGATAGAACTTCGCGATGTCGTAGGTGCCGCGATAGGCCTCGTAGGCGATGCGCGCCTCAGACCGGGCGTTGACGGCCTTGGCGGCCAGGCGATTGAGTGCGCCCATGTAGGTCTCGCGCGCCTTGCGCTCGCGCGCCTCGCCGGTGTCGAAGATCGGCAGCTGCAGGTCGAGACCGCCGCCGCCGCGGTTGATCGCAGTGTTCGAGTTGGTCAGGGGATTGGCCGATTCGCTGTTGAAGATTCCAGCGAGCTGGAGCATCGAGACGTAGCGCGTGGCCTGCGTCAACGACAGTGACTTGGCCAAGGCAGTGACGTCGTGGCGGGCAATGATCAGGTCGACCCGGCGGTTGATCGCCTCGACCTCGACGGTTGCCAGCGACTCGGGCTCGCCGGGCAGGGCAGGCAGCTCCGGCGGCAGCGTAAAGCCGGTGTCGCCTCCCCACAGGCCCATCAGGCGGATCAGGGTTTCATGTTCGCGCCGCGCCGTGAGCCGCGCCTGGCCGAGCTTGGCGCTCAACTCGGCGTAGAAGGCGGCGAGCTCAGCCTGGTCGAGTTGGTCGCCGCCGCCCGCTTCGCCCAGCCGTGCATTCAACCGCACCGCGGCGTCCACCGTGGCCCGCGCTCGGTCGAGGAAGCCGACCTGCTGCTGGGCAGCCACGGCACGGATATAGGCACGCCTCGTATCGGCTGCGAGACGCAGGGTCGTGGAGATCGCTTGGTGTCGGGCGTGGGCGAAATGCTCGGCGGCAATCGCCGTGCGGCGCTGTAGGGTAATCAGGCTCAAGATGTCCTCGATCAGCCTGACCTCGAAGTTGGCGACGCCGGTACCGGTGACGCCCATCAGCGATATGCCAGGATTGGGCGGCAGGCTTGCCTGCACGTAGTCGGCCTCCGAGACGCCGAGGTCGTTGTAGGCCGCCTGCAGGTCGCGATTGTTGAGCAGCGCCACCTGCACGGCCGCATCGGTCGACAGCGGCCCAGCCAACAGGGCCGCGACCTGCTCCTTGACGCGCTGCGCCTGCTCGGCGCTCGTGATCTTAACCACGCTCTTGCCGGCGCCAGGACCGGCTTCGCGCGCCACGCCATCGGCTACGTCGCCCATGCCGCCGTCGGGTGAGAATTGTGCACAACCGGCCGCCAGCGTCGCCGCGACAAGCGCCGGGATGATCGAGCGTCTCATGGCTTGCTCCCGATGCCGTGGTAGGTGGTGCCAGCCATTACGGGCCTATAGGGTATGTTCGCCGCGGGACTTGCCGGGTCGTCGGGGCCAGCCGAGGGCGAGATCACGTGCGGCGGCGCGTCGGAGCAGGCCGCGAGCAGGGTGAACAGCATGATCAAGACCAGGGGTTTCATGCGCGGGCCTCCCGGGCAGGGACCGATGCAGACTCAAGCCGCCAGCCCTTCACCAGGCCATAGATCGCCGGGATCACCAGCAGGGTGAGCACGGTCGAGCTCACCATGCCGCCGATCATCGGCACGGCGATACGCTGCATCACCTCCGAGCCCGTGCCGGTGCTCCACAGGATCGGCAGCAGGCCGGCCATGATCGCGGTCACGGTCATCATCTTGGGCCGCACCCGCTCGACGGCGCCGGCAATGATGGCGGCCCGCAGGTCCGCCGGCTCGAGCGCGCGTCCTTCCGTCTCGCAATGGCGCTGTCGTTCCTTCAACGCATGGTCGAGGTAGATCAGCATCACGACGCCGGTCTCGGCGGCGACGCCGGCCAGCGCGATGAAGCCCACGGCGACCGCGACGCTCAGGTTGAAGCCCATCCACCAGACGAGCCACAAGCCGCCGACCAGCGAGAAGGGCAGCGACAGCATGACGATCAGCGTCTCGCTGATCCGCCCGAAGCTCACATAGAGCAGCACGAAGATGAGCAGCAGCGTCGCCGGCACCACGATCTTGAGCTTGGCCTCGGCGCGTTGGAGATACTCGAACTGGCCGCTCCACACGGCATACGTGCCGGGTGGAAACTTGACCTTCTCCTGCACCGCGTGCTGGGCATCGGCAACGAAGCCGCCAAGGTCACGGTCACGGAAGTCGACGAAGACGTAGACCGCGAGCCGCGCGTCCTCGGTGCGGATGGTGGTCGGCCCTTGTGTCAGGTGCACATCGGCCACCTGTCCCAACGGCAGCAGCGTGCCACGCATGTTGGGCACCAGGATGTCCTGAGCGATCGCGCGCGGATCGGAGCGGTAGTCGCGTGGGTAGCGGACGTTTATGCTGTAGCGCTCGCGCCCCTCGACGGTGTTGCTCACCGCTTCACCGCCCAGAGCGCTGGCCACGGCCTGCTGCAGATCCTCGACCAGCACGCCGTATTGCGCGAGCTTCGCGCGGTCGGGAACGATGTCCAGGAAGTAGCCACCGTTCACGCGCTCCGCATAGACCGAGGTCGCGCCCCGGACGTCCCGGATCGCCGCCTCGACCTGGCGAGCGACCTGCTCCAGCTCGGTATAGTCCCGACCGAGCAGCTTGACGCCAACCGGTGTGCGGATGCCCGTCGAGAGCATGTCGATGCGCGCCTTGATCGGCATGGTCCAGGCGTTGCTGACTCCGGGGAACTGCAGAGCACGGTCCATCTCGACGATCAACTTGTCGATGTTCATGTCCGTGCGCCACTGGCTCTTTGGCTTCAGGTTGATCACCGTCTCGAACATCTCGAGTGGCGCGGGGTCGGTTGCCGTCGCTGCGCGGCCGGCCTTGCCGAATACCGACTCCACTTCCGGGAACGATTTGATGATTTTGTCCTGGGTTTGCAGTAGCTCGGCCGACTTGGTCACCGACAGGCCAGGCAAGGTGGTGGGCATGTAGAACAGCGTGCCCTCGTCGAGATTGGGCATGAACTCGCTGCCGAGCTTCAGCGCCGGCCAGATGCTGGCGCCCAGTATCAGCAGAGCTAACCAAATAGTGAGCAGCCGCGCTCGCAAAACCATGTTGATGAGCGGGCGATAGAGCCAGATCAGCACGCGGTTCACCGGATTCTTGTGCTCCGGCAGGATGCGGCCGCGCACGAACAGCATCATCAACGCCGGCACCAGCGTCACCGACAATAGCGCGGAAGCCGCCATCGCCAGGCTCTTGGTCCAGGCCAACGGCTTGAACAGCCGGCCCTCCTGGTCTTCGAGCGCGAATATAGGCAGGAACGAGACGGTGATGATCAGCAGGCTGAAGAACAGCGCTGGCCCGACCTCGATCGCGGCATCGATGATGGCCTCGGCGCGGCTTTCGCCCGGCTTCAGTCTCTCGATATGCTTGTGCGCGTTCTCGATCATGACGATGGCGGCGTCGACCATGGCGCCAATGGCGATGGCGATGCCGCCGAGACTCATGATGTTGGAGCCGAGCCCCAGCGCATGCATCGCTATGAAGGCCATCAGCACGCCAACGGGAAGGGTGATGATGGCGACCAGGGCCGAGCGCACGTGCAGCAGGAAGATGACGCAGACCGCGGCGACGACCAGGCTCTCCTCGATCAGGGTCGATTTCAGCGTCTCGATGGCACGATGGATCAACTCGGACCGGTCATAGACCGTCTCGATGCGCACGCCTTCGGGCAGGCCGGCCGCGACCTCCTTGAGCTTTGCCTTGGCGTTGTCGATTACATCGAGCGCATTCTGGCCGAAGCGCTGCAAGGCGATACCGCCCACGACCTCGCCTTCACCGTCACGTTCTGTGACGCCGCGCCGTTCGTCCGGTCCCAGCTCGATCCTGGCAACGTCGCGTAAGAGCACGGGCGCCGGACCTTCGGTCCGCAGCACGATCTGCTCGAGGTCTGCAGCACTTTTGACATAGCCACGGCCGCGCACCATGAACTCAGCCTCGGCCATCTCGACGACCCGGCCACCGACCTCGCGATTGGAGGCGCGGATCGAGTCGATGACACGGCCGAGCGGCACGCCGAAGGCGCGCAGCTTCGCAGGATCGACGATGACGTTGTATTGCCGCACAAAGCCGCCGACGCTCGCCACTTCGGCGACGCCGCCAGCCTTCGCCAGCGCGAAGCGCACGTACCAGTCCTGCAGCGAACGCAGCTCGGCCAGCGTTCGGTTGGCGCCGACCACAACGTACTGGTAAACCCAGCCGACACCTGTAGCGTCGGGACCCAGTGACGGCTTCACGTCCGGCGGCAGCTTCAGCGTGCCTGAATTGAGGTATTCGAGCACCCGGCTGCGCGCCCAGTAGATGTCGGTGCCGTCCTCGAAGATGATGTAAACGAACGACACGCCGAAAAACGAGAAGCCGCGCACAGCCCGGCTGTGCGGCACGGCAAGCATTGCCGTCGTCAATGGATAGGTGACCTGGTCTTCGACTACCTGCGGCGCCTGACCCGGCATCTCGGTGTAGACGATCACCTGCGTGTCGGAGAGGTCGGGGATGGCGTCGAGGGAGACGCGGCCGACGGCATAAAAGCCGCCGGCGACCACGGCCACGGTACAGATCAGGATCAACAGCAGGTTGCGTGCCGACCAGCGGATGACGCTCACGATCATTTGTTTTCTCCCGCTGAGAACGTCCCGAGCGCTGCGCGCAGGTTGCTTTCGGCGTCTATCAGGAAGGTGGCGGAGGTGACCACGCGTTCACCGGGCGCCAGCCCGTCGAGCACCTGCACGTAACCCGGCACGCGCGCGCCGAGCTTTACCGCCACGGGCTGGTAGCGGCCCTCGCCGCGTTCGAGCAGGACGATCTGACGGCGGCCGCTGTCGATGAGGGCGGACTCAGGCACGGCAAGCACGCGTCCCAGAGGCGCTTCGATCTCGACGGTGGCTGCCATGTCGGCGCGCAGCAGGCCGTCAGGATTGGCGACCTCGATGCGCAACCTGGCGGTGCGGCTTTCCTTGCCGACATTGGGATAGATGAAGATCACCTTGCCCATGAACGGCCGATCTGGCCAGGTATTGACCGTGATCTTCGCCATATCGCCCACCTTCACGTAACCCAGATCCTGCTCGTAGACCTCGGCCAGCACCCACATGGTGCGCGTGTCGATGATGCGGAACAGTGTCTCGCCCGGCTGGTAGCGCATACCTTCGACGGCCATCTTTTCGACCACCGTGCCCGACGCGGGCGAAGGGAAGGTGATGATGCGCGACGGCTTCTCGCCGCGGCGCAGCTTGTCCAGTTCGGCTTGCGGGTAGTCGAGGTTGCGCAGACGCCCATCGGCGGCGCCGGCCCCGCCCATACCGTGCGACAGGGCGAATTCCTGTTGCAGGACGTTCAGTTCGGGGCTGTAGACCTCGAACAGCGGTTGACCTGCCTTTACAAGGTCGCCGGTGGCGTTGACGAACAGCTTCTCAATCCAGCCGCCGAACTTGGGCGCGATCAGGGTTTGACGGCGCTCGTCGTACTGCACAGAAGCGAAGGTGCGAACGGTGCGGACGAGGGCTCGCTCCTCGACCGTTTCGGTGCGCACGCCCAGCCGCTGCACTCGGTCGAGGCTCACCTTGATCACGTTGCTGTCCTGCGGTGCTCCCTCGTCCTCGCACACGGGGATATAGTCCATGTTCATCGAATCCTTCTTCGGGACCGGCGAGGTATCGGGGGCACCCATCGGATTGCGATAGAACTTGGCCGGCTTGCCGCTGCACGGACCGGTGGAGGGGCCGGCGGGGGGCGGGGCCATGGCCTCGGCGGAGGGCATCGGAGCGCCTGGCCCGCTGCCCTTCAACATCCACAGGGCGGCTCCCGCGCCGCCCGCGGCCCCCAATGCCAGCGCGAGCAGCGTCAATGGCAGGACGTGGCTTCGCCTTGATTGCGATTCGTTCGACATGCGACTTCCCTTTCGACAGCGCGCATAGGCGCGCACAGCGCAGTGTCCGAAGACACGGCGCTCCACCTCGACAACGATCAGGAAATCAGGATCGCGGTGGGAAAGGGTCTGGCGGCCGTGACAGGCCGTGCAGCACGACCAGGCGACCGGGCACAGCGCTGTCGCCACGATCGACCACCGGCAGGGCAACGGATCCGAGCGTCGACAGCGGGCTCACGCAGACCTGCGAGCAGCCGTTATCCGCGGTCTGACAGGGGTCGCAATCGTGGCAGTGAGGGCAAGGCTGCGACATCGCCATACGCTGGGGCATGGCATCGGCGGCTTTCGTCCAGGCAAACGCCGCCACCGGGAGCATCGCCGAAATCGCGGCGAGGCACCCCAGGAATGCGGCCAGACGGCGGACACCCTTCATCCGGCCCATATTGCGCCGGTTGGCGACTGCTGCCAATCACGTTGATGTAACCGACGGTCGAAGCGCAACAAGGAGACTGCAGGTCTAACTGCTTGCGCCATCTCGCCTTTTTGCACCTGACGGCCAGGCGACCTGCATCTGGCCAGAGGACTCGATGGTCTTCCAATCCGGCCGGTAGATCTCAATTGGCTGGCTGCGTCCCCGCAGAAAATGTGCGGATAGCGGGACCCATGCCAAGTTCGTCTCCAAATCAGGTGCCGATGCGAGGACATCGGCCGAGATCAGCAACGATTCGCCGAGATCGGCAGTGAGACGTTCGATACGTGCGGCGATATTCACGGTATCGCCAATGGCCGTGTATTCGAGCCGCTGCGCGTCCCTCAAAGGCCCGGCAATCACGTCGCCGTAGTGGACTCCGACACCGACGCGCAGCGGCGGAAGCCCATTGGCGACCCGCTCGGCGCTCCACTGCTCGATGGCGGAAACCACCGCCAGGCCGCCGAGCACGGCGTTGCGCGCATCGTTGGCGCGCGGCTGCGGCACGCCGAAGATCGCCATCACGCCATCGCCGATGAATTTGTCGATCGTGCCGTGATGCTTGGTGATCGGTTCAGAGATGCGGCGGCGATAGTCGTTCGGGAAATACGCGACCTTGTCGGCCGCCACGTTCTCGGCGAGGCCGGTGAAGCCGCGCAGGTCCGCGAACAGGATCGCGGCACTCTGAGGCCGGAACGACGGAGCATCGCCGGCATTCGCGATTTCGTCCACCAGTTGCGGACTGAAATATCGAGAGAGATTTGCACGCAAATGGGCTTCGGTCAGTGACCGCGTCAACGTCCGACGCGCCCGCATGACGGCGATGGAGAGCGCGAAGGTCACCAGACCGACGATCGCCAGACGCCCAAGCGCGGCCGTCAACGTGGCGGAAGTCCAGGCATTGACGCCGACGCCGATGGCGGGCGCCACCAGGAGAAGCGCGACCCAGAGAGCCACGAACAGCCCACCCGTATAGAATCAGCAGCGGCCGGTGTCGCACAGCGCCGGCGGCAAGGGTCACGAAGATCACCGACGCGGCCGGCGTGTCGAGGGCGAGATGCAGGGGCTGCCCTGTCGCCTCGGCGAGCATCACGAGGCAGTGGACCAGCCATACCACCTCGAGGCTGGTCAACAACCAGGGTATCCACGGTGCGTAGAGGCTCCGACGGGCCGTCACCAGGCCCGCCACGGCAATCAGCGGCCATTCCTTCGCACATGGATCGCCTCCGCTACAGGTTCGCATCGCGTCCAACGAACCGACATCCGAGTCGTTGCCGGCGGCACCCGAGACCTGGTGTGCCTGCTCGGCCTCGACGGTTTCCTCACGGAAGTGTTGGTTCGAGTCCGACCGGGGGCACCAGCGCTGAAACGCAAGCGGGCGGGCGTTTCATCCACGACGGTGAACGAGTATGTCAGTGCGCGGCATGACAGAGCGGAATAGTGCCAGGTGCAAACTGGGTGCGAACAGCGAAGGTCAGAGATCGAAGCTCAGCCGAAGCTTGACCTGATGGCGCTCGAAGTTGGTGAGGTCGAGACCGCGGCCGACGTCCGCGGCCTGTCCCCAGACCTGCACGTCCCAGGCCCCTGACAGCGTGACGCCTTTGACCACCGGCGCATAGAAGGTCGGACCGACATAGAGCGCCTGCCCGGCCAGGGCATCGAGCGCGAGACCGCTGAAGGCGCGGAGATAGCGTGCCTCGCCGCCGAGATAGAGCCAGGATGACAATCGCCGCGATGCCGCTGCGTTGAAGCCGAGAATGGAGCCGTCGATGGCGAGTCCGCTTGCCTGCTCGCGATCGCGCTCGAGCTGGTAACTGAGATTGAGAGCGGCATAGAGCTGTCCCGGGATCAGGGCGCGATCCGCCACCGCTATGAACAGGGCGCCAAAACGGTCAGCGGGGACGCCATCGGCCGGGTTGGTGAAGCCGACAAACGGCGTGGCGACGAACGTCAGGCCGACCGGCGCGGAGGCCCGGTCGAGCGGGTGATAGCGAAACTCCAGCGACACGGCGTCGAAGCTCAGTCGATTTTGGTCGGCGCTACCGTCGAGCCCGGAGATCGCGTAGCTGGAGACGGTCACCGCCGGGGCGATCCGGAACTGGTCGGTCACACCGTATTTCACGGTCGGTGTCGTCGAGACCGCACTGTAGGTGCTTGCCTGCCGGCCGAAGCGGCCAACCGTTTCCACTTCGCCTTCGAGATCGCCGCGGCGTCCGATGTCGCTGCCCTCGGTGAAGCCGAACATATGCTCGGTGTCCGGCCCCGCAGGCGCGGCCGAGCGGGGCGGTTCAGCATGGGCATGCACAGCGACTGCCAAGCAACTGACGAGAAGCAAGCTCGCGGCGCAGGCATGTCGGAGAAGGTGTGAATACAAGAATGGCCTCGCCTGACCATCCTACCTATCCCCGCAGTATACTATTCCAGGTCGCTGCCGATGCGAGACCTCGATGGTGAGATGCGACAACGATTTGAAGCGTGCGAGTCGGCCGCGATAGTAGTCGGCATCGCGCGGGTGCATGGTAATTACCGAGACGATCGCGCCCAGATGCCCCGGCCCCAGACGCCAAAGATGGAGATCGGTTTGTCGCCGTCGCTCTCGACGGTTTGGCGCAAGGTGTCCGCCAGACGCCGGTCCGGAATCATATCGAGTAGGATCGCGCAGGTGTCCCGGATCAGGCCGTACGACCAGCTTGCGATAACGCCAGCGCCAATGATGCCCGCAAGCGGGTCCATCCAGAGCCAACCAAAAGACCGCGCGAGCAGCAGGCCCGCGATCACCAGCACGGAAACCGCGGCGTCGGCGATGACGTGGATGATGGCGGCGCGCATGTTGTTGTCACGATGCGCCGCGCCGTGCGCGTGCTCTTCGAAGATGACAGGATAGTCACGCCGGCCGATCCGCAGACATGCCGTAAAGGCGTGCGGCTCGGGAATCTCCTCGACCGATTCCAAATAGCCGTCTTGCTGCTGCATCGTGAAGAGCCGCCGCTCACCATCAGGGCGCACTGTTTCAATCGACGTTGCTTGCGCGGTGAGAGCGCCGCCGCTCACGACGCGGAGCCGGAAACGCGGCGGCACGCCGTCCTCGAACACTTCAAGGCTGACGATGCCCGCTTCAACTGCAATGCGGTGCGCTTCGTCATGGTCATGCTCGTGGCGTGCATGGCTGTGGCCGTGGTGATGTCCGCCGCTGCTGAGCAGCCAGGCGCTGGCGACGTTCACCGCCAGGCCGAGACAGGCAATCGGAATGGCCTCGCGGAAGTGGATCGGGACCGGCTCGAAGAGTCGACCGGCCGATTCGTAGGCAATCAGCAGGGCAATCATTGCGAGAATGATGGCGCTGGTGAAGCCTGCGAGATCGCCGAGCTTGCCGGTGCTGAAGGTGAAGTTGGAATTGTCAGCATGCTTGCGGGCGTAGGTATAGGCGAGGGCGGCCAGCAGAAGCGCACCGGCGTGCGTGCTCATGTGCAGGCCGTCGGCAACGAGCGCGATCGAGCCGAACAACAAGCCGCCGACGATCTCGGCGAGCATCATGGCCCCACACAGCCAGATCACGGCCCAGGTCTTGCGCTCGCTCCTCTCGTGCCCCTCACCGAGGAAGACGTGGCTATGGAACGCCGAGGGGTTGCCGTTGTCGGTCTCAGCCATGGCAGACCTCAGGTCAGGTAGGAATGGATGATTTCGACCAGCTCTTCCGCCGCCTGAGAGCGCGGATCGCCCTGTTTCGCCGACGGATCGACCAGATGCTCGAGGATGTGGTCCTCGATCACCTCGGCGATGAACCCATCCAGCGCGCCCCGGCAAGCGGTGGCCTGTTGGAGAATGGCGGCGCACGTCGCCTCCTCTTCGATCCGCCGCTCGACGGCATCGAGCTGGCCACGAATGCGCCGGAGTCTCATGAGCAGCTTGCGCTTCTCTTTTTCTTGCGTGGTGTGCGACACTGGGCTTGATCCTATCCTGGAGGGGGGTATATATCCCGACACCTGCCCCTTGTCGAACCCGTTCGAGGCGGCGGGCCAGAGCAACCGTAGCAAGGGATTCGATGAACCCCCGACCTAGCAACTGCCCGGGACGATCGAGAGACCCCGGGGGCATCGGCACGCCGAGCCCCTGATCCCTTGCGCCTCCCGGGTCGAACCAATCGATCTGAGAAGAAGGAGGCGCGGAAGATGATCGCCGCATTTCGCAACGTTCGCCCGGCTGCAGCCCGGCCGGCGAATTCGTCAAAAGTCACCCGAGACCTGGTGTGCCTGCTCGGCCTCGACGGTCTGCCGATGGCGGCAACGAAGCTCGTTTGCCGTTGGCATCGCAGTTCTGACGGCCGGTTGGTGTGCAGTTGGGAACCGGACGCGGCGTACCGGCCTCAAACCGGGCAGAGCGAGGGCTTGCTCTAACTCATTGCCCGTTCGCGGCCGTCGTCGCACCCAAATGCATGGCGATTAGCCTGTCAGATACGATTTCATCGACTCGCGTTCTTCGATGATGAAGTCGAAGAATGCGGATATGCGCGGCGTTCTCCTGAGATCGGGGTGCGCCAGCAGGCGCCAGCTTCGCGACAGCTCGGCAACCGGCCCCAGCACCCGGACAAGATCCGGCTCCGCATCTCCCAGCGCGGCCGGCAGCGGCCCGACCCCGAGGCCGGACTTCACGGAATAGATAAGGCCAAGGACACTGTTGGCGCGCGCCGCCATCTTGGCCTGCGGCGCCACATCCCTGAGCCACTTCGCGGCGCGATGGTTGCTCAGCGTGTCGTCGAAGCCCACCAGATGATGAAGAGACAGATCCTCGATTCGTTCCGGCTTGCCGTGGTGCTCGATATAGGCGCGGCTGGCATAGACCGCCCAGATCGAGTCGGCGATCTTGCGGCCCACCAGCTCGTCGTCCGTATCGCCTGACCGGAAGGCGACGTCCGCTTCGCCTTTCGACAGGTCCAAATAACGATCGCTGGTCACGAACTCGACCCGCAGCTTGGGATGGCGCGCATGGAAACGGTCGATGAGCTTCGATTGCGTCATCCGGTAAACGATCGGCTCCGGGCAGGTGACCCGGATGACGCCGGTCAGGTCCAGGGCGGTGTCGGTTACCCGACGCTCGAAGTCGGTAACGGCGACCTCGACGCGTTCGGCGTAGGGTAGCAATGCCTCGCCTAATTCGGTCAGCCGGTAGCCGCTCGGTTGACGCACCACCAATTGCCGTCCGATCCGCCGCTCGAGCTCGCTGAGCCGTCGATGAACGGTCGATTGACTGAGGCCAAGCGCCTTTCCCGCCGCGATCGTGCTGTGGTTGCGCGCGACTGCCAGGAAGTATTTGAGGTCGGCCCAGTCGAACATGTTCCGATTATGCACTTCTGCCGCCTCGTTTCTCAATGTTGCGGCTCCCCCAGTCATTCGTTGGCGCGTAGGTTTCGCCGGCTCGCCGTCGCCCGTTGCGCGGAGATTGCGATGAGAAAAACACTACGGCTGCTGTGCCTGGGACTGGTCTCGCTTGCCGCAATCCTTCCCATTTGCTGGTTGCCGGCGAACGCCGAGATATGTCCGCAACAAGTGAAAATCATCGTGTCCTATCCGGCCGGTTCGCCGGACGATCTCGTGGCGCGGATCCTCGCGCAGAAGCTGTCGGAGGCGGGTAGCCGATCCTACGTCGAGAACAGGCCAGGGGCGAGCGGGATGATCGGCACAGCCGCCGCTGCGAGGGCGCCGGCGAACGGGTGCACGATGGTCATCGTCAACCAGAACTTCGTCGTTCAGGCGGCTACCAACGCAAAGATCTCGTATGACGTTCCCGATAGCTTCATGCCCGTGACGTTGCTCGTCGCCGCCCCAGAGACGATTTCGATCAATCCCTCGGTCCCGGCGGCAACACTGAAAGAGCTTATCGCCCTCGTGAAAGCCGACCCCGGCAAGTACAACTATGCTTCGCCCGGATATGCGTCGTCGCCGCATCTGGCGGCGGAGTGGCTGTTCAAAATCGCCGAAGGGCTCGACGTCGCCCACGTACCGTTTCAAGGCGGCCCGCCGGCCGCGGCTTCAACGGTAGCGGGGCATACCCAGATCCTGTTTCTCACCCTTCCGATCGTCGCTCCGCTCGCGAAGGAAGGAAAGCTGCGCCTGCTGGCCCTGGCCGACAAGACACGGTCTGCGGCGTTTCCGGATGTTCCGACGCTCGAAGAAGCCGGCGTTCCGGGCCACGAGATCGGCTATTGGAACGGACTACTGGTTCCCAAGGGGACCGACAAGGACGTCGTTGACCGACTGCATCGGCAGGTCGCTCGGATCATGTCGTTGCCGGACGTAAGGGAGCGACTGGAAGGACTCGGGTACACGCCGATCAACGGTTCGGCCGAAGCCTTCGCGGCACGCATGAAGGGAGAGCTGGTCGTGTGGAGAGACGTCGTTCGCATCGCCGGCATCAAAACTGCAGACTGATCCGACACGCCATATCAACCGATCCGACGTCATCTCGGATGCGCCAGGGATAATTCATGAGCTTCCAATCGTTGCTCGCCGTTGCGCAGCGCCTGAATGCGTCCGTGGAGACGCTTGCAGCCATCGCTGCCGAACTGCAACTGCGGCAATCCGGCATGCCGGCCGATCCCCGCGTCCGTGCGCGCTTGCGGGACGTCATAGGGAATATCGAACCCGGCCTGCTTGACGGTCTGTCGGGAGATCAGCCGGCAATCGTCCTGGCGTCGATCAATGCGTTCTTTCGTCAGGCTCTTGACCTGATCGACGATCCGGGCCGCCCGCCGGGTTGGTCCTTCAAGGACCCCGTCATCCTGCAATCCTACGGACAGATGTCGCGTGGCGTGGTCCATGCAATCGACGAGCTGGCCCCCCGGTTGCCGGAGTTCAACGATACATTGCGGCGACCTGGGACACTTCTCGACGTCGGAACCGGAGTCGGTTGGCTGGCGATCGAAGCAGCGCGCACCTGGCCTGCGCTGCGCGTCGTCGGTATCGACCCTTGGGAGCCGTCGCTCGATCTGGCGCGGCAGAACCTCGAGAATACCGGTATGGCGAGTCGAATAGAGCTTCGCGAGCAACGACTGGAGGATGTTTCCGATCGCGATGCGTTCACCCTGGCCTGGCTCGCGGCGCCCTTCTTGCCGCCTGAAGTCGTTGCGACAGCGCTGACGACGATTCGCCGTGCGCTGAAACCCGGTGGTTGGCTGGTGTTCGGGCTCTTCGCATCCCCACCCGATTCGCTGGGACAAGCTTTGACCGCCTTGAAGGTCGTGCGGTCGGGCGGACATCCTTGGAGCAACGAGGATGTGGAGAGCAAAATGCGCGACGCCGGCTTTGAAGAGATCAAGTCGTTCACACCGCCCCATCTCGCACGATTTACCGTCGGCAAGCGCCCGCGACATGACCGCTGAACCTTCCGCTGGCGACACTGCCGGGCGAGTCGCGACGCGCAGGCAGTTGACCGAGCTGGAGCGCGGTTGGAGCCACAGTGCACCGCTGATCAGGCGCTGGCTTGGGGAGGCGACGTCGGCAATGCTCGGCATGGCTGGCGTGAAACCCGGCGCTCACGTGCTCGACGTGGCCGCCGGTGCCGGCGGCCAGACGCTCGACATCGCCCAGCGGGTGGGACCTCGCGGTTCTGTGCTCGCAACCGACATCGAAAACGCCCGATTCGACGCAGTGGTCTGCCGGATGGGTTTGATGCTGTTCCTTGATCCGTTGCAGGGCCTGCGGGAAATGAAGCGTTGAAGCCGGACGGCGGCGTCTGCTCTATGGCGCTCTCGGCGCAAGGCTTACGGGGTCGCCGTTCCGGATGGTCTCCGGCGGATTGTCGATGACCCGATCGGAAGGCGCGAGCCCCGCCGTCACTTCGACTGAGTCGCCAAAGTCGCGGCCCAGCGTCACTGCCCTCAGCGCCGCCTTGCCGTCTCCATCGATCACCGCCACATGCGCGCCGGTACCGCCGACGACCAGCGCTGTCGCCGGCAACCGGACCATGTTCGGATCGGCCGGCAGCTCGAGATGGACCTGGGCATAGACGCCGGCAAACAGCTTGCCGTCACCGTTGTCGGCCTGCAGCTCGACCAGCATGGTGCGCGACTTCGCATCCATCGCGTTGGACATGGTGGTCACCTCGGCCTCGAAGGTGCGGCCGGGATATTGCGGCATATCGAAGGTCGCCTTCTGTCCCGCCTGCACATAGCCCGACAGCGCCTGGGGAACATGCACATAGACGCGCACGCGATGCAGGTCGGCGAGCTCGAACATTGGCTGGCCCGAGTTTCCGGAGCCGATCAGCGCGCCAATGTCGGTGTTGCGCGCCGTGACGACGCCATCGAACGGTGCCGCCAACTGCTTGAACGATTCCATGGTCTCGAGCTGCCGCACATTGGCGGCATCGGCGTCCATGAGCGCCTTCTTGGCGCTGGCGTCGGCTGCCGAGACGTCCGCGACCTGCTGAGCGACGTAGTGCTGCTTCAGCAAGGCGTTGTTGCGGTTCGAGGTGACCACGGCGATGTCATAGTTCGCCTTGGCACTTGCCAATGCCGCCATGGCCTGGGCGAGCTGCTGATCGAGGTCGGGTGTGTCGATCGACGCGAGCACCTCGCCCTGCTTGACGTGAGCGCCGATATCCTTGTTCCACTTGGCGAGGTAGCCGTTGACGCGGGCGAAGATCGACGCCCGGTAGAAGGGCTGGATGGTGGCCGGCAGGGTGAGCGGCCGTGTCGCGCCACCATGCTCGATGCGGGCGAGCGCGACGGTCGGCGCGAGCTGCTGTTGCGTCCAGTTCTGCACCTGCTGCCTTGCCTGCGAGCGCTGTACGAGGCCGGTGGCGACGATGCCGCCGGCGCCGAGCAGGAAGATGGCGCCGGCCAGTAGCAGGCGTCGGCTGGTTGGTGTTCCGGCTGACGTAGGGGACATCGGTCGCTCCATCAGGCGGGACTCGGCAAGGCGAGCGGCAGGGGATGGTGGCCGCGTTGCTTGCCGCCGTGCACCAGGCTGAACAGGGTGGGAACCAGGAAAAGCGTGGCTGAGGTGGCGAACAGCAGGCCGCCGATGACGGCCCGGCCCAGCGGCGCATTCTGGCCGGGTTCGATCGCCATCGGCAGCATGCCGATGATCATCGCGAGCGCCGTCATCAGCACGGGACGGATGCGCGTCGTGCCGGCTTCCAGCGCGGCCGTGACTGCATCGGCGCCCGCCGCAAGCCGCTCGCGCGCGAAGGAGATCACGAGGATGCTGTTGGCCGTGGCCACGCCCATGCACATGATGGCGCCTGTGAGGGCCGGCACCGAAAGCGTCGTGCCCGTCGCAAACAACGACCAGACGATGCCGGCGAGGGCGGCCGGCAGGGCCATCACGACGATGAAGGGATCTACCCAGGACTGGAAATTGACGACGATCAGCAGGTAGATCAGCACGACGGCGAAGGCGAGGCCCGTGAACAGTTGCCCATAGGCGCCGGTCATGGTCTGCGCCTGGCCACGCAGCACGACGCTGGCTCCCTTGGGCAAATCGTGCGCGGTCTCGGCCATGGCGCGCCGCACGTCGGAGGCTACCGCGCCGAGATCGCGATCCTGGACCGTGGCGAAGATGTCGATGACCGGTCGGACGTTGTAGTGCGAGACCACCGCGTTGCTCTCGGTGCGATGGATGGTCGCCAGCGCCCCCAAGAGCTGTGGATCGGTGCCGGCATTGGTGCTCGACGTAACGGGCATGTTCTGCAGGCCGCTCAGCGTGTCGATGTCGCGCTGCGGGGTTTGCACGGAGACGGGATACGACACGCCGGTCTTGGGATTGAGCCAGTAGGTCGGCGCAGTCTGGGTGCTGCCTGAAAGGGTGGTGAGGAGGGCGTTGGCTGCATCCTTCTCGTTCAAGCCGACCAGGCCGGCCAAGGATCGATCGACGTCGACGCCGATTGTCGGCTGCTGGAACGCCTGCTCGAGGCGTGCATCGGCGATGCCAGGGACGGTCCGGATGCGTGACAGGAGCGTGTTGGCGTAGGCGCGGCTGGCCTGCAGGTCGCTGCCGACGATCTGCAGGTCGATCGGAGCGGGGGCGCCGAAGTTCAGGATCTGGCTCACCATGTCGGCCGGCAGGAAGGCGAAGGACGTACCCGGGAAGCGCCGCGGCAGCTCCTCGCGCAGGCGCTTCACGTAGCCCGCGACCGGGGCATGCTGCGGCTTCAGACTGATCAGGATGTCGCCGTCGCCGACGCCGATAGTGCCCGAGTTGTTGTAGGCCATGTTGATGCCGCTGACGCTGAGCCCGACGTTGTCGACGATCCCGTCGAGCTCCGAGGGCGGAATGACCTGCCGGACAGCCGCGCCGACCCGGTCGGCGAGCTTGACGGTGTCCTCGATACGCGTACCGGTGGGCGCCCGGAGATGCAACTTGATCTGGCCGGTGTCGATTTCGGGAAAGAAATCCGCGCCGAGATAGGGCGCCAGGCCGAATGACAGCAGCGTGAAGCCGAAAAAGCCCGCGATCAGGCGCCCGCGGTGGCGCAGGCCGAGCTGCAACAGGCCGCCATACACCGAGCGCACCGCTTCGAAGCCCAGCTCGAAGCGACGCTGGAGGGCAGCGAACGGGTTATGGCTCGCGGCGCTCTCGTGGGCCGGCTGGTGACGCAGCAGATACTTCGCCATCGTCGGAACCAGGGTACGCGACAGGATGTAGGACGCGACCATCGCGGTCACGACCGCTTCGGCCAGCGGACGGAACAGGTAGCCGGCCACGCCGCCCAGGCTGAACATCGGTACGAAGGCGATACTGATGCAAAGCATCGACACGGTGGCCGGCACGACGATCTGCTGCGCGCCGTCGAGAATCGCGAGCTCGATCGCCTTGCCCTGCTCGAGATGCCAGTTGATGTTCTCGATGGTGACCGTCGCCTCGTCGACGAGGATGCCAACTGCGAGCGCCCAGCCGCCGAGCGTCATCACGTTGATCGTCTCGCCGAGCGCCGAAAGCACGGCGAGCGAGGCCAGCACCGAGAGCGGAATGGACACCGCGATGATGACGGTCGAGCGCCAGCTGCCGAGGAACAGCAGGATCATGAGCGCGGTCAGGCAGGCGGCGATGGCGCCCTCGCGGACCACGCTCGAGACGGCACCGATCACGACGCCGGACTGATCTCCCACAGCCGCCAGATTGAGTCCGGCCGGCAGGGTCTGCTTGACACCGGGCAGCAGGCTCTTGACGCCGTCGATGATCCTGAGCGTCGACGTGGCGCCGGACTTGATGACCGACAGGAGCACGGCGCTCTTGCCGGCGACGTGCACGACATTGGTCTGCGGCGGGCTGCCGTCGTGGACGTGGGCCACGTCACGCATGTAGATGACCGTGCCGCTGACGGTCTTGATCGGCAGGTTGTTGAAATCGGCGAGGGCCGACGGCGAATTGTTGAGCGCGACGCTGTATTCGTAGGTGCCGATCTTCTGCGTCCCGGCCGGGATCGTGAGGTTCTCCGCCGAGAGCGCTGCGATCACGTCGTTGGCCGAGATGCCATAGGTGTGCAGCGCCTGCGGGTCGAGGTCGGCCTGCACCTGGCGAACCTTGCCGCCATAGGGCAGCGGGATCGCCGCTCCCCCGACCGAGGCAAGCTGCGGGCGGACGAAGCTTGTCGCTTGGTCAAACAGCTCGATCTCGGACAGGCGGTCGCTCGAGAGCGCCAGTTGCAGGATCGGAACGCTCGAGGCGTTGAAGCTCAGGATCAGGGGCGGCGTGATCCCCGCCGGCATCTGCTTCAGCACCGTCTGGGACATTGCCGTCACCTCGGCGAGTGCTGCGTTTATGTCGACGGACGGCTGGAAGAACACCTTGATGACGCCGTAGCTCGGGATCGACTGCGATTCGATATGCTCGATGTTGTTGACGGACGTGGTCAGCGCCCGCTCGTAGTAGGTGACGATGCGGCCGGCCATGTCGTCGGGCGGCAGGCCGGTATAGCTGAAGACCACAGCCACGACCGGGATCTTGATGTCGGGAAAGATGTCGGTCGGCGTGCGCAGCGCGGCCCCGACGCCCATGATCAGGATCAGGATGGCCATGACCACGAAGGTGTAGGGCCGGCGCAGCGCCAGTTGGACGATGCCGGTCACATCCAGTCCCGGGTTGGATGCGGTCGCGCAGGCAGCTTGGCGAGCTGCAAGCGCGGTGGTGTCCGCTCAGTAGCGACGTGCACGCCCGCCGGCGGCGGCGGGGGCGGCGGGTCTGCCGCGCCGACGACGGCGAAGAGCACGGCCGCGCCCAGCACGAGGACGATCAGCGCCGTCGCCATCAGGTTCGACGCCGCGCGCTGCGGCGTGACCACATGGTCCTGCCAGCGATAGGGAATTCGACCATCGTTCATCATGCGACCTATGTGAGCGATCACTTGGGAACGGAAAGGGCAGTCTCAATTCGATTTCGGCATGGCATCATTCAACATGGCGTCGGGGACGCAGCGTGAATGATCCTCAGCGTCGCAGGGCACGCCATACGCTCTCGCACAGCACGGCCGACATGCCGATCACCAGCAGGAGGCCGACATAGAGCGATGGCGCTTCGAAATACGCGGCGACGGCGCCTGCCCAGACGACGAGCAGGATGCACAAGGCGAAGGCACCGTCGTCGACGAACAGGCCGGCGATCTCGCGGCCGATGCGGGCCAGCAGCGTCGTCATGCCGTCACCGCTGCACGCCGCGCCATCCGCGACAGCGCAAGTCCCAGCACAAGGAACAGCAGCGCGAACGCGACGACCGCAGCGTCGCTGCCGGGCCAGTGGACGCCCAATCCTTCGCCGGTCCAGAACACGCCGAACGCCGACAGCAGGACGCCGACCGAGAACTTCAGCGTGTTCTCCGGCACGCGTGCGAGCGGCCGACGAAGCAGCACGCCGATCGCGAGTACCAGCGCGCAGGCGGCGAGCGCGCCGAGGCTGGCCGGCAGCAGCAGGCCGTGGCCTGCCCCGACCGCGATGACGATGAACACGACCTCGAGCCCTTCGAGCACGACGGCCTTGAAGGCGGCGAGTCCCGCCAGCACGGCGGTGCCGCCGGCGAGCTGAAGCGTCTCGCGCTCATAGGCGAGATCCTCGTCGGGCAGGGCGATCCGGCCGGCCGCGCGCAGGATCGCCTTGCGCAGCCAGCGAAGTCCGAACAGCAGCAGCAGCACGCCGATCAGAAGTCGCAGGGGCCGCAGCGGCACCTGGTCGAGCACCGGTCCAAGGGCGGCGACGATCGCGGCCAGCGTCGCGAGGCCGGCCAGCGTACCGAGCGCGGCCGGCCGCCAGCCGCGCACAGTGGCAGCGGCGAGGACGATGGTGAAAGCCTCGACCACTTCCACCAGCGAGCCGAGGAAGGCGGCGGCGAGGGGCGGGGAGGCGGTGGCCCAGGAAGTCATGGTGATGTCCTAGCTCGAAGCCCGTGCCGAAGCTCATGAAGGAACGTCATGGCGCGATTTGCCGGGCGAATGGCGGGGGCAGGCGGGCGCCGCGACAGGGGAGGCGACGCGCCCGCCTGCGGCGGCCAGGGCTAGTGCCCGGCCGCGAACTCCTGTCGCGGCGGCAGGTCGAAGTGGGAGGCCTTCATCTTCGCTTCCAGGGTGGCGATGGTACGGGTCGGATCGCTGGCGCAGTCCGAGGCGATCAGCGCGTTCTCGGCAACCGGCGCAGCGATCGCGGGCAGCAGGCTGTTGTACTTGCGGGCGAGCGCCTTGCAGTACTCGCCGTCCGCGGACCGAGTTTCGCGCTGCGTCTGGGCCAGGGCGACGCCGGGCAGTGCGATGACGAGCGCCACGAGGAAATGCATGCGTTTGGTGGGCATGTGATGATCCTTGCTGTTGTGCATCGACAGCGATCGCTGTCGCGACACAGCCTCGGCGAGCGCCGGCGCGGCGTGAAATCCAATCATCCTATGGCGACATGCGTCGCCCGAATGAGCTGGCGACAGGCTTCGGGGAACTAGAGGTTTCGCGTGACGCGCCTGACGAGGCCGCGCAGCCATCGGTGTGCGGCGTCGTCCTCGACCCGCCGGTGCCACAGCATGGCGATCGTCAGGCTGGGCGAGGCGATCGGTAGCGGCAGGACCTGCAACGGTGCCTCGGCGGCAAAGACGCGCGCCGCGCGCCCGGCCAGCACCGCGACCATGTCCGACTGCGCGAGGATCCCGGCGGTGGCCAGCAGCGGCGCATGCAGGGCGACGCGGCGCTCCAGGCCGAGCCTGGCCAGCGCGTCGTCGACGAAGCGCGTGCCCTCGCCGGTCGAGGAAACTTCGAGATGCGTGAGGCCGGCGAAGTCGCGCGCCGCGATCACTCCCGTGTCGTCGATCGCAGGATGCCCTTTGCGCAGCACGCAGGCGAAGCGGTCGTCGAGCAGGCGCATGTCGGAGAAGCGCTCGGCCGGTGCGGCCAGGCTGCCGAGCGCGAGGTCGATCTCGCCGCGGTCGAGGCGTTCGGCGATGTCGAGCGTGCCGCTGGGGCGAAGCTCGAGCGTCACCGCGGGAGCCTCGCGCGCGACGGCGGCGGCGAGCGGCGGAGCGACCACCAGGGCGGCGTAGTTGTTGACAGTGACGGTGAAGCTGCGTTCGACCTGCTGCGGCTCGAAGGGCCGGGCGCTCTCGAGGGCAGCGCCCAGGTCGGTCAGGGCCTGGCGGACGGAGGGGGCGAGGCGGGTCGCCTGCGGCGTGGGCTCCATGCCTTCCGGCGTGCGCACGAACAGCTCATCGCCCAGCGCGGAGCGCAGGCGGCCGAGCGCTTGGCTGACGGCCGGCTGGCTCATGTTGAGCTTCTCCGCGGCGCGCGTGGCGCTGCGCTCGTGCATGACCGCGTCGAAGACCACGAGCAGGTTGAGATCGAGGCGTCGCCAGTTCATCTGCCTTCCGGAAACAGCGCGGCCGCCAGACTAGCCCGTCGGTAAGCTGCATGTCGTCATATAGTCGTCGAATATCTCGCGCGCTTCGCCGTCGGCGACGCTGGATCGTGGCAGCCGGAACGCGACGGAGCGCCGTCGGCTGGGACCGGCCGCCGTTCTGGATGACGGTCGCGCCGGGCCGCGTCTGGGGCGGCGTGATCACGCAGCCCGCGCCGTTCAGCCGATTGCCCCGGCGGTCGTAGGGAAGCCGTACTCGTCGGCGATCGCGACCTTGTGCAGATCGGGTCGGCGGCGAGGCGATGTCGACGATCGGCGCCGACTGGACCGGCGGCTGGTCGATCGTGCGGGCGCTGGCGGTGCCTACGGGCTCCCCGTTCCTCACGTCAGGGAGCCCTGGTGGCGTGCGCGTGGCGCCAAGCCAAAACCTTTGTAGACTTCGCCCAGGCTAAATGCGCGCACGGGTGATAGTCGTTGCAGGAGGCACATTCCGTCCGGCTGATTCCAGCCGGACGGAATGTGCTCTAGGCGTTGGCTTCCATGGAGGTCGAGATGCAATTCAACAGGCGTGAAATCGTGCAGCTCGGGCTCGTCGCCGCCGGTGCGACCGTCGCTCGGCCCGCGACGGCCCATCACGGCTGGACGTGGGCCGAGGACGAGCAGAGCACGCTCGCCGGTACGGTCGTATCGATTTCGATGGCGCCGCCGCATCCGCAGCTCCAGGTGAAGGCGGGCGACGGCGTGGTCTGGCTGGTCGATCTCGGCAATCCCGGGCAGACCGAGCGCTCGGGCTTCACCGCCACCTCCTCCAAGGCAGGCGACGCGATCGTCGTCCTGGGCAACCGCGACAAGGACAAGACCAAGATGCACATGAAGGCGGTGCGCATCACGGTCGCCGGCAAGAACTACGACATGTACCCCGAGCGCATCCGCACCAACTGATGCCGCTCGTCGACTGGCTCGGCGCCTGGCCGGGCGCCGTCCTGCTGCGCGATTCGGGGACGGCATACCTCTTCGTCAACGCCGCGCACATCCTGGGCGTCGGGCTGCTGGTCGGCGCCATCCTGCCGCTCGACCTCTGCCTGCTCGGGCTGTTCCGCGCCGTGCCGCTCGCGGTGATCGCGCCCTTCCTGTCGCGCGTCGCCGCGACGGGGGCAGGCCTGGCGATCGTCACCGGCCTGTGGCTGTTCTCCGTGAAGCCCGCCGAGTATGTCGGCAACACCGCGTTCCTGTGCAAGGCGGCGCTGCTCGCAACAGCCCTCGCCAACGTGGCGCTGCAGCACGGTAACCACCGCTTCGCGGCCGCCGTCGCGGGCGGCGTGCTGCCGCCGACGGTGCGTCTCGCCGCGGCGGCTTCGATCCTGCTGTGGCTGTCGGTGCTGGTCGCCGGCCGCTGGATCGGCTTCGTCTAGCCGATCAGCGCGTCATGCCCGGTGCGCCGTCCGGCACGTCGTAGAAGGCGAGCGTCATCGCGACGCTGCTGTAGTGGCCCATCAGGGTGATGACGTCGGTGATGCCGACGTGGCCCAGCGCCTTGACCGCTCTTTCGTACAGGCCGCGCGGCACCCAGCGGCCCTGGGTGAGCGCGATCGCGATCTCGTAGACGACCTGCTCGCGCGCGTCGTCGAAATGGGTCGGCAGGCCGCTCAGGATCGCGTCGACCTTGTCGGCCGGCAGCCCGACCTGCTTGCCGATCCGCTCGTGCGCCGAGGTCGGATAGGCCGAGCGCCAGTGGCTGGTGACGACGCACACCGCGATCTCGCGCTCGCGCTCCGTCAGCGAGTAGCGGCCGGGCTGGAAATGCGCGCCGAACGGGCCGATCACCTTGGCGAGCTTGGGATTGTGGATCCAGATCTTGTTCGGGCCCGGCAGGCGGCCGCGCGATTCCATCATCGCCTGGTAGCCGTCTTTCTGCTCGGCGGTCATCTTGTCGACCGGAATCTCCGCATAGCGGCCGAAGGTCGGTGTGTCGGTCATCTTTCTTCCCTCCCGGGTCGTCGTTTCGCTCTAGCATTGTCGGCATCAGGAGAGAGTGCGTCCATGCCCCATATCGTTGTTGCCGATCCCATTAATGCCGACGGAATCGAGCGCCTCTCGACGGCGCCGGGCGTGACGCTCGACCATCCCGGCAAGCCGAGCAACGAGTCGCTGGCCGAGCGGCTGCGCCATGCCGACGGCCTGATCGTGCGCGGCACGGTGGTCGACGATGCGCTCCTGAGGCACGCCGAGCGGCTGCGCGTCGTTTGCCGGCACGGCGTCGGCTACGACCTGGTCGACGTGCCGGCGCTGACGCGGCGCGGCATCGCGCTGATGATCACGCCCGAGGCCAACGCCGCCTCGGTCGCCGAGCACGCGCTGATGCTGATGCTCTCGCTGGCGCGCAACGTCGTGCCGGTGTCGGCGGCGGTGCGGCGCGGCGACTGGCGCGTGCGCGGCCAGTCCGCCACCGTCGAGCTGGGCGGCCGCAGCGTCCTGGTCGTCGGCTTCGGCCGCATCGGCACGCGGGTGGCGCGGCTCGCCACGGCCTTCGGCATGCGGGTGATGGTGCACGATCCCTACATCCCCGCCGGCACGATCCGCGGCGCGGGTTACGAGGCGATCAAGGAGCGCGACGCCGGCCTCGCGCGGGCGGACTTCGTGACGGTTCACATTCCCGCCAACGACAAGACGCGCGGCCTGGTCGATGCGACCTTCCTGTCGCAGATGAAATCCGGCGGCGTGCTCGTCAACACGGCGCGCGGCACGCTGGTCGACGAGGCGGCGCTGGAAGCGGCCTTGCGCTCCGGCCATCTCGCGGCGGCCGGCCTCGACGTGCTGCGCGTCGAGCCGATGGTCGAGCCGCCGTCGATGCTGGCGCTCGACAACCTGATCGTCACGCCGCACGTCGCGGCCAGCACGTCCGAGGGCCTGCGCCGCATGGCCTGGGATTCCGCCGGCAATGTCATCGACTTCCTCGCCGGAAAACCGGATCGCGACGCCATCGTGAATGTCGAGGTGCTGAAAGCGGGCTAGAGCACATTCCGTTCGGCTGGAAGCAGCCGAACGGAATGTGCCCGCTGAAACCAGCAACGCCCGGGCGCGCATTTCCGAGCAGATGGAACCGCGAGCGGTTCCATCTGCTCGGAAATCGCTCTAGGCGATCGCGCGGCCGCCATCGACGTAGAGATTGACGCCGTTGATGTAGGCGCCGGCGTCCGAGCACAGCAGCAGCGCCGCGCCCGCGAGATCGTCGGGCTGGCCGAGCCGGCCGGCCGGGATGCGCTGCACCAGGGCCTCGCCTTCCGTCGCCATCTGGGCGCGGTTGCGCGCGGTCAGGATGGCGCCGGGGGCCAGGTTGTTGACCGTGACGCCCTGGCCGCCGAACTGGCGCGCCAGGTTCCAGGACCAGTTGAGCTGCGCCGCCTTGGTGCCGGCATAGACCATCATCTGCGGATGCGGCCGCACCTGCTGCACGCTGCCGATCGTCACCACACGGCCCCAGCCGCGGGTGCCCATGGGCGGCACCAGGGCCTGCAGCAGTTCCAGCGGGCTGCGCAGATTGACGGCGATCTGCCGGTCGAACCGCTCGCGCGTGATCCCCTGATACGCCTCCGGCAACTCCATCGAGGCGTTCAGCACCAGGATATCGACCGGCGCCCAGGCGGTGACCGCATCGGCCAGGCGCCGGCCCGCCTCATCGACGGCGAAGTCCTGGCCGAACGCGCGCGCCGTGCCGCCGGCCTGCTCGATGTCGCGCACGACCGTGCCGGCGTCGGCTGCCTCCTCGGCGGTGCCGGCGTGATGGATCGCGAGCCGCGCGCCGGCGCTCGCCAGGGCGGTCGCGATGGCGCGGCCGATTTCGCGGCGCGCGCCGGTGACCAGGGCGGTGCGGCCTGTCAGGCGAAAACGGTCGAAGAGGGTCGAGGACATGACGACTGTTCTAGCCCCACCGGCTTGCCGAACGAAAGCGCGCAGCGGTACTACGATAGGCGATGCGTCTCCTTTCACGCGACGAGCTCGAGCCGCTGGCGACGGGTGCCTGGATCCTCGGCGCCGGCGGCGGCGGCAATCCCTACCTCGCCCTGCTCAACCTGCAGCGCCTGTACGAGCAGGGCACGCGCGTCGCGCTGCTCGATCCGGCAGAGCTGGCCGACGACGACCCGGTGGCGATCGTCGCCAGCGTCGGCGCGCCGCTGGTCGGCCGCGAGCGGCTGTCGGACCCGCACTTTGCGGCCAGGCCGATGCTGGCGCTGCAAAGCCATCTCGACTGCCGGTTCCGCGCGGTGATGTCGGTCGAGATCGGCGGCACCAACGCCCTGCAGCCGCTGATGGTCGCGGCGGTGACCGGCCTGCCCGTGGTCGATGCCGATTCGATGGGGCGTGCCTTTCCCGAGGCCAGCATGATGAGCTTCGCCATCGCCGGCCTGCCGGCGTTGCCGCTGGCGATGGCCGACATCCGCGACACCGAGGTGATCATCCCGCGCGCCGCCGACCCGCAGTGGATGAGCCGGATCGCGCGCAAGGTGCTGGGCGAGATCGGCGCCGTCTCGGCGACCTGCCGCGCGCCGCGCACCGGAGCCGAGATCAAGCAGCACGGCATCCTGCACAGCACGAGCCGGGCGCTCCGCATCGGCCGCACCGTGCACGAGGCGCGGCACCGCCACGGCGATCCGGTCGCCGCGCTGGTCGAGGCGGAGCGGGGCCGCGTGCTGTTCGGGGGCAAGGTGCAGGACATCGAGCGGCGCACCACCGACAGCTTTTTGCGCGGCAGCTCGAGGTTGCTGGGCCTCGACGGCGATCGAGGGGCGATGCTGACGCTCGAATTCCAGAACGAGTTCGCCGCCGCCTGGCGCGACGGCGCGGTCGTGGCGACCACGCCCGACATCATCTGCGTCCTCGACAGCGAGTCGGGCGAGGCGATCGGCACCGAGATGATCCGCTACGGCCAGCGGGTCAGCGTGATCGTGCTGCCGGCGCCGGACTTCTTCCTGACGCCGCAGGGCCTCGCCGCCACCGGCCCGCGCGCCTTCGGTTACGACTTCGATTACAGGACGCCGCGGAATTAATTTTCCGGTGCCCGAGGGTATTTGCATTCTCTCGTCCGCCGCGTCCGCACGCGTTCGGCCTGGGGGGTGGGGCCGGATTCCCGGATTCTCGCCAAAAAACCTTATGGAATCAGCATCGGATGCGTCCGGGCGTCCGCCGGATCGGGTGTGGACGCTGAAGGTCGATGGACCGTCGCTGTCGATCCTCCGCTCGCCGCCTTTTGGGCTACGGCTAGCGGGGGGCAATCGCGTAGGAGCAGGCCTTATAGGCCTTTTCGGGCGGTCAGAGCTTTCCGGCGAGGGTGACCGCGGCGCTGCCGAGACAGGCGAGGATCACCAGCCCGACAAGGGCAAAGTCCGTCATCCGGTCTCGCGTACGCTTGGTCATGCGTTCAGGTTTACGCTTCATCATTATGGACGACAACGGGCGATGACCTGTCGGCGTGCCTCGGCGTGCGGGTTGGTCGCACGGTGTGGCATGGCTGCATCAACATCACCCTGCGAGCGCCCCGAAAGCGCCACGCGAGCGCCGCTGTTCCTCGATTGTACCGCCCCGACGACGATGGCGCGCGTTGAGGCCGAGGGCGTGTATGATCGACGGCAAAAGCAAATAGGGAGGCCCGGCCGTCATGGGTGTCGCCAAGGACCGGATCAACCGTCGTCTCTTCCTCTCGGCGTCGGCAGGCGTGCTGGCCGCGCCGGCCATCGTCGCGGCCCAGGGCGCCTCACAGGGCGAATGGCCCAACCGGCAGATCCGGATCGTGATTCCCTATCCGCCCGGCGGGCCGTCCGACATCACGACTCGGCTGGTGCTCGAGCGGGCCGCGGCGCTGCTCGGCCAGAGCGTGCTGTTCGACAACCGGGCCGGCGCCAGCGGCGCGATCGGCGCCGAGCACGTCAAGAATTCGCCGGCCGACGGCTACACCTTCCTGACCACGACCACGGCGATGGTCTGCATCACCCAGCACCTGCCGCCGCTGCCCTACGATCCGGCGAAGGACTTCGTGGCGGTGGCGCGGACGGCGACCTCGTGGATGGGCATGGGCATCAACCCCGAGGTGCCGGCCAACAACCTCCAGGAGTTCATCGCCTACGCCAGGGCCAATCCCGGCAAGATCAACTTCGGCTCGGCGGGGCTCGCCACCATCACCCAGCTCTACGGCGAGATATTCAACCTCGAGACCGGCGTGAAGATGGTGCATGTGCCCTACAAGGGCAGCGCGCCGGCGACCCAGGACCTGCTGTCCGGCCAGATCCAGGTGCAGTTCGACCCGACGACGCTGCCGCACATCGCGGCCGGCCGGCTGAAATGCTTCGCCGTGCTGGGCGAGCGGCGCTGGCCGGGCAAGCCCGACGTGCCGACCCTGAAGGAGCAGGGCCTGGGCAAGATCGGCGGCGACGCCTGGTACGGCATCCTGGCCGCGAAGGGCACGCCGCAGGTCGCGATCGACAAGCTTTCGGCCGCGATCGGCGAGGCGGTCAAGGATCCGGCAGTGAACGAGAAGCTGGTGACGAGCGGCAACTATGCGAGCTTCCAGGATTCTGCCACCTTTGCCGCCACGATCGGGCGCGAGCGCGTGTCGTTCGCCGAGATCATCAAGAAGGCCGACATCAAGCTCTGAGACCCAACCCAGGAGGAAGCCATGGCACCCGACTCAGTCACCCAGTCAGCGACCCGGACGTCCGATCAGAAGGTTGCCCATGCCCGCATCGCCGAGCCGGTGCTGGTCAAGGGCCGGCGCGAGTTCTTCAGCTACCGCGATCTCGGCGTGGCCGCCGGCAGCGCCGGCGCGATGCGCGCCCAGGTCATGAAGGCGACACAGGGCCTCAGCGAGCCGACCGGCTGGCACTATCACGAGTGCGACGGCCAGTTCATCTACATCCTGAAAGGCTGGGTCGAGCTGCAGTTCGAGGACGGCCGCACGCTCAAGGTCGAGGAGGGCGATTCGCTCTTCATCCCGGGCTACCTGCGCCACAACGAGATCCGCACCGCCGACGAGATGGAGATCCTCGAAGTCTCGATCCCGGGCGAGCTGGGCACCCGCCCGTGCGACCCGCCGGCGGGCTTCAAGGCCTAGAGATCGCCGGCAGCGCCATCGCTTGAGGCACCGGTGAACAGAGCCGCCGCCGCGGTCTGCAGTGCTGTCCTGGCACTCGCCACCGTCGCTGCTTCTTCGGTGCGAGCCCAGGACGCAAGCCACATGCGACGCCTGCCGATGCAGCAGACGATCACGTTCGACGACCTCGCACCGCACGGCATGGTCCTGGAGCAGTGCTGGGACGCGATCGGCCTGGATCGGCAGGGGCGGGTCTATATCGGCTTCACCGGCAAGCGGCCGGACGGGCGGGAGGATTTTGCCGTCTTCCGCTACGAGCCTTCGGCCGGCGGTCGCCGCTTCCTGGGGACCTTCATGGATGTTGCCGCAGCGGCGGGCAATCTCCAGCGCAACGAAGAAATTCCCAAAGGCCACACGCACCTCGTGGAGGCGCACGGCAAGATCTACATGGCCTCGCAGGGCTTCCACGATTTGAAGGGGCCAATCGACGCGCTTGCGACGTATCGCGGCGCGCATCTTTATGCCTACGACGTGGCAGCCGATGCCCTGGAGGAGGAGAGCCGTTTTCTCCCGGGGGGCGTGCTGACCAGGCACACCGGAATCGTCGCCCTTGCCGCCGTGCCCGGGTACGGGCTGCTGGCAGGGCTGGCCCATCCCACGAGTGACATCGTTCTCTTCGACTACGCGCAAGGACGGGTGGAAAGGACCGTGCCCGGGATTCCGTGGCGCCTCGGCAATCCGCTGAGCCGGGAGATCGTCGCGACCAGGCAGGGAAAGATCTTCACCTATCGCGGCACGGAGGATCCGGCGCAGCGGGCGGAGAGCCACAGCATCTGGGTCTACGATCTGAAGGCGGGTACCCACAAACCGACGCCCTACAGCGCCACCGGTGGCTTCTGGAACGGGCAGACCCGCAGCCGTGACGGCGAAACGATCTATCTCTCCACCGTCAACGGCGAGCTCTACCGGCTCGACACCGGCAGCGACGTCATCACACATCTCGGGCACTTGCTGCCCAAGGCCGAATACGACGCCGGCGAGCGCATCGACCAGCTGTACGGCATCACCCTCTCCAACGATGAGAAGAAGATCTACGGGGTGCCTCGCCAGCACCGTTCGAAGGACGCGAATCTCTACGCCTACGAGATCGCCACCGGCTCGGTCGCCCTCGTGGGCCGACTGGAACCGGCCCTCTACGCCGGAAGCGACGTGCGCGATTCGCACGGCAACCTCTACATGGGCCGGTTCGGGGACGCCGACCGCTGGGAAGGCAAGGCGGGCCTCGCGATTATCCGCGCGCCGTGACGAGCGCTCAGCCAAGGTGATGAATGTGCGGCCGCAGCGCATCGCCGGTCAGTTCGAGGGTCGCGAGGGCAATCGGCAGGGTGAACCGGCGAGGCCCGGCACTTCCGGGATTGAGGTAGAGCACGCCGGCGACGGTCTCGATCTTCGGACGATGGGAATGACCTGAGACGACGACGTCGATGCCGGCAGCCGCCGGATCGAGGTCCAGTTCGTTGAGGTTGTGAAGCACATAGATGACCCGGCCGCCAAGCGTGAGCCATTCGGTGTGCGCGTGGTCGTCCGCCCACTTACCCTTGTCGACGTTTCCTCTTATCGCTGTTGTCGGCGCGAGTTCACGGAGGCCTGAGATCACCTCGGGGCGGCCAATGTCGCCGGCATGGATGATATGGTCGACGCCCGCGAGTCGCGCGCACGCCTCGGGGCGGAGAAGACCATGGGTATCCGAGATGATGCCGATCATCATGGTCGGCCCGTAACGCTCCCAGCCTAGATGACTTCGAGATAATCGCGGTCGGGCAGCGGCTTCAGCGGCTGACTCGGCAGCGTCTGGTACCAGAAGGCGACGGAGGCGATGTCGTCCTGCAAAGGCAGGTAGCGGCGCTCGCGGTCGGGGCGCCAGCCGAGGGCCTGGATGGTGACGCACAGTTCGTTGTCGAAGCGGACCGGGTCCATGATGTGCCATCGGTACAGGCCGAAGCGCTGTTGCGATCTGTAGACGCCGTCGGGGCGGATCACCTGGCAGAGGCCGGCATAGGCGGTCGAGAATTCGGTGTAGGCGTGCGGCTGGTCGGGCTCGCAGACGCCGATGTCGAAGTTGTAGGCGCCGCAGAAATAGTCCTCGGTGCCGGTGCCGCAGATCGTCGGGAACTGCCGGTCGTCGTCGATGAAGAACTTGACCTCGCCTTCGCCCCACCAGCCTGTGTTGTTGCTGCCCCATGCCATGTAGGTGCCGACGTAGTGGCCCGTGCCCCGGATGCCGTCGATGATGGTGTGGTCGGTCTTGTTGGGCAGCGGATTGGAGCGGCGGAAGCTTGCGTGGAATACGCCGCGTCGTCCGGCACGTCGGTCAGCGTGTAGTCGACCTGGTAGTAGAGGCGCGTCTCGACCTCGTCGATGTTGGTGAGCGTGATCCGGCAGCGGCGGCGGAACGGCATCTCCCAGTAGCAGTTGAAGGCGCGCCCCGGATTGACGCAGACGGCCAGCGAGTTGACCGGCGCATAGCGCTCCCAGCCGTTGGCGAAGAAGTCGCCGACCGGACATTCGACCGACGGCACCGTCTGGTCGTCCCAGAACATGCGCAGGATGAGAAAGCGCCAGCGCCCGCCGCGGATGGTCATCCAGATGTGCTGCAGCGCGCCGGGCCCCTCGATATCGGCCAGCACCGCGGTGGTGCCGGGGGCGATGTCGATCGACGGCGACACCTTCCAGCCCTGGCCGAGCGAGCGCGCCGGGAGGGCGCCGGTGCCCTCGGTCGCCCGGCCGCCCTGGCCGGGTTCGCCGGTGAAATTCTCCGGACTGATCGAACGGGTTTTCGCGTTCGACAGGCGCGACAGGATGCCGAGATGCAGCCCGAGCCCATTGAATGACGTCATTCGTTCTCCCTATTTGAACAGGCGTCACCGCGCGGGCCATAGTGCGGTCAACTCAGTCTCAGGCAAAGGAATTCGACCATGAGCACCGATTACGCGCCGCCGAAGGTCTGGACCTGGAACAAGGCCAACGGCGGCCGCTTCGCCAACATCAACCGTCCGATCGCCGGCCCCACGCACGACAAGGAGCTGCCGGTCGGCAAGCATCCGATGCAGCTCTATTCGCTCGGCACGCCGAACGGCCAGAAGGTCACCATCATGCTCGAGGAGCTGCTGGCGCTCGGCCACAAGGGCGCCGAGTACGACGCCTGGATCATCAGGATCGGCGAGGGCGACCAGTTCGGTTCGGGCTTCATCGCCGCCAATCCCAACTCCAAGATCCCGGCACTGGTCGACCGCAGCGGATCGAAGCCGATCCGCGTGTTCGAATCGGGCGCGATCCTGGTGTGGCTGGCCGAGAAGTTCGGCGCCTTCCTGCCGAAGGAGGGCGAGGCGCGCGCCGAGTGCCTGTCATGGCTGTTCTGGCAGATGGGCAGCGCGCCCTATCTCGGCGGCGGCTTCGGCCACTTCTATGCCTACGCGCCGAGCAAGATCGAGTATGCGATCGACCGCTTCGCGATGGAGACCAAGCGGCAGCTCGACGTGCTCGACCGGCGGCTGGCCGAGACCAAGTACCTCTCCGGCGACGACTACACCATCGCCGACATCGCCGTATGGCCGTGGTACGGCGGCCTCGCCAAGGGCTTGCTCTACGGTTCGGCCGAGTTCCTCGCCGTCCACGAGTACAAGAACGTCAATCGCTGGGCCGATGCGATCGGCGCACGTCCGACGGTCAAGCGCGGCCGCATCGTCAACCGCATGCAGGGCGATCCCAGCCAGCAGCTGCGCGAGCGCCACGACGCGTCGGACTTCGAGCTGCGCACCCAGGACAAGCTGGAAGCGGCCGCGAACAAAGCGGCGTCCTAGCGGCGCCACTTCCTTGCGGCAGGAGCCCTGCATTTGGGACGGGCAAGATAGTCCGGGGACAGGAGGCTCGGGAACGCGTCTGTCATCGTCCCCAGGATGACGGGTGAGGACGACAGACGCGTTCCAGCCTCGAATGAAGGCACCTGCCTGCCTCTTGACGTTGATCGCTCTCGCGGCCTCCCGGTGGCGAAATGATCATTGGGACGCCGGGCAAAGTCGGGGGGATCGCCATGGCGCTGGCGTCGCGCAAGGCCGATGCGTCGTCGTGAGCTAGCCGCGCCACTCCCTGACATGAACGTCGCGCGAGGGCCGCGCGAGGCTCGGCCCCGGCCGCGGCGTGCCGAGCGCGAGGAAGCCGACCAGGCGGCTCGGCGCCTCGAAGCCCAGCGCCGATGCGACGCGCGGATCGTAGGCATTGGCGCCGGTCACCCACATGCCGCCGTAGCCCAGGAAATGGGCGGCGTTCAGCATGTTCATCGCCGCGGCACCGGCCGACAGGAGCTGCTCGATCTCGGGGATCTTGTGATTGGCCTGGATCTCCGCGCCGAGTGCCACGATCAGCGGAGTGCGCTGCACCCAGGCGCGATACTTCTCGATCATCGCCGGGGCGTTCTCGGGATCGCGCAGTTCGATCGCCTCGGCGACCCGCTCGGCCCACGCCGGTTTGGCGTCGTCCCGGATGATGACGAAGCGCCAGGGCCGCAGGCGCCCGTGATCGGGCGCACGCAAGCCGGCGTCGAGGATGAGGTCGAGATCGGCGCCGGACGGGGCCGGCTCCACCAGCGCGCCCGACGATTGCCGACTCAATAAAAGGTGCAGGGCCGTCGACGAGGCGACCGGCCGTTCGAGGGTATGGTCCATTCCCTGATTATGGGTGCCGTTTCGTCAGATGCAAGTGATTATCATTTGCGGATTTGCTCGAATAGGCTGCGGATCCAGCGATGGCCCGGCCGAGCATCGAAGCGGCGATGCCAGTACAGCCGCCACGAAAACTCAGCCCCTCCGACCGGCAGCGGCCGGACGGCGAAGCGGCCGTCGACGTTCAGCCGTCGCACCATGCTTTCGGGCAGGGCGGTCACCAGGTCGCTGGTCTCCACCAGATAGGAGGCGGCGAGCCAGTGCGGCGTCGTTGCCATGACCTTGCGTTGCAGGCCGTTCTTGAACAGCGCTTCCTCGACGAAGCGCACGTCGCCGGCCGACTGCACGATGCGCAGATGCCTCAGCCCGAGAAAGGCGCGCGTCGTCAGCCGGTTGGCCGCGGCGGCCGGATGGCCCCTGCGCATGACGCACACCATGCGGTCCTTCGCGAGCTCCAGCGAGTGCACCGACTTGGAGTGCTTGATCAGCGCGCTGACGGCGAAGTCGATCGCGCTCGCCTCGAGCGCGCGCACGGTCTCCGACGGCGGCAGATGCTGGACGGTCACGGTGATGTTGGGTGCCTGCTTCTCCAGCTCGTGCAGCAGTGGGGGCAGGAACAGAACCTCGTTCATGTCGCCCATGCGGATGGCGAAGCTTTCCGATGAAGCCGCGGGATCGAAGGTCGAGCCCGCGCTGAACAGCCGGTTGACCTGGCGGATCGCCTCGCGCACCGGCTCGATCAGCTCCAATGCCTTGGGCGTCGGCTCGAAGCCGGTCGAGGTGCGGGCCAGCAGCGGGTCGTGGAACTGCTGCCTGAGCTTGGCCAGCGCATGGCTCATCGCCGGCTGGCTGAGGCCGACCGCGGCGGCGGCGCGGCTGACGTGGCGCTCGGCGATCAGCGCCTCGAAGGCCAGCAGCAGGCGGAAATCCACCGAGCGGAGCTGGCGCGGGATGCGTCCCTGGAAGAGCCGGTCGGGCATTCGTTCCACGAATAATTTTATGCAGTCAATTCATTGTACAGAAGAGGGCGGACGGTCCCAAATGCCATCGTCCGAAGGAGGCTCGCATGGCAATGGAAGTGCACGCGCTGGGACCCGGCATCGCCGCCGAGGTCAGGGGGCTGCGGTTGTGGGAACCGCTGGCGTCAGGGGACGTGGAGCGTTTGCGCCGCCTGTTCGGCGAGCATGGCGTGCTGGTGTTCCGGCGGCAGCCGCTGTCGGAGCACGAGTACGCGGATTTCTGCGCCCTGTTCGGCACGCTCGAGCACACTGTGCGCACCGATTGGGCGTCGCGGGTGCGGCCCGAGATCGGCCTGATCACCAACCTCAAGGGCAGCAACGGCAATCCACTGGGCGGGCTGGGCGACGGCGAGGTCGAATGGCATTCCGACCAGACCTACATGGCCAACCCGGCGACCGGTGCGGCGCTCCACGCCGTCGAGCTTCCGGCTGAGGGTGGCCGCACTTATTGGACCAACCTGGTCGCTGCCTACGAGGCGCTGCCCGAGCGGCTCAAGCAGGCGGTTGATGGCAAGAATGCGGTCTTCCGCTATCAGAAGCGCCTCGACAAATACAAGGGCGCCGACCAGAAGCTGCCGGAGGAGGGCCGCAAGCGGACGCCCGACGTGATCCATCCGCTGGTGCACGTCCATCCGCTGAGCGGCAAGAAGGCGCTCTATCTCGACCCGACCACCACCATCGGCGTCGTCGGCATGGGCGAGGCGGAGGGCAACGCGCTGCTCGACGCGCTGGCGGCACACGCGATCCAGCCGCAGTTCGTCTACACCCACAACTGGCAGGTCGGCGACGTGCTGCTGTGGAGCAACGGCAGCCTGATGCACCGGCGTGAGCCGTTCCCGTCGACCGACCGGCGGCTGATGAAGCGGGCGACGATTCATCTGCCGGCCGATCTGCACATCATTCCCAAGACCTTCACTTCGGCCGAGATGGCAGCCGAGTAGCGGGATCACATGCGAGTCCTTGCCGCGGTCGTCACCGCCTTCGCGCTCGTCGCCGCCGCGGGCGCGCAGGCGCAACCCTATCCCGACAAGCCGGTCCGCCTGGTCGTGCCGTTCCCGGCCGGCTCGGGCACCGACATCGTGGGCCGCATCCTCGCGCAGAAGATGACCGAGGACTTCGGCCAGACCGTGCTGGTCGACAACCGGCCGGGCGCCAGCACGATCGTCGGCACCGAGATCGTCGCCAAGTCGGCCCCCGACGGCTACACGATGGTCATGGCGTCCAACAACCACGCCATGAATCCCGCGCTGTTCGAGGGCAAGCTGCCGTTCGATTCGATCAAGGACTTCGCGTCGGTCGGGCAGGTCGCGATCCTGCCGTTCATCCTGGTCGTCAACCCGCAGGTCCCGGCCGACAACCTCGCCGAGCTGATCGCGCTCGCCAAGAAGGGCGGCCTGACCTACGCCTCGACCGGCAACGGCACGCCGCCGCATGTCGCGGCCGAGATGCTGAAGCGCGCCGCCAAGGTCGACATCACCCACGTGCCCTACAAGGGCAGTGCTGCGGCGGTGCAGGATGTCGTCGCGGGCCAGGTCCCGATGATGTTCATCAACGTGCCGTCGGGCCTCAGCCTGGTGAAGGCCGGCAAGCTGCGGGCGCTGGCGGTCGGCACCTCCAAGCGCATCGCCCAGATGCCGGATCTGCCGACGGTGGCGGAGCTCGGCTATCCGGGCTTCGACGTCAGCCTCTGGATGGGCCTGCTGATGCCCGCGGGCACGCCGGCCGACGTGATCGACAGGATGACCAAGGAGACCGCGAAGGCGCTCGCCGATCCGGCGGTGCGCAAGAAGGTCGAGGAGCAAGGCGCGGAACCCGCCTACCTGCCGCCGGCCGAGTTCTCCAAGTTCGTCGTCGACGAGACCAAGCGCTTCAGCGAGCTGGTCAAGGACGTCGGCCTGCGGGTCGATCAGTAGGAGTCGGTCGATGTTGTTTGCCGTGCACTGCGTCGATGCCAAGGGCGTCGACGCCATCCGCAGCCAGTACCTCGCCCCGCACAAGGATTACCTCGTCGGCCAGAAGCGCATCCTGGTCGTGGGCGGGGCGCTGACCGACGCCGCCGACCAGCCGGTCGGCAGCCTCTACATCGTCAACGTGGCGGACCGTGCCGCGGCCGAAGCGTTCGCGAAGAACGACCCGTTCACCGCGGCCGGCGTGTTCGGCACGGTGACGATCACGGCGATGCGCAAGAGCCACTGGAATCCAGGCTCTGCCTGAAGCCGTCCCGCCCCGGTGGACGGCTTGGGACGGCGCGGAATTCTTTGACGGTCAGTTGGTGTGAAGATAAGGTCCGGCCAAGTTTGTCCGGTACCGAACACTGAGGGCGTAATATATGTGTGTGGCGTGCAATCCCGGCGCGATGAGCCTTCTGAACCTCATGACATCGCGCAGGAGGCTGTTTGCCGGTGGCGCCCTTCTCGCCGCGTCTGCCGTCCTGCCGGCGGCAACGCGTGCCCAGAGCCGCCGCGCCGAGGTCCTGTTCCGTAACGGCACGGTGATCACGATGGATCCGGCGAAGCCCGCGGCTGGCGCCGTGGCGGTCGCCGACGGCAAGATCATGGCGGTGGGCTCAGAGAGCGAGCTCGAGGGGCTGCGCACGCCGCAGACCAAGGTGGTCGATCTCGCGGGCGGTACCTTGCTGCCGGGCCTGATGGACCCGCACATGCACACCATCTTCGTGCTCTTCGAGGGCTGGCTGGATGCCAGCCCCTTCGCCAACAAGTCAGTCGAGGAGATCGTCGGCAAGCTCAAGGCGGCGGCCGCGAAGGCGGCACCCGGCGCGTGGGTCCAGGCCTGGCAGTTCGACGCGAGCATCACGCCCGGCAAGACGAAGATCGACCTCGCGCTGCTCGACCAGATCGCGCCCAACAATCCGCTCTTCCTGCACGAGTCGAACGGCCATGTCGCGCACGTGAACTCCAAGGCGCTCCAGGTCGCCGGCGTCACGCGCGACACGCCCGACCCGCCGCAGGCGCGCTACGAGCGCGACGCCAACGGCAACCTGACCGGCCGCCTCGAGGAGGCGGCCGCGTTGATGCCCTTCACCGCAAAGATGCCCCAGCCGACGCCCGAGCAGGTCTTCGCCTCGATCCAGCGGCTGTTCCAGACGGCGGCGAGCCGTGGCTGCACCGGCCTGTTCGACGCCGGCATCGGCATGTCGGGCACCGATCACCTGACCCTGCTGCAGAAGGTGATGGCGACGAACCCGCCGGTCCGCTTCGGCGGCGCCCTGGTGTCCACCCAGATGAAGGCGTGGCTCGCGGCAGGGCTGAGGCCGGGCTTCGGCGACGACCGCTTCCGCATCGGCGCCATCAAGGCGTGGTCGGACGGCTCCAACCAGGCGATGACCGGCTATCAGCGCGCGCCCTACCTCAACTCGACCAGCCGCGGCTCGCTGAACTACACGCAGGCCGAACTGACCGCGGCGATCCGCGAGGCGCACGACGACGGCTGGCAAGTCTGCGTCCACTCCAACGGCGACGCGGCGATCGACGTGACGCTCGACGCCTACGAGACCGTGCTGAAGGCCAAGCCGCGCACCGGCCATCGCCATCGCATCGAGCATTGCTCGGTGCTGCACCCCGAGCAGATCGCCCGGCTCAAGGCGCTCGACCTGTCGCCGTCCTTCCTGATCGGCCACGTCCACTTCTGGGGCCGCGCCTTCCGCGACAACATCCTGGGGCCCGAGCGCGCCAACCTGATCGATCCGTGCGCGTCGGTGCTCAAGGCCGGCCTCAGGCCCTCGCTCCATTCCGACTGGAACGTCACGGAGATCGGCCCGCTGGACAAGGTGGAGCAGGCCGTCACCCGCATCATGCGCGACGGCGGCGAGGTGCTGAACCCGGCCGAGCGCGTGCCGGTCGAGGCGGCGCTGCGCATGGTGACCGCCGACGCCGCCTGGCAGTGCCAGCGCGACTTCACCGGCTCGATCGAGGCCGGCAAGGCGGCCGACCTCGTGGTGCTCGACAAGGATCCGACCAAGGTCGATCCGGCGACCATCGGCTCGATCGGCGTGCGCGAGACGTGGCTCGACGGCGAACGCCGTTTCCACGCCTAGAAGCTTTTTCGGGGGACGACAGTGAAGATCGGTAACGGATTGGCCTGGCTGGCAGGCGCGGCGGCCTGCCTGGGGGCAGGCATGGCGGAGGCGAGCGAGGGCGCAGGGAGCTACTACTTCGCCGGCGGCTTCGGCTCGTTCATGGTGGCGGTTCCGCCGGACCCCGGCTTCGCGGTGGCGAGCCAGACCCTGATCTTCGGCGGCAACACCGACCGTGCCGTGCTCAACGGCCGCGCGACCGTCGGCCTGAACGCCTTCGCGGTGTTCAACTTCGTGGCCGGCACCTACACCTTCGAGCAGCCGGTACTGGGTGGCCGCCTGCAGGTCGGCGCGGCGGTGCCGATCGCCTACAGCACGGCGACGCTGGGGCTTCAGGTGCGCGACATCGGCTCGTTCTCCGGGACCGCCTCGGACACCAACATCGGCGATTCGATCCTGACGCCGTTCGCGCTCTACTGGAACTTCGGCGAGTTCAACGCCAAGCTGGCCCAGCTCGTGGTGGCGCCGATCGGCCACTACGATCCCCAGGCGACCATCAACGTCGGCCGCAACTACTGGGCTTTCGATACCCAGGCCGCCTTGACCTGGTTCCACAAGGCGACCGGGACGGAGGTCTCCGTCCTGCCGGGCCTGATGATCAACACGATGAATCCGGCGACCAGCTACAGGACCGGCACCGAGTTCCATCTCGACTTCATGGTGAACCAGTTCGTGGCGCCGACCGTCGCGGTCGGCTTCCAGGGCTACTGGTACAAGCAGATCGAGGGCGACAGCGGCGCGGGCGCCAAGCTCGGCTCGTTCATGGGCCAATCGGTCGGCATCGGGCCCGCGGTGATGTGGGCGCCCGAGCAGCTCAAGGGACGCTACGTGATCATCGCCAAGTGGCTGCATGACCTGTCCGACACCAATCGCCTGCACGGCGACTGGGGCCAGCTCACCATGTCGTGGAAGTTCTGACCGCTCGCCCGGGTCCGGCGGATGCTCTATCCTTCCACGCTCAACTGAACGTGGAAGCGCAGCCGTGGGACGACCTCGCTCTCGCGCCCTGGTGCCGCGAAGGGCGAAAAGCACGGCGCCGCCGTCGGCGCCGCTGCGCATCGAGATCGTCGATCTCGAGACCTTCATCGCGGTGGCCAGCCTCGGTAGCTTCAGCGCCGCAGCGCGCCAGCTCAACATCACCCAGCCCTCGGTGAGCGGCCGCATCCAGCGGCTCGAGGCGTCGCTCGGCGCCAAGCTGCTGGTGCGCACGACGCGCAAGGTCGAGCCGACGCGGCGCGGCATGCTGCTGCGCGCCGAGGCAGACCGCACGCTCGCAGGGCTCCGCGGCCTCGTCGACCAGTTCCGGCGCGACGCGGCGGCCTCGCGCAACCGGGTCGTCGTGGCCGCCACCCAGATGGTTGCCGCGACCATGTTGCCCGACGTGCTGCGCAGCCATCGCGAGCGCTATCCCGGCGTCGACGTCCAGCTCCGCGATCTGCGCCACAAGGATGCGGTGCAAGCCGTCGCCACCGGCGACGCCGACTTGGGCGTCATCCATTTCGACGGCACCGACAAGAGGTTCCGGGCGCTGCCGCTGCGCAACGAGCCGATCGTGCTGGTCGTGCCGCCCGGCCATCCGCTGGCGAGGTCGCGGCGCGCCACGCTCGACGAGATGGCGGCCTTCCCGCTGATGATGCTCGAGCAGTACGACGGCATGAAGACGCGCATCGCGGCCGAGGTGGCGCGCCACAGGCTCGCGCTCAAGCCCGCCCACTCGGCCGGCAACCTGATGACGCTGATGGGCATGGTAGATGCCGGTATGGGCATTTTGCTGCTGCCGCGCGTCATGGCGCGCCACAGCCTGCAGGCCGGCCACGTCATGGTTGAGATCGAGGGCATCACGTTCCGGCGGACCTTCTCCCTCGTCATGCTGCGCGACGCGAAGCCCAACCTGGTCGTCCGCCGCTTCTGCCGGCACTTGCGGCAGGCGCTGTCGGACCGCTTATAGGTCAGGGCTATCAATCAATTCGCTCTGGCGATTTGTTCCTGGCTGCCGCCGGCCCTTAGATGACGGGCAAGCCGCAGGGCCAAGACTTTGCCGGAGGAAACATGATCAGCAGGCGCAGCTTCGCCCGAACCCTCGTTGCCGCCCCGATGGCGGTCGCGGCGTCGGGCACGGCGTTCGGCCAGGACGACTATCCGAACCGCACCCTCCAGCTCGTGGTCGGCTTTCCCGCCGGCCAGGCCTCCGACATCGGCGCGCGGCTGATGGCCAGGCAGATGGCGGAGGAGCTCAAGCAGTCGGTCTATGTCGACAACAAGCCGGGCGCGACCGGCATCATCGCCCATCAGTTCGTGAAGGGCGCCGCGCCCGACGGCTACACCTTCCTGTTCGGCTCGACCGCGACTCTGGCGATCAATCCCAGCCTGTTCCGCAAGCTGCCTTACGACCCGTTGAAGGATTTCGCTCCGGTGGCGCTGCTCTGGGTCAGCCCGATGTTCCTGGTCGCCGCACCCGACCTGCCGGTCAACTCGTTCGGCGAGGCGGTCGCCTATGCGAAGGCCCATCCCGGCAAGACGGCCTACGGCTCGGGGGGCAGCGGCTCGACGCAGCACATCGCCATGGAGCTGCTCAAGAAGGAGTTGGGCCTCGACATGATGCACGTGCCCTACAAGGGCACGCCCGGCATGCTGAACGACCTGATGGCGGGACGGATCGACTTCGCCTTCGAATCGGCGAGCTCCATCGTGCCCTACATCCAGGCCAAGTCGGTCAAGGTGCTGGCCACTAGCGTCGCGGCACGCCTGCCCATCATGCCCGACGTTCCGACGATCGCCGAGCAGGGGCTGCCCGGCTTCGAGGCGGTGACCTGGGCCGCGTTCGTGGCGCCTGCCGGGACGTCGGCGCCGGTCGTCGCCCGCCTCAACGAGGCGGCCAACAAGGGGCTGGCGTCGAAGGACATGACCGAGAATTTCGCCAAGACCTATGCGCAGCCGCGCCCGGGCACGCCGGCCGAGCTCGAGGCCTTCCTGCGCAAGGAGATCGACAAGTGGGGCAAGGCGGTCGCCGCTTCGGGTGCCCAAGTAGACTGAACAGGTCGACTGAGAAGGAGATCGCGATGCCGCAAGTCCCCCGCCAAATGAGCCTGATCGCCTTCATGCAGGCGCAGAACTGCTCGAACTACGTCGCCTCGTGGCGCCATCCGGCGTCGATGTCCGACTTCAACTCGCCGGAATACTACCAGCGCATCGCGCGCACGCTGGAGGACGCCAGGTTCGACCTGGCCTTCTTCGACGATCGCCTGGCGATGCCCGACATCTACGGCGACGACCATCGCGAGACGGTGGCCAACGGCATCCGCTGCGTGAAGCTCGATCCGACCGTGGTGCTGATGAGCATGGCCGCGGCGACGACGCGGCTCGGCCTCGGCTCGACCTACTCGACGACCTATTACGAGCCGTTCCACGTCGCGCGGCTGTTCGCGACCCTCGACCTGATGACCAAGGGCCGCGTTGCCTGGAATGTCGTCACCTCGCTCAACAACTCCGAGGCGGAGAATTTCGGGCACGAGGAGCACCTCGAGCACGATCTGCGCTACGACCGCGCCGACGAGTTCATGGAGGTCGTCACCAGCCTGTGGGACTCCTGGGAGGACGACGCGCTGATCGTCGACAAGCAGACCGGCCGGTTCGCCGATCCCGACAAGGTCCATCGCCTCGACTATCGCGGCAAATACTTCAGCTCGAAGGGGCCGCTCACCGTGCCGCGCTCGGCGCAGGGCCATCCGGTGCTGCTGCAGGCGGGCCAGAGCGGCCGCGGCATGGCCTTCGCGGCCTGCTGGGCGGAGCTGGTCTTCGCCTCGTACCCGTCGCTGGAGATCGGCCGCAAGAACTACGCCTATCTGAAGGGCGAAGTCGAGAAGGCCGGTCGCGATCCGTCGATGGTCAAGATCGCTCCGGCGGTGAAGGTGATCGTCGCCGAGACCGCGGCGCAGGCAGAGGAGCAGCGGGCGCTTGCCGCCTCGCTCGCCAAGCCGATCGATTCGCTGGCGCTGCTCTGCGAGGTGCTGAATGTCGATTTCGCCAAGTGGGACTACGACCAGCCCTTCACCGACCAGGAGCTGGCGTCGGTGTCGTGGCACAGCCTGCGTGACAAGGTGATCGCCAAGACCGGCAGGAAGAACCCGTCGGTGCGCGACTTCGTCGAGGCCTCGGGCCGTGGCCAGTTCAACGACGGCCCGGTGTTCTGCGGCACGCCCACCCAAGTCGCCGACGAGATGGAGGAATGGTTCAAGATGGCGTGCGATGGCTTCGTCCTGACGGCGTCGAAGATCCCGGGCACCTACGAGGACATCGCGCGGCTGGTCGTGCCCGAGCTGCAGCGGCGCGGCCTGTTCCGGCGCGAGTATCCCGGCACGACCCTGCGCGATGCGCTGGGACTGCCGCGGCCGGCGACGCGAAGCTGGCGAAAGAACACCGAACGGAGGCGCGCATGACCCAAGAACTTCGCATCCTCACGCCGCAGGGCATGCTGGGCTACGGCGTGCCGGCCGAGCACTTTTGGCGCGGTATCGAGAGCGGGGTGGACGCCATGATCGTCGATTCGGGCTCGACCGATCCCGGCCCGTACCTGCTGGGGCTGGGCAAGACGATCGTGACGCGCGAGGCCTACGCGCGCGACGTGTCGCTGATGCTCAAGGCGGCCTGGGAGCGCAAGATCCCGCTGATCATCAGCTCGGCCGGCGGCGCCGGCACCGACGCGCAGGTCGACTTCATGATCGACCTGATCCGCGAGCTCTCGGCGGCCAACGGCTACAAGTTCAAGCTGGCCGCGATCTACTCCAGCGTCGATCGGGCGATGATCCACGCCCGCCTGCGCGAGGGCCGGATCACCGAATGCGGGCCGTCGGGCAATCTCAGCACCTCGGCGATCGACGAGGCGGTCGAGATCGTGGCGCAGATCGGCGCCGAGCCGTTCGCCAAGGTGCTCACCGAGCGGCCGGACATCGACATCATCGTCAGCGGCCGCTCCTACGATCCGGCGCCGCATGCCGCGCTCTGCATGACCAAGGGCTTCGAGCCCGGCGTCTACTGGCACATGGGCAAGATCGTCGAATGCGGCGCCGCCTGCGCCGAGCCCAAGGGCCGCGTGATCAAGGCGACGATCCGCAGGGACAGCTTCGACCTCGAGCCGATGAACCCGGCCGAGCGCTGCACGCCTTTGTCGGTCGCCGCGCATACGCTCTACGAGAAGGGCCGGCCCGACATCCTGCCGGGCCCCGGCGGCGCGCTGCATCTCGCCAACGCGAAGTACGAGGCGCTCGACCATCGCCGCACGCGGGTGAGCGGCGGCGTGTTCGTGCCGACCAACAAGTACAGCGTGAAGCTCGAGGGTGCGTCGATCGTCGGCTACCGCACGATCTTCATCGGCGGCCTGCGCGATCCGATCCTGATCGGCCAGCTCGACGCCTTCCTAGCCAACGTCCGCAAGCGCGCCGAGAGCATCTTCCCGCAGCTCGTCTCGGGCGAGGCGAGCATGATGTTCCACGTCTACGGCCGCGACGCGGTGATGGGCGAGATGGAGCCGATGCGCCATGTCGTGCCGCACGAGGTCGGGCTGATGGGCGAGGTGACGGCGCCGACCCAGGCGCTCGCCAACGACATCTGCAACAGCACCCGCATCGCGGTGCTGCACTCGGCCTATCCGGGACAGATGGCGACCGCCGGCAATTTCGCGATCCCGCTCAATCCGCCGGAGACGCCGACCGGACCGGTCTGCCGCTTCAGCGTCTATCACCTGATGGAGGTCGATTCCCCGACCGACATGTTCCCGATCCGCTACATGGAGATCTGACGTGGCCGCGATCCCCCTGCGCGAGCTCGCCCAGGTCATCCGCAGCAAGAATGCGGGGCCGTTCGAGCTCACCTTCGACATCATCTTCGACCGCAAGCCGGCCTACGAGGAGGTCAAGAAGAGCGGCGCGCTGACCGCGGAGAAGCTCGCCAGGCTCTACAACATCCCGGTCGACGACATCCTGGTGGCGATGTTCTTCGACCCCGCCATGGCCTTCAAGATGACGGTCAAGCGGCGCTGGCAGCAGGGCTCGAGCGGGGAGCGCGACACCTTCGGCGCCGCCCAGCATGCGCCGCTGATGGACATCATGATCGACACCCAATCTAACCTCAGGACCTCGGACCAGGCTCGATGAACGTCGTGACGCCCGTGATGGCCAACGCTACGGAGTCCGAGAAGCTCGGCCGCTTCGCGCTCGACCTCGATCTCGCCAACGTACCGGGCGAGGTGCTGACGCTCGCCCGGGAGCATCTGCTCGATGCGTTCGGCATCTCGCCTCGTCGCGCTTCGATTTCGGCGAGTCGATTTTGCGCGGCGCTCAGGCGTTGAGCGAGGGCAGCCAGGCCACCGCGATCGGCAGCGGCGCGAAGCTGCCGGCGCCGTCGGCCGCGCTGGTCAACGGCGTGCTGGCCCATGGGCTCGCCGCGCGCCGCGATCGAGCAGAAGTTCCTGAAGAATGCCACCCGCGCGATCCCGGCGACGCAGGCCGAGCAGCTGATCGCCGCGGTCTATGGCCTTGAACAGGCCCCGTCGCTCGCCGCGCTCATGAAGCTCTGCATCGTCTGATCGGCCGGCATGGACATTTTATGGTTCATGCCCTATATATAGGCCACTATGAAGCGTGACGGGCCGGGGAAAATTCCCGTCGTTTTTTACGGTACCCGTTCCGGGAAAGAGGTGGTGCGGGACTGGCTGCGTTCTCTGGACGAGAAGGACAGAGGGGCGATCGGTCAGGATCTGATGCGCGTGCAGTATAGATGGCCGATCGGCATGCCGCTGTGTCGGCCCCTCGGCGAGGGGCTTTGGGAAGTTCGCAGCGAGTTGCCGAGTCGGACCATCGCCAGGACGTTGTTCTGCATCCAGGACGACCGGATCTTGGTCCTGCACGGCTTCATCAAGAAGACCCAGAAGACGCCCGATGCGGATTTGGCCATGGCCCGCAGGCGGAAGAAGGAATTCGAGGATTAGGAGGCCGCGATGAAGGCGAAGAAGAAGACAGTGCGTCGCCCGGCATCGAAGCTCGGCACGCTCGATGATTTTCTCAAGCAAGAAGGAAAGCTCGAGGAGTTCGAGGCCGTCGCCGTCAAGGAAGTGTTGGCGTGGCAGATCACCGAAGCGATGCGCAAGAGCAACCTGTCGCGCAAGCGGCTCGCCGAGCGCATGAAGACAAGTCGCAGTCAGGTGAGCCGGCTACTCGATCCGACCGATGGGAACGTGACACTCGCGACGCTGCAACGCGCCGCGACCATTGTTGGGCGCAAGCTGAAGTTGGAGCTCGTCTAGCTTTTGCTGCGCACCAGGCGGCCGGGCAGGGCGCCGGTCGCTTCGCCGTCGCGATAGACGACGGCGCCGGAGACGATGGTGGCGTCGAAGCCTTCGGTGCGCTGGACCAGACGCCGGCCGCCGGCCGGCAGGTCGTAGACGACCTCGGGCGCGCGCAACTTCATGGCGTCGTAGTCGAGGACGTTGAGGTCGGCCTTCAGGCCCGGCTTCAGCAGGCCGCGGTCGGTGAGGCCGATCGCGTGCGCATTGTCGGCCGACAGCCGCTTGATCGCCCACGAGACCGGGAACAGCGCGCCGCGGCCGCGGTCGCGCGTCCAGTGGGTCAGCGTGTAGCTGGTCGCCGTGGCGTCGCACATGATGCCGACATGGGCGCCGCCGTCGCCGAGGCCGATCAGCGAGTTGGGCGCGGCGATCATCTCGCGCACCACGTCGAGATTGCCGCCGGCATAGTTGGTGACCGGCAGGTAGAGCATCTCCCGGCCGTCGCGCTCGAGCAGCAGGTCGTAGGCGACCTCCTCGGGTGAGCGGCCCTCGCGGGCGGCGCGCGCGGCGATGCTGTGCTCGGGCTTGGGCTCGTAGTCGGGCGGATCGCCCAGCGGATACATGCGGTCCCAGCGCTCGACCCGCTTGGCGCGCTTGTCGCCCTCGAAGGCCTCGGCCAGCACGCGGGCGCGGAATTCCGGCTGGCGCAGGATCGCGAGACGCTCGGGGAAGGGCAGGCGGGCGATCGCCTTGTAGCTCGGCCGGCCCATGAACGGGTTCTGCGACAGCTCGAAGCCCAGCAGCACGCTGGTCGGCCGCGAGCGGACCTGGGCGGTGATGCGCAGGCCCTCTTCGTTGGCCTCGTCGATCTCGGCCATCAGCTCGCGCCAGCCGTCGGGCCGCGCATCGGACTGCAGCAGCGAGATAGTGACCGGCCGGCGCGACTCCTTCGCCATGCGGCGGAACAGGCCGATCTCGCCCGCCTGGTCCTGGAAGTCCGAGACGATCTGCATCCAGCCGATGCCGGTGTCGCGCATAGCGTGGGCGATGGCGGTGAGCTCGGCCTCTTCGGCGCGCAAGGTCGGGATGTGCTTGCCGTCGGCGCTCTTGTGGTTGAGCGTGCGCGAGGTCGAGAATCCCAACGCACCCGCGCGCAGGCCCTCGGCGGTGAGCTGCGCCATGCGATGGCGATCCTGCTCGGTCGCCGGCTCGCGGTTGGCGCCGCGCTCGCCCATGACATAGACGCGCAGCGCTGCGTGCGGCACCTGGGCGGTGATGTCGGCGTCGTATCGGCGGGCGGCCAGCGCATCGAGATAGTCGGGAAAGCTGTGCCAGTTCCACGGCAGGCCTTCCGACAGCACGACCTCGGGGATGTCCTCGACGCCTTCCATCAGGTTGATCAGCATGTCGTGCTGGTCTTCGTGGCAGGGCGCGAAGCCGACGCCGCAATTGCCCAGCATCACCGTCGTCGCGCCGTTCCACGACGACGGCGACAGCCGCTCGCTCCAGGTCACCTGCGCGTCGTAATGGGTGTGGACGTCGACGAAGCCCGGCGTCACCAGCTTGCCGCGGGCGTCGATTTCTTCCGCGCCCTTGGGAATGGCGCCGCCGATCGCCGCGATCTTGCCGTCGGCGATCGCGAGGTCGGCTTCGTAGGGATCTCCGCCCGAGCCATCGACGATGGTGCCGTTGCGGATCACGAGATCGGGAGAGGACATGGACGGCATCGTATCGCTCTTGGCCGCGGGTTGCGATAGGGTGCGGCACGCCAGGGAGAAAGCCCATGATGATACGCGTTGCGTTTCAGTCGTGCGTGCGTTGCGTAGTTCTCATAGTGTCCCTGTTGGCCGTGTCCGTTCCGCTTGGCGCATTGGCGCAAAAACAAGGGGGAGTCCTGCGGGTCGCCCATCGCGACAGTCCCGCGTCGATGTCGATCCACGAGGAAGGCACCATCTCGGCCGTCATGCCGATGATGGGCGTGTTCAACAACCTCGTGATGTTCGACCCGAAGGCCAAGCAGAACACCCTCGAAGGCATCGTGCCCGATCTCGCCACCAAGTGGACCTGGAGCGAGGACGGCAAGACGCTGACCTTCGCGCTGCGCGAGGGGGTGAAGTGGCACGACGGCAAGCCGTTCACCGCGGCCGACGTCAAATGCACCTTCGAGCTGCTGGCCGGCACCGCAAAGGACAACTTCAAGGTCAACTTCCGCAAGGGCTGGTACGCCAACGTCGAGAGCGTCTCGACCAACGGCGACCACGAAGCGGTGGTTCACCTCAGGGCGCCGCAGCCCGCCCTGCTGGCGCTGCTCTCCTCCGGCTTCACGCCGGTCTATCCCTGCCACGTCTCGCCGGCGGAGATGCGGCGCGCGCCGGTCGGCACCGGGCCATTCAAGTTCGCCGAGTACAAGCCGAACCAGAGCATCAAGGTGGTGCGCAACCCGGACTACTGGAAGAAGGGCCTGCCGTATCTCGACGGCATCGAATACACGATCATCGCCAACCGCTCGACGGCGATGCTGTCCTTCATCTCGGGCAAGTTCGACATGACCTTTCCGTTCGAGGTCACGGTGCCGCTGGTCAAGGACATCAAGGACGGCCTGCCGTCGGCGCAGTGCGAGATCGCGCCGATGAACGTCGCCGCCAACCTGCTGATGAACCCGGTGCCGCCGTTCGACGACATCGATGTCCGCCGCGCGGTGGCGATGACGATCGACCGCAAGGCCTTCATCGAGATCATGACCCAGGGCCAGGGCGATGCCGGCGGCGCGATGCTGCCGACGCCGGCCGGCCGCTGGGGCCTGCCCGACGAGATCGTCCGCGAGCTGCCGGGCTTCGATCCCGACGTCGCCAAGAGCCGCGCGGCAGCGCGCAAGATCATGGAGGCGAAGGGCTACGGCCCGGCCAAGATGATCAAGCTCAAGCTCTCCTCGCGCAACCTGCCGACCTACCGCGACGCGGCGGTGATCCTGATCAGCCAGCTCAAGGAGATCTACATCGACGCCGAGCTGCAGCTCGTCGAGACGGCGCAATGGGTGCCCAAGCTGATGCGGCGCGACTACCAGTTCGGCCTCAGCCAGGTCGGCAACGGCGTCGACGATCCGGACCAGAACTATCCGGAGAACTACGCCTGCAGCGGGCGCACCTACATGGACTACTGCAACAAGGAAGTGGACTCACTCATTGCGCAGCAGTCGGCCGAGCGCGACCAGGAGAAGCGCAAGAAGATCGCCTGGGAGATCGACCGCAAGCTGACCAACGAGGCGGTGCGACCGATGCTCTACTACATGCGCGGCGGCACCTGCTGGCGGCCGGAGGTCAAGAACCTGTCGATTCAGGTGAATAGCATCTACAATAGCTGGCGCATGGACGAGGTGTGGTTGGAACGATGAAAGCTGCCTACATCGAAAAGTTCGGCGGACCGGAGGTCCTCAAGGTCGGCGACCTGCCCGATCCGTCGCCCGCCGCGGGCCAGGTCGTCGTCGACGTCGCCGCCGCCAGCATCAACGCCGCGGACTGGAAGGTGCGCGCCGGCGAGTACAAGCAGGCCAACTTTCCGCTGGTTCTCGGCCGCGATTTCTCCGGCACCGTCAGCGCGCTGGGCTCCGGCGTCGACCTCAAGGTCGGCGACGAAGTGTTCGGCGTGCTCGAGACCGGCCGCGACGGAACCTATTGCGAGAAGATCGCGATCGGCGGGGCGATCGTCGGCAGGAAGCCGGCGGCGCTCTCCCATGTCGATGCGGCGGCGCTGGCGCTGACCGGCCTGACCGCGATCTGCGCGGTCGAGGAGGCGCTGAAGATCGAGGCCGGCGAGACCATCCTGATCCAGGGCGGCGCGGGCGGCGTGGCGAGCTTCGCCATCCAGCTCGCCAAACACATCGGCGCCAGGGTCATCACCACCGCCAGTGCCGCCAACGCCGCCTACCTGCGCGGGCTCGGCGCCGACGAGGTGATCGACTACAACGCGACCGACTTCACCAAGGCCGTGAAGAACGTGGACGCGGCCTTCGACACCGTGGGCGGCGACGTCGCGACGCGCACCTTCGCGGTGCTGAAGCCCGGCGGGCGCGCGGCGTTCATCGCCTCCGGCGCGCAGGCACCCAGGCCCGAGCGCAGCGACGTGACGGCGATCCGTCCGGCGGTGCCGCGCACCCGAAAGCACATGGAGCGCGTCGCCGAGCTGCACAGGGCCGGCGTCATCCGCGTGCCCGAGGTGACGGTGTTCCCGCTGGCCGAGGCCGCCAAGGCGCTCGGCGTCAGCGAGGGCCGCCACTTCAAGGGCAAGCTGATCCTCGAGATGCGTTGAAACAGGAGTTCCCATGCCCCGCATGACCGGCGGCGACGCCATTGTCGATTCGCTGTTGCGGCACGGGATCGACACGATCTTCGGCCTGCCGGGCGTGCAGATGTACGGGCTGTTCGACGCTTTCGCGCGCAACGCGAACCGCCTGCAGGTGATCAACGCGCGGCACGAGCAGACCACCGCCTACATGGCGCTGGGCTACGCCCAGTCGACCGGCAAGCCGTCGGCCTACACGGTGGTGCCGGGGCCCGGCGTGATGAACACCATGGGTGCGCTGACCACCACCTGGGCGATGAATGCGCCGGTGATGTGCATCACCGGCCAGGTGCCGAGCGCCATGATCGGCCGCACCCGCGGCCAGCTCCACGAGATGCCGGACCAGCTCGCGACCCTGAAGACACTGCTGAAGTTCGCCGAGCGCATCGAGCATCCGACCGAGGCGCCGCAGGTCATGGCGCGCGCCTTCCAGGCGATGACGTCGGGCCGGCCGGGGCCGGTCGCGGTCGAGATGCCGTGGGACATGTTCCCGATGAGCGCCGACGTGACGCCGGTCGAGCCACTCGGCAAGCGCGCCGATCCGGTGCCCGATCCCGACAGGATCGCGGCGCTGGCCAAGCTGGTCGACGCGGCGAAGGCGCCGATGATCGTGGTCGGCAGCGGCGCGCTGGAGGCCGGCCCGGAGGTGCTGGCGCTGGCCGAGAAGATCGGCGCGCCGGTCGTCGCCTTCCGCACCGGCAAGGGCGTGGTCGATTCCCGCCATCCGCTGTCGCTGACCACGGTCGCGGGCTTCAAGCTGTGGGACAGCACGGACTTGTTGATCGGCATCGGCTCGCGCCTCGAGGTGCCGCTCGCCCGCTGGGCGCCGGCGCCGGCCGGCGTGAAGGTCGGCCGCATCGACATCGATCCGGCGGAGCATCGCCGGCTCACCGTCGACGTGCCGATCGTGGCCGATTCAGCCGACGGCGCGCGCGCTCTGGCCGCCGCGGTGAAGAAGAAGGACAACTCCGTTCGGCGCGAGGCAATAGCCGCGGCCAAGGCGGCGGCGCTGGCGCAGGTCGGCAAGGCGCAGCCGCAATACGGCTACCTCGAAGCCATCCGCGCGGCGCTGCCGGACGACGGCATCGTGATCGACGAGCTGACGCAGGTCGCCTACATCGGCTGGTACGGCTATCCCGTCCACAAGCCGCGCACCTTCATCTCGTCCGGCTTCTCCGGCACGCTCGGCTACGGCTTCCCGACGGCGCTGGGCGTGAAGGTCGGCAATCCCGACCGTCCGGTGGTGTCGATCACCGGCGACGGCGGCTTCCTGTTCGGCGGCTCCGATCTCGCGACGGCGGTGCAGTTCGGCATCAACCTGGTCACCGTGGTGGTGAACAATTCCTCCTATGGCAACGTGCTGCGCGACCAGCAGCGGTTCTACGAGGGCCGCCATGCCGGCTCGGTGCTGACCAATCCGGACTTCGTGGCCTATGCGCGGTCGTTCGGTGTCGCGGCGTGGCGGGTCGAGAACGCCGACGGCTTGCGCGGCGCGCTGCGCGAGGCGCTGGCCGGCAACGGGCCGGCGCTGATCGAGGTGATGTCCGACATCGACAAGGACTATCCACCGTTCGAGTTCCATCAACCCAAGCGGAGCTAACCATGACCAACCAGAAGTTCGTCATCGAGCCGCACTTCCGTCTGCAGGAGTGGGTCGCCGAGGAGAAGGGCTACTTTGCCGACGAGGGTCTCGACTACATCTTCCAGGAGAAGATCCGCGCGACCGACGGCAAGCAGCACGACCAGCAGGGCCAGAAGTCCGGCGCCTACCAGAGCTTCGAGGCGGGCCGCACCGCCGACGTGAGCTGCGCCTGCCACTGGACGGTCAACGTCGCGGCCTCGAACGGCCACGGCAAGCTGTGGGGCGACGTCTACTCGGTGGCGCCGGCCGGCATCTTCGTGCCTGAGGGCTCGCCGATCCGCAAGCCGGAGGACCTCGCCGGCGTGCCGATCTCCGTCGGCTACCAGTCGGGCAGCCACTACGCGACCATCCAGGCGCTCGAGCAGTACCTGCCGCGGAACAGGATCAACCTGTCGTACGGCGAGGGCATGCTGTTCAAGCGGCTCGACAACCTGCTCGAGGGCAAGAGCCAAGCCTCCACGCTGTTCAGCGGGCCGTACTACCTCGCCGAGCAGATGGGCTATCGCAAGGTGATCGACACGACCTTCATGATCGCCTCGATGGTCACTGGCACGCCCGAGGCCGAGGACCTCAAGCGCTTCTACAATGCGCTGAAGCGGGCGCAGCGCGACATCGACCTCAGGCCGGAGAAGTACACGCACTACTACAGGAACGAGTTCCCCGACCGCTATCACGCCCTGATGGACACCCGCCGCTGGGGCCCGGGCGAGCGCATCGTGTTCGAGCCCTACACCCAGGAAGTCTTCGCCCAGTCGCGCGAATGGATCGCGCAGCGCGAGATCTTCGATACCGGCAAGGCGCCGCTGGCGACCGACAGCTACGACGCGGCGGTGCTCAGGGTGACCTGAGCCATCCGCGCCAGGCGGCGGCCGATGATCTCCTCGGCCTCGCGCATGGTGCGGTCGATCAGCTCCTTGACGGTCGGGATGTCGTGGATCAGGCCGGCGACCATGCCGCACGACCAGGCGCCGGCATCCATCTCGCCCTGCTTCATGATGCGCGGATAGACGCCGCCGACCTCGGCGACGATGTCCTTGAACTCGATCGCCGCGCCGAGCTCCTTCTCCTTCTCGAGCAGCCGGTCGACGGCGGCGTTCTTCAGCACCCGCTCGGTGTTGCGCAGCGGCCGCATCACCAGCCGGGTGTCGAGCTCGCTGGCGGCGACCAGCGCCTGCTTCACGTTGTCGTGGATCGGCGCCTCCTTGGTCGCCATGAAGCGCGTGCCCATGTTCATGCCCTCGGCGCCGAGCGACAGGGCGGCGACCAGCGAGCGGCCGTCGGCCATGCCGCCAGAGGCGACGAACGGGATCTTCAGCTCCTCGGCCGCGCGCGGCAGCAGGATGAAGTTGGGCACGTCGTCCTCGCCGGGATGGCCGCCGCATTCGAAGCCGTCGACGCTGACGGCGTCGCAGCCGATCGATTCGGCCTTCAGCGAATGGCGCACCGAGGTGCATTTGTGGATCACCCTGACGCCCGCTTCCTTGAGCGCCGGCAGCCACTTCTGCGGGTTGTTGCCCGCGGTCTCGACGATCTTCACGCCGCTCTCGATGATGGCGCGGATGTAGCCGGGGTAGTCCGGCGGCGTCAGCGCCGGCAGGAAGGTGAGGTTGACGCCGAACGGCTTGCCGGTCATCTGCCGGCAGCGCGCGATCTCCTTGGCGAGGTTCTCGGGGCTGCCCTGCGTCAGGCCGGTGATGATGCCGAGCCCTCCGGCCTGCGAAACGGCCGCGGCCATCTCGGCGAAACCGACATAATGCATGCCGCCCTGGATGATCGGGTGCTCGATGCCGAACAGCTCGGTGATGCGCGTCTTCATGGCCGCCCCTCTGATGCTATAAGGGCCGAATGGCACACGGTCCCCTTCAAGGCGTCAAGGTCGTCTCCTGCTCCACCGCGCAGGCCGGCACGGTTCCCTACATGCTGATGGCCGATCTCGGCGCGGACGTGATCAAGATCGAGACGCCCAAAGGCGGCGACGGCTCGCGCGGCATGACCGTCCTGCCGGGCATGGGCAGCACCTTCTTCGAGACCAACAATCGCGGCGTGAAGAGCGTGACCCTCAACCTCAAGGAGCCCGAGGGCCGGGCCATCCTGCACAAGCTGGTCGCCGAGGCCGACATCTTCGGCCAGAACTTCCGCCCCGGCGCGGCCGAGAAGAACGGCTTCGGCTGGGAGGAGCTGCGCAAGATCAACCCGAAGCTGGTCTACGTCTCGATCTCGGGCTACGGCACCAAGGGCCCGAACGGCCATCTGCCCGGCACCGATTCGATGGCGCAGGCGCTGGGCGGCATCGCCGAGGCCTATTCGATGCCCGGCCAGAAGATGCGCACCGGCATCGCCTCGGTGGCCGACGAATCGACCGCCATGCTGGCGTTCGGCGGCGCGCTGGCGGCGCTGCATCACGCCCGCACCACCGGCGTCGGCCAGAAGATCGAGCTGTCGCTGCTCGGCTCGCTGGTGCGTCTGCTCGGCTGGACCTTCACCACGACGATGTGGCGCAACAAGAACCCGGTGACGGGCCAGGCGCGCGTCACCGGCACGGCGGAGCGGCCGGGCATCAGCGCCTCGTTCAACGACCGCGACGGCAAGCCGCTGGTCTTCCAGCTCACCGGGCCGGAGGACTGGCAGGACGCCATGACCTCGCTCGGCTTCCTCGACGCGCTGAAGGCCAAGGGCTTCGGCCATCTCGGCGTGATCATCGACAACGACGCCAAGCGCGAGGAGCTGCTGGCGCTGCTCGACGAGCTGTTCGCGACCGGCACGCGCGAGGACTGGGTGGGCAAGCTGCGCGGCGCCGACATCGTCTCGGCGCCGATCAACACCATGCTCGAGGCCTCCAACGATCCCGACGTGATCGCCAACGGCCATGTCACCCATGTCGAGCATCCCAAGCACGGCAAGCTCAAGGTCCACGGCACGCCCTGGCGCTTCTCCGAGACGCCGGCCAAGCCCGGCATCGCGCCCGAGCTCGGCGAGCACAACGACGCCGTGCTTGAAGCGCTCGGCTACGACAAGGCCGCCGTCGGCGACCTGAAGAAGCGCGGCGTGATCTGACTCATCGGACCGCCGAGTCATTTGAGCCTGAGCCCGATCACCCGCACCAGGCCGTCGGGCATCTGCTTGTAGCCGTCGATCCGCTCGCTGAGCGCGATCAGCACCTGCGGGTGCCAGAGATAGAGGAAGCCGCCGTCGATCCCGGGCAGGACCTTGGCGGCGATCTTCTCGTACACTGCCTTGCGGCCGGCCTGGTCGCTGATGCGGCGCGCCTCCTGGTGCAGCGCATCGACCTCGGGGTCGCAATAGTGGCTGTAGTTCAGCGGCGCCTTGCAGGCCTGAATGATGTAGGCATTGGCATCGGGATCGGTGCGGCCGCTCCAGCCGAACAGGTAGAGCTGGAAGTCGCCGTCCTCGGCCAGCTTGATCGAGGTCGCGAACTCGGTGACGCGGATCTTGAGGTCGAAGCCGGCTTCGGCCGCCATCGCCTGCACCGTCTCGGCGACCGCGCGGTTCTCCGGCCCGTTCACCACCATGAAGTCGAGCGCAAGCGGCGTCGTCACGCCAACCTCCTTGAGCAGCGCCTTGGCCTTCTCGACGTCGCGCTTGGGGACCGGGAACTTCGATTGATAGTACGGATTCTGCGGGCTGACCCACTGATTGCCCGGCACGAACTCGCCGTTGAACACCACCTGGTTCAGCGCCTCGCGGTCGATCGAGAGCTCGAACGCCTCGCGCACCTTGCGGTTCTTGGCCAGCGGGTTGCTGGCCTTGGGTCCGTTGTCGAGGTTGAGCTGCAGGCCGGCATAGCCCAGCGACACCGCCTTCGCGAGCTTGAGCTTGGCATTGTCGCGTACCGTCTTGATGTCGGTCGCCTGCACCCGCTCGATCAGCTCGAGGCTGCCGGCGCGCAGGTTGGCGAGCCGTACCGTGCCGTCGACCACCGGCAGGTAGGTGATCCTGTCGATGAAGACGTTGTCCTTGTTCCAGTAGTCCTTGAACTTCTCGACGACGATGCGGTCCTGCTGGACGCGCTCGACGAACTTGTAGGGACCGGCACAGACCGGGTGCAGGCCGAACTTGTCGCCGGCGGCTTCGGCCGCCTTGGGTGACACCATCATGCCGGCGCGGTCGGTGAGCTGCGCCAGCAGCGGCGAGAAGGGCTGCTTGAGATTGAGCTTGATGGTCATCGGGTCGACCACGTCGACCGAGTCGACGACGCCGATGTCGGGCTTGCGGTACGAGCCCTTCATGGTGAGGTGGCGGTCGAGGCTGTACTTCGCGGCCTCGGCGTCGAACGCCTCGCCGTCGTGGAACGTCACGCCGGGCCTGAGCTTGATGGTGACGGTCTTGCCGTCGGCCGAGGTCTCGTGGCTGAGCGCGAGTTGCGGCACGATGGCGAGCTTGTCGTCGATGTCGAACAGCTTGTCGCAGATCGAGGCGAAGACGATGCGCCCGACATAGGTGCGGGCGAGCGTCGGGTCCATCACGTCCGGGTCCTCGGCCAGGCCGATGCGCAGGTTGCTCTGTGCCAGCGCCACCGTCGCCATCGCCATCGACGACAGCAGCAGTGCAAGCGCAAAGCGGAAGATCGCGGTCATGAGGCCTCCAGAAGCGGGACGCCAAGCGGTACCATGGAACGGCGCAAGGCAGGAGACACGAGATGGCGAACGACACGTCGCTGGGGGGACTCTTCGCGGGCAATCGCAAGCCGACCCAGTTCGGCCGCATCTTCAAGCCCGACCCGGCGTGGCTCGCCAAGGCCGAGCCCGAGCCGATCCTCGACCCCGAGCTCGCGGTGGTCGACACCCACCATCACCTGTGGGACATGCCGGGCTATCGCTATCTGCTCGACGACTTCCTGGCCGACGCGAACACCGGCCACAGGATCGTCGGCACCGTCTTCAACGAATGCCGTGCGATGTACCGCGCCAGGGGGCCGGAGGAGATGAAGCCGGTCGGCGAGGTCGAGTTCTGCGCCGGCATCGGTGCGATGAGCGACAGCGGGATCTATGGCCCAGCGCGTGTCTGCGCCGGCATCGTCGGCCACGCCGATCTCACCCTGGGCGACCGCGTCGAGGCCGTGCTCGAGGCCGAGATCGCCGCAAGCGGCCGTTTCCGCGGCATTCGCTATGGTGCTGCGTGGGACGACGATCCGGTGATCGGCAACAGCCACGTCGCCAAGGGACCGGGCGTCCATCGCAGCGCCGGCTTCCGCGAGGGGCTGAAGCGTCTCACCAGGCTCGGCCTGTCGTTCGATGCCTGGATCTTCCATCACCAGGTCGGCGAGGTGACCGAGCTGGCGCGCGCCTTCCCCGACGCCAACATCGTGCTCTGCCACATGGGCGGCGTGCTGGGCTACGGCCGCTGGGCCGGCAGGAAGGACGAGGTCTACGCCGCGTGGAAGCCGGCGATGGCCGAGCTCGCCAGGTGCCCCAACGTCTCGGTCAAGGTCGGCGGGCTGATGATGCGGCTGGCCGCCATCGACTATCTCAACCTGCCGCGGCCGCCGACGTCGCAGGAGCTGGCCGACGCCTGGCGTCCTTACGCCGGCACCTGCATCGAGCTGTTTGGCGCCGACCGCTGCATGGTCGAGAGCAACTTCCCGGTCGAGAAGATGGGCATCGGCTATGCCGGCCTGTTCAACGCGCTGAAGCGCATCGCCGCCGGCGCCTCGGCCGACGAGAAGAAGGCGCTGTTCAGCGGCACCGCCAGGCGCGTCTATCGGCTGGCGATCGACTAGAGCGATTTCCGAGCAGATGGAACCGCTCGCGGTTCCATCTGCTCGGAAATGCGCGCACGGGGGTTGTTGTTGCAGCAGGCATATTCCGTTCGGCTGATTCCAGCCGAACGGAATATGCTCTAGCCGTTTCGACCGTTTTCGCCGTTTTTTGCCGAAGTTCGAAACGGCAGCGCGCAGACGCGATGGGATGCAGATGGCGCTCATTGGCAAGAGCGTCGCACGAACGCGCTGCGGCACCTATTATGGGCATTGGCCGGCCCGCGAGGTCGCCAAAAATGCGGCTCGATTCGCGGTCCATTGCCCATAATGCGGTTGTGCCGCGAGCGCTTATCCACAGGCCTTGGAGCGGCCGGCACCTAGAGCACCCGCGGCGGCGGCAGGCCGAGCAACACGGCGCCGCAGACCTCGTAGTTCGCGGGATGCAGCGCCGTGTGCGCGGCGGCGACATGCACGTCGCGGAAGCAGCGGTCGATCAGGCCGGTGCTGTAGACCGAGGCGCTGCCCGCCGCGGTGTAGATCAGGTCGGTCGCCTGCACGCCGGCCGTCAGCGCGTTGGCGCGGGCGAGCCGCATCAGCGCGAGCTGCCTGGGCGGCAGCGTGCGGCCGGCCTGCACGTCGTCCCAGGCCTGCGCCACCGAGTCGTAGAGCCAGGCGCGGGCCGCCTGCAGCACCGCCTCGGCGCGGCCGACCTCGGCCTGCACCACCGGCTTGTTGGCGACCGCCGTGGTCGAATGGTGCGAGACCTTGGCGCCGGCGATCGCGACGAAAGCGTCGATCGCCGCCCGGCCGATGCCGAGCGGCACGGCGGCCATCAGGCTGTCCATCAGCGCCATCAGCGGGAAGCGGTAGAGCGGGTCGTCGAGCCGCGCCGGCGTATCCATGGCGACGATGCGGTCGGCCGGGATGAACAGCTCCTTGATCGCGTAGTCGTGGCTGCCGGTGCCGCGCATGCCGCCGGTGGTCCAGGTATCGATCAGCTCGCCGTCGCTCGCCGGAAAGAACACCAGCCGTGTCTTGCCGTCCTCCAGTGTGCAGCCGCCGGCCCACCAGGCGCTGTGACCGATGCCGCTGGCGAACGACCAGCGGCCGTTGCAGACCAGGCCGCCATCGGCTGCGCGCGCCTTGCCGCTCGGCCGGAGCGCTCCGGCCACCACGGCGTCGGGCGCGCTGTAGATCGCCCGCGCCGTCGCCTCGCCGAGCCGCGCGGCCCAGACGCCGTAGGCCGAGCCGATCATCAGGTTCCAGCCGGCTGCGCCGTCGGCGGTCGAGATCGTCTCGATCACCTCCATCGCCGTCATCGGATCGGTCTGCAGCCCGCCGAGGCCGGCCGGGATCAGCAGGCGGAAGAGCCTGGCGTCGTGCATGGCCGCCAGCACGCCGGGCTCGAGGTGCCGGTGGCGCTCGCCGAAGTCGCGCGTCTCGCGGACCATCGTGGCCAGGCGGCGCGCGGCCGCGAGAAGGTCGTCCATCAGCTCAGGCTACCGGGATAATCCTGCCAGATCGAGGGTTCGAGCTTGAGATGCGTCGCGGCGGGGAAGGTCTTCGTCCAGTGCCGCGCGCAGTCGGCGCTGGTCGCGTACCACAGCGCCGGCAGGCCGCGGGCGTAATCGAGGAACTGCTCCAGCATGTGCAGCCGGTTGGGCCAGGCGATGGCATGCGGATGCACGACGATCGAGAAATGGCGGCCGCGCTTGTACTGCGCGTCGAGCTCGGCCTTCCAGTTGCGGAACAGCGAATCGGGATTCTCGAGGCCGGTGCCCTTGCGCGGGAACAAGAGGAAGAACTGGTCGTCGAAGTGATAGTAGTAGGGCAGGGCCAGGATCGCGCGCCGGCTGGCGAAGTCGCTGACCCAATAATGCGGCGCATCGTCGGCCAGGCCGTTGCCGAAGTAGTCGTAACCGTCCTCCAGCAACAGATCGATGGTGTGCGGGCTGACCGCGCCGCCGGCGAACTTGTCGCCCGGCCGCGCCAGCGAGAACCAGCCGGCTGGCCGCTTGCCGACGACCCTGGCGATGATCTCCGTCGTGCGGGCGAGCCGCGCGCGTTCCTCGTCCTGGCCGAGCGTGCTCACGTCCTCATGCTTGAAGCCGTGGGCGGCGATCTCGTGTCCGGCGCCACTGAGCTTCCTCAGCTTGTCGGCCTGGAGCTCGGCGATCACCGCCGGCACCGCGAAGGTCGCCTTGAGGTCGAAGCGGTCGAGCACGCCCGCGAGCGCGTCGAGGCCGCCGTTCATGCCGTAATAGGCGTCCGGCGTCGTGAGGTCGTCGGGCTTGATGCCGTCGGGGCCGCAGGCCGGGCTGAGATCGACGACGACGCGGAAGCAGCAGCGCTTGCCGCCGGGCCACCTGATGTCGCCGTCGACGATGCTCTTCTCGTCGCTGATCGTGTAGCGCTCCTTCCAGGGCATCTCACTTCGCTCCCTTGTGGGCGCGGATGATGTGGCGCGCGACCTCCTCGCAGCTCGGGAACCACACGCCGGGCAGCGCCCTCATGCGGTTGATCAGCCGGTCGAGCATGGCGATGCGCAGGGCGCGGCCCGACACGAACGGATGCATGCAGACGTTCATGTAGCCGCCGTCGCGGTAGCACTGCTCGAACATGCGCCACCACAGCTCCTCGACATGGTCGGGGTCCATCATGCGCTGGGCGCTGTTGTCGCTGCCGAGCCAGGCGAAGCTGAAGAACATCGCGTCGTCGATGGCATAGTGGAACGGCAGGTTGAGGATCGGCTTCGATCCGTCGGCGGCGCTCAGCCAGTTCGGCCAATGGTCCATCGAGTCTTCGGAGGTATAGATGAAGCCGTGCTCGAGCAGCAGCTCGCGGCTGTGGGTGCTGCGCGTGCCGACCGGCTTCTTGCCGACCGTCTTCTCGATCGCCGCGAGGGTCTTGCGCAGATGGTCGCGTTCGAGCTCCGGCTCCTTCGGCACCCGGTGCTCCCACATATGGTCGGCGATCTCGTGGCCGCTCTTCGCCGCGGCGCGCAGCGACTCGGGGTAGAGCTCGCAGATCCGGCCCGGCGTGAAGATGGTCGCCTTGATCCGGTGGCTGTCGAACAGCTCGATCAGGCGCCAGATGCCGACGCGGCCGCCGAACTCGCCCTTGGCGAGCTGCGACGGCGGTTCGTTGAGCAGGCGGCGCAGCAGCATGGTGTCGAAGTCGGCGGTGAAGTTGACGGCGACGCGCGCGCCGTTCGGCCACTTGATGCCGTCGATCACCTTGTGCTGAGCGCCGTAGTCGGCGGCCTTCGCCTTCAGCGCGGCCAACTCGCGGTCGAGTCCGTCCGTGATCGTGGTGTCCATCTAGCGTCCTCCTGCGACGGGGAGCGTGGTGCCGGTGATGTACTGGGCCTCGTCCGAGGCAAGGTAGAGCACGGCGTTGGCGATGTCCTCTGGCACGCCGATGCGGCGCATCGGCGTCGCGCGGATCGGCCCGTACTCGAGCTGCTCGATCTTGCGGAAGCCGGGGCCGGTGCGCTCGGTCTCGATCGGGCCGGGCGCCACGGCGTTCACCCGCACGTTGTACTCGGCGAGCTCCAAGGCGACGCCGCGGGTAAAGCCGTGGATGCCGGCCTTGGCGGTGGAGTAGGCGGAGTTGCCGATATAGTAGGCGGTCCACGGCGTGCCTTCGCGGGCGCCGGACGACAGGTTGACGATGCAGCCCGTGCGCCGCTCCTTCATGTGCGCGGCAGCCTCGCGCGTGCACAGGAAGGCCGAGCGCAGGTTGAGCTTGATGATGTGGTCCCAGTCCTCGAGCCTGGCTTCCCAGATGCGGCCCGAGGTGCCGCCGCCCACGTCGTTGACCAGGATGTCGAGCCGGCCGTGCGCGTCGAAGGCCTGCTTGAACAGCGCCTTGACCGGCGCTTCCTCGGTGACGTCGGCGTTCACCACCAGCGGCGGCTGGTTGGAGCCGGCGTCGGCGGCCTTGAGCTGCCGCTCGGTCTCGGCGAGGCCGGCCGCATCGATGTCGACCAGCACCAGGATGGCGCCTTCCTCGGCCAGCCGCAGCGCGATGGCGCGGCCGAGGCCATTCGCTGCGCCCGTCACCAGAGCGATCTTGCCGGCCACCCGATTGCCCACTTTGCCCTCCGTCGTTCGCCCGAGTGTAGAGTAAGCTCCCGCGCGGAGGAAAACATGAAGCTCGGTCTCTACATGGCGACGCAATGGCGCCAGGGCGCCGATCTCGCACCGGAGCTCGCCAACCTGATCGAGCAGGTCCGCGTGGCGAGGGCGAGCGGGCTGAGCTCGCTGATGGTCGGCCAGCATTTCCTGTCGGCGCCGCTGCAGATGTTCCAGGCGATGCCGCTCTTGGCGCGGCTCGCGGCCGAAGCCGAGGGCATGCAGATCGGGCCGGGCCTGCTGCTGCTGCCGCTGCTCAATCCGGTGATCGTGGCCGAGGAGACGGCGACGCTCGACTGGCTCTGCGGCGGCAAGGCGATCATCGGACTGGGGCTCGGCTATCGCAAAGAGGAATTCGATTCCATCGGCGTGCCGTTCAAGGAGCGCGTGCCGCGCTTCGTCGAGGGCGTCGAGGTGATCCGCAAGCTGTGGCGCGACGATGTCGTCGAGCATCGCGGCCGCTTCCACACCGTGACCGGCGTGACCGCGAGCCTGAAGCCGCAGCAGAAGAACCTGCCGATCTGGATGGCGGGCGACGTCGAGGCTGCGGTAAAGCGCGCGGCGAAGCTCTCCGATGCCTGGTTCCCCTCGCCGATGGTGAGCGAGGAGAGCGTCGCCAAGCTCAACGCCCTGTTCCGCGAGACGCGCGAGGCGGCGGGCGTGGCGCCGGCGAAGGAATATCCGGTGATCCGCGAATGCCATGTCGGCACGCTCGACGAGGTGCGCGAGCCGTTGTCGTTCAAGTACGAGGCCTATGCGAGCTGGAGCGGCGATTCGGGCTTCGTGCCGGCCGACGGCATCCGCGCCGACTTCGACAAGTTCGCCGCCCGCCGCTTCCTGATCGGCAGCGAGAGCGAGCTGGTCGACCAGATCGGCCGCTATGGCGCCCAGACCGGCACCAACCATATCCTGCTGCGCGTGCAATGGCCGGGCCTCGGCCAGAAGATGGCCGTGCGCTCGCTCGAGCGCCTCGGCCGCGTAGTGGAGCAATTGAAATGATCCCTCCCTGCGCGCAGCGCGGGGAGGTGTCGCGGTAACCCGCGACGGAGGGGTCATGGGCTGCGGTGCTGGCGCTCATGACCCCTCCGTCGGCCACGCGTTTTCGAGCGAAGCTCGAAAATCGCTCGGACGCCGACACCTCCCCGCGCTGCGCGCAGGGAGGAAGGAGAAGGAGGAAGTGACGATGGACCTGTTCGAGACGATGGAGACCTGCCGCGCGATGCGGCGGCTGAAGCCCGATCCGGTGCCGGACGAGCTGATCGCCAGGATCCTGCAGGCCGGCACCTGCGCGCCGTCGGGCGGCAATGCGCAGAAGTGGCGCTTCCTGGTGCTCAAGGACCGCAAGGTCAAGGAAGCGGTCACCGCCTGGTACAAGAAGGCCTACGACGAGATCATCGGCCCGCGCTACAGCTCGGTCGCGCCGCCGCCCGGCGTCAGCCCGGAGAAGTTCAAGCGCCAGCACGACGCGGTGCACTATCTCACCGACCACTTCGCCGACGCGCCGGTCTGGATCGTCGCCTGCCTCGATACCGGCGCGAACCACAACGCCGCGGCCGGCGCCTCGATCTATCCGGCGGTGCAGAACATGGTACTGGCCTGCCGCGCGGTCGGGCTCGGCACGACGCTGACCAACCGCCACATGTTCTTCCAGAAGGAAGTCGACCAGGCACTCGGCCTGCCCGAGGGCGTGCATTCCTACGCCATCCTTCCGATCGGCTATCCGATGGGCAAATTCGGCCCGGTGAAGCGCGCGCCGCTCGACGCGGTCGTCTACCAGGACAAGTGGGGGCAGGCCTATCGTGGATAACGAGTATTCCTCCCTCGTCATCGGGGGAGGGCTGGCTTTCGATGACTGAGTACGACTTCATCGTGGTCGGCGCCGGATCGGCCGGCGCCGCCCTCGCGTCCCGGCTGTCGGCCGATCCGAAGAACAAGGTGCTGCTGCTCGAGGCGGGCGCGGCGGACAACCCGTGGACGCACCTGCCGGTCGCCTACGCCAAGCTGATCGCCAATCCGGCGGCCAACTGGCTGTACAGCGCCGAGCCCGAGCCGACGACCAACGGCCGGCGTCTCCCGGTGCCGCGCGGAAAGCTGCTCGGCGGCTCGAGCGCGATCAACGGCCTCGCCTTCGTGCGCGGCCAGGCGCAGGACTTCGACACCTGGGCGCAGCTCGGCAATCAGGGCTGGAGCTACGACGACGTGCTGCCGTTCTTCAAGCGCATGGAGAGCTACCAGGGCGGCGGCGACGACCGCTATCGCGGCCGCGAGGGGCCGATCAAGGTCACCGATCCAGCGCCCGCGACGCCCTTGTTCCAGGCGCTGATCGAGGCGGCGGGCGAGGTCGGCATCCGCCACAACCCCGACTACAACGGCGCGACCCAGGACGGCATCGTCATGAGCCAGGCGTCGATCGCCCGCGGCTGGCGCATGAGCACGGCGCGCGCCTATCTCGATCCGGCCGCCAAGCGGTCCAACCTGCACATCGTCACGCGAGCGCATACCGAGGCGGTGCTGCTCGACGGCAAGCGCTGCGTCGGCGTGCGCTGGTCGGCCGGCGGCCGGACGCACGAGGCGCGGGCCGCGCGCGACGTCATCGTCAGCGCCGGTTCGATCAACAGCCCGCAGCTCCTCGAGCTGTCGGGCATCGGCCAGCCTGAGCGGCTGAAGGCGCTGGGCCTCCCGGTCAGGCACGCGCTGCCCGGCGTCGGCGAGAACCTGCGCGACCACTATGCGCCGCGCACCCGCTGGCTGGTGGGGCAGAAAGGCATCACCTACAACGACACCGCGCGCGGGCTGGGCATGGTCAAGCAGGCGCTGCGCTGGGCCTTCTTCAACGATGGGCTGCTCTGCTCGGTCGGCGCGCCGATGCGGGCTTTCGTGTTCTCGCGCGAGGGCCTGGCGGCGCCCGACCTGCTGCTGGGCTGGGTGCCGATGTTCACCGAGGCGACGCCCAGGGGCCCGAAGATCTCCGCGACGGCCGGCTTCACCTGCTACGCCCACGTGATGCGGCCCGAGAGCAAGGGCAGCATCCACATCACCTCGGCCGATGCCCGGACGCCGCCGGCGATCCGCTTCAACTTCCTGTCGGCGCCGGTCGACGCCGAGCTGACGATCAAGGCGGTGCGCATCGCCCAGTCGGTGATGCGGGCGCCGGCGATGGCGCCGTTCAAGCTGACCGAGCAGGCGCCCGGCCCCGAGCGCAAGACCGACGAGCAGCTCATCGACTGGGTGAAGGCCACCGCCGAGACGACCTACCACCCGGTCGGCACCTGCAAGATGGGCATCGACCCGATGGCCGTGGTCGATCCCAAGCTGCGCGTGCACGGCATCCAGGGCCTGCGGGTCGCAGACGCCTCGATCATGCCGACGCTGACCTCGGGCAACACCAACGCGCCGTCGATCATGATCGGCGAGCGCGCGGCCGACCTGGTTCTCGCCGGCGATCAGTAGGACGTGAACATCTGCTTGCCGAGCTGGGCTGCGTCCACCGCGAAGTGACGCGCGTCGGCGAACAGCACGGCGAGCTCGAAGCTGATGGCAAAGGCGGACGCATAGAATAGCGCCGGCCGGCCCTCGGCGAGCTTCGCGATACGGTCCGGAAGACCCGAGCGCAGGAGCGGCGGCTCCAGCAGCAGCATCAGTCCCACACCCGCGACGGCGCCGCCGACGATGTCGCTGGGATAATGGTAGGCGAGATAGATGCGCGGCAGGCAGATGACCAGCGTCGTCCACAGCATGGCCGCCAGCCCGAGCGGACGCGAGTAGCGCCAGATCGGCACGCACAGCGCGAAGAACAGCATGGCGTGATCGCTCGGGAAGGAGCTGAAGGTGTTGAGCGTCTCGGGCGTGACGCCGAGCGGCAGGTGGACGCCGAACCCCGGCGTGTGCAGCGGCCTTTGGTGGAACGGCAAGCCGACCTGCACCGCCCGTGACAGGAGCGCCACGACGACGGCCGCCGTCAGGGCAGCCGCGATCTCGCGCCGCCGCCCGGGCGCACGGTCGAACCACAGCCACCAGTAGAACGACAGGAACAGCCCGCCCTTGAGCAGGGGCGAATCGGCGATGTCGTACACGAATCTGTCGAGCGCGGCGGAACGGCCAGCCGGAGCATTGATCCAGAGGACAAGCGCCTCATCGAGGCTATGCAGCCACCACATCTCGAGTCCCCCGGTGTCGCGCCGAAACCGGCGGCTCGGCCCGGCCAACGTTCACGAAACTGCAACATGACAACCAGTGTCCGTTGCGTGGCAGTTCCGTGACAGGACGAGCCTCCCGGGCGGCTGCGGGCGGCGGACGCTAATAGGTCGCGAAGATCCGCGCGATCTCGGCGGGGTCGGAGGTCCTGGTCAGCGCGAGGGCCAGCAGGATGCGGGCCTTCTGCGGGTTGAGATTGTCGGCGGCGAGGATGCCGGCATCCGTCAGCCGCTGGCTGCGGAAGATGCGGCCCGAGCCGGCGCGTGAGGATTGTACTACCGTCACGCCCTGCTTCACCGCCTCGGCACACGCCTCGAGGTCGGCGGGCGGCGGCGTGCCCGGCGCGAAGCCCGCCGAGACGATGCCCCTGGCGCCGGCCGCGACGAAGGCCTTCACCGCCGTGCCGTCCGAGCCCGGATAGGCATAGATGATGTCGACGCGCGGCAGGGCCGCGAGGCCCGCGATATCGAACTCGGTGTCGGGCATGTGCTGGCGCTCGGGCTTGCGATAGTAGGCGATGCGGTCGGCGTCGGCGTGGCCCAGCGCACCGAAGTCGGGCGTGCGGAAGGTCTGCATCCGCCAGTTCGAGGTCTTGGTGACCTCGCGCGCCGCCTGGATCTCGTCGTTCAGCATCGTCAGCACGCCGCGGCCGCGGCTCGCCGGATCGGCCGCCACCCGCACGCCGTTCACCAGGTTGATCGCGGCATCGGTCGACAGGCCCGAGGCCGGCCGCTGCGCGCCGATCAGCACGACCGGGAAGGGCACCTTGAGCACCAGGTTCAAGAACCAGGCGGTCTCCTCCAGGGTCGCCGTGCCGTGGCCGATCACGATGCCGGCGAGGTCGGGATGTTCCTTGGCGAGCCTGCCGCAGAGGCCGGCGAGCTCCTGCCATTCCGCGAAATGGATCTCGGTGCTGGGCACGTTGCGGAAGTCGACCGCGATCACCTCGGCGATCTCGGTCACCGTCGGGAAGCGCTCGACGATGCCGCTCGCCTGCAGGCGGTTGTTGTGCACGCCATAGTCCTGCAGCTCGAGCGGATGGATGCCGAGCGACGACATCGTGCCGCCGGTGCCGATGAAGGCGACCTTGGGTTTGCTCAACGGATGACACTCCTTGCTGGTCCGCCACAGTACACAGCAAGATGCGGGCCGCATGAACCGCCTCATCCTCGATACCGACGGCGGCGTCGACGACGCCCAGGCCCTGCTGCTGCTGATCGCCAACGGCCGGCCGCCCGACGCCATCACCACCGTGTTCGGCAATGTCGATCTCGACACCGCGACCGACAACGTGCTGGCGGTGCTGTCGGTCGCCGGTGCCGCGATCGACGTCCACAAGGGCGCGCCCAAGCCAATTGAATGGGGGCCGCTGGAGCAGGAGATCATCCACGCCCGCGAGGTGCACGGCGAGGACGGGCTGGGCGGGGCGCCCAGGCCCGAGACGATCGCCGAGATCGCCGGCTCCGACGCCGCGGGCTTCCTGGTGGGCGAGCTCAGTATCGCGGCGACTACCGGGCGCAAGATCGACCTGTTGTTCATCGGCCCGCTGACCAATCTCGCGATGGCGCTGACCGCGGCGCCGGGCATCGTGCAGGGCATCGGCCGGCTCACCATCATGGGCGGCACGGTGTACGGCCGCGGCAACACCACGCCCGCCGCCGAGTTCAACGTCTTCGCCGATCCCGAGGCGGCGGCGATCGTGTTCGGCGCCGACATAGACACCATGGTGGTGCCGTGGGAGCCCTGCGTCTCGCACGCGATCGCCGGCGCCGAGGTCGATGCGCTGTTCGCCCGCGTGCCGGACAGCGCGTACAAGACCTTCTCGCAGGCGCTGGCGAGCCACGCCCGCCGGCAGATCGCCGGGCGCGGCAAGGGCGATCTGCTGCGCTTCGTCGATCCCTTCGCCGCCGCCGTCGTGGTCGAGCCGTCGATCGTCACCCGCTCGTTCAGCGCCTCGGTCGAGGTGGCACTTGCGCCCGGCCTGACGCGCGGCATGACGGTGGTCGATCCCTCGGGCCGGCTCGGCGCGCCGCCGGTGACCCTGGTCGAGGAGGCACGGCTCGACCGGTTGACGGCGCTCTATTTCCGCTCCATCGGCGGCGCAGGAACACGCATTGGTTGAGGTTTCGGTGAGCGGGCCGGTTCAGGACAGATGGATATAGAGGCCGATCGCCCAGCCGATCGCCGCGCCGATCGCGGCGTAGAGCACGGTGTTGGCGAAGCGGCGGAACGCGTGGCGGCGGTGCTGGTGCCTTTGGTATTTCCGATCGGACATGCCGACCGGCTTTTCGTCATAGAGGGACCGCCACCGCCGGCGCGTGCCGCGCCAACCCAGGCCGCCGCCAACCAGGGCCAGCGCAATGACTAACACCAGTTGAAATTTCATCACCACCTGAGCCCCAACCCACCGGACGGGACTCTACTCCCGGCAGGGTGACGATCAATAACCGAATCGTGAAACTGGCGTGATTAATGCGTCGGGCGGCGCGTCAGATGTGCTGAATGGGATTGTCCACACCGAGGAGGTGGCGACCTACCATCTCGACGTGGGGCATCATCGCCTGCAGGTGCTGGCTGGCGCTCATGGCGTCGCGGAAGCGGCGCTCGAACGGGGCGGCGTTCATGATCGCGGTCGTGCCGGCGGCGCGATAGGCGGTGACGGATGCGTCAGTCGCCTCGTTCATGCCGTAGGTGGTGGCGAGCCGCAGCCGGATGCGATGGTCGAGCGTCAGCGTGCCGTTGCTTGCAGCGTCATAGGCCTGGCCCGCGGCCTCGTGCAGGAAAGCGCGGGCGGCCGAGAGCTGCGCCTCGAGCAGGCCGATCTCGCGCTGGTTGGCCTGGTTGACCGCCATCGCACTGGGCGACGCGCGGCTGTGCTTGCCGCGGGCGAGCTCGATGTAGCTCTCGAGCAGGCGGCGGCCGACGCCCAGGGTGACGCTGCAGAAGCCGGTGGCGTAGAGCAGGGTCGAGCCCAGCACGTAGAGCGGGCCGGGCTCGCGCCGCTCCGAGAGCTGGTCGCGCGCCGGCGCGCGCTCGTCGGGCACGAACAGGTCCTCGACCGTGTAGGAGTCGCTGCCGGTGCCGCGCAGGCCGAGCACCTGCCAGTCGTCGATGATCTTCGCTTCCGAGCGCAGGAACACGAAGCTGCGGTCGTCCTGCCGGCCCTTATGTACGCCATTGTGTGCGACCAGCGGCGTGCCGTCGGGATTCTGGACCGCGCTGTGGGCGCCGAGCCAGGTGGTGTGGCGGCCGCCCGAGGCGAAGCTCCAGGTGCCGGTGAGGCGGTAGCCGCCGGGCACCCTGATCGCCTTGCTGCGGCTGTGGCGCGCGCCCCAGGCGAGGCCGACGTTCGGCTTGCCGAAGACTTCGAGCGCGGTGTCGTGCGGCATCGCGGCGGCCGAGGTCGAGGACGACACGTTCGACTGGTTGATGAACCAGGCGACGCTGGCATCGGCATAGCCCAGCGCCTCGATCGTCCTGGCATAGTCGACGAGCTGCATCTCCTGGCCGCCGAGGCTGCGGGGCAGCAGCAGCCGCAGCATGTCGGCCTTGACCAGCGCGTCGACCACCTCGGGCGTGACCTCGCGGCGGCGGTCCATCTCGGGACCGTGCTCGTCGAGCAGGGGCTGCAAGGCGCGCGCCCGGTCGAGGGCGCTGGTCGTGATCGCGGAAACGCGCGTGTCCATGGGCCGCATACTGGCGTCGTTTCGCGGGGCGTCAATGACAGCGGCGCCTTCGCCTGCGCCTAGCGTCACCACGCGAAAGACCCCTTGGCCGCCGCCCCGTCAGAACGTGTATTCGAACCTCAGCCGCACTTGGTGCCGTTCGAAATCGCGAAGGTTGAGGCCACCGGGTACGCCGACAGCGCCGCCGGCGACTTGAAGGCTCCAGGCGCCGGAGACGGCGAAACGCTCCGTTACCTGCCAGTAGGCGGTCGGGCCGATGAACAAGGCCTCGCCGGCAAAGCTGGCGAGGCCTATCCCGTCATAGGCGCGCAGATAGTGGCTCTCACCCCCGACGAATACCCCATCGACAATTTGCCAGACGGCAGCGCCGGAGACCCCCAGCGTCGATTGCTGCTGCCAGGTGTCGGTGATGTGCACATGCGTCCATTCCGGGTCGTAGATAATGTTCAGCGCGGCAAACAGACGGTCTTCGACCAGTTCCTTGTCGATCGCGAGCGTGAGGTTGCCGCCATAGTTGGTCACGAGCTCGCCGCTGGTCTCGTCCACGCGCTGCCAGTGCGGCTCGACGCCGATCGTCAGACCGATAGGTGCCGTTCGGCGATCGAGCAGCTGATACCGGCCCTCCATGACGAAGCCACCAAACTGAACCTGGTCGCGACTGTCGAAGCCGGTCACCCCGGAGACCGAGTGGTAGTCGACAAGCGTGCCGACTTCGAAACGGAAATGCGGGAGGGGCGTGAACTCGGCCCGCAATTGACTGACGAGGCCGGTGTACGCGCCATCCGCCTTGCCAAACCGGCCGAGCGTCTGGGACTCGATTTCCTTTTCGCCGAACGTGCCGACATCGGCACCTTGCGTGAAGCCAAAGATGAACTGGGTGTCGACATCACTGGCACAGGCGACACGAGGTGCCAACAAGGCAGCAAGCAAGACGGCAGAACGGCGCATCCGGCCAGCGATGTTATGGCATGTGGCTGACGCCAATCTTTCAGGACCGCGCGGCCAGGCTCGGCATTGTCACGAAGTCCCGGGCGCAGTAGGGGAGCAATGCGCCGCCACTGCCGATGCCGGGTCCGAATGCTTCAGGGTGTCACACTCCTCGATACTGCGAAGGCCTGGGCTCGTTCGATCAAGCGGGACGTCCTGGTGTTGTGGCTCGCAGCTCGAGATCCCCGGGTGCCTTGGCATGCGAAGGCCGTGGCCGCTGCGGTCGCCGCCTACGCGCTCAGCCCAATCGACCTGATCCCGGATTTCATTCCGGTGATCGGCTACCTCGACGATCTGATCGTCGTGCCGCTCGGCATCCTGCTGGCCCTGCGGCTGATTCCGCCCTCGGTGCTGGCCGACCTTCGCGCCCGAGCCGCCGCACGAATCGCCGCACGGGCGGAACGACCGGTCAGCTATGTTGGAGCCGCCCTGATCGGCATTGTCTGGGTGGTCGCAATCGGCCTGCTGGGCGTCTGGCTGGTGCCACATCTTCTCGAATAGCGAGGCGATCGCGCGGCCTCACGTTGCGTCCCCTTCTTCGTGATGGGAGAAAGGCGCATGACGATGTCCGCGCTGCGATCGGTTCTGCCGGCCCTGATCCTGCTGGCCTGTACGCCCGACCGCCCGTCGCCCCAGACGCAACGGCAGTCTCAACAAGCTCAGGCGCTCAGCGCGGAGGAGAGCACCGCCGCGATGCTTCGGCGTCTCCTGGGCGCGCTACAACATTACCCAGGCGGGCGCCCAATCGACCAGGGCCGATCTGAGCGGACTGTCGGCCACGGCAATGCCGCTCGCCAAGGCGGAGCTCGAGCGGAACACCGATTGGCTCGTGCGACGCGGCCTGATCACCGCACAGGTCCGGCCGGGGCCACGCGGTGATGCAGCCTTCCAGTCGGTCAGCCGCGAGATCGAAAGGGGCCGCGCGGCGATGCTCGCCTGCTCGGGCGCGTCGGAAGCGGGCGGCCGGCCGCCGTCGGCGAGCGAAACCACGGCAGGCTGTGCAACGGCCGAGCCGTGCCGGAACTGGCAGCCTCGATAGCGATGCGCGGCGGCGGTGTAGGCCGTGTACGCCGAGGGGTTGTGGGGGGCGAGGCCGTGGACAGGCGCTCCCGGCGCTGATGTTATACATGCCAGCGATCCCAACAGCCGCGGGTGGGTCCCGATGAGGAGGGCATAGATGAGCGACGCGACCACCCGGGACGAGAGCAATCAAGCGCCCCATCGACGCGACGTCCTGCTCGGCGGCACGGCCCTGGCGACCGCATCGGTGGTCTCCGTCAACGCCTCGGTCGAGCTCGCCCAGGCGCAGCCGCGTCCCGCGCCCGGTGGGCCGCCAAACATCGTGTACTTCCTCGTCGACAACCTCGGCTACGGCGAGCTCGGTTGCTACGGTGGCGGCATCCTGCGCGGCGCTGACACCAGGCGCATCGACACCTTCGCAACCGAAGGCATCAAGCTTCTTAACTTCGCGCCCGAGGCGCAGTGCACGCCGTCGCGCGCCGCGCTGATGACCGGGCGGTACGCCATCCGCTCGGGCAACCACACCGTCGCGGTGGCGGGTGACGAGGGCGGCCTGGTGGCCTGGGAGAAGACCATGGGCGATATCCTGTCCGCCCGCGGATACGCTACCGCCTGCGTCGGCAAATGGCACATCGGCGATTCGGCGGGCCGCTGGCCGACCGACCATGGCTTCGATGAATGGTACGGTCCGCCGCGCACCTGGGACGAGGCCCTGTGGCCGACCGATCCGTGGTACGACCCGACCCGTGACGGCGTCTCAAGCATGATGGAATCGCGACGTGGCCAGACGCCGCGTGCCGTCAAGCAGCTCACGCTCGACGTCAGGCGCGACGTCGACCGCGAGTTCCTCGATCGCGGCAAGGCTTTCATGCGGCGGAGCGTCGAGGCGGGGAAGCCGTTCTTCCTGTACTTCAATCACTCGCTGATGCATCTGCCGACGATCCCGCGCGCCGAGTTCAAGGCACGCTCCGGTCAGGGCGAGTGGGCCGATTGCCTGTTGCAGCTTGATTCCGATTTCGGCGAGCTTCTCGACACCCTGCGTGAGCTCAAGATCGACGACAACACCATCGTCGTCTTTTCGGGCGACAACGGCCCCGAGGAGATGGAGCCATGGCGCGGGCATCCCGGCTTTTTCGATGGCTCCTATTTCACCGGCATGGAAGGTTCGCTCCGGACACCGTGCCTCGTGCGCTATCCCGGTCGCGTTCCCGCGGGCAGACAGAGCAACGACGTCGTCCACATCACCGACATGTTCCCGACGCTGTTGCAGTGGGCAGGCGCGACCGTCCCGGCCGACCGCGTGATCGACGGCGTCGATCAGCGGACCTTCCTCGAAGGCAGGCAGGAGCACTCGGCGCGCGACGGATTCCCCTACTGGATGGGCGAGACGATGTACGGCGTGAAGTGGCGCAATTTCAAGATGGTGATGTACTTGCAAAAGACGCTGACCGATCCCTCCGTCAAGCTGATGACGCCGCACGTCGTCAATCTCACCGTCGATCCCAAGGAGCGAAAGCCGATCGACTATCCCTACATCCATTCATGGACGGCGGTTCATTTCGGCAGGATCCTGCGCGGCTTTCAGGCGAGCGTAGGACGTGAACCTCTGATACCGGCGGGCGCTCCGCTCGATCACGTTCCGGCCCGGTCTTAGCGTTCTCCCAGACTACTCCTGTTACCTGCGCCGGATCGCGCGCGGTGCCGTTGGGCCCGTGTCGCCTGCGGTCAATTGTTTGTCCCCGTCGATCAATGACGGATAGGCACGGCCTGCCTATCTAGTCGCCGCCAGGTCATTCCACAGCAACGAGAACGACCCATGCGGAACCAGGAAGAAGCCGACCATCCCGAGGAGCTGCGCGAACTGGCGCGGCGGGTCAGGGTCATCGCCGCCTGCATGAACAGGGTCGAGGCTGCGCGTCTTCGTGGGTGTGCGGATATTTTCGAGGCGCTGGCGACCAGGCTCGAGCGCAGCACACCCTGCGGGCCGACTTCTTGATCGGCACGGGCGCGACCGTCACCGAAGCTCGCGGAACCGCTTTGGCGTGGTGCCGGTCCAGCGCTTGAAGGCGCGGAGCCACGCAGCGGTTGCCGCGTAGCCGGCGAGAAAGGCAACCTGGTCGAGGGTCATGTCCGTGTCGCGCAGCCACTGGCTGCTGAGGTCCCGTCGTATGTCGTCGACGATGCGGCTGAAGCTCGTGCGGCGGAACCGCAGACGTCGTTCCAGGGACTTGGGGCTGAGCTTGAGCGCCTTCGCGACCGCTCCAAGCCGCGGCGGCTCCTTGCCGATGTCGTCGAGGACCAGTTCCCGTACATCGCGCAGCAAGTCAGCCTGCTTGCGCGCCGGCCCGAGCAGGCGACGGCAGGACTCTTCGAGCCCATCCATGAGCAGGCAATGCCGGAATAGGTGTTCGGCGCGGCGTGGTGCAGGGTGACATCGATGATGATGTTCGCCCGAAATTGCATGCGAGGGGGAGGGGGTGTCCGGGAGTCCGGGACCGAGACGCCTGCGATGCCGATGCCATCGGCATCGAAGCCGTCCCGCGCCGTGGGACGGTTTGGGACGGGGTCCTTAGACGCCGGAGCCGCGAAGATCGATCGGCCGGCCCGGCCAGCGCCGACTGCCCAGCTCCGCCACCATGCCGCCGCGGAAGACCAGCTCCTTCCACGCGCCGTCGTGATCGATGAAGCGAGTGGTGTTGGTCAGCTCGCGATAGCCGATCGAGCGGCAGACCGCCGGCACGAAGGTCGCGGCATGGCCCACGACCCGATCGTCGTCGTCACCGAGCAGCAGCGTATCGACCTGCGCAGCGAGGCCGGGGGAGAGCGCCGCGGGCGCGGTTTGCCTGAGCCTCATTTGCGCTATCGTACCGTCCAACCATACGAGAGGGGAAACGCATGCCGATGCCTGACACCGATACGTCGAGCCCCAAGCACCTGCGCGACAAGTACGCGATCGTGGGCGTGGGCGAGACGACCTATACCCGCGGCTCGGGCGTCACGACGCGCGCGCTCGGCACCTGGGCGGTGCGCAACGCGATCGAGGATGCGGGACTGAAGGCCTCCGACGTCGACGGCATGCTGTCCTACCAGTCGGGCGATTCGACCTTCTCGACCTTCATCGCGGGCGACCTCGGCCTGCGGCTCAACTTCTACATGGACGTGTTCGGCGGCGGCTCCTCGACCGAGGCGCTGATCGGCATGGCGATGGGCCTGATCGAGGCCGGCATGTGCAAGACCGTCGCGATCTTCCGCGCCATGAACGGTTTCAGCCAGGTCCGCATCGGCGGCACCGGCGCGCGCGCCGCGGCCCCGGTGATGGGCGACGCGCTGCACGGCCGCGCCTATGGCTGGCAGAGCGCCGGCCAGATGTTCGCGCCGACCTTCATGCGCCACATGCACGACTACGGCACGCGGCCGGAGCAGGTGGCGCACGTGAAGCACTTCCATTCCTGCCACGCCTCGAACAACCCCAAGGCTTTCTACAAGAAGCGCTACTCGGTCGACGAGGTGGTCTCGAGCCGCTTCATCTGCAAGCCATTGCACCTGCTCGACTGCTGCGTCGAGACCGACAACGGCACGGCGCTCATCGTCACCTCGGCCGAGCGGGCGCGCAACCTACGCCACCATCCGGTGCTGATCCGCGGCGTGGTCGGCCGCTGCAGCAAGCCGCGCACCGACATGCATTACCAGACCGGCCCGATCTCGACCGTCGCCGGCCACTACGCGCGCGAGATCCTGTGGCCCAACTCCGGCGTCGGGCCGGAGGACATCGACCTCACCGGCAGCTACGACGCCTTCACCTTCACCACCATGCTGCAGCTCGAGGATTACGGCTTCTGCAAGAAGGGCGAGGGCGGCGACTACGTCAGCAACGGCACGATCCGGCTCGGCGGCAAGCGGCCGAACAACACCAGCGGCGGCCATCTCTGCGAGGGCTACACCCACGGCATCAACATGGTGATCGAGAACGTGCGGCAGCTCCGCCACGACGCCGACGATTCGTGTCCGATCGGGCCCGACGGCAAGCGGCAGCACACCTACGACTATCGCGAGGGCGGCTGCCGGCAGGTCAAGGACGCGGAGCTGTCGGCCAACCTGGGCTGGGCCAATCCCGGCACCGGCTCGGCCATGGTCATGCGGCGCGGTTAGGGGAGGGAACGATCATGACTGTCCAGGCCACCTATCTCGGCATGCCGCTGGCGATCGACGAGCTCGACGTCGAGAACCTCATCTACTTCAAGCACTGCGCGGCGCACGACTTCCATCTCCAGCGCTGCACCAAATGCAACCTGCTGCGCTATCCGCCGACCACGGCGTGCCCGTGGTGCATGAATCCGAAGTCCGACTGGGTGCCGGTCGAGGCCAAGGGCGCGGTGCATTCCTACACCGAGGTCCATCACGCCATCCAGCCGGCCTTCAAGGCGGCGACGCCCTATCTCGTGCTGCTGGTCGACCTCGACACCCAGAAGGGCAAGCCCACGAAGGACGAGGCGCTGCGCGTGATGGGCAACCTCACCACGCCCGACGGCAAGCTGGCGCCGCCCGACATGGTGAGGAAGGTCGGCATCGGCACCCGCGTCCGCATGGTTTTCGCCGATGCCGGGCCCGGCCTCGCCATCCCGCACTGGACGATCGACGAGGGCGCGCAGCAGCCGGCGAAACCGTGGCGTTACCCGCAGGAATGACTCCTGTCATTCCGAGCGCAAGCGAGGGATCCTTGAGGCGACAGGAAAGATCCCTCGCTACGCTCGGGATGACAACGCTACGCTCGGGATAACAACGCTACGCTCGGGACGCCGCCAAATGGACGCCGACTGGGGCTTCATGCGGGCCTGCGATCTCGCCCGCACCGCCGACGAGAGCTTCAAGCTCGCCTGGATCGCCGAGATCGAGGCGGCCTGGCAGGTCACCGACCTCGACCACGGCGACTTCGGCTTCATCCTGGCGATGGCCGACGGCCGTCGCCTGTACTGGCGCTATACGTCCGAGGACACCGGCGCCGGCCGGCCCGAGGACCTCGCGGTCACCGAGCTCGCGCCGGGCGAGATGCCGAACGGCGACGCGCCCTGGAGCCGGCCGGAAGCGCTCAACAAGCGCCTCGCCGTGCTGCGGCGTCTCGCGTAGAATAGCCATCACTTCCGACAGTCTGTACGCGCACCCGTAGAGTCTCCGTCGAGTTCACTCGAACTTGGAGGGGCGAATGACGCGCAGGCATGCGGTCCTTCTTGCGAGCGCGCTCGTGCTGCTCGGGCTCGTGGCGACGCCCAAGGTCGCGGCGGCCCAGAAGCCGGGCGGCGTCATGAAGGTCTATTTCTTCGACAGCCCGGCCACCATGTCGATCCACGAGGAGAGCACCATCGCGGGCCAGGGCCCGATGATGGGCGTGTTCAACAACCTCGTGATGTACGACCCCAACGTGCCGCAAAGCGGGCTCGCCTCGATCGTGCCCGACCTCGCGACGAGCTGGGCGTGGGACGACACGCGCACGCAGCTCTCCTTCAAGCTGCGTTCGGGCGTGCGCTGGCACGACGGCAAGCCGTTCACCGCGCGCGACGTCAAATGCACCTTCGACCTGCTGCAGGGCGGCGGGCTGAATGGCGAGACGCTGCGGGTCAATCCGCGCAGGGCCTGGTACGGCAATCTCGCCGAGGTCATGGTCAAGGCCGACGACGCGGTGGTGTTCCGCCTGAAGCGGCCGCAGCCCGCCTTCGTCGCCCTGGTCGCCTCGGGCTTCACGCCGATCTATCCCTGCCACGTCTCGCCCGGGGAGATGCGGCGGCGGCCGATCGGCACCGGCCCGTTCCGCTTCGTCGAGTTCAAGCCCAACGAGACGATCCGGGTGGCGCGCAACAAGGACTACTGGAAGAAGGACCGGCCGTGGCTCGACGGCATCGAATGGAAGATCATGAAGAACAGCTCGACCGGCATGCTGTCCTTCGTCGCCGGCACGGTCGACATGAGCTCGCCCTACTTCTTCCAGGTGCCGGTGCTGAACGACATCCGGGCGCAGGCACCCACCGCGGTGTGCAAGCTGATGGCGTCGAACGTCCAGCGCAACGTGCTGATCAACCGCGAGGCGCTGCCGTTCAACCGGCCGGAGCTGCGCCGCGCCGTGGCGCTCACCATCGACCGCAAGGCCTTCATCGACACGCTGACCCAGGGCGCCGGCACGATCGGCGGCGCGCTGCTCGCCCCGCCCGAGGGCATCTGGGGCATGCCGCCCGAGGTGGTGCAGAAGCTGCCGGGCTACGGTCCCGACGTCGCCGCCAACCGCGCCGAGGGCCGCAAGATCATGGAGGCGGCGGGCTACGGGTCGAACAACAAGCTCAAGCTCAAGGTCACCACCCGCAACCTCTCGGTCTATCGCGACCCGGCGGTGATCCTGATCGACCAGCTCAAGCAGATCCACATCGACGCCGAGCTCGAGCCGATCGACACCACGGCGTGGTTCCCCAAGGTGCGGCGGCACGACTATACGCTGGGCGCCAACCTCACCGGCAACGGGATCGACGACCCCGACCAGGCCTTCTACGAAGGCTATACCTGCGGCTCGGAGAACAACTACGACGGCTACTGCAATCCCGAGATCGAGAAGGCGATCGACGCCCAGTCGATGGAGCCCGACCAGGAGAGGCGCAAGCCCATGGTGTGGGACATCGAGCGGCGGCTGGCCGAGGACGTGGCACGGCCTGTCCTCTATCACAACCGCTCCGGCACCTGCTGGCAGTCCTACGTCAAGGGCTACACGCCGATGATCAACAGCATCTATAACGGCATGCGCATGGAGGAGGTCTGGCTCGACCGGTGATCAGCCGCGCGGCGGCAGGGTGAAGCCGTTGCCGCGCAGCACCCGCTCGAGCACGGGGATGGCCTGCTCCGGCCGGCCGCTGCGGCACTGCGTCGAGGCGACGTCGCCGTCGAGACTGCCGCGGCCGAAGCTGCGGTTGGACGAGAACTCGTTGCGGCCGATGTAGCGCTCGTAGAGGTCGGCCAGCCGGTTGCAATAGGCGAGGTCGGGTGCCGGCGCTTGCGCGAAGGCGGTCGCGGGCAGCAGCAGGAGGGTCAGGAACAGGGGCAGGATCGTGCGCATCGTCGGGCACTATATCTCACACGGCATGAACCTTGCGTGAGAATCGGCACCTGTTGGGAAAGGACCACGCATGCGTAGGCTGCTGCTGTCGATGGTGCTTTGGGCGATCGCCCTGCCGGCTTCCGCGCAAGGCACGCTCCGGATGGTGAGCCACGCCGACCTCAAGATCCTCGATCCGATCTGGACGACGGCCAACATCACCCGCAATCACGGCTACCTGATCTACGACACGCTGCTCGCGACCGATGCCGATTTCAAGGTCCAGCCGCAGATGGCCGAGAAGGTCGAGATCTCCGCCGACAAGCTCACCTACACCATCACCCTGCGCGACGGCTTGGAGTGGCACGACGGCACGCCGGTCACCCCGGAGGACTGCATCGCCTCGATCAGGCGCTGGGGCGCCCGCGACGGCTTCGGCCAGCTCCTGCTGCGCTCGACCGCCGAGCTGAAGCCGATCGACGGCAAGACCTTCGCCCTGGTGCTCAAGGAGCCGTTCGGCCTGGTGCTCGAGGCGCTGGGCAAGGTGGGCTCTAGCGTGCCCTTCATGATGCCCAGGCGGGTCGCCGAGACCGACCCCAACAAGCAGATCGACGACTACACCGGCTCCGGCCCCTTCATCTTCAAGAAGGACGAATGGAAGGCCGGCGAGAAGGTCGTCTATGTCCGCAATCCCAAGTACAAGCCACGCCCCGAGCCGCCCTCCATGCTGGCGGGCGGCAAGCAGGCCAAGGTCGACCGGGTCGAATGGCTCGCCATGCCCGATCCCAACACCGCCGCCAACGCGCTGATCGCGGGCGAGATCGACCTGATCGAATCGCCGCCGACCGACCTCCTGCCGCTGCTCAAGGGTTCCAAGGGCGTGGCGCTGTACGGCTGGAACGTGCAGGGCGGCCAGGCGCTGATGCGCTTCAACCACCTGCAGCCGCCGTTCGACAATCCCAAGGTGCGGCAGGCGGCGATGCTGGCGATCGCGCAGGAGGACTTCTTGCGCGCGCAGTACGGCGACCCGGCGCTCTACCGCACCTGCAACGCGCCGTTCATCTGCGGCTCGACTTACGGCAAGGAATACGGCGACTTCCTGATCAAGCCCGACATCGAGAAGGCCAAGGCGCTCTTGAAGGAGGCGGGCTACGACGGCAAGCCGGTCGTCATGCTGCACCAGACCGACCTGCAGTCGTCCAATCAGTTCCAGCCGGTCGCCAAGCAGCAGCTCGAGCGCGCGGGCTTCAAGGTCGAGCTGCTGCCGATGGACTGGAACACCGTGGTGGCGCGGCGCTCGCGCAAGGAGGCGCCGGCGCAGGGCGGCTGGAACATCTTCTTCACCACCAACATCACCATCGACGTCGACAATCCCGGCACCAGCAACTTCGCCGCCGCGAGCTGCGAGAAGGCGTGGTTCGGCTGGCCGTGCGATCCGGAGATCGAGAAGCTGCGCGCCGCCTTCATCGCCGAGACCGACACGGCCAAGCGCAAGGCGCTGGGCGATGCGATCTCCGACAAGGTGATGGCGCAGGGCGTCTACGTGCCGATCGGCCAGTATCGCGGCTTCGGCGCCTACCGCAGCGACCGCCTCGACGGCTGGCTGCCCGGCCCGGTCGCGATGGTGTGGAACATCAGGAAGAGGTGACGGGGACCCTGTCATCCCGAGCGTAGCGAGGGACCTTTACTGGTCCGGTAAAGGTCTCTTGCTACGCTCGAGATGACACCGATTGCGGCCTCAGCCCCGCCAGCCGGTCGATCTCGCGCCAGAAGCCGGCGATCGTCTCGTCGACGATCTGCTGCACCGACTTCAGCTCGTGGATCAGGCCGGCCGATTCGCCGGCGGCGCCGGAGGTGTTCTCGACGTCGCCGTTGACGTAGAGCCTGTCGATCAGGCCGCCGCGCGGCAGCCGCTCGCGCTTGCCCTCGGCGACCTCGACCGAATAGGGCGTGCGCAGGCCGCGCGAGCGGGCGCGCGGCGGGTTGTCGGTCATGATGGTGCCGTGCATCGGCGCCGCGACGATGGCGTTCTTGTAGTTGAGGTGCACGGGGCTCTCGAACGAGGCGACGAAGCGCGTGCCCATGGTGACGCCCTCGGCGCCCAGCGCGAAGGCCGCCGCCATGCCGCGGCCGTCGACGATGCCGCCCGCCGCCACGATCGGCACGTCGACTTTCTCGCGAACCGCCTGCAGCAGGGCGAAGGTGTGGACCTCCTCGGGATTGCGGATGCCGGCACTCTCCGCGCCCTCGACGATCAGCCCGTCGACGCCGGCGTCGACCGCCTTCTGGGCGCCGCGCAGGGTGGCGGTGGCGTGATAGACGGTGACGCCCGCGCCCTTGAGCAATTTGGTATAGCGCGTCGGATCGCCGGCCGACGTCGTCACGAAGTGGATCCCCTGGCCGAGCAGCCAGTCGATGATCGCCGTCTCCTCCTTGGGGTCCATCTGCAGGTAGCGGATCGGCAAGTTGACGCCGAACGGCGCGTTGGTCGCCGCGCGAATGGCGCCGAACTCGCGCCGGGTGACGGCGAGGTCGCGGATCGAGTTCTCCAGCAGCCCCATCGCGCCTGCCTTCGACACGGCGGTGACCAGCGGGCTGCGGGCGATCCAGGTCATCGGCGACTGGAAGATGGGATAGCGCGAGCGCGTGTGCGCCGTGACACGGTTGCCTTCGAACATCGCGGTCGTCCTACCCTGACGGCGCGGCAGGGTGAAGCCGGTGGCGACCGGCACGCGCCCGGGCCCGCGGATCGGCGGGGCCGCGGTGCCCGGCCGGAACCGCCGTCAGCGCGACGGCGAACGGGACGAAAAGCGTGCGCATCTTCTCCAGTCTAGGGCGGTGTCAGGATCGCGCAAAGGCGATGAGCGGCCCGAGATCATGCCGGTCAGCGGCCCGCAGCGCGGCGATGTAGGCGCGCCTCGCTTCGGTCGCCGGCTGCAGGTTGGCCGATCCCCAGCTGAAGCGCGGGCCGCTGAGGCGCACGACCAGCAGGTCGGCGGCCAGCCGCGACCATCGTCCGTTGCCGTTGGGGAAGGGATGCACGAGCACCAGACGGTGATGGAAACGCACCGCCAGCTCGTCGGCCGGGTAGCTGCCGTTCTCGATCCAGTAGCGTGCATCCTCGATCGCCTCATGCAGGGCCGCCTCGATGCGCCAGCTTTCGATGCCGATGTTGCGTTCGGTGGCGCGATAGACGCCCGCCCACTTCCAGACGCGCTCGAACATGCGCCGGTGCAGGTTGCGTAGGAAGCGCTCGTCGAGCACCTGGCGCCGCCGCGAGAAGGCCCAACGATCGCCGTCGGCGATGTTGCTCTGCTCGAGCTCGTTCAGCTCTCGGCGCAGCGCCACGTGGGTCGGGATGAGACCGTCGCGTTCCGGCGGCGAGAGGGGCGTGGCATCGTCGTCGGCGTCGAACGGGCCGATCATGCCTCGTCCCACAGACGCGCCGGCCGCTGCAGGAGCTGCTCGACAGCGCGGCGGCGCAGCGCACCGGCGGCGCGCTTGTCGTCGACGCCCTGGCCTTCGAGGCGCATGGTGTGGCGCACCGCCGCCACCTGCCTGTCGGCGACCGCTTCGGCCCGCTGACGCACGACGTCGGCCAGCGGGCGCTCCGGCACCAGCGCATAGACCACCCGGCAGCCGAGGGCCTCGGCGGCGCGCTGCAGGGTCTGCAAGGTGATGCTTCCCGATACCTCGGATTGCTCGAGCATCACGATGCGGGGCTGCGACACGCCGAGCCGGCGCGCGAGCTGCGTCGTCGTCATGCCGAGGGCATCGCGCACCGCGCGCAGCCAGCCGCGCGGCGGACGCGCGCCGTGCGCGAGAGGACGGAAGGCCGCGAGACGGCGATCGAGATGACGGATGGCGTCCTTCATCGATAATATATAAGTTATGGATTATGCCATCGTCAATAATGTATATGTTATAGGAATGACACCTTCGGCGTCCGCCCTCCGGTCGCGATAGTCCCGGGCGGCGGCGAGGAAGGCGCGCCACAGGGTGCGGCGCGCGCGGCGCTGGCGCTGCAGGTCGGCGAGGGTCGACGGCGAGGGCCAGCCGGCGCGGCGGCGGGCGCGCAGCCGCGCCACGCCCTGGCGCAGCCGGTCCTCCAGCGGATGGAGATGGCCCCACAGCTCGACCAGCCTCGCCGCCGCCTGCTCGTGCGGCAGGCAGGCTTCGGGCCAGCCCTCCGCGGCGCCGGCGGCTTCCAGCCAGTCGGCGCGCGCCCAGGCGAGCTCGGCGCGGCAGGTCTCGATCAGCCGGCGGCGGCGGTCGAGGGCGGGGTGCGGCTGCGCGGCCAGCCAGGCGGCCGGGGCGGCGGTGCGGGGGCGAAGGCGAGCGGTGTCCATCGGGACAGCGTATGCTTCGTCCATTGTAGATCAACGGTAGATTGACAAATGGCGCTGGCTGGCCAGGCCAGGCGCGCGCGCTGCGATGCCGATGGCACAAGGATTTTGCGCGGGCTGCCGTGGCGGCCGGCGAAATTTACGATCTCCTGAAAAGTAAAAAAGCCGCCGGATCAGCGGCGGCTGCCGGCCTGTGCCTGGGCCTGGTCGACGCGGGGAGCGTCGAAGCCGTCGCGGATCGCGAACTGGGTCAGGAAGAAGAAGGCCAGGATGGCGGCGATGCCGATCAGTTGGGCGCGTCCGACGCTGCGGATCATGAACGTCCTCCTCGCGACTGAACGCAGATCGTGCCGGGCGGTTGCCATTGGTGCGCAACTGGCCGCGGCTTTCCCCGTTGGAACCGCATGGCGAGCCTGGCCGCGTACGGGGCCGCACTGGGGGACGTTCAGGCGCGGGCCGAGGCACTCGGCCTGGGCTACGACGGCGCGCACCCCAAGGCCCTGTTCGACTGCCTGCGGACCTGCCTGCCGACCCTCGCCCAGCCGGTCGACGCCTTCCATCGCCCCGGCCAGATACGCTCCCATGCCCGGGTGCTGGCAGAGTGCGAGGAGCTGCTGGTCGCCGTCGCCATTGCGATGCATTCCGGCGAGCCCGCCGAGGAGGAACGCGCCGTCGAGGAGGCGCATCGGCTGTGCCGGTTGCTGCAGGAGGCGAGGCCGATCCTGGGCCTGGCGTCGTGATCGGCGCGGATCGACTGCTGCAGCTTGCGGATGTCCTCGATCACGTCGCGCGTCCGCTGCGTCGTCGCGCCGTGGGGGCCTGCGGGAGAGCAACCTCCGTGCCGCCCGTTCATAGTCGCGGGCCTGCACGACTCGCGGCGCAGGGCCTGTCGCCGGCCTTCGAGCGCAGATTTCATGCGCGCGCAGGCCGGGTATTGGTTGCAGGGAAAATGCATCACGGGCGCGGGCCCGTCGCCGCGCGACCCTTCACCAGACCGTAGATCGCCGGGATGACCAGCAGCGTCAGCACGGTCGAGCTCGCCATGCCGCCGATCATCGGCACCGCGATGCGCTGCATGACCTCCGAGCCGGTGCCGTCGTTCCACAGGATCGGCAGCAGGCCGGCGGCGATCGCCGTCACGGTCATCATCTTGGGCCGCACCCTCTCGACGGCGCCCTCCATGATCGCCGCGCGCAGGTCGTCGCGATCGAAGGGACGTCCCTCGGCCTCGCACAGCGCGCGCCGCGCGGCCAGCGCGTGGTCGAGGTAGATCAGCATCACCACGCCCGTCTCGGCCGCGACGCCGGCCAGCGCGATGAATCCGACCGCGACCGCCACGCTCAGGTTGAAGCCCATGAGCCAGACCAGCCACAGGCCGCCGACCAGCGCGAACGGCAGCGACAGCATCACGATCAGCGTCTCGGCGATGCGCCTGAAGTTGAGGTAGAGCAGCACGAAGATCAGCAGCAGCGTCGCCGGCACGACGATTTTCAGTTTCGCCTCGGCCCGCTCGAGATACTCGAACTGCCCGCTCCACACGAGATAGGTGCCGGCCGGCAGGGCGACCTTGTCCCGCACCGCGCGCTGGGCGTCGGCGACGTAGTGCGCGAGGTCGCGGCCTCGGAAGTCGACATAGACGTAGACGGCGAGCTGGGCGTTCTCGGTGCGGATGCTGGTCGGACCCTGCGTCAGCTTCACCGCGGCGAGCTGGCCGAGCGGCAGCATACCGCCGGTCATCGTCGGCACCAGGACGTCCGAGGCGATCGCGCGGGGATCGGACCGGAAGTCGCGCGGGTAGCGGACGTTCACCGTATAGCGTTCGCGGCCTTCGACGGTGGTGGTCACGCTCTCGCCGCCCAATCCGCTGGCGACCACGCGCTGCAGGTCCTCGATCGTGACGCCGTACTGGGCGAGCCGCGCCCGGTCGGGGGAGGATGTCGAGGAAATAGCCGCCGGTGACCCGTTCGGCATGGGCGGACGTCGTGCCGGGCACGCTGCGGATCGCCGCCTCGACCTGGCGCGCCAGCGGCTCGAGCTCGCCGTAGTCGCGGCCCAGCAGCTTGACGCCGACCGGGGTGCGGATGCCGGTCGCCAGCATGTCGGTGCGCGCCTTGATCGGCATCGTCCAGGCGTTGGCGATGCCCGGGAATTGCAGCGCGCGGTCCATCTCGGCAATCAGCGTGTCGACGGTCATGCCGGCGCGCCATTGCGGCTTCGGCTTGAGGTTGATGATCGTCTCGAACATCTCGAGCGGCGCGGGGTCGGTCGCCGTGGCCGCCCGGCCGGCCTTGCCGAACACCGAGGCGACCTCGGGAAACGACTTGATGATCCTGTCCTGGGTCTGCAGCAGCTCGGCCGACTTGGTGATCGACAGGCAGGGCAGGGTCACCGGCATGTAGAACAGCGTGCCCTCGTCGAGGCTCGGCATGAACTCCGCGCCCAGCCGCATCGCCGGCCAGGCCGACGCCGCGAGCACCAGCATCGCCAGCCCGACCACCGGCAACCGCGCCCGCAGCACCAGCCGCAGGACCGGCCGGTACAGCGCGATCAGCGCCCGGTTCAAGGGGTTGCGGTGCTCCGGCAGGATGCGGCCGCGCACGAACAGCATCATCAGCGCCGGCACCAGGGTGATCGACAGCAGCGCCGCCGACGCCATGGCGAGGCTCTTGGTCCAGGCCAGCGGCTTGAACAGCCGGCCTTCCTGCTCCTCCAGCGCGAAGATCGGCAGGAACGACACGGTGATGACCAGCAGCGAGAAGAACAGCGCCGGCCCGACCTCTACCGCGGCGGCGACGATCGCCTCGTTGCGCGAGCGGCCGGGCGGCAGCCGCTCGATATGCTTGTGCGCGTTCTCGATCATGACGATGGCGGCATCGATCATGGCGCCGATCGCGATGGCGATGCCGCCCAGGCTCATGATGTTGGAGCCGATGCCCAGCGCTTGCATGGCGAGGAAGGCCATCAGCACGCCGACCGGCAAGGTGACGATGGCGACCAGCGCCGAGCGGACGTGCAGCAGGAACACGATGCACACGGCGGCGACCACCAGGCTTTCCTCGATCAGCGTCGATTTCAGCGTGGCGATGGCGCGATGGATCAGGTCGGACCGGTCGTAGACCGTCTCCAGCCGCACGCCCGGCGGCAGGCCGGCGCCGATCTCGGCGATCTTCGCCTTGACGTGATCGATCACTTCCAGCGCATTCTGGCCGAAGCGCTGCAGGGCGATGCCGCCGACCGCCTCGCCCTCGCCGTCGAGTTCGCTCGCGCCGCGCCGCTCGTCGGGGCCGAGCTCGATGCGGGCGACGTCGCGCAGCAGCACCGGCACGGGCCCGTCGGCCTTGAGCACGATCAGGGCGAGATCGTCGATCCCCTTCAGGTAGCCGCGGCCGCGCACCATGAACTCGGCCTCGGCCATCTCGACCACGCGGCCGCCGGTCTCGCGGTTGGAGGCGCGGATGGCGTCGACGACGCGGCCCAGCGGCACGCCGTAGCTCCGGAGCTTCACCGGATCGACGACGACGTTGTACTGGCGGACGAAGCCGCCGACGCTCGCCACCTCGGCCACGCCCTGCGCCTTGGCCAGCCCGAAGCGGACGTACCAGTCCTGCAGCGAGCGCAGCTCGGCCAGCGTGCGCTCGGCGCCGACGACGGCGTACTGATAGACCCAGCCGACGCCGGTCGCGTCCGGCCCAAGCGCCGGCTGCACGCCGGCCGGCAGCTTGGCGGTGCCCGACGCAAGGTATTGCAGCACGCGGCTGCGCGCCCAGTAGATGTCGGTGCCGTCCTCGAAGATCACGTAGACGAACGACACGCCGAAGAACGAGAAGCCGCGCACCGCCCGGCTGCGCGGCACGGCGAGCAGGGCCGTGGTCAGCGGATAGGTCACCTGGTCCTCGACCACCTGCGGCGCCTGGCCCGGCATCTCGGTGTAGACGATCACCTGGGTGTCGGAGAGGTCGGGAATGGCGTCGAGCGACAGCCGGCCGAGCGCGACGAGCCCGCCGCCGGCCAGCGCGGCGCAGGCGATCAGCACCAGCAGCACGTTGCGCGCCGACCAGCGGATGACGGCGTCGATCATTTGCCGTCTCCGGCGGCGAAGGCGTCGAGCGCTGCCCGGATGTTGCTTTCGGCAGGAAGGTCGCCTGCGTCACCACCCGCTCGCCGGGCCTGAGGCCATCCTCGATCTGCACCCAGCCCGGCACGCGGGCGCCGACCTTGACCGGGCGCGGCTCGTAGCGGCCCTCGCCGCGCTCGACCAGCACGACCAGCCGCCGGCCGGTATCGATCAGCGCCGACTCCGCAATCGCGATCCGGCTGCCCGGGACCGCCGCCTGGATCTCGACGGTCGCCGCCATGTCGGCGCGCAGGCGGCCGTCGGGGTTGGCGACCTCGATGCGCAGCCGCGCCGTGCGGTTGCCGCGGTCGACCGCGGGATAGATGAAGATGACCTGGCCCTCGATCGGCTTGTCCGGCCAGGCATTGACGGTGATGCGGGCGCGGTCGCCCGTCTTCACGAAGGCGAGGTCCTGCTCGTAGACCTCGGCCATCACCCACATGGTGGAGGTATCGACGATGCGGAACAGCGCATCGCCGCGGCTGAACCGCATGCCTTCGACGGCGGTCTTCTGCACGACGATGCCGCTCGACGGCGAGCGGATGGTGACGGTGCGCAGCGCCTCGCCGCGCTTGAGCTTGTCCAGCTCGGCCTCGGGATAGTCGAGGTTGCGCAGCTTGTCGGCGGCGTAGCCGCCGCGACCGGCGATGCGCAGCTCCTGCTGCAGCACGGCAAGCTCGGGGCTGTAGGCCTCGAACAGCGGCTGCCCCTTCTCGACGGTGTCGCCGGTGGCGTTGATGAACAGCTTGTCGATCCAGCCGCTGTACCTCGGCGCGACGACGTACTGCTTGCGCTCGTCGAACTGCAGGCTGGCGAAGGCGCGAAGGCTCCGCGACAGGTCGCGCTCGCCGACCTCGGCGGTCCGCACGCCGAGCTTCTGGACCTTGTCGGGGCTGATCTGCACCGTGCCCGGACTGTCCGCGGGCGCGCCCTCGCAGACCGCGATGTAGTCCATGTTCATGGAATCCTTCTTGGGCACCGGCGAGGTGGCCGGGCCGCCCATCGGATCGCGGTAGAACTTGACCTTGCCGCCGGGGCAGGCCGGATCGGCCGCCGACGCGGGCGCAGCAAGTAGGGTCGCCGCAGCGGCGGCAGCGATGACAACGACGACGGCGCCGGCAAGGCCGGGCCGCCCGAAGAGCGACAGACTCATGAAAACCTCCGCGTCGCCGCGCGCGGGATGCGCGGGCTTAAGCCGACCGACGGACGGTCAGCCGCGCGGCGGGAACGGGTCGGGCGGAGGCGACAGGCCGCTCAGTGCGCGATGCGCCGGCGACCATTGGAGCGTGACGTAGGGACTGGCCGTGATCTCCAGCGCGGCGGCCAGCAGGGCGGGCCCGGCGCTGACGTGCATCTGGATGCAGTCGTCCATCGCCATGGGACACGGCGCGTGGTCGCAGTCATCGCAGGCGGCGCAGGGCGCGGTCACGGCGGCGCCGGGGATGCCGGCCAGCGCCGCCTGCGCCGCGGCCGCGAAATTCAGCGTGCCCGCGAAGATCGCGAGGCAGCCGAGCAGGGCGGCGAGGGCGCGTCATGCAAGTCATATTGCAGCGGCCGTCAACCGATGCCAATGGGGCCAATGGACACTGTATGGTGATCGCCTGTTCGGGGCTTCGCGAAGAAAATGTAACGCGCTCGGCGGCAGGGCCGTAGTATCCCGCCGGGAATAGCGGGAGACGACGATGGCCGCAGCGAGTTTCGACGCCTTTCAGCGCAACCAGAGCAGCGCGTTCGCAAGCGGAGCCGGTATCGGCACGTTGGCCGGCCTGATAGGCCTCGGCGGCGCCGAGTTTCGCCTTCCCGTCCTGATCAGCATGTTCCGCTTCGGCGCGCTCGAAGCGGTGATCATCAACAAGGCGATGAGCCTGGTCGTCGTCATGTCGGCGCTGCCCTTCCGCACCGGCACCGTCTCGCTGGCGACGCTGGCGTCTTTCTGGCCGGTGATCGTCAACCTTCTCGGCGGGAGCCTGCTGGGCGCATGGTTCGGCGCGTCATGGGCGACCAGGCTGCGGTCCGACATGTTCTATCGCGTGATCGCCGTGCTGCTCGTCGGCATGGCTGTCATCCTCATGCTCGGGCACAGCGCCGAAGGGAACGGGCAACCGCTGTTCCACGGGCCGGCCCAGATCGTCGCCGGCCTCGCGGCTGGCTTCGCCATAGGCGTGATGGCGTCATTGCTCGGCGTCGCCGGCGGCGAATTGCTGATACCGACCCTGATCATCCTGTTCGGCGTGGACGTGAAACTGGCGGGCAGCCTGTCACTCGCGGTCAGCCTGCCGACCATGATCGTGGGCTTCGGCCGCTACAGCCGGGATGCCACGTTCTCCGTGCTGCGGCAGAACGGCGGGTTCGTGCTGGCGATGGCCGTGGGCTCCGTGGTCGGAAGCTTCATTGGGGCGCAATTGCTCGGCGTCATTCCGAGCGCAGTCCTGTTGCCGGTCCTGGCCGTGATCCTGCTGATTTCGTCGGTGAAGCTCTGGCTGCACCGCAGGACGTGACCGGCCGATAGCGGCTGGGTGCGGATCGAAGGGTTGGACGAAGCCTGGTCCTCCTCGGCCAGCGGGTCGTACGCGTGGATGCGCATCCGCCGCCTCCGGCAGGTAGGCTCGGTGTTTTCGTTGCTGGCCCGGTCCCTCACCTTCGGGGGCGTCTCGGAACGATATCGGGCTACCAGCGCAGCAGCCGCGGGCCGAGAACGGCACCGGCGAGCGTGCACAGCATGATCGTGCCGCTGTACCAGATGGCGACGAACGGCAGCGAATCGGCCGTGCAGTGCAGGGCGTAGCCGGCGGCGCTCAAGCCGCCCGCAACGAGGCCGGCGAGCGCACCTGCTCGCCGGAGATTCGTCGGTGCGGCCTGGCGCACTGCCCAAACCACCAACGCGAAAGGAACGACAGCGATAATCGGTATGGACAGCAGGCATTCGAGCCATTCATCGCCCATGAGCATTATCTGCCAACGCGCTGCCGGCGCGTTTGCCAAGCTGATCGAGGCCAGACCCACGATGCCGGCGAACGGCAGCAGCACGAACGCCAGCGAGCCACGCGAGCTGCCGGCTGGCCGCGCCGATCTACTCAGGTAGAGGATGGCTAGTGCGGTAATCGTCATTGCGAAAATGAGCTTGATGGCGATGAAGCCGAGCGCCGTGTTGCTGCCAACGTCGGTCCGGCCGCCGAGCGCGACTAGCCCGGCTCCGAGAGCGACCAAGGCGCCAAGCGCGAACGCCCTGACCTGGGTGCGCCACACTTGCCGCCGATCGATGGCTTCAACATTGGTGCTCAGCATGGCGATCAAGTCGTCTGTTCTCATGACTTGTCCTCCGCCTTGATCGCCGCCGTCATCGCCTTCAGTCCACGGTGGATGCTGATCTTCACAGCCGACTCCGTCATGCCCGACCGGTGTGCCGCCTCGGCGACGCTCAGCCCATCCAGCTTCACATACTGGATGGCCCGCTGCATCTTGGCCGGCAGCCGGGTCATCAGCCGCCTCAGGTCGATCGAACTTTCCACACCATCATGATCTGCGCGCGCCGTGAGATCATCGACGTTCTCGATGGGCAGGTCGCCACGCGACGCATTGATTCGGCGGAGGTAGTCTATGAGCTTGTAGCGCGCGATCGCGTACATCCATGGCGTAAACAGCTCGGCCTGGTCGTATGTGTGCCGTCGGGTATGGATCGCCAGCAACGCCTCCTGCAATAGATCCTCCGCTTCGGACGCCCCTCTTCCGGCGCGCGCAAGCCGTCCTCGATAGTAGCTGCGCAGGTGCGGGCTGAGCCGCTCGAGCAGCCTGCGATACGCGGCGCCATCGCCGTCGAGGCCGGCCGTCATGAGTGATTTCAGCTCTTGCTCGTTCGTCGTCATGCGGCCGCCATCTTCTATTCGGGCCGAACGCCGCCCCGGTTACACGGACTCCCAAAAATATCGCGTGGCACGCGGTGTGCCGGGACACCGATCACGTCAACGTGAGCCTGTATCCGATGCGCGCTTCGCACCGAACTCCTGGGAAGACGACACGCAACAAGGAGCTCGACATGCCGTGCTCAGCTCGCAAAGAAGCGCTCCACGCCACCGGCGTCGTTCTGACCGCCAGCGTCGCCACTTTCGCCGCCGCGGTGGCAATCACGATGTCCGGCCCAGCTTTTGCCGCTGCTCCGGACTATCGCTTCGAAGTGGAGCAGGTCGCGCCCGCCGGTCCGGGCAAGTCCGACGTCACCGTTCGCCTGGTGCGAGCGGAAGACGGCACATTGGTCACCGGCGCGGCCCTTTCGGCGAATGCGGCAGGTGACACCGAAGCCGAGCGGACGGGTTACCGCCTGTTCCGGGTCAACACGGCGGCGGCAGGTCCCCAGACATTGCAGGTCTTCGCCAAGGTGCCGGGCCCCACGCGCATCGAACGGACGTTCAACTCGTCCATAAAGGCGACACTGGAACGAACGGTCCGCGGCGAGGACAAGGCGGTCTCCGGCACCGTCGTCTTCAACGCCCAATGACGCTCGCAATCGGGGACAAGTCATGATCCGCAGAAACATCCTCGCGACGCTCGTCATCATGGCAGCGACGAGCGCGGTCGCGGCGCCCGCGTTGGCGTGGGACGTCGCAGGTTCCACCGAACAGGGATTGTCCAGTGGCCGAGTCGTGAAGGTCGACGCCGATGCCGGCATGATCACGATCGAGCACAAGCCGATCCGGCGTCTCTATATGGATGCCATGACCATGATCTTCAAAGTCCGCGATCCGACTCTGCTCACCGGATTGACGCCCGGGGACAAGATCCGCTTCAGGGTCGACCGGGCTGGCGACGGGTTCGTCATTACCAGGATAGAGAACGCGAACTGAGCACTGCTCGGAGTTGGCAATGCCGATGCAGGTCTTGCACGCGAGGCGGGAAAGGGGGACGGAGCCCGCCGCAGGATGACCGGGGGGCTGTGCGCGACTCTGAGATTCGCGGGCGGCGGAGCGCCAGCCGAGGCCGTCTCAGCGGCTGAAACTCGTGAAATCGCAGTCCAGCCACAATTTTGATTCGACCGTCGAACGCGGACGCCGAGTCCGAACTATTGTGCCGGTCGCGCAAAAGGCGCGCAAGTCGCTGAGAACTTCGGTCCTCGTGCAACAACGTTCAGAGACACCGAATCCAATAGCGAACGCGTCGCCGCACAAACCGCGCTATGATCCCGTTCGGATCGTGGATTCTCTATTTCATCTACCGAACGGCCGGCGCAGCGGGTCATGGTCGCTGCGGGCGCGTCTGCGCCTTCTCGTGCTCGTCACGATCGCCCCCTTGCTGGCGCTGGGACTCGCCGTCCAATACGTCGAATACGAGAACGACCGCGCGGTCGCCAACGAGCGCACCGTCGAGTTGGCACGCGGCGTGGCGCTGCAGGTGAGCCGCGAGATCGAGGGCGACATCCGCGCCCTGCAGGTGCTGGCCAAGACGGGCCGGCTGCGCCGCGGCGCCATCGAGGCGTTCCGCGAGCTCGCCGAATCGGCGCTCACCGACCGGCTGGAAGGCGCCAACATCATGGTGATCGACGAGCGCGGCCAGCAGCTCCTCAACACCGCGCTGCCGCCCGGCACGGTGCTGCCGCAGACCCAATCGCCCGAGAACACGCGCCAGGTCTTCGCGACCGGCCAGCTCCGCGTGTCGGACGTCTACTTCGGCAGCATCGTCAAGCGGCCGGCGGTGGCGATCGAGGTGCCGGTCAAGGACGCGACCGGCCGCGTGATGTACACGCTGACGCTCGATCCCCGGCCCGACACCTTCGCCGACATCATCCGCCGCCAGGGCGCGCGCAAGGGCGTGGTGATCGCGCTGATCGACCGCGTGGGCACGGTAATCGCGCGCTGGCCCGATTCCAACAAGTATGCCGGCCAGAAGGTCGTGCCCGAGCTGCTGGCGCGCCTCAAGGACGCGCCGGAGACGACCTTCGAGACGCGCACCTTCGAGGGCACGTCGGTGATGACCGCGGTGAGCCGCGTCGACGCCGCCGGCTGGACGGTGGCGATCGGCACGCCGCACGCGGAGTATCTCGGGCCGTTGTGGAGCTCGGTCGCGGTGATCGTCGGCGCCACCCTGCTGCTGCTGCTGATCGGCTTCGCGCTCGCACGGCTGGTGGCGCACCAGATCACCAAGCCGATCGAGGCGCTCGTCACCTACGCCGACAACGCGGCGACCAGCCCGCCGCCCGAGGCCACCGGCCTGCGCGAGACCGACGGGCTCGCCGCCGCGATCCGCCGCTACGCCGAGGGACGCACCGCGGCCGAGCACGAGCTCACCCAGCTCAACGCCACGCTCGAGCAGCGCGTCGGCGCGGCGGTCGCCGAGCGCAACGACGCGCAGGCGCGCCTGGTCGAGGCGCAGAAGATGGAGGCGGTCGGCCAGCTCACCGCGGGCATCGCGCACGACTTCAACAACCTGCTGACCGCGATCATCGGCAGCCTCGACCTGATGCGCAAGGACTTCGCCGGCAACGCGCGCCTCGCAACCCTGTCGGAGATCGCCGACCAGGCGGCGCAGCGCGGCGCCATGCTGGTGTCGCAGCTGCTCGCCTTCGGCCGCCGCCAGACGCTGCAGCCGCAGAGCGTGCGGGTCGAGCACGCGCTCGCCGACGTGCGCCTGCTGATCGGCCCGGCGGCCGGCGGCGAGGTGGTGCTGACGACCGAGATCGCGCCCGGCCTGTGGGCTTGCTTCGTCGATCGCGCGCAGCTCGATTCGGCGATCCTCAACCTGGTTTTCAACGCCCACGACGCGATGCCGCGCGGCGGCGCGCTCACCATCGTCGCCGAGAACCGGGCGATCGACGCCGGCCGCGCCAGGACGCTCGACGTCGCCGCCGGCGACTACGTGCGGATCGCCGTCTCCGACACCGGCGCGGGCATGTCGCCGGAGACCGTGCAGCGCGCCTTCGAGCCGTTCTTCACCACCAAGGGCGTCGGCCGCGGCAGCGGCCTCGGCTTGAGCCAGGTGTGGGGCTTCGCCAAGCAGTCGGGCGGCACCGCCACGATCGACAGCCGGCCGGGCGAGGGCACCACGGTGGCGCTGCTGCTGCCGCGCGCCTCGGCCGAGCCCGCGCCGCCGGCGGTCGACGAGACCGCCCCGCATCCGGTGTCGCCCAAGCGCATCCTCGTGGTCGAGGACAGCAAGGAGGTGAGGGCGCTCGCCCAGTCGCTGCTCGAGGATCTCGGCCACGAGGCGATCGTGGCGCCGCATGCCGAGGGCGCGCTCGCCATCCTGAGCGGCGAGCAGTCGATCGACCTGCTGTTCTGCGACGTCGCGCTCAGCGGCCCGATCGACGGCCGCAAGCTCGCCGAGCTCGCGCGCCAGATGCGGCCGGGCCTGAAGGTGCTGATGACGACCGGCTATCCCGACCTGTTGCGCGGGCCCTCCGGCAGCCCGCCGATCATCGCCAAGCCTTATCACCAGACCGATCTCGCCGCGAAGCTGATGGCGCTGTTCGACGCCTGACCCGCCGGCACGCGGTGCCCTCACGGCCGTGTGAGTGGATAACTTTGCATTGGGGATTGCGCGTGCGTCAGACGATGCATGTTGCGGGAAAGTTGTATCGTCAATATCGTCGACCCGACTTTGCACTTTGCAGGCGCGCGGCTTCTCGACGATAGAATAGGCCATGCGGTCATTTCCGTTCCGGCATCAGGCCCGCCTCCTCAAGGTCGACGTCGTCGCGATCGACGAGGGCTGGGAGCTGTGGGTCGCCGAGGACGAGCAGCGGCTGGCCTATGGCGGCCGCGTCTCCGTCGACCAGGCGATTGCCGGCTGGCGGGTGGGCGAGGACCGCGTGCTCGAGCTGGCCGAGGAAGTGAAGAGCAACGTGCTGACCGGCAAGCTGGCGGTGAGCCGGCCGACGGTCGCCGCGTCCGGCCCGGCGGAGGCATCCCCGACGCCATGACCGGCCGGCTGCAGCGCGGTCAGGTCGTCGGCGTGATGGTGGTGCTGGCCGCGTTCTTCCTGGGCCAGTACCTGCTCGGCGACCGCCCGATGGCGCTGCTGTCCAACCAGGCCGACCAGGCCCCGGGGCGCTGATCGTTTCCCCTGCCGCGGCCGAAGCGCGGCGGCGATGTCGGTCAGCAACCGAACAAAGTTCCGGCGCGTTCCTTGATTGGTTCCCGTGTCTGTCGCGTCGGTATCATGTTGAACGATCAGGAGATTTCAGGGTTCGGTCGCGGCGCGCCTCCGGCGCGGCTGGAGCACCTCCAGCAGCAGGAACGGGTGTGGTTCGCCTGGGTCTGCCGCCTGCACGACGTCCATTCCGGCTCCGACAGCCCGCATTCCGCCGCCGTCCTGGCGATCGCCCGGCGGCGCTGGGCGGAGGCCCGCCGGGCGCTGCAGCGCGAGGCCCAGCAGCGGTTCGCCGAGCGGCCCGGCCGATCCCCTGCCCCCTGATCCCGGGCCCCCTGATCGCGGCCGCTACTTCATGAAGCTCGCGACGTTGCTCAGGACGCCGTTCACCTTGGTGCCGATGGTGCCCATGGCGACGATGGCGGCGATCGAGATCAGGCCGGCGATCAGCGTGTATTCGATGGCGGTCGCGCCGGCCTCATTGCGGGTCAACCGGCGGAAAGCGGACAGCATGTCCAGCCCCCTCTGAAAGTGGCGTGTTTGCAAGCGGGACGAAGACGGCGAATTTCCTTAGCGCTGAAACTCGGCGGCCGTCTCCCGCCGAGTTGTTTCAGTTGTGTGCCTATGACAATTCAGGTCGGCTGAAGGCGCGGGGCGCGCCCCGCCCGTCATCGCTTGATCACGGCGTGATTGCATACAGATGACGACTTTCCCCTTACACTCGCCGGGGATGGAAGGAGAAGCGGAACCCCCGCCGGCCCACGTCTTCATCGTCGAGGACGACCAGCTGCTCGCCATGGCGCTGTCGGCCCAGGTCGAGACGATGGGCTACCGCGTTGCCGGCACCGCCGGCTCGGCGGAGGAGGCGGTGCGCGGCGTGCTGCTGGCGCGGCCTCAGGTGGTGATCATGGACATGCAGTTGACCGGCTGGGACACCGGCCTCGATGCCGCGCGCTCGATCCGCCGGAACTTCGAGGTGCCGATCATCTTCTACACCGCGCACGGCAACGACCGCGCGCTGAAGCGCGAGGTCGCCACCATGGGCAGGGCCCAGCTGCTGCAGAAGCCGGCGCAGGAGCAGGCACTGATGGCGGCGCTCGCGGGCGTGCTGAGCTGGACGCGGTAGCCTGCGCCGCGCGCGCCGCACGCTAAAGCGTCCATGGCCCGCGATAGAACGACGGTCGCCGCAGGAGCCGATCGCCCGTGCGGTGCGGGCCCGGCGACGCCGTCGCTGCCTGCGCGACGGCGGAAGCCTGTGCGCGGACAGGAGTGCCTTCGGGCACGAAGGCGATGGCGATCAGGGTGACCGCCGCGACGATGGATGCGAGAGTGATGGCGGTAATGGCCGCCTCGATGTTGGTGAACATCCCATCCCCCAATCCGCGGCGCTCACGATAGTCACCGGTGCCGCTCGGCTCAATCCGGATGCGCCGATGCGTATGGAAACGGCGCCACACGAGTTGTTGAGTACGCAGTCACCCGTCATGTCGACCGTTGCGCAAGCCCGCTTCCTGCTGCGCGGCTTCCCGTTCGAGCCGTTGCGCCTTCTCGATCATGATCAGCCGGTAGATCGGCGAAAGCGTCTCGGCGAAGCGGCGGGCCCGGGCCGCCAGTTCGCGCAGCGCCGGCACATCGAAGTAGGGGACGTCCGCTGCGGGCACCGCCGGCGACGCGGCCGACGGGGGACTCTCCGCGATCGCTGCGGCCGTACACCGGTCGAGATCGCCGGCGAGCTCGGCGTCCCGCTCCTCCTCGAACTGCAAGCGCAGTATCGGCTCGAGCCTCGGCAGAACGATGTCGGCCGCGCTGCGGGCGAAACGTGTTCGCTCCGTGGTCTCCTGCGGATTCATGGTCTTCCCCTGCTCTGAACAGCCCATCGAGTTATACACGCCGTGCTTGCACGGGACGGTTTCGTGGGTTGCGGATGCGCGTGGCCAAGCTGTGACCGGCCATCGGGACGGGCTCTGCAATTACCCGGAAAGAGGCAAGTCCCATCGCGCTCGACGGCCCTCGCCGTCGATGATCACGCTTCGCCGCGCGACAGCTGCGAGTCGCTTTCACTTTTCTCCGGCCGTTTCCCGATCAAGAATGGCCCTCTGCCCTGTATGGGCGAACGAACGACGGCATCTGCCGGGTGTGGAGCATGGGTTCGGGAACTTTCACTGTCGGCCAGTTGGCTCGAGCCGCTGGCCTGGACATCGACGACGTTCAGTCGCTCAGAGCGCGGGGCGTGTTGCAGCCGCCTCGCCGGCAACGTGGCCGCACCGACGACGTCGCCTATCACCATGAGCATCTCGATCGGCTGAAGTTCATCAAGCACGCGCTCGCCTGCGGGTTCACCCTCGAGGACATTGCCGAGCTGGTCAATCCGGGTGCTCTCGTGACCTGCGGCGATGTCCGCGCGCTCACGCAGCGCCGCCTGGAGCAGGTGCGCGAGGCCGGCGGCACCGATGCGGTCGTCGTGGCCAGGCTGGAGAAGCTGCGCGAAGCGTGTGCCGGCGCCGGATCGCGGAGGGAGTGCTCGATCCTCGAGGCGTTGTCCGCCGAAGAGCGTTGAGACGCCGACCGAGATGCGCCGTGGACCTTGTCGTCAGGAACGAGCCCGCGGAGGTTCGGTCCCGCCGAGGCCTTCGATCAGGTCGTCGAAGTTCGGCCCGCCGGCCCGATAGCAGGCGCCGCCGTCGACCGGCGTCACGAGCTCGGCCAGCACAAGCGTCTCCACAGCAAGCTTGACAGTTGCCAAGTCGAGAGCCAGCCGACCGGCGATTTCGTCGATCGCCAACCGGCCGGCGCCCTTCAGGATCGCCAGGATCAGCAGTCGATCGTCCGCAAGCTCACTCCCGAACCAGGCCAGCAGTGCGGCCTCGTCCATCCCCATGCCGAGAGGATTCCAAGCGACGGTCGGGCGCGCAACCCGGCGGTCGGCGTCGAAACCGCGCAGTGCGTCGCCGGCGGCGGAAACCGCGGCGCCGGCTGAGGCGTTAACAGCCGTGACAGCACCACAGCGAAGTGTGGGTCGCCAGTCTGACAGGAAGCCCACCGAACGTTCTCCCCCGGTCGGTGGGCTTCTTCTTGGAGCGCGTCCCGCTCGCTCATGACTCTTACGCGCGCAGGATGCGCGCGATCCGGAAGAGCTTGACCCCTCCGTCAGAGGAAGGTGGCGGCGCTGTGCGCAACGGCGAGTTCCTCGGCCTTCAAGGCGCCGGAGGACGCCTTCGCGCTCATCGGCGACGCGGTGGGTTCCGCCGGCGACGGCACCCAGCCCGAAGCCAAGAGCGATTTCCGGGCAGATAGAACCGCTCGCGGTTCCATCTGCCCGGAAATGCGCGCACGGGGGTCGTTGTTGCAGCAGGCATATTCCGTTCGGCTGATTCCAGCCGAACGGAATATGCTCTAGCCAAATTGGGCGAAAAGAACGGCCGCGGCGATCGATCCGATGAAGACGGTCCAGAATGCGAAGAGGTCGAGGCGGCTCAGCCACTTCGCCCGGCGGCGTTCGCGGCTGCGGCGGGCCATCGCCTAGAGCGCCGGCCGGGATGCGACGAGCATCGCCATGATCGCCCAGTCTAGCCAGCGTACATTACGCCGACCTGTCGCTGACGGCGATCTGTCGCCGCTGACGCCGACCTGTCGCCGCTGACGCCGACCTGTCGCCGCTGACGCCGACCTGTCGCCGCTGACGGCGACCTGCGGGCGGCAGTCCCGGCTCGATTTCCGGCGGTCAGCGCAGCGGGATGTTGATGTTCAGCGAGGGCGGTCCCGGCGGGTAGTAGGGGTACATCGGCACCTCGCGGTACTCGCGGTAGATCACCGGCCGCTCGACGAAGACGGGGCGCGAGCGCTCGACGTAGATGTAACGGTCGTGATGGTGATGGCGCCAGTGGCCGCGCTTCCAGCCGCGGCCCTCGTCGTCGTCGTCGTGCGCCAGGGCGGCCGACGCGGTCATCAGCACCGCGCCGGCAACCAGGCCGGCCAGGATCGCGGCACGTTTCACCAGACGCATTGTCTTCTTGCCTCCGTACAGTTCGGTACGACAGCAAACGGCAGGAGGGCCCCGAGGTGCCAGTGACCAAACGGGGGCGCCGGGCGTTGGACAGCCATGCGTCACTCGTCGTTCGGGGCCCTGGTTCTCTTCATCCTGTTGGTCGTCGTGGCAGTGCTGCTGCTGACGCCGCACCAGCGGCGCAGCCCGTCGACCGTCGAAGTGCCGCTGTGGGGCACGCGCCCTTGAAGAGGTTGGCGGCTACTTCGGCGAACTACTTCGGCGAGGAGGCGAGGGTCGAGCGGCGGTAGGCGGCATCGTTGCCGTTCGACGCGACCGGATCGTGCAGTCCCTCGCCGCGCGCGACCAGCGAGAAGAACTGCCAGACCGCCACGGTGATCAGCACCAGCAGCGTCAGCACCACAGCGTAAAAGGACTGGTTCTTCACGGGCGACCTGCTCGACAGTGGGTTGGTTTCCGTACCGCCGAACGGGGTTGCGCGTCGCTGCCGAGATTGTTTCAGTTGTCGGGTCACAATCGTACGACCCAGTTACAATCGTATTGGCACAATCGTATCGGCATCATCGTATTCTCCCCCGGATGGCACTCGACTGGAGCATCGATCACGGCCGGAAGCTGGTCGTCGCTACCCTGCAACGGAGCACGACCGAGGAGGAGATGTACCGCTTCCTCGGCGAGGTCATCGCCGAGGGCGCCATGCCGTACGGCAAGATCTTCGACGCGCGCACCGCGACGCGCTGGATCACGCCGAGCCGCATCGGCCCGGTCGCCGCTACGGCGCGGCTGTACGACCGCATGGGGCTGGGCACGGTCGGGCCGCTCGCCATCGTCGTCGCCGACGATGCCGCCCGTGCGCGCGCCGAGGAGTTCGCGCGGCTGTCGGATGCCACGAGGGCGGTGCGGATCTTCGGCGCCCTCGAGCCGGCCGAGGCCTGGCTGGCGGGCGGCGAAAACGAAGGCCTGCCGAGCACCTGAGACGAATCGCCGAGGGACTGCAATGCTTTTCGGGGAAAGTTGTATCGTCGGTCTCGCCGTCACGAGTTTCGACTCGCCCAAGCCGCACCGCGGGGGCAATAGAGCGACCCCAATGCGGGCATTTCCCTTTCGATATCAAGGCCGCTTATTGCGCGTCGTCGTCGTTTCCGTGCAAGAAGCCTGGCAGCTCTGGGTCTGCGAGGAGGAGCGGCGCGTCGCCTATGGCGGCCGTGTCTCGGTCGACGACGCCTTCGCCGGCTGGCGTGTCGGCGACGACCGCGTGCTCGAGCTCGCCGAGGAAGTGAAGAGCAACGTGCTGACCGGCAAGCTCGTGCTCGACGCGATCGCGGTCGGCGGCGGCGACAGCGCCGCGCGCCCCGACGAGCCGCCGGCGCCAGCCAAGGACCGCGCCTTCGACGAAAGCTGAACGCGCCGGCGACATGCTGGCGACGCGCGCGGCCGTCTATCTCTCGTGGATGGATCCGCCGGGGCCTCGATCCCGCCGATGCTGGTGATCGACGGCCTGCCCCGCTGAGACGTATGCAGGGGGCCGATGTAGATTGCGGCGATGCCCGTCTACCTCGACATCGACCAGCTCGCGCGCGTCGTGATGATCGTCGCCCACGGCGAAGTCACCAACGACGACATCCGCAAGACGGTACAGGAGCTGCTCGCGGCCGACGTCCCCGCCTTCGCCAAGATCATCGACACCTCGGCCGCGGCCACGCGCGAGACCCTCGACCAGGTCGCCGAGATCGCCCGCCTCCTGCGCGAGGGCGCGGGCAACCAGCCGCGCGGGCCGGTCGCCTGCGTCGTCGATGCCCGGCGGCCCGGCTTCGCCGAGGCCTTAGCCGAGCAGTCGGCCGCCGACCGGCCGATCAGGCTCTTCACCTCGCTGCGCGAAGCCCGCCGCTGGATCGACGAGACGAAGCAAGACCGGCGCTGACTCATTCGGCAGAGGACAAGACTAATCGACGGTTGCGCCGGGCGGGCGGGTGCGGCGGCGCCAGCGCCGCAGCCGGCGCGGCCGCGGAAAGCGGAAGCGCTTGCGCAAGCGGCGCAGCAGGCCGCGCTGCGACAGCGGCTTGAACATCTCCTCCGGCCCCTCGGGATCGAGCAGCTCGTTGTCGGCCAGCCACGTCTCGACGTCGCTCAGCGGTTGCATCTCGAGCGGCCGCAGCGAGCGGCCGTCGCCGCGCAGCAATTCGATGGCGCCGATCAGCGAGCCCTCCTGCTCGGCCGTCTGGCGCACCGCCTCGGGCGTGACGCCGAGATGCTCGGCCAGCAGCGCATCGCGCAAGCCGGCGATCGTCGCCGCGGCCGGGGCGTTGCCCGGCTGCTGCGCGTCGATCGTGAGGTCGCATTCCGTGTCGAGCCGGAGCGAGCGGTTGTTCATGTTGGACGAGCCGGCATGCAGGATGCGGTCGTCGGCGATCAGCACCTTGGCGTGGACGTAGATCGGCTGGCCGCCCGCGGTCACCGGGTAGTAGAGGCGCAGCCGGTCGTTGCGGTCGGCGCGATGCACGAACTCGACGAGGCGGGCGCGCGCCGTGTCCATCGCGATCGGCTCGAGCCAGCCGTGCGCGGCCAGCGGATTGACCAGCACGATCTCCGGTCCGTCGGGCTCGTTCAGCCGCTCGGCCATCGCCTCGGCGATGCGGCGCGAGGCGAAGTACTGCGACTCGGCGTAGATCGTGCGCTGCGCCCGGTCGATCGCCGACAGGAACGCCTGCTCGACCTCGTAGACCGGCGGCTGGCCGTTGGCCGTCGAGTTGCCCGTGGCGCTGACGGGCCGGGTGCGGCTGATCGCGACCGAGACGTCGCGGAATTGCGCCGGCAGGCTCTCGGGCCAGCAGTCGGTCGTGCCGAACACCGGCTCGAGCGCGGGGCCGCCGGCCTCGTGCCAGCGGTCGCGCGCCAGCTCGGCCAGCGCCGCGGCGGCGGGGCCTTCGACCGCCATGATGGTGTCGTGCCAGGCGCCGTAGGGGCTGCCGGTCGGGCTGAGGCGGCGCGGATCGTCGTCGCGATGCGCCGGCGTGTCCCAGCGGTTGGAGGTCATGTCGATGCCGCCGCAGAAGGCGACGCTGTCGTCGATCGCCACGATCTTGTGGTGGTGCGAGGCGCCGGTCGGCGAGGCGGCGTCGAGCCGCCAGTGGACGCGCCGGTGCGCCATCCAGCGCATCACCGTCAGCATCGTCGGCCCGCGGAACAGGGTGCGCAGCGCGCCGATGTTCCAGCGCAGCAGGAAGACCTCGAGCGCGGGCTTCTGCTCGACCAGCCAGAGGATGAAGTCGCCGAGCGTCCGCGGCTCGCCGGGCAGGCGCCCGCCGAGCTCGATGCGGGCGTCGAAATCCCAGCCGACCAGCATGATGCGGCGCCTGGCCTTGAGCATCGCCTGGCGCGCCGCCGCGAAATAGTCGGCGGCGTCGACCACCAGGCTGGCGCGGGTGGCCCGCTCGCGCCGCCAGGCCCCGTCGATGATCATGGGGTCGATGATCATGGGGTCGGCGGTCACGGAATCGACCCGCTCGTGCAGATGTCCGGGCGGCATCGGCGGGCGCACTCTCCGGTTGCGGTCCGCCGCGACAACGGCAGGGACGGGGTGCGGGTTCCGCCGGGCCGACCTCCGGGGGCTGAGCCGCGTTCTGAACCGTTTGTGTAGGGGGCGATCGTTGTCATGCGCTGGGCCTGCTCGATCTTGGCCCATAGCATCGCCCATCGCTATCCGGGGGCGCACGCTGATGAGGGGATCATCGATCGTGGCGATTGCCGCGCCCGTGACGCTGGCCGCGTGCGAGGAGACGTCACAGGACACCGCCTGGGCCGACTACCAGCGGCAGCAGCAGGCGGCCGCCTCCCGGCCCGCCGCGCCGCCGCCTGCATCGTCGGCCATCGACGCGCCCTGCGGCGACGCCTCGGAGACGCCCGACGGCCGGCTGCAATGCACCTTCAGCGACGGCCGCAAATTCGACGGCGAGGTGCGCGGCGGCAAGGCCAACGGGCCGGGCGGATGTGGTTCGCCAACGGCGACCGCTTCGAGGGCGACTTCAGCGACGGCCTGTTCGGCGGCCGCGGCACCTATTGGTACAACAGCGGCGCGCGCTACGACGGCCCGTTCGCCAACGGCCTGCGCGGCGGCCAGGGCACGACGGTGTGGCCCAACGGCTCGCGCTACAGCGGCACCTACGTCAACAACAAGCCGAACGGCTACGGCACGGTCACCACCGAGAACGGCTCGAGGAGCGGCCGGTGGCGCGACGGCCGCCTGGACGACGGCCGGATCGCCATCGACTCGACGCTGGTGGAGTGCGGCTACGACTGATCGCTAGGAAATGCGCGCGCGCGGGTGATGTCGGTTTCGCCTGCTCTAGTTGCGGCGGGACAGCGGAGCGACGTAGCGCGAGCCCGCGCTGTGCTGCGCCTGCTGCATCTCGGCGACAAAGGAGGGATCGACAGCCGCCGGCCGCGCCTGCGATTCCAGGACGACGACGAGGGCCTGAACCAGGACCAGGGCGCCGCCGATCATCAGCGCGGCCTGCCGCAAACTACGCCCGCGCATGGGCTCCTCCGACGAAGTGACGATTGGCTGGGGGTTACCGAAGACGATAGGCGAGGCGGCTCCCCAAAAGCCGCCTCGCCTCGTCCCAACACCCTACCCACACACCCTGAATTGCTTCAGGCAGCCGAACCATACTCAATACGCCATGACAGTGCAATATATTTGTGTCGGAAATTGTATCAATTGTATCTGAAAGAGGTAATGGGATTTCCGTCTCAATCCATTGTTATTGCTGATTTTTAGCTAGAGCTGTGCGCTTCTCAGCTCGTCGAGATTTCCCGACGATTTGGGGAAATTGTATCGCGATGGGTCGAAAAGTGTATCGTTCGACGATACAAGTTGGCACCGCTTAGGGCTCGGTCGCGGCGACGGCGGAGCCCGCCTGACCGGCTCTAGAGCACCGGGATGCCTGTTGTGGCAGGCACATTCCGTCCGGCTGATTCCAGCTGGCCGGAATGTGCTCTAGGTAAGCACGTAGACCGACGTGCGCGCCTGCCAGTCGGTGCCGGTCCACGGCCGCGAATCCGGGCCGACGCCGCCGTGTGATTCGACGGTGCGGCCGTTGTGGATCAGCGCGACGTGGCCGATGTTGCTGGGCGAATCCTGCGGCCGCAGGAAGGCGATGCGCACGACGCCGTCGAGGTTCTGGCCGGCGGCTACGTCGACCTTGGCGAAGCCCTGCGCGCGCACCCAGTCGTGCTGCACCACCGAGCCGTCGGGAAACTGCAGCCGCGGCGGATGCGGTGTCGCCCGCCGCAGCGCGGCGCGGATGAAGCCGCTGCAATCGACCCTGGTGAAGCCGCCGCTGCCCGGCGGCTGGGTGTCGACCGGCACGATCTTGGCGCCGAGCCCGTAGCCGACGCGCGGCGTCGACGTGAGGCAGTCTTGCAGGAACTGCTGCACGGCGGGCATGTCGATCTGCAGCGTCGGCACCGCGGCGGGCGGTGCCGCCGGGGCCGGGCCGTTGGCGGCGGCGATCGCTTCGGCGGTCACGGCGGCGGGTGCGGCCTCGTCGTCGAGGATCGGGCGCGCCGGATCCTGGTCGGCGGCTTCGGCGAGATTGGCGTTGGCGACCATCAGCGCATGCAACGGCGGCGGCGGCGCGAAATGCGCCGGCGCCAGCGCGGCCAGGCGGCTGAACTGGCCGAAGTCGGGGCCGTTGACCGCGTCGTCGTCGACATCGACGCCGGCGAGCGGCGGCACGCCGCAGGTCTGGCTGATCTTCCATTGGCGCGATTGGAAATACGTGCCGTGCTCGGCGAAGCTGCTCGAGCAGGACAGCCAGGTGTCGGTGACCAGCCCGTCCTCGACCAGGCGGCGGCAGACCAGGCCGTCGCTGTAGACGCCGATGCGGTAGGGCATGGTGCCGTCGGCGCGGGTGAATACCGCCTTCACGGCGGTGAAGTAGGGGACGATGTTGCTGGCGTAGGCCGCGCCCCGCTCGTCGTAGTCGGCGCCGAAATAGATGGTGGTGCCCTCGGGCTGGCCGACCAGCTCCTGGGCGCATTGCAGGGCGCGGGCGGCGTCGGCCTCGCCGCGCGCCTTGCTGAACCATTGCGGGGCGTTGCCCCAGAACTGGAAGACCGCCCAGATCGAGATGCCGTGCGCGTGCAGCGCCTGCGCCTCGAGCCGCGTCAGGACCTTCGAGCCCGAGCCGTAGTTGTAGTAGCGGCCGACCGCCTTGACGCCGGCGGCGGCGAGGCCCGCCGCGGACGAGGTCAGCCGCGTGCTGGCGTCGATGTATTGCCTGCTGGCCATGGTGCCCCCTGCGCGTATTGGGCCGCACTCGATGCGTGTCTGTCAACGCACATGTTCAAGCCACGATGGTCGTGGCCGGCCGGCAAGGCGGCTAGTAGGCGGTGCAGGGGGCGGCGCCTGCACACTGTGTCGTTTCCGTTATGGCCGCCATCCCATCGGGGCGATCGCAGGCGGCATGCCGATCCGGTCCGAGGACCGCGAGGCCGATGGCCACCAGAAGCAGTAGAACGAACCCCGGAAATTCGAGCTCCATGTCCCCCTCCCTGCTCGCCCTCTGCGCTTAGCGCTCCGCGTGTGGAAAGGGTGTGGCAAATCTGTGGCCGTTGGAGAGGCAGCCTCACCGGGCCACGGGTCGGCACGGCCACTTGTCGTGCAGCACCTCCAGCGCCAATCCCTTGAAGAGCTGGTTGTGCACCGACGGATAGACGGCTTCGACCTCGTCCACGACGGCCTGGACGACCCGGTAGTGCGGGATGTCGAGGGGCACGCAGGAGCTGTAGTCGTCGGGCAGTAGCTCGCCGAGATAGAGAAGGACGTCGATCGTGCCGCTGCAGAAGCGGGCCGGGGCTGAGTCCACCGTTCCCTTGCTGCGCACCAGCTCGAGGCAACCAGGCAGCATCGCCGCCGCGCTCGACTCGGATGTCGGAGGAGGAGGCTCGGCTTTGCAAGTCCCATGCAGGGCGGCGAGCGAGAGTGCCAACGCGATCGACGATCTCATTTCCTCAGTAGGGATCGGGCCGCGCACGACGCCAGCGCCAACGGCGCGCGGCGACATGCTCAATACAACTATGCCTGGTCCTGTTGCGCCGAGGTTACGTTGAGGCGGCGCAGCAGCGCTTCGCGCGTTCAGCGCGACGACCCTACAGGTTCTTCGCCAAGAAAAACCGTCTCGAAGCTATTCGTGCCAGATCCTCGAACACTTCGGAGCTTGCGTCCTTGGGTAGCCCCCAAACGACTGCATGTGACGGCTCATGCGGCAGTATGGGATCCTTATAGGAAGCAAGCGAGAGGCTGACCTTTTTGCCGGCCGCGACAATCTCGCCAGCTTGGAGAACCGCGAAAGCGCTCGTGTGCTTGATGCCGAACCCTGATGCCTTCTTCGCAAGCATCACTGCCTTGAGCTGTTCAGTAGCCCCGCCGGGATAATGCTCCAGATGGTTCACAGACAATTCACCTTCGTCTGACGACCTGAGGTGGAAGGCAGCATTGAAAACACCTCGCACCTCATTCGTGTCCGGGTCGATGTCGAGTAGGGTGGGGCGGACGTAACGACAGACGTGATCGTTGTCGTCAATTCGCGTAGTCCCCCTAGCCAAGCGAAAATCCCACCTGCTCAAGGAAGGAGTAGGCCTTTACGGTGGACCCGCTGAAACTGATGATGGATGTGTCGTCACCAACGAAATGAGAAATGGCGAGACGGCAAAGATCGTTCGCTTGAAATTGAATGGTGAGTCGACGCGTATCAGCGCGCCAGCCGGCAATGACTTGGCCTGTGGCGGCCATACCCAGGGACGGCACCGTCGAGACGTTCGCGTAAATGACAAAACGTAGAAACGTCTTCATGGACGAGGCATCGAGCAGGCCGTCGCCTTCCTCCCACTGCTCGGCATCAAGTAGCCGATCGACTTGGCGATAGATCTTGGTGCGCCAGTCTGGCGTCAAGTGCATCGACACCTGGGCGGCTATCATCTTCGCATTCGCCCGGGCATCGAACAGCTTCGCGGCGACCGGGTTCGCCTCAGGAGCGGCTATCGTCTTGGGAATCTGGATAGGTTTCGGAGCGCGCTTGCCAAACTGCCAAAGTGAAGCAACGCCGAAAGCCTGTTGATCGACGGAGTGGAAGACAAGAGGTTCCAGGAAGCCCACCGCTGAACTTGCGTAACCGGCGGCGGATGACGAAAGCCAATCTTGAAGTCGCCGGTCCGCCACGCGAAGGCCAAATCCAAATCCATCCGCTTGAGGTCGTGCAGCCTCAAAGGAGAGTTCGTGCTTCATGTCCCCGCTCCGAAAAGTTGGCGCGCCTTCTCGGTGACGCACGCTTCGAAAATTTCATTCTTGGCTTGGCGCATGCGGCTCACCAGTTCCCAGAGCTCGTTTATCTTCTGGGGTACGTGATGCTGAGCCATGATATCGATGTCCAGCAGCAGCGATGCATGATTGATCAAGGCTGGTTCCAATGTGGCTGCTTGGACACGGGCAACAAGTTGATCAACTCGAAGGTCGATATCTGCGACTAACTGATAGGTACGAACCGTTGGGAAGATAGGGATATTGGGAAGGGCAGGACCCAGGACCATGTAGTCTCCCGGTACGACCGTCTCCTGAGAGGCACCGAGGGGCACATCAATCCTATTTGTGTAGCGAAGGCCAACGCTCGCTAGCTGACGATATCCGAGCTTCTCGCGGACTGTGTCGAAAACCTCCCGAGCTTCAGCGAGAAACTGATCCCACCCAGGGTAGGGAGCTTGATACGCAAACAGGATGCTTCTGCTTCGCGTGATGACGGTCCGTTGGTCATCGCTGCTAATTAAGCGCGCTCCCGTGTCGATGGTGTTGGGATGAGCCTGCGTTGCGGTAGCTGGGCCGTCTTTCCCGATCTCGACCGCTAGCTCGATGTCAGCTTCCGGCTTCGACTTTGGGTAGGTTCCCTGCAGAAGCTTGGGAAGCCGGTTGAGCTCAGCGTCAGTCAGCGCGCTGCCATATCGGAGCTGTAGGATAGCTTCGACGATCGGTGGCTTGGAGTATTTTTGGGGCACTGTGATGAGCTGTCGATTGCGGCAAATATATATGCACACATTCCATGGCTACAACCATGGAGCCGTCAGGGACGCGCGTGACCGAGTCCACGGGCTACCTACCCCACCCGCTTCTCGCTGATCATCAGGGCCTTGCTCCATTTGGCCTTGGGCAGGTCGAAGTCCTTGGCCGGGTTGAACTGGCGGACGCGCCATGCGGTCGAGCCGGTGCGGAGCAGCCGCTTCACCAGCGCGAGGATGGTGCCGTCCTCCTGGGTCTGCAGGAAGACGTGGTCCTTGCCGGCGGTCGGCAGCAGGCTCGGGTTCACCACCACCTGGTCGCCGTGCTCGATCGCCGGGCTCATCGAATGGCCGATCACGTAGAAGGCGAACGGCGCCTTCACGCCCTGCATGCGCTCGCTGCGCCGGATCCAGTCGACCGGCTCGTTGACCAGCACCATCGCGCCGTCGCTGCCCGCCTCGGCGCTCGCCCACACCGGGATGTCGGGCCGGCCGGGCTGGTTGGGCACCGGGCTCATCACCGCCAGCGGCGCCGCGCCGGGCACGGGGATGCCGGCCAGCCGGACCAGCAGCGCCGGGTCGAGCTCGAGCTTCTCCGCCAGCGCCGCCATCTTGCGCTGGTCGGGGACGTTCTTGCCCGATTCCCACTGGTTAACCGCGGATTTCGAGATGCCGAAGTAAGCGGCCAGCGCGACCTGGGACATGCCCTTGGCCTCGCGCGCCGCGCGGATCGTATCGCCGAGCTCTGACATGTGTATATCTTTCCTTGACAACTGCTTAACGTCTCGCCTATTGTTAATTAACTATCAATCAATTAGTAATCGATGGACGAAATGTCAAGCCTTCGCCCGCTGCCTGACATCCAGGCCGACCTCGCCGCCGCCACCCTCCACCTCGCCCGCCTCGCGCGCGAGCACCGCCGCGCCCGGGTCGCCCGCCGGCTCGGCATCGTCGCCGACTTCGACGCCGGCCTCGGCCGCGCCGCGATCGCCGCCAAATGGGGTGTCGATTACGCCCAGGTCGCCGCCGTCCTGCACAAGGCCGGCCGCACCGAGCGCACCCGCCAGGCGCTCGGCCTCGACGACAGCCAGCGCGCCGACTACCAGCGGATCGTGCGCCACGGCGTGCGCCCGACGATCGCCCGCGCCATCGCGCTGCGCGGACCGTAGAGGCCGTCATGACCGAGCCCCTCGTCGAGCCCCTCGTCGAGCCCCTCGTCATGGCGCCAATGGTGCCGCCGGAGGTCGATCTGCGCGGCATGCCCTACATGCCGCTGTTCGGCGACCGGCTGTTCAAATCGACCACCTGGATCGAAGCACGGCCCGAGGCGCGCGCCGCCGCGCTGCAGCTCTATTGGCATGCCTTCGCGCACGAGGTGCCGGCAGCATCGCTGCCCGACAACGAGCGCGTGCTCGCCGACCATGCCGGCCTCAGCCTGAAGGTCTTTCGCCGCGCCCGCGTCCAGGCGCTGCGCGGCTGGCTGAAGTGCAGCGACGGTCGTCTCTATCATCCTGTTCTCGCGGAAATCGCAAACGAGGCGTGGAGCGCGCGCATCAGCCATCGCGCCCGGACCTTGAAATGGCGAGAGAAATCCCGCGGCGTGACGGTCACGAGTCCGCCTTGTGACACGCGAAAGGGAAAGGGAGAGAGAAAGGGAGAGGGACTCACTGCTGCCGCAGCAGAAGGCGACCGGGTCGATCGCGCCTTCGCGCTGTGGCAGGAGGCGGCGGCGCGCGAGGGCTGGCCCGAGGTGATGTTCCTGAACTCGGTGCGGCGCTGGAAGCTCGGCCAGCGGCTCGCCGAGGCGGGCGGGCTCGAGGGCTGGTGCGCGGCGCTCGCCGCCGCGTCCGACGCCGGCTTCCTCAAAGGCCTCGACGGAAGCTTCCATCGCTGGTTCGATCTCGACTGGCTGCTCGACGAGCAGAAATTCACCCGTCTCCTGGAGGGTCGCTATGCCCGACGACATCGCCCGGTTGCCGATGCTGGCAGCGGACTCGACGCAGCCCTTGCCGAGCTCGGTCGCGCGGGCGCTGCGCCAGGCCGAGGATGACGACCATCCCGACGTGCCGTGGCGGCCGCCGCAAGTCCTGCCGCCGGCGGAGGCGCTGCGCGTGGCGCTCGCCATGCTGACGCCGCGCCCGGCCGACGACCGCACGGTCGCGGCGTGCCTGGCGGCGCTGGTGATCGCCTTCGAGCCGAACACGAAGCTGTCGGCCGAGGCGACGCGGCTGCGCTTCGAGGTGTGGAAGGAGGCCAACGGCGATCTCGGCAACGCGCTGTGGCACGCCGCGACGCAGCGGGCGATCCAGGCGCTGAGGTGGATGCCCAAGCCGGTCGAGCTGCGCGAGCAGGTGCGGTCGATCCTCGAGGCGCGGGCGCGCCGCCGCCGCCGCTGCGAGCAGATGCTGGCCGAGCAGGCGCGCCGCGACGCCAGGCCGGCGCCGCCGCAGGAGACGCAGGAGCAGCGGCTCGCCAACACCGTCGCGATCTACCGCAAGCACGACCGCCCGGCCGACGCCGAGCGGGTGCAGCGCATGCTCGACGATCTGCTGAAACGAAAGGCCCAAAGCATGGGAACAAGTCGATGAGGACCCGACGACCGATCGACGAGGCCAAGGCCACGGTCGCCGTGCTGCTGCTGATCACGCAGCAGATCGGCAAGCCGTGCCCGACGCGCAACCAGATCCTGGCGCAGACCGGCCTGCCCAAGCGCGAGGTCTGGCGCTTCATGGACGCGCTGCACAAGCGCGGCGTGATCGAGATCGAGGAGAAGGCGATCCGGCCGGGCAACTGGCGGCGCATGCGCGTCGCCGGCGCCAAGTGGACCGACTGGACCTCGCGCCGGGTCAAGCGCCGCCGCTTCCCCCTCGAGCCGCCCCTCGAGCCGCCCCTCGAGCCGCCCCTCGAGCCGCAGGAGCCGCTGCCGTGAGCCGCAAGCCCAAATCCACCGGCAAGCCCGAGATCAAGGACGCCGCGCTCGAGTACGCCGACGAGGCGGTGAGGACGCTGGTCGAGCTGATGCGCAACAGCGGCAGCGACCCGGTGCGCATTGCCGCCGCGCGCGAGCTGATCGACCGCGCCTACGGCAAGCCCAAGGCCGAGCCGGCGGCGGGCGAGGGCCAGAGCCTGCAGGAGATGGTGCGGGCCGCATTCGAGCGGGAGGATCCATGAAAGAGGCCTTCGAGAAATGGAAGGACGACCCGACGCGCTTCGTGCGCAACGTGTTCGGGGTGCGGCCCGATCCGTGGCAGAACGACGTGCTGCGCGCCTTCCCCAAGGCGCCACGGCTCGCCATGAAGGCGTGCAAGGGGCCGGGCAAGACGACGGTGATGGCGTGGCTCGCCTGGAACTTCCTGCTGACGCGCGACGACCCGAAGATCGCGGCGACCTCGATCAGCGGCGACAACCTCTCGGACAATCTGTGGGCCGAGATGGCGAAGTGGCAGGCCAGGTCGCCGCTGCTGACGGCGATGTTCGAATGGACCAAGACCCGCATCTTCAGCCGCGAGCGGCCCGAGACCTGGTGGATGAGCGCGCGGACGTGGGCGCGCACCGCCGACAAGGCGCGGCTCGGCCAGACGCTGGCCGGCCTGCATTCGGACTACATCCTGTTCATCCTCGACGAGAGCGGCGGCATTCCCGACGCGGTGATGGCGAGCGCCGAGGCGGCGCTGTCGTCGTGCGTCGAGGGCCACATCGTGCAGGCCGGCAACCCGACCCATCTCGACGGCCCGCTGTGGCGCGCCTGCACCAGCGAGCGGCGGCTGTGGCACGTCACCGAGATCTCTGCCGATCCCGACGATCCCAAGCGCGCGACGCGGGTCAAGGCTGCGTGGGCGCGCGAGCAGATCGAGAAGTACGGCCGCGACAATCCCTGGGTGCTGGTCAACGTGTTCGGCCGGTTCCCGCCGGCCTCGCTCGACACGCTGATCGGGCCCGACGAATGCCGCGCCGCGACGACCCGCGCCTGGCGGCCGGAGGACATCGCCGGCGCCGCGCGCATCCTGGGCGTCGACGTCGCGCGCTTCGGCGACGATGCCAGCGTGATCTTCCCGCGCCAGGGGCTGGTCGCCTTCCCGCCGCTGCGCTTCCGCAACATCGACGGCACGCAGGGCGCGGGCGCGGTGGCGCGCAAGTGGGCCGACTGGGGCGCCGATGCCTGCTTCGTCGATGACACCGGCGGCTTCGGCGGCAGCTGGATCGACAACCTCCGCCGGCTCGGCCGCGCGCCGATCGGCATTCCCTTCTCGGGCCGCGCCAACGATCCGCGCTACGACAACAAGCGCACCGAGATGTACTTCGAGGCGGTCGACTGGATCCGCCGCGGCGGCCAGCTCCCGCCCGGCGGCGCGAGCCACGAGCTGATCGCCGCGCTCAGCCAGACGACCTACTCCTTCCGCGGCGACCGCCTTCTGCTCGAGCCGAAGGAGCAGGTGAAGGCTCGCCTCGGCTACAGCCCCGACGACGCCGACGCCTTCGTGCTGACCTTCGCCCAGCCGGTCACCGCGGGCGCCGGCTATGGCTACGGCACCGGCCGCGGCCGGCCGGGACGGGCGCTCACCGAGTACGACCCGCTGGCGGGGTAGGGCAGGCCGCGGCGACCGTCGGGGCGAGGCGGTCGGCGAATTTCGCCGCGCCAGCGGCGCTGAAATGGCCCTGGTCGACGAAGTCGGCGGGGCCGAAGGCCTCGACCGGCACGTCGATGTAGACGTCGCCGAGCCGCGCTGCCTCGCGCCGCAGGATCGCGTTGAGGCGGGCCACCAGCGGCCAGAGATCGCGGTCGAGGACCAGCGGGATCCAGCGGTTGGGCAGATCGCGCGCGAGCAGCGTGCGGTTGAGGAGCTGGCCGACCCAGATCGTCGCGACGCCGCGCTGGCGGTTGATCGCCGAGATCGCCGCGACGTTGCGCGCGAAGATCGCCTCGAGGCGCGGATCGGGATCGGCGCGCGTCGGCCCGTCCGGCCACAGCGCCGGCCGCGGCGTGTCGGCCGCCAGCACCAGCAGGCGCGCGGTGTAGGTGAGCACGGGCGAGGGCGAGAGCGAACGGCGGCCGATCCGCCGCACTTCCTCGGCGTCGATCTGCTCGCGCAGATGGTAGTCGGCGTAACCCGGATCGAGGCCCGGCAGATGCGCCTCGTGCAGGTCGTTCCAGCCGACATAGTAGAGCGCGCAGGTCGGCGGCACGCCCCAGGCGTCCTGGTAAAACGCGGTCTGGACGACATGCTCGGCCGTGCTGTAGCCGCCCATGCCGCGGTTCAGCACCGCATGGCGCGGGCCGAGGCGTCGTTCGAGCTGCTCGGCCCAGGTGCTGCCGTCCGGCACGCCCTGGTCGTAGGTGCTCGAGCCGCCGAACAGCGCGATCACCGTCTTGTCGCCGAGCTCGGCCGCCGTGCGCTCGCGGCCGCGCAGCCGCTGGCTGTTGTGGACATAGGCCGTGCGCGTGCCGGCTGGCGTCGGCCGCGGCACCGCCTGCAGCAACGGATGCCAGTCGAAGCGCGGCTCGGCCGTGTAGTTCACCGGGAAGATCGAGCCCTCCGCCAGGCCGGCCGTGACCAGCAGCGCCGAGCCCAGCCCCAGCCCGATCTCCAGCGCCGCCAGCGACAGCGCCATCGCGGCGAGCCGCGGCCACGGCACCAGCAGCAGCGCCACCGCGAGCACGCCCGACACATATATGAAGTAGGCGGCGCGCGGCGTGCCGGTATCGAGCCGGCCGGCGAGCGCCAGCGGGATCGCGGCGGCCAGCAGGATCGCCAGCAGCGCCAGCGCCGTCACGGCCGCCAGCAGCCGGCCGAACCGGCGCGGCCGGTCCAGCCCGAGATATGCGACGACCCAACCCATCGCGTCACCGTAACAGGATTCGGCCGCGGGAAGGGCGTATGCTGCCGGCAATGCCTGCGCATCGAGCGACGATTCTCATGCTGGCGCTGGCCGCCTGCAGCGCGACGCCGCCGGGCGAGCGCTGGGAGCGGCCGGCCGACCATTCGCTGCCGGCTGCCAGCGAGAGCCTCTACTGCCGCGACGAGGCGCGCCGCCAGGCCTCGGCGCGCTATCCCGACCAGCCGGCGCGCGAGGAGCGCGGCCTGCCGCGCATCTCCGACGAGCGCAGGTTCCCGGCCGAGATCCGCTTCTACGAGCTGTGCATGACCCGCGCCGGCTTCGTGCGGGTGAGCGGGCCGGCCGGCTGATCGTCACTGTTTCGGCAATGCCGCTTCGGTCTTGTCGTCCTTGATCGCGACAGCGTCTGCTTCACGCGGTCGTAGAAGGTCAGCGCCTGCGGGCCCTTGGCGCTGGCGATGCGCTGCTCGATCGCGGCCCGCAGGATCTGCGAGCGGGCGCCGTGCAGGATGTCGATCTCCTCGGGCGATCTGTCGATCTTGTTGTGGATATTGTGCTCTTCGAGATGCAACCGAAGATAGATTGCTTCGATTGGTCAACATCATAGGATGTCGTGGGAGGAGCAAGGATGACCCGAAAGATCAAATAGCCCACCCCGGAAGAGGTTGCCAAGCTCAAGATCAGGACCCACGATGAGTTCGGTCAGATGCAACCGCTTTGGTTCCTGGAAGACCTGGAGCGCCTGCAGGGCATAAAGCAGCCGCGTAAACCCAAGCTTCTTCCGATCGTGCCCCTTTCGGACGAAGAATACGACCGGCTTTACCCGGCCTACGCGAGAAGCCCGGCGGCAAAGAAAACCGGAAGGAAGGCGGCCACCGGGAAGAAGCGGCCCAAGAAGGCCTGACTTTCAAATCTCGATGTCCTCGATCGGTCGCAGGCCGTTGGGAAGGGGCTGTCGGTTGGGCGGCAGCGCGACCGGCGCCGGCACGGCTTTAGTGGACAGCAGGTTGTTGCTGTCTCGCTCGGCGGGATCGAACTTGGCAAGAGGTGAGCGAAGTTGCTTGGGATCTTTGAACATGAAGCGGCTGACGATATTGCGGAGTGGAACGAGCGGATCACCGATGGGCGGTCAGGGGGCGACCAGATGGTTGCGAGTTCACCTCGTCCGATTTGTCGTCTTGGTGGTCGGGCTGCTGGTGGGCGGTGAGCTGTTCGTTGGATTGCTTGGTTGCATCAAAGTGGAGTACGCAAATCTGCTGCAAGGTTTCGGCCGTTGTGCCGATGGAGTGCTCTTCTACTTGCGCTTCTTTGTGCCCCTCCTTCTGCCGTTCCACATCATACCCGTGGTTTTCTTGTCGCTTGCGGCAACTGCCGGCTGGGCTTGGCTCGACCGGCGACGGTCTTAGCTAGAGTTCGCTTCTGCTTCTATTCGAACAGCTTTTTTGCGCCGATCTCATATCCCTTCTCGATGTACTTTTGGGTGTCGGCGTCGAGGAAGTAGGGAGGGCGGAGCAAGTCTTTGTTGCTGGAATGCTTGAACGCGTAGTAACCGGCAAGTGCGAGCGTTTCCCTCAAGGACAGGCCGAGCTCGGCCGCGCGCCGGCTCAGCGCCTGGCGCTCGGAAAGTGCTGGCTCCTATTATCCCTGGCCCTGACGCTATTGAATTCGTTGCATTGCCGCTTCGTTCTTGTCCTTGATCTCCAGCCACGCGCACCCGTGCAAGGCATCATCGTAGCCTCAACAACTCGTCGCGCCACGGGCCTGCGAGCATGAACGGCTCGAGCCGACGATAGGGAACGATGATCGGGTTGTCGGGCGTGCGAACTGGCGGGCATTCCGGGCCGCTCACCTGCACAGCCAAGCCTGCGAAGGTGAGATAAAGGACGTATTCTTGGTCCTCGCGAATCAACGGCTGGCCAGGGTCCTCCAGCCAGCAGCCCATACTCCGATCACTCGCTTCACGAGGAAGGTGGCGCACCGGCTGCGCGTCGTCGATCTCCTTCACCAGGGAAACAAAGCGGCGATAGGTGGCCTTGTCGCAGAGGTCTAGCAAACGGCCATATCGAAATAATGGATTGCGATCGCCCGGAGAGTGACCCGCGCCGGGACATGACGTCACCTGCATCATTGTCGCCGTCTGAATATCAAAAGTGACGCCCCTTAGCAGGTCAGGCGGATGGCTGCCGGGTGATACGAACCAACCGCCGACCATCAGGCTCACCAGCCGTTCACTCGCATAGGTAAGGGCGACGTCCTTTTGGACGATGGCAGGACGAGTTGCCGCATCACGCAAGAGGGCCGGCGGAGTCATCAGATCCCGCGCATAGGCCTCCTGCAAGGTAAGCCGCCATGAGGCCTCCAATCGCATTTCGCCGCCATGCAGCTGCTCCAGCAATTGGTTGGCTGCAAGCAAGCGCTGCCGGTCGCGCATCCACGTCAGGCGCGGCATGGCGATGCCACTTGCGACATCGGTCAGGAGGCGCCAGGAAATGCCGTTCGGGAGTCGGTGCTCGCGGCCTAACCGAAGGGTCGCGTGCTGCCGGAAAAAGGATGCGTTGGTCGATCGCTCGGCTAGGCCAAAGTCGTCCCAACTATCAAGCTGCTGTGCCTGACCAGTCGGGGCAAATCCCAACGAGACCAGGAGTGCGAAGATCAGGCGGAAGAGAAGCGTAAGAGAACGCATCGGAACAGCTTGTGTCGATCCACTATCTTAGGGAAATTGCCGACATATGTCTTGCAACCGTCAGTTTTGGCCGTCAAACGCCTTCGGATCGCCTCGAAATACGCGCTGCAGCATGGTCTTCGTTTCCTCGCTTGGGCGGGCCACCTTTCGGTTGTTTAGCTTTTCCTCCCCACTGCGCCACTGCGTAAGCCAGACCCAGCCGGCATTGTAGCTGGCGACGGCCGACGGCCAGTCTCCGAACCGCCGATATTGGCGCGCAAGGTAGGCTGCGCCGGTGTCGATCGACGTCTTTGCGTCGAAATACTGGAACGTCTTGGGGTCGAGGCCCAGTTCTTCGATGGCACTTGGCGTGAGCTGCGCGATGCCTTTGGCGCCTCTGCGACTTCCCGCCTTCGCATTGTAGTAGGACTCCTTGTACAGGAGACGTGCGAGCAGCACGGGCGGAATGCCTTCACGTTGAGCGGCTTCCTTCGTCCAACGCGCGTAGTTGGGATCGATCTTGCCGAGATGCGCCTCCCAGTCATCCGGCAGCAGCTGGTGATCCTGGGTGACTGTCGGAGGCGTGCGCATGATCTCGTCCCACTCTCGTACGCGGTCGCTGCGGCGCTGAGCTTGCTGGGCAAGCTCTTCTGGCGTGGGGCCCTTCTTGGGGACCGGCGAAGGTTTCTTTGGCGGCTGTCGCGACGGGGTTGGCTGGGGCTTCGCCTGCGCGAGCTCGTCGTCGTCGACCTGCGGGTCATCCGGGTTCGCCGCGTCCGGCGTGAGCGAGGCCTGAACGATATTGGGGTCAGCACCGTCGTTCGCCACACCTTCGATTCCATCCGCCGTGGGACGCGCAAAGGCCCTGCCCCGCATCGCCGCGATCATGCGCACCTGCGTGAGCCGGCCTGCCACTTCCTCTTCCGGCAGCGGCGGGCCGACGTCGGGATAGAGCGCGGTGCCGGCGGCGTAGGGGTCGCGGGCGAAGGCGTCGTCCTGGTGGCGCAGGATCGCCTCGGCCATGGCGCGCTCGGGGCCGCTGAGATCGTGGAGGTGGCGCTGCTGCGCGGCGACGCCGGCCTGGGCGAACGTCCGGAAGTAGGATTCGAGAATGGCGAGCCGGCG
>NZ_JAFKJN010000055.1 GCF_017305915.1 Reyranella sp.
GTGCATCTCGGCCAGAAACACCTCGCGGCGGGTCCGTTTGCGCTTCCCGCCGTACTCTGCGTCCGAAAAACTCAGCTGCTTCATCACCGCCTCCACCAGATCACTCTAGCAGAGCCGCTCGATCGACAGCTTGTTCAGAGAATCCTTAGTTGCAGCGATGGCCGCTTCTATGGTCTGCCCCACCTCACGTGGTGCACCAGGATATGCGACAAAGCCGAACTTTGAATGACCAGACATCAGTTCCCACCCCGCCTTTTCAATTGCCGGCGAGTGTAGGGCCCCTCAGCGTTTCTGCCTAGTCGTAGCTGAAGGCCAACTAGTGCCGTGCCTATGCTTTGTATTGTTGTTGGCGACGCAGGTGGCTTGCATCTGACTTCACGAGCGCTGGAAGAAGCGGCACCCACGAGTGCCTTTTGAAGCTTCCTTATTCATAACGACGCTGGTTGTTGCCGGCTTATGCGGTATAAATTGTTGTGGACCAAATGCGGTTGCTGATCTCATGCCAGAAGTTGTCGGATGGACATGGCTGTGCAGACCGCCGGACCGTGGCAGAGGGATGGCTTTCCCGAGTCGCCAGCCCGTCCTGCTGCGCCGCCCAAGATCGAGCCCCCGTGGGCGATGGCTTCACCCCGGCGCCCATTCAGTAGGTCGTTTTCTTGGCCCGCTGCGGGTAGTTCAAGCATAGCCAGCGCCAAGTCTTGGCGGCCTACACCAAAGCTGTCACGATCACCGGCACGCACGACACGTGCCCCATCTGACGCACGCTTGCCGGCGTCCGAGCGCGCAGCGCCGCAGGAAGGTGATCTGTGGACTCGTCCCGCAGAGACATTCTCACTCTGACGACGGGCGCTGCCGCGCTTCTGGCCGTATCGCGCGTCGCTTCGGCCCAGGCCTATCCGACCCGAACGGTGCGCTGGGTCGTCGGATTTGCCCCCGCGGGCGGCAACGACATCGTCGCCCGCTTGATGAGCCAGTGGCTGACCGAGCGGACCGGTCAGCAGTTCATCGTCGAGAACCGGCCGGGCGCCGCCACCAACATCGCGACCGAGATCGTCGCCAACGCGCCGGCCGACGGCTACACGCTCCTGCTGATCGGTGTGACGGGCGCCATCAATGCGACCCTCTACGACAATCTCAGCTTCAATTACGCCCGCGATATCGCGCCGATCGCGGGGATCATGAGCATCCCGCTCTACCTCGCGGTCAACCCGTCGATCCCGGCCCGGACGCTGCCCGAGTTCATCGCCTACGCTCGCGCCAATCCCGGCAAGGTGAACATGGGCTCGGCCGGAGTCGGCAGCGTCGGCCATCTCGCCGGTGAGCTGCTCAACATGATGACCGGCACCCATCTGGTTCACGTGCCGTATCGCGGCAACGGACCGGCGCTGGCGGCGCTGCTGGGCGGCGAAGTGCAGGTCGTGTTCCCCACGCCTCCCTCGTCGATCGAGTTCATCCGGACCGGCAAGCTGCGCGCACTCGCCACCACCGGCGCCACACGCGCGGAGGCCCTGCCGGACATGCCGACCGTGGCTGAGTTCGTGCCGGGCTACGAGGTGAGCGCCTGGTACGGAGTCGGCGCGCCCCGCGGCACGCCTGCCGAAATTTGTCGACAAGATCGGCCGGGAGATCGACGCGGGCCTTGCCGATCCCCGGATGAAGGCGCGCTTCGCCGATCTGGGGGGCGTTGCCATGCCGATGCCGCCGGCCGAGCTGGTCAAGCTCATTGCCGACGAAATCGAGAAGTGGGCCAAGGTGATCCGCAAGGGCAACATCAAGCCGACGTGAACCTGCTGGGGGTGCGATCCTGTCATCCTGAGCGCAGCGAAGGATCTCACGGTCGCAGCAGACTCGTCGATCGTTCCGTGAGGTCCTTCGCTGCGCTCAGGACGACAGAGGAGAGGCGCGCCCAGCAAAGGGACGCCCGCCTGCTCAGTAGATCGTTTCCCTGAGCCGCTGCGGATACTCCCGGTCGTACGCGTCGCCATCGAAGCCCTGCTGCAGCGCCTTCATGATGGTGCCGCTGCTCGGCAGGGTCCCCGCGGCGACATGCCGGGACGCGTCCCACAGATGGGAACGAACCAGCGCCTTGGGGCACTGCGTGTAGACGCTCTCCGCGGTGACCACGAGGACGCTGCGCGGCACCTTGCCTTCCATGGTGAAGGACTCGCAGAGCGCGCGGTTGACGCTGATCGCCGCACGACCGTTGATGCGCAGCGTCCGACCCTCGCCTGGGATCAAGAACAAGAGCGCGATGCGCGGGTCGCGGACGATGTTGCGCAGCGAATCGATGCGGTTGTTGCCGCGGCGGTCCGGCAGCATCACGGTGCGGCTGTCGACCACGCGGACGAAGCCGGGCGGATCGCCGCGCGGAGTGCAATCGAGCCCCTCCAGGCCCGAGGTGGCGAGCACGACGAACGGCGAGGCCTCGATGAAGCGGCGGTAATGATCGGAGATGTGATCGATTTCCTTGATCACCGCCGGGCCGGCCGGCTGGCCGTAGATCGCCTCGAGTTCGGCTTCCGACGCGACAAAATCCGGCACGGTCTCTCTCCGGGCTGCTGGCGATTCTTGTTCCAAGGCCGATGGTATCGCTCAATCGGTTCCGAAGCCAAGCAGTCGGGCTCATCGCTGGGGGTACGCCACGCAACGAAGACGTTGCGCCTGCTACGCCGCCGTGTCGCCCCCGATACCACTTTCCCGAGAAAGTCACTTTCATTCCTCACGCAGTCCGTCATGCTGTCGTCCTGTCTCTGCGCACGGAACCGGGGCAGCCGTGCGCGTGAGATCGAAAGGCGAGCCGATCGCGTCAGGATCGGCGCACCGCCGTTGTCGCCCCGCTCACGACGCTGCCGATGCCGGATCGCACCGGCTCGACGCGTTTCCGCACAGGGAGGCAGACATGGCCAGCAGGCCCAGAGCAAAGACAAAGATGAGGACGAGAGGCTCCGCGGCCCCCATGGCCGCCGCCGCCGCGCCGGACCTCAAGGTCTCGGCCACCGCCGACGAGCTGCTGCTCGCGGCGCTCCAGAGCGGCGGCGACGCCAAGGCGACCGGCCGCTTCCTGATGACCTTCAAGGAAGGCGCCACCGCCGCCGGCGTGAAGTCGTTGCAGGCCCGGAAGGGCCTGCGCCTCGCCGACGCGCGCGACTTCACCGCCCAGTCCGTCGACCTCGCGGCGACCGGCGATGCCGACGCCGTCGTCTTCCCCGAGATCGGCGTGGCGCTGATCGGCGGCGCCGCGGCGCAGGAGCACTCGCTCACCGCCGCGGCCCTCGCCGCCGAGGACGGGCCGGCGCATTCGATCGATCCCGAATACTTCATGTTCGCCGCCGACGTGAATCCGGCCGACTACCTGCGCGGCGTGATGCGCACCGCGGAGATGATCTATGCCGATCTCGGCGACCATATCGCGCCGCGCGCCGAGGCCGAGGCCGCGGTGGCCGGCGTGACCTGGGGCCTCGCCGCCTGCAAGGTGCCGGCCAGCGCCTTCAACGGCACCGGCATCAAGGTCTGCGTTCTCGACACCGGCTTCGATCTCGGCCATCCCGAGTTCGCCGGCCGCTCGTTCGTGACCAACACCTTCGTCGGCCAGCCCGTCCAGGACCTGCACGGGCACGGCACCCACACCATCGGCACCTCGTGCGGGCCGAGCGCGCCTCCGGGCAGCGTGCAGCGCTACGGCATCGCCGCGCGCTCGCAGATCTTCGTCGGCAAGGTGCTGACCAATTCCGGCAGCGGCACGCAGGCGCAGATCCTGGCCGGCATGAACTGGGCGATCGCCAACAAGTGCGCGGTCATCTCGATGTCGCTGCGCGCGGCGGTGCCGCCGCAGCCGTCCTACACCGCGGCGGGCAACGCAGCCCTCGCGGCGGGCTGCCTGATCATCGCCGCCTCGGGCAACGACAGCGCCCGGCCGGGCACCATCGCGCCGGCCGGCGCGCCGGCCAACTCGCCGTCGATCGTGTCGGTCGCGGCGGTCGACAACGCCTTGCGCATCGCCTCGTTCTCGAACGGCGGCAAGGTCGACATCGCGGGCCCGGGCGTGAACGTGTTCTCGTCGTGGCCGCGGCCCAACCTGCACAACACCATCAGCGGCACCAGCATGGCAACGCCGCATGTCGCGGGCTGCGCGGCGCTGTGGGCCCAGAGCAACGCCTCGCTGCGTGGCGCGGCGCTCCGGGCCAAGCTGCTGGCGACCGCCAGGCACCTGCCGCTGCCGGCCAGCGACGTCGGCGCGGGCCTGGTGCAGGCGCCGTAACCGGCTCTTGATGTGGCCGTCGGCCATGCCAATCTAGAGGCATGGCCGACAAGAAACAGGATCTGGTCGTCACGCTTTCCGGCGATCGGAAGGCGCACGACGTCGTCAAGGACCTGAAGGCGGCGGGCCTTTCGGTGAAGGACGTGCTCGAGGCGGTCGGCGTCGTCACCGGCCACGTCACCAGTACTGGTGCGGCGTCGAAGATCGGCCGCATGAGGAAGGTCCACGGCGTGGCGGACGTCTCCGAGGAGCATCCTCCCGTCGACATCGGCCCGCCCGGCAAGTCGCCGTCGTAGGGTCGCGGACGACGTGGACGATCCCGTCGATCACGCCGCGCAACGGCGCCGCGCGCCGATACGCCTGACCGAGAACATCTGGATTCCCCTGCCCGACGGCAGCCGCCTCGCCGCCCGGCTGTGGCTGCCGGAAGATGCTGAGCGCCATCCCGTGCCGGCGCTGCTGGAGTACCTGCCCTACCGCAAGCGCGACGGCACGATGGAGCGCGATGCGCTCACCCATCCCTGGCTCGCCGCGCACGGCTATGCCTGCCTGCGGGTCGATGTGCGCGGCGCGGGCGAATCCGAGGGGCTGCTGTCGGACGAATATTCCCGGGCCGAGCTCGAGGACGGTGCCGCGGCGATCGCCTGGATCGCCGCGCAGCCGTGGTGCAGCGGGCAGGTCGGCATGTTCGGCATCTCGTGGGGCGGCTTCAACGCCCTGCAGGTCGCGGCACTGCGCCCGCCGGCGCTCAAGGCGATCGTCACGCTGTGCTCGACCGACGACCGCTACGCCGACGACGTGCATTACATGGGCGGCGCCAAGCTCGAGGCAGGCTTCGGCTGGGCCGGCTTCTTCTTCTCCGACATGACTCATCCGCCCGACCCGGCGCTGGTCGGCGAACGCTGGCGGGCGATGTGGCTCGAGCGGCTGAACGGCCTGCCGCTGTTCCTCGAACGCTGGCTGCGGCATCAGCATCGCGATGCCTACTGGCGACGCGGCTCGGTGTGCGAGGACTACACGGCGATCGACTGCGCGGTGTTCGCGGTCGGCGGCTGGACCGACGGCTACACCAACGCCGTGCCGCGGATGCTGGCGAACCTCTCCGGACCGCGGCGCGGGCTGATCGGGCCGTGGGCGCATGCCTATCCGCATTTCGCCAAGCCCGGCCCGCAGATCGGCTTCCTCCAGGAAATGCTGAAATGGTGGGACCGCTGGCTGAAGGGCCATGACACCGGAGTCGACTCCGAGCCGATGCTGCGCGCCTGGATGACCGGCAGCCATCCACCCGCCAGCCATCACGAGACCCTGCCCGGCCGCTGGATCAGCGAGCCCGTCTGGCCGCCGCAGCGGCCGATGCGCCGGCTGTTCCTGTCCGACGCGGGCCTCGCCGACCGCGCCGGCGTGCTGGCGCCCCGTCCCGTGTGCTCGCCGCTGTCGGTCGGCAAGCACGGCGGCGAATGGTGCCCGTTCGGCCGCGGCAACGACCAGGCCGACGACCAGCGCGAGGACGACGCGCTGTCGCTGGTGTTCGACACGCCGCTCACCGCGACCGTCGAGCTGCTGGGCGCGCCCGTCCTCACGCTCGATCTTGCGGCCGACAAGCCGGTGGCGCAGATCATCGCGAGACTATGCGACGTCCATCCCGACGGTGCCTCGCTGCGCACCAGCTTCGGCGTGCTGAACCTCACACACCGCGACGGTCATGCGGCGCCCTCGCCGCTGGTGCCGGGCGAGCGCTACACGATGCGCATCAAGCTCAACGATTGCGGCGCGGCGTTTCCCGCGGGCCATCGGCTGCGGCTGGCGCTCTCGACCTCCTACTGGCCGATGGTGTGGCCGGCGCCCGAGCGCGCAACGGTGACGATCCTCGGCGGGCACCTCGACCTGCCGGTGCGGCCGACGCGCGTCGACTCGCTGCCCGACTTCGCTGCCGTCGAGACGGCGCCGGCCGAGAAGCCGCGGGTCGTGCGGCCGGGCGTGGTGGTGTGGGACCAGCTCGACGGCCTCGAGGTCGGCAACGACTGGCACTTCGAGCGCGACGTGAAGGGCGACGATCCGACGAGCGCCGCGGCCGCGATGCGCCGCTCCATGACCGTCGCGCGCGGCGCCTGGCGGACGCGCGTCGACACCACCCTGCGCATGAGCTGCACGCGCGAGACCTTCCGCCTGCAGGCAAGCGTGCGCGCCTTCGAGGGCGACGCGGAAGTCTGCGCCCGCGACTGGGACACCACGATCAAGCGGGATCTGGTCTGAGTCTTCCAGACCTGAGTCACTTCCGGTTCTTCAGCACCACCGCCGCGATGATCCCAACTGGGGAATGGCCTGCGGACGGGTTCGGGGATGTCCGCAGGCCATCGACCAAGGGCCACCCCCCAGCCGGCGGGGGAGCGCTTGGGCCGAGGATGGATCCTCCCATTGATCGACCCTCGAATAGCATACAGTGTGCAATTGACAAACAACCAATTGCAGACGTTCTGTCACCAGCGCGGCGGCCGTTTCTCGTTGAAGGCGGCGAGGCCTTCCTGCGCCTCGTCGGTCTCGATGATGTTGCAGATCGTCTCGACGGTATTCTCGATGGCGCGGTGATACTCGAAATCGTTGGCGCGCATGAAGCCGTCGCGCGCCAGCTCCATGACCAGCGGCGACTTGGCCGCGAAGTCGCGGGCGAGTGCGCGCGCTTCGTCCATGACCCGCGCGCGCGGCACGACCTTGTTGACCAGGCCCATGCGCTCCGCCTCTGCAGCACTGATCGGCTGGCCGCTGAACAAGAGCTCGAACGCCTTGTGGCGGCCGATCTGGCGCGGCAGGTGGACGAAGTGCATCGCCGGGATCACGCCGACCAGGATCTCCGGATAGGCAAGGCTCGCGGTGTCGGCGGCGACGATGCAGTCGCAGGAGACCGCGAGCGTCACGCCCGCGGCGCGAGCGGGACCGGTCAGGGCCGCGATGGTCGGCTTGCCCATGCGGTACTGCAGGTCGTGCATCTCGAAGTAGAGCTTCTGCAGGTAGCGCCGCAGGTCGAGGCCGCGCCTGCCGCGGATCATCGCGAGGTCCATGCCGGCCGAGAAGGCGCGCTCGAAGGCGCTGGTCAGGATGATCGCGCGCACGCCCGGATCGGCCTTGGCCTGGCGGTAGGCGGCGTTGAGGTCCTCGATCAGGCCGTGGTCGATCGCATTGACCGGCGCGCGGCTGAGGGTGATCTCGGCGATCCGGTCGCGCACGGCCGCCTGCGACACGCAACCTCGCTCCCGAGGGCCCGTTTACCGCAATGCCCAAAACGCCTGCCCATTGGAACTCAAGGAGAATTCGATGAACGGTGTGATCTACCTCGTCGGGTTGATCGTCGTAGTGATGTTCATCCTGTCCTTCCTCGGCCTGCGCTGAGGGAGGATCCCATGGCCGTCTCGGCTCCCGTCATCACCCCCGCTCCGGCGGCCGTCGTCGCCACCGCCCCGCCGCGCTCCGTGCAATGGGGCGCGGTGATCCTGGGTGCGCTCGGCGCCACCGCGATCTCGATGGTGCTGCTGACCTTCGGTGCCGGCATCGGGCTCAGCGCCGCCTCGGCGCATCCCTATGCCGGCGCCTCGGCCAAGGCGCTGGCCGTGATCTCCGCCCTCTATGCCGCGGTGAGCATCGTCGCGGCCTTCGCGGCCGGCGGCTACATCACCGGCCGCATGCGGCTGCCCGCCACCGAGGACGACATCGCCGAGGCCGACTTCCGCGACGGCGCGCACGGCTTCGGCGTGTGGGCGCTGGCGCTGGTGGTCGGCGGCGCCGTCGCGGCCTCCGGCGCGGCCGGCGTGCTCAAGACCGCGATGCAGACCACCGCCGCCGTCGCGAGCGGCGCCGCCGCCAATCCCGCCAACCAGATCTCGATGAACCCGACCGACTATGCGGTCGATCGCATCCTGGCACCGGCTCCCGCCGGCGGCGCGCCCGGTGCCGCGATGCAAACGGCGTCGCGCGCCGACCTGGCGGCGCCGGTCACGCGCATCTTCGCCGCCTCGATCAAGAGCGGCCAGCTCGACCCGCGCGACCGCACCACCCTGGTGGCGATCGTGCAGCAGCAGACCGGCCTGCCGCAGGCCGAAGCCGAGAAGCGCGTCGACGAGGCCAACACCGAGCTAAAGACCGCGGAGCAGAAGATCCGCGATACGGCCGAGGCCGCGCGCAAGGCGGCGCTGATCACCGCCTTCGGCGTGGCAGCAACCCTGCTGCTGGGCTGCGCCGCGGCCTGTGCCGGCGCCGGCGCCGGTGCGAAGCATCGCCACGAGCGCGTCGCCATCACGTGGTTCGGCTCGCGTCGCTTCTGGTGAGCCTGTAACCTGCGACCCCTCGAGCCTTGTTGAGGGGTCGCCGTGACTTTGCCGTTGGAAGGTGTACGCGTCATCGAAGTGGGCCAGGCGCTGGCCGGGCCGTTGGCCGGTGTGATCATGGCCGACATGGGCGCCGACGTGATCAAGATCGAGAAGCCCGAAGGCGGCGACGACGCGCGCATCTGGGGCCCTCCGTTCGGGCCCGACGGCAGGACCTCGCTCTACTTCTACTCGCAGAACCGCAACAAGCGCTCGGTCGTGCTCGACCTCAAGCTCGAGTCCGACGTCGGGAAGCTGCATGCGCTTTGCGAGACCGCCGACATCCTGATCCAGAACCTGCGGCCCGGCGTGGTCGACGAGATCGGCATCGGGCCGGAGGCCATGCTGGCGCGCCATCCGCGGCTGATCTACTGCTCGATCTGGGCGTTCGGCTACCAGGGCCCGCTCAAGATGAAGCCGGGCTTCGACCCGCTGCTGCAGGCCTATGGCGGCATGATGAGCGTCACCGGCCGGCCGCAGGACCCCCCGACCTTCTGCGGCGCCTCGATCAACGACAAGGCGACCGGCATGTTCTGCACGATCGGCGCGCTGGCGGCGCTGCGGCAGCGCGACCGCACCGGCAAGGGCTGCCTGGTCGACACCTCGCTGTTCGATTCGGCGGTGCACTGGGTCGAGGGCCAGGTGAACTCCTACGTCGCCACCGGCAACGTGCCGCAGCGCCACGGCACCGGCGGCAACGTGATCGTGCCCTACCAGACCTTCGACTGCGCCGACGGCCATCCGCTGTGCCTGGCGCCGGGCAACGACCGGCTGTGGGCGCGTTGCGCCCAGGTGCTGGGCCATCCCGAATGGGCGACCGATCCGAAGTTCGCCAAGTCCGCCGCGCGCGTCGCCCACAAGACCGAGCTGCTGCCGCTGATCGCCGCGGCGATGAGGAAGAAGACGCGGCCCGAATGGGTCGAGGCGCTGGAGAAAGCGGGCGTGCCCTGCGCCGCCGTCAACGACATCGGCGAGCTCGCCAACACCGAACAGTTCGCCGCCTCGGAGCTGATGCAGCAGCTGCCCGGCGGCGATCCCAAGGTGGTCGGCCTGCCGATCACCTTCGACCGCATCAGGCCGACCTCGGCGCGCTCGGCGCCCAAGCTCGGTGAGCACACCGACGAGGTGCTGGCCAAGCTCTAGCAGTTTGCTGAAGAACCTTCCGGTTTTTCAGGATTGATGATTCCATAGCGTGGTTTTTGCTGTGGAGCATGGGCAATGCGCGGTGAGTTCCGGGATCAGGGCGGTCTGTTCTCCTACATCGACCCCGAGAGCCGCATTCCGG
>NZ_JAFKJN010000016.1 GCF_017305915.1 Reyranella sp.
TCGACCCTGGGGCCGACGAAGTCGTAGCCGATCATGCCGCCGGCCGCCCAGCCGATGTCGGGATAGATCGTTCCGTTGCCCAGCGGGGTGCCCGTGCTGGTTTGGAACATCCAGGTCCCGCCGCCCTCGGCGCCGATGTAGAAGCCCGGGTACTGCAGGGTCTGGGCCTGCGTCACCACCGGCAAAGCCACCAGAACGGCCGCAGCCGCAAAAGCTTTCTTGATCACCGTCGTGTTCTCCCTCTTTCTGAGCAAGCCCTGCCTGCCCCGCGGTCGCGACTATAGGCGATTCCGTGGCGGACTTGTGAAACTTCAGGTGGTTAAAACCTCTGTTTGATCTCAAGTGTGGCATACAAGCCACAAAAAGGGCGGCCAGAGCCGCCCTTTAGTTTCTTCATAGGACTAGCATATTACTGGATGACGATCTCGACACGGCGGTTCTGCGGCTCGCGCACGCCGTCGGCGGTCGGGACCAGCGGCTGGCTCTCGCCCTTGCCGACCACCGAGATCGCCGTCGCCGGCACGCCGTTGCGCACCAGGGCATCCTTGACCGCGTTGGCACGGCGCAGCGACAGCGCCATCATTGCCGGTCGCCTTGAACTGGTCCGAGGCCTGCTTGATCGTGTTCAGGGCCTGCTGCGACAGGTTCGAGCGGTCCCAATCGAAGAACACCATGAACGACTTGACGTCGGCCGGACGGCTCGGCGGCACCGGCAGCGGGGCCGCCGGGGCGCCGAAGCGGACCTGGAGGCTCGCCAGCAGGCTGATGTTGTTGTTCTGCGGCGAGCCGGTCACGTTGAACGGCGTGCCGCCGACGTTGCCGTTGTAGGTGAAATTCGGGGTCGACGTGCCGTAGTAGCGGCCCTCGAGGTTGATGCGGAACATCGGATCGATGTTGTAGCCGACGCCCAGGATCGCCTGGTAAGCGAACTGGGTGCTGTTGGCCGAGACGTTCAGCAGGTTAGTGTTCAGGAACGCAATACCCGCACCGGCGCCGATATACGGCACGATCGTGCCGCCGGCGTTGAAGTCGTACAGCAGGTTGGCCATCACGGAAATCTGGTTGAAGTCGACGCCGACGCGGCCGATCGTGCCGGTGTTGTCGCGGTAGATGCCTTCGAGCTCGACGCGCGGCCCGAGGAAATCGTAGCCGATCATGCCGCCCGCGGCCCAGCCGGTGTTCCAGTTGGAATTGGCCGTGCCCGACACGAAGGCACCCGGGACCGCGGCCGACAGGTTGAACGAGTTGTTGAACATCCAGTTCACGCCGCCGATCGCGCCGACGTAGAAGCCGGGGTACTGCACCCCCTGGGCCTGCGCCGCCATCGGCAGGGCCACCAGAACGGCGGCCGCCGCAAAAGCTTTCCTGATCACCGTGCTCTCCCTGATTCCATGGGCAAAAGCTCTCGCACCCCGTGCGGGGATTATAGGCGATAACGCCCAGTTTGGTGCCATTTCAGACAGTTAAGCGCCTTGATTCGCCCAGCCTGTGACTTCGTCGCCACAGTTGGCTCCGCCTGACCGCTCGTTGCGCGAAGGGGCGTGAACGCCGGATCAGCGGGGCAAGGTCGAACTGCCCATGAGGCTTTCGTCGATCGACCGGGCGCACTGGCGGCCCTCGCGGATCGCCCAGACCACCAGGGACTGGCCGCGCCGCATGTCACCGGCGGCGAACAGCTTGGGCACCGAGGTCCGGTAATCCTTCACGTTCGCTGCAACGTTGCCCCGCGGATCGAGCGCGACTCCGGCCTCCTCGAGCATGCCCGGCTGGCGGGGGCCAACGAATCCCATGGCGAGCAGGACCAGGTCGGCCTTCAGCGGGAAGGCGCTGTTCGGCACCTCCACCATCTGCCCGCCAGCCCAGGTGACGCGCACGCACTCCAGCGCCTCGACCTTGCCGTTGCTGCCGACCGCCCGCCTGGTCAGGACGGCGAAGTCGCGGTCGGCGCCCTCCTCATGGCTCGACGAGGTCCGCATCTTGAGCGGCCAGTCGGGCCAGGTCAGGGCCTTGTTCTCCTTCTCGGGCGGCTCGGGCATGACCTCGAGCTGGGTGACCGAGGCGGCGCCCATACGGTTGGAGGTGCCGACGCAGTCCGAGCCGGTGTCGCCGCCGCCAATCACCACGACGTGCTTGCCGTTGGCGCTGATCGTGCCCTTGGGGGCGGCGCGCGCCTCGTCGTCGCCGGCGACGCGCTTGTTCTGCGGCACCAGGAAATCCATCGCGAAGTGGATGCCGTCGAGCTCGCGGCCCGGCACCTGCAGGTTGCGCGCCGCCTCGGCGCCGCCGGTCAGCGCCACGGCGTCGTAGCCTTCGAGCAGCGACTTGACCGACAGGGTCGCGCCGACCTCGACTCCGGTGCGGAACTCGACGCCTTCCTGCGCCATCTGGCGCATGCGGCGGTCGATCAGGTGCTTCTCCATCTTGAAGTCGGGGATGCCGTAGCGCAGCAGGCCGCCGACGCGGTCGGCCTTCTCGAACAGGGTCACCGCATGGCCGGCGCGCGCGAGCTGCTGGGCGCAGGCGAGGCCGGCCGGCCCCGAGCCCACGACCGCGACGCGCTTGCCGGTCTTCTTCGCCGGCAGCAGCGGCTGGATCCAGCCCTCCTCCCAACCGCGATCGACGATGGCGCATTCGATCGATTTGATGGTCACCGGGTTGTCGTCGATGTTGAGCGTGCACGACGCCTCGCACGGGGCGGGGCAGATCCGGCCGGTGAACTCGGGGAAGTTGTTGGTCGAGTGCAGCACCTCGAGCGCGTCGCGCCAGCGGTCGCGGCGCACCAGCTCGTTCCATTCGGGGATGATGTTGTTGACCGGACAGCCGCTGTGACAGAACGGGATGCCGCAATCCATGCAGCGCGCACCCTGCTTGCTCACCTCGGCCGGCGGCAGCGGATGGACGAATTCCTTCCAGGTCTTCAGGCGCGCCTCGACCTTGTCGTACGGCCGTTCCTTGCGCTCGATCTCAAGAAAGCCCTTTACGAGGCCCATAACGTCGACAACTCCCCTTATTTGTCATCCTGAGCGTAGCGAGGGATCTTTCCTGCGGCAGATCCCTCGCAAAAGCTCGGGATGACGGCCACGGGCCGTCACTCTGCCGCGACCGCCTTCGCCGTCGCTCGCTCGCGAGCCTGCAGCAGCGCGCGCTTGTAATCCTTCGGCATCACCTTGACGAAGCACGACACCGCGCGATCCCAGTCCTCGAGCAGCTCGCGCGCCCGCGCGCTGCCGGTGTGCAGATGGTGGCGCTCGACCAGGATGCGCAGCCGCTCGGCGTCGAAGCGCAGCAGGTCGCCCATGCCGTTGTCCTCGACGTCCACGCTGCGCTGGCGCGGCCGGCTCGGATCGCTGCCAGCATCGTCGAGCGGCTCGCTCGACAGGCCGCCGACCTTCTCCATCTCGACCATCGCCGGATTGCACAGGTCCTTGAAGCGTCCGCGCGGGTCGTAGACGTAGGCGACGCCGCCCGACATCCCGGCCGCGAAGTTGCGGCCGGTATCGCCCAGCACCACGACCACGCCGCCGGTCATGTACTCGCAACCGTGATCGCCGGTGCCCTCGACGACGCAGACCGCGCCCGAGTTGCGCACGGCGAAGCGCTCGCCGGCCACGCCCTCGAAGTAGGCCTCGCCGCCGATCGCGCCGTACAGCACGGTGTTGCCGACGATGATGTTCTCCAGCGGATCGCGATGCGCGCCGGACGGCTGGCGCACCACGACGCGGCCGCCCGACAGGCCCTTGCCGACATAGTCGTTGGCGTCGCCCGACAGCTCGAGCGACACGCCGTGCGCCAGGAAAGCGCCGAAGCTCTGGCCGGCGGTGCCGGTGAGCCGCACCGAGATCGTGTCCTCGGGCAGGCCGGTATGGCCGTAGCGCCTGGCGACCTCGCCCGACAGCATGGCGCCGACGGTGCGGTTGACGTTACTGACCGGCAGCTCGACCTGCACCGGCTGCCGGCTGTCGAGCGCGGGCTGCGCCGCCTCGATCAGCTTGTGGTCGAGCGCCTTGTCGAGACCGTGGTCCTGCCGCTCGCTGTTCCAGATCGCCACGCCCGGCTTGGCCGGCGCCTGGTAGAGCAGCCTGGAGAGATCGACGCCGCCCGCCTTCCAGTGGTCGACGGCACGGCGCATGTCGAGCCGGTCGACCCGGCCGATCATCTCGTTGAGCGTGCGGAACCCCAGCCGCGCCATGATCTCGCGCAGCTCCTCGGCGACGAAGAAGAAGTAGTTGATGACGTGCTCGGGCTGGCCGGTGAAGCGCTTGCGCAGCACCGGATCCTGGGTCGCCACGCCGACCGGGCAGGTGTTGAGGTGACACTTGCGCATCATGATGCAGCCGGCGGCGATCAGCGGCGCGGTGGCGAAGCCGAACTCGTCGGCGCCGAGCAGCGCGCCGATCGCGACGTCGCGGCCGGTGCGCAGGCCGCCGTCGACCTGAACGGCGATGCGGCCGCGCAGGCCGTTCAGCACCAGCGTCTGCTGCGTCTCAGCCAAGCCGATTTCCCACGGCGAGCCGGCATGCGTCAGCGACGTGAGCGGCGATGCGCCGGTGCCGCCCTCGAAGCCCGAGATCGTGACGTGATCGGCGCGCGCCTTGCTGACGCCGGCGGCGACCGTGCCGACGCCGACCTCGGAGACGAGCTTCACCGACACGCGTGCGCGCGGGTTGGCGTTCTTGAGATCGTGGATGAGCTGCGCCAGGTCCTCGATCGAATAGATGTCGTGATGCGGTGGTGGCGAGATCAGGCCGACGCCGGGCGTCGAGCGCCGCACACGGGCGATGTTCTCGTCGACCTTGTGGCCGGGAAGCTGGCCGCCCTCACCCGGCTTGGCGCCCTGCGCCATCTTGATCTGCAGGTCGTCGGCATTGACCAGGTACTCGGCGGTGACGCCGAAGCGGCCCGAGGCGACCTGCTTGATCGCCGAGCGCATCGAATCGCCGTTGGGCAGCGGCTTGAAGCGGTCCGCTTCCTCGCCGCCCTCGCCGGTGTTCGACTTGCCGCCGATGCGGTTCATGGCGATGGCGAGCGTGGTATGCGCCTCGCGGCTGATCGAGCCGAACGACATCGCGCCGGTCGCGAAGCGCCTGACGATGCTGGCGGCGGGCTCGACCTCCTCGATCGGCAGCGACGCATCGGCCCACTTGAGCTCCAGCAGGCCGCGGATGGTGAGCAGCCGCTCGTTCTGCTCGTTGATCGTCTGGGCGAACGCCTTGTACTCGTTGGAGTTGTTGCCGCGCACGGCGTGCTGCAGCTTGGCCACGCTCTCCGGCGTCCAGGCATGGTCCTCGCCGCGCAGCCGGAAGGCGTAGTCGCCGCCCGGGTCGAGCATGTTGCGATAGATCGGATTGTCGCCGTAGGCGTCGCGATGGCGGCGCACCGTCTCCTCGGCGATCTCCTGCCAGCCCGCGCCCTCGATGGTGGTGGCGGTGCCGGTGAAATACTTCTCGACGAAGCCGGAATGCAGGCCGACGGCGTCGAAGATCTGGGCGCCGCAATAGGACTGGTAGGTCGAGATGCCCATCTTGGACATGACCTTCAGCAGTCCCTTGCCGACCGCCTTGATGTAGTTCTTCTGGACCTCGTAGGCCTTGAGCGGCAGGCCGTTCTGGACCCGCAGCCCCTCCAGCGTCTCGAAGGCGAGATAGGGGTTCACCGCCTCGGCGCCGTAGCCCGCCAGGCAGCAGAAGTGATGGACCTCGCGCACCTCGCCGGATTCGACCACCAGGCCGGTCTGGGTGCGCAGGCCGCGGCGGATCAGGTGATGATGCACCGCCGCCGTCGCCAGCAGCGCCGGGATCGGCACGCGGTCGGCCGATACCGCGCGATCGGACAGGATCAGGATGTTGCGGTCGGCGAGCACGCAGTCGGTCGCCTCGGCGCAGACCCGGTCGAGCGCCTCCTCGAGGCCCGCCGCACCTTCCGACGCCGGCCAGGTGCAATCGATGGTTGCAGTGCGGAAGGCGCCGTCGAGCAGCTCCTCGATCGAGCGGATCTTCTCCAGCTCGGCGTTGGTCAGCACCGGCTGGCTGACCTCGAGCCGCTTGTGGGTGCCGGCATGCTGGCCGAGCAGGTTGGGCCGCGGGCCGATCATCGACACCAGCGACATCACCAGCTCCTCGCGGATCGGATCGATCGGCGGGTTGGTGACCTGGGCGAAGTTCTGCTTGAAGTAGTTGTAGAGCAGCTTCGACTTCTTCGAGAGCACGGCGATCGGCGTGTCGGTGCCCATCGAGCCGACCGGATCGTCGGCCTCGCTGCTCATCGGCTCGAGGAAGAACTGGATGTCCTCCTGGGTGTAGCCGAACGCCTGCTGACGATCGAGCAGGGTCGAGGGATCGTTCGACGGCGCCGGCGTCGGCGCCTCGGGCATCTCGCTCAGCTCCTCGAGCTTGTACTGCGTCTCGCGCAGCCATTCCTCGTAGGGCTCGGCCTCGGCCAGCGTGCGCTTCAGCTCCTCGTCCTCGACGATGCGGCCCTGCTCGAGGTCGATCAGCAGCATCTTGCCGGGCTGCAGGCGCCACTTGCGCACGATCTTCTCTTCGGGGATCGGCAGCACGCCCGCTTCCGAGGCCATCACCACCATGTCGTCGCTGGTCACCAGGAAGCGCGCCGGACGCAGGCCGTTGCGGTCGAGCGTAGCGCCGATCTGGCGGCCGTCGGTGAAGGCGATCGAGGCCGGGCCGTCCCACGGCTCCATCAGCGCGGCGTGATACTCGTAGAAGGCCTTGCGCTTGGCATCCATCAGCGGATTGCCGGCCCACGCCTCCGGGATCAGCATCATCATCGCATGGCTGAGCGAGTAGCCGCCGGCTAGCAGCAGCTCGAGCGCGTTGTCGACGCAGGCGGTGTCCGACTGGCCGTGCGGGATGATCGGCCACATCTTGTCGAGATCGGCGCCGATCAGGTCGGATTCCATGGTGCGGCGGCGGGCATACATCCAGTTGACGTTGCCGCGGACGGTATTGATCTCGCCGTTGTGGGCGATGAAGCGGTAGGGATGCGCCAGCTTCCACGACGGGAAGGTGTTGGTCGAGAAGCGCTGATGGACCAGGCAGAGCGCCGACTGGGTCAGCGGGTTCTGCAGGTCGGTGTAGAAGCTCTCGACCTGGCCGGCGAGCAGCAAGCCCTTGTAGACCACGGTGCGCGTCGAGAAGGACGGCATGTAGAGCTGCGACAGGCCGGGCAGCTTGTGCTTCTTCTCGAGATCGACCAGCGGGTTCTGGGTCTGCTTGCGGATCGCCAGGATCTTGCGCTCGAAGGCGTCCTGATCGGCGAGCTTGGGGCTGCGGCCGACGATCGCCATCTTGATCACCGGCATGCGCTCGATGACCGCGGTACCGAGACCGGTGGTGTCGGTCGGCACGTCGCGCCAGCCGACCAGCTTCTGGCCCTCGACCTTGATGAAATGCTCCAGCCGCTTGACCGCGAAGGCGCGCGCCTTCTCGTTCTGCGGCAGGAAGCACATGGCGACGGCGTAGTGGCCGGGTTCTGGCAGGTCGACACCGGTCTTGCGCGCCCAGTCGCGCAGCAGGGCATCGGGCGTCTGGATCATGCAACCGGCGCCGTCGCCGACCAGCGGATCGGCGCCGACCGCGCCGCGATGGTCGAGGTTCAGGAGAATCTGCAGGCCCTGGCGGATGATGTCGTGCGACTTGCGGCCCTTGATGTTGGCCACGAAGCCGACGCCGCAGGAATCGTGCTCGTTGCGGGGGTCGTATAGTCCCTGTTTCGGCGGCAAATCGGTCAAATTCACAGGCTGCCCGCTGCCGGACAGCTCCCCCCAACGAAGCTTCGGTATGGGCCTTATTAGCCCGGCTGTTCGGCCGGGGCAAAAGCGATTGTTGCTCCGCAGGAGGCCCTGTAGGGTGCCCCCGCAAAGCGTCCGTTCGGGGGTTTTCGATGGTGAGATGGTCGGTTTTGGCAGGTCTTGGCCTGATCGTGGCCGCGGGTGGCTGCGCCAGCCGGACCGGGCAAGTCGCCTACACCACGCCGGGCTGGTACCTGGAGCGGCCGCGCTTCATGCTGGTGACCGGCCCCGAGGTCTTCGCCGGCCCCTTCACCTACGAGCAGTGCGAGGCCGAACGGGTCAAATTCCCGGACGAGACCGCCAAAAGCCTGCTGTGCATCCAGGAGAAAACCCGGCCCGGACCGTATGGCCCATTCGACAAGATCCAGGCGGACAAAAAACCTAGCCAATCGTCATAAGGCTGGCGTTGCCGCCGGCCGCCGCCGTGTTGACGCTGAGCGAGATCTCGTCGACCAGAGCCTCGCGGCGCCAAGGCGCGAGATGCAGCGGCACGATCGGACCTTCGCGTTCGGCCAGATGGCGGGCGAGCGCCAGCAGCGCTTCGCGGCTGCCGGCGAACAGCGCAGCGCCGATATGCGGGTCGTCGACATCCTGGGTGACGCGATTGCCGGTCGCGCGGACGGTCTCGACCTGGGCCTGCAATTCCGCCGGATCGTCGGCGACGCAGAGGATCGTGCCCTTGGGCCGCAGCCGGTAGCTGTTGCGCTCACCGACCGACCCCGGCAGCTCGCGCGCCAGCCCCTCCAGCGGTAGCGGCGGCACCTCGGCCAGCAGGCGACGCACATAGAGCGGCCCGCCGGCTTTCGGTCCGGTGCCGCTGAGGCCGTGGCCGCCGAACGGCTGCACGCCGACCACGGCGCCGATCACCGTGCGATTGACGTACTGGTTGCCGGCGGCGTTTGTCTCGGTCGCGCGGTCGATCGTCTCGTCGATGCGGCTGTGCACGCCGAAAGTCAGACCGAAGCCGGTGGCGTTGGCCTCGCGGATCACGCGGTCGAGGCCCTCGCGCGGATAGCGCAGCACGTGCATCACCGGCCCGAACACCTCGCCCGGCAGCTCGGCGATCGAGTCGATCTCGATCAGGGTCGGCGGCACGAACAATCCGGCCGGCGCCGGCGTCTGCGTCACCCGGCGGCCCTTGGCGCGCATCGCCGCGATATGGTCGAGCAGCCGTTGCTGCGCCTCGGCGGTGATCACCGGGCCGACATCGGTCGACAGCAGCGCCGGATCGCCGACGCTGAGCTCGGCCATCGCCTCCTTGAGCATCGGCAGGACGTGGCCGGCGATGTCCTCCTGCAGGGCCAATACGCGCAGCGCCGAGCAGCGCTGGCCCGCCGAATCGAACGCCGAGGTCAGCGCGTCGTTCACGAGCTGCTCGGGCAGCGCCGAGGAATCGACCACCATCACGTTCTGGCCGCCGGTCTCGGCGATGAACGGCACGACCGGCCGCTTCGCCAGCGTGCGATTGATCGACTGCGCCGCCTGCGTCGAGCCGGTGAAGACCACGCCCTCGATCGCCGGGTTGGCGACCAGCGTCGCGCCAACTTCGCCGTCGCCGATCACCAGCTGCAGCACCTCGGCTGGCAGCCCGGCGCCGCGGAACAGCGCGACCGCCTGGACGGCGATCTTCGGCGTCTCCTCGGCCGGCTTGGCGACGACGCCGTTGCCGGCCGCCAGCGCGCCCGCGATCTGACCGGTGAAGATCGACAGCGGGAAGTTCCACGGGCTGATGCAGGCGACGATGCCCAGCGGCACGTGCGTGTCGTTGCGCCAATCGCGCACCTGCGCTGCGTAATAGCGCAGGAAGTCGGCCGCCTCCCTCACCTCGCCGACGGCATTCGCATAGGTCTTGCCCGCCTCATGCACGATGGTCGGGATCAGCTCCAGGCGGCGTGCCTCGAGCACATCCGCGATCCGCGTCAGGCAGGCTGCGCGTTCCGCCGGTGACGCTGTCCACGGCCGCGCGTTCCGGCAGGCATCATCGACCTCGACGCCAGCAACCTCGACCGTGGGCACAGCCGCCATCGCGGCCGACAGCTCGGCGAGGCGATGCTCGTTGCTGATGTCGAAGCCCGTCGAGTTCACGCGCTCCTCGAACAGGGCGCGCGGCAGGGCGATGCGGTCGTGCGGCCGGCCGACCGGCTGCAGCATCCTGGCGCGCTCGACCGGATCGGCCAGCAGCTTGTCGATCGGGACGTCCGGATCGGCGATCTGGTTGACGAACGAGGTGTTGGCGCCGTTCTCCAGCAGGCGGCGCACGAGATAGGCCAGCAGCGTCTCATGCGTGCCGACCGGCGCGTAGATGCGGCACGGCACGTCGAGCCTGTCGCGGCCGACCACCTCCTCGTAGAGGCTCTCGCCCATGCCGTGCAGGCACTGGAACTCGTATTGGCCTTTCGGCGCGATGCCGTAGAGCGTCGCGAGCGTCAGGGCGTTGTGCGTCGCGAATTGCGGAAACACCCGATCGGTCGCGGCGAGCAGCTTGGCTGCGCAGGCGATGTAGGAAACGTCGGTGTGGATCTTGCGGGTGAAGACCGGGAAGCCCTCCAGGCCATCGAGCTGCGCGCGCTTGATCTCGCCGTCCCAGTAGGCGCCCTTGACCAGCCGCACCATCAGGCGATGACCGCTGCGCCCGGCCAGATCCACCAGCCAGTCGATCACGTGGGGGCAGCGCTTCTGGTAGGCCTGGACCACGAAGCCGATGCCGTGCCAGCCGGCGAGCTCCGGCTCGAAGCACAGCCGCTCCAGCAGGTCGAGCGAGATCTCCAGCCGATCGGCTTCCTCGGCATCGATGTTCAGGCCGATATCGACCGAGCGCGCCAGCACCGCCAGCACCTTCAGCCGCGGATAGAGCTCGGCCTGCACGCGCTCGAGCTGGCTGCGCGTGTAGCGCGGATGCAGCGCCGACAGCTTGATCGAAATGCCGGGCCCTTCGTAGATGCCGCAGCCCGCCGACTCCGCGCCGATCGCTCGAATGGCCTTCTCGTACTCCGCGACGTAGCGGTCGGCCTGCGCCATCGTCACCGCCGCCTCGCCCAGCATGTCGTAGGAATAGCGGAAGCCTTTGCGTACCCACGGCCGGCCGTTGGCGAGCGCCTCGCCGATCGTCTGGCCCGACACGAACTGCTCGCCCATCAGGCGCATGGCGATGTTGACGCCGGCGCGGATCAAGGGCTCGCCGCCCTTGGCGACCAGCCGGGTCAACGCCGAGGTGAGGCCGCGCTCGCTGTGCGTGCTGGTCAGCCGGCCGGTCAGCAGCAGGCCCCAGGTCGCGGCATTCACGAACAGCGACGGGCTGTGGCCGAGATGCGCCTGCCAATCGCCGCCGCCGATCTTGTCGCGGATCAGCGCATCGCGCGTCTCGTCATCGGGAATGCGCAGCAGCGCCTCGGCGAGGCACATCAGCGCCACGCCCTCCTCGCTCGCGAGCGAGTATTCGTGGATCAGCCCCTCGACGCCGTAGCCCGGTCCCTTGGCACGCTGCCGCTCGACCAGCCGCCGCGCCAGCGCCGTCGCACGCGCCATGGTCTCGGCCGGCAAGGCGGCGGCGGCGAGCAGCGGCGGCAGGCACTCGGGCTCGGGCCGCCGATAGGCCGCGGTGATCGCGTGGCGCAGGGACATGCCCTAACATAGGGGCATGACAGCCCGTTTGCGCCTGCTGATCGCGGCGCTCCTGCTGGCAGCACTGCCGGCACAGGCCCAGACCTGGCCGCAGAAGGGCGTGCGCATCATCGTGCCCTTCCCGGCCGGCGGCTCGAACGACACGCTGTGCCGCATCGTCGCCGACAAGCTTTCGAGCGAGTGGAAGCAGCCGGTGATCGTCGACAACAAGGCCGGCGCCGGCGGCAATATCGGCGCGGAGATCGCCTACCACGCCCCGGGCGACGGCTTCACGCTGCTGTGCGCTCCGCCGCCACCCCTGGCGATCAATCACAATCTTTACAAGACGCTGCCCTACGACTGGTCGAAGTTCGTGCCCATCACCGTGCTGGCGCTGACGCCCAACGTCATCACCGCGCGCAAGGACCTGCCGGCCGACACGGCGCAGGAGCTGATCGCCTACGCCAAGGCCAATCCCGGCAAGGTGACCTATGCCAGCCAGGGCAACGGCTCGACCTCGCACCTGTCGGCGGCGATGCTGGCGAGCCAGACCGGCATCCAGATGGTCCATGTGCCCTACAAGGGCGAGGGACCGGCGCTGGTCGACATCACCGCCGGCCGGGTCGACATCTTCATCGGCAACATCTCGGCGGCGCTGCGCTTCGAGAAGGCCGGCCAGGTGAAGTTCCTCGGCCTCGCCGCCACCAGCCGCAGCCCGGTGGCGCCGAACGTGCCGGCGGCGGCCGAGATCGGCCTGCCCGACCTGATCGCCTCGGCCTGGTTCGCCATCGTGGCGCCTCCCGGCACACCCAATGCAGTCGTGCAGAAAATCAACCGGGACGCCGCCGCCGCGCTGACCCTGGGCGACGTGCGGGCGAAGTTCCTCGACCAGGGCGCCGAGCCGGTCGGCAGCACACCGGCCGGCACCGCCGCCTTCATCAAGGACGAGGAAATGCGCTGGCGCGACGTGATCAAATCGGCCAACGTCGCCTTGGAGTAAGGAGGTCGCCATGGACGTCCGTTACGAAGAACAATCGACGACGGTATGGCCAGAGGACTCGCTCGCGCGGGTGCCCTACTGGGTCTACCAGGACACGCCCAACTACAAGCGCGAGATGGAGCGGCTGTTCGAGGGCGCGACCTGGAACTTCGTCTGCCTCGAGGCCGACATCCCGAACAAGGGCGACTACCGCACCAACCAGCTCGGCGACATGCCGGTCATCGTGGTGCGCGACGCCAACGGCGCGATCAACTGCTTCGAGAACCGCTGCGCCCATCGCGGCGCCCTGATCGCCTTCGACGACGGCGGCAACGTCCAGAACAACTTCAAGTGCATCTATCACGCCTGGAGCTACGACCTCTGCGGCAACCTGAAAGGCATCGCCTTCGAGCGCGGCATCAACGGCCCTGATGGCGTAATGAGGGGTGGCATGCCGGCGGGCTTCGAGCGCGACCGCTTCAGCCCGCGCAAGCTGCGCACCACCACATTGTGCGGCCTGGTGTTCGCGACCTTGTCGCCCGAGACGCCGCCGATCGAGGACTATATCGGCGCCGATGTTCTCGGCCGCATCAAGCGCGTGCTCAACCGGCCGATCCGGGTGATGGGCCGCTTCGTGCAGCCGCTGCCCAACAACTGGAAGCTCTACGTCGAGAACGTCAAGGACACCTATCACGCGAGCCTGCTGCACACCTTCCTGACGACCTTCCGCATCTCGCGCCTGACCCAGGGCGGCGGCGTGCTGGTCAGCCCCGACGGCGGCAATCATTCGAGCTACACCATCGGCATCCCCGAGGGCGCCAATGCCGACGCCTACAAGCAGCAGCAGATCCGCACCGACCAGGACGGCAAGTTCGCGCTGGCCGATCCCAGCGTGCTCGATTCGGTCGAGGAGTTCGGCGACCACATCCAGCTCCAGATCCTGTCGGTGTTCCCGGGCTTCATCCTGCAGCAGATCCACAATTGCCTGGCGGTGCGCCACGTCGTGCCGCGCGGCGTCGACAAGATGGACCTGGTGTGGACCTACTTCGGCTTCCAGGACGATTCGCCCGAGATGAACCGGCGGCGGCTGAAGCAGCAGAACCTGGTCGGGCCGGCCGGCTTCATCTCGATGGAGGATGGCTGCGTTGGCGGCTTCGTGCAGCGCGGCACGCTCGCGGCGGCCGACCACGTGTCGGTGATCCAGATGGGCGGCAGCACGGCCGAGAGCCAGGAGACGCGCGCGACCGAAGCCTCGGTGCGCGGCTTCTGGAAGGCCTACCGGCGGCACATGGGCTATTGAGACCGGCACGATGGATCTGGCGCGTATCGTCGAGTTGAACGCCGTCTACGCGCGCGTCATCGACACCGAGCAGTTCGAGGAATGGCCCAAGCTGTTCCACGATCCCTGCCTCTACAAGCTGACCACCGCCGACAACGTCGCCAAGGGGCTCGAGGGCGGGCTGATCTACGCCGACACGCGCGGCATGCTGGAGGACCGCATCTCCTCGCTGCGCAAGGTCAACATCTACGAAGGCCAGCGCTACCGCCACATCGTCGGCCTGCCGGTCGTGCTGGGCGAGAAGGACGGCGAGACCGAAACAGAGACGCCGTTCCTGATCGTGCGCATCATGCGCGAGGGCCAGATGGACGTCTTCGCCACGGGCTGCTACCGCGACAAGATCAAGCCCGATGCGTCCGGCGCGCTGCGCTTCCACGAGCGCATCGTGGTCTGCGACGGCCGCCGCTTCGACACCCTGGTGGCGATCCCGTTTTAGCTAATCCTCCCCATTCATATGGGGAGGTGCCCGCGTCTTACGCGGGCGGAGGGGTCATGAGTCACGTCACGCGGCTCATGACCCCTTCGTCGCGGATAGGGCACTTTCACGCGGAGCGTGAAAGTGCCGACGCGCCACCTCCCCATATGAATGGGGAGGAATTCTGAGCTACTTGTACGACGACACCTCGATCAGGTTGCCGTCGGGATCGCGGCAATAGACCGAGATGATAACGCCCATCGCGCCGTTCTTCTCGCCGGGGCCCTCCTCGATGGCGACGCCGCAGCTCCTGAAATGATCGGCCACCTGCTGCGGCGTCGACTTCGTCAAAAAGCAGAGATCGTCGCTGCCCGGCGCGATCGCACGGCCGGTGAACCATTGCTTCTGCGTCGCCGTCTCCGGCCGCAGGTTGATCTTCTGTCGCCCGAAATGCATCGATGTCACCTTGCGGCCGGGACGCGGCTCGGTGACCGCGCGCTTCATGCCGAGCACGCGCTCGTACCAGGCCGCCGCGGTCTCGACGTCCTTCACGTTCATGACGAGATGATCGAGGGCTTCGACAGCAAGTGGCATGGCGGCTCCTTCAGAACGCGGAAAGCCTGTGGATAGCGGCTACTGGCAGAGTCGCATTATGGGCAATGGACCGCGATTCGACCCGCATAAAACGCGGCCGGATCATCGAACCATTGCCCATAATAGGTGTGCAGCGCGCGGTCGTGCAGTGTGGTGCCCATGATCGTGGTGGCATTGCGTTATCTGAGGCTGGGACTCCGCAAAGTCTTGCGGGGGGATTTCCGTGCAAAATTTTTTGAGACTCGCAGGCCTTCGACGCCGATACCATCGGCATCGAAGCCGTCCCACGGCCGCTTGGGACGGATGGGACTAAAGCTTGGTCACGCGCGCGTGGAGGACGGCCGAGCGGCCCTCCTTGAGCGCGGCGAGGCAGCGGACGATGGCGCCCTCGACCGCATCGGAGTCGCTCACCAGCTCGCCATGCGCGCCGGCAGCTTCGGCGACCTTGGAGAAGTCCATGTCGGGCGCCAGCACCGAGCCGTAGTCGGCGGCGGCCTTGGCCTCGCCGTCGGGATAGACGCGCAAGGTCGCCTCCTTCACAGCGGCCCAGCCGGTGTTGTCGAGCACGACGGTGAGCACCGGCAGCTTGTATTGCCGGCCGACCGCCAGGGTCGATTGCGGGTTGGAGAAGTAGAAGGTGCCGTCGCCGACCACCTGCACGACGGTGCGCTCGGGCCAGGCGAGCTTCAGGCCGAGCGCCATGCCGCCGGAGAAACCGAGCCCGCCGCCCGACAGGCCGACCAGCGAGCCCGGTGTGGTCCGCGGCATCTGCTGCATCACCACCGGGCCGTTGCGGATCGCTTCGTTGAGCACGACGGCGTCGGAGGGCAGCGCCTTGGCCAGCGCCGCGCAGAGATAATGCGGGCTGATCTCGCCCGGCTTGCCGCGATTGGCGGCCGCCTTGGCCGCCTGCTCGCGGCGGGCCGCGCCCTCCGCCGCCAGCGTCTTCACGCGCTCGGCGGCGCGCGTCTTGAAAGCATCGTCAGCGCGCGCCTTCAGCACCGCGAGCAGGTCAGACAAAATGCGATGACTGTCGCCGGCCATCCTGAGGTTGCCGGGGAAGGTCCAGATCGGGAAGTTGCGCTTCTCGGCGTCGACGTCGATATGCGCCCACCAGGTCGCCGGATTGTCCGGCATGTCGCTCGGGATCCACGGCACGTCGACATCGACCAGCAGGCCGACATCGGCCTCGGCCAGCGCCTTGGCCGGCATGAAGCCGCCATGGCACGGTGAGTCATGAGGCAGGTTCACGTAGAGCGGGTTGAACTCGACGACCCGGATGCCGGCGAAGCGCGCCAGCTCGTCGAGCACTGCGACGGTCGCATGATTACGCCCGGCATAGGCGCTGATCAGCAATGGCCGCTCGGCGGCGAGCAGGCGATTGGCCAGCAGCTCGATCGACCCGGCATCGACGCCGCGCGCCGCGACCGCGCCGAACCGCTCGGCGGGATAGGAGCGGATCTGGCCCTCGCTCCAGCTGTCGGTCAGCGTCTCGCGCGGGAAGGTCAGATAGACCGGCCCCTTGGGATCGCTCTCCATCACCGTGTGGGCGCGGCGCAGCGCTTCCTTGGCGATCACGCCGGACGGCAGGTTGTATTCCCACTTGGTGTAGGGCCGCACGATGCTCGCCTGGTCGAACGGCTCCTGCACGAAATGCACGTAGGTGTCGCGCGTGCCCAGCAGCTCGCCGCGCGTCGTGAACGGCGCCTTGCCGGCCATCAGCATCACCGGCACGCGGGCGCGGCAGAGATTGTGCAGCGCCATCGCCGAATTGGCGGTGCCGGCATCGACATGCACCATCACGCCCTGGCCGCGGCCGGTGGCGATCGCGTAGCCCGCCGCCATGTGCACGGCGGTGTTCTCGTGCGGGCACAACACCGTCGCGGGCAGCTTGCGGCCGTCGCGGCGGAACTGCGCCATCGCCTCGATCAGCGGCGCATGGTCGGTGCCGAAGTTGCAGAAGAGATAGTCGAAACCGATCTCGTTCAGGCCTTCGAGGAAGTAGTGGGCCGTCGCGTGGCGAGCCTCGTTGGTGTCCATGGGGCCTCAGTCGAGCTTGATGTTGGCTTTGTCCGCGACCGCCTTCCACCGCCCGATGTCGCGGACGATGAGGTCGCGGAACTCCTTGCTGCTGGTCGAGCGCGGGTCGACGTAGATCGCCTCGAGCGCGGTGCGCACCGCCGGCTGCTCGACCGTGTCCTCGATCACGTCCTGCAGGCGCTCGACGACGTCGGGCGGCGTGCCGTTGGGCGCCACGACGCCGGTCCACAGCTCGATCTCCATGTCGGAGATGCCCTGCTCGGTGAAGGTCGGCACGTCGGGAAAAGCCGGCGGCCGCTTCGCTGTGGTGATGCCGAGCGCGCGCAGCTTGCCGGCCTTGAGCGGTCCGGCGATGGGGCCGGAATCGGCGATGGTCATCAGCACCTGCCCGGCCAGCACGGCCTGCACGGCATCGCCGCTGCCGCGATAGGGGATGTGCTGGAACTGGGCGCCGGTGCGCTGGTTGAACAGCTCCGAGGCGAGCTGGAAGGGCGTCGCGCTCGAGGCGTAGTTGGCGAGCTTGGGATTGGCGCGGCCGTATTCGACTAGCTCCTTGATCGTCTTCGGCGGCTGGTCGGCCCCGACCACCAGCAGCAGCGGGAACTCGGCGAGCAGCGAGATCGGCACGAAGTCGCGCAACGGGTCGTAGGGCAGCTTGCTGTAGACCGCGGGGTTGATGGTCATCGGCCCGCTCGGCGCGACCAGCAGGGTGTGGCCGTCGGGGGCTGCCTTGGCGACGATCTCGGCGGCGACGATCGATTGCGCACCGGGCTTGTTGTCGACCACCACTGGCTGGCCGAGCTTGTCCTGCAGCTTGGCCGCGACGATGCGCGCGATCAGGTCGTTGCCGCCGCCGGCCGAGTAGCCGACCACCAGCCGGATCGGCTTGGTGGGGAACGTCTGTTGCGCGCGCGCCCTGCCGATCAGCGGCAGGGCGGCGCCCGAGGCGAGGAGCGATCGTCTAAGCATCGCGGCCAGCGTAGATCACTTGCTCGCGGTTCAGCCAGAGCGGCGAGTTGGCCAGATCGATGAACTTCGCCTCGTCCTCGAGCAGCAGCCGGCCGGCCTCGCGGCCCTCGGCCGTGCGGCCCGACGCGCGGAAGGCCTCCTCGCTTTCCCACGACAGCTCGGCGACGCCGTCGTACGGATCCGGCGCGCCGCGTACCTTGGCCATGCCCACGCCGAGGTCGTCGTCGCGGCGATGGACCTGCACGTAGCGCGCCATGCCCAGCGCCGGCTGCAGGCGGCGGACCAGCGGCCCGTGCCTGTTCAGCCAGTAGTCCTGGAACTCGGCCAGCGACAGGCCGGGCTTGCGGCGCAGGCAGAAGGTGAGCTTGAGCACGCGAGTCCTCCCTCGATTTGGACCGATTTTGGCCGATCATACGGTATAAGCGCCGCGCCATGGATGCCCTTCCCGTCGACGAGGCCCTGCCACGCCTGAAGGCCGTGCTGGCGGAGCGCCCGGCCGCGGTGCTGGTCGCGCCGCCCGGCGCCGGCAAGACGACGCGCGTGCCGCTGGCGCTGCTCGATGCGGCGTGGCTGGTCGGGAAGAAGATCATCATGCAGGAGCCGCGGCGGCTGGCGGCACGCGCGGCGGCGCGGCGCATGGCGGCGACTCTCGGCGAGGCGGTCGGCGAGACCGTCGGCTATCGGGTGCGGCTCGACAGCAAGGTCGGCCCGCGCACCCGCATCGAGGTCGTCACCGACGGCCTGTTCCTGCGGATGCTGCAGGACGACCCATCGCTCGACGGCGTCGGCTGCGTGATCTTCGACGAGCTGCACGAGCGCGGGCTGGAGACCGACCTCTCCTTCGCCCTGGTCCGCGAATCGCAGCAGGCCTTGCGCGAGGACCTGCGGGTGATCGCGATGTCGGCGACGCTCGATCCCGGCCCGGTCTCGGACCGGCTGGGCGGCGCCCCGGTGGTCGACTCAGCCGGCCGCATGTTCCCGGTCGACACGCGCTATCTCGACCGCGAGGCGAGCGGCCGCTTCGAGGACATGGTCGCCGGCGCCGTGCGCAGCGCGCTGACGCAGGAGAGCGGCAGCGCGCTGGTCTTCCTGCCCGGCGTCGGCGAGATCCGCCGCGTCGAGGAACGGCTGCAGGGGCTCGCCGCCAATGTCGATGTTGCACCGCTCTACGGCGACCTGTCGCCGGCCGATCAGGACCGTGCGATCTCGCCGTCGCCGGCCGGCCGGCGCAAGGTCGTGCTGGCGACCTCGATCGCCGAGACCAGCCTGACCATCGAGGGTGTGCGGATCGTGATCGATGGCGGGCTGATGCGCGTGCCGCGCTTCTCGCCGCGCTCGGGCATGACGCGGTTGGAGACAGTGCGGGTGAGCCAGGCCTCGGCTGACCAGCGCCGCGGCCGCGCCGGGCGGCTCGAGCCCGGCATCTGCTTCCGGCTGTGGACCGAGGAAGCGCAGCGCGGCCTGCTGCCTTTCACGCCGCCCGAGGTCCTCGACGCCGATCTGGCGCCGCTGGCTTTGGAGCTCGCCGCCTGGGGCGTGACCGACGCGAGCACCCTGCCCTGGCTGACGCCACCGCCCGCATCGGCGCTTGCTACCGCCCGGTCGCTGCTGCTCGACCTCGGGGCGATCGACCCTTCGACTGCGCTCAGGGCAGGTGCGTCCGGCGCGATCACACCGCACGGCCGCGCCATGGTGCGGCTCGGTCAGCATCCGCGCCTCGCCCATCTCGTCCTCAAAGGACGCGACCTCAAGCAGGGCAAGGTCGCCGCCTTGATCGCCGCCATCCTCGGCGAGCGCGATTTCCTGCGCGAACGCGACGTCGACCTGCGCCATCGCGTCGACATCGCCTTGTCCGGCCGTGCGCCGCGGCTGGTCGCCGAATCGGCGCGGCGCCTCACGCCACGCGAGGCCCGCGACGAGACTCCCGATCCGTCGATGACCGGGGCGCTGCTGGCACTCGCCTATCCCGACCGCATCGGCCGCCGCCGTGCGGGCACCGCCAACCGCTACCTGCTGTCGGGCGGCCGCGGCGCGGCGCTGCCCGAAGGCGATCCGATGTCGAACGAGGAATTCCTGGTGGTCGCCGACCTCGACGGCGCGGCGCAGGACGCGCGGGTCTTCCTTGCCGCGCCGATCGCGCTTGCCGAGATCGAGGAGCTCTACGGCGAGCGCATCGTCGACGAAGAGGTCGTCGAATGGCGCGACACTGTCGTCGCGCGGCGGCGCCGGCGCTTCGGCGCGCTGGTGCTGGAAGACAAGCCGATCAACAGGCCCGATCCGGAGAAGGTGAAGGCGGCGATGCTGGCAGGCCTGCGCCAGCGCGGCCTGCCCTGGACGGACGAGCTGCGGGAGTGGCGGCAACGCATCGCCTTCCTGCGCCAGCTCGACGCCCACTGGCCCGACCTGTCCGACGAGGCGCTGCTGCGATCGCTCGACTGGCTCGAGCCGTTCGTCGACGGCACGGCGCGGCGCATCGACTTCGCCGCGGCGGTCAAGGCGCTGGTGCCGTGGGACCGCCAGCGCCAGGTCGATGCTTTGGCTCCGACGCATATCGAGGTGCCGAGCGGCTCGCGCCTGCCGATCGACTACACGAACCCGGCCGAGCCGACCCTGGCGGTGCGGCTGCAGGAGATGTTCGGCCTCACCGACACGCCGCGCATCGCCAACCGGATCCCGGTGACCATCCATCTGCTGTCGCCGGCGCGCCGGCCGGTGCAGGTGACGCGCGATCTCGCGAGCTTCTGGAAGACCACCTATCGCGACGTGAAGGCCGAGCTGAAGGGCCGCTACCCCAAGCACTACTGGCCGGACGATCCGCTGATCGCCGAGCCGACCGCCCGGGCCAAGCCGCGACGCTAGCCGGCGCGATGCACGGTGAGCCACACTGTCGGCGGCTCGGCCTGTGTCCATTCGACCCGATGGCGGACGTGCGCGGGAATCTCGACCCAATCGCCGGGCTTCAAGTCGAGGGTCACGTCGTCCGTCTCGACCCGCAGCCGCGCTGCACCCGAGAGCAGCACCACGAACTCGGCGTCGGGCTGGTCGTACCAAGAGCCGGGCGGGCTCGCCTGGCCGGTCGAGACGATGCGCTCGATGCGAACGGTCGGGCTGTCGATCAGGCGCTCGACCTGCTCTTCCGCCTGGGGCGAGGGCAGGCCGTGCAAGAGGCTGCCATGGGCCAACGGCTTCTTCACGGTGGGCGGTACAATATGGTACGGCCTTGGGATGTCCAACGCCCTGCCCTTCCAGACCGCGAAGCAACTGGCCGCCGCGATCCGCAAGAAGAAGATCGGCTGCGTCGAGCTGCTCGATCTCTACCTGAAGCGCATCGAGACGCACAATTCGGCACTCAACGCCATCATCGCCATGGATGTCGAGGGCGCGCGCAAGCGGGCCAAGGCGGCGGACAAAGCGGTCAAGGCCGGCAAGAAGCTCGGCCCCCTGCACGGCGTGCCGATGACCCTGAAGGAGTCCTACGACATCGCGGGCTACCCCACGACGTGGGGCAATCCGGCGTTCAAGGACAAGAAGGTCGAGAAGAATTCCTTGGCGACGCAGCGGCTGCTCGATGCCGGCGTCACCCTGTTCGGCAAGACCAACGTGCCGCTCAATCTCGCCGACTGGCAGAGCTACAACGAGGTCTACGGCGTCACCAGGAATCCCTGGGACTTGTCGCGCACGCCGGGCGGATCGTCGGGCGGCTCGGGCGCGGCGCTGGCCGCCGGCCTGACCGGGCTCGAGGCCGGCAGCGACATCGGCGCCTCGATCCGCAACCCCGCGCATTATTGCGGCGTGTTCGGCCACAAGCCGACCTGGGGCGTGGTCTCGCCGCGCGGCCATGCGCTGAACGGCAACGTGGCGCAGGCCGACATCAGCGTCTGCGGCCCGCTGGCGCGCGGCGCGGCCGATCTCGAGATCGCGATGGACGTGATGGCCGGCCCCGACGACATCGACGGCCGCGGCTGGAAGCTCGCTCTGCCGCGCTCGAAGAAAAAGAAGTTGCGCGACTTCAAGGTCGCGGTGGTGCTGTCCGATCCCAACTGCGAGGTCGACCAGTCGGTGCAGGGCTGTATCCAGCAGCTTGCCGACTTCCTCGGCAAGAACAAGGTCAAGGTCAGCGACAAGGCGCGGCCGGCGATCGACACGGCCGAGCAGAACGACGTCTACATCCGCCTGCTGCGCGCCGCGACCTCGGGCCGGATGACCGACGAGGTGTGGACGCAGGCGGCGCGCGACGCCGCGGCGATGCCCGATTCGGACATGAGCTACTTCGCCCAGATGCAGCGCGGCAACTCGCTGTCGCATCGCACCTGGCTGCAGCTCAACGAGAAGCGGCACCGCATGCGGATCGCCTGGGATGCGTTCTTCAAGGACTACGACCTGGTGCTCTGCCCGGTGGCGGTGACGGCGGCCTTCCCGCACGACCACAAGGACCCGCGCCACGAGCGGCTGATCGTGGTCAACAACAAGCAGGTGCCGGTGGTCGACCAGATCTTCTGGGCCGGCTACTCGTGCGTTACCTATTTGCCGGCCTCGGCTGCGCCGATCGGCCAGTCGAGCGACGGCCTGCCGATCGGCGTGCAGATCGTCGGCCCGCAGTACGGCGACTACGACTGCATCCAGTTCGCCAAGCTGCTCGAGCAGGAGTACCGCAGCTTCGTGCCGCCAGCCGCCTACCCGTAAAGGACTTGCATGAATCTCAAGGACCACATCCGGTCGATCCCGGACTTCCCCAAGCCGGGCATCCTCTTCTACGACATCTCGACCCTGCTGGCGCATCCCAAGGCGTGGCACGCGACCATCGAACGACTCGCCGACCTCATCCGGCCACACAAGCCGGACGTGCTGGCCGGCATCGAATCGCGCGGCTTCCTGCTGGCGGCCCCATTGGCTCTGGCGCTCGGCACCGGCTTCGTCATGCTGCGCAAGCAGGGCAAGCTGCCCGGCATCACGGTGCGCCACACCTACGCGCTGGAGTACGGCACCGACACGATCGAGATCCAGGCCGACGCCATCGACAAGGGCAAGCGCGTGGTGCTGGTCGACGACCTGCTGGCCACCGGCGGCACCATGGCGGCGGCAATCACGCTGCTCGAGCAGGTCGGCGCCGTCGTTCCCTCGGCGGCCTGCATCATCGAGCTGACCTTCCTCGAGGGCCGTCAGAAGGTGCCGGTGCCGATCGAGGCCCTTCTGCAGTACGACAGCTAGACGCGCTATCGCTGCTCGCTGGCGAGCCTGAGGCCGAGCGCGACCAGCGCGGCACCGGTTGCCGCCTCGATCAGGCGTCCGACCGGACCGCGGCGCAGGTAGTCGCCGGCGCGCGACAGCACGCAGGCGTAGCCAGTCAGCCAGAGCAGGGTCATCGCGCCGAACAGCAGCCCGTGCAGCACCAGGCCGGCAAAATCGTCGGCGAACTGCGGCAGCATGCTGGAGAAGAACACCGCCATCTTCGGGTTGCCAAGGTCGCTCAACAGTCCCTGGCGGAAGGCCGCCGCCGGTGTGAGGCGCGTCTGCACGACGCCGATCTCGCGCCGCATCGCACGGCCGCGCCACGCCGACCACAACGACGCAGCGCCGAGATAGAGCAGGTATGCCGCGCCCAACCAGCGCACGGCCTCGAACACCATCTCCGACGCCATCAGCAATGCCACCAGACCGAGCGACGTGCCGAGCGCCCAGATCGCCTGTCCGGCGGCGATGCCCAGCGCCGTGAAGCCGCCGCCGCGCCGGCCGCCGATCAAGGTGTTGCGCACCGTCAATGCAGTATCCGGCCCCGGCGTCGCGATCACCAGGAACGACACCGCCAGGAATGCCCATAGGGAGGCCATCGTCATCTCCGCCATCCGCTCGCGCCCGCAGCCATGCTAGAGCACATTCCGTCCGGCTGGAATCAGCCGGACGGAATGTGCCCTGTGAGACAGCATCGCCCATGCGCGCATTTCCGAGTAGATGGAATCGCGCGCGGTTCCATCTACTCGGAAATCGCTCTAGCATCGCGCGGGAGGCGTTTTGTATGGTTTCGATTCCGGCTTGTTTTTCCGAGAGCTACGCCGAGGCACGCGCCAAGTTCTGCCGCGCTGCCGCGGAGGCTGGCGGCGCGATCCGCTCATGGCTCAACCCCAACGCGCTCGGGCCCAGCGGTGAGCGGCTCTACCTCGACACCGCGCGCTTCGGCCCGGCCGACGCGCCCAATATGCTGGTGCTGATCTCGAGCACGCACGGCGTCGAGGGCCATTGCGGCTCGGGGGCGCAGATCGCCTGGCTGGCGACCGGCGGCCCGGCGAAGCTGCCGAAGGGCACCGGCGCGCTGATCGTGCACGCGATCAACCCCTACGGCTTCGCCTGGACGCGCCGCGTCACCGAGGACAATGTCGACCTCAACCGCAACTTCGTCGACCACGACAAGGCCTATCCGAGGAACGACGGCTATCTCGCGATCGCCGAAGCGATCCTGCCCGGCGAGTGGAGCGAGGACAGCCGGGCCGCGACCCAGCGCGTGTTCGACTCCTACGCCCAGAAGCACGGTGCCTTCGCCCTGCAGGGCGCGCTCAGCAGCGGCCAGTACAGCCATCCCGACGGCATCTTCTTCGGCGGCGCGCGGCCGACCTGGAGCAACCGCACGATCCGCCAGATCGCCCGCGAGGAGCTCGGCCGCGCCCGCCGCGTCGGCATCATCGACTTCCACACCGGCCTCGGCCCGTTCGGCCATGGCGAGCTGATCTGCGCCGTGCCGCCGACGGCCAAGTCCTTCCCGCGGGCGCGCGCCTGGTACGGCGACGAGATGACCTCGCCCGAAAGCGGCACCTCGACCTCGGCGATCGTCGTCGGCATCATGACCGACGCCTTCCCGCAGGAGCTGCCCGATGCCGAGGTCACGCCGATCGCCATCGAGTACGGCACCTACTCGGTGCCCGAGGTGCTGGGTGCGGTGCGCGCCGACAACTGGCTGCATCATCGCGGCGATCTCGCCTCGCCGCTCGGCCGCACGCTCAAGGCCGACATGAAGGAACGCTTCTTCCCGGCCGGCGACAAGTGGCGCGAGATGGTGTGGCAGCGCGCCGACCAGACCATCGGCTGGGCCCTCGCGGGCCTCAGCGCGGGATGAGCCCCGGGTGAGCATCGTCGAGCCCGACCGGGACTCGGCCCGCCTGCGTCTCAGGCGGGCGCTGTTGCTCGCGCCGCTGTTCGCCGATCTCGACACCAACAGCATGGCGGCGGTCGAGCGCGAGCTGGTGCCGATGACGCTGCCCGGCGGCGCACCGCTGTTCCACCAGGGCGAGGCGGCCGATGCCGTCTACCTGGTGACCAGCGGCTGCCTCGGCGTGTTCCGCCACGACGACGAGGACGTCGCCGAGGGCGGGCCGGCGCTGATCGCCGAGATCACGCCAGGCAACATCGTCGGCGAGATGTCGCTGCTCAGCCACGGCAAGCGCACCCGCAGCGTCGCCGCGCTGCGCGACAGCGAGGTCTGGCGGCTGTCGCAGGAAAGCTTCGACATCCTCACCGCGCACCATCCCGAGGTGTTGCCGGCGCTGATGCGCAACGTCGCGGCGCGCAACGCCATGGGCCCGGCCAAGCGCCGGCGCCAGCCGCGCACCTTCGCCCTGCTGCCGGCCGGCGCCGACGTGCCGGCCGGCCGCTTCTCGGTGCTGTTGGAAGCCGCCCTCGCCCGCCTCGGCGAGGTGCAGGTGCTCGGGCAGAGCTCGCTGATCCAGGATCCGGACTGGTTCGCGCGCTGCGAGCTCGACAACGCCTTCGTGCTGTACCGCGCCGATCCCGGCCTGACGCCGTGGACCGAGCTCTGCCTGCGCCAGGCCGACTGCCTGATCGTGGTGCGCAACGCCGGCACCGGAGAGCCGACCAAGCTGCCGTTCGAGATCGAGACGGCGCAGCCCGGCGCGGTCTTCCATCGCCGCCGCGAGCTGGTGCTGCTGCACGAGGGGCACGATCCCAAGCCCGGCAGCACGGCCGGCCAGCTCGCCGGCGGGCTGTACGGCCAGCACCATCACGTGCGGCTCGACCTGCCGTCGGACTTCGACCGGCTGGCGCGGCTGATCACCGGCCACGCGGTCGGCATCGTCATGGCCGGCGGCGGCGCCCGCGCCTTCACCCATATCGGCGTGATCAAGGCCCTGCGCGCCTCCGGCGTGCCGGTCGACCAGGTCGGCGGCACCAGCATGGGCGCGGTCGTCGCCGCCGCGATCGCCGCCCGCTGGAGCGACGAGGAGCTCGTCGCGCGCTTCCGCCGCTCGTTCGTCGCCGCCAATCCGCTCGGCGACTACACCCTGCCGTTCGTGTCGCTGTTCGGCGGCCGGCGCGTCAGCGCGCTGCTGCGCTCCGCGTTCGACGACATGGACATCGAGGACCTCGTCCTGCCGTACTACTGCGTCACCGCCAACCTCACGACCGCCAGCGCCGACACTCATACCACCGGCAAGCTGTGGCGCTGGCTGCGCGCCTCGGTGTCGCTGCCCGGCGTGCTGCCGCCGGTCAACGACGCGGGCCAGGTCCATGTCGACGGCGGCGTGATCGACAACCTGCCGGTGCGGGCGATGCGCCGGCAGCGCCGCGGCCTCACCATCGCGGTCGACATCGACACCGGCGGCGCGCTGGCGGCCGGCGCCGGCGTCGAGGAATCGTGGTCGGCCTGGGAGTTCTTCCGCCGCCTGGTGTGGCGGCGCGAGGAGACGCTGCCGATCCCGTCGATCGTGCGCATCCTGCTGCGCTCGGCGCTGGTCTCGAGCGCCGCGCACGCGATCGAGGACCGCGCCGCCGCCGACCTGCTGATCGTGCCGCCGATGAAGCAGATCGACCTGCTCGACTGGACGAGCTTCGACCGCGCGATCGGCGTCGGCTACGACGCCACCATGCAGGCGCTCGACAAGGCGCGCAGCCTGCCGATCGGCGCGCGCATCTTCATCGGCTAGAGCAAGGTCCGCGCAGGTCGACGCGTGCGCCTTCGGCCTGCCCACCCCCGTCCCAAACCGTCGCATTCCCGTGGACGGGTAAGATGCCGATGGCATCGGCATCGGAGGCCTGTCAGTCCCGGAATCCCGGAGACCCCCGCCCCCTCCTGCATGTTTTTTCGCTATGGGCGTCATCATGGACGCCACCCTGCAGCAACCAGCGCCAACCTCCCAATAAGGGCAATGGCCGCGATTTTTCGCCAAGGAAATCAGGGGGAGATTCGCGGTCCATTGCCCAGAATGGGTGCGCCCATATCGGCTTATCCACAGCCACGCTCCTGCGCGACGGCGTCAGGACAAGAACTTCAGGCCATTGACCACTTTGTCGACGGTCTTGCGCGGGCCATGGATGCCGATGCCGACGAAGTCGAGCGCATCGACCGGCGCGGCGGCGAAGGCAGTGCGGTTGTCGGCATCGTTGGTCGTTGTGAACATCGCCTCGATGTAGACGGCCGGCACCAACTCGCGGCTGAGCGCGCGCTGGTGGGTGCGGCGCAGCTCCTCGATCGTCCCGCCATAGACGAACACCGGCTCGCGGATCAGCGCGGTGTAGGCGCGGCCGGTGACGTCCTTGTAGGGCTCGCCCATCATGTGGCCGTGCGTGCCGGCCAGCCCACCGGCCAGGAAGGCCGCGACATTGGCCATCTGCCAGCCGGCCAATTCGCGGCGGAGCACCAGAGCGGTCTTGGTCTCGTAGATCATGATCCCCATATCGGGCAGGATGGCCCCATCGTCTTGAACGTTTGTGCATGGCTTCTCAAGACCACATCCACTTCGACCGGACCGACAACCTGCAGCGGCTGGCGGCGCGCTTCGGCGGCCATGCCTACGACCTGCACCGCCACGAGACCTATGCGGTCGGCCTGACCATCTGGGGCGCCCAGTCGTTCCATTATCGCGGTGGTCTGCAGACCAGCGCGGCCGGTCAGGTAATGGTGATCCACCCCGACGAGGTGCATGACGGCCACGCCGGCGTCGACGAGGGCTTCGCCTATCGCATGCTCTACATCGACCCGGCCGCGGTGAACGCCGCGCTGGGCACGGCGTCGACGCCGTTCGTGCCCGACGTCGTCGCCGACGATCCGGTGCTGGCCGGGCTCCTGCGCGAGGCCTTCGCCGACTTTCCGAGACCGCTCGAACCGATCGCCGCCGACGCCATCGTCGGCCACGTTGCGGAGCGACTGTCGGCGCGCTGCGATTCACCCGTGCGGCCGCGCAAGCAGCCGGCGGCTCATCGCGCTGTCACCCAGGTGCGCGATTTCCTGGTCGCCGAGGCACCGCGCACCGTCGCCTCGGAAGAATTGGAGAAGGTAAGCGGCCTCGACCGCTTCGCCATCGCCCGCCACTTCCGTGCCGCTTACGGCACCTCGCCGCACCGCTTCCAGGTCGGCCGGCGGCTGGTCCGCGCCCAGGCGATGATCGCCGCGGGCACGTCTCTATCGGAGGTGGCGGCGGCGACCGGCTTCGCCGACCAGAGCCACCTCACCCGTCACTTCGCCGCCCGCTTCGGGCTGACGCCCGGACGCTGGGCGTCGCTCGTCACAGACCGCCGTTCACGACCAGGCACTGGCCGCTGACATAGTCGCTGTCGGGGCTGCAGAAGAGGTAGACCGAGCCCGCGGCCTCGGTCGGCAAGCCGCCGCGGCCGAGCGGGATCATCTGGTTCATGGCGGCGATGCGACCACCCTGCACGCCGATCTTGACCTTGCGGCCCTGCACCTCGATCTCGCCGTCCTCGCCCTGCGCCAGCGGCTTGGTCAGGCGGGTCTGGATGTAGCCGAACGCCACCGCGTTCACGGTGACGTCGTAGCGGCCGAACTCCTTGGCCAGCGTCTTGGTGAGGCCGACGATGCCTGCCTTGCCGGCCGAGTAGTTCGACTGGCCGGCATTGCCGTTGACGCCCGAGGTCGACGAGATGTTGACCACCTTGCGCACGACGCGCACGCCCGCCGAGCGCTCCTTCTCGACGGCCTGGCGGAAATGCTGCTGGAAGGCACGCAGCACGCGGAACGGCGCCGTCAGGTGGACGTCGAGGATGGCGTACCACTGCTCGTCGCTCATCTTCTGGATGACCGAGTCCCAGGTGTAGCCGGCGTTGTTCACCACGACATGGCAGTCGCCGAAGGCGTCGACCGCGGTCTTGACGATGCGGTCGCCGAAGTCGGGCTTGGCGACGTCGCCGTTGCACATCACGGCCTTGCCGCCCATCGCCTCGATCTCGGCCACGGTCTCCTTGGCTGGCGCGTCATCGATGTCGTTGATCACCACCTTGGCGCCGTCGCGCACCAGGCGCAGCGCGATTTCCTTGCCGATACCGCGGCCCGAGCCGGTGACGATCGCCACCTTGCCATCCATCTGACCCATCTTGTCTCTCCTTTTGCGCCATGGGACCGCGCCACTGGAGTGGCGCGGTCCTCCGAGTCCTAGTTCAGCGCGACCGTGGCGTTGCCTTGCAACGTGTCCTGGCCGTTCTGGTTGGTGCATCTCACCTCGAGGTCGACCAGCTTCTCGCCGTTCTCCTCGCGCTTGCCGGTGACGGTGCCGCTCACGGTGATGACGTCGCCCACCCAGGTGATCGAGGTGAAGCGCGTGCCGAGATTGCGCACCCGCGCCTGCGGCACGAACGAGGTCACGAGGCGGCCGAGGAACGCCATCGACAGCATGCCGTGGGCGAACACGTCCTTGAACCCGAACTTCTTGGCGAAGTCGATGTCGACGTGGATCGGATTGTGGTCGCCCGAGCCGCCGCAATAGAGCGCGAGCTGGTGACGGCTGATCGGCGGCAGCACGATCGGCTTGATGGCGTCGCCTACCTTGACGTCGGCGAACTTCGGAGCAGTGACAGCAGCCATGATCCCCTCTCCTACTTCTTGCCGGCGTCGGGATTGCGCACGACGGTGATGCCCTTGGCCTTGGCCACCGGCTTGCCCGCCTGGTCCTTGAGCTCGGTCTCGGAGACCACGAACCACAGGGCGCCGCCCTTCTTGTCGTAGATGTCGACCACCCGCTGCTGGCAGGTGATCTTGTCGCCGACATGCACCGGCGCGAGATACTCGTAGTGCTGCTCGCCGTGCAGGATCAGGCCGATATCGACGTTGAGCAGCCGCAGCAGGCCGCCCTTGTCGGGATCGTCATTGGTGACGGCGGTGAGATAGGTCGGCGGCGCGGGGATCGCGCGATAGCCGGCCTTCTTGGCGGCGGCTTCGTCGACGTAGATCGGGTTCTCTTCTCCGATGGCCTTGCAGAACAGCCGGATCTTGCCGGCCTCGACCGTCGTGGTGAAGGCGTTGAACTTGTGGCCGATCAGGCCTTTGTCGAGCTGCATGCTCGTTTCCTCCCTCTTGCTGATGGCACACCCCACCCTGCCTCCCCCGTCAGACGGGGGAGGTGGCCGAAGGCCGGAGGGGGAGAGCTACGCGATGACTATTCGTAGCGGCCGACGATGGCGACGCTCGACACGTTCTCGCGCGGCGCGCCGCCGAGATTGTGGGTCATGCCGATCTTCGGGTCCTTGAGCTGACGCGCGCCGGCACGGCCCTGGAACTGCAGGTACATCTCGTAGAGCATGCGCAGGCCCGAGGCGCCGATCGGATGGCCGAAGCACTTGAGGCCGCCGTCGATCTGGCAGGGGATGGTGCCGTCGGCATCGTAAAAGCCGTCGAGCACGTCCTTCCAGCCCTGGCCGGGCTGGCTGATGTGCAGGTCTTCCATGGTGACCAGCTCGGTCACCGAGAAGCAGTCGTGCACCTCGAACATCGAGACTTCCTTGCGCGGATCCTTGATGCCGGCCTCTTCATAGGCCTTCTTCGAGGCGATGCGCGTGGTGTGGAAGTAGCTGCCGTCCCACGAGTTGTGGCCCGACTCCGAGCCGTTCGAGACCGAGAGTTGCAGCGCCTTCACCGAGACGATGTTCTGCTTGCCCATCGCCTTGGCGATCTCCGGCGTGGTCACGATCGCCGCGGCCGCGCCGTCCGACACGCCGCAGCAGTCGAACAGGCCGAGCGGCGAGGCGATCATCGGCGCGTTCAGGATGGTCTCCATCTCGACCGCCTTCTGCAGATGCGCCTTGGGATTCTTGGCGCCGTTCTGATGGCTCTTCCACGAGACGTGGCCGATCGCCTTCTTGAGGTCCTCGCCCGAGACGCCGTGCGCGGTCATGTAGGCGGTGGCGAGCTGGGCGAAGTTGCCCGGCGCCGTGCCGTTGGCGCTCCACAGCGCCTGCAGCGGGCCGCCGCGGCCGCCCGGCAGGCCGCCGTAGCCGGTGTCCTTCAGCTTCTCGACGCCGAGCGCTATGGCGATGTCGGCCGCGCCCGAGGCGACGGCGTAGCAGGCGCCGCGGAAGGCCTCGGTGCCCGAGGCGCACATGTTCTCGACATGCGTCACCGGGATATTGGGCAGGCGCAACGTGGTCGACATCGGGATGCCCGACTTGCCGACATGCACCTCGTCGATCGCGGTCGAGAACCAGGCGGCGTTGAGCTGGTTGGGATCGATGCCGGCGTCGGCGATCGCTTCCTTGTAGGCCTCGAGCATCAGCTCCTCGGCGCCGCTGTCCCAGCGCTCGCCGAACTTCGAGCAGCCCATTCCGAGAATTGCGACCTTGTCCTTGATACCCCGTGCCATGTTGGACTCCTTGGTCGAGAGAGTGGAACCTTGAGAAATCTTACTCCTCTCCCCCGCCAGGGGGAGAGGCGGGGAGAGGGGGTTACACACACCGCCTCCAGCCCCCTCACCTAGCCTCTCCCCCTGGCGGGGGAGAGGAATCTGACGTCAGACCGGCGCCGCCTTCCAAAAATAGCGCTTGAAGCCGCCGCGCATCGTGTCGTTGTCGCGGATGCGAAAGGTCATGCGCATCTTGGCGCCGACCTTGACCTGTTCCTTGTCGCTGTCGGTGAAGTCGGCCATGAAGCGGCCGCCCTCGGGGAAGGTGATCATGCCGTAGTAGGCCGGCGGGTCCGGCGAGTAGGTGAGCGAGTCCGCCGTGAACGACATCACGTTCGCCTCGAGTCCGGCCATGCGATACGGCTCCTGGCTGTCGATCGCGTGGCAGTTCGGATTGACGCAGACCTGGCTGCGCGGGAACTGCACGGTGCCGCACACCTTGCACTTGCCGCCGACCAGCCCGTAGATCATGTCGCGCTTGCGCCACAGGACCGAGAGCGCGGTCTTCTTGTCGAACTCCGCGCGCATGCCCTTGTCGATCGGCAGCATCTCGTTGAAGGCGAGGAACTTCATGTAGTTCTTCTCTTCCTTGCGCCGCGCCATCCAGCCCGACAGCCCCTTGCGCTTGGGCAGCTTGGCGTTCTCGGCGGTGACCTCGAACACCAGCACGTCGGCGCCCTGGCCGAAGGCGACGACCATGATCTTGTCGCCTTCCTTGGCCGTCTCGAGCGCGTCGACCAGCATGACCAGCGCGTGTGCCGCGCCGGTGTCGCCGAGCGTGGCGCCGAGCAGGTCACGCACCGCGCCGTCGGCGATGCCGCAGGCCTTGGCCATCTGCTTGGGCACTGCCGGCATCAGGCTCGGCATGATGAAGTGGGTGATGTCGCTGCCCTTCAGCTTGCAAGCGGCGAGCGCCGCCTTGATCGCCGGCGGCACGATCTTCGAGTAGCCCTCGTCGCGGATCCAGCGCTCCTCCCAGCCGTAGTCGAAGTCGGTCTCGTCGCCGCGGAAGTGGTCGACGAAATCCATCGACACCGAGTGGTGGCCGACCAGCTTGGCGATCACGTTCTCGGTGCCGCACAGCAGCGCCGCGGCGCCATCGCCGTAATTCAGCTCGTTCGCCGAGGCGACGCGGGTCAGGCGCTTGTCGGCGGCAGCGACCAGGGAGGCGCCGCCGTTCTTGACGGCATTGAGGCCGGCGACCAGCGCCTGGGTGCCCGCCTTCAGCGAGCCCCCGACATCGGAGGCCGAGAGGTTCTGCTCGATCGACAGCGCCGTGCCGATCACGCCGGCATTCTGGCGATCCTTGAACGGATGCGTGGTCGAGGCGAAGTAGATGTTGCGGACGTCCTCGGGCTTGTGGCTCGTCAGGCAGTCGCGCGACGCCTCGACCGCCATGGTGATCGAGTCCTCGTCCCAGTTCGCCATCGAGCGCTCGCCCTTGGCGAGGCCGCGCAGTCCGGCGGCGAACCACTTGTTGGCGTCATACACGGCCTGACGGCTGAGACGCAGGCGCGGCACGTAGGCGCCATAGGCCACGATTCCGACCATGCTCGTCGATCCTCCCAACAATAAACGCTCGTTCACCAACCCTTAGCGCGCCAGCCCGGACAGGGCAAACGGAACGTCCGTCAACCGGAATTATCGACCGGCCTGCGGAACCGACTGCGGCAGCTCGCGGAAGAGATTGCGATACCCCGCATCCGGCGGGATGTGCAGGAAGCGCTTGCCGTCGCGCTCCTCGACCCACGGCTGGACGGTGATGACCTTGCGCCGGCTGGCCTGCGACAAGGCCTCGGCCACGGTCTTGGCCTCGGCCAGCAGTTCGAGGTTCTTGGTCGTGGCGTGCACGAGGGTGCGTCGGCCGGCCTTCGCCTCGTCGACCGCCGCCTGCGCGCCGATCCACACCGAGTCGACCGACTCGGAGCCGTCGTGCAGCGCGATCTGGTCCTCCGGTGCCTCGGCGATGAAGAACCAGGTGTCGAAGCGCTTGGGCGCGAAGGTCGGCGTGATCCAGTGCGCGTAGGGCGTCATCAGGTCGGTCGCGAGCTCGAGGTTCTCGGCCTCGACCAGGTCGACGATGCTCGCCTCGTCCTCGGCGAGCTTCGCCCGCCAGCGCTGCTCGATGCCCTCGAGGTCGCTCGCGCCGATCAGCGCGCGCTGCCCGGGCTTGCGCGCCAGCAGGATGCCGCACTCCTCGAACGCCTCGCGCACGCCGGCGACCCGGAACTTCAGCTCTTCGGCCGAGATCTTGTCGGCACCGCCGCAGCGGGCCACCAGCCGCGGATCGCCGTCGGCCTCCTCGAGCTTGCCGCCGGGGAAGACCAGCGCGCCGGAGAATGCGTCGATCTGCTGATGGCGCACCACCATGAAGACTTCGAGCGGAGAGCCGGCATCGCCCGGCCTGGAGGGGCGGACGAGGAGGACGGTGGTGGCCGGTCGCGGTACCGGGGCCTTTTTCGGAGCTTCAGTCATGCAACGATTGTCACACACGCGATGGGACGGCGCCACGCGACGGGCCTACACTGTGGAAGCGCCATTCCGCAGTGAAAGGGCACGACCATGAGCACCACCGACAGCACCGGCCCGCACAGTCTCGGCGAGGGCATCCGGGCCCTCCGCTCCAAGTGGGGCTGGATCCTCGCCTTCGGCATCTTCTCCCTGATCGCGGGCGTGGTCGCGCTCGGCGGCAGCACGATGTTCGCGACCGCCACCGCGGTCTACATCGTCGGCTTCATGATGCTGTTCGAGGGCGTCGCCGAGATCGTCGCGGCGTTCAACGCCAGGGACTGGGGCCATCGCCTGATGTGGCTGCTGCTCGGCGCGATCTATGTCTTTGCCGGCTTCGTCTGCCTCCAGGATCCGTTCCAGGCGGCGACCATCCTGACCCTGCTGCTGGGCATCGCGCTGATCCTCGGCGGCCTGGTGCGCATCTTCCTGGCGACGCGGATGCGGCAAGGCACGCCGTGGGGCTGGGTGGTGTTCTCCGGCCTGATCAGCGTCTTGCTCGGCCTGATCATCGTCTCGCACTGGCCGGTCTCGAGCTTCTTCGTGCTCGGCATCTTCCTCGGCGTCGACCTGATCTTCATCGGCAGCGGCTGGATCTCGGTCGCGCTCGCGCTCAAGAAGCATGCGGCTTGAGACGACGGGGCTCGAGACGACGGGCTGCGGCGCTGCTGCTGGCCCTGCTCGTCGCCGCGCCGGCCTTGGCCATGACCGAACGGGACCGCGCCCTGCTCGACGCCACGCGGCGCAACGACATCGAGGCGGCGCGCCGGCTGATTGCCGACGGCGCCGACGTCAACGCCCAGGATGAAGGCCGCGACAGCGCCTTCCTGCTGGCCGGCGCCGAGGGCCGGCTCGAGATCCTGAAGCTGACGCTGGCGGCCGGCGCGGATTTGGCGAGCACCAACCGCTATGGCGGCACGGCGCTGATCCCGGCCTGCCATCACGGCCATGTCGAGACGGTGCGCGAGCTGCTGAAGACGGCGATCGACGTCAACCATGTCAACCGGCTCGGCTGGACGGCGCTGCTCGAGGTCGCGATCCTGGGCGACGGCAGCGCGCGCTACGTCGAGATCGCCGACCTGCTGATCGGCCGCGGTGCCGACCTGAACCTCGCCGACCGCGAGGGCCTCACGCCGCTTGCGCATGCCCGCCAACGCCGCCATGAAGCGCTCGCCGCGCGGCTGGAGAAGGCCGGCGCACGCTGAAGGGGACGATGACACGGACGTATTTCTGCCTGCCCGGCGCCTGGATGGGCGCCTGGACCTGGCAACTCGTGCTCGAGCGCCTGACGGAAGCGGGCCACGGCGCGACGGCGCACAGCTTTCCCGGCGTCGGCGAGCGCGCGGCCGAGCTGTCGCCGGCGCTCGACAACGACGTCTTCCTCGCCGACACGCTGCAGCGGATCGAGCGTGAGAACCTCAGGGACATCGTTTTGGTCGGCCACAGTTTCGGCAGCCTGATCGCCCAGATGGTCGTCGACCGGATGCCCGAGCGCATCGCGCATCTGGTGATCATCGACGGCGGCATCGCCCAGGACGGCCAGTCGATCTTCGGCCGCATCCCCTCGCACATCGTCGCCAAGCGCAAGACGCTGGTGCAGACGGTCAACGGCACCGAGGTGCTGCCCTTCGCGCCGGTCGGCAGCCTGATCATCGACGATCCGGCACTCGCGGCCTGGACGCACCGCCAGCTCACGCCGCATCCGCTCGCCTGCTACACCAAGCCGATCCCGCTCGGCCATCCCGCCGGCAACGGCCGGCCGATGACCTACATCGCCTGCACCAAGCCGCGCTATCCGGTGTCCGCCGGCATGCACGAGAAGGTGCAGGCCATGCCGCATATCCGCTTCCGCCCGATCGAGGCTGGCCACAACTGCATCCTGTCGGCGCCCGGCCTGGTGGCGAACGAGTTGCTGGAGATCCCTGCATGAGCGAGCAGCTGATGATCCTGGTCGCCGGCCCCTATCGCGGCGGCACCAACGACGATCCCGTGCTGATCCAGCGCAATGTCGAGGCGATGGAGGACATGGCGCTCAAGGTCTTCCGCCGTGGCCATCTGCCGGTGATGGGCGAATGGTTCGCCCTGCCGCTCCTGAAACACGCCGGCTCGGAGAAGATCGGCGATGCGGTGTTCGACGAGATCTTCCATCCGGTGGCGCGCGAGCTGATCGGCAAGTGCGATGCCGTGCTGCGCATCGGCGGCCCCTCGACCGGCGCCGGCGACATGGTCGCGACCGGCCGGAAGCTCGGCAAGACGATCTTCCGCTCGCTCGACGAGATCCCTAGAGCATATTCCGTTCGGCTGGAATCAGCCGAACGGAATATGCCTGCTGCAACAACAACGCCCGTGCGCGCATTTCCGGGCAGATGGAACCGCGAGCGGTTCCATCTGCCCGGAAATCGCTCTAGCCGAGCGCGCTGAGGAAGCCGTCCGCCATCCGATCGATGGTGAAGTGCGCGGCGACGTGCGCGCGGCCGGCCGCGCCAAGCCGCTGCCGCAGGTCGCGGTCGAGGATCAGCCGCTCGAGCGCGCGGGCGAGGCCGCCGACATCGCCGGCTTCGAACATCAGGCCGGTGACCTCCTCGCGCACGATCTCCGGGAAGGCGCCCGAGCGCGCCGCCACCACCGGCAGGCCATAGGCGCCCGCCTCCGGCACCGTCAGGCCGAACGGCTCGTCGATTGCCGGCGCCGCCAGGATGTCGAGGCCGCCATAGAGCGCGTCGCGGTCGGCGACGAAGCCGGCCCAGCGCACGACGTCGCCCAGCCCGCGTCGCGCAATCCGCGCCTCGACCTCGCGGGCGTAGGCGCCGGTCCGCTCGCCGACGATGTCGAGCGTGAAAGCGCCGGGCAGCCGCTCCTTCAGGACGACGCAGGCCTCGAGCAGCACCAGGTGCTGCTTGCGCTCGTCGAGCCGGCCGACGATGCCGATGCGCACCGGGTTCGCTGCGCGCTCGACCGGCTCCCGCGGCTCGACCCCGTTGTAGGCGACCGCCCGCTTGCGCGGATCGACCGGCAGACCGCGGGCGATGAACTCGGAGACGCCGACGAAGCGGTCAATCCGCCGCTCGAGCGCGCGTCGCGACCAGGCGTGGTGCATCAGCCGGCCGGGCTCGGCCTGCAGGTACATCGCGCGCTTGGTCGGCAGCAGCGACGCGGTCAGCAGCACCATCTGCGGCTCGCTGTAGATCACCCAGTCGGGTCGCAGCTCCTGGAACAGACGGCGCAAGTGCCGGCGCGCGGCCGGCATGCGCCACAGCGTATGCCAGGTGAAGTAGGGATTGGTGAGGTAGAGCCGGCCGAGCCGCACCTGATGGTACGGCAGGCCCGCCTGCTCCAGCCGCTCGGGCACGAGGCCGTCGGTCCAGCCGCAGACGATCGCCGTCGCGTCGTGGCCTCGGGCGCGCAGCCCCTTCATCAACGAGAGATACGCCGTCTCCAGCCCGCCGAAGCTCCAGCCGCCGACGAAGAGGAGGAAGCGCATGCCTCCAGTCTAGAACGTCTCCTTGTACGGTCGAAGGTCGATCTCGTGCGTCCAGGCGCTGCGCTGCTGGGTGTGCAGGTGCCAGTAGTTGTCGACGATCGGCTCGACCTTGAGCAGGCCGTCGGAGCCGACCTGCGCAGCGCGGTCGGGCATGCGCGACAGCAGCCGGTCGCCCTCGATGCCGCCGTCGATGATGACATGCGCGACATGGATGCCCTGCGGCCCGAACTCGCGCGCCATCGACTGCACCAGCAGGCGCAGGCCGCCCTTGGTGGCGTTGAAGGCGGCAAAGCGGGGTCTGCCGCGCATAGAGCCCGAGGCGCCGGTGAAGATCACCGTGCCGCGGCCGAGCGGCGCCAGCCGGCGCATCGCCTCGCGGCCGAACAGGAATCCGGCGAAGCAGCCGACCCGCCAGGAGTCCTCGAAGTGCTGCGCCGTCATCTCGCGAAAATCGACGGCGGCGTTGTTGCCCATGTTGAAGACGAAGAGATCGGCCGGGCCGGCGTCGTCGTCGGCCATCGCCGCATCGAACAGGCGGATCACCTCTTCCTCTTTGGTACCGTCGACGGTGTAGGCTTGGGCCGAGCCGCCCTCCTTGCGGATGGCATCGACCACCGCTTCGATCTTCTTCGGCGTCCGACCGGCGACCAGCACGTGGTAGCCCTCTTTCGCAAAGCGGCGACTGGCCGCCCCGCCGATGCCGCGCAACGCGCCGACGCCGAGCACGACGGCCTTGGGTTTCTTCGCCATGGCAGATCCTCGCTCTCCCCCTCCCCGCCTCCCCGTCAGACGGGGGAGGTGCCCGAAGGGCGGAGGGGGTGGGCAACACTTGCGATTCAGCCGGCGGCTTCGCTACGGTCCGGCCGCATGAAATTACCTCCCTACCCCATGATCGAACCCGACTTGGGCGCGCCGCTCGATATCCATCGTGCGACGGTGCTGCCCAAATGGATCGACTGGAACGGCCACATGAATGTCGGCTTCTACGTGGTGGCCTTCGACAAGGCGACCGACACGCTGTGCAACCAGCTCGGCGTCGGCTGGGAATACACGCGCGAGAAGATCGGCATGACCTTCGTGCTCGAGGCGCACGTCACCTACGACCGCGAGGTCAAGGAAGGCGACCCGCTGCGCATCACCACCCAACTGCTCGACCACGACGCCAAGCGCGTGCACTACATCCACGCGATGTACCACGCGACCGAGGGCTATCTGGCGGCGACCAACGAGCTGATGCTGATGAACATCGACTACGCCACCCGCCGCTCGGCGCCGTGGCCCGACTGGGCGATGCAGCGCATCGAGAGAATGACGACCAACCACAGGCATCTCACGAAACCGGCACAGGCCGGCCGCCTCATCGGCATCAAGAGGAAGTAGCGTATGTCCGTCATCCTGCCTTACGAGATGCCGGCGCTGGTCACCACGGCGCCGCTCGACATCCATCGCGGCACCGTGCTGCCCGAATGGGTCGACTGGAACGGTCACATGAACGTGGCGTTCTACGTCGCCGCCTTCGACCAGGCGTCGGGCGCCTTCATGCGCAACATGGGACTGGGCCGCCGTTACGTCGACGGCAAGCACGGCATGACCTTCGTGCTGGAGACCCACGTCACCTACGACCGCGAGATGAAGGGCGGCGCGCCGATGCGCTTCACCACCCGGCTGCTCGACCGCGACGCCAAGCGGGTGCACCTGTTCCACGAGATGTACCACGAGGGCGAGGGCTACCTCGCCGCGACCAACGAGACCATCGTGATGAACATCGACTTCGCGAGCCGCCGCTCGGCCGCGTGGCCGCGGCAGGCGGAGGAGCGGCTGGAGGCGGTATGGACCGCGCACCAGCACCTGCCCCGCCCGGCCAAGTCCGGCCGGGTGATGGGACTCAAGAAGAAGTAGCTGACACGCTCACCAGCTTGTCCAGCGCCTCGCCGCTGAGCCGATAAGGCAGCCAGTTCCGGATCCAGCGGAAGCCGATCTTCTCGTAGAAGCCGCGGGCAGGATTCCAGTCGAGCACGTTGAGGTCGATGCGCCTGAAGCCCTTGGCCTGGCATTCCCGAGCCAGCGCGACCATCAGGGCGCGCGCCACGCCGCCGCGGCGCTGCTCGGGCACCACCCAGATGTCCTCGATGAAGATGCCGCGCGCCGCCGTCCAGACCGAGTAATTGAAGGTGTAGAGCGCGAAGCCCACCGGCTTGCCTTCGCGTTCGGCGATCAGGGCGGCGAACTGCGCCTTCTCGCCGAAGCCGTCGCGCGCCAGCGTCTGCGGCGTCGAGGTGACGGCCTGCGGCTCGTCCTCGTAGGCAGCGAGATCGACCGAGAAGCGGTGCAGCAGCTCGACATCGTCGACCGTCGCCGCGCGCACAAGAATATCGCCTGCCAAAGTGGCCCCCGTCACGAACTGCCGTCTATATAGCAAGCATGACCGGCACCGTCCGACCGTTCCTCATGTTCCAGGGCGGCGAGGGGTCCGCCGCGCTCGAGTTCTATCTCTCGCTGTTCCCCGACGCGAAGATCGATGCCATCGAGCGCTACGGCGCGGGCGGGCCGGGACCGGAAGGCACAATCAAAGTTGCCAGCTTCACAATAGGCAGCCAGTCGGTGATGTGCAGGCGACAGCTTCGTGCGGCGGGGAACTGATGCCCGTGGGCAACTACGGCTTCAGCACGCTGTTCGCCTGGGTCGCGGACCGCTTCGGCGTGTCGTGGCAGATCAACTATCCCTGATCAGACACCGAGATAGCCGCCATCGACCGGCAGGATCGCACCGGTGATGTAGCTCGCCGCGTCGGAGCACAGGAACACCACCGGCCCGGCCAGCTCCTCCGGCTCGCCCACCCGCTTCATCGGCACATGCGCCAGGAAGGCTTCGAGCCGCTTGGGATCGGCGCGCGTCGGCTCGGTCATGGCGGTGGCGATGATGCCGGGCGCCAGCGCGTTGACCCGCACGCCCGCCGGCGCCAGCTCAGCGGCCAGCGCGCGTGTGAACTGCGCCAGCGCGCCCTTCGACACGGGGTAGGCGCCGCTGCCGGCCTGCGCCACGTAGGAATTGATCGAGGCGATGTTGACGATCGTGCCTTGCGTCAGCTTGAGCTGCTCGACGAAGGCCATCGTGACGTTGAAAGGCCCCTGCACGTTGACCGCCATGGTCTGGTCCCAGCGGTCGCGGCCGTCCTCGGCCACCAGGTTGCCGCGCAGGAAGATGCCGGCATTGTTGACCAGGATGCGGATCGGCCCGACCAGCAGCGAGACGTCACGCGCAAGCGTGCGGCAGCCTTCCTCGTCGGTGACGTCGAGGAAGAAGCCGCGCGCCTTGCCGCCTTCGGCGACGATCGAATCGGCGATCGTCCGCGCGGCGTCCTTGTCGATGTCGGTGACGATCACCTCGGCGCCGGCGGCCGCCAGCCCGCGCGCGATCGCCGCCCCGTTGCCGCGGCCGGCGCCGGTCACCAGGGCGAGTCGGCCGAGCAGCATGTCCTTCATGGCACTGCCGCTTCCTTCAGCGCCTCGCGGATCACGTCCTCATCGCCAATGTGGTTGACCAGCAGCAGGATCAGCCTGGCGTCGAAGACGCGGCACTGCTCGTCGCTCAGACCCTTATGGGCATCGACGACGGCGTTGTAGATGTCATCCGGCCGCGCCAGGTTCAGCGTGCGTCGCAACGCGCCATCCATTGCCGCCTCCTATCGTCCGGTCGCCCGCGCCAGCGCCGCGCCGACCGCCTCCTTGTCGAACCGCCGCCAGCGCGCCGCGACGTAGCGGTCGGGCCGGATCAGATAGACCGTGCCCGGTCGCGCGTCGTAGCGCTTGGCCAGCAGCCCGCTGCACGCCACCGCCACCGACGTCACGCCCGGCAGCGCCGCGACGGGATCGCCGAAGCTCAGCAGCGTGAACTCCGGTCCCAGCCCGTCGATCAGCCAGCCGTCGCCGACCGGCGCATCCAGCATCGCCCGGCCCGGCGCCGGCCCGCCGACCCAGTCGTCGCCGGAATCGGGCGTGTCGAGCGTCGAGCCGGTATGCGCCGTCGGCACCGACAGCCGGCCGCTGTTGATCAACGCACGAGCGAACGGAAAGTCCCGCGCCAGGGCGAGCGTGGCATCGCGAAAAATGCGCGAGGCCTCGAACTTGGGGGTGATGAAGTCGGTGCTGCGGGTCGATTGCCGGATGTTCTCCTGCGACGCCATCCGCCGCTCGCGGCAATAGCTGCCGAGCAGACTGGCGGGCGAGCTGCCGGCGATCACGCGGGCCAGCTTCCAGGCCAGATTGTCGGCGTCGGCTACCGCTGCATTGCCGCCGCGGGCGCCGAACGGCGAGACGACATGGGCCGCGTCGCCGGCGAAGATCACGCGGCCGACCACGAAGCGCTCCATCATGCGGCAGGTGAAGGTGTAGACGCTCGACCATTCGTGCTCCCAGCGCACCTCGGGCCCGAACATCTGGCGCAGCCGGCGGTCGATGGTCTCGGGTTTCTTCTCCTCGTCGGGATCGGCGTCGCGGCCGAGCTGGAAATCGACCCGCACGACGTCGTCGGCCTGGCGGTGCAGCAGGACGGAGTTGGTCGGATGGAACGGCGGGTAGAACCAGAAGCGCCGCTCCTTGGGCAGGTCGCCCTCGAGCCGGATGTCGGCGATCAGGAAGCGGTCGTTGAAGATCTCGCCGGGATACGGCAGGCCCAACATGTGGCGGACGGGACTGCGCACGCCGTCGCAGGCGACCACCCAGTCGGCCGCTGTCTCGTATCGGCCGTCGGGCGTCTCGACCGTGAGAGTCACGCCATCGTCGCGCGATGCCACGCCGACCACCTTGTTGAGGGGCCGCATCTCGATCGGCGCCTCCGACGCGCAGCGCTCGTACAGGTACTCCTCGACGTAATACTGCTGCAGGTTCACGAAGGCCGGGAACTTGTGACCGGGCTCGGGTGTGAGGTTGAAACGGTAGATCGCCTGGTCGCGGAGATAGACCTCGCCCTGGTCCCAGGTGATGCCCTTCTCGACCATGCGCTTGGCGATGCCGAAGCGATCCCAGACCTCGAGGCTGTGCTTGGCCTGGCAGATCGAGCGGCTGCCGAGACTGACGGTGTCGTCGTCGTCGAGCAGCAGCACCGGCACGCCGCGCGTCGCCAGCGACAGCGCCAGCGTCGGCCCCGCGATGCCGGCGCCGACGATGACCACCGGCCGGCGCTTGCCCGGCGCGTCGAGCTCCGGCGGCCGGACGTAGGGATAGTGCCGGTAGGTAAAGGAACTCATCGCTGCGCGATGCTGCGTGCGACGCGGTCGATGGCATCGACCTCGCCGGGCGATTCCACCAGCGACTTGGCTTTCTCGGGACTGACCCAGATCGCCTGGTCGTGCTCGTCCGACGACACCAGCTCGCCCCCGCGATAGCGGCACCAGAAGGTGATGCCGATCAGCTCCTCACTGGCCGCGCCGCGATAGAAGTGAAAGGTCGCCACCGGCCCCATGATCTCAACCTGCAGCCCGGTCTCCTCGCGCACCTCGCGATGCACGGCCTCTTCGGGATGCTCGCCGGCTTCGACGCGTCCTGACCCTGTCTCCCAGCGGCCCGGCGCAAAGTCCTTCGCCGGGCTGCGCCGCAGCATCAGGATGGCGCCATCCCGTTCGATGATGAAGGCGACTGCGACGATGAATTTGGCCGACATGCGCCGGCGTCAGCCCGCCTTCTCCAAGGCGGCCCACATCTCGATGTCGCGCTCGGCGGTCCAGATGCGCGGATGGTCGAGGCCCTTGGCCTCGTCGTAGGCGCGAGAGACGTCGAACGGCATGCAATGCTCGAAGATCACCCAGTTGCCGTAGCGCGGCTGCAGCGCCGCCATCGCCTTGTCGTAGGCCTGCTTCAGCGAATCGCCCTTCTCCGCCGAGGCCTGCACCACCTTGTAGAGCTCGGACAGGAACTGCTGCGTGCCGGCGAGGCCCTCCTCGACCGGGCCCTCGCCCATCAGCGCGTCGCCGCGGCCCGGCACCAGCGCGAGCGCCCTGAGGTCACGCAGCTTCTGCAGCGTCTCCGGCCAGTCCTTGTAGTGGGCATCGCCGCAATAGGGCGTGGCGCCGTACTCGACCAGGTCGCCGCTGAACAGCGTGCGCTCCTCGGGCAGCCAGACGATGGTGTCGCCCTTGGTGTGGCCGCGGCCGGCATGGATGATCTCGACCTGCAGCTTGCCCAGCCACAGGGTCATGCGGTCGCCGAAGGTCATCGACGGCCAGGTCAGCCCCGGGATGGTCTCGGCGGCCTGGAACAGGCGCGGGAAGCGCTGCAGCTCCGACTTGTAGTCCTGCTGGCCGCGCTCGACGATCAGGTCGCGGGTGGCCTCGCTGCAGATGACGTGCTCGGCGCCGTAGCCCGAGGCGCCCAGCACGCGCACCGCGTGATAGTGCGACAGCACCACGTACTTGATCGGCTTGTCGGTGACGGTGCGGATGTACTCGATCACCGTCTGCGCCATCTTCGGTGTCGCCTGGGCATCGATCACCATGACCGCGTCGTCGCCGACCACGATGCCGGTGTTGGGATCGCCCTCGGCGGTGAAGGCGTAGGCGTGCTCGCTGAGACGGCTGAAGGTGATCTTCTTCTCCGCCAGGTCCGCCTGCGAGGCGAAGGCTCGTGCCATTTTCTTGTTCCTTGGTCGTGCTGGCTCGTCAGGAGCCGTACTTGTGGTAGCTCGCGCGGTCGCCGGTGCGCACCGTGACCTCGAAGGCGTCGTTGTCGCGCTCCATGCGCAGCATGATCGCGGTGCCGGCGGGACCGCTCGCCCACAGCTTCCTGTAGAAGTCGGCGACGTCGTCGAGTACCTCGCCGTTCAGCGCCTGCAGGATGTCGCCGCGCTTCAGCCCCGCGCGATCGGCCGGGCCGCCATCGGAGGTGCCGCCGACCATCAGCTGGCCCATGTGCTCGACGGTGTAGAGGCCGAGCCACGGCCGGGCCGGCGTCGAGAGCTTGCCGCGCTCGACCAGCTCCTCGAACACCGGCTTCAGCCGGTTGATCGGCACGTACATGTTGCCCGGGAAAGCCGGTGCGCCCGGGCCGAGCGCCTCCTGCACCAGCAGCGAGCCGACGCCCAGCAGGGTGCCGTCCATGCCGACCAGGGCCGAGCCGCCCCACAGCGGGTAGGCCGGCACGGTGAAGATCGCGTTGTCGAGCAGATACTCCCAGTAGCCGGCGAACTCGCGGCGGCCGGCGACCTTGACCTTGAGCGTCGCCTTCTCGCCGCCGACGCCGGCGACATAGGCCTCGCTGCGCAGCACCAGTGAATCGGAATCGCCGAACGGCATCGGCTTGACCGGGAACGGCCGGCGGCTCCGCACCAGGCCGAAGCCGCTCTCGTAATCGTAGCCGATGATCGTCGCCTGCACCGAGCGGCCCTCGCCGTCGGTCACCATAATCTCCGACGCCTCCATGATCAGGTAGCCGATGGTCACGACCAGGCCGTCATCGTCGATCACGATGCCGTGGCCCTCGCGCTCCGAACCCAAGGTCTGGGCCGAGCGGCGGTCCTCGGGGATGGTGGTGTGCAGGCCGACCACGGCAGGCAGCACGTCGACGACCTCGGACGGCAGGTTGCTCTCGCTGCCCGGCCGGCGGGCTTCGACGCCCCGCTCGTTGCCGTGGAACTGGCTCGAGCCGTTCGCGGAACCGTTCAATCCTCGGGCCATGCGAAATCCTCCGCGTGCTGGCGTCCAAGATAGGCGTTGAGGCTGACGATTGCTATATGATGTGTATGGCGCCTCCCGCCGACCCGTTTGAAATCACGGACGATCCTGAGCCTGGGCCCGTTCCCGGCCCGCAGCCTGCAGGAACGCGTGCGGTTGCGTCCGCGGCTTATCTCGACGGGCTGAACGAGGAACAGCGGCTGGCGGTTATCCACCAGGGCGGGCCGCTGCTGGTGCTGGCGGGCGCCGGCACCGGCAAGACGCGCGTGCTGACCACCCGCATTGCGCACCAATTGATCACCGGCCGCTCCCGGCCCTCGCAGATCCTGGCCGTCACCTTCACCAACAAGGCGGCGCGCGAGATGCTGGAGCGCGTGGCGCAACTGATCGGCGGTGCGGCGGACGGCATGTGGCTCGGCACCTTCCATTCGGTCGGCGTGCGGGTGCTGCGCCGTCATGCCGAGCTGGTCGGACTGAAGAGCAACTTCACCATCCTCGACACCGACGACCAGACGCGGCTGATCAAGCAGTTGCTGCAAGCCGAGGGCATCGACGACAAGAAATGGCCGGCCCGCGTGCTCTCCGGCATCATCCAGCGCTGGAAGGACCGCGCCCTCGCCCCCGACAAGGTGGCGAGCGACGATGCCGGCGACTTCGCCAACGGCAAGGCGGCCGAGATCTACAAGCAGTACCAGGCGCGGCTGGCCGAGGTGAACGCGGTCGATTTCGGCGACCTGGTGATGCTGTGCGTCATCCTGTGGCAGCAGCATCCCGACATCCTGGCGCAGTACCACCGCCGCTTCCGCCACATCCTGGTCGACGAATACCAGGACACCAACGTGGCGCAGTATCTGTGGCTGCGCCTGCTGGCGCAGGGCACCCAGGACGTCTGCTGCGTCGGCGACGACGACCAGTCGATCTACGGCTGGCGCGGCGCCGAGGTCGGCAACATCCTGCGCTTCGAGAAGGATTTCCCGGGCGCGACCATCGTCCGCCTCGAACGGAACTACCGTTCGACACCGCACATTCTCGCCGCCGCGTCTCACCTGATCGCCCACAACGAGCGGCGGCTCGGCAAGACGCTGTGGACAGAATTGAAGGACGGCGAGCGCATCTCGCTGCGCGGCGTCTGGGACGGCGACGAGGAGGCCCGCCAGATCGGCGAGGAGATCGAGGCGCTGCAGCGCGACAAGCACCCGCTCGCCCAGATCGCCATCCTGGTGCGCGCCGGCTTCCAGACCCGCGAGTTCGAGGAGCGGTTCATCACATTGGGCCTGCCCTATCGGGTGATCGGCGGGCCGCGTTTCTACGAGCGCATGGAGATCCGCGACGCGCTGGCCTACTGCCGGGTCACGGTGCAGCCCGACGACGATCTTGCCTTCGAGCGCATCTACAACACGCCGCGGCGTGGTCTCGGCGAGTCCGCCCTCCGGACGCTGCGCATCATCCAGCGCGCCCAGAAGGTGTCGCTGTTCGAGGCGGTGCGGCGGGCGCTCGAGACCGACGAGCTGAAGGGCCGCCAGCGCAAGGCGCTGGGCGACCTGGTCCAGAGCTTCGACCGCTGGCGCTCGATGCTGGAAGGCCTGAACCATATCGAGGTGGTCGAGACCATCCTCGACGAGTCCGGCTACACCGACATGCTGCGCGCCGACCGCTCACCCGAGGCCGAGGGCCGGCTGGAGAACCTGAAGGAGCTGACCAACGCCCTGCAGGAGTTCGATTCCCTGCCGGCCTTCCTCGAGCACGTGGCGCTGCTGACCGACAATGCCGAAAACGCCGGCAGCGACATGGTGAGCGTCATGACGCTGCACGCCGCCAAGGGCCTGGAGTTCGACACCGTGTTCCTGCCGGGCTGGGAGGAAGGCCTGTTCCCCAACCAGCGCGCGCTCGACGACAAGGGCCTGGCCGGCCTCGAGGAGGAGCGGCGGCTCGCCTACGTCGGTCTCACGCGGGCGCGCAAGCGGGCCTATGTCTCCTTCGCCGCCAACCGCCGCGTGTTCAATCAGTGGCAGGCGGCGATCCCGTCGCGCTTCCTGAAGGAGCTGCCGACCGACCGGCTCGCCGAGTCGAGCGACGCCGGCCTCTACGCGACCTACTCCGCGGGCCATCACGGCGGCCTGCGCGACCAGGCGAGCGGCTTCGACTACGAGAGCCTCGGTGTCACCCACATGGGGCGCGCCCGCACCCGCTGGCGAGACGAGACCACAGCCGACCGCCACGCCGTCGACGGCGACAAGCCCGACCTCAGCGTCGGCCAGCGGGTGTTCCACCAGAAGTTCGGCTACGGCCGCATCGTCGCGGTCGACGGCAACAAGCTCGACATCGAGTTCGAGAAGGCGGGGCCCAAGAAGGTGCTCGATAGCTTCATTGAAGCCGCCTGAAGAAACATGAGCAGCGGCTGGACGGCCTGGCGCGACGTTTCCGCCAACGAGCGTCTTGCCAGCGAGCAGGCCCTCGAGCATCTCGCCGAGGACGGCTTCGTCGTCACCAGCCGCGAGCTGTCGCGCGACGGCCCGTGGCGCCTCTCGATCTTCGGCGAAGGCGAGCGGCCGACGCTGCACGGCGACTGGACCTGGGAAGAGCTGCCCGACAAGGATTGGGTCGCCGAGAACCAGCGCTCCTTCCAGCCCTTCCAGGTCGGTCCCTTCTGGGTGCATCCCTCGCACAATGCGGAAGGCATTCCGGCTGCCTCCATTCCCTTGCGAATTGACGCCGGCTTGGCCTTCGGCACCGGCACGCACGCGACGACCAGCGGCTGCCTCGAGATGCTGGCGACGCTCGATCCGGACGAGACCTCGAATGCCGTCGATGTCGGCTGCGGCAGCGGCATCCTCGCCATCGGCATGGCCAAGCTGTGGAAGCGCCCGGTTCTGGGCGGCGACAACGATGCCGAGGCCGTCGAGGTCGCGATCGAGAACGCCGAGCGCAACGGCGCGGCGGCGCTCTGCCGCTTCTTCACCTCGATCGGCCTGCGCGCGCCCGAGCTGGCCACCCGCGCGCCCTACGACCTGATCGTCGCCAACATTCTCGCCGGCCCGCTGATGGAGCTGTCGGAGTCGTTCGCCGCAGCCGTGCGCACCGGTGGTCGCGTGCTGCTGAGCGGCCTCCTGGTCGAGCAGGCCGACATGATCCTCTCGACCTACAAACGCCGCGGCTTCGTCTTCGAGCGCGCGATCGACCGCGAGACCGGTGGCGCCGACTGGCGCACGCTGCTGCTGCGCAAGGCCTAGGATGCGCGCAAACAAAAAGGGCCGGCAACAGCCGGCCCTTTCGTACTCTACGCTTACGCTTACGCTACCAACTCGCGTTACGCCGCGCGACGCACGTTATGGTTCGCGGGGGTAGCATGACCGGCGACGGCGTCGAACTGCGGCATGACGCCCTCCACGGTCTCACGTACCGCGAAGGCAATGTCTGCACGGCACAAGCCGAGATCGGCGAGCTCGCGATCGCTCATGCGATGGAGCTGGGCTTCCGCAGCGCGCAGCTTGAAGTCGGCTTTGACGGCCGCGACGGCGCGCTTGATCAGGCGCACCAGCCAGATGCCTGCGTCGATCATGAAGATCGCCCGGGCATAACGGGCCTCCTGCTCGAGACGCCGGCGGTCGGCGTGACGGAAGCCGTAGGGCGCGTAGTCGCTGTCGTTTCCCCTCGCCGTTTCGCTGGTCAGATTCTGGAACGTCTGAATCGGCTGGGTCATCATGGACATCTCCTTCGATTGTGCGTTGCCGCATTGGATGCTGCAACTGCACAAAGCAAATATAGAGCCTTGAGATATAACGATAAGTACGGTTCCGAGGGCCCTGCTATGCACTGAATGCATGAGGCCAATAAACCGTCATTTCGCGTCTGCGAAAGAACAATTATTGCGCAGATTGCTTGCTTGCACGACCGCACTTACGTTCCGAGCCTATGAGCTCCGCCCCCGACGACGTCCTTCACCTGCTGCGCCAGCGCGGCCGCTCGCCCGACCCTGCCGCTTTGGAGGGCTTGATGCGCGGTGTGGTGGCAGCGCCCGAAGGGCTGGCCGGGCCGGAATGGGTCGAGCTGTTCGACCCCCAGCCCGACGCCGCGCTGACCCAGGCGCTGACCGCGTGGCGTGCCGAGATGGCGAAAGCCGACGACGGCTTGCATGCCTCCCCTGCACCAGCCGGGCGGCTTGCGGACCTCCGTGCAGAACTGAAGCGCCGCGGACTCGACGGCTTCGTCGTGCCGCGCGCCGACGAGCACCAGGGCGAATACGTGCCGCGCCGCTCGCAGCGGCTGGCCTGGCTGACCGGCTTCAGCGGCTCGGCGGGCCTCGCGATCGTGCTCGCCGACAAGGCGGCGATCTTCATCGACGGCCGCTACACCCTCGCGGTGCGCGCACAAGTCGACACCGACGCCTTCGTGCCGCATCAGATCCCCGAGGAGTCGCCCGACGTCTGGATCGCCGCCAACCTGCCATCCAAAGGAATAAGTGGGGGCGGCAAACTCGGCTTCGATCCCTGGCTGCAGACCGTCGACGGCTACGAGCGCTTCGCGCGCGCCGCACAACGCGCGGGCGGCAGCTTCGTCGCCGTCGAGCAGAATCCCATCGATGCGGTGTGGACGGATCGCCCGGCGCCGCCGCTTGCGCCGGTCCTGCCGCATCCCGTCGAGTTCGCCGGCGAGACCAGCGAGCAGCGCCGCCGCCGCATCGCCGACATCGTCGCTGCGAAGGGCGCCGACGTGGCGCTGCTGACCGCGCCGGATTCGATCGCCTGGCTGCTGAACGTGCGCGGCGGCGACGTACCGCGCACGCCGTTCGCGCTGGGCTTCGCGCTGCTGCACACCGACGGCCACGTCGACCTGTACATGGACCGCCGCAAGGTGCCGGACCGCACCGTCGCCTGGCTGGGCAATGCCGTGACGCTGGCGCCGCCGGAGGAACTGGGCGCCGCGATCGACACGCTGGGCAAGGTCGGCAAGAAGGTGCTGATCGAGACCTCGACCGCGCCGGTCTGGGCGGCGACGCGACTGCACGCCGCCGCCGTCACCATGGTACGCGATGCCGACCCGGTGGCGCTGCCCAAGGCCTGCAAGAACGCCGTCGAGCTCGAGGGCATCCGCACTGCCCATCGCCGCGACGGCGCGGCGGTGACGCGCTTCCTGTCGTGGCTGGCGCGCGAGTCCAAGGATGGCCGCCTGCGCGAGATCGAGGTCTCCGACCGCCTGCAGGCGCTGCGCCAGGAGACCGGCAAGCTGCGCGATCTCTCGTTCGATACCATCTCCGGTGCGGGCCCGAACGGCGCCATCGTGCACTATCACGCGACCGACGCGACCGAGCGCACGCTCGAGCCCGGCTCGCTCTATCTCGTCGATTCGGGCGGCCAGTATCGCGACGGCACCACCGACATCACCCGCACCGTCGGCATCGGCACGCCGACGCCCGAGATGAAGGACCGCTTCACCCGCGTGCTGAAGGGCCATATCGCGCTCGGCACCGCGCGCTTCCCGGCCGGCACCACGGGCTCGCAGCTCGATGCGCTGGCGCGCACGGCGCTGTGGCAGGTCGGGCTGGACTACGACCACGGCACCGGCCACGGCGTCGGTGCCTATCTCTCGGTGCACGAGGGGCCGCACCGCATCTCCAAGGTCGCCAACACCGTGGCGCTGCAGCCCGGCATGATCGTCAGCAACGAGCCCGGCTACTACAAGGCCGGCGCCTACGGCATCCGCATCGAGAATCTGGTGGCGGTGAAGGAGGCGCAGATCGAGGGTGCCGACCGGCGCTATCTCGAGTTCGAGACGCTGACCCTGGCGCCGATCGATCTCACCTGCGTCGATGTCGGCCTGCTCACCGCGGCGGAGAAGGCGTGGCTCAACGCCTACCACGCCCGCGTGCGCGAGGTCGTGGCGCCGCAGGTCGACGAGGCGACGCGCGCCTGGCTCGCCGAAGCGACGCGCGCCATTTAACGCCATTTTCTCCATTTTCCGCCATTTTTCGCCGCTCGCGAAAATGGTGGGAGCAACTGCTTCGCATGACATCGCCAGCAGGATACGCGGCCTGCTGCGCCGGACCTATTCTGGGCAATGGCGGCGAATTTTCGCGTGGAGAATCAAGGGGCGTTGGCCGTTCCATTGCCCCTAATGAGACGCCGGAAGTGCGTCACTCCAGTGCCGCTCGGGCTCACGACCCGCACTTACTGAGGAATCGCGTCGGCATCGGCTGCCGGATTTTCTTTCGCCCAAAAGAAAAAATGAGCGGTACTGGAGTGCCGCACTCCCGGCGAGGCTACGTCGTCGCGATCAGCAATTCTTCGGCATTGATCGGCGGACGCAGGCCGTCAGGCCGGTTCTTGAGCCTCGCACGCCATGGCCATGATCTCGGCCGGCCTGAAGAAGCTGATGAACGGCGTGCCGCTCGCCCCCGCGCCCTTCGCCGCCCATGCCCAGGCGCACCGCAGGCTCCGCTATCTCCAGGGGCAGCAGGAACGACATGGCAAAGGTCGTTCCTGGCGCCAGCGCCGCGACCTCGCGCAGCAGCGCCAGGATCGCCTCGCGCGTGAGGTACATGCTGACGCCGGTCGAGGTCACCACCGCCGGACGGCTGGCCTCGAAGCCGGCGGCCACCAGCTTCTGCCGCCAGGAATCGCCCGCCTCGAAATCGACCGGCACCAGCTTCAGCGACTCGGGCATGCCGTAGCCGGTCTCGACCAGGCGCTGGCGCTTCCAGGCCTGGGTGCCCGGCTGGTCGACCTCGAACACGCCGAGCCGCGCGGCGACCTCCGGCCGGCGCTGCACGAACGTATCGAGGCCCGCGCCGAGCAGCACGTACTGATCGACGCCGCGGGCCAATTGCTCGACGACTAGGTCCTCGATGAAGCGGGCGCGGGCGACGATGGACGCGCGGAACAGCCGCGTGGCTTCGGGGTGCATGTCTCCCCACTGCCGCCAGCCCACCTCGGGTGCCGCCAGCGCGAGGCCGATCGTGTCCTCGAGCACGTGCGGCGGCGCGTCGACCTCGACATGCAGGGCGCGCCACAGCGCGACGCGCACCGCCGTGCTGTCGGGGGCGCCCGTCGCCATGGCTTTGTCAGTCCTTGAGGACCGTCCGGCCGAGCACGACGTCCTCGTAGACGTGCAGCGACGGCAGGCCGCCGGTATGGATGAACAGCACCTTCGCGTTCGGCTTGAAGTAGCCTTGGCGCGCCAGGCCGATCAGGCCGGCCATGATCTTGCCGGTATAGACCGGATCGAGCAGCACGCCTTCGGTGCGCGCCAGCATCTGCACGGCCTCGACCATCTTGGCGTTGGGCACAGAGTACTTGGGCTGCCAGAAGCCACCGACGCTCTTCACCGCCTCGCGCGGCACCCTGCCGATGCCGAGCAGGTCGGCGACGGCCTGCGCCTCCTTCAACACCAGCGGCTCCTGGTCGGCAGGATCGCGGCTCACGCCGATGCCGATCAGCGGGATCTTGATGTTGTTGCCGTAGAAGCCCGCAGCCATGCCGCCATGGGTGCCGGAGCTGCCCGAGCCGACCACGACGGCATCGAACGCCACGCCCATCTCCAGCCACTGCTGCTGCATCTCCTGCACGCAGGCGACGTAGCCCAGGCCGCCGATCGCGTTCGAACCGCCGCCCGGGATGATGTAGCCCTTGCGGCCGAGCGAGGCGACTTCCTGCGCGATCCTGGACATCGCCGCGCCAATGTCGGAGCCGCCGGGCACCACGGTGATCGCCTCGACGCCCATAAGCTCGAACATGAAGTTGTTGCCGCCGGCTTCCTTCTTGTAGGAGTTCGGCACGCGCTCCTCGATCACGAAGCGGGCCTTCAGCCCTTCCTTCACGGCCGCCGAGAGCGTGATGCGGCAGTGGTTGGACTGCGGCGCGCCGCAGGTGATCAGCGTGTCGCAGCCCTGAGCCAGCGCGTCGCCCGCAAGGAACTCGAGCTTGCGCGTCTTGTTGCCGCCCGGGAACAGGCCGAGCATGTCGTCGCGCTTGATCCAGATCTCGGGGCCGACGCCGCCCGGGCAGGTCGCGGCGAGGGCCTTGGTGAAGTGCGGCAGGAGCTCGATCGGGGTGGGGAACGGGGTGTAGCGACGACGCGGAAAACGGGCCAAATCCATTGCGATCGAACTCCGGCGAGAGACTGCGACTGAGCGATGCAAGCCTCTAGCACTCCCCCGGGCTGCGAGGAAGCCATCCGCCCCTCCTAGCTCCAGCGCTCACCTCGGATGAAAGCGCAGGTCCGTTCGACGGTGTCGAAGTTCGCCAGACGGTCGGGGACGAGCTGTACCGAGACTTCGAACTCGCCGAACGGCCATAGGACCAGTCCGCGGCCAGCGTCGGACATCTCTTCAGGTTCTCTTCCATCGGCTTCGCGGCGGTCCGCCGCGCCCAAGTGAAGCCGCATCCGGCATGCCAGAGGATCGTCTCCGCAAAATCATAGGAGGTGCCGGCCGGAATGTGCAGCGCGACCAAGGGTGAGACATCGCGCCAGTCGGCCCGGTTTCCGACCGGGAGAGTCCGGTAGGCCTCGTCGATGGCGTGGCGGACCAACTCACCCTTCGCATGCGCGTCGGCGGACGGTTCACCGGCGCGGCTGCTCCACGCGCTGCGCAGCGCGACCGCGCCGAGGGCAAGCGAACCGATCAGCGCAGCCGCTCCTGTCACGATTGCCCGTCGCGATGGCGGACCAGCGTCCTTCACCGAGCCTCTCCTCACCTGTCCGTCTCGCCGTTCTTATGAGCCAGCGCGTCGGGGGAAAAGCGTTCAGGCCGACGGTGATGCGGAAGATACGAAATCGTGCGCTCAGTACAGCACCGACGGCAGCCCGCGTCGGTGGGCTCGTTGTAGAGGCCGACGGTCATCAGCGTCATCTGGTAGACGAGCCGGAGTCCGCCCTTCAGGCACCAGGTGGAGACCTCGTGGTTGCGGGTCGGCACCAGGAAGCCCGGGCGGCCGAAATCGGTCGCGGCGCCGATCAGCGCCATCAGGTCGACTGGCGTGGCCGGGCGTACATCATGGCCGGCGATCTTCTGGTTCAACGGCGCGCCCTGCAGGATCGATATGGGCTCGCGCGTGCGGAAGCCGACCAGGGAATAGAAGCAGAGCGAACGGTTGTGGAAACCCGTCTGCAGCAGGCGCACGCCGGCCGCCTGCCGGCTGGCCGCGCGATCGAGCATGTGGCGCATGAGCTGTCCGCCGGTGCCGCGATTCTGCATCGCCGGATCGACCGTGATCGGACCGATGCCGTAGATCGGCGCCCGCTCGTCCATGAAATCGCTGCCGACGATGCGGCCATCGAGCTCGGCGACGACGGAATGATGGCCCGGATGGGACAGCAGCATCGCCATGAGCTCGCGTCCCTCTTCGGCCGAGGCGAAGTCCGGCGGGAAGTTGTGCGCCGAGTTGACCGACTTGAACGCCTCGTAGCAGATCGTGCCGCACGCCGCGGCGTCGGCGGCGGTGCCCGACCGCAACTCGATCGACATGAACCGTCTCCCCGGGTTCACGGCCAGCGTCGCGTCGGCCGGATCGGTAGAGGTACAATGGCGGTCCGGGCGCGGCCACGAAGATTCAGCGATAAGACGAGCTCGCTCGATCCACTGGACGGCGCGGGCTGACCATCCCTAGAATCCGCGCGTTCGACCGGGGGAACGGCATGCCCAGTTTTCCGGGAGATTCCATTCGCACTTTTCGAGCCGACACAGTTCGTAGCCGGGCGTAACCGACCGCGCGCGCAGCTTTCGTGCGCGCAACGATCGGCGTTCAACCATCTCAGCAGAGACGGAGGAAACCGATGGGCATTTGGCTCAGCGAACGCGAACAGCGCCTCGTCGCAGGCGCCGAGACGGCATCGGCGGCAACGCCGATTCCCACCCAGATCGTCTCCAACGGCGAGTATCTGCCGCCGAGGCAAAGCGCCACCCAGAAGCGGGTCGAGGCGCGGATCAACCAGCTCGCCGACACCAACGCCCGGCGGCTGGGCCTGAACCGCCGGCAGTTCTTCCGCACCGGTTGCGGCATGGCGGCAGCGTTCGTCGCCATGAACGAGATCTACGGCGGCAACGTCTTCCAGGTCACGCCGGCCGAGGCACGCGAGCCCGAACTGGTGCAGGCCCGCGCGCAAGGCCTCGCCGGACAGGTCATCTTCGACGTCCAGACCCACTTCGTGCGCGACGACTTCGACCACAAGGAGCTCCTGGACCTCGCCAAGTTCGCCAAGGCCAACTGGAACCCCAAGCTGGACGATGTCGCCTCGCTCGCCCGCTTCAAGTTCCAGAACTTCGTGAAGGAAATCTACTACGACAGCGACACCAGCCTGGCGCTGCTGAGCGGAGCGCCGTTCGACGACCCGACCTGGTGGTTCCTGTCGAACGAGCAGATCGTCAAGGCGCGCGAGCTGCTGAACGACTTCGCCGGTTCCAAGCGCCTGCTGGCGCACAGCGTCATCACGCCCAAGCAGCCCGGCTGGATGGACGAGGTCGACAAGGCGATCGCGGTCTACAAGCCCGATTCCTGGAAGGGCTACACGATCGGCGATCCGCTCAATCCCTCCAAGTTCCCGTGGCGGCTCGACGACGAGGCGCTGATGTACCCGTTCTACGAGAAGGCGGTGAAGGCCGGCATCACCACGATCTGCATTCACAAGGGGCTGCTGCCGCCCGACTACGAGAAGGCGTTCGCGGGCGTGTGGGAGTACGCCACCGCGTGGGACATCGGCAAGGCGGCCAAGGATTGGCCGCAGATGAACTTCGTGATGTACCACGCCTGCCTGCGCCCCGCCTTCGAGCTGCCCGACCAGGCCTGGTCGGAGTTCGAGCAGACCGGGCGCATCCGCTGGGCCAGCGACCTGGCGGAGATCCCGCAGAAGTTCGGCGTCACCAACGTCTATGCCGAGCTCGGCACGGCGTTCGCCAATTCGGCGGTGGCACATCCGAAGTTCTGCGCTGCGCTGGTCGGCACGCTGGTCAAGGGTCTCGGCGCCGACCACGTCCTGTGGGGCACCGACACCTTGTGGTACGGCTCGCCGCAATGGCAGATCGAGGCGATGCGCCGGCTCGAGATCCCGGAGGACATGCAGAAGAAGTACGGGTTCGCCGCCCTCGGCGACGCCAACAGCGCCACCAAGCAGCAGATCTTCTCCGGCAATGCCGGGCGCATGTACAACATCGCGGTGAAGAAGGCCGAAAATACCCGAATGCCGGCCTTCTCCGAGGACCGCTTCGCGGCCCTCAAGAAGGAGTACACGCGGGCCGCCGCCGGACCCTCCAACCTGCGCTACGGTTACGTCCGCGCCGACTGACGCAGCAGGCGGCTTCATACTCAGAGGAGCGCGCCACTCCCGTGGCGCGCTCCTCTGACTATCCTGAAAGCTTGACCCACTCCTCTTCGGTCAGCGTCTGGACGCCGAGCTCGGCGGCCTTGCGGGCCTTGGAGCCGGCATTCTCGCCGACCACGACCAGCGACGTCTTCTTCGACACCGAGTCGGTGACCTTGGCGCCGAGCTCCTCGGCACGGGCCTTGGCGGCGTCGCGCGTCATCGTCGAGAGCTCGCCGGTGAAGACCACGATCTTGTCCTTGAGCGGCGCGTCGGCGGCGATCACCCGGCGCTTCACCGCCTCGACGGTGAGCTGCTTGCGCAGGTCCTTGATGATCTCGACATTGTGGCCTTCGCTGAAGAAGGCGCACATGGCGTCGGCCGTGGTGACGCCGATCTGCTCGACGTTGCAGAGGCGGCCGTAGCTCCCGCCGACCTCGGCAGCGGCCTTCTCCTTCCTGACGTCGTCGGGCTGCTTCTTGCGCTCCTTGGCGGCGGCCAGCATCTCGGCCAGCCAGTCGTCGGCGTCGCCGTACTCCTGCGCCAGGATCTTGGCGGTCGCCTCGCCGATCAGCGGGATGCCGAGCGCGTTGATGTAGCGGTCGAGGGTGATCGTCTTGCGCGCTTCGATGGCCGCCAGCAGGTTCCTCACCGAGAGGTCGCCCCACCCCTCACGCTTCTTGATCTCGGCTTCCTTGCTCTTCAGCCGGAAGATGTCGCCCGGGATCTTGAGCAGCCCGTCGTTGAAGAAGTTCTCGATGTGGGTGCCGCCCAGCCCCTCGATGTCGAAGCAGTTGCGCGACACGAAGTAGCGCAGCCGCTCGACCTGCTGGAACGGGCATTCCAGCCCGCCCGAGCAGCGCCGCACCACGCCTCCGTCCTCACTCTTCACCGGCGTCTTCAGTGGGCACGGGCAGTGGTCCGGGAAGTGATATTTCTTCGCGTTCTTCGGCCGCTCTTCCGGCACGACGCCCAGAACCTGAGGGATGACGTCACCGGCGCGCTGGATCGTGACCATGTCGCCGACCCGCACGTCCAGCCGCTCGATCTCGTCGGCATTGTGCAGGCTGGCGCGCCCGACCATCACACCGCCGACATTCACCGGCTCCAGCTCGGCGACCGGGGTCAGCGCGCCGGTGCGCCCGACCTGGATGTTGATGCCGTTCAGCCGCGTGCGCGCCTGCTCGGCCGGGAACTTGTGGGCGATCGCCCAACGTGGCGCGCGGCTGACGAAGCCCAGCCGCTCCTGCCAGTCGATGCGATCGACCTTGTAGACCACGCCGTCGATGTCATAGGGCAGCGTCGGCCGTTCGACGCCGATCTCGCGATAGAAGGCGCGCACCTCGTCCGGCGTCTTGCAGAGCCGGGTGAGCGGATTGGTCTTGAAGCCCCACTCCTTCAGGAGCCTGAGGTACTCGCTGTGGGTCTTCCACGGGCGCGGCTCGGCCTCGCCCCAGGCATAGGCGAAGAAGCGCAGGGGCCGGGTCGCCGTGATGTCGGAGTCGAGCTGGCGCAGCGAGCCGGCGGCGGCGTTGCGCGGGTTGGCGAAGACCTTCTCGCCCGCCGCCTCCTGGCGCTTGTTCATCTCCTGGAACGCCTTGCGCTCCATATAGACCTCGCCGCGCACGTCGAAGGCCTTCGGCACGCCTCTGCCCTTCAGCTTGTGCGGGATGTCCTTGATGGTCTTGAGGTTGGGCGTGACATCCTCGCCGGTCGTGCCGTCGCCGCGCGTGGCGCCCTGGATGAACTCGCCATCCTCGTAGCGCAGGCTGATCGACAGGCCGTCGATCTTGGCTTCGCAGCTGAAGGCGATCTCGTCCTCGGGCTTGAGGTCGGTCTCGCGCTCGAGGCCCCGGCGCACCCGGTCGAGAAAGCCCAGCAGCTCCTCGTCCGTGAAGGCGTTGTCGAGCGACAGCATCGGCTTCAGGTGCCGGACCTTGGCGAAGGCGGTGCTCGGCGTCGGCGCGACCTGCTGGGTCGGGCTGTCGGGATCGACGAGTTGCCGGAACTTCGCCTCGATCGCCTTCAGCCTCACGCGCAGCTTGTCGTAGTCGGCGTCGGAGATCTCCGGCGCATCCTTCTCGTGGTAGAGCACGTCGTTGGCGCGAATCTCGTCGGCCAGCCGCTTGTGCTCGGCCTTCGCCTGGCGCTGGGTGAGATCGTCGACCTTCAACGCGGCGACAACTTTGGCAGCTTTGGACATGGCGGGATTTTAGTGCGCCGGGGACATTTTTCCTCCCCATTCATATGGGGAGGCGCCCCGTCATACGGGCGGAGGGGTATAGGCCGCATCACGACTGTGACTCATGACCCCTCCGCCCGCGATTACGCGGGCACCTCCCCATTTGAATGGGGAGGAAGCGCTCTCGTTACCCCGCCGTCGCCAGCAGCCGGTCGGCGGCGGCGCGCGCCTCGGCCGTGACCTCGGCGCCCGACAGCATGCGGGCGATTTCCTCTCGCCGGCCCTTGGCGTCAAGCGACAAGACATCGGTGCTGGCGTTGGTGCGCGTGGTGGTCTTGCGGATCAGCCAGTGCCGATCGGCGATCGCCGCGACCTGCGGCGAATGCGTCACCACCAGCACCTGCACCTCTTTCGCGAGCCGCTTCAGCCGCTCGCCGACCGCGGCGGCTGTAGCGCCGCCGATGCCGGAATCGACCTCGTCGAACACGATCGTGGGGGCGTCGCCGACCTTGGCGAGGCAGACCTTGAGCGCCAGCAGGAAGCGCGACAGCTCGCCGCCTGAGGCGATCCTGCCGATCGGCGCCGGCGGCGTGCCGGGGTTGGTGGCGACGGTGAACTGCACGCGATCGGTGCCCGACTCGGACCAGTCGGCTTCGGCGAGCGGCGTCAGCTCGGTCACGAACTTCGCCTTCTCGAGCTTGAGCGGGCCGAGCTCGGTCGAAACCGCCTTGTCGAGCCGCGCCGCGCCCTTGCGCCGCGCCGCCGCCTGCGCCTCGGCTGCCGCGACATAGGCCGCCCGCGCCGCGTCAGCCTTCTCGGCCAGCGTCTTCAGGCCCGCTTCGCCGTCGTCGAGCGCGGCAAGCTGCGCCGTCATCTTCTCGGCCAGCGGCGCCAGCTCGGCCACGGTCACGCCATGCTTGCGGGCGGCGGCGCGGAGCGCGAACAGCCGCTCCTCGATCTTCTCCAGGCGCGTCGGGTCGAACTCCAGCGACTCTTGTGCCGTCTCGAGCTGCGCCTGCGCCTCGGTCGCCTCGCTCAACGCCTTGTCGAGCGCCGTCAGCGACGCATCGAGGCGGCCGGCGGCCTTATCGACGTTGCGCTCGATCAGGCGATGCGCCGCGCGCAGGGCGGCGACCGCACCACGTCCCTCTTCCAGCTCACCCAATGCCTGGGCCACCGCCTCGCCCAGCGCGGTGCCGGCGCGCAAGAGCTGCCGCTCGGCGGCCAGCGTCTCCTCGTCGTCGGCCTTGGGCGCCAGCGTTTCGAGCTCCTTCACGGCATGGCGCAGGAAATCCTCGTCGCGGCGCGCAGCGGCGGCAGCGGCCTCGGCCTCGGCGCGCGCCTGCTCGGCCTCGCGCCAGCCGCGCCAGGCCCCGCGCACGGCGGCCGCCTGCTTCTCCAGCCCGGCAAAGGCGTCGAGCGAGGCGCGGTGCGTCGCCATGTCGAGCAGGCCGTGCTGCTCCATCTGGCCCTGGATCTCGACCAGCGTCTCGCCCAGCCGCCGCAGCAGCGCCACCGAGGCCGGCTGGTCGTTGACGAAGGCGCGGCCGCGGCCGTCGGCGCCGATGGTGCGGCGGAGCGTCAGCACATCCTCGTCGTCGAGCCCCTGCTCGCTGAGGATCGCGTGCGCGGCGTGGTCCTTCGGCAGGTCGAACGACGCCGCCACCGACGCCTGCGCCGACCCGCGCCGGACCGCGCTCGATTCGGCGCGGGCGCCGAGCGCCAGGCCCAGCGCGTCGATCAGGATCGACTTGCCGGCGCCGGTCTCGCCGGTCAGGGCGCCGAGGCCCGATTGGGAGGCATGGGTGAAGCTGAGATCGAGCTTTTCGATCAGCACGAAGTCGCGGATCGAAAGCGAGAGAAGCATGTCGGCCGGTCAGAACAGTCCGAAGAACCAGCCGCCGCTGCCGCTGCCGCCGCTCTTGTCGCCGATGCGATAGTCCTCGCCGGTGAGCAGGAAGTAGCTGTCGGCGTACCAGTCGCTGCCCGGGAAGTTGTGGCCGAGCACGGCTGCGGTCTCCTTGGCCTCGCTCTGCACGCCCAGCGCCAGGTAGCTCTCGACCAGGCGGTGCAGCGCCTCCGGCACGTGCGTGGTGGTCTGGTAGCGCTCGATCACCGTGCGGTAGCGGTTGATGGCGCCGATATACTGGTGCTGCTTCTGGTAGTAGCGGCCGATGTCCATCTCCTTGCCGGCGAGATGGTCGATGGTCAGCTCGACCTTGAGGCGGGCGTCGCGGGCATAGACCGAATCGGGGAAGCGCTTGGCGACGTCGGACAGCGCATCGAGCGCCTGCTGGGTCATGCGCTGGTCGCGGCCGACGTCGGAGATCTGCTCGTAGTAGCAGAGGCCCTTCAGGTAGTAGGCGTACGGGATGTCGCGATGGCCGGGATGGAGCTGGATGAAGCGGTCGAGCGCGATGATGGCGTCATCGTACTTGTTCGACTGGTAGTAGGTGAAGGCGGCCATGATCTGCGCCTTGGTCGCCCACACCGAGTAGGGATGCTGGCGGTCGACCTCCTCGAACTCCTTGGCAGCGAGCTTGTATTCCTGGCGGCCGAGATCGTCGAGCGCGCGGTTGTACAGCACCTCGACCGGCTGCTCGTTGTAGGTCTCGTCCTTGTCGGAGCTGAACCAGCCACAGGCCGACAGCGACATCGCCAGCAACGCCACAGGGGCAAACGCCAATGCGGGGCGCGCGCGGTTAAAGATCGACGCTTTCGACATATCCCATCCGTGAAGCCGGTTCGCGGTTTTTATATCACGCCGACGCCGAAAAAAGAGAGGGGCCAAAGGCCCCTCAAGAAGATGCATGGAGAACGCTACACAGGCCTGCAGTCAGTTGGCTTGGCGCCTCAGGAAGGCCGGAATCTGCAGGTCGTCGTCATCGCGCGCCGGCTTGGCGCGCTCGGTGACGTCGAGGGTCATCGACGGCTGCGCCGGCGCCGGCCGCGGCGCGGGCTTGGGCGCCACCGCCACGACGTTCTCCGGCTGAGGGGCAGGCGCGGACGCGCGTGCCACCGACGGCTCGACCGGCGCCATCGGAGCGGCGGGCGCGGCCTTGGGTGCCGAGAAGGCGCCGGTGATGCGCTGGAACAGGTTGGGCGCGCGATCGCCGCCGACAGGCCGCGCGACCGTCGGGCGCGCCACCGGCTCGTGGGCCCGCACCATCGGCCGGGTAGCCGGGCGCGTGACCCGCCAGTCGTTCTCGTCGACCAGCGGCTTCTGCGCCGCAGGCGCCGCAACGGGCGCGGGAGCCGGCGCGATCGTGGCCGCGATCGGCGCGGGAGCCGGCGCTTCGACTGCCGCGACAGCGGGCGGCGCGATGGCGACGGGCTCCGGCGGCACCTCGGCGACGACCGGCACGGGGGCTTCCATCATCACCTGTACCGGCGCTGCGATGGGCGCGGGCGGCGGCGCGACCGGCGCCACGACCGGCTGCGGCATCACCGGGGCGGGCGGCGGAGTCGGGATCGGCGCGGCAACCGCCGCGGCCGGCATGGCGACGCGGCCAACCGGCGGCGCGGTCGGACGGCTGAGCGCCGGCTGGCCGGTCTGGATCGGCCGGGTCATGTCGAGGTTGAGGTAGTTCGGCGCCGGCGCCTGCGCCGCCAGCGCGGCGATGCCGGTGGCGACGACCGACACGCGCATGCGGCCCTGCATCGAGGCATCGAAGGTCGAGCCGAAGATGATGTTGGCGTCCTGGTCGACTTCCTCGCGGATGCGGTTGGCCGCCTCGTCGACCTCGTGCAGCGTCATGTCGAGGCCGCCAGTGATGTTGATGAGCACGCCCTTGGCGCCCTTCATCGAGTGATCTTCCAGCAGCGGGTTCGAGATGGCCGATTCGGCCGCGACGCGGGCGCGATCCGGACCCTCGGCCTCGCCGGTGCCCATCATCGCCTTGCCCATCTCGCCCATCACGGTGCGGATGTCGGCGAAGTCGAGATTGATCAGGCCGGGCATGACCATCAGGTCGGTGACGCCGCGCACGCCCATGTGCAGCACGTCGTCGGCCATCTTGAAGGCGTCGGCGAAGGTCGTCTTCTCGTTGGCGATCTTGAACAGGTTCTGGTTCGGGATGACGATCAGGGTGTCGACCACCTTCTCGAGCTCGGTGATGCCCTGCTCGGCCGACTGCATGCGGCGGCGGCCCTCGAAGTGGAACGGCTTGGTGACGACGCCGATGGTCAGGATGCCCTGCGCGCGCGCCGCCTCGGCGATCACGGGCGCCGCACCGGTGCCGGTGCCGCCGCCCATGCCGGCGGTGACGAACACCATGTTGGCGCCGTCGAGCAGCTGCAGGATCTCCGGCAGCGCTTCTTCGGCGGCCTGGCGGCCGACCTCGGGCCGCGCCCCGGCGCCGAGGCCCTGGGTGATGGTGATGCCGAGCTGGACGCGGCGGTCGGCGAGCGACTGGCCGAGCGCCTGGGCGTCGGTATTGGCAACGATGAACTCCACGCCTTCCAGCGCGGCACTGATCATGTTGTTGACGGCGTTGCCGCCCGCGCCACCGACACCGACGACGGTGATGCGCGGCTTAATCTCGGACTCCTTCTGAGGGAGGCTGAGGTTGATGGTCATACGGCGCTCTCCACGCAAACGAGGGGGTTATCTGCTCGGAGCGGCAGCGTGAGCCTGTGTTTTGGGTAAGCCCTTACACTGCCACCGGCTTTTTCTTGGTTATCTCTACAGCCTGTGGGAATTGCCACTTCCCACACAACATATTGCCTAAAAATTTTCCCTTATCCAACTGCCAATCCGCCCAATTCGACTCGAAGGCGCTTCGCTGACGGCGGGTTGCGCCTGGACGACGACGTGATGCTGCTGCGCGAAGGCGAGCAGGCCCGCCGCCGCGGAAAAGGCCGGTCCGCCGGTCGAATCCGCGAGCCCGGCGAGGCGCAACGGCCCGCCGGTGCGTACTTTCTTGTTGAGGATCGCGCTCGCGACCTCGGGCACGCCGTCGAGCTGGCAGCCGCCGCCGACCAGAACGGCGCGGCCGCCGGCCAACTTATCCACACCTGAGGCCTCGAGGCGGCTGCGCACCAGCTCGAACGTCTCCTCGACGCGCGGGCGAATGATTCCCACGAGAATCGACCGAGGGATGTGGTTGGGCCGGGTCCGGTCCTCCTCGCCGATCAGCGGCACGTCGATGATGTCGTACTCGTCGTTAGGCTTGGCGACGGCGCGGCCGATCTGCGTCTTCATGCGCTCGGCATGGGCGACCGGCGTGGAGAGGCCACGGGCGATGTCGCGGGTGACGTGCTCGCCGCCGACCGGGATCGAATCGACGTGGACGAGGTTGCCTTCATAGAAGACGGCGATCGAGGTCGTGCCGCCGCCCATGTCGATCAGGGTGACGCCGAGGTCACGCTCGTCGGCAACCAGGGAGCTGAGGCCGGCGGCGTGGCTCGCCACCACCCGCTCCGAGATCTCGAGATGGGCGCGGCGAACGCAGACCTGGAGGTTGCGCATCGAGCCGCTGGCCGCGGTGACCAGGTGGACGTCGACGCCCAGCCGCTCGCCGAACATGCCGCGGGCGTCGCGCACCGGCGTGCCGTCGACCGAGTAGCCGATCGCCGCCGAGTGGATGATGTCGCGGTCGGCGGTCTCGGCCGGGAGCGCGATGTGCTGCTGGACGCGGCGGACGTCGCGCTCGCCGATCTCGTGATGGCCGATCGCCACTTCGAGGTTCTGGTTGTGCGACGAGGGCGAGCCGCCGCTGACGCCGACGATGACCTCGCGGACATGCTCGCCGCACATCTCTTCCGCCGTCGACACCGCCGAGGAGATGGCGCGGGTCGCCGATTCCATGTCGACGATGTTGCCCGACCGCATGCCGAGCGCCGGCTGGTGACCGATGCCGACCACCCGCAGCCCCTGCCCGTCGACCCGGGCGACGAAGCAGACCACCTTGCTGGTGCCGATATCGAGAGCGGCGATCACCCCGTTTCTTGTCTTAGCCACGATGTATCCCCGTGCTTGTACGCTTACGTTTCTGCGTTTCTAGACAGGTCCGTTCGGCGGAGGGTCGCCGGCCGATGCCCGTTTCCTGAGATAGAGTTTGTCCGGCAGCCGCAGATCGACGACGCCGAACTCGCGCGACAGCAGTTTATCCGAAGCTTCGAGTTTGGCCATGCGCTGGAGAGCCGCGACCGCATCTTCTTCCGGCAACCAGATCTCGGTGTCGTTGGTCAGCACCAGATTCCAGCGGCGCTGGCCGACCCACACGGCGGCGCGCAGCTGGTTGGCGATGCTGGGCTCGTAGGCGAGCAGTAGCAGCAGCTCGCCGACATGCTCGGGCGCGCCTGGGCCGCCCAGCAGCAGCAGCTTCTCGGCGCCGGGCGGCATCCGGCTCGCCTTCACGGTGCGGCCGTTCTTGTCGATCAGCGTGTACTCGCTGCCGTTCTGCCAGATCGCGACGGCGCGGCGCTCCTTCAGCGTTACGTAAAGGGTGTCCGGCAGACGACGCTCGACGGTCGCGCTCGACACCCAGTCGATTGCCTCCAGTCGTTTGCGAGCCGCCTGCAGGTCGATGCCGAGCAGCGAATCGCCCGCCTGCACATTGAGTGCGGCCAGGATGGCGTCGCGCTCGACATACTCGCGGCCTTCGACCGTGACGTCGCTCAGCTTGAACGGCGTGATCGCCGCGATGACGGCGTGGAAGGCGCCATCGACCTGGGCCTGGGCCTCGACCAGCCAGCCCTGCTTCCACGCATACCAGCCGCCGCCGCCGCCGAGGCCGAGCAGCAGCACCGACAGCCCCAGCATCATCGGCTGGCGCCAGATCGGCCGGCCGATCTTCTTGATGGCCGCGCGCGTGCGGCGCTTGCGGCGATCGTAGTCTCGGCGCGGCGGCTGTCCCGGCTTGGTGGACGGCGCCTTGCTCATCGCATCTCGCTCATGAGGGCCGCCGCGCATGCTCGACCATCCAGGTCATGAGCTGCGACCACGAGATGCCCGCCCATTTGGCCTGCTCGGGCGCCAGCGACAAGGGCGTCATGCCGGGCTGGGTGTTGAGCTCGAGCACGACCAGGCCGTCGGTGCCGGGCTTGCTATCGTCCCAGCGCAGGTCGGCGCGCGTGAGGCCGGTGCAGCCCAGCGCCTGATGCGCCATCAGCGCCCATTCCTTGGCCTTTTCGTAGACCTCGGCCGGGATCGGCGCGGGCACCAGATGCTCGGTGACGCCATCGGTGTACTTGGCTTCGTAGTCGTAGAAGCGGGTGCGTGGGCGCAGCTCGGTCACCGCGACGGCCTTGTCGGCCATGATCGCAACGGTGAGCTCGCGACCGGGCACGAACTGCTCGATCAGGACTCTCTCACCGAACTGCGCTTCAGCCGCTTCCACGACGGACAGATTATCGCCTTCGCGAACGATGTGCACGCCGACACTCGATCCCTGGTCGATCGGCTTCACGACATAAGGCCGCGGCATCGGATCGCCCGATGCAAGAGAGCGCCGCTCGACGACCTTGCCGAGCGCGACGCGGATGCCGATCGAGGTGAAGACGTGCCGCGCCATCGGCTTGTCCATGGCGATCGCCGAGGCGAGCACGCCGGAATGCGTATAAGGCACCGCCAGGATCTCGAGCACGCCCTGGATGCAGCCATCCTCGCCGTACTTGCCGTGCATTGCGTTGAACACGACATCGGGTCCGCCGCCGCCGGCCGGCCGCAGGAAATCGACCAGCGCCCGCAGGTCGCGCTTCACGTCATACTCGATGACCGTGTGGCCGCCGTCGCGCAAGCCCTCGGCGCAGGCCTTGCCGCTGACCAGCGAGACCTCGCGCTCGGGCGACCAGCCGCCCATCAGCACCGCGACCGTGGTCATTTCTTCTTCCCGAGGCGGCGGATTTCCCACTGCAGCAGGACGTCGGACTGCTTGAAGACGCGGCTGCGCACTTCCTCGCCCAGCGACTCGATGTCGGCCGCCGTGGCGTCGCCAAGATTGATCAGAAAGTTGCAATGCTTCTCGGAGACCTGGGCGTCGCCGATGCGCAGGCCGCGGCAGTCGGCGCGGTCGATCAGCTCCCACGCCTTGAGGTTCGGCGGGTTCGCGAAGGTCGAGCCGCCGGTGCGGCTGCGCGGCTGGGTCTCGGCCCGCGCCGAATCGATCTCGGCGATGCGCTGCGCGATGGTCACCTGGTCGCCCGGCGTCGCGCGCAATCTAGCCGACGTAAAAATCCAGTCTTCCGGCGCCTTGCTGTGGCGGTAGCTGAGGCCGAGCTCGGCCGGCGTCACGGTGCGGATGGCACCCTTGCGATCGACGGCCTCGGCCGAGATCAGCACGTCCACCAACTCGCTGCCATAGGCGCCGGCATTGGTCGGGAAGGCGCCGCCGATCGTGCCGGGGATGCCGCTCAGGAACTCCAGCCCCGCCAGCGAATGATCGCGCGCGGTCAGGGCGACGTTGAGGTCGAGCGCGCCGGCGCCGGCCACGACCTCCGTCCCTTCAACCGCGATGCCGGTGAAGCCGCGCATCAGACGGATCACCACACCTTTGATGCCGCCGTCGCGCACCAGCAGGTTGGAGCCCACGCCCAGCACCGTCACCGGAACATCGGCCGGCAAGGCCTTGAGAAACGCCGCCAAATCCTCGGCGTCGGCCGGCCGAAACAGGATCTCGGCCGGACCGCCGGTGCGGAACCAGGTCTGCGCGCCGAGCGGCGCATCGGCCGTCAGTCGGCCACGCGGCTTGACCAGCCGGTCGATCAGATGCGCATGGGACGATTCGAGCGCCATCATGCCGCGGTCCCGGGATCGTTGCCGTTGGCAATCGCGCGCGGACCGGCCTGCTCGGACGCGATCTGCTGCAACTGGCCCGGCAGCGCGTGCGCCCAGGCCGTAATGTTGCCGGCGCCAAGGCAGACGACAACATCGCCGGGCCGTGCGATTTGCCAGATCAACCCCGGCAGCTCGCCCGGGCTCTGCAGTGCGTGCACGTCGCGATGGCCGGCCTTGCTCACCAGGCCGACCAGCATGTCGCGATTGACGCCCTCGATCGGCGCCTCGCCGGCGGCATAGACGTCGGCAACCAGAACAGTGTCGGCATCGACAAAGCACGCCGCGAACTCGTTCTTGAGCGAGCCAAGGCGCGTGTAGCGGTGCGGCTGCATGACGGCGATCACGCGACCGGTGCCGCCATAGCTCTGGCGCGCGGCGCGCAGGGTGGCGGCGATCTCCACCGGATGGTGGCCGTAGTCGTCGATCACGGTGATGCCGTGCGCCTCGCCGGTCTTGGTGAAGCGGCGCTTCACGCCGGCGAAGCCCGACAGGGCCCGGCGGATGGTCTCGTCGGGCAGGCCCATCTCGGCGGCCACGGCGACGGCGGCCAGCGCGTTCAGGACATTGTGCTGACCGAACATCGGCAGGCGCAAGTCGACGATGGTGCGCGAGCTGTTGGTGGCGCGGTTGGCGACCTGGACGTCGAAGTCGGCGCCGCCGCGGTCGAGCTTGAGGTTGAGCGCACGGACGTCGGCGTTCACCCCCAGGCCGTAGGTGACGATGCGCCGGTCGGCGACCCGCGGGATCAGCGCCTGGACCTCGGGATGGTCGGCGCACAGTACGGCGAAGCCGTAGAACGGGATGTTTTCCACAAAGCGGACGAAGGCGTCGCGCAGGGCGTCGAAGGTGCCGTAGTGGTCGAGATGCTCGGGATCGACGTTGGTGACGATGGCGATGGTCGCCGGCAGGCGCAGGAACGAGCCATCGGATTCGTCCGATTCGACCACCATCCAGTCGCCGCTGCCGATCCGGGCGTTGGTGCCGTAGGCGTTGATGATGCCGCCGTTGATCACCGTCGGGTCGAGCCCGCCGGCGTCGAGCATCGAGGCGACCATCGAGGTCGTGGTGGTCTTGCCGTGCGTGCCGCCGACCGCGATCGACCATTTGAGCCGCATCAGCTCGCCCAGCATCTCGGCGCGGCGCACCACCGGCACGAAGCGGGCGCGCGCCGCCAGGACCTCGGGATTGTCCTTCTTGACGGCCGACGAGACGACGATGACCTGGGCGTTGCCGACATTGTCGGCGCGATGACCGATATGGACCTTGATCCCGAGATCGGCGAGACGGCGCGTGTTGGCGCCGTCGGCGAGGTCGCTGCCCTGCACCTTGTAGCCGAGATTGTGCAGGACCTCGGCGATGCCCGACATGCCGATGCCGCCGATACCGACGAAATGGATGAGACCGATATCCAGCGGTAGCGCCCTCATGCGGCGACTCCTATGACCAAATCTGCAAGACGTGACGCAGCATCCGGCCGGCCGGCGGCGCGCGCGGCGGCAGCCATGACGGACATGCGCTCGGGCGCCTCGAACAGCGCGCGAAGATGGCCGGCGAGAGCCGGCGCGGTGAATTCGGCATGCGGGATGACGATGCAGGCGCCGGCGGCCTCGAAGGCGCGGGCGTTGGCGGTCTGATGGTCGTCCGCGGCGTAGGGATAAGGAACCAGGATCGAGGGCCGGCCGATGGTGGCGAGCTCGGCGACCGTCGAGGCGCCGGAGCGGCCGATCACCAGGTGCGCGCCGGCGAGCCGCTGCGGCAGGTCGGCGAAGAACGGCGCCAGCTCGGCCACGATGTTGGCCTTCTCGTAGCGGGCGCGGACCTTTTCGAGATCCTCGGGCCGGCACTGCTGCACGATGCGCAACCGCGCCCGCATGGCCTGCGGCAGCGACAGGATCGCCTCGGGAATGACCTGGCTGAACGACGCGGCACCCTGGCTGCCGCCGAACGCCAGCAGGTCGATCACGCGATCCGGGCCGGGCGCGCGATAGGTGCTGCCGCGCAGGGCGCGGACCGGCTCGCGCACCGGATTGCCGACCAGATACGCGCGGTCGTCGACGAAGCGCGTGCGGGCAAAGGAGGTCGCGACCTTGGACACGCCGCCCAACACCAGGCGATTGGCCCTGCCCAGCACGGCGTTCTGCTCGTGCACCATCGCCGGCATGCGGCGCAGGCGGGCCGCGATCATGGTGGGGACGGACGCGTAGCCGCCGAAACCCACCACCGCGGCGGGAGAGAGGCGGCCGAGCGCGCGCCAGGCGTCGAACAGGCCGAGGCCAAGCAGCAGCAGCGCCTGCAGGCGCTTCGCCAGCGAGCCTGAGGGGCTGGCGGAATGGATGTAGTGGATCGGCCGGCGCGCCAGCGCGCCCTGCCATTGCCGGCCGCGCGAATCGGTGACCAGCGCGAACGGCACGCCGCGCGCCTCGAGCTCGCCCGCCAGCGCCTCGGCGGGGAACACATGCCCGCCGGTGCCGCCGGTCGCCAGGACGACTAGCTTGGAGATGGGCGGGCGTTCGGCCATCACACCGCCTCTCTGAGGCCGGCATGCTCGCGGGTCAACGACAGCATCATGCCGACGCAGATCGCCATCGCCAGCGCCGACGAGCCGCCATAGGAGATGAACGGCAGGGTCATGCCCTTGGCGGGGATGAGCTGGATGGTCGAGGCCATGTTGATCGCCGCCTGCAGGCCGAACTGCACGCCGAGGCCGGTGCCGGCCAGGGTGATGAACAGGCTGGTCTCCTTGGAGGCGCGCGACAGCGCCCGCAGGGTGACGAAGGCGAACAGGGCCAGGATCAGCAGGCAGACGATGAGGCCGAACTCCTCGCCCGCCACCGCCATCACGAAGTCGGTGTGGGCGTCGGGGAGCTGCGCCTTGACGGTGCCCTCGCCCGGGCCGCGGCCGAACAGCGAGCCGTTCTGGAAGGCCTCGAGCGCGGTGTTGACCTGGTAGTTGTCGCCCGACGACGGGTCGAGGAAGCGGTCGAAGCGGCTGCGCACGTGGTTGAAGGTGAAGTAGGCACCGACCATCGCCGCCGCGCCGCCGAGCACGCCGAAGCCCGCCACCCACATCGGCAGGCCGACGACGAAGAGCTGCGCCGCCCACACCGCGGCGACGACGATGCTCATGCCGAGGTCGGGCTGCAGGATCAGCAGCCCCAGCACGCCGCCGACCAGCAGGGTGCAGAGGAAGTAGCCCGGCATGCGCCGCTCGACCCGGCTCTGCGCCAGCAGCCAGGCCGAGATCACCGCCAGGCTGGGCTTCACGAACTCCGACGGCTGCACGCTCGACAGGCCCGGAACCGAGATCCAGCGCCGCGCGCCCTTGATCTCGACGCCGATCACGAAGGTCGCGGCGAGCAGCACGACGCTGCCGCAGAACACCAGCAGCGCCAGTCGCCGGATATGACGCGGCGAGGCGAGCGAGATGCCGAGCATCAAGGCCAGCGCCAGAGGCAGGAACAGGAACTGGCGCTTGGCGAACATGAAGGAGTCGGCGCCGATGCGTTCGGCCGCCGGCGGCGACGCCGCCAAGGTCAGCATCACGCCGAACGCCATGATCGCCAGGATCGCACCGAGCGCCCAGCGGTCGACCGTCCACCACCATTGCCCGATCAGGCTGCGGTCGTCGCGCGGAACCTGGATCATGCCGCTCTCCCCACCGTCTCGGCGCCCGGCAGGGCGCGCGCCATCGCGCGAAAGGCATCGCCGCGATGCTCATAGCTCTTCCACTGGTCCCACGAGGCGCAGGCCGGCGACAGCAGCACCACCGCGGGCTCAGTCGCCTCGGCTTGCGCGCGGGCGTGAGCGGCGTTCAGCGCCGACTGCAGGTCGCCGCAGCGCTCGAACGGCAGCTTGCCCGCGAGCTGGGTCGCGAACAGGTCGGAGGCCTCGCCGATCAGGAAGGCATGGCGGATACGGTCGAAGTATGGTTCGAGCGGTGCCACGCCGCCCTCCTTCGCCTGGCCGCCGATGATCCAGTAGATGTTGCGGTAGGACGAGAGCGCACGCGCCGCGGCATCGGCGTTGGTCGCCTTGCTGTCGTTGACGTAGGTCACCCTGCCCAGCGCCGCGACCCGCTCCTGGCGGTGCGGCAGGCCGGGATAGCTCTCGAGTCCGCCAAGGATCGCCTCGCGCCCGATCTGCAGCCAGCGGCAGGCCGCCCAGGCGCAGGCCGCATTCTGCGCGTTGTGATCGCCCGGCAGGGTGGCGACGTTGGCGAAGTTGGCGAGATAGCCGTCGGCATCGATCAGCGTGCCGGCACGGAACGAGATGCCCGCGGCGATCGGCCGATCGAGCGCCACCGGCACGGCGCCGATGCGCGGCCGCTTGGACACCTTGTCGAACATGGCGCGCGAATAGTCGTCGTCGACGCCCATCACGGCGCAGTCGCCCTCGCGCTGGCGATCGAAGATGTGCTCCTTGGCGGCGACATAGCCCGCCATGTCGCCGTGGCGATCGATATGGTCGGGCGTGATGTTGAGCCACACCGCGACATGGGCGCGGAAGGTCGCGAGCAATTCGAGCTGGTAGGACGAGAGCTCCAGCACGTAGATGCCGTCGCGGCCGAGCGGCGCCAGGTCGAGCGCGCCGCGGCCAATATTGCCGCCAACCTCGCAGGCCGCGCCGGCCTTCTCGAGGATGTGGCCGATCAGCGCCGTGGTGGTCGACTTGCCGTTGGTGCCGGTGACGGCGACATAGCGGTTATTCGGCTGGGCACGGGCCAGCAATTCGACGTCGCAGATCAGCGGCTTGCCGGCCGCGCGCGCCGCAGCGGCCACCGGGTGCGGCTTGGGCAGCAGGTTGGGAATGCCGGGGCTGATGACCAGCGCGGTGACCTTGCTCCAGTCGATGGTGGCGGGCTCGACCAGCTTGGCGCCGATCTTCGCAGCCTGATCGCGCGACGCCTCGTTGTCGTCCCAGGCGACGCAGTCGATCCCCGCGGCCACCAGGGCGCGCACCGTGGTCAGCCCGGAGCGCGCCAGCCCCAGCACCACGTACGACGAACCCTCGAGGACGGAGAGATCGATCATCGCTACCTCAGCTTGAGGGTGGCGAGGCCCACCATCGAGAGGATGGCGGCGATGATCCAGAAGCGGAAGACGATGGTGGGCTCCGCCCAGCCCTTCTGCTCGAAGTGATGATGCAGCGGCGCCATCCGGAAGATGCGCTTGCCGGTCAGCTTGAAGGACATCACCTGCACGATCACCGACACGGTCTCGAGCACGAACAGGCCGCCGACGATCGCCAGCACGATCTCGTGCTTGGTGACGACCGCGACGCCACCCAGCGCGCCGCCGATCGACAGCGAGCCGGTGTCGCCCATGAACACCATGGCGGGCGGTGCGTTGAACCACAGGAAGCCCAGCCCCGCGCCGACCAGCGCCGACAGCAGCACCGCGAGCTCGCCGGCGCGCGGCACGTGATGGACGTAGAGGTAGTTGGTGTAGATCACGTTGCCGACGACATAGGTGATCAGCGCGAACACGCCGGCCGCCATGATCACCGGCCCGATCGCCAGGCCGTCGAGGCCGTCGGTCAGGTTGACGGCATTGGACGTGCCGACGATGACCACGACCGAGAACAGCAAAAAGCCGACGATGCCCAGCGGCACCAGCACATCCTTCAGGAACGGCAGCGCGAGAGTGTAACGCAGGCCGGGCGGCGAGCCCTGGGCGATGAACCAGGCGGCAACGCCCGCGATCACCACGGCCAGCACGAACTTGGTCCTGCCGGGCACGCCCTTGGGATTGCGCTTGGTGACCTTCAGGAAATCGTCCCACAGGCCGATCGCGCCGAACGTCACGGTGATGCCGAGCACGCACCAGACGTAGCGGTTGGTGAGGTCGGCCCACAGCAGCGTCGCCACCGACAGCGCGATCAGGATCAACAGGCCGCCCATGGTCGGCGTGCCCTTCTTGGTGACGATGTGCGTCGCCGGGCCATCCTCGCGGATCGGCTGGCCATGGCCCTGCTTGCTGCGCAGCCAGCGGATCAGGGCGCCGCCGATCAGGAAGCTCAAGATGAGCGCCGTCAGGAACGCCGCGATCGAGCGGAACGTCAGGTAGCGGAACAGGTTGAATGGGCTGAAGACGTCGGCCAGCGGGTAGACGAGATTGTAAAGCATCCTTCAGCGTCCGGTTTCGCCGTCGCTTGCCGCCAGCACGGCATCGACGACAACTTTCATTTTTGAGCCCAGCGAGCCCTTGATCGCGATCACGTCTCCCGCCTTCAACGCCTTCGCGACCTCTCCCGCCAATGCAGCCGAATCCGGCCGGTGAACCCCCTTCTGCGCCGCGGCCAGCTTGTGCCACAGCGCCTCCATGTGCGGGCCGCACAGGAAGACCTGTGCCGCCCCGCTCGCCGCGACTGCGTCGGCCAGCCCGGCATGCAGCGCATCGGCGTGCTCGCCGAGCTCGCGCATGTCGCCCATCACCAGCAGGCGACGGCCGCCCGGCGCGGTCTCGGTCCGCGCCAGCACCGCCAGCATCGCCCGCATCGACGCGGGGTTGGCGTTGTAGCTCTCGTCCAGCAGCTCGACTTTTCCAGCCTCGCTCCCTTGGCCGAATTTGAGCCACCGCCTTGCGCCGCGTCCCGGCGACGCCTTGACCTCGGCGAGCGTCGCCGCGGCCTTGGCTGTTTCGGCGCCGAGCGCCTCGGCGACGGCCAGCGCCGCCAGGCTGTTCAGCACCCAGTGTTCGCCCGCCGCTCCGAGGCGATACTCGATCCGCCTGTTACCGATCAAGGCTTGGACGTCGCTGCCCGAATCCTGCAGGTCGCACGCGAGGAGCCGCGCATGGGCTTCGGCGTGCCGGCCGAAGCCGACGATCGTCTCGACCCCGAACTTGCGCGCATGGCGCACCAGCCGGTCGTAGTGGCGATTGTCGCGGTTGAGCACGGCCACGGCGCCCGGGCGCATGCCGGCGAACAGGCAGGCCTTCTCGTCGGCAATCGCCTCCTCGCTGCCCATGTGACCAATATGTGCCGCCTCGACGTTGGTGATCACGCCGACATCGGCCTCGACCTGGCGGGCCAGCGGCTCGATCTCGCCGGGATGGTTCATGCCGATCTCGAAAACGCCGTAGCGTGCCTCGCGCGACAGCCGGGCGAGGCTGATCGGCACGCCGACATGGTTGTTGTAGGAGGCCGCACTGGCCACGGTCGGCGCCTGGGCCGACAGGATGGCGCGGAGCGCGTCCTTGGTGCTGGTCTTGCCGACCGAGCCGGTGACGGACGCGATGCGCGCGCCGCTCCGGACACGGCCGGCGCGGCCGAGATCGACCAGCGCTTTCATGGTGTCCGGAACACGGATCAGGTTGCCGGAGGCGCCGGGCACATCGCGCGAGACGACGGCAGCGGCAGCCCTGCGCGACAGGGCTTCGGTGACGTACTGATGGCCGTCCGTCGTCTCGCCGGCCAGCGCGAAGAAGATGTCGCCTTTGCCGACGGCGCGGCTGTCGAAGGTGACGCCGGTCGCTTCGAACGCACCGGACATCGCGATCGGCGACAAGGCCTTCGCCACTTCGTCGGAGGTCCAGAGCGCGCTCACTTAAGCACCTTCGGAGGGGCGGGCGAGCTCCCGCGCCACCTCGGCGTCGTCGAAGGGATGGGTCACGCCCTTGATGGTCTGGCCGGCCTCGTGGCCCTTGCCGGCGATCAGCAGCAGGTCGTCCGCGGAGGTGAGCGCCGCCATGCCCTGCTCGATCGCGGCGTGGCGATCGGTACGGATCTCGGCCCAGTTCTTCCGATCGGCGGGGATGCCACGCACGATCTCGGCACGGATCGCTTCGGGCTCCTCGCTGCGCGGATTGTCGTCGGTAACTAGGGTGAAGTCGGCCAGGCGCGTCGCGATTTCGCCCATCACCGGCCGCTTGCCACGGTCGCGGTCGCCGCCGCAGCCGAACACCACGACCAGCTTGCCCCTGGCGAACGGCCGCAAGGTCGCCAGCACGGTCTCCAGCGCCTCGGGCTTGTGGGCGTAGTCGACATAGACCGGCGCGCCGCTCCTGTGGCGCGCCACGAGCTGCAGCCGGCCCGGTGCGCCGGTCAGCGTGCCCAGCGCCGCGACTGCACGCGCCGCATCGCCGCCGGTTGCGACGACGAGACCGAGGGCGGCCAAAGCGTTCGAGGCCTGGAAGCCGCCGACCAGCGGCAGCTCGACCTCATGGCGCGTGCCCAGCACTTCGACGACCAGATGCTGGCCGTTCGGCGTCGGCTGGTCGCGCAGCAGCCGCAGCTCGCGGCCCTTGGCGCCGTAGGTCCAGAAGCGCACGCCGCGCCGCGCGCAGATTTCCCCAAGCTGCGCCGCGCGGTCGCTGTCGGCGTTCACGACGGCGGTGCCGTTCGCCGGCAGCAGCGTCTCGAACAGCCGTGCCTTGGCCGCGAAGTACGCATCCATCGTCGGGTGATAGTCGAGATGCTCGTGCGTCAGGTTGGTGAAGGCCGCGGCCGAGAGCTTGAGGCCGTCGAGCCGGTGCTGGTCGAGACCGTGGCTCGACGCCTCGATCGCGAGATGGGTCACGCCCTCGCGTGCCAAGGTCGCGAGATCGGCATGGAGCTGTACCGGGTCGGGCGTGGTCAGGCCGGCCTCGCGGGTGAAGCCGGGCGAGACGATGCCGAGCGTGCCGACGCTGGCCGCCTCGAGCCCGAGGGTCGCCCAGATGTGGCGCACGAAGTGAACGGTCGAGCTCTTGCCGTTGGTGCCCGTGACGGCGGCGATGGTCGTGGGCTGCACGCCGGCGAAGGTCGCGGCCATCAGGGCGATGCGGCGGCGCGGATTGTCGTCGCGCAGCACGACGATGCCCTGGGAGAGCGGCGGCAGGACGGCGTCGGACGCGGCCAGGATCGCGGTGGCGCCACGCTCCAGCGCATCGCTGACGAAGGTGGCGCCGTCGGCCTTGGAACCGGTCAATGCGGCGAAGAGGAAACCGGGCTGAACCTTGCGGGAGTCGAGGGTCAGGCCGGCCACCTCCAGATCGTGTGGCAAGGCGCGGCCCATGAGCTCACTCAGCCGCAACGTGGCGCACTCCGCCGGAAACCGGTCGCGCGGACAGGGCCTTGCGCTCGACCCCGCGGCCGCGGCTGACCGCGGTGACCACCGGCGCCTCGGGCAGCCTCGCCGAAGCGATCGGCATCGATGCGATCTCCAGCGGCGTCTGGCTCCAGTCGCCGGGCAGGATGCCGTAGAGGGCGATGATGTTCTCGATGATCGTCTTGACGCTGGGCGCGGAGACCATGCCGCCGGTGGCGTAGCCGCCGGTCTCCTTGGTGCCGTGCGGTTCGTCGAGCGACACGAGGACGAGGAACTTGGGCTCGCTCATCGGAAACATGCCAACAAACGAACTGATTAGGGCTTTTTGGCGGTAGCCGCCGCGACTGGCCTTTTCCGCCGTGCCGGTCTTGCCGCCGACCTCGTAGTTCTTGACGTCGGCGTTCTTGCCGGTGCCCTCAACGGCGTTCAATCGCAGCAGCTGGCGCATGTACTGGGAGGTCTTGGCCTGGATGACGCGCTTGCCGGCCTCGCCCCCGGCGGTGCGCTTCACGAAGCTCGGCTGGTATAGGACGCCACCGTTGACCATGGCAGCCGAACCGATCGCCAGATGCAGCGGCGTCACCGAGATGCCGTGGCCGTAAGCGATGGTCATGGTGTTGATGCGCACCCAGTGGCGCGGCCACAGCGGTGCCGCCAGCTCGGGAAGCTGGGTGGTCAGCGGCTTCAGGAACCCGATCTTGTCGAAGAAGGCCTTCTGCGCCTCCGGCCCCATGACGTCGGCCGCCATCTTGGCCGAGCCAATGTTGGACGAGTACTTGAAGATCTCGGGCACCGTCAGCGGCCGGCGCTGCGGATGGTCGTCGTTGATCGTGAAGCGATCGATCTTGATCGGCGAGGTCGCGTCGAAGACGCTGGTCATCGTCACCTTGCCGCTGTCGAGCGCCATCGCGGTGTTGAAGATCTTGAAGGTCGAGCCCTGCTCGTAGACGCCGAGCGTCGCGCGGTTGAACAAGGCCTCGTTGGTTATCGTCTTGGCCTTGTTGGCGTCGTAGGTCGGCAGCGACGCCATGGCGAGGATCTCGCCGTTGGTCACGTCCATCACGATCGCGGTGGCGCCGATCGCCGAGAACTTCTGCACCGCCTTGGCGATCTCGTCCTCGACCATGCGCTGCAGGCGCAGATCGATCGAGAGCTGCACCATCTCGCCGCTCTGCAGGCGCTGGTCGAAGTAGCGCTCGACGCCGGCGAGGCCGGAATTGTCGATGCTGTCGTAGCCCACGATGTGCGCGCCGGTCGAGCCCTGCGGATAGATGCGCCGCTCCTCGGCCTGGAACTCGAGGCCGGGGATGCCGAGGCGGTTGACCAGGAAATGCTCGCGTGGGGAGAGGCCGCGCTTGATCCAGACGAAGCTCTTGTCGGCCTCGAGCTTCTCCTTCATGTCCTCGTACTTGAACTCGGGCAGCACCGCGACGATCTTGCGTGCCGCCTCCGGCGGGTCGAGCAGCAGGTGCGGATTGACGAAGGCCGACATCACCGGCACCGAGGTCGCCAGCACCACGCCGTTGCGGTCGACGATGTCGGCGCGCTCCGACTGGATGGCGCCTCCGCGCGCCGCCATGCGCTGCGTCGGCTCGGTACTGTCGCGCATCAGCGACACCCACGACATACGCAGCGCGACTGCGCAGAACACCATCGCAAACAGGGCCGAGGCCACGACCAGGCGCTGGCGTGCAAGCTCCTGCACGTCGCCCTTGAGTCGCTCCTTTTCGGACCCGTAACGCGCGCCGGCCGCCGCGGGGGACGCGGCGGCCGGTTCGGGCTGGCCAGATTTTCGCCACAGCCTCACCGACGTTCCCCTTCCTTACGTGAGAGGATTTCGTCGATGGATGTTGCGGCGACCTGGCCGTCGCCAACCGGACCCGTTGTTGCCGGCTCTTGAATCAAAGCCGGTCGAGGGGGCGTCGTGGGTCCGGTCGTTATGCGCCCTGAAGAGGGTGCGGAGGCCGGCGAGGGGCTGCCGGCCTCCGCGGAGACGCGACCACCACCGGGCAAGCTCGACGAGGGGACGTCGCTGCCCGTTCGTGGGGGGGAAGGAAGTGGTGAGTCGCGCCTTTGCTGATTCTGATTCGCTTGCAGGTTCGGTTGCGGGTTGCTCGTCTCCGGTTTGAGCATGTCGAGCCGGGCGACCTGCTTGATCCCGGCCTGCTCGAGCTTGAGATACTTCTGCGCCAGCTTCTCGATGCGCTCGGCCTCGTTGAGATGCGCCCACTCGACCTTGAGGATGTGGGTCGCCTGCTGGCTGGTGATGATCTTCTGGTTGGTGCGGTCGATCTGCTCCTCGAGGTCCTGCACCTTGTACTTGACCCCGAACAGGCCCACCGCCGTGGCGACGGCGGCGATCGACCAGAACAGGAGGCCGCGATGGATCATGCGGTCACCTTCTCGGCGACGCGCAGCCGCGCCGAGCGCGCCCGCGGATTGGCGGAGACTTCTTCCTGCGACGGCGACACCGGCTTGCGCGTCACCTCGCGCAGGGTCGCGGCCTGCTCGGCGGCGCGCGGCGGCGCATGGCGCGACGGCGACGGCGTGCGGCCGGCATGGGAACGCACGAAATCCTTGACCGCGCGGTCCTCCAGCGAATGGAAGGACACCACGGCGAGACGGCCGCCCGGCGCCAGCACCTGCTCGGCCGCGACGAGACCGCGTTCGAGCTCGCCCAGCTCGTCGTTCACCGCAATGCGCAGAGCCTGGAAGGCGCGCGTCGCCGGATCGCTCTCGTCCTTGGCCGAGGGGCCGACGGCGCGGCGCACGATCTCGGCGAGCTCTCCGGTGGTCTCGATGCGCTTGTCGCGGCGACGCTCGACGATCGCCTTCGCGACGCGGCGGCTCTTCCGCTCCTCGCCGTAGCGCCACAGGATGTCGGCCAGCTCCTTCTCGTCGCTGTCGTTGACGAGGTCGGCGGCCGACGGGCCATTCTTCTCCATGCGCATGTCGAGCGGGCCGGAGGCGCGGAAGGAGAAGCCGCGCTCGGCCTGGTCGAACTGCATCGACGAGACGCCAAGATCGAGGGCCACGCCGTCGACTGCCGACACGCCTTCGGCACTCAACAGCTGCTCCATGTCTCCGAAGCGGCCCTCGATCAGGCGCAGGCGCGGCGCATAACGCTGGACCAGCGCCTCGCCTGCGGAAATCGCGTCGGGATCGCGGTCGATCGCAATCACCTCGCAGGCAGCACGATCGAGGATCGCGGCGGTGTAGCCGCCGCCGCCGAACGTGCCGTCGACATAGCGGCCGCCGTCGCGCGGCTGCAGCGCGTCGACCACCTCGGTGAGCATCACGGGGACATGACCGCTCATGCGTCGCCTCCCGTGAGGCCGCGCACGAAGGCTTCCATCTTGGCGCGGTCGGCGTCGCGGCGGGCCTGCCAGCGCTTGGGATTCCACAGTTGGAACTTGTCGCCCTTGCCGACCAGCATCACGCCGTCCTCGATCTCGAGGACCTGCGCGAACTCGGCCGGCATGGTGAAGCGTCCATCGGGCTCGAGCGGGATGGTGCGGGCCGACGCCGAGAGATAACCCGCCGGATCGAACGCCTCGTCGTCGAGCGCCACCTTGAGCGAGCCCTTGGGGCCGAGAGCTTCGGCGCGCAGACGATCGAGCATGCCATCGAAGCCGGCGCGGGAATTGCCGTTCACGACACCAGGCACGTTGGGCGAGTGGTAGAGCACGAAGGCACCGCGATCGTCGGAAGGCAGCTCGTCACGGAAGGCGGCGGGCAGCAGGGCTCGTCCTTTTTTGTCCAGCTTGATCAGGATTTCGGACCGGAATGCCACCGGGCCTCTCCCCTTGATCCCGCCGTCGGTGCCCCACGCCCCGCGTCCATCGGGATGATATGGGATAGCATGGGATTTTCAGGGATGCAATGATCAAGCCCGGGAATCGCGCTGGAATCTGAGGGAGTTACGCACAGGACTTATTGTGCGCCGTTGACGAAACTGCGCAAGGTCTAGTGGGTAGGGCGTGATATAGAAAGATGGGAAGAATCGCCCCAAATGCCGGCCCTGCAGTGTTTTCGGTTTCCCACGCGCGTGGGAAACAGCGTAGCGTCCCGGGATGGGGGTGCGGGCAGGCGTTGAACGGAATGGCGGCCGCGGCAGAGACTCCGGTCCGCGGAACCGTTCGCTGGGCGCCGGCGAAGTCTCTCTGGATCGGCGGCATGGCGGCGGGCGCCGGGCTTGCGCCATTTTGCGCCTCCTGGGACGCGGCCATCCTCTTCCTCGCCACCACGGCGGTCACCTTGTGCTTCGGGCACTCGGTCGGCATGGACCGGCGGCTGATCCATCGCAGCTTCGCCTGCCCGCTCTGGCTCGAGCGGCTCTCCGTCTATCTCGGCACGCTGGTCGGCATGGCCGGCCCGATCGGCATGGTCCGCCAGCACGACCTGCGGGACTGGGCGCAGCGGCAGGCCGATTGCCACGACTATCTCCGTCATCGTCGCGGCTTCTGGCAGGACGCTGGTGGCAGCTCCATTGCGAGCTGGCGCTCGACCATCCGCCGGCCTTCACGCCCGAGCCTGCGATCTCGCGCGACCGCTTCTATGCGTTCGTCGAACGCACCTGGATGGCGCAGCAACTGCCTGCGCATCGCCGTGTCGGTCACCGGCCACTGGCTGGTCGGCCACTTCGCGCATCGCCGCGGCGGGCAACACTGGATTGTCGAAGGCACGGCAGCGCAGGGCTACGACATTGCGGTCGCCGGGCTGATCAGCATGGGCGAGAGCTGGCATAACAATCACCACGCCTTTCCCGGCTCGGCGAAGGCTCTTCCCCGGCCAGGTCGATCCCGGCTGGTGGCTGATCAAGACATTCGAAGCGCTCGGCCTCGTACGGGACATCAAGCTGCCCAGCGACCTCCCTGCAAGACTTGAGCTGCGATCGTGTCGCCTCATCGCGGAATGAAAGGGTCAGACGGCCTGTAAGCCGGGTTCTGTCCACGCCCTCCCAAGCGAACCTGGGCGAGCGATGGATGGCCATTCCTCTGGGACGCCCGTTGCCGAGCGCCTCGCGCGACCGACCCGGGCGGCGGCGCGGAAACACCGCTTGCCGGTTGCCCGGCGTGCCGCCCCTATTTGGTCTTGCTCCCGGTGGGGTTTGCCGTGCCGCTTGCGTTACCGCTCGCGCGGTGGGCTCTTACCCCACCGTTTCACCCTTACCTCGCTGGCGAACCAGCTTGGCGGTCTGTTCTCTGTGGCACTTTCCCTGGGGTCGCCCCCGCCGGCCGTTAGCCGGCACCGTGTCTCCGTGGAGCCCGGACTTTCCTCACCCCGCGGTTGCCCGCGAAGCGCAGCCATCCAGCCGTCTGACCCGCAGGCTTGACTAGAGCGCTCCCCCCAGCGGGTCAAGCAGGCCGGCCAGCAAGGTCCGCGTCTCGGGGTCGGCCATGCCGTCGACTCTGGCCGGGCGGAAGTGGCGCTGGAAGGCCTTTACGATCTCCCGCGGCGGGACGGCGATCGGCGGCGCGTAGCCGTAGCGTCGCAGGGCGGCATGGAGGTCCCCGTCGAGCGGCCGCCCGCCGGCCCTTGGCCACAGCCCGATGCCGGCGTCCGCCAGCGTCTTCCAGGGGAAGCGCCGGCCGGGATCGATCTTGCGCTGCGGGGCGATGTCGGAATGGCCGACGACGTTGCGCGGCTCGATCGCGGGATGACGCGCGAGGACATCGCGGCAGAGCTCGATCAGCGCCGCGATCTGCGTCGCCGGATAGTCGTGCCGGTCGCCGTGCAGGTTCACGATCTCGATGCCGATCGACGTGGCGTTCAGCGCCTCTCGGCCGCGCCATGACGAGCGGCCGGCGTGCCAGGCGGTGCGCTCCTCGGGCACCAGGCGATAGGCAGTGCCGTCCTCGGCCAGCACGTAGTGCGCGCTGACCCGGCCTTCGCGTTTGTCGTCGCTCAGGATGTCGAGCGAGGCCTGCAGCGGCAGCTCGGTGTAGTGCAGCACCAGGATGTCGACGATCGTCCCCTCGGGCCGCGGCGCTGAATTGGGCGACGGCCGATCGACGATGTTCATGAGCGAGGGGTCACGTCAGGCGGCTTCCAGTCCGCGCTGCCGGCGCAGGCGGTCGTAGGCGTCGTTGATCAGCGCGAGCTTGCGGTTGGCGACCCGGATCGCCTCCTCGGGCAGGCCCTGCGCGATCAGCCGGTCGGGATGATGCGCCTTGACCTGGCGCAGCCATGCCTCGCGGATCTGCTCGTCGGTCGCCAGCGGATCGATGCCCAGCACGATGCACGGCTCGCACTCGGCGACGCCAAGCGCGGCGGCGCGCGCCCGCTCGAAGCGCTCGCCGCTGAGGCCGAAGATGGCCGCGACCTTGCCGAGGTACTCGGCCTCGGCGGCGCCGACCTTGCCGTCGGCCTTGGCGATGTCGAACAGACCCTCGAGCACGTTCTCCAGGATCTCGGGCGCGTCGGGGAACAGCGCGGCGACCTGCCGCGCATAAGGCTCGAAGCCCGCGGCATCGCGCTTGGCGAGGTCGAAGAAGCGCTCGACGTTCTTCTCCTCGCCCGGCGGCACCTGGAAGAACGAACGGAACGCCTCGACCTCGGAGCGCGTCACCTCGCCGTCGACCTTGGCAATCTTGGCGCCGAGCGCGATCACGCCGATGGTGAACGCGATCTCGCGCAGGCCCGGATGGTCGTTCGGATCGACCGGCGTGGCGACCGTCATGTCCGAACCGGCGCTCTGCTCGACGAACTGGTCGAGGGCATGGCCCGCCATCACGCCCAGCAATGCCGCGATCGGCCCGCCCAATGCGAAGCCCGCGGTGCCGCCCACGATCTTGCCCCAGATCTTCATGCCTGTTCGCTACCCGGCCCGCGTTACAGGATCAAGGACCCGATCGCCACCGCGACCAGAAGGCCGAGCGCGAGGCGGCGGTAAAAGGCCTCGCTGGCCAAGGGGAATAGCTTCTCGCCCAACAACCCGCCGGCCACCACAGCGGGTGTGAGGGAAAGTCCGAGAACGGCCGTGTCCCAATGCACCAGGCCGCGGCCGAGGAACACCAGCAGTGCCGCAAAATCGACAAAGACGAAGTAGGCCGTGAGATTGGCGCGCACCCGCGTCGCCGTCTCGTTACCGGCCAGGTAATAGAAGGCGATCGGCGGCCCGGCCATGCCGCTCAAACCATTGAGGAAGCCGCTGGTCGCGCCGATGCCCAGCGTCACCGGCGCGCGCCACTGGCCATGGAACCGCCAGCCACTCGCCAGCAGCGCCACCGCCGTCAGCACGATCGCCGAAATGGCCCAGCGCATCGGCTCGGGAGAAACCTGGGTGAGCACGAGGTTACCCGCGGGCGCGCCGATCACCGCCGCGATCATCAACAGCCCGATGCGCCGCCAGTCGACGTACTGGATGGCCCGCGGCAGCAACGGCAGGGCGACCGCGATCTCCAGCAGCAGACAGAGCGCAACGCCGATCCCGGGCCCGTAGAGGGCCGAGAAGACCGGGGTCATCACCATGGCGGCGCCAAAGCCCGCGAAGCCGCGCACCATGCCGGCCACGACCGCGACCACCGCCGCGGTCAGGAAGGAAACTGTCAGGAATTCAGGCATCAAAGGGGCGGCAGGCTAGCATTGCGGGGCAGTCTCCCGGCCCTCATATAATACGGCCCATGCCCTCGAAGAATTTGGCCGTTTCAGCCCAGCCGCTCGACATGCCGTACATCCAGCGGCGGCCGGTGCTCGAAGGCGTGACCCCCAGGCCGTTCAAGCTGGTCTCGGACTACGTGCCGGCCGGCGACCAGCCCGAGGCGATCCGCCAGCTCAAGGAAGGCGTGTCGGCCGGCGAGCGCGACCAGGTGCTGCTGGGCGTCACCGGCTCGGGCAAGACCTTCACCATGGCCAACGTGATCGCGTCGCAGACGCGGCCGGCGCTGGTGCTGGCGCCCAACAAGACGCTGGCGGCGCAGCTCTACGGCGAGATGAAGGGCTTCTTCCCGGACAACGCGGTCGAGTACTTCGTGTCGTACTACGACTACTACCAGCCCGAAGCCTACGTGCCGCGCACCGACACCTACATCGAGAAGGATTCGTCGATCAACGAGCAGATCGACCGCATGCGGCACTCGGCGACGCGGGCGCTGATGGAGCGCGACGACGTGATCATCGTCGCCTCGGTGTCGTGCATCTACGGCATCGGCCCGCTCGAGAACTACCAGGCGATGACCTTCCGCCTGCACAAGGGCCAGAAGATCGACCGCAGCTCGCTGCTGCGCCGCTTCGTCGAGCAGCAGTACAAGCGCAACGACAACGCCTTCCAGCGCGGCACCTTCCGGGTGCGCGGCGACACCATCGACCTGTTCCCGGCCCACTACGAGGACAAGGCCTGGCGCTTCGAGATGTTCGGCGACGAGATCGAATCGATCACCGAGTTCGATCCGCTGACCGGCGAGAAAGCCGTGACGCTGAACGACATCATCGTCTACGCCAACAGCCACTACGTGACGCCCAAGCCGACGATGAACAAGGCGATCGACCAGATCAAAACCGACCTCAAGCAGCGCTTGGCCGAGTTCAACCGCGCCGGCCGCCTGCTCGAGGCGCAGCGGCTGGAGCAGCGCACCCTGTTCGACATCGAGATGCTGGAGACCACCGGTGCCTGCGCCGGCATCGAGAACTATTCGCGCTACCTCACCGGCCGCAAGCCGGGCGAGCCGCCGCCGACCCTGTTCGAGTATTTCCCGACCAACTCGCTGCTGATCGTCGACGAGAGCCACGTCACGGTGCCGCAGATCGGCGGCATGTTCCGCGGCGACTTCAACCGCAAGAGCGTGCTCGCCGAGTTCGGCTTCCGCCTGCCCTCGGCGATCGACAACCGGCCGCTCAAGTTCGAGGAATGGGAGACGCTGCGCCCGCAGACCACCTTCGTCAGCGCCACGCCCGGCCCGTGGGAGATGGAGCGCACGCAAGGCGCCTTCATCGAGCAGGTGATCCGGCCGACCGGCCTGATCGATCCGGCGGTGATCGTGCGGCCGGTCGAGAAGCAGGTCGACGACCTGATCGCCGAGTGCAAGGACTGCGCGAAGAAGGCGCAGCGCGTGCTGGTCACCGTGCTGACCAAGCGCATGGCCGAGGACCTCGTCGAGTACCTGCACGAGGCTGGCATCCGCTGCCGCTACCTGCACTCCGACATCGACACCCTGGAGCGCATCGAGATCATCCGCGACCTGCGGCTCGGCGCGTTCGACGTGCTGGTCGGCATCAACCTGCTGCGCGAGGGCCTCGACATCCCCGAATGCGCGCTGGTAGCCATCCTCGACGCCGACAAGGAAGGCTTCCTGCGCTCGCCGACCTCGCTGGTGCAGACCATCGGCCGCGCCGCGCGCAACGTCGAGGGCCGGGTCATCCTCTACGCCGACAAGCTCACCGATTCGATCAAGTACGCCATGAGCGAGACCGATCGGCGGCGCGCCAAGCAGGTCGCCTACAACGAGGAGCATGGCATCACGCCGGCCTCGGTGAAGAAGAACATCGCCGAGATCCTGCAGTCGACCGCCGAGCGCGACCACTACACGATCGACACCGGCGTGTCGGGCGACGTGCACCTGGTCGGCCATAACCTGCGCACCCACATCGCCGAGCTCGAGAAGCGCATGCGCGACGCCGCCGCCAACCTCGAGTTCGAGGAAGCCGCGCGCATCCGCGACGAGATCCGGCGCCTCGAGGCCAACGAGCTCGAGCTGCCGGGTCAGGCGGCGAGCGCCAATGTCGGCGTCCATCTCGGCAAGATGCAGAACAGCCGCGTCTTCCGCGGCGTGCGCACCGGCTCGGGCGGCCGCGGCAAGCAGGCGCGGCGCAGCGGACGCTGAGAGCGTGCACCGGCTCGTCGAGCTTGCCGGGACACTGCCGGGCTTCCTCACCTATCTCGCCGTCCTGCTGGGGCTCGGCGGATTGGCGGCCTGGGAGATCGTGCGCGGCAAAGGCGGCCGCGCATTCGGCTGGGTGGTCGTCCTCCTGCTGGCGAGCCTGACCTTTCGCTTCGGCGACGACACCGGCCATCACGTCTATCGCATCGCCGTGCTGGCCGAGCAGCTGCGCCGCGGGACGCCGAGCCTGCTGGTGACCAACCCCGTCACCGGCGAGACCTTGCCGATCTTCGTCTACTACAGCTTCGTCCCCTACCTGCCGGCGGTCGCGCTCGACCTCGTCGGGTTCACCGCGCATGTCGCCTTCCGTCTGGCCATGGGCCTGTCCCTGGTCGTGCTGGCGCTCGGCCTGGTGCGGCTGATCCGCCTCGCCCGCGGCCGCGAGGCGCACGCGGCATTCCTGGCCGCGATCCTCTTCCTCTGCAGCAACTACGTCTACAATCTCTGGCTCTCGCGCCAGGCTTACGCCGAGATTTGGGTCTATTGCCTCATCCCGTGGCTGACCCTGACGCTGATCCAGACGCGCGCGCTCACGCCGCTTGTCGTCCTGCTCTTCCTGCAGATGACCGGCCATCCGCTCGTCTTCCTCCAGGCCTTCGCCTGCTCCCTGCTGATGGCCTTGGCCCTGTCCGATGAGTCGCCAGCCGCCCTGCTGCGCCGCTATGCCGGAGCGACGGTGCTCGCGGTGCTGCTCGCCCTGCCGTTCTGGCTGCCGCAGGCGCTCTGGCAATCGCTGATCCAGGGACCGGCCGCCCTGCCGGCGCGCTTCGCCGACACCTTCCTGTCGTTCCGCGAGCTGGTCGACTGGCGCTTCCTGTTTGGGCTGGGTTTCGCCCTGCCGATCGCCGTCGTGCTGGCGGTCGTGCTTACGCGCGCGCGGCTGTCCGGGCGTGCCTGGATGCTGGCCGCCGCCCTGCTCGCCGCGGTGGCGATCCAGACCCAACCTCTGCGGCCGCTGGCCGAACGTCTGCCGCTGCTGCCGACTTCGTTGTTCGTCTGGCGGCTGATGCTGCCGGCGGCCCTGCTGGCCTTCGTCTTCCTCCTTGTCGCCTGGCCGTCGTGGCCGCGGCGCGACGCCGTGCTGGCGGCGCTGGCGCTGCTGTCGCTCGCCAGCATGGGCGCGATGCTGGTCGTGCGCGCGCCGGACGGGCTGCAACGTCTGGCCGGCCGCGCGCCCGACGACACGGCCTGGATACGCACTTACGCAGCGACCGAGACGGTGTGGGGCCGCAGCGAGTTCCTGCCCAACTATAGGGGACTGCCGCAACGCTGCGGCGATGCCCAGGCCGTGTCCTTCGGCGACCTGCAGCGGGGCATCCACGTAACGTCCGATTACCTCTCCGTCCGCGCCGCACCGCTCGCTGGCCTGGAATATTCACCCAACGAAGCGCGGGTCGCGCCGACCGCCTGCGGCAAGGATCTGACGCTCGGGCCGTTCCGGCCAGGCCTGATGCTGCAGGTGAACGAATCCAAGCTGACGAGGATCCTGTACGCGCGAATTGCCGCCCTGGTCCTGTGCGCGACAATCGCCGGCCTGTGGTTTGGCCTGCACCGCCGCGCGGTCACGCGGCTGGCCGCTTGACCGTCCACACCGGCATCGGCAGCGAGCCGGTAATCGCCGGAGCGCACGCAGCATTTCGCTGGATCTTCTTATGCTCTACGCTGCTCCCAATGCCACGAGATCCTTCGCTGTGCCCCGGGCAACGGAAAGCGGAAAGCGTGTTACCGGCAGCGCAGCCACTCGACGATGCCCGTCGGGATGAGCGAGAAGCGCATGCACGACGCCGCGGCCAATCTTGAGTTCGAGGAGGCCGCGCGTGTCCGAGATGATATCCGCGGGCTCGAGACTAACGAGCTCGAGCCGTTGGGCCAGGCGGCCTTAGCCATGGCCGACATTAATCCCGCCCGAATGCAAAACAGCGGCGTCTTACGGCGCGCTCACCGGCTCGGGCGACCACGGCAAGCAGGCCCCGCGTAGCGGGCGTTGAGATGGTGCAGCAGATCACCGAGTTCCTGGCCACGCCGGGCATCGCGATCTATTTCGTCAGTCTAGTCGTGATGGGGGGACTCGCCGCCCTCGAGATCGTCCGGGGCAAAGGCGGCCGCGCCTTTGCCTGGGTGGTCGCCATCGTGCTTGTGGCGATTTCCTTGCGCTTCGGTCAAGATTTCCTGCACCATCTCTATCGCATCGACCTACTGGCTGAACAGGTGCGCAGTGGCACGCCCAGCCTGCTCGTGACCAATCCGACCACGGGCGAAGCGCTGCCGCTCTTTGTCTACTACAGCTTCGTGCCGTACTTGCCGGCGGTCGCGCTCCAGGTCGCGGGACTGCCCGCTTATGTGGCGATGCGGCTGACGATGGGGCTGGCGCTGGTCATTCTGGCCCTTGGCCTGACGCGGCTGATTCGCCTCAACCGACACAGCGAAGACACCTATGCGGCGTTCCTGGCCGCGATCCTCTTTCTCTGCACCAACTATGTCCACAACCTCTGGATCGTGCGCCAGGCCTATGCCGAGATCGGGGTCTACTGCCTGATCCCCTGGGTGACGCTGACGCTGTTACAGCGGCGCGAGATTGTGCCGCTGACCGCCCTGCTCTTTCTGCAGATGACAGGCCATCCGTTGGTGTTCGCCCAAGCCTTCGGATGCTCTCTGTTGATCGCCTTGTCTCTGACGAGGGAAGCCCCGGTCAAAATCCTGAGCCGCTACGCCTGGGCAACGATCATCGCCCTCGTACTCGCGACGCCGTTCTGGCTGCCGCAGGTTCTGTGGCAGTCGCTGATCTTGGGGCCAACGGTGCTGGCGCGTTTCGCCGACGGGTTCCTGTCGTTCGGCGACGTCGTCAACGGGTTTCATGCGCAAGGTATGGGCTACGCGCTGCCGATCGCGCTGGTCTTGACGGTCGTGTGGTCGCGCGGCCGCCTGCCGGCGCGGGCGTGGATGCTGCTTGTCGCAGTCCTCGCCTTGGTGGCAATCCAGACCCGGCCCCTCATTCCGATCGCCGAGCATCTGCCGCTGCTGTCCACCTCGCTGTTCGTCACGCGTCTCATGCTGCCGGCGGCTCTGCTCGCGTTCGCCCTGCTGCTGGTGGCCTGGAAGCCGCAGCCGACGCGCAATACCGTCCTGGCCGGGCTGACGCTGCTGTCCCTCGCCACCTTGGAGTTGGCGTTGGCGGTGCGCGCACCGCCCAGCCTGCGAGCGCTCGGGACTTTTTCCGAGGCCGAGTGGATACGGGGCTACCGGCGGGAGCATGGATGGGGCCGGCTCGAGTTCCTGCCCGACTACGCCGGCCTACCTCAACGCTGCGCCGAGGCGCAAAAGGTGTCATTCCAGGAGTTGCAGCACGGCGTGCGCGCCATCTCAGCCTACATCGCCATCCCGGCGGCGCCGCTCGGCGGCGTCGACTATTCGGTCGACAGCAAGCCGGCGCCGCTCGCCGCCTGCGACGAAGCCCTCGTAATCGGTCCCGTCACCCCAGGCGCGGATGTGCAAGTGTCCGACGCGACACTCGTCCTTGTTCTCTACGCACGGCTCGTCGCGCTGGCGATCTGCGTCATCGGCTGGCTGGCCTGGATGTATGCCGCGGACGGGCAGTCAGGCCGCGGGCGCGGAGGAGAAGCCAGCGGAAAGGACTCTCTCGGCACGAGTTCCTTGGGCAATGGCCGGCGACTCGCTCCTTAATCGCCGAGCACATTCTTGCGCCACTGCGCGCCAGCGCTACCCCATCGTGCTCTCGCTCGTACAGCCGTAACAATTTTCGAAATTTTCTGCTCGCAGGCGGCTATGCCGCCGGAAGCTTAAGGTCGAGCGTCGCGGTCCACACCGGCATCGGCAGCGAATTGCCGGCGGCGAGGTTCGCCGGCAGGCGGGCGCGGTCGGTCTCGCGCTTGAACGGCAGCACCAGCCCGCCGCGCACGCCGAACACCGCATCCCGGTCGAGATACTTGTCGTCGTCGGGGAAGAACTCGGTGATCAGCGGCGTCCGGCCCGGCGCGTGGATGATCATGTGCAGATGCGCCGGCCGCCAGGCATGGCGGCCGAGCGCGCGCAACATGTCGCCGGCCGGCCCGTCGTCCGGCACGGTGTAGGAGACCGGCCGCACCGTCGAGAAGGCGAAGGTGCCGTCGTCCGCCACCTTGAGCCGCGCGTGATAGTTGGTCGGGCTCTGGCTCGCGTCCTGCTGGGCGTACATGCCGTTGCCGGAGTTCTGCCACAGCGCCAGCACGGTGCCCTTGGCCGGCGCGCCCCTGTCGTCGGCGATCTTGCCGCTCACCACCAGCGGCTCGCCGACCTGGTTCTTCCAGAGGTCGCCGCCGTTGGGCAGCTCGGGCGCGCCCTCGATATGGAACGGCCCCAGCACCGACGACGGCGTGCCGGACTTGGCCGCGTTCACCATGTCGACCAGTGACGACACGCCGAGCAGGTCGGAGAACAGGATGTACTCGTTGCGCTTGTCGTCGGTGAACTTCATCGCCCGGGTGAGCGCGTCGATCGCAGCGCCCCATTCGGCCTGGGTGAGCTTGTTCTCGCGCACGAAGCTGTGCAGATGGCCGGCGAGGCTGACCAGCAGCTCGCGGGTGCGGGCCGAGGGCGCGTTCTTCGCGTACTCGGCGAAGGCGTCGGTGATGGTGGTGGGCGTCAGATTGCGCATCAGCGACTCTCCCGGAGTATCGCGTCGTAGTCGGCGCGCAGCAGCGCGAACAGCAGGTGGTCGGCCCATTGGCCGTTGATCCTGAGATACTGCCGCGCCAGCCCTTCCTCGTGGAAGCCGGCCTTTGCCAGCACCGCCTTCGAGGGCTCGTTGTGCGGCAGGCAGGCGGCCTCCAGCCGGTGCAGGCGCAGTTCGTCGAACACGAAGGGCAGCATCGCCCTGAGCCCGTCGGTCATCAGCCCCTGCCCGGCGTAGGGCTGGCCCATCCAGTAGCCGACCGACGCGGCCTGGGCGACACCGCGGCGCACGTTCGAGAGATTGATGCCGCCGACCAGCCGGCGCTTGTCGTTGAGGAAGACGAACAGGCCGTAGGCCTCGCCCGCGCGCCATTCGCGCACCTGCTGGCGCAGGCGGCGGCGAAAATGGTCGCGGCCCAGCGAATCGTCGGGCCAGGTCGGCTCCCAAGGCGTCAAGAAGGCGCGGCTGCGGGCCCGCAGTTCTGCCCATTCCGGCCAATCCTCCATGGTGGGCGCGCGCAGGAAGACGCGCCTACCCTGGATCCGGGTCATGCCCGAAAGCGAGATCGGAACGTCAGCGAAGCGAAACATCTGCCCCTGAGTGTAAGCCCTGTGTGCAGAATTGTTACATGATTTCCGGGGCTTGGGGTAAGATTTTACCTCTATTCCCTGTACCCCCGCGTCAAATCTCTGTCTTGAAAACAGCGCGTTGACGTAAGAAGTTCCCCGCCTGAATTGGACAGCAGGTCACCCCCGCCCATGCAAGCCAGTGATACTCCCGGCATCGGCCAGAAAGGCCGTTTTTACCTGACCAAGCACATCTGGGTGCCGCAGGAGCCGATCGAAAACTTCAATCTGCGCATGTCGGACATGATCCTGCGCCGCATGCCCAAGCTGCCGCTGGGCGGCGAGGACGCGATCCGGAAGTTCCCGGTGCTCGGCGAACTCAAGAAGAGCCACGACAAGATCAAGGCCGACCTCGAATACCTGCTGAGCCATCACGACGAGATCCCGGCGCTGCACGAGGTCCATCCGCGCGACCTGTACGTGCATGGTCGCGCCTGGCGGACCTTCCTGCTGAAGATCTGGGGCCACGAGATCAAGGAAAACACCGCGGCGGTGCCCGATACCTACGAGGCGATCTCGCGCATCCCGGGCGTCCACACTGCCCTCTTCTCGATCCTGCACGGCGGTGCCGAGATCACGCCCCACCGCGGCTCAGCAGCGGGCGTCATCCGCTTCCACTATCCGCTGATCGTGCCGAAGGAGCCGGAGAAGTGCTGGATGGAGGCCGGCGGCCACCACTTCTTCTGGGAAGAAGGCGTACCGATAGTATTCGACGACACACGCGAGCACTGGGTCAAGAACCAGACTGAGGAAACACGCGTCGTGCTGATCATCGACTTCGACGCCAACATGCCGTTCCCGGTGAACCTCTTCACCACGCTGCGCTACAACCTGATCCGGCACTCCACCGAGGTGCTCGCGGTCAGGGAGCGCGCCGCCATCGGCGTGCCGCCGCGGCCCAAGTCGCCCTCGCCGACGGTCTCACAGGGTGTGATCAGCATGGCGAGCCACACGACCACCCCGGTCTCGGTCGAGAAAAAGTAGATTCATCGGACCGCGGACCTCCAGGTCCGCCTTTTGTCATCCTGAGCGCAGCGAAGGATCTCATGCCGGTTGCAAGCGGCGACGAGGTCCTTCACTTCGCTCAGGACGACAGAGCCTAAGCCGCCAGACGCGCGGCGATCTTTTCCAGCGACTCGAGCTCTTCGATCGGGCCCAGCGCGGCGAGTGTGAGCTTGCCTTGCAGCAGGCGGCGGGCGACGCGGCGCACGGCGTCCTGGTCGACCGCCTCGATGCGGGCGACGATCTCGGCATAGGGAATCGGCCGATTGTGGATCAGCAGGTGGCGGGCCGCCTGCTCGCAGCGTGAGCCGCTCGATTCCAGGGCCATCAAGGTTCCGGCCTTGATCTGGTTGCGGGCGCGGATCAGCTCCTGCTCGCTGAGCGAGTCGGCGACGCCGACGAATTCCGCGCACACCGCCGGGACCAGCTCGGCGAGGTCGTCTTCGCCGGTGCCGGCATAGATGCCGAACAGGCCGCCATCGGCGTAGGCCGCGTTGAAGCAGTGGATGCCGTAGACCAGCCCCCGCTCCTCGCGGATGCGCTGGAACAGGCGCGAGGACATGCCGCCGCCGAACAGCGTCGAATAGATCGCCGTCGCGTAGTAGTCCGGATCGCGATAGCCGATGCCCTGGCAGCCCAGCACCAAGTGCGCCTGCTCGAGCGCCCGCGCCTCGCGGCCGTCGCCGCCGACATAGGCGAGCGGCACCGGCCTGTCGGCATTGGCGGCGGTGCGCGGCACCGAGCCGAAATGCTTCTCGGCGAGGTCGACGATCTGCGCGTGCTCGACCCGGCCCGCCGCCGACAGCACCATGTTGCCGGCGGTGTAGTGGCGCGCCAGGAAGGCGAACAGGTCCTGCCGGCCGATCGTCTCCACCGACTCAGCCGTGCCCAGCACCGGCCGGCCGAGCGGCTGGTCGGGCAGCGCGGTCTCCTGGAACTGGTCGAAGATCAGGTCGTCGGGCGTATCGAGCGCCTGGCCGATCTCCTGCAGGATGACGCCGCGCTCGCGCTGCAGCTCGTCGGGATCGAACACCGAGTTGCGCAGGATGTCGGCCACCATCTCGACACCGAGGCCGACGTCCTCCTTCAGCACCGAGGCGTGGTAGGCGGTGATCTCGCGGCCGGTATAGGCGTTGAGGCTGCCGCCGACATTCTCGATCTCCTCGGCGATGGCGCGCGCCGAGCGGGTCTTGGTGCCCTTGAAGGCCATGTGCTCCAGCATGTGCGCCATGCCGTTGAGCTCGGCCGACTCGTGGCGCGTGCCGCAGGCGACCCAGATGCCGAGCGAGGCCGATTCGACCTCGGGCATCTCGTCGACCGCGACCCTGAGGCCGTTGGCGAGGGTGGTGACCTTGACGCCGCTCATGTGCGCACCCGCGGACGGCTCTCGAGCGCGGCCATGCGATCGTCGATCAGCTCCTTCAGCGCCGCGACGTCGTTGGGGAGGCCATCGACCCGCTCGGTGCGCTGATAGAGATCGGCCAGCCGGGGCGGCAATACCGGCCGCTCGCCGGTCGCCTTCTGGACGGCGTCGGGGAACTTGGCCGGATGCGCCGTCGCCAGCACGACCATCGGCACGCTGGGATCGCGGCGGTGCTGCTGCGCCACCGCGTAGCCGACGGCGGTGTGCGGATCGAGCGTCTCGCCGTAGCGCTTGCGGCAGCTGGCGATGGCCGCCAGCGTGCCGTCGTCGTCGAGCCGGCCGGCGTCGAAGACCTCGCGCACATTGCCCAGCGCATTGGCGCCGACCTTGAGCGTGCCGGTGGCACGGAAGGCGGTCATGGCGTCGGCCAGCGCCCTGCCGTCGCGGCCGTAAAGGTCGAACAGCAGCCGCTCGAAGTTGCTCGAAATCTGGATGTCCATACTCGGGCTGTAGGTCGGCACGACTTCGGAGGCGGTCATCGTGCCGGTCTCGAAGAAGCGCGCCAGGATGTCGTTGGTGTTGGTGGCGATCACGAAATGCGACACCGGCAGGCCCATCTGCTTCGCGGCGTAGCCGGCATAGACGTTGCCGAAATTGCCGCTCGGCACGGCGAAGGCGACCGGCTTGTCCGGCGCGCCGAGCTTCAGCGCCGCCCAGAAGTAATAAACGATCTGCGCCATCACACGGGCGAAGTTGATCGAGTTGACCGCCGTCAGCGCATGGCGGTCGCGGAAGTCGAGATCGTTGAAACAGGCCTTGGCGAGGTCCTGGCAGTCGTCGAACGTGCCTTGCACCGCGATGTTGTGCACGTTGGGCGCCAGAACGGTCGTCATCTGGCGGCGCTGCACCTCGCTCACCCGGCCGCGCGGATGAAGCATGAAGATGTCGATGGTGCGCCGGTCGCGTACCGCCTCGATCGCTGCCGAGCCGGTGTCGCCCGAGGTCGCGCCGACGATGGTCGCATGGGCGTGGCGTTGGCTCAGCGTGCGGTCGAGCATCAGGCCGAGCAACTGCAGCGCCACGTCCTTGAAGGCGAGCGTCGGGCCGTGGAACAGCTCGAGCAGATGCAGGTTGTCATCGAGCGGCTTCAGCGGCGCCACGTCGGCCACGTCGAACGAGGCGTAGGCCTCGGCGATCAGCCGGCGGAAGGTCATCTCGTCGAAGGTGTTGCCGACGAAGGGCTGCATGACGCGATAGGCCACCTCGCGGTAGGGCTTGCCCTTGAGCGCGGCGATCTCGGCTTTGGAGAACAGCGGCCACTCGGCCGGCAGGTAGAGGCCGCCGTCGCGCGCGAGGCCGGCGAGCATGATGTCCTCGAAGCCGAGCGGCGCCGGGCTCCCGGCCCCTCCAGCGGCAGAGCCATGCCGTGTGCTGATGTAGTTCATCGGATGCCTAGGCAACCTGCTTGCAGGCGGCGTGGTCCTTATTCACCCGTTTGGTCGAGGCCGGATACTTGGCCAGCATGCGCTCCGGCCGGGTCGGCCGTTTGACCAGGTCGCCGCCGCAGTTGGGGCAGGCGCCACCCAGCCGGCCGTTGGCGCAATCCGCGCAGAACGTGCATTCGAAAGTGCAGATCAGCGCGTCCGGAGCGCCGTTCGGCAGGTCCTTGTCGCAGCATTCGCAGTTGGGGCGGAGGTCGAGCATGGGTCCCTCTTACGCCGACAGGTAACGGGATTCCAGATGCGCCTTGAAGGCCGCGGTGCTGAGCGGCGCACCGGTCGCCTGTGACAGGATGGTGTCGGTGTCGGCAATCGATCCCTTGCCGTGCACATTTGCGCGCAGCCAGCCCAGCAAGGGTGCGAAATCGCCCTTGCCGATGGCCCCCAGCAGGTCCGGCACCGCTTTGCGCGCTGCAGCAAAGAGCTGCGCCGCCGCCAGCGCGCCCAGGGTGTAGGTCGGGAAATAACCCCACGCGCCGTCCGGCCAGTGGATGTCCTGCAGGCAGCCGAGCGAATCGTTCGGCGGCCCGACGCCGAGCAATTCCTTCATGCCATCGTTCCAGGATCCCGGCAGGTCGGCCAGCGCCAGGTCGCCGCCCAGGATCGCCCGCTCGAGGCGATAGCGCAGCATGACGTGCAGCGGATAGGTCACCTCATCGGCATCGACGCGGATGAAGCCCGGTGCAACGCGCGTGTAAATGCGATGGATGTTGTCGGTCTCCCACGCCGGGCCCGACTTGCCGAAGACGGCGCGGATGCGGCTCGAGGCGAAGGCCACGAAAGCGTCGGAGCGGCAGGCCTGCATTTCCATCAGCAGCGACTGGCTCTCGTGAAGCACCATGCCGCGCGCATTGCCGACCGGCTGGCGGCGCCAGTCGCGCGGCCGGCCGACCTCGTAGAGCGCGTGGCCGGTCTCGTGCAGCACGCCCATCAGCGCGCGGGTGAAGTCTTCCTCGTCGTAGCGCGTGGTGATGCGCACATCGTCGGCGGTGCCGCCGGTGAAGGGATGCGCCGAGACGTCGAGCCGGCCGTGATGGAAGTCGAAGCCCAATGTCTTCGCCATCTCGAGGCCGAGCTGGCGCTGCGCCTCGACCGGGAACGGCCCATCGAGCGGCAATGGTGCCCCTGCCCGCTTCTGCGCCTCCATCACCTTCTGCAGCATCGCCGGCAGGAAAGCCTCGAGCTCGGCGAACAGCGCGTCGATGCGGGCCGAGCGGCCGCCCGGCTCGTACTCGTCGAGCAGCGCGTCGTAGAGCGGCAGGCCGAGCGCCGCGGCCTTGGCCTCGCCGACCCGCTTGGTGATGGTCACCACTTCGGTCAGCGTCGGCAGCAGCGCCTTGAAGTCGGCCTTCTTCTTGGCGTCGCGCCAGACCATCTCGCAGGCCGACGACGCCCGCGTGCGCGCCTCGACCAGGTCGGACGGCAGCGCGTTCTCGTGGATCCAGGCATGGCGCATCTCGCGCAGATTGGCGGCACGCCAGGGATCGAGGTCGGCCTTGCCGTCCTCGGCGCGCGACAGCAGCTCGGCCATGTCGGGTGCCACCATCATCTCGTGGCCGATCACGCCCAGCGCCGCGAGCTGGTCGGCGCGGTCCTCGCTGGCGCCGTCCGGCATCATGGTCGAGCGGTCCCAGTTCAGGATGGCGCCGGCGCGGCTGACCGCGCTCATGCGTGCGAAGCGGCGCTCCAGCTCGGCGTAGGGATCGTTGGCGATCATGGGCTCTTCACCTTCGTGCGGCCGTTCACGGTGAGCCGGCCGTTCTCCCAATGATAGGCGAGATAGACGCCGAGGCCTGCCAGCGCGATCAGGAACCAGGTGATGGCGTACTGCAGATGGTCGTTGGGGATGTCGAGCCGCGTCTGGCCGCCGATCGGGACGCCGCCCGGGTTGGGCGTAGCGTCGGCCTCGAGGAAGAAGATGTCGAGCACCGGATCGGGCTTGCCGCCCGCCATCTGGCGCATCAAGGGCACGTCGACATGGAACCAGAAGTTCTTGGCCGGGTCGTTGTCGGGCGCGAACTGCCGTTTCACCTGGCTGCGCCGCACGATGCCGGTGAGGTCGAGCTTGCCGGGCACCTGGCCCTCGGCGCGCTTGGCCGGGTCCTTCTTCTCCGACGGGATCCAACCGCGGTCGAACAGGATGATCGTGCCGTCGTCGAGCCTGAGCGGCGTCACCACCTGCATGCCGACCTTGTCCTTGAGGCTGCGGGCAGCGAGGTAGAACTCCTTGTCGTGCAGGAAGGTGCCCGAGACGCGCACGCGGCCGTACTCGCGGCGCAGCGGGTCGCCCGTCACCAGCTCGTCGAACGGCATCGGCGCCGCCGCCTGGTTGACGGCGATGAGGTCGAGGATGCCGCGCTTCCATTCGCGCCGGTCCATCTGCCACACGCCCAGCCCGAGCGAGAACAGGATGATCGGCAGCATGATTGCGGTGGGCCAGAAGATCGGCCGCAGCCTCAGCATTGGCAGGGCTCCAAAAGACGAACCGCCGGGGGAAGGCCCGGCGGTTCCGATGATAGACGTTCGCGCCGGCTAGTGGGCGGCGATCGGGGCGTTGCCCGAGCCCCACCAGTAGATGCAGAAGAACAGGAACAGCCAGACCACGTCGACGAAGTGCCAGTACCAGGCAGCGGCCTCGAAGCCGAAGTGCTGCTCGGGCTTGAATTGGCCCTTCATCGCCCGGAACAGGCAGACGAGCAGGAAGGTGGTGCCGACCAGCACGTGGAAGCCATGGAAGCCGGTCGCCAGGAAGAAGGTCGACGAATAGATGTTGTCCCGGAAGCCGAACGGCGCGTGGAAGTACTCGAAGGCCTGGATGGCGGTGAAGCAGGCGCCGAGGATCACCGTCAGCAGCAGGCCGCGGACGGCGTCGCGCTGGTTGCCCTCGAGGATCGAATGGTGCGCCCAAGTGACCGTGGTACCCGAAAGCAGCAGGATCAGCGTGTTCATGAACGGCAGGTCGAATGGCGCGATGACGTGCACGCCCTTGGGCGGCCACATGCCGCCGTTGGCCTCGGTGCGCAGCGGCATCTCGGCCGCCGAGTGGAAGATCGAGGCGTCGAAGAAGGCCCAGAAGAAAGCGGCGAAGAACAGCACCTCCGAGGCGATGAACAGGATCATGCCGTAGCGCAGACCGAGCTGGACGACTGCGGTGTGGTACTTGCGCGATTCGACGATGACGTCGCTCCACCACCAGTACATCACCGCGAAGATGATCAGGAAGCCGGGGGCGACGACCCACCAGTTGACCGCCTCGACGAGCTTCTTGCTGAAGTCGCCGAGCATGTCGGGATGCATGCCGATTGCGGCGCCCATGGCGAGCAGGAAGGCACCGAGCGCGCCCAATGCCGGCCACGGGCTGGGATCGACGAGATGGTATGGATGCTTCGGTGCGCCGTGCGAATCGGCCATGGATCAGCCCCCTTTTCCGGTTCCGTTGTTGGCGGACAAGCCGCCGAGCAAGGTCTTCGCCCGCTCCGTCTTCGCTTCGTAGAAAGTGTAGGACAGCGTGATGGTGCGGATGTCGTCGTAGCGCCGGTCCTTGTCCATGTCGGCGTCGACGAAGAACACGACCGGCATGTCGACCGACTGCCCGGGCTGCAGCAGCTGCTCGGTGAAGCAGAAGCACTGGATCTTGTTGAACCAGCCGGCGGTGCGCTCGGGCGTGACATTGTAGGTCGCAGTGCCGACGATCGGCCGCTGCGAGACGTTGGTGGCGCGGAAGAAGACCAGCCTCTCCTCGCCCAGCTTGACCTTGATCTCGCGCTGCACCGGCTCGAAGCGCCAGGCGAGGTTGGGATCGACGTTGGAATCGAAGCGCACCGTGACGGTGCGGCCGATCACCGGCCGCTCGCCTTCCTGGGCAACCAGCGGCGTGCCGCCGAAGCCGGTGGCCTTGCAGAACGCCTCGTAGAGCGGCACCGCGGCATAGGCCAGCCCCAGCATGCCGCCGACTACGGCGACCAGCGTCCAGGCAATGCGGGCGTTCTTGTCCATCAGCCCTTGCCCCCCATGCGCACGATGGTGAGGCCGAAGAAGATCGCGGCGAGGCCGAGCAGGCAGAAGAACATGAAGAGGTTCTTGCTCCGCTGCTGGCGGTGGCGGTCGCTGTCGCCGGGACGGCGGTTGTCGTCAGCCATGACGCTCATCCCACGAGCAGCCGGTCGAGCGGCAGCGCCGCGAACAGCACGGCGAGATAGAGCAGCGAGAACTTGAACATGCGCTTGGCGGCGGCATGGCCGCGGCGGTCGTCGGCGGCCCGCCACACCGTGACGGCATGGGCGATGAAGCCGGCGCTGAGCACGACCGCGATCGCACCATACAGCCAGCCGACCGCGCCGAGCAGGGTCGGCGCAAGCGCCACCGGCACCAGCACCAGGGTGTAGACCAGCATCTGCTTCTTGGTCTCGCGCGGGCCGGCTACCACCGGCAGCATCGGCACGCCGGCGCGGCGATAGTCGTCGCTGCGATAGAGCGCCAGCGCCCAGAAGTGCGGCGGCGTCCACAGGAAGATCAGCAGGAAAAGCGACAGGCCGACCAGCGAGACGTCGCCGGTCGCGGCGGCCCAGCCGATCATCGGCGGGAAGGCGCCGGCGGCGCCGCCGATCACGATGTTCTGCGGCGTGCGGCGCTTCAGCCACATCGTGTAGACGAAGACGTAGAACAGGATCGCGGCGGTGAGCAGCGCGGCGGCGACGAAGTTGGTCGCCAGCGCCATCAGCAGCACCGAGAAGATCGACAGCAGGACGCCGAGGCCCAGCGCATCGTCGGGCTCGACCCGGCCGGCCGGCAGGGGCCGGTTGGCGGTGCGCGCCATCAGCGCGTCGAGGTCGCGCTCGTACCACATGTTGATGCAGCCGGCCGCTCCCGAGCCCAGCGCGATCGCCAGCACCGCCAGGAAGACCTCGAACGGATGGATATGCACCGGCGCGATCATCACGCCGATCAGGCCGGTGAAGACCACGAGCGACATCACGCGCGGCTTCAGCAGGTCGACATAATCGCGCACGCGAGCGGGCGCGGGGGCGGTCGTCCAGAGAGTCTGTGCGGTGTCGGTCATGCCCTATTCAAGACGAGGGCGCCGCTGGGGCGCCCTCGCTCCGATCCTAGTGGTGAGCCGTCGGCGAGATGTGCGGCAGCTCTTCGAAGGTATGGAACGGCGGCGGCGAGGCCACGGTCCATTCCAGCGTCGTGGCGCCCTCGCCCCAGTAGTTCGCGCCGACCCGGCGGCCGGCGAACATTGTGCCGAACACCACGAAAATCAGCCAGAAGATGGTCGCGCCGAACGAGATGAACGCGCCGATCGACGAGATCAGGTTCCAGTGATGCATGGCGTCGGGATAGTCGACGTAATGGCGCGGCATGCCGGCGAGGCCCGAGAAGTGCATCGGGAAGAACGTCAGGTTGACGCCGATGAACATCACCCAGAAGTGCACCTGAGCCGCCCACTCCGGATATTGCCGGCCGCACATCTTGCCGAACCAGTAATAGAAGCCGGCGAACATGCCGAACACCGCGCCGAGCGACAGCACGTAGTGGAAGTGCGCGATCACGTAGTAGGTGTTGTGGAGCGCGTAGTCGACGCCGGCATTGGCCAGCACCACGCCGGTCACGCCGCCGACGGTGAACAGGAAGATGAAGCCGATCGCCCACAGCATCGGCACCTCGAGGCGGATCGAGCCGCCCCACATGGTGGCGATCCAGGAGAAGATCTTCACGCCGGTCGGCACCGCGATCACCATGGTAGCCGCGACGAAGTAGGCGCGGGTGTCGACGTCCATGCCGACCGTGAACATGTGGTGCGCCCACACGACGAAGCCGACGACGCCGATCGCCACCATCGCGTAGGCCATGCCCAGATAGCCGAAGATCGGCTTCTTGGAGAAGGTCGAGACGATGTGGCTGACGATGCCGAAGGCCGGCAGGATCATGATGTACACCTCGGGATGGCCGAAGAACCAGAAGAGGTGCAGGAACAGCGTCGGGTCGCCGCCGCCGGCCGGATCGAAGAAGTGGGTGCCGAAGTTGCGGTCGGTCAGCAGCATGGTGATCGCGCCCGCCAGCACCGGCAGGGCGAGCAGCAGCAGGAACGCCGTCACCAGGATCGACCAGGCGAACAGCGGCATGCGATGGAGCGTCATGCCCGGCGCGCGCATGTTGAAGATGGTGGTGATGAAATTGATTGCGCCCAGGATCGAGCTGGCGCCCGCGATGTGCAGCGAGAAGATCGCGAGATCCATGCCCGCGCCCTGCTGGATGGTGAGCGGCGGATAGATCGTCCAGCCGGTGCCGACGCCGCCGCCGACGATGGCCGACAGCAGCAGCAGGATGAAGGCTGGCGGCAGCAGCCAGAAGCTGATGTTGTTCATGCGCGGGAAGGCCATGTCGGGCGCGCCGATCATCAGCGGCACGAACCAGTTGCCGAATCCGCCGATCAGCGCCGGCATGACGACGAAGAACACCATGATCAGGCCGTGCGCGGTCACCACCGTGTTCCACAGATGGCCGTTGGGCGTGCCGTCGCCGGCGTTGAAGTACTGCACGCCGGTGTCCATCAGCTCGAGCCGCATCACCACCGAGAAGGTGGCGCCGATGAAGGCGGCGATGATCGCGAACACCAGGTACATCGTGCCGATGTCCTTGTGGTTCGTGCTGTACAGCCAGCGGGTGATGCCCGACGGCGTGTGATGGTCGTCGTGATGGGCGTGGGCGTGGGCGGAGGGCGCGGTGGCCATTGATCTCTCCGAAAGCGCTGGGCGGTTACTTGGTCAGGGTCGGGTTGGCGGAAGCGACGCTCGTCGCGGGCAGCAGCCCGGCGGCCTTCTTCTTCTCGGCGACCCACTTGTCGAAGTCGGCCTTGGACACGACGCGCACCGCGACCGGCATGTAGGAGTGCGCATTGCCGCAGATCTGCGAGCACTGGCCGAAATAGATGCCTTCCTTCGGCACGTCGATCCAGCCCTCGTTGAGGCGGCCGGGGATGACCGTCTTCTTGATGCCGAAGCCCCACACCGTCCAGCCATGCATCGAATCGGCGGCGGTGCCGATGATGCGGACGACGGTGTTGGCCGGGATCACCATCTCCTCGTCGACCGCGAGCAGGCGCGGCTGGTCGGGCTTGAGCTTGGCCCGGTCCGCCTCGGCCAGGATGCGGCTGTCGATCGAGAAGTTGCCCTGGTCGGGATATTCGTACTGCCAGTACCACTGGTGGCCGGTCACCTTGACCGTCATCGCGGCGTCGGTCGCCTTGTCGCCGTAGTACAGCAGGCGGAAGGACGGGATGGCGATCACCACCAGGATCAGGATGGGGATGATCGTCCAGGCGATCTCCAGCACGGTGTTGTGGGTGGTCGTGGTCGGTACCGGGTTGCGCGAGGCGTGGAAGCGCCACATCACGTAGAGCAGCAGCGCCAGCACGAACAGCGAGATCAGGGTGATGATCACCAGCAGCAGGTCGTGCAGCGACGCCACGTGCTCCATGAGCAGCGTGTAGGAGGCCGGGAAGCCCATCTGCCAGTCGTGCGGGACGCCCACCACGGGAGTCTTCGCCTGCGCGAAGGCGCCCCCGGCGAACCCGAGGGCTGCCAGCAGCGATCCGAAAACAATGCCCAACCACCGCGTGCCGATCATACGATCTTCCCCTCGAGCCCCGCTTCGTTCTTGAGGATTCCGACTCGCAAAATCCCCCGCAATTCAAAGCGGTTAGTACCAGATATAGGAGTGCGTGGTAACGGGTTTTCGACGGCGGTCGGTATGTGGCGGCCGGTCGCAGCCGATCCCTTTTATCCCGCAGGTTCGCGGTTACGCGAACAGTTTGGCGAGCGATTCTCCAAGACCGCGCGCCTGCAGGGTGGCGGCAAATGCCGGAGCGCGGCCTGCAAAAGCCGGCACACCGGCGGCATCCTCGACCGCCACCACGCGGAACGTGCCGTCGACGCCGTCGATCCGCACGACCAGCTCGGCCGAGCGCGCCAGCGCCGCCGACATCACCTCGGGCTCGATGGTCGCCAGGGTGCCCGGCGCCCCACGCAGCAAACGCTCGCTGAGCGCCGCCACGTCCGCGAGCTGCACGCCGTCCAGCACCAGCAGCCCGGGCTCGAGCCGCGCGGCGGCGCTGATCAGGGTCGCGAACGGCACCTCGGCCGAGGCAACCAGCTCGACTTTGGACGCCATCGGCCATCGGAACTCGCGATGGCCTGCCACCGTCACCACGCGCTGCGCCGGATCGAGATCGCGGATCAGCGCAGCGAGCAGCGCCGTCTTGCCGCTGCCGCGCGGGCCGCTGACCAGCATGTTGAGCCGCCCGCGGGCGCACAGCCGCAGCAGCTTGGCCGTCGGCCGGTCGAGCAGGCCTTTCGTCACCAGCCCGTCGAGCGTCGCCTGACCCGGCTCGGCGCGACGCACGGTCAGCACTGGGCCCGCCGGCGCGGCGGGCGGGAAGATCGCAACGCCGGCCGAGCCGTCAGGCAAGGCGAAGCCGGCGACGCCATTTTCCGGCCGTCCGGCCAGCCGCGTCAGCCAGTCGATCAGCTGCGCCTCGTCATCGAAGCCTTCGTCGACGGCCTGCAGCGCACCCTCGCGCTCGACGAACACCTGGTGCGGGCCATTGACGAAGATCGCCTTGACCGCACGGTCCGACCACAAGCGATCGATCGGGTTCGGCTTCGCCTCCTCCGCCGGCGGCTCCGGCGGCGGCAGTGGCGGCGCGGGCGGCTCGCTCGCCACCGGCCTCGCCGGCACGTCGGCAGCGGCGTGCGCGACCGGAGGGTCGGTTGCGAGTCGGCCCTTGGCAAGATCCATGGCGCGGGCGAGCAGGCGCTCGAGGGGCGCTACGGATTCGCGCGGCGTCGGCTCACGCGGCGTCACCGTCACGATCGGTGACGGCGGCGGCTCGAGCGCAGTGTCGGACACACGCGGCGCGCGTGGCGCCGCCGGCACATCGCCCGGCCACGGCATCTTCGGCGGCTCGCCGTCGAAGGCTACGACCGGTTGTGCCTTGGGGGGGTGCGGCTCGGTTGGCGGCGCCGGCCGTGGCTCCGCGGGGGGCGGCTCATGCCCCTCCTCCGCCGGCCCGTGCAAGGCCAGCAGCTCGGCAACCAGCCGGCGCAGCTCGTAGCTCGTCAGGGTCACGCCGCGAGTGCGGAAATGGTTGTGCAGCAGCTCGCCCAGTTGATAGGCGATCTCGGGCGGCGAGCGGCCGGTCGCCAGCACACCGCGCACCGCTTCCAGCCGGTCGCGGCAGAAGGAGCGCCACGTCGACTGCATCTCGCGGCCGCGATTGGCATCGCCGCGCAGCGGGAAGATCTGGTCGAGCGGACGCGGCTGGGCCGGCCCGCCTTCCACAGGCAGGTCGCTTCTGGCGCTCAGAGGATTGGGATGGCCGTTGGGCCGTCCCCCACCGCTGAAAGCGGTCATCGCGAGACCCGGTTAGGTGGCACCCAGTCGTCGGCTCCGACATGCACCCACACTTGCCAAGAGCCGGTCACACTCTAGCCACGGCCCGACGACCGGCGCCACGGCAATCCTTTGCCGTCGCCATGTGGAAACATTCGCTGCTTGTGTTTCGAGGGACCGCCAGTAAGGTCGCGCGGCCCAACGCCCCAATTCAAGGGGCCCGATCCGAGGAGCCGCGATGCGTCCGGCGTTGACCGCCTTTTCCCTTCTGCTGCTGGCTTCGGCGAGCGCCTTGGCCGCGGACAAGGACAACACCCTCTACATCGACCTCAAGGACAACTGCCGCGTCGTCATCGAGATGCGCCCCGACCTCGCGCCCAAGCACGTGGCGCAGATCAAGAAGCTGGCGCGCGAGGGCAAGTATGACGGCATCGTCTTCCACCGCGTGATCGACGGCTTCATGGCCCAGACCGGCGACCCGCAGGGCACCGGCATGGGCGGCATGGGCGACAAGCTGCCGGCCGAGTTCAGCAAGGAGCCGCACGTCCGTGGCGTCGTCTCGATGGCGCGCACCAACGATCCCAACAGCGCGCAGAGCCAGTTCTTCATCGTCTTCAAGGACTCGCCCTTCCTCGACGGCAAGTACACCGTGTGGGGCAAGGTCACCCAGGGCATGGAATGCGTCGACAAGATCAAGCCCGGCGAGCCGCCCACGAACCCCGACAAGATGATCCGGGTCCGCGTCGCCGCAGACGTGAAGGAGTAGGAATCATGGACAAGGAAAACACGCTCTACATCGACCTCAAGGACGGCCGCGTCGTCATCGAGATGCGCCCCGACCTCGCGCCCAAGCACGTGGCGCAGATCAAGAAGCTGGCGCGCGAGGGCAAGTACGACGGCGTCGTCTTCCATCGCGTGATCGACGGCTTCATGGCGCAGACCGGCGATCCCGACGGCACCGGCATGGGCGGCATGGGCGAGCGCCTGCCGGCCGAGTTCAGCAAGGAGCCGCACGGCCGCGGCGCGGTCTCGATGGCCCGCACCAACGACCCCAACAGCGCCCGCAGCCAGTTCTTCATCTGCTTCAAGGACGCGAACTTCCTCGACGGCCAGTACACCGTCTGGGGCAAGGTCACGTCGGGCATGGAGCACGTCGACAAGATCAAGAAGGGCGAGCCCCCCTCGAACCCGGACAAGATGGTCAAGGTCCAGGTCGCCGCCGACGCCAAGGACTAAGGGACGACCTTCCCAGAGGCTTCCCACCTTCGTGGGAAGCCTTGGATGCCGATTCCATAAGGATTTTGGCGATTCTTCCCACTTCCCCAGCCCCCCTTTCGCGAAGCTGGGGATAACTGGCCTAGGTGAGCGCCGCGCAGGCACGCTGGATGCGGCGGCCCGCCTCCTCCAGCAGCTCGGTCGCGGTGGCGTAGGAGATGCGGAAGGCCGGGCCCTGGCCGAACGCCGAGCCCTGCACCACCGACAGGCCCTCGGACTCGAGCAGGTAGTTCACGAAGTCGGTGTCGTCCTTGATCACCTTGCCGTCCGGCGTCTTCTTGCCGATCGCGCCGGCGCACGACGGGTAGACGTAGAACGCGCCCTCTGGCCGCGGGCACTTCAGGCCCTTCGACTGGTTCAGCATCGACACGATCAGGTCGCGGCGCTGCTTGAAGATCGCGACGTTCTTCGGGATGAAGTCGGTCGGGCCGTTGAGCGCCGCCACCGACGCCGCCTGGCTGATCGAGGAGGCGTTGGAGGTGCTCTGGCTCTGCACCGTGATCATGGCGTCGATCAGCTTCTGCGGACCGGCCGCGTAGCCGATGCGCCAGCCGGTCATGCTGTAGGCCTTCGACACGCCGTTCATGGTCAGCGTTCGGTCGTATAGCCGCGGCTCGACCTCGGCCGGCGTCGCAAACTCGAAGTCGTCGTAGACGAGCTTCTCGTACATGTCGTCGGTCAGGATGTGGACCTGCGGATGCTTCAGCAGCACGTCGCACAGCGCCCGCAGGTCGGCCTTGGTGTAGGCGGCACCCGTCGGGTTGCTGGGCGAGTTCAGAATGATCCACTTGGTCTTGGGCGTGATCGCCCGCTCGAGCGCTTCGGGCTGCAGCTTGAAGCCCGTCGACTCCGGGCAGTTCACGATCACCGGCGTGCCGTCGCCGAACATCACCATCTCCGGATACGACACCCAGTACGGCGCCGGGATGATGACCTCGTCGCCCGGGTTCAGAGTGGCGAGCATCGCATTGAAGATGATCTGCTTACCGCCCGAGGTGACGACGGTCTGGGAGGGCTTGTAGTCGAGGCCGTGGTCGCGCTTCATCTTGGCGACGATCGCCTGGCGCAGCACCGGCGTGCCGGGCACCGCGGTGTACTTGGTGTCGTTGTTGCGGATCGCCTGGATCGCCGCTTCCTTGATGTGGTCGGGCGTCGGCATGTCGGGCTCCCCCGCCGCGAGGCCGATGACGTCTTTGCCCGCCGCCTTCATCTCCAGGAACTTGCCCTGCGCGGCATTGGTCGGAGAGGGCTTGATGCGGCCAAGACGGTCGGCAATGAACGCCATAACGCAGACGCCTCCTTCAGGCGGGTGACAAAACGGGCGCGAACCTACTGGCGCAAGGCTTATCCCGCAAGGCGAGCGGGGGCTATTTCTCGTCGGGCCGGAGCCAAATTTCGCTCAATAAGGCAGGTCGTCCGGGGCGATTCCGACATGATCCGGTGCCGGATCCTCGGCGAACCGCTTGGCCGGCAGGCTGTCCAGATTCAGCAGCGGCGCCCTGGCCACGCGGTGCATGCCGTCCATCACCCGCCCATCCGCAGACAAGATGATGGGAAAGCGCACGTCCACGTCCTGGATCAGCCGGGCATGTTCGGCGACGGCACGGCACGTCGGCGCATAGCCGTGGTCGAACCAGTACGGCTCGTCGAGCTCGCGAATCGCGGCGAGCGGCATTTGGATGACCGGCAGCGACCCGGCCAGCGCGATGAGGCGATGGATGTCCCAGGCGCGCAAACCGTCGGGTCCGGGTCGGAAGTGATACTGCTTGCGCAGGCCTTCCATTCAGCTCGCCCGTCGCGGCGCGCCTGCCGGCGGCTCGGTGCGCACGAAGCTCGACCGCTGCGCATGCCGCTCGTAGTAGGCGCTGAGGTTCTTGGCGCCGGCGAGCGCTGCGGCGCCTTCCGGAGGAATCTTCAGGCGATGCAGCAACGGCATCAGATTGATGTCGGCGAAAGTGAATTGATCGCCGACCAGATGCCCCGTCGCCGCCACCGCCTTGTCGAGCACCGCGACCTGCTGTTCGAGTGCCGGCATCACTGCCTCGATGGCGGCGCGGTTGGGCGAACCGTCGGGCGTGCCGGGCGCGATGTAGGCGAAGAGATAGGTGCGGATGACGGTGCGATCGATCAGCGTGTTGACCAGCGACACCCATTGCTCGGTGAGCGCCGCCAGAAGCGGCTCGGCCGGCAGCACGAACGGTGCCGGGAAGACGCGGTCGAGATAGGTGGCGATCGCCTTGGATTCGAACAGCTCGACATCGCCGTGGCGCAGCACCGGCATCTTGCCGAAGGGATGGATCGCCGCGAGCTCGGGCGCGCCGAGCCACACGTCGGTCAGCGTGTGGTCGATGCCCTTCTCCTCGCAGACCATGCGCACGACGCGCGTGTAGGTCGAGCGCGTCGACCCGATGATCTCGGGCTTCATCCGTCGACCGCCCGTACTGCCGCTTCGACCGTCATTTTGGCATCCCCGAAGCCGACGCGCCGGCCGCTCACCGGCGCGGCGTCGCGATAGTCGAGCCCGATGGCGACCCTGAGACTATCGCCGCGCGGCGAGATGCCGTTGGCTGGATCGAAACCGACCCAGTCGAGCCCCGGCACCCAGGCCTCCGCCCAGGAGTGGCTGGTGCGGCCGACATGCAGCTCCGGATCGTCGTTACGCAGGTAGCCGCTGACATAGCGCGCCGGCACGCCGAGCCGCCGGCAGGCCGCGATGAAGACATGCGTGCTGTCCTGCGCCACGCCGGCGCCGCGCGCCAGCGCCTCGACCGCCGTCGTGTCCACGGTCGACACGCCGGTCTTGTAGGCGATGCGCTCGCCGACCCGCTTCATCAGCTCGTGCAGCACCATCACCCGCTGCGTCGGCTCAGAGGCGCCCTCGCTCAACTCCGCGATCAGCGGATCGAACGTCTCGTCGTGCTTGGCCATGCCGGTGTTGCGCAGCCAGAACGGCGGCGGCAGCGTCGGCGTCTCGGCGTAGCGCAGCCACTGGTCGGCGCCGCTGTATTCGTAGAGCCCGTGCACCTCGATCTCGACCGCGTCGTGCGCCTGCGCCACCGAGAAGGTGGTGACCTGGTTGCCGTGTCCGTCGGTCCATTCCGAGCGCTTGCCCGGCCCGTCGATGCGCCACGAGAGCACCCGCTGGCCGCCCGCCGGTATGGGCTTCAGCCGCACGTCATGGATCGAATGGCCCGACGGCTGGTCGAACTCGAAGCGCGTGAGATGGTGGACCGAGAAGCGCATCGTTCAATCCAGCAGGAACTGCTTGCCGATGGTGTCCGACAGCGCCGCGATATCGTCGCGCACACCGCCCAGGTATTTGTGCAGGCCGACCTCGTAGACCTTGTCGATGCGGGCATAGCGCAGCCTTGCATGCAGCTCGCCGGCCAGCCGATCGGCCTCGCCGCGTGTGCCGTAGGCGTCGGCCAGCTCGCGCATGTTGAGGTCGACCATCCAGAGGCAATGGTGCACCGAGCGCGGCACGTCCCGGCGCAGCATCATCAGCTCGGCGATCTTCATCGGGTCGAGCGAGCTCCTGTAGATGCGCCGGTAGGTGCGCACCGCGCCGATGCAGGCCAGCACCTCCGACCAGGCGAAGTAGTCGAGATGCTCGGCATGCGGGCGGCCGTCCGGCATCAGGCGATGGTACTTCACGTCGAGGATGCGGGCGGTGTTGTCGCCGCGCTCGAGGAAGGCGCCGAGCTGGAAGAAGTTGTAGGCCTCGTCGCGCAGCAACGTCACTTGCGCCGCGCCGAAGATCATCACCGCCTGCTTCTTGACCGATTCGATCAGCGCGCCGCGGTCGAGGCTGGCGCGGTTGCCGCGCAGCTTGGCGCTGAGCTCCAGCCACAGCCCGTTCAGGCTCTCCCAGACGTCGACCGTGATGTTGTTGCGCTCCTCGCGGGCGTTGCGCCGCGCCTGGCCGATCGAGGAGACGATCGACGACGGGTTGGTCTCGTCGAAGGCGAGGAAGTCGACCAGGTCGACCAGCCGGCCGCCGCCTTGGCGTTGGGTTTGGCCCTGGCTTTGATGCTGCTCCTGGCTGTGGCGGAACTCGTCCTCCATGCCGAAGATCGCGACCACGTTCTCGGCTTCCTTGCCGCTCGACTGCAGCGCCATGCGCTGCGTCGCCTCGATCAGCCGCGCCGTCGTCTTGGCCCGCTGCAGGTAGCGGCCCATCCAGTAGACGTTCTTGGCGGTCGAGCTCAGCATGGGCGCACGCTGAGCATTCCTCCCCATTCAAATGGGGAGGTGGCCCGAAGGGCCGGAGGGGTCATAAGCCACGCGACGGGACTGGGGCTCATGACCCCTCCGCCCGCTGCGTGGGCACCTCCCCATCTGAATGGGGAGGAGTTTGACCATCGGGCGCCAAGACCCAGGTGTCCTTGGTGCCGCCGCCCTGGCTCGAGTTGACCACCAGCGAGCCTTCCTTGAGAGCAACGCGGGTGAGGCCGCCGGGCACGATGGTGATCTTCTTGCCGGAGAGCACGAAGGGACGCAGATCGACATGCCGCGGCGCCACGCCCTGCGCCACGAAGGTCGGGCAGGTCGAGAGCGCCAGCGTCGGCTGGGCGATGTAGTTCTCCGGCCGCGCCTTCACCAGATGCGAGAACTCCTCGATCTCGGCCTTCGACGAGGTCGGGCCGACCAGCATGCCCTTGCCGCCCGAGCCGTGGACCTCCTTCACCACCAGCTCGCCGAGATGCTCGAGGATGTATTTGAGGTCGTCGGCGCGGTCGCCGCGATGGGTCGGCACGTTCTGCAGGATCGGCGCCTCGCCGAGATAGAAGCGGATCATCTCGGGCACGTAGGTATAGGTCGACTTGTCGTCGGCAACACCGTTGCCCAGGGCATTGACGATGTTCACCCTGCCCGCCCGCAGCGCGCCGAGAAGCCCCGCGACGCCGAGCCACGAATCCGGCCGCATCGCCAGCGGATCGAGGAAGCCATCGTCGACCCGGCGGTAGATCACGTCGACCCGCTGCGGCCCGCGCGGCGTGCGCATGTAGACGCGGCCCTCGTCGACGAACAGGTCGCTGCCCTTGACCAGCTCGATGCCCATCTCGTCGGCCAGGAAGGCGTGCTCGAAGTAGGCGCTGTTGTAATGGCCGGGCGTCAGCAACACGACGTTGGGCTCCGCATCGTCGCTGAACGACACCGAGCGCAAGGTCGCCAGCAGCTCCTCGGTGTAGTCGGCAACCGGCAGCACCCGCATCGCCGAGAACAGCTCGGGCGCCAGCCGCATCATCACCTCGCGGTTCTCCAGGACGTACGAGACGCCCGAGGGTGTGCGCACATTGTCCTCGAGGACATAGAAGTCCTTCTCGCCGACCCGCACCAGGTCGATGCCGGCGATGTGGGCATGCACGTCGCCTGGCAGGCTGAGGCCCTGCGCCATCGACACGAACTCGGCGTTCATCAGGATCTGCGCCTCGGGGACGACGCCGGCGCGGCAGATCTCGCGCTCGCCGTAGGCGTCGGCCAGGAAGGCGTTGAGCGCCCGCACCCGCTGCGTCAGGCCCTTGTGCATGAACTCCCATTCGTCCCAGGCGATGACCCGCGGAATGATGTCGAACGGGATGGTGGTCTCGTGGCCCTCGGTCGCACCGTAGGCGCCGAAGGTGATGCCGTGCCGGCGGTAGAACTGGTCGACCTCGTGGCGCGTCGCCGCCAGCCGCTCCGGCGAGGTCGAATCGAGCCATTGCTGCACACCGCGATAGGGTGCGCGCAGTCCGTCGGCGCCCGAGCGCATCTCGTCGAATGCTTTAGCCGCCATCCGGCATTTCGCCCCCTGTCGAATCGCAATATAAGCAATCGACGGGCCAAGGAAAAAGGGCTCGTGGAGGCGTCCCCATGAGGACCACATGAAACAGGTGCTCATCGACAGCTACGGCACGCCGTGGGACGTGGCGCGCTGCGCCGACGTGCCCGATGTCGGCGACCCGGCTGCGGACGAGGTCGTGTTCGACGTGCTGGCCTTCCCGATCAATCCGGCCGACATGTGGTTCTGCCGCGGCAGCTACCGCCTGAAGCCGCCTTTGCCCGCGACGCCCGGCGCCGAGTGCGTCGGCCGGGTCACCGCCGTCGGCGCGCAGGTCAGGCACGTCAAGCCGGGCGACCTCGTCATCAACCTGCAGCGCGAGAACTGGGCGCAGAAGCGCCGGGTCAAAGGTGTCGATGCCATCTCCCTGCCGGCCGGCATCGACCTCGAGCAGGCCGCGATGGTGCGCATCAACCCGCCGACCGCCGAGCTGATGCTGTCGGACTTCGTGCAATTGAAAGGCGGCGACTGGGTGATCCAGAACGTCGCCAACTCCGCGGTCGGCCGGCTGGCGATCGTGCTGGCGCATGAGCGCGGCTTGCGCACGGTCAATATCGTACGCCGGCCCGAGCTCGCGACCGAGCTGAAGCCGCTCGGCGCCGACCTGGTGATCGTCGACGGCGACGATCTCGCGGCCCGGGTGACGCGCGAGACCGGCGACGCGCCGATCCGGCTCGGCCTGGAGGCGATCGGCGGCAAGGCGACGGGCCGGATCTGCGACTGCGTCGCGACCGACGGCACGGTGGTGCATTACGGCTCGATGAGCGGCCAGAACCCCGACGTCAGCCGCAACAACTTCATCTATCGCGGCGTCAAGCTGACCGGGTTCATGCTCGGGCGGTTCCTGGCGAAGCGCAACGCGCAGCAGATCCGCGACATCTACGCCAACCTCGCGGCGCAGGTGATGGATGGGCGGCTGCATGCGCCGGTGGACACCGTCTATCCGATCGAGAATATCAAGGAGGCGCTCGCCCATGCCGACAAGGGCGCGCGCAACGGCAAGATCTTGGTCAGCCCCAACGGGGCGATTTAGGGAGAGACGGACATGAGCTCGGACGTTGCGGAAGTCGAGAAGGTGCTGCAGGTCTATTTCGACGGCCTGTACGAGGGCGACACCCGGAAGCTGGGCCAGGCCTTCCACCCGTCGTCGCATCTCTACAGCGTCGGCGCCGACGGCAAGGCGGCGGACTTCCCGCGCACCGACTGGTTCAAGATGGTCGAGAACCGCAAGTCGGCCAAGGACAGCGGCAGCGAGCGGCGCGACCGCATCGTGTCGATCGACTTCTCCGGCCCCGGCACCGCCTTCGCCAAGGTCGAATGCCAGATCCCGCCGCGCTACTTCACCGACTACCTCACCCTGCTCAAGGTCGACGGCCGCTGGCAGGTGATCTCCAAGTCCTTCCATACGGCCACGAAGGACAAGTAGCGTCGAGGCCACCGAGGCCATCGGTATCGCGGCTGTGTCGCATCGAATTGACATGTTCCGCCGTCGGCATGCGCTATTCCTGCTCGGTGCCCTCGCGGCTGCCCCGGCAGGGCACGCCCAATCCCTCTCGGTCAGGCTCGGCACCACGCCCGCCGGCGGCGGCTTCGAGCCCTATAGCGTGGCCCTGGTCGAGACATTGAAGTCGGTCGATCCCGCGCTCGCCGTCACGGTCGTGGAGACCGGGGGTTCGAGCGACAATGCCGCGAGGCTGCAGGCCGGCACCCTCGACCTCGGCCTGGTCAGCGCCGAGGTGCTTCACGAGTGGGCCGCGGCGCTGCCGCCCCGCGCGCCGATGCTGCCAATCGTCAGCGTCATGTATTCCACGCCGGGGATGCTCGGCGTCCGCGCAGACAGCCGCTATCGCCAGATCGACGATCTGCGCGGCCAGCGGGTGGTATGGGGGCCGCGCGGCACCGGGAGCGCCGCGCAGGCGCGCTATGTGATGAGCGGCCTCGGTCTCGACATCGACCACGACTTCGAGCCGATATATCCGGACCAGTTCCTGGATGGGCCGGTGCTCGTCCTCGAAGGCCGCGCAGCGGCGCTATGGGGCAGCGGCCTGCGTTGGCCGGGCTTCGTCCAGCTCGCCGACCATCCGGTGAGCGCGCGCTTCCTGACACCCGACGCCGCACAGATCAGCCGCATTCGAGCGCGCTATCGCTTCCTCGTCCGGCTCGTCGTCCCGGCCAGCACCTATCCTGGCCAACGCAGCGCCATCGAGACCGTCGGATCCTGGAGCTTCATCGTCGCCCGTCACGGGTTGGACGAGACCATCGGCCATCGCCTGGCAATGGCCTTGCACAAGATCGAGCAGCTCACCTGGAAGCCGAGGTACCTCGCCCAAACCACCGCCCGCAACACGCTGAGTGCGATCGGCTCGAATGCTGAGCTGCAGCCCGGCGTCCTGCGCTTCTATCGCGAAGCGCACTTCGTCGAGTAACGGCGAGCCTGCACCATGAAGGCCCAGTGGATTCGCTTCCTCATCGCCGTGTTGGCGATGGCGGCTGCCGGAATCGCGTTCATGATGCTCGACGGCTGGACCGCATGGGTGGCGGCAGCCGGTCTGTTGCTGATGGGATGGAGCTTCGCCGAAGCCGCGTTCCGCCGGCTCGCCGACGCCGAAACCAAGCGCGCCGACCTCGAGGAGCGGGTTCGGAATTCGCATTTATAGGCGCGCCGGTACGGTTCCGGCCCTGCGAATTTTTCTTTCCTCCGCCCACCCTCCGGCCGCCGTTGACTCGTCCCGCCCGGAGTGAAAGCATTTCGTAACAAAGGGCTTCGCTCCGATCGAGGCGCCGCGGGTTCATCTCCTGCGTTCGCGTCACGGCCGAGGGTAGTTGGCGACCGTCACGGACGCTGGAGCTTGCCCGACGTCTCTCGGGGCTTCTCGCTTTCCAGCGGAGAAGGAGGACGTCGTCATGACCGACCTGAAGACCGGAACAGTCCTAAGCGGCAGACCAGGCAGCGGCGCGCATCGCGTGGTGGCGCTGTGCGGGCCGTATCTCTCGGGCAAGACCAGCCTGCTCGAGAGCCTCCTCTACGCCACGGGCGCCATCGGCCGGCGGGGCTCGACCCGCGCAGGCACGTCGGTCGGCGACGGTTCCCAGGAGGCGCGCAAGCGCAACATGGGCACTGAGATCAACATCGCGTCGGCCGAGTATCTCGGCGACCACTGGACTTTCCTCGACGTACCGGGCTCGATCGAGTTCCAGCACGACTCCCTGGCCGCGCTCGCGGTTTGCGACGCCGCGGTGATCGTGTGCGAGCCCTCGCCCGAGCGCGTGATCGCGCTGTCGCCGCTCGTGAAGTACATCGAGGACAACCGCATCCCGCACATCTTCTTCGTCAACAAGATCGATTCGGCCGACGGCCGGGTGCGCGACACGCTGGCGGCGCTGCAGACCGTCTCGTCGCGCAAGCTGGTGCTGCGCCAAGTGCCGATCCGCAAGCCGACGTCGGACGGCGGCGAGGAGACGATCGGCTATGTCGACCTCGTGAGCGAGCGCGCCTACCGCTACAAATCGAGCGGCGCGTCGGACCTGATCGAGATGCCGGCCGAGATCCTGCCACGTGAGAGCGAGGCGCGGCGCGAGATGCTGGAAACGCTGTCGGAGTTCGACGACACCCTGCTCGAGCAGCTGATCGAGGACGTGGCGCCCGAGAAGTCGCTGATCTACCGCGACCTGCACGACGAGTTCGGCGCCGACCAGATCTCGCCGGTGCTGATCGGCGCGGGCGACCGCGAGAACGGCGTGCGCCGCCTGCTCAAGGCGCTGCGCCACGACACGCCGTTCGTCGACGAGACCGCCACGCGCCGAGCGCTGCCGTCGAACGGCCCCTCGTCAAACTCAGGGGCGATGGCCGAATGCTTCAAGGTCCTGCACCAGGCGCATGCCGGTAAGCTGTCGCTCTGCCGCGTCTGGTCGGGCGCGTTGAGCGAGGGCCAGTCGCTGGGCGGCGTGCGCATCGGCAGCCTGTTCCGGCCGTTCGGCCAGCGCCTCGACAAGGCGAACGAGGTCACGGCCGGCGAGATCGTCGCCCTCGCCAAGGTCGACGCGCTGTCGGCCGGCCAGTCGATCGCCGCGGCGGGCATCGCCCCGGTCGACGACTTCCCACCGGCGGAGCCCGCGGTGTTCGCGCTGGCGCTGACGGCCAAGAACCGCAATGACGAGGTCAAGCTCACCGGTGCGCTGCAGAAGATCACCGAAGAGGACCCGTCGCTCTCCTACGAGCAGCGGTCGGAGACGCACGAGCTGCTGATCAAGGGCCAGGGCGAGATGCACCTGAAGGTCGCGGTCGAGAAGCTCGCCGGCCGCTACAACGTCGCGGTCGAGACGGTGCCGCCGCGGGTCGCCTATCGCGAGACCATCCAGGGCGGCAGCCAGCAGCACGCGCGCTACAAGCGCCAGACCGGCGGGCACGGCCAGTTCGCCGACATCAAGGTCGAGGTCAAGCCGCTGGCGCGCGGTTCGGGCTTCCGCTTCGTCGACAAGATCGTGGGCGGCGTGGTGCCGCGCAACTTCATCCCGGCGGTCGAGGAAGGCCTGCGCGACTACCTCAAGGAAGGCCCGCTCGGCCAGCCGGTGGTCGACCTCGAGGTCACTCTGTTCGACGGCCAGTACCATGCGGTCGACAGCTCGGAGATGTCGTTCAAGATGGCGTCGCGCATCGCCATGACCGAAGCGATGCCGAAGTGCCGGCCGGTGCTGCTCGAGCCGATTCTCAAGGTGACGGTGGCGGCGCCGTCGGACTCGACCTCGCGCATCCAACGCCTGATCTCGGGCCGGCGCGGGCAGCTCTTGGGCTACGACGCGCGGCCGGGCTGGCCGGGCTGGGACGAGGTCTCGGCGCTGATGCCGGAGGCCGAGGTCGCCGACATGATCGTCGAGATCCGCTCGGTGACGCAGGGCGTCGGCACCTACCGCACCGAGTTCGACCATCTGCAGGAGCTGGTCGGCCGCACCGCCGACCGCATCGTCGAAGAGACCAAGAAGCGCGCCGCTGCGTAGCTGCTGGCCGCATGAGCGCTGAGTCACAAGGCAGTGAGGCCGGCTTCCGATGGAGCCGGCCTCTCTTCATAGTGGCCTCGTGGAGTCCTTACGAGGAGCTTGAAGCATCATGTTCAACAGACGGTCCTTGATGGTGGGTGGCCTGGCGTCGGCCGCCGCACTGTCTTCGACCCGCGTCGCGCTCGCCCAGTCTGGGAAGCCGATGCTGGTGTTCGTCGGCCACGAGCTTTGAGGCGGCTGCAAGATCTGGCGTGCCCAGTCCGAACCGCTGCTGCTGAAGTCCGAAGCGTTTAGCAAGATCGACTACCGCGTCGTGCATCCCGCCGACGGCACGCTGATCCTCAAGGAAGAGCACTGGCCGGCCGACGCGCGGTGGGTGCTCACCGAATTCCTGATGAGCGACGAAGGCGCCCAGCGGGGCAACCAGACGCCGCGCTTCATCCTGGCCCAGGACAAGAAGATCGTCTTCACCGCCACCGGCAATGCCGGCTGGAAGGGGAAGATGTGGCCGAAGATCGTGGAAGTGACCGGAACGAAGGCCTAAGATCCGGGCCTCATGCCCACCGGCCTCTTCCAGCGACAGCTCGCCCGTTACGCGGCGGTCCACCGCTCGTGGCGCAACAAGGCGACGCACTTCGTCGGCATCCCGGTCATCGTCTTCTCGCTGCTGCTGCTCCTCGCCTTGTGGCGGGTCGAACCGGCGGGCCGCGAGATGTCGATGGCGCTGGTCATCGGCGTGATTGCGGTGCTGGGCTGGATGGCGCTCGATCTGGGCATCGGCCTGATCATGGGCGCGATCATGGTGCCGGCCTGGTACGCCGCCGAGGCGCTGGCCGGCGCGCTCGGCCAGTCGGGCAGCCTGACCGCCTTCGCGGTGCTGTTCGTCGCCGGCTGGGCCCTGCAGTTCCTCGGCCACCATTACGAGGGCAAGCGGCCGGCCCTGATGGATAACATCTTCCAGGCCTTCATCGGGCCCATGTTCCTGGTCGCCGAGACGCTGGTCGCGTCAGGATATCGCGCCGATCTTGCCGCAATGATGGGCGAGGGTGGCGACGTCACGGCACGGTGACTGAGGCTTGATTTGCCGAAGCTCCCGCGCCGAGCCATCTGAAACGGGAAGGCGTCTTAGGAGCACATCATGCTGATCAAGCGCATCAGAGGCTGGGAACTGCCCGAGCGCGCGGCCACTCCCGAAGGCCTCTATCTCGACCGCCGAGCCGTCGTGAAGGCGATGGGCCTCGGCGCCGTGGCGATCGCCGCGCCCGGCCTGGCGCTGGCGGAGGGCGATCCGAGCGCCGGCAAATATCCCGCGCCGCGCAACGACAAGTTCGGCAAGCCCGAGCCGATCACCGCCGAGAAGCTCGCGACGACCTACAACAATTACTACGAGTTCGACACCGACAAGAGCATCTGGAAGGACGCGCAGAAGCTCCAGATCCGGCCGTGGACCATCAAGGTCGGCGGCAAGGTCGAGAAGCCGTTCGAGATCGGGTTCGACGAGCTGCTCGCCAGGATGCCGCTCGAGGAGCGCGTCTACCGCCACCGCTGCGTCGAGACCTGGTCGATGATCGTGCCGTGGTCGGGCTTCCCGCTGAAGGCGCTGGTCGAATTCTGCAAGCCCACCGGCAATCCGCAGTACATCGTCATGAAGACGATCGCCGACCGCAAGACCATGCCGGGCACCAAGGACGTGCTCTATCCGTGGCCGTACACCGAGGGCCTGGCGATGGACGAGGCGACGCATGAGCTCGCCTTCATCGCCACCGGCCTCTACGGCAAGCCGATCCCCAAGCAGAACGGTGCGCCGCTGCGGCTCGTGGCGCCGTGGAAGTACGGCTTCAAGAACGTGAAGTCGATCGTCTCGATCGAATTCACCGACAAGCGGCCGGTCTCGTTCTGGGAAGCGCTGCAGTCGAGCGAGTACGGTTTCTGGGCCAATGTGAACCCCAAGGTGCCGCATCCGCGCTGGAGCCAGGCGACCGAAAAGCCGCTGGGCAGCGGCGAACGCATCCCGACCCAGCTCTACAACGGCTATGCGGAGTTCGTGGCCGGGCTGTACACGAACCGCACGGCAGAAAAGCTCTATATGTAAGCCTCCTTTGCCTCCTCGCGCCGGCCCGCTAAAACAAAGGTCGGCCCGCTCGGAGGCCTGGGAGGAAACGTGACGCTCAACCGCCGTGCCGCGCTCGCGGGCGCCGTCGCCTTGCCGTTCGCCGCGAACGGCGCGCGGGCCCAGGATTTCCCGAGCAAGCCGATCAAGATCATCGTGCCGTTCGCCGCGGGTAGCGCCACCGACACCACGGCGCGCGGGCTGGGGCAGAAGCTCTCGGAGATCCTGAAGCAGCCGGTGATCGTCGACGACAAGCCCGGCGCGTCCGGCCAGCTCGGTGCCTCGGCGGTCGCGACCGCCCCGGCCGACGGCTACACGCTGCTGATGGGCACCAACACGACCAACGCCGCCAACGGTGCGCTGTTCAAGAAGCTGTCCTACGATCCCGAGAAGGACTTCGCGCCGATCGCGCGCTGCATCACCGGCGTCAACGCGCTGGTGGTCAACAACGACCTGCCGATCAAGTCGGTGGCGGAGCTGGTCGACTACGCCAAGAAGAACCCGGGCAAGCTCAACTACGCCGAGGCGAGCGCCTCGCAGCGGCTGTCGGGCGAGATGTTCAATGCGCTGGCCGGTGTGAAGATCGAGCACGTGCCGTACAAGGCGAGCCCGCAGGCGCTGGGCGACGTCGTCTCGGGCCAGGTCCACATGATGTTCCCCGACCTGCCGCAGGCCCTGGCCCAGGTCCAGGCCGGCAAGGTCCGCGGTTTGGGCGTCACCGGCCCGCAGCGCACCAAGGTCGCGCCCGACCTGCCGGCGATCGCCGAGACGGTGAAAGGCTACTCGCTGGTCTATTGGCTCGCGGTGTTCGCGCCGGCGGCGACCCCCAAGCCGATCCAGCAGAAGCTGTTCGACGCGATCGCCGAGGCGATGAAAGATCCCGCCACGGTGCAGGCGATGACGCAGGGCCGCATGGAGGCCGCCGTGATCGGCCTCGACGACTTCGCCACCTACGTGAAGACCGAGACCAAGTGGTGGACCGACCAGATCAAGGCCGCAGGAATCGAACCGGAGTGACAGTCATGAGCAAGGTCATCATCGAGAAGAAGGGGCCGGTCAAGACGGTCTGGATGAACCGGCCGGAGAAGCGCAACGCGCTCGATTCCGAGCTGATCGGCAACATGATCGACGCGCTCGGGGCGCCGGTGGCGGCCGACGACCGCGTCGTGGTGATCCGCGGCAAGGGCGACGTGTTCTGCGCCGGCCTCGACATGGCCGAGCGCAGCAAGACCGCTGGCGCCGGCAAGGCGAGCGGCATCGAGGTGATGCTGCGCGCCATCGAGCTCTGCCCGCTTCCGGTCGTCGCCGTGGTGCAGGGCGACGCGATCGCTGGCGGCAACGAGCTGGCGCTGCATTGCGACCTCGTGGTGGCGAGCCAGAAGGCGCGCTTCGGCATGTCGCTGGCGCAGGTCGGGCTGGCGCCCAACTGGTTCCTGGCCAAGAAGCTGATGGAGGTGCTGGGCCCGGTGACGACGCGCGAGATGCTGCTGCTGGGCGATCCCCTGCCCTCGACCAAGCTGCACGCATTGGGCCTGATCGCTCGCTGCGTGCCGCATGACCAGCTCGAGGCGGAAGCCGACAAGGTGATCGGCCGGCTCGCCAACAACGCGCCCTTGTCGCTCAAGGCGATGAAGGCGCTGACGGTACGCCAGCTCGAGATCCGCGACCACATCAAGCACGACGACGTCGATGCGCTGGTGGTCGCCGCGATGCAAAGCCAGGACGCGCAGGAAGGCATGAAGGCGCGGCTGGAGAAGCGCACTGCGAAGTTCCAGGGGAAATAAGATGTCCCTGCGGTTGCGCCTCGACAAACCCTGGCAGCCGCTGACGGCCGAGACCGCCCAGCGCCTGCCTGGCCAGCTCGGCGTCTACCAGATCGCCGACGGCCAAGGCACCGTCCTCTATATCGGCCAGGCCGGGGCGCGCTCGCCCTTCGGCCTGCGCTCCGAGCTGCAGCGCGAGTTCGCCGAGCGCGGCCCGGGCTGCCAGTTCCGGGTCGAGGTCAACCAGCAGTACCGCTCGCGCTGGTTCGAATTGCTGATGGTCCATCAGGCCGACCACGGCAGCCTGCCCGTCGACAATGCCAAGAACCCGCCGCCGAATCTCGGCCGGCTCAGCCCGTCATGATGACGAACCTCACCCTGAGGAGGCCGCGAAGCGGCCGTCTCGAAGGGTGGGCCACCCGAACCTTGCCTGTTGCCCATCCTTCGAGACGCGGCCTGCGGCCGCTCCTCAGGATGAGGTGTCACTAAGGAAACGCCCCATGGATTTCGAACCGTCCGACGAACAGCAGATGCTGATCGACCAGGTGCGCCGCTACGTGCGCGAGGAGATCATCCCGCTCGAGGCCAAGCTCGATCCCGACGCCTCGGAGCTGCCGCCCGAGGACTTCAAGCGGCTGACCGAGAAGACCAAGGCGATGGGCCTGTTCGGCATCGACATCCCCAAGGAATTCGGCGGCCCCGACATCGACATCGTGACGCGCGTGCTGCTGGCGATCGAGATGGCGCAGCATCGCGCCGGCCTCTACGTGCCCTGCTACGGCACCTTCGGCGGCGCGGGCCTCGCCCAGATCTTCGAGGCCAACGAGGATCAGAAGGAGCGCTACCTCTATCCGACGCTGCGCGGCGAGAAGAAGGCCTTCTTCGGCCTGACCGAGCCGTCGGGCGGCAGCGATCCGGCGCGCGCCATCCAGACCAAGGCCGAGCGCAAGGACAATGGCTGGGTGCTGAACGGTGCCAAGATCTTCATCTCCAATGCCGACCGCGCGCAGTACGGCATCGTGTTCGCGCGCACCGACGCCTCCAAGGGTCGCGCCGGCATCACCTGCTTCATCATCGACAGCGACACGCCGGGCTTCCATGTGCGGCGCGTGGTGCACACGCTGCGCTCCTCGCACTACGCCACCGAGCTCGAGTTCAAGGACTGCTGGGTGAGCGATCACCAGGTGCTGGGCGAGGTCAACAAGGGCTTCGCGGTCGCCAACGACCGCCTGACCCGCCAGCGCATCCCCTACGCCGCGGGCTGCATCGGTGTCGCCATCGCCGCCCATGAGATGGCGATCGAATGGGCCAAGATGCGCAGCACCTTTGGCGAGAAGCTCGCCAACCGCCAGGCCGTGCAATGGATGCTGGTCGACAACGAGATCGACATCCGCACCGCCAAGCACTTCACCCTGGAAGCCGCCGAAAAGGCGCGGCGCGGCCTGCCGTTCCGCATCGAGGCCTCGATCGCCAAGCTGACGGCGTCGGAGGGCGGCGGCCGCGTCGTCGACCGCGCCATGCAGATCCATGGCGGCATGGGCATGACCAAGGACCTGCCGCTCGAGCGCTGGTACCGCGAGATGCGCATTCGCCGCGTTGGCGAGGGCCCGAGCGAGGTCCAGCGCATGGTGATCGCCCGCGAGATCCTCGGCAGCAACCTGCGATGAGCACCCTCTCGGCAAAGAAGGGGCCGCTCGAAGGCATCAAGGTCGTCGAGTTCGGCCAGAACCTCGCCGGTCCCTATGCCGGTCAGATCCTGGCGTTCCTCGGCGCCGAGGTGGTGAAGGTCGAGCGACCGGAGGGCGACGATGCGCGCAAATGGGGCCCGCCCTTCGTCGAGGGCGACGGGACCGGCTTCATCGCGCTCAACCGCGGCAAGAAATCGATCACCTGCGACCTCGCCAATCCGAAGCAGCGCGAGGCGCTGATCGAGCGGATCGGCGCCGCCGACATCTTCGTCCATAACCTGCGCGCCGACGTGCCCGCCAAGTTCGGCATCGACGGACCGACGCTGACCCGGAAGTTCCCGCGCCTGATCTATGCCGATCTCGGTGCCTTCGGGCACACCGGGCCCTGGAAGGACCGGCCGGGCTACGAGCCGATCATCCAGGCCGTCGCCGGGCTGATCTCGCTGAACGGCGATCCCAGCGGCCCCGAGGCGCGTGTCGGCGTCTCGATCATCGACCTGTCGACCGGCATGTGGACGGCGATCGGCATCCTGGCGGCGCTGGCCAAGCGCCATGCGTCAGGCGAAGGCAGCCTGGTCAACACGTCACTCTTCGAGTCGGGGCTGATGTGGGCGTCGAACCACGTCGCGGGCTACTCCGTGACCGGCAAGATGCCGCCGCGCCAGGGCACCGGCCATCCGACGCTCACGCCCTACCAGGCGTTCGAGTGCAGCGACGGGCCCTTGATGATCTGCCCCGGCAACGACCGGCTGTGGCGCAAGTTCGCCGACGTGTTGGGCCATCCCGAATGGCCCGACGAGGCGCGCTTCAAGACCAACGTGCAGCGCGCCGAGCAGCGCGAGCTCCTGCTCGGCATGATCGCCGACATCATGAGGAAGGAGAGCCGCGCCTTCTGGTCGGCCAAGCTCGATGCCGCGGGCGTGCCCAACGGCCCGCTCAACACGGTGCCGCAGGTGCTCGAGCTCGCCCAGACCGCGGCGCTCGGCATGTTCGGCCAGCCCTATGCCGGCTCGACCGCGATCTTCCACGGCCTGCCGCTCTCGATCGACGGCGAGCGCGCCGGCGGGCCCGACAAGGCGCCCAAGATCGGCGAGCACAACGGCAAGGTCTGACGGATCGAAAGCATCCGGGCATGACGCGTTTTCTCCTGCCCTGCGTGTGGATCGCCTGGGGTCTGTCCTATCCGCTGATGAGCTGGTCGCTCGAGGCGGTCGACCTATTCTCGGGCCGCCTCATCATCATGCCGACGTCAGGGTTGATCCTGCTGGCGCTCGGCGTCTGGAACGGCGCGCCGGCCCTGCCCGATCGCCGCCTGTGGGGCCAGCTCGCGCTGACCGGCCTGTTCAACATGGGCCTCTTCCAGATCTTCCTGATCGCGGGCATCGCCACGCTTGGCCCCAGCCGCACGCCGATCATCGTCTACACCATGCCGACCTGGTCGGCGCTGCTCGCCGTGTTCGTCCTGAAGGAGCGGATCACGCTGCGCATCGCGTTGTCGCTGGCGCTGAGCCTAGCGGCCGTCGGCATCATCATCAGCCAGGAAGCGGCCGCCCGGGCCGCGCCCGTGGGCACCCTGCTCACCCTGCTGGCGGCGATCTCCTTCGGCATCGGTACCGTGCTCACCAAGCGGATGGCGCTCGCCGGCGCCCCCACCATCAACGCAGCCTGGCAGATCCTGCTCGGCACGGCGCCCGTGCTGGTCGTCTGGCTGGTCTTCGCCCGCGGCGCCTACTTCCATCCCGAGCACGGGCGCGGCCTCGCCGCGCTCGCCTGGCTGATCCTCGTATCGAACGTGCTCGCTTATGCCTGCTGGTTCCGCATCATCCGCGCGCTACCGGCGGCAGTCGCCGGCCTGACCACGCTGGTGGTGCCGTGCATCGGCTTCGGCAGCAGCGCGCTCATGACGGCGGCGCCGGTCTCCTGGCTCGATGCGGTCGCGCTGGCGCTGATCATCGCCGCGGTGACGCTGGCGCTCGCCCGGCGCGAGGCGGCCAAATGGCCAAGAGAGGCGAAGACCTAACGCGGCTCCTTGGCCAGCGCGTCCAGCGCGGGGACCAGTCCGCGCATCGAGAACGGCAGCGCGCCGTCGCGCTCGCCGGCATCCTTGAAAGCGATCTGCATCGGCTCGCCGCGGCTGCGCAGCAGCTTGAGCAGCTCGACTCCGACCGGCATGTCGGCGAAGCAGCCATTGGGCAGGCAGCGGCGCCACGCCAGGTCGAAGTGCGGCCCGGTGAGGCCGGGCACGCTGAGCGTCGGGGTGCGGCTGAACGAAACGGCCGGCGGCAGCAGCAGGGTCATCCTGAGCTCGTTCTTGTCGTAGCCCACGGCGACCTGCGCGACCGGCTGCTGCTGGCCCTGCAGCACCATGGTCTGCACCACCTCGCAGACTCGCGGGCCGGCGTTCTTGTCGCCGGTACGCACGCAGCGCAGCACCCAGTCGGCATAGGTCGCGGTGGTCTGCGCCGGATCGGCGGCCGGTGCGGGCGCCGGTTGGGCGGCGGCGGGCTTGGCGGGCGCGGTCGGGGCTGGCGGAGTCTGGGGCTGCGCCAGAGCCGGCGCAGCGAAAGCAAGCGCGGCCAGCGCGCAGATCGCGGCGCGGCGCATCAACCGGCGAAGCTCAGGCAATAGTCGCGCACCCGCTCGAGCGGAATGCGCGCATGGCTCTGCACGATGATGAACTTGCCGCCGGGGTCGTTGCCGTTGGGCAGCTGGGCGAGGCGCTCGAAGTCGTCGGCGCCCCACACACAGGAGGTCTCGGAGAAGAGCTGCGTGTCGTGGAAGTAACTCGGGTCCCAATGGACGTGATAGTCGAACAGGTTGCCCTTGAGCTCGGCCACCGAAGTGTAGAGCGAGTACTCGGTCCAGGCGATGGAGCCGGGGCGGCGCGCCACCTGGAAACCGAGCGACGTGATCGAATCGAACGGGCCCTTGCCGAAATGCACCAGCGCCTGGCGGGTGAGATCGCCGTGCAGGATGTTGGGCGTCACCGACAGGCCGTGGGTGCGCGCGTCGTAGGGCACGCCGACGATGTCGGCGGCGTTCTTCCACCAGTCGTGGTGGCGCTTGGGCTCCCAGCGCGACAGCGCCCGGCCGTTCTCGACGAAGGTGCAGGCATCGAAGTCGCCGACGCAGCAGACGTCCGAATCGAGGGTCAGGAAGCCGCCGAAGCCCAGCATCGCCGGCACCTGCAGCTTGATCATCTGCTGCTTGTACCAACCGGGCAGCAGATAGAAGCGGCTCAGCGGGCTGAAGAAGTCGCTCTCCGACCGCACCGACACCTCGATGCTGGCGAAGCGCGGCAGGCTGGTGCGCAGCAGCGAGACATCGTTGCGCGGCGCCACGATCAGCAGCTGGAACGGCTGGCTGTCGCGCCAGTGCTTGGCGAGCGATTCGATCAGCAGACCGGCGCGTTCGAGGTCACCTCGGCGCTGCAACTTGCGCAGAGCCACGGGCAGGATGGCTTGGCGGATTACTGAAAACATCGGGTCTGCTGTGCGACTATATTTAGGACCAGAGCCGGTGGTTATCAAATGGTACGGGCCGCAAGACCGTGACGGTGCGGCGGCGCATCGTCTCACGCAGGGTCGTGCGCCAGGCTGTTGATTGCCCCCGTCTATCGCACCGCACGATGCGCGCGCGAACGCGATGCGCGCAACGCCGTCCTCAGAATTTGATCCGATCGAAAAAAAACGCCGGGCCAAAAGGCCCGGCGAGTCAAACAGGGAGGCTTCACGTCTGGGAGACGTGGGATCACTCGGATCCCGAGTTTCGAACGCGATCAGCCGAAACCGCTCGTGTCGAAGACCTGAGACCAAATTACGCTCTCTCCCTGGGAATGTGAGCGTCTGTGTTTTGGACACTGGCATGCGGCCTACGCATGCCTTGCATTTTAAATGCAATACAAAGATTTATGCCGGCTAAAAGCGGGTCTCGGCCACCTTGCGCAGCAGGAAGTCCCGGAACACCGCGATTCGCTTGGAATGGCGCAATTCTTCGGGGTACGTGAAGTAGACGTCGGTGGTTCGGACGTTGAGGTCCGGCAGCAGCATCTCGAGCTTGGTCGATTCGCGGGCCAGGTAGTCGGGCAGCGAAGCTATCCCCAGGCCCGATTCGACGGCGCGAAAGATGCCGTAGGTGTTGTTGACCCGCAGCACCACCAGCCGGGCGATCTGGTCGGCATTGCCCTCGCGCAGCAGCCAGTTGACGTCCTGGACGGGAGCGCGCGCATCCTCGCCGAAGATGATCATGCGGTGCTTGTCGAGGTCCTCGACCGTCGCCGGCTTGCCGTATTTCTGGACATAGCTGTGGCTGGCATAGACGTGGCTGCGCACCGTCAGGAGATGGCGCTGCACCAGGCCGGGCTGGCGCGGCATGACCATGCGGATGGCGACATCCGCCTCGCGCATGCCGAGATCGAGCTCGTTGTCGGACAGCACCAGGCTGACATCGATGTCCGGGTACATCGCGATGAAGTCGTGCATCTGCGCCGTCAGCCAGGTCGAGCCGAAGCCGATCGTGGTGGTGACCTTGAGCCGGCCCGCCGGCTTGTCCTGGTTGGCGCGCAGCAGCGCCTCCGCGGTGTTCACGCGGGCCGCCATATCGCGTGCGGTACGGTACAGGAGCTCGCCCTGCTCGGTCAGGATCAGGCCGCGCGCATGGCGGTGGAACAGCATCACCCCGAGCTGCTCCTCGAGCGCGCCGATCTGGCGGGAAATCGCGGACTGGCTGAGCTTCAGCCCCTCGCCCGCATGCGTGAAGCTGCCGGCATCGGCCACCGCCTGAAAGATGCGCAGCTTGTCCCAGTCCATACCCATCAACTCTCCCTGCGCCACCGCCTACTCCGCAGCGTGCGCGAGCGTCGCCTCCTGGCGCGCCAGCCACTTCTCCGCCTCGAGGGCCGCCATGCAGCCAGTGCCGGCTGCGGTCACGGCCTGGCGGAAGATCTTGTCCTGCACATCGCCGGCGGCGAAGACGCCGTCGATGTCGGTCGCGGTCGAATCGGGCTTGGTCAGCAGGTAGCCCTCGCTGTCCATCGCCAACTGGCCCTTGAATAGCTCGGTGTTGGGCGAATGGCCGATGGCGATGAACACGCCGTCGGTCGGCAAGGTGCTCTCCTGCCCGGTTTTGACATTCCTGAGCCGCACCGCCTTCACCAGCGGCGCAGGGCTCGTTTCGCCCATGATCTCCTCGAGCACGGTGTCCCAGATCACCTTGATCTTGGGGTTCTTGAACAGCCGGTCCTGCAGGATCTTCTCGGCGCGGAAGGTGTCGCGGCGATGGACCAGGGTCACCTTCGAGGCGTGGTGCGTGAGGTAGAGGGCCTCCTCGACCGCGGTGTTACCACCGCCGACCACCACGACTTCCCTGTTGCGGAAGAAGAAGCCGTCACAGGTCGCGCAGGCCGACACGCCGCCGCCGCGGAAGGTCTCCTCGGTCGGGATGCCCAGCCACCTGGCCGTTGCGCCGGTCGAAATGATCAATGCGTGCGTCTCATAGCGATCGCCGGAATCGCCGATGCAGACGAACGGCCGCTTGGACAGATCGACCCCGACGATGGTGTCGAAGAACAGCTGCGTACCAACGTGCTCGGCCTGCTTCTGCATCTGCTCCATCAGCCACGGGCCCTGGATGACGTCGGCGAAGCCCGGATAGTTCTCGACGTCGGTGGTGATGGTGAGCTGGCCGCCCGGCTGGATGCCCTGCACCAGTACGGGCTTGAGACTCGCGCGGGCGGCATAGATGGCGGCGGTATAGCCGGCCGGACCGGAGCCCAGGATCAGAACCTTACTGCGATGAACTGCTGCCATGACCTACTCGCATCCCACTGACCGCATGAGACTCAACATATATGCAAACCTCTGCTGCGTTGCACGGCCGTTATGGAGAATCGGCGCAATTGTCCTCAGAAAAGCCGGGGCTTCTCGCAACTTTATTGCGTGCTCGGCACGGTTCTGGCATAGACCGGCGCCAATGGAGGGAACCTCATGGCTCGAGCCAAGCTCGATCGGATCGACCGGCGTATTCTCAGCGACCTGCAAGCCAACGGCCGCATGACCAATGTGGAGTTGGCGGAGCGCGCCGGCATATCGGCGCCGCCCTGCCTGCGCCGGGTGCGGGCGCTGGAGCGCGCCGGCATCATCAAAGGATACCACGCCGAGCTCAGCCCTGAGGCGCTGGGCTACAGCGTGTCTGTGTTCGCGTTGGTCGGGCTGAACAGCCAGGCCGAGACCGATCTCAAGGCGTTCGAGGAGCTGGTGTCGGGCTGGCCCGAGATTCGCGAGTGCCACATGCTGGCCGGCGAGGCGGACTTCCTGCTGAAGATCGTCGCCGAGACCTGGGATGACTACCAGAAGTTCCTGACCACGCGGCTGACCTCGGCACCCAATGTCAGCCATGTGAAGTCGATGATGGTGTTCCGCACCGCCAAACAGCTGCCCGGCGTGCCCATTTCCACGGAGTAGGACGATGGACGGTCTCGCCAACGTCGACGTGACCCTCGAGATCCTGCACCGGATCGCCGACGCCTTCGCGCGGCGCGATGTCGACGGCATCGTCAATTCCTTCGCCGAAGACGGCGAGTTCCGCAACGCCAAGGGCCCCGACCATTGGGGCCGGAGCTACAAGGGCAAAGCCGCGATCCGCTCCTACTTCGAGCCGCTGTTCGCCTCGACCGGCGACGTGCAGTGGAAGCACACCAGCGAGTTCATCTGCGGCAATCGCGCGGTGACCGAATGGCATCGCACCGCCACGCTCAAGACCGGTGAGAAGCAGTCGTGGCTGGGCTGCGACCTCTACACCTTCCGCCGCAGCCTGATCGTGATGAAGGACACGTACATCAAGGTCGTCGGCTGACGGGCATGCGGTGAAGACTCCTCTTGCGGGAAACGCTGTGTAGCGATAGCCTGCACAACGGTACACAGCGTTACCGTTTAGCGACCGAGGGTCCGATGAAGAACCTCTTCCAGGCGGCGCGGGTCCTGATGATGGACCTCGCCTCGACGATCCTGTTCCTGGTCGTCTACCTCGCCACGGACAACCTCTTCCTCGCGGTCGGGCTCGGCATGGTGCTGGGCGTCGTCCAGATCGGCTGGCAGTACACGCGCAAGCAGCCGATCGGCAGCCTGCAGCTCCTGAGCGTGGTGCTGATCCTCGCCTCGGGCACGGCAACCTTCTTCACCCACGACCCGACCTTCGTGATGCTGAAGCCCAGCGCCATCTACTGCATCGTCGGGCTGGTGATGCTGAAGCGCGGCTGGATGAACCGCTACCTGCCGGAGCGCGCGGCGCCGGTCGCCGACGTCGCCACCGCCTTCGGCTATGCCTGGGCCGGCCTGATGTTCGGCTCGGCGGCGCTCAATATCGCGCTGGCGCTCAGCCTCGACCCCAAGACCTGGGCGGCGGTCATGTCGGCCTGGGGCCTGTTCAGCAAGATCGGCCTGTTCCTGATCCAGTACGGCTGGATGACCGCCGTAGGCCGCCGCCGCGCGGCGGCCGCGGGTGCAGCTGCTACTTGAAAGCTACGCCCACGACCTCGTAGGAGCGCGCGCCGCGCGGGGTCTGGACCTCGACGGTGTCGCCGACGGTCTTGCCGATCAGGGCGCGGCCGATCGGCGAGGTCACCGAGATCCGCCGCTTGGCGAGGTCGGCCTCGTAAGGCCCGACGATCTGATACTTCACCTTCTCGTCGGTATCCTCGTCGGCGAGCTGCACGGTGGCGCCGAACTTCACGACCTTGCCCGAGAGCTTGGAGAAGTCGATCACCTCGGCCCGCGAGATGATGTCCTCGATCTCGGCGATGCGGCCCTCGATGAAGCCCTGGCGTTCGCGCGCGGAGGTGTACTCGGCGTTCTCCGAGAGATCGCCGTGCTCGCGCGCCGCCGCGATCGCCTTGATGATCGCCGGCCGTTCCACGCTCTTCAGAGTCTTCAGCTCGTCCTCGAGGCTCCTGAGCCCCTCGGCCGTCATCGGCACCTTTTCCATGATCATAATCGTCCCCAATCAATCGAACGGCGTCAACGCCCAAGGCCCCGCCGCGGTTGCACCGGACGGGGCAATTCGCAGCGGACCGGGGACTAGAAAGCGCCTTTGAAGTAGGATTGCAGCGGCGCCACATCGAGCGCGCCGCCGCGCACGGCAGCGATGCCCTCGACCGAGGCCTTGGCGCCGGCGACCGTCGTGTAATAGGCGATCTTGTGCATCAGGGCGGTGCGCCGCAAGGTGAAGCTGTCAGTGAGCGCCGACGCGCCGTCGACGGTATTGAAGACCAGCTGAATCTTGCCGTCCTTCATCATGTCGACGATGTGCGGCCGGCCCTCCAGCACCTTGTTCACCCGCTCGGCCTTGATGCCGTGCTTGCCGAGGAAATCGGCGGTGCCGCCAGTCGCCACGACCTTGAAGCCGAGCTCGACCAGCCGCTTCACCGGCTTCACCAGGGCAGCCTTGTCGGGATCCTTGACCGAGACGAACACCGCGCCGTCGACCGGCACCTTGAGGCCGGCGCCGAGCTGGCTCTTGGCGAAGGCGCGGCCGAAATCCTGGTCGAGGCCCATGACCTCGCCGGTCGAGCGCATCTCCGGCCCGAGGATGACGTCGACACCGGGGAAGCGCGCGAACGGGAACACGGCCTCCTTCACGGCGATGTGCTTGCCCTTGGCCTTCTTGATGGCGAGCGACTTCAGCGCCTCGCCGGCCATCAGGCGGGCGGCAAACTTGGCGATCGGCTGGCCGGTTGCCTTGGCGACGAACGGAACCGTGCGGCTGGCGCGCGGATTGACCTCGAGCACGAAGACCTCGCCGTCCTTCACCGCGTACTGGACGTTCATCAGGCCGACGACCTGCAGCGCCTTGGCCATCGCCTCGGTCTGGCGCTCGATCTCGACGATGATCTTGTGCGGCAATGAGTACGGCGGCAGCGAGCAGGCCGAATCGCCGGAGTGGATTCCGGCTTCCTCGATATGCTCCATGATGCCGGCGACGAACACGTTCTGGTCTGCGTCGGCCAGCGCATCGACATCGACCTCGATCGCGTCGCGCAGGTAGCTGTCGATCAGCACCGGGTTGGTGCCCGACACCTTCACTGCATCGCGCATGTAGCGCTGCAGGGCATCGAGGTCGTAGACGATCTGCATCGCGCGTCCGCCCAGCACGTAGGACGGACGGATCACGACAGGATAGCCGATCGACTCGGCGACCTTGATCGCCTCGGCCTCCGACGTCGCCGTGCCGTTGTTCGGCTGGCGCAGATTCAGCATGTGAATCAGCTTCTGGAAGCGCTCGCGGTCCTCGGCGAGGTCGATCGCATCCGGCGAGGTGCCGAGAATGGGAATACCGGCGGCCTCGAGCGGCTTGGCGAGCTTCAGCGGCGTCTGGCCGCCGAACTGCACGATCAGGCCGAGCACCTCGCCTGCGCGGCGCTCGACCTCGACCAGCTCGATCACGTCCTCGGCCGTCAGCGGCTCGAAGTAGAGGCGATCGGCGGTGTCGTAGTCGGTCGACACGGTCTCCGGGTTGCAGTTGACCATGATGGTCTCGTACCCGGCCTCGCGCAGCGCATAGACGGCGTGCACGCAGCAATAGTCGAACTCGATACCCTGGCCGATGCGGTTCGGCCCGCCGCCCAGGATGATGATCTTCTTCTTGTCGGTCGGGTTGGCCTCGCACTGCGCCGGGCGGTGCCCGTCGCCCTCGTAGCAGGAGTAGAGGTACGGCGTGCGCGACTCGAACTCGGCGGCGCAGGTGTCGATGCGCTTGAACACCGGCCGCACGCCGGCGGCGCGGCGACGCTTGGCGACCTCGGCAGCGGAGAGATTGGCAAGCTCGCCCAGCCGGTCGTCCGAAAAACCCTTCTTCTTCAGGTCGAGCAGCGTCTTGGCGTCCTTCGGCAGGCCGTCCTTGCGAACCGTCGCCTCGATCTCGACCAGCTGCTGGATCTCGCGCAGGAACCACGGCTCGTACTTGGAGGCGTGGGCGATCTCCTCGACCGCCAGGCCGTGGCGGAACGCCTGGGCGATCACCAGGATGCGGTCAGGCGTCGGCCGTACCAGCGCCGCCACCAGCGCCGCCTTGTCGGGCGCGCCCTTGATCTCGATCTCGTTCAGGCCGGTAAGGCCCGTCTCCATCGAGCGCAGCGCCTTCTGCAACGATTCCTGGAAGGTCCGGCCGATCGACATCGCCTCGCCCACGCTCTTCATCGAGGTGGTGAGCAGCGGCTCGGCGCCGGGGAACTTCTCGAAGGCGAAGCGCGGCATCTTGGTGACGACGTAGTCGATCGTCGGCTCGAAGGCCGCGGGCGTCGTGCCGGTGATGTCGTTCAGGAGCTCGTCGAGCGTGTAGCCAACCGCCAGCCGCGCCGCGACCTTGGCGATCGGGAAGCCCGTGGCCTTCGATGCGAGCGCCGAGGAGCGCGAGACGCGCGGGTTCATCTCGATCACGACCATGCGGCCGCTCGCCGGATCGATCGCGAACTGCACGTTCGATCCGCCGGTATCGACCCCGATCTCGCGCAGGCACGCGATCGAGGCGTTGCGCATGATCTGGTATTCCTTGTCGGTGAGCGTCAGCGCCGGTGCGACCGTGACGGAATCGCCGGTGTGGATGCCCATCGGATCGACGTTCTCGATCGAGCAGATGATGATGCAATTGTCGTGGCGGTCGCGCACGACCTCCATCTCGTACTCTTTCCAGCCGAGCACCGATTCCTCGACCAGCACCTCGGTGGTCGGCGATGCGTCGAGGCCGCCCTGCACGATGTCGAAGAACTCGTCGCGGTTGTAGGCGATGCCGCCGCCGGTGCCACCTAAGGTGAACGACGGACGAATAATTGCCGGCAGGCCGACGAGCTCGAGCGCCGTGGTCGCCTCCTCGCGGTTGTGCACGACCTGGCTCTTGGGCGATTCCAGGCCGATCTTGGTCATAGCATCGCGGAACAAGAGCCGGTCCTCGGCCTTGTCGATGGCTTCGGCATTGGCGCCGATCAGCTCGACGCCGAGCTTGGCGAGACGGCCGTCGCGGTGCAGCGCCATCGCCGTGTTGAGCGCGGTCTGGCCGCCCATGGTCGGCAGGATGGCGTCCGGCTTCTCCTTCTCGATGATCTTGGCGACCATGTCGGGCGTGATCGGCTCGATGTAGGTCGCGTCCGCCAGGCCCGGATCGGTCATGATCGTGGCCGGGTTGGAGTTCACCAGGATGACGCGATAGCCCTCGTCCTTCAGCGCCTTGCACGCCTGCACGCCCGAGTAGTCGAACTCGCAGGCCTGGCCGATGACGATCGGCCCCGCGCCGATCACGAGGATGGACTTGATGTCTGTACGCTTGGGCATGTTGGATTACTTGCCCTTGCTCTCGTCGATCATCTCGACGAAGCGCTCGAACAGATAATGGCTGTCTTCCGGGCCGGGCGAAGCCTCGGGGTGATACTGGACCGAGAAGGCCGGCTTGTCGGTGCAGCGGATGCCCTCGTTGCTGCCGTCGAACAGCGAGACGTGAGTCACCTCGACATTCTTCGGAAGCGACTCGGCCACCACGCAGAAGCCGTGGTTCTGCGACGTGATCTCGACCTTGCCGGTCGTGAGGTCCTTCACGGGCTGATTGGCGCCGCGATGGCCGCGATCCATCTTCCTGGTCTTGCCGCCCAGCGTCAGCGCCAGCAGCTGATGACCGAGGCAGATGCCGAAGATCGGCACCTTCTTCTCGAGCACGGCCTGGATCGCCGGCACGGTGTACTCCACCGTCGCCGCCGGATCGCCCGGGCCGTTGGACAGGAATACACCGTCCGGCTTGTGGCGCAGGATGTCCTCGGCAGTCGCGGTCGCCGGGACGACCGTCACCTTGCAGCCGGTGTTGGCGAGGCAGCGCAGGATGTTGCGCTTGGCGCCGTAGTCGACGGCGACGACGTGGTAGCGCGGCTTGTCGAGCTTGCCGTAGCCCTTGCCCAGCGCCCAGGTGGTCTCGTTCCACTGGTAGCTCTGCTTGGTCGTGACCTCGATCGCGAGGTCCATGCCGTCGAGGCCCGGCCAGTCGCGCGCCGTCTTGGTCAGCGTCGGAATGTCGAACTTGCCGTCGGGCGAATGCACGACCACGCCGCTGGGCGCGCCGCCGTCGCGCACGCGGCGGGTGATCTCGCGGGTATCGACGCCGCAGATACCGGGCAGATTGTGGCTCTTCAGCCAGTCGTCGAGCGGCTTGGCGGCACGCCAGTTGGCGGGCTCGGTGATGTCGCCGCGCAGCACCACGCCGCGCGCGGCGGGGTTGATGCTCTCGATGTCTTCCGGGTTGGTGCCGACATTGCCGACATGGGGGAAGGTGAAGGTGATGATCTGGCCCGCGTAGGAAGGATCGGTGATGATCTCCTGATAGCCGGTCATCGAGGTGTTGAAGCACACCTCGCCGACCGCCTGCCGCGGCGCCCCGACACCTTTGCCCCAGAAGACCGCGCCATCGGCCAGCACCAGCGCGGCCGTGGCCCAACGCGGCGCGGCGGTCTCGGCGCCGGCGGTCTGTGATGAGGTCATGATGCGTGTGTCCGTTACGCCCGACAGCGGTCTGCCCGGGCCGGGGCGGTTTGTAACCGCGCCGTCGCATGGGGTCAAGGTATGGCCGGCCCGAAATAATCGAGGCTTTTCAACAACTTATTTGCTTTGCCAACACCTCTGGAGACGATTAGTTTCCGGCTCTTCTACAATTGGGATGCAATCATGCTGCGCGACAAGTCCCTACGGGACCAGCTGAACGAAGCGCTGAAGGACGCCATGCGCGCCCGCGACGCGGCCGCGCTGGGTACCATCCGCCTGATCCTGGCCAAGCTCAAGGAGGTCGACATCGCCTCCCGCACCGAAGCTAACCGCGAGGGCGTCGCCGACGACAAGATCCTGTCGATGATGCAGGGCATGATCAAACAGCGGAACGAATCGATCGCCCTCTACGACAAGGGCGGCCGCCAGGACCTGGTCGACAAGGAAAAGGCCGAGATCGTGGTGATCGAGCGCTTCTTGCCGCAGCAGATGGACGAGGCCGCGGTCCAGGCCGCGGTCAACGAGGCGATCGCCGCCGCGGGCGCCAAGTCGATCAAGGACATGGGCGGCGTGATGGCCGCCCTGAAGACCAGGTATGCCGGCCAGATGGACTTCGCCAAGGCCTCGGCCGTGGTGAAGAAGACGCTGGCGGGCTAGGTGCTCGGCGAGCGCGGCTTCCAGTGCTATCGGAGTGCTGCCGCGCCTGTCCTGACCAAGCTGCAAGGCATCCTTGCCAACACTTCCGTCGCGCGGGCAGGAGCGCGCCTGCGCGCCGTGCCGGGATTGAGCCCCCTTCTCGACCGCCACGGCCTCATCGGCGCGCTGGCGGCGATACACCTCGGGCCCGCGACGCGGCCCGTGCGCGCCCTGCTGTTCGACAAGTCCGCCAACCACAACTGGGTGCTCGGTTGGCATCAGGACCGCACGATCGCGGTGGCCGAACGCCGCGACGTCGCGGGCTTCGGTCCGTGGACCCTCAAGGCCGGCATGGTTCATGTCGAGCTGCCGCCCGCGGTGCAGGCGGCAATGGTGACGTTGCGCATCCATCTCGACGACGCCGACGAGTCCAATGCTCCGTTGCAGGTCTCGCCGGGCTCGCATCGGCTCGGTCGCATTGCCCAGGACAGCATCGCGGCCATCGTGCAGCGTTGCGGGATCGCAAGCTGTGCCGCCGCAGCGGGTGACGTCTGGGCCTATGCGACGCCCATCCTTCACGCCTCCGAAGCCGCCGGACGGCCGCGCCGGCGCCGGGTGCTCCAGGTCGACTATGCCGCGCGCGACTTGCCGGAGGGCCTGCGCTGGCTCGGCATCTGAGACTTCAGGCGGCGGCAGCGTATCGGATGAGGTAGCGCTCCGGGAACGGACCGCCGGCAAAATCGATCGGGCCGGCCGGGCGCACGCCGGGAATCTGCAGGATCCGCCGGACGATCTCCGGTACCTGGATGCGGCTGATCTGGTCGCCCAGACAGGTATGCATTCCGTAGCCGAGATGCATGTAGACGGACGGCGGCCGGTCGATGGCGAAGCTCGAGGCGGCATCGAGCTGGCGCCCGTCGCGCATCGCCGACCGCGTCGACACCAGCACCGTGCTTCCGGCCTTGATCGTCGCGGCCCGCAGCGTCCCCTTGGCGATCCGGTAGTCGGCGACGCAATGGCGCACGACGAACGGATTGATCGGGTTGAAGCGCAGGGCCTCCCAGCAATAGCGATACATCAGGCTGTCGTCGTTGCCGTTTGCCGCGGCAATCGCCTCGGCGAGGACCTTGGGCCTTTTGAACAGCTGATCGAGAATCTGCACGATCGCCTGGGACGTCGTTTCGACGCCGCCGACCAGCGTGCCCATCATGTTGGCGATGATGCGCTCGTCGTCGAAGCCGATGGCCGACGCGAAATGGCTCTCGAGCAGACGGCTGAAGATGTCGTCCAGCTTCTCGCCGGCCGCCAGTTGGGCGCGTCGGCGCGGCAGCAGCTCGGTCAGATAGGCGCGCATCTCGTGACCGGCGTCGATGTTGTCATGGTGGACCTTCGCGTCGCCGTCGAGATTGTGGAACATGTCGTACTGGGTGGCGCGCGACCACCGGAACATCGCGGCGGCATCGGGCCCGGGAAAGCCGATATATTCGCCGGTCAGCTTGACCGGCACGCCGCGCGACAGCGTGCGGACGACCTCGATCTCGTTCTGGGTGTAGAGCGCCTTCTCGACCGCTTCGTTCGCCAGCCGCCTCACCATCTGGCGAATCTCCGGCAGATCCTCCATGCGCATGTAGGCGCGCATGATGCCCTTGTCGCGCTGGTTGATCTCGGTGCAGTCGCGTCCGAGCATGTAGGGCCCGACCGACGGATCGATCATCGGCGCATAGGTGACGTTGAAGATCTCGGGCCGGCTGAGCGCTTCCAGGACGTCCGGGAATCGCGTGATGAAGACCGGTCCGGTGGCGCCGAGAACGAGGTTCGGCCGCGTGTTGCGGATGATCGCGAACAGCAGGTCCGGGTGATTCGCGATCATCCAGCCCAGGAGCCTCGCCACGAGTCCCTTCGAGTTGCCCTGCGCCATGGCCGCTTCCTATATGGTTTTGAGGAATTCGATGATGGCGTTCCGTTCATCGGGCGATAGCGCCGGCCCGATCACGCCGCTGCCTTTGCTGTTGGAGAATTCGTGGCCGGTATTGCGATTGCCCGGCGTCGAGGTATCGAGAATGAAATAGCCCTGGTCGTCGTAGGTCTGGCCTCGCGGCTCGACGGCTCGGGTGGCGAGGCCGACCCGGACCGGGTCGAAGCGCGGATCGCCGAGCAGGAACGCCTTCGGGCGCTCCGCGACCGGGCTGAGCAGGTCGTACAGGGTCGGCACCGAGCCGTTGTGCAGGAACGGCGCGGTCGCCCACACGCCGTCCAGCGGCCGCGCCTTGTAGCCGCCGCCGGCCTGAAGGCAGTTCGGCCGATCCCCCTCGAGCGCGATCCGCTCGCCCGGGGTCGCGGGCGAGCCGCGAAACCACTCGTCGATGCTCATTTGAACCACGGCGCCCAAGGCCTTCGCATATGACAGCATCGCGCTATCCTTGATGCGCACCGTCTCCAGGCCGTTTCGGCCTACCAGGCAGATGTCGGCATTGAGGCCGAGACCGGGGCTGTAGGCGCCGGACCGCGCGAGCGGCGTGCCGGCGGTATCGACCTGCCGGTTGGCAAGGATGTCGCCCTGGGCCGGGTCGGTTCCGATCTCTTTTTGCGCGATGATCTTGAGGTCGAGATAGGCGTTCGCCGTTTCCTTCTGGACGTCGTTCTCGAGCCAGCGGATGGTCTTGAAATAGGTCCAGAATGCGGCGTCCGGGGCCTTGCCCTGGGCGATCTCGCGGGTGAGCGCCGGGCGATGGCATCCGCTGCAATGCTTCTCGTACAGGGCGGCGCCGGCGGCGGCCTTGGCCGCATCGATCGCCGGGAAGTCCTTGGGCCAGCCTGGCGCGACCAGACCGACGAAGGCCTTGCCCAGAGCCGGCGGCGTGGTTCCGGCGAGCTGCTTCTCGATCCAGTGCAGGTTGTCGAACGGGATGCTGCTGGCGAACTGCCCCGCCTTCGGCGCCGCGTTGAAGATCACATTGGCGCTGACGCCCATCGCCTCGCCGGCATTGCGCGTCAGCGGCTGCATGATCGAGCCGTCGTACTGCACCCAGTCGAACCACGACGCGGTCCAGATATGGGGATAGTTCACCGGCGCGTTGATGTCGGCGTAATTGCCGTATCGCTTGGTATCCAGCGCAAAGACCTGGTTGCCGATGCGGTTCAGGGCATCGAGCCGCGTGAACCCTTCGGTGACGGCGATGCCGTTCGGTTGGGCGGCGACGGTCTTGAGGACGGCGTCGAGCTCCTGCGCCAGCTGGTTGCGGGTGATGTCGCTGTACTCCGCCTTGAGCACGGCCCGGGCGAACCGGTCGAAACGACCGTCGAAGAGAGGGATCTTCTCCGACAAGGCGGTCTGACCGAGGGCGGCGCCGAGGGCCGCCGTGAGCTGGCCCAGATCGGTTGCCGCCGGCCCGCCATCGATGACGTAGCGCTTGCCGCCGAACACCACCTGTCCGGTATGGCAGGCGGCACAGGTCAGGCCGACGGCCGTTTCCTTTCGGGAAAGGCCGTCGATGGTCTGGTACGGCGACACGGCGAAGCCGACCGGCAAGCCGTATGGATTGTGTTGGCTCGGCTCGGCGCTGATGAAGCCGAACCGCAGCAGATACCGGTTGTCGACGAAGCGGCCCCGCTTGCCGAACAGGATCGCGAACGGCGAGTCGAGCGGCTCCTCAAGGGCCAGCAGCCAGGGCAACGGGATGGGCAGCGTGCGTGTGCCCTGCGATTCGAAATGGAATCGCGCAGCCTGATCCACCGTCCAGTTCTGATCGCCCGACCAGACCTGGGCGGTCACCGGAAGCTCCGGCGGCAGGCGCGGCGGCGTCAGCAGCTCCACGACCGCGCCCACTCGCGGGCCGGTCAGGAAGCCCGTCAGCAACACCAGAACAACGATGACCAGCGCGATCCGGGCGCGCCGCCATGATTGACGACGCACTGCTTCAGCGAGTGTCGACACAGGGCCCCCGGCGCTATCGAATACCAACCGCGACTTTCAGGCACGGTAGCGTGTATAACCTATAACATTGAAAACCCATAAGGGTGGGATTTGTCCACATGCCCTACGACACCAAGGCCGCCGACGGCATCCGCGCCCTGCTGAGCGACCGAATCTTCGTCGAGCGCAAGATGATGGGCGGCATCGTGTTCATGGTGAACGGCCACATGTGCGTCACGGCGAGCGGCCGCGGCGGCATCCTGGTGCGCGTCGGGCCCGAGGCACAGGCACGCGTCGCGAAGGAGCCGCACGTGCAGCCCATGAAGATGGCCGGCCGGACCATGAACGGTTTCGTGCGGGTGATGCCAGAGGGTTACCGGACGGCCGCGAGCTTGCGAAAATGGGTCGAGCGCGGCCTCGACCACGTCGCCACGCTGCCGGCCAAGCCGGCGAAGCGGAAGCCTGCGCGGGACAAGCGTTAGCGGTTATCCCCGTGACCCCCTCTCACGCGCTTGAGGGGAGATGTTTACACTTGGACGATGGCCTTCCCCCCGGGCTTCCTCGACGAACTGCGCGCGCGCATCAGCCTGAGCGACGTCGTCGGCCGCAAGGTCGCGCTCAAGCGGCGGTCGGGGGCGGAGTATGCCGGCCTCTGCCCGTTCCATAACGAGAAGACGCCCTCCTTCACGGTCAACGACAAGAAAGGCTTCTTCCACTGCTTCGGCTGCGGCGAGCACGGCGACGCGGTCGGCTTCGTGATGAAGACCGAGGGCCTCTCCTTCCCCGAATCGGTCGAGAAGCTCGCGCGCGAGGTCAACCTGCCGGTGCCGCGCGCCACGCCGCAGGAACGCGAGCGGGCCGAACGCGCCTCCACCCTGCAGGAAGTGGTCGAGCAGGCGGCACGCTGGTTCCAGAAGCAGCTGCGCCTGCCGGTCGGCCGCCACGGCCTCGACTATCTGCGCGGCCGCGGCCTCAGCGACCAGACGATCGACGACTTTCGCCTGGGCTTCGCGCCCGATTCGCGCGACGGGTTGCTGGCAGCGCTGAAGCGCGAGGGCGCCACCATCGAGAAGCTGGTGGAGGCCGGCCTCGTCATCCAGCCCGACGATCGCGGCCGCGAGCCCTACGACCGCTTCCGCGGCCGGGTGACGTTCACCATCAACGACCGCCGCGGCCGCGCCATCGCCTTCGGCGGCCGCGTCATGGGCCAGGGCGAGCCCAAGTACCTGAACTCGCCCGAGACGCCGCTCTTCCACAAGGGCGCCAACCTCTATTGCCTCGACCGCGCCCGGGTCGCCGCGACCAAGGACCAGCCGGTGATCGTGGCCGAGGGCTACATGGACGTCATCGCGCTGCACGGCGCGGGCTTCACCGGCGCGGTGGCGCCGCTCGGCACGGCGCTGACCGAGGGCCAACTCGGCGAGATGTGGAAGCTCGCCGACGAGCCCTTCCTCTGCTTCGACGGCGACAATGCCGGCCGCCGCGCCGCCCAGCGCGCCGCCGAGCGCGCCCTGCCTCTGCTGCGGCCGGGCAAGAGCCTGCGCTTCGTCAGCCTGCCGGCCGGCGACGACCCCGACAGCCTGATCCGCGCCCGCGGGCCCGACGCCATCCACCGGGTGCTCCAGCTCGCCCGCCCCCTGGCCGACGTCCTCTGGGACATGGAGACCGACGGCAAGCCGGCCGACACGCCCGAGCGCCGCGCCAGCATCCGCACCGCGCTGATGGCCAAGGCGGCCGAGATCGGCGACGGGACGGTTCGGAGCGCCTATCGCGACGAGTTCACCCAGCGCTTCGACAAGGCCTTCGGCCGCCGACCGCCGGCCTCCGGCGGCCGCTGGCAGGGCAACCGCCGCCCGTTTCGCGGCATGGGGCTCGAGCCGCCCGCCCCCTTCGCCCCGGGCACGGCCGCCCGGATGGCCGGGTCCGACCTCGACAGCTCCCGGTCCGAGCGGGTCCTGCTGGGTGCCCTGATCGACCGGCCGCCCCTGCTCCACGTCGTGGCCGACGAGCTGCGGCATCTGGAAATCGAGAACCCCGAGCTGCGGCGGCTGGAAAGCGCCCTGCTCGATTTCCTGGCCGAGGCCCCCTCGATCGACCCTGCGGCAGAAGAGGCTCTGGGCGGAGAGCCCCTTGAAGAACGGCTGCTCGCGGAGCATCTGCAGCGCTGCGGGCTCGACCGGGTCGCCCAGATGGCGCGGGTCAAGGCCCGGGAATTGTTTCGCGAGAAGGAGAATGAGGCCTGGATCGACCGCTGGCGGCGGATTGCCGGCCATTTGGTCAAAAGAAAGGCAGCCGCGGCCCAGCTGAGCGAAGCGAAGCAGGCCTTTGCCGCCGACGGGAGCGAAGAAAACCTGCGCGACCTCGAAGCCGCCCTCCGGCAGCACAAGGAAGTGGCGGCCTCGGAAACCGGATAGCCGGTCTGCGCATTTTCCTCCCGTAAACCCTATCGCCGCTTGAACTTATTGACCATATAGTAGAGGGGTACGCTGGTGGGTCCGCCCCCCACATTCCCTTCTTGCAGCCTCTCCACGGCCCAGCCGGGCCGCGAGAGGGATTTTGCCGTAGACCCGTTCGTCGCAGTCCCAAGGAAAAGAAATGGCGACAAAGACCGCAACCGTCTCTCAGACCGACGCCAACGAAGCCCGCGAGGAGGGCCCGGACGCGCCGCTTCTCGACACCCTGGGCGCCGAGCTGAAGAAGCTCGTGCAGAAGGGCAAGGAGCGCGGCTACGTCACCTATGACGAGTTGAACTCCGCCTTGCCGCCCGACGAGGTGTCCTCCGAGCAGATCGAGGACACGATGGCGATGCTCTCGGAAGCCGGCGTCAACGTTGTCGAGGCCGAGGAGCAGGAAGAGGCTCCCGCCCCGAACCCGGCCGAACCGGCCAAGACCGCCGTGGTCGCCGCCGAGGCGACCGGCGAGGACGAGGAGCTCGGCCGCACCGACGACCCCGTGCGCATGTACCTGCGCGAGATGGGCTCGGTCGAGCTGCTCTCCCGCGAAGGCGAGATCGAGATCGCCAAGCGCATCGAGGCCGGCCAGGACAAGATGATCGGCGGCATCTGCGAGAGCCCGATGACCATCACCGCGCTGCTGGCGTGGCGTGATGCGATCAACGAAGGCCGCATGCTGCTGCGCGACGTGATCGACCTCGAGGCGACGCAGGGCGGTGGCGCGCCCGGCGAGGGCAAGGGTGCTCCTCCGGCCGCCGAAGGCGGCGTGCCGGCCCCGGCGATCCCGCGTCCGGCGATGCCCAAGCCGCCGGTGATCCGCGTGGCGCCGCAGCCCAACGGCGAGGCCACCGCGGAGGGCGGCGCGCCGGGCGAAGCCGGGGCCGAGGACGACGACGAGAACGCGCTGTCGCTGTCGGCTCTGGAAGAGAAGCTGAAGCCCGAGGTGCTGCGCACCCTCACCAAGATCCACAAGGTCTATGCCGAGATGGCGAAGGTGCAGAACCGTCGCCTGTCGACCTTGAGCCGCGGCCAGAAGCCGTCGGCGGAGTTCGAGAAGAGCTACGAGAAGCACCGCAAGAAGATCGTCGAGCTGGTGCGCACGGTGCACATCAACGCCGGCCGCATCGAGCAGCTCAAGCTGTCGCTCTACGACCTGAACCGCAAGCTGATGATGCTCGAGGGCAAGCTGCTGCGGCTGGCCGAGGGCTTCCGCATCCCGCGCCAGGACTTCCTCGACAACTACCTGACCCACGAGATCGACCCCAACTGGCTCGACAAGGTCGGCAAGCTCTCGGGCAAGGGCTGGAAGGACTTCGCCAAGAAGCGGGCGACCGACGTCGAGAAGGTGCGCGCCGAGATCAAGGCGATCTCCGACCTCGCCGGCGCGCCGATCTTCGAGTTCCGCCGCATGTGCAAGACCGTGCAGGACGGCGAGCGCGAGATGATGCGGGCGAAGAAGGAGATGATCGAGGCCAACCTGCGCCTCGTGATCTCGATCGCCAAGAAGTACACCAACCGCGGCCTGCAGTTCCTGGACCTCATCCAGGAGGGCAACATCGGCCTGATGAAGGCGGTCGACAAGTTCGAGTACCGCCGCGGCTACAAGTTCTCGACCTACGCGACGTGGTGGATCCGGCAGGCGATCACCCGCTCGATCGCCGACCAGGCGCGCACCATCCGCATCCCGGTGCACATGATCGAGACGATCAACAAGCTGGTCCGCACCAGCCGCCAGATGCTGCACGAGATCGGCCGCGAGCCGCAGCCCGAGGAGCTGGCCGAGAAGCTCGGCATGCCGCTGGAGAAGGTGCGCAAGGTGCTGAAGATCGCCAAGGAGCCGATCTCCCTCGAGACGCCGATCGGCGACGAGGAAGATTCGCATCTCGGCGACTTCATCGAGGACAAGAATGCGGTCATCCCGCTCGAGGCCGCGATCCAGGGCAACCTGCGCGAAAGCACGACACGGGTGCTGGCGACGCTGACGCCGCGCGAGGAGCGCGTGCTGCGCATGCGCTTCGGCATCGGCATGAACACCGACCACACCCTCGAGGAGGTCGGCCAGCAGTTCTCGGTCACCCGCGAGCGCATCCGCCAGATCGAGGCCAAGGCGCTGCGCAAGCTGAAGCACCCCAGCCGTTCGCGGATGCTGCGCAGCTTCCTCGACCAGGGCTGAGCGGACACACGATCAGACAAAGGGGCCGGTTCGACCATTGGGTCTGACCGGCCCTTTTCTTTTCAGGCGGCCGGCATCAGGTGCGCGAGATGCGAAGATTGCCGGCGCAGGAACGCTTCCAGTCGCGCCTCGTAGTCGGGCACTACGGCGCCCCGCACCGAAGGCCGCGCCGCCAGCGCCCGACGCCAGGCCCTCACCTTGGCGAGGCCGTCAAAGGTCCCGAGCGCGACCAACCGGTCGAACAGGTCGAAATAGCGGAACACCGGCGCGAACACCGCATCGACCAGGCTGAACGCCGCGCCGGCGAAGTACGGCCCCTCGCCCAGCTCCGCCTCCAGCCGCTCGAACTTGGTCCGCAGCGCCTGTCGCCTGGCCTCGAACGCGGCAGCGTCCGGCGTCGTCTCGATCGTCCAGATGTCGGCCAGGATCGAGGAGCCGAACTCCATCCAGGCGCGATGCCGCGCACGGGTGAGCGGGTCGGCAGGGTGGAGCGGAGGCGCCTGCGTGTCCTCGAGGTACTCGACGATCGGCGCGCTCTCGAACAGCACCGTGTCGCCGACCTGCAGCAGCGGCACCTTGCCGAGCGGCGACAGCGCCTTGAACCAGTCCGGCCGGTCGGCGAGGTCGACGGTGCGGCGCTCGAACGGCACCTCCTTCTCGATCAGCGCGATCGCGGCGCGCTGCACGTAGGGGCAGAGATCGAAGGAGACGAGGGTCAGCATGGGAGGCTCCACAGATAGATGCAATTGCATTCATCTGGTCGTCCGAAGCGGCGAAGTCAAGATTGATGCAAGTGCATCTATTGGTAAGATCCCACCATGTCCGACCGCCCCTCCGAAGCCGCCGTCCGCGCCTGGGCCCGCCTGGAGCGCGCCCATCGCGCTGCCGTCGGCACCGTCGAGGCGCGGCTGGCCGGGGCCGGCCTGCCCGACCTCGCCTGGTACGACGTGCTGCTCGAGCTGGAGCGCGCCGGCACGGGCGGCCTGCGCTCCTTCCAGCTCCAGGCCGCGCTCCTGTTCCAGCAGTACAACCTGTCCCGCCTGGTCGACCGCATGACCGAGGCCGGCCATGTCGCCAAGGCGCCGAGCCCCGACGACGGGCGGGGCTTGGTGCTGACCATCACCCGTTCGGGCCGCGCCCTGAGGCGCAAGATGTGGCCGGTCTACGCCCTTGCGATCGAGGAAGCGGTCGGCCGCCATTTTACCGATGCCGAGGCGCGCACTTTCGGCGACCTGCTGGGCCGACTCCATCCGTCCGGCTAAATGCGCGCACGGGGGTGTTGTTGCAGCAGGCATATTCCGTTCGGCTGATTCCAGCCGAACGGAATATGCTTTAGACGAACCTTGGCATCACCTTGGTCGCCATCAGCTCGAGCGACGTCAGGATCTGCCGGCGATCGTGCAGACCCTGCGGGATCAGCAGCACGACCTCGTCCTGGTCGGGCAGCAGCCGCTTCACCTCGTCGAGGCGGCGGCTGATCGTGTCGGGCGAGCCGATCAGCAGTTCCGGCACGCCCTGCCCGAACGGCGTCGCCCAGCTGTTCCAGAACCACATCATGTCCTTGGCCCATTCCCGGGCCTCGGCATCCGTCGGCGCGCAGACGAAGATGCCGCCCCACGCCGCCTGCTGGCCGTTCTTGATCGTGCGGCCGTGCTTCTCGGCCTCCACGGTGTAGCCGCGACAGAGCTGACCGTAGAAGTCGAGGTTGTCGGTCAGCACGATCGGCTTGCCGCCGTACTTGGCCCAGAACAGCGCCGTGCGCATCGAGGCGGCGAAGCCGCCATAGAGCGGCGGATGCGGCGTCTGCAGCGGACGCGGCGCGATGCCGATCTCGTTGACCCGCATGTCCGGCGCCACGCCCTGGCCGTACTTCACATAGACCGGGTGCTCGTGCGGATTGACCATGCCCTCGGGCGGGAAGCTCCAGTACTTGCCGCGATGGCTGAAGGTCTCGCTCGACAGGGCCTTGACCACGATGTCGACGAACTCGCCGAAATACTCGCGGTTCGCCACGTCGGCCGGCTGGTCCTTGTTCCACGGCCCGACCGCATTGAGCTCGCCGCGGATCTTGAAGTTCTCGACCCAGCGCGCCTGGTAGCCGCGCACCAGGCCGACGCCGAAGCGGCCGCCCAGCATGTGGTCCATGGTGGCGATGTCCTCGGCGACGCGCAGCGGATTGTGCGTGGTCGAGACGAAGCCGCAGGTGATGACGCGCAGCCGCTTGCTGTGCCTGCCGAGCCACATCGACATCAGCTTGGGATCGTTGGAGATCTCGAAGCCTTCGATCTGCAGGTGATGCTCGGGATGGCCGAAGCCGAAATAGCCGGCATCGTCGGCGAAGCGCACGTACTCGGCGATCTCGTCCAGCATGCGCTGGTAGAGCTCGGGCTTGCGGCCGGCCATGCCGGCCTCGAGCTCCGCCCGCCGTCCGACCGTGCAGTACATGAACAGGCTGAAGCGCATGCGAAAGCCTCATTCTCCTGCCGGACCGCGGGCCTCCGGCCCGCGGTCCGGCAAGACTATGCCGCGAGCTTGTACAGCTCCTTCACGTTGTCCCTCAGGATCCGCTTCCTCAGCACCGGATCGAGATGCCCGGTCTGCTCCTTGATCACGTCCTGGCTCCATGGCCAGGTCGAATCGCTGTGCGGGAAGTCGTTGGCCCACATCAGCTGGTTCGGTCCCAACCGGTCGGCGAACTGGAACGCCGTCCAGTCGTCCTGGAAGGTGAGCGAGATGTTGTCGCGGAAATACTCCGACGGCAGGCGGGCGAGCTCCTTGCCCTTCATCCAGTAGCGATGGCGCTTGTAGGCGTGGTCCATGCGGTAGGCGAAGTGCGGCGCCCAGCCGGCGTCGGCCTCGACGCACACCACCTTGAGCTTCGGGTGCCGCTCGAACACGCCGGAGAAGACCAGCATGCCCATGATGTCCTGGCAGCCGCGGATGATGGCAAGGAAACCGTTGATCTTGGGGCCGCGCGGCTTGCTGAGCTGGTTGTCGCCGCTCGAGGTCAGGATGTGCCAACTGAGCGGCAGGTCGAGCGCGACGGCGGCTTCCCAGAACGGATCGTAGGCCGGGTCGTCGTAGTCCTTCTCGGCCGGGTTGCCCGGCATCATCACGCCCTTGAAGCCCATCGCCTTGATGCGCTCGAGGTCGGCGACGCCCTCCTGGACCGAGCGCATCGCGGTCTGGCCCATGCCGACCAGCCGGTCGGGGTCGAGGCTGCAATACTGCTGGAGCCAGCGATTGTAGGCGTCGAAGCAGGCCTTCTTGTAGTCGAAGTCGGGATGATTGCAGATCATCATGCCGACGGTCGGATAGATGATCTCGGCGGCCACCCCGTCCTTGTCCTGGTCGGCCAGCCGGCCCTTGGGGTCCCAGCCGCTGCGGTGCAGATCCTCGAATTTCGCGCCGCCCATGCGCAGATCCTTGGGCGGAATGCCGGCGGCGGCGACCAGGCCCATCGGCACCGGTGAGCGCATGCCCTCGACGACGAAGGTGTCGCCCAGCCCCTCCTTGTTCACGATCCGCGGCGCACGCTCGCGGAACGCGGGGTCGATGTTGTCGACGTAGCAGTTCGGCGGCTCGGTGATGTGCGAATCGGCCGAAATCGGGCGCCAGTCCATTCGTTCCTCCAGCCTGTTTTGCGCAATGGTAAGGTGCGGCGAAGCGCGGCGGCAAGCCGCCGAATGCCCGCGATTTCGGCCGGCGGCAGCGGTTGAACCGCCGGTCCCCCTGTGGCATACCCCCGGCCGCGCTCGGTTTGGGCGCCCAAGCGTCGCTGCCGTAGCTCAGTGGTAGAGCACTCCCTTGGTAAGGGAGAGGTCGACAGTTCAATCCTGTCCGGCAGCACCATTCCCTGCAAGCGTCAGAGCGGACCAGCCATGGGAGCATCCTCAAACAGGCTGCCGCTTCTGTTTTCCACTGTCGACAATTGGCGCTCTAAGAGCTCTCGACTATGTGCACGTCGCCATCCTTGAGGGGTAGGTATGCAAGGCCATGCGATTTACAAAAGTCGATCTCCTTGTCGATGTCGGCAGCTTCGGGATGATCCGAGTTCCAGTGGGGCATCAGGGCGAAATCGATAATCGAAAGGCCGTCCCAAATGACTTCCGAAAGCGCACGATAGGGCGTCTCTGGTTTGTCCACGACAGCGTAGGCCCTCAAGCTGGGCGCCAGAACGCATCCAGCAGCACTGTAACCGGCATAGAGAAATCCGGCGTCCTTGCGCTTCTCCAAAAGAAGTTCGTCCAGTCCGCTCAAGCGCATCGCTTGACGCAATACGAATACGTTTCCTCCACTCACGAAGATCGCGCCGAGTTCGTCGATCTTCCGCCGCAGATCGTCTTTCCTGCCGAAATAGTCTCGCAAATCAACCTCAGTGACTTCGAATGAAAGAAGCTTGAGGCTCTCGATGTCCGATTGGACATGCAGCGCGCGCTTTTCCTTGTTCACATTGGTGAAATCAAGCGCATTGGCGATGTACCCAATGGTTCCTTTCGAAGCCATCCGCTTCAGTTGGCTCGCCATGCTTCCGAGCTTGTACGAGGAGAGGTAAAGCTTCATCCAAAATCCTCGAGCGGAAGTAGGCTCCAAGGCAGCGGCTGCACCGTTGGAATGCAACTGCCTCACCGCAATCTCCCCAGGCTCGCTCCCACAAGATGCCGAACACGCCGTCCCTGCTCAAGCCATTGGGAGGCGGGGCGCGAACAGCTCGGTCAGCCACGCCGTCGATGCGCTGGCTCTGCAATCGACCGCATCTGCTCTGATGGGCATTTTGCCTTTCAATCCAACGCCCCCCGCCGCAAGATCGCCCAACGGGGAGAATCCAGGAGGCTTGCAATGACAAGAGCTTTCTCGCTTCTCACAGCAGCGTTGCTTGGCGTCTCGGTGGTCGGCGTAACGGGGGCAGGCGCACAGACCGCGTCCTCGGGTTCCAAGTGTGGCCCGGAAGTCTTCTCGCAGGACAAGATGGCCTACGTCGCGGTGCCGTGTAGCGGCGAGACGCCCGGCGCAACGACCGCGCCGGCGGCGGGGCAGTCGGCGCAGGGGTCCACCGGCTGCAAGCCCGAAGGCTGGTCGACCGACAAGATGACCTACACCAGCGCGCCGTGCGCCGCCGGTACGACGTACGAGAATCCCGGCTGGAAGGGACCCAAGCCGCAATAGCAATGAGGAACGCGCCGCCGCACGACCTGCGGCGGCGCCACTTTTCGGACTCTATGTCGGCCGGGCCGGCTCTGGCATAGTCATGGCACCGGATGCCGATCCACTGGACTATCTCGAAGCCGACCAAGCTCGTGGTCGCCGTCTGCAAGGGGACGCTGACGCGCAAGGACATCGAGGGCTATCTCGATGCCGTCGTTGTCGCGGACGTGATGTCCTATCGAAAGATCTTCGATACCACCCACGCCGAGGGGGACCTGTCCGACGACGACATGATGGCGCTCGGCGCCCGCATCCGTGCTTATGCGACGACCGGTGAAATGGGTCCGCTGGCGATCGTCGCCTCGACGCCGCAGAACTTCGAGCGCGCGCATCTGTTCTCCGCGCTCGCCGAGGCGCGGCGGCCGATCAAGATCTTCCAGGAGCTGCACGAGGCGCGGCAGTGGCTGGACGCCGAAGCGCCCGCCGACTGATGGACGGCAGCTTTGCTGCCGGAAGAGCTGTGGATAAGCCAGCGCAGACGCGTCCAATTATGGACAATGGAACGCGATTCGGCCCCTGATTTCCGGGGCGAAAAATCGCGGCCATTGCCCAAAATAGGAATCTGGCGCGCGTTGCTGCAGTGTGGCGTGCATGACGATGCCCGCCCTTTGCCCGAACCGTCCGTTCCCGAAAAACATGCAAGTCGGAGAGGGAGTGTGCGGAATTCCGGGACTGAATGACCCTGGATGCCGATACCATCGGCATCCAGGCCGTCCCATCCCTGGGACGGTTTGGGACGGGGGTGGGTTGAGCGTGTCGACCTGCGCGGTCCTCGTCTCAGTTGCGCATGAAGCCTTCGATCTCGCTCTCCGCCCAGGCCAGCGTCTTCTCCAGCGGCTCGCCGCGGAAGTAGCGCACCGCCATCTGGGTCTGCGTCGCCTGGGTGTAGATGCGCTCGGCGATGCCGTGCGGCGCCGGCGCGCCGGCGACCGACAGGATCTGGTGATTGTGGGGGTTCGGGTAGTGGTAGAGCGTGCCCTTGGGCGGGCCCTCCTCCTGCCACACCTTGAAGGTGGTGAAGTTCTCGAACGACGGCAGGTCGTAGCCGCCCGACGCCACCACCATCGATTCCACGACATCGCGCGTCGACAGGTGCCGGATCAGGCTCTTGGCCGCCGAGGCGTTCTTGCTGAAGTTCCAGGTGCTCCAGAAGTAGGGCACGAACGGCGCGAAGCGGCCCTTCGGGCCGGCCGCGAAACCGTGCGTCCAGCAAAGCTCCGCGACCTTCGGCGCGTCGCGCTTGGCGACCGCCCAGGCGCTCGGCGGGTTCATGATCATCGAGGCCTGGCCGGAGACCAGGAACTTGTTGTTCGAGGCGTCGTCCCACGCCGCCACGTCGGGCGGCAGGAACGCCATCAGCTTCTTGTAGAACTCGAGCGCCTGGCGCACCGCGTCGGTCTTGACCGTGGCGTCGCCCTTCTCGTTGACCAGCATGGCGCCGAAGCCGTGGAAGATCGCGCCGGCGGTGTCGACGTTGTCGGCCGTCGTGCCGAGCCCGATGCCGAACGGATGGCCGCCCTTGTGGCAGGCCTCGGCCGCCTTCAGGAAGGCGTCGAACGTCCAGGCGTCGGCCTTGGGCGGCGCGCCGTTGGGGTACATCGCCTGCACGTCGATGCCGGCGTACTGCTTCATGTAGTCGATGCGCGAGCACGGGCCCTTGATCTGGCTGCCGACCGTCGCCGGCACGCCGACCCACTTGCCCTTGATCCTGCCGAGATACTCGACCGTCGGATTGACCTTGCCGTTCTCCCTGATCAGGTCGGCCATGACGTCGTCCATCGACACCAGCATCTCGGCGTAGCGCGACGGCAGCCAGGTCGACAGCGCCAGGATGTCGTGGCCCGACTTGGCCTGCGATTCAGCGGCGCCGGTCAGCAGCAGCTTGTTGCCCTGGCTGGTGATGAAGTCGATCTGGACCTCGACCTTCTCCTTCTCGGCCCACGCCCGCACGGCCTTCTCCGTGGCGGCGTTGGCGCCCGGTACCCAGTGATCCCAGAAGCCCATCGACAGCTTGCCGGCGGCATAGGCCCCGCGCACGAACGGCGCGGCGACCATCGCGGTGGCCATGGCAGATCCGGCCATCAGGCGCCGGCGCGAAATCTTGTTCAAAACCATGCTGATCCAACTCCCTGTAGTGAGGACTCTCGACCGGAGCCTTGGTTCGCAGGCTATGCAGGGATCGGCTGCACTCGCAATGAGTTTCGCCAATCGGTAAACAAGCGTTAACCATTTGCCCGCTAGGCTGGTGGATCATGAGGCTGACTGTCTGCGCGCTGGCGCTCCCCCTGCTGCTCGCCCCGCTCGGTCCCGCGCTGGGCTGGGGCGCGACCGGCCATGAGCTCGTGAGCGGTGTCGCCGCCGAGTCCCTGCCCGACGAAATCCCGGCTTTCGTGCGCACGCCGGAGGGGATTGAGGAGATCGCGGTGCTGGGCCGCGAGCTCGACCGCTCCAAGGGCTCGGGCGATAGCCACGACAAGGAGCGCGACCCCGCCCACTTCGTCGGCCTCGACGATCGGGGGCTGGTGATGGGCGTGATGGCGCTCGAGGCGATCCCGGCGACGCGCGAGGCCTACGACAGCGCGCTGCGTGCCGGGTCGACGTTCACGCAATACAGCGCAGGCTACCTGCCGCTCGCCATCGTCGACGGCTGGCAGCAGCTGGCGAAGGACTTCGCCTACTGGCGCGCCGCGTCGGTCGGCGCACGCACCGCAGCCGATCCGGCCGAGCGTGCGTGGTTCGAGTTGGACCGGCAGCGGCGCGAGCGCCTGGTGATCCGCGACCTCGGCGTGTGGAGCCACTACATCGGCGATGCCAACCAGCCCCTGCATGTGTCGACCCACTTCGACGGCTGGGGCCCGTTCGACAATCCGCGCGGCTTCTCGACTCGGCGCGGCCTGCACGCGCAGTTCGAGGGCGCGTTCGTGAAGACCAACGTGCGGCGCGAGGCGGTGACGGCGGCGATGGCGCCCTATCGCGCCTGCACTTGCTCGGTGCAGGACCGCGCCCGCACCCTGATGCTCGCCAGCCACGCCGCCGTGGTGCCGTTCTACGAGCTCGAGCAGAAAGGCGCCTTCGTCGACGGCAACCCGGAGGGCATCGCCTTCGCCACCGGGCGGCTCGCCGATTCGGCGTCGGTGCTGCGCGATATGGTCGTCGATGCCTGGCGGGCCAGCGCCGACATCGGTGTCGGCTATCCGATGATCCCGGTGCGCGACATCGAGGCCGGGCGGCACGTGCTCAGCCGCGACGATTTCGGCCGCGACTGAGGCTGGCCTATAGTGACGCCATGACTCTGCAGCGCGCCGCCTTGTGGGCCATCGTCATCGCCGCGACGATGTACCTGCTCGTGGCCGGCCGCGGCCTGCTGCTGCCGCTCGTGCTGGGCCTCACCCTCTGGTACATGGTCGATTCGCTGGCCGACGCGCTCGAGACGCCGCGCTTCGGGCTGCGCCTGCCGCGGCCGCTGGCGCTGCTGGCGGCGTTCCTGGTGATGGGCGGGCTGGTCTGGATCCTCGGCCGCACCATCGGCCACAACGTCACCGCCGTCGCCGCTGCCGCGCCGGCCTACGAAGTCCGCCTGCAGAAGCTGATCGACAGCGGCGCGTCGCTGGTCGGCGTCGAGCACGCGCCGACCCTGGGCGAGCTGTTCGACCGTATCAGCCTGTCGGATACGCTGGCCGGCGTCGCCGCCGCCGCGGCGTCGGTGGTGAGCGTCGCCGGGATCGTGCTGATCTATGCCGGCTTCCTGTTCGTCGAGCAGGTCCAGTTCCGCCGCAAGCTCACGATCCTGCTCGGCAGCGGCCCGCACCAGGCACGCGTGCGCTCGGTGCTGGCGCAGATCGACCACGACATCCGCGTCTATGTCCGCATCAAGACCACGCTCGCCACCGCGATCTCGGCGATCTCCTACCTGGTGATGGCCTGGGTCGGCGTCGACTTCGCGGGCTTCTGGGCGGTGATGGTTTTCTTCTTCTACTACATCCCGACCGTCGGCTCGATCCTGGCGATCGCCGCGCCGGCGCTGCTGACGCTGGTGCAGTTCGACCACCTGACGCCGTTCCTGATCGTGCTGCTCGTGATCGGCGCGATCCAGATCGTGACGGCCAACGTGATCGAGCCGGCGATCATGGGCCGTTCGCTCAACCTCTCGCCGCTGGTGGTGATCGTGTCGCTGATGGTGTGGGGCACGATCTGGGGTGTGGTCGGCATGTTCCTGTGCGTGCCGATCATGGTGGTGCTGCTGATCGTGTTCGCCCACTTCGAGACGACGCGGCCGGTGGCGGTGCTGCTGTCGGCCGACGGCCGCATCCCCGAGCCCGTGGTGCGCGGCGCCGATTAGGGCCCCGCGGACGGATCGGCCTGCAGCACCAGCATGTTGTCCTCGCGGGTGATGCGCAGGAACGGCAGGCCGCTCGGGAGCGGGTCGCTCGAGATCGGGTCGTCGAAGGTGCGCACGACCTCGCCGAACAGCCGGATATAGAGCTTGCGCTCGACCGCCTCCGGCTCGAGCGGCAGGCGCAGCGTCTCGTTCCAGTCGAGCGCGCGCACGCCGCTTTGCACCGACTTCTCCTGTGTCTGGTCGCGCGCCAGCGTCGCCTCGAAGCGGCCGATGGTGGCGGTGCGCGCGCCCGCGGTCACCGGCTTGGCGCTGACGATCAGACAGACTTGCTCCGGCTTCTCGTCCTGGGCGAATTCCACCGTGCCGCCATTCAAGGTGGGATCGCTCTCGTCGCCCAGCCAGCCCAGCCGCTCGACGATCACGACGCGGCGGTCCTTCTTGTCGAAGCGCCAGCCCTCCGGCGGATTGAAGCAGCGGCGCAGCGAGCGCGTCTCGCCGGCGGCCGCCCGCACCATGATCTCGGGCGACAGCAGCGTGTTGGATTCGGGGACCGTCCAGCGCAGCTGCTGGTCGAGCGCCACCGAGCCCGGCCGGTCCGGCAGCACGAGGAACGGCACGTCGAAGGTGACCAGCCGGCCGCCGCTGCGCAGCGCCAGCAGCCCGATCGACAGGCCGGTGCGGTTGGCGTCGGTCGCGAAGGCGCGGCGCGGCACGGAGAAACGCAGCCGCTCGGGCGCGACCGTCGCCTCGCCGCGCCAGCCGCCGATACTCAAGCTGGCCGGCCCGTCGCCGGCGAGCCGCAGCCCGGCGATCTCGATCTCGACCGCCGGATCCTCGCCGGCTGCTTCGACGAACTCGGGCGCGTAGCGCACCGTGCTCGGGATCTCCTTGTCGGCGTGTGGCGGCGCAGCCGTCGGCAGATGCAGCTCGGCATCGTCGGGCGGCACCGGCGGGTCTTGCGGCACCAGCGCCAGCTCGCCGCCGTTGCGGCGCGGCGGCACGGCTCGCGGCGAAACCTGCAGCACCAGCGGCCCGTGGTCGTCGGCCAGCGCGTCGAGCGCCTTGGCTGCCCGATCGGCGGCCTGCCGGGCCCGTGCGCGCGCGCCGTCGCCGGGATATGCCAGGGCTTCCTTCAAGGTGTCGTTCAGCGACAGCAGAGCGGTGAACGCCTCGCGGCGCGGCGGCGACAGTGCGTCGAGGGCGCGGCCTGCCGCCCCTTCGCGGGCCGACAGCGCATCGGTCAGGAAGCCCGCGATCCGCAGCGGCTGGAAGAGCGTGAGCCGCGCCGCGCCGTCGGCGCGCGCCTGCAGGGCGCTGCGCTCGCTGCGCAGCTGCACCAGGCGCTCGTCGGTTGCGGGCTCGCCGGCAAATGCCGGGAAGGCGATTGCCAGCAGCGCCGCCAGCAGGGCGAGAAGGCGGCGCACGGTACGATCAGTAGGAGAACAGCACCGGCATCGGTGAATGCAGGATCAGGTGCCGCGTCATGCCGCCGAAGATCATCTGGCGCAGCCGGCTCTGGGTGTAGGCGCCTTTGACGATCAGATCGCAGCCGCCGGCGATCGCGGTATCGACGATCGTCTGCCCCGCCGTGCGCGTGCCCGGCTTGACGTGCTGGCTGGTGACGTTGAGGCCGTGGCTGCGCAGCGAATCGGCGATCTCCGCCGAGCTCGGCCCCGGCACCATCGCGCCGTCGACGCTCAGCACGTCGATCGACTCGGCGCGGCCCATCACCGGCATGGCGAGCGAGATCGCACGCGCGCTTTCGGTCGAGCCGTTCCAGGCGAACAGCACCTTCTTGCCGACCGTGCCCGAGAAGCGCGGCGGCACCACCAGCACCGGCCGACCCGAATCGAACAGCGCGGTCTCGAACACGCTCTCCGGCATCTTCGGCAACGCGCCGGGTTGCGGCATCACGATCAGGTCGTAGGCGCGGCCGATGATGCCGATCGCCGTCGGACCGCTGTCGTCGGCCGCGCGCCATTCGGCGGTGAGGCCCGACGCCCGCATCTCGAAGGCCTGCTTGACCGCGGCGACCCGCTGGCGCTCCTCGGCGTCCTCGGCCAGGCCGCCGCCGATCGGCGCACCCATGCCGGCATCGGCCCAGGCCATGCTCATCACGCCGTACGACGGCGGCTCAAGTCCCACCAGCCTGGCGCCGAACGACTTGGCGAGCTTGGCCGCCAGATCGAACGCAGACGGATCCTCTGCCGTCCAGGCCATTGTCAGAATTGACTTCATGACATGCCTCTCCCTGTTTTGCGCCACGATAACACAAGGGCCCCAGCATGATGCACATGATACAATCAGTCTGTTGTATCAAGCAGTGTATTCAATACGTTAGGGCCACTGACTCAGCTTATTGTTGAGGCTGGGCATATTTCATGAGCCCAGCGTCTCCGTCAGGTCCTCCGCCTCGGCCCCAGAACTCAGGCGGCACGGCCTCGCAAAGGCGCAGGTCAAAAGGCCTATTCTTTTGGAGATACCCATGCTGTCCATTTTCCGCCGTCTGATGCAGTCCGAGAAGGGCGCCACCGCCATCGAGTATACGCTGATCGCCTCGCTGATCGCCGTCGCCGCCATCGTCGCCATGGGCTCGGTCGGCACCAAGGTCAACGGCGTGCTCAGCAACGTCGCGAGCACCATGCAGTAGTCGACCGGACGGTCGAGAAAGGGGCGGCCTAGGAACGGGCCGCCCATTCTGTTTGTTCCAACGGCAGCGACAAAATTTACGAACGATACTGGCACCCCATGCTGATCAAATACAGTTCGTTGGCCCTGCTGATCGCCCTGGCTGCCGTTACCATCATCGCCGACTTGCCGAACCCGTACCCTTAGTCGCTCGACTAGGCGATCGACGCCGCCTTCGGCACGATCCAGGCGAAGCGATCCGACAGCGCCGCCAGGGTGATGCGGTTGAGCGAGGCCGCGTCGACCGTGCCGTTGCCCGTGGCATCCGGCAGGTCGCGCGTCGCCACCGTGTCGGCCGCCACCGTGCTCATGAAGCCGTGGTCGGTCGCCGAGCGCACCGTCGCCGATACGCACATGTGGGTCATGAAGCCGCCGACGATCAGGTTCTTGCGACCGGTCGCGCCGAGATGCTTGGCAAGCTCGGTGCCGGTGAAGGCGTTCGGCAGGCCCTTGTCGACGATCACCTCGCCCGCGCGCGGCGTCAGCGGCTTGACGATCTCGTAGCCCGTCGACTCGGGATTGAAGGCCTTGCCCTTGCTGGCATGGCGAACGTGAACGATCGGAGCGCCGGCGGCGCGCGCCTTCTCCAGCAGCGCGGCCAGCTGCTCGATCGCCGGCGCCACGCCGGCGAGCGGCAGCAGCCCATCCGTGTACTCGCGCTGGGCATCGATGATCAACAGCACGCCATCCTTCATCGTCGCCGGCGCCGGCGCCACTCCCGACATCTGCAGCATGGTCATCGCCATGGTTCCTACCCCTACTCCCAAACGGTTGTGAAACGCTCGGCGGCATCAACGCCGAAGATTTGACTTTTGGCAAGTCTCGGCCCCAGTGCGCAATCAAACCTGCAGCGACGCGGCAGCTTGACGCGCACACTGCAGTCAATGAGTGTCCGCGCCGATGAAAGTCATAGTAATCGGCGCCGGCGTCATGGGTCTGAGCACCGCGTGGGGACTCGCGCGCAACGGCCATCACGTCGAAATCTTCGAGCAGGCGGCGCTGCCCAATCCGCAGGCCTCGTCGATGGACGAGCATCGTCTGATCCGCCATCCCTACGGCGATCACGCGGGCTACGCGCGGATGATCGATCCGGCGTTTGCCGCCTGGGACCTGCTCTGGAGCGATCTCGGCCGCAAATTGTACGCCGCCACCGGTACGCTCGCCCTGACCGGCAACGGCGCCGACTGGGCCGAGCGCTCGGCGCTGACCCTGGCCGCGATCGGCCGGCCGATGACAGAACTCACCCTCTCTGAACTGCGGCGACGCTTCCCGCAGCTGAATGCCGGCGGCGTCGAGCGTGCCTTCTGGCTCGACACCGGCGGTGTGCTGTTCGCACAGGACATCGTGACGGCACTGGCGCGCTATCTTGCGAACCAGTCGCACGTTCGGCTTCGCGCAGATATGCAAATCCGCACGGTCGATCTCGACCTCGGCCGCGTCACCGCCAACGACGGCACGGTGCATGAAGCCGACATGGTGGTCGTCGCGGCCGGCGCCTGGGTCGGCCGGCTGCTGCCGATGGGCCAGCGCCTGCTGCCGTCGCGCCAGATCGTCATCTATTTCCGCCTGCCGGAGGATCAGCGCGCGGTCTGGGCCAAGGGGCCGATGATCATCGAGAAGACCGGCGACGTCGGGCTCTACTTCGTGCCGCCGATGGAAGGCCGCGGCTTCAAGGTCGGCGACCACGAGTTCAGCCGCACGGGCGATCCCGATGGCGGCCGCGAGGCGCGCGAGGAGGAGATCGCCCCTCTGATCGAGCGTTGCCGCGGCCTGTTCAAGGGTTTCGACTCGTGGACCACCGACCGCCTCAAGGTCTGCTTCTATACGGTGACCGACGACGAGCGCTTCGTGGTCGAGAAGACCGGCGCGAAAGGCTGGGTGATGTCGCCCTGCTCGGGCCACGGCTTCAAGTTCGGCGCGCTGATGGGCCTCGAGCTGGCGCGCACCATTGCATCCAATCGCGACCCCCTCCAGCATGCGCGCTGGGCGGCGGGCCTTGAAGGTGAGTAGGACATGACCGACGACAAGAAGACCCCGAAGGGCATGCGCCAGGGCCTTGCCACTTACGGCGACGCTGGCTTCTCGCTGTTCCTGCGCAAGGCGTTCCTCAAGGCCGGCGGCTACACCGACGACGCGCTCGACCGGCCGATCGTCGGCATCACCAACACCTTCAGCGACTACAATCCCTGCCATGGCAACGTGCCCGACCTGATCGAGGCGGTGAAGCGCGGCGTGATGCTGGCCGGCGCCATGCCGATGGTGTTCCCAACCGTGTCGATCCACGAGAGCTTCTCGCACCCGACCTCGATGTTCCTGCGCAACCTGATGGCGATGGACACCGAGGAGATGGTGCGCGCCCAGCCGATGGACTCGGTCGTGCTGATCGGCGGCTGCGACAAGACCCTGCCGGCACAGCTCATGGCCGCCGCCAGCGTCGACCGTCCCGCGGTCGTGCTGCCGGTCGGGCCGATGCTGGTCGGCCATTTCAAAGGCGAGGTGCTGGGTGCCTGCACCGACTGCCGCCGCCTGTGGGGCCAGTTCCGCGCCGGCACCTTCTCCCAGGAAGACATCGACAAGGTGAGCGAGCGGCTGGCGCCGACCAAGGGCACCTGCATGGTGATGGGCACCGCCAGCACCATGGGCTGCATCGTCGAGACGCTCGGCATGGGCCTGCCGACCTCGGGCTCGATCCCCGCCACCCACTCCGACCGCCTGCGCGTCGCCGAGGCGACCGGCAAGCTCGCCGCCGAGCTCGCGGTCAAGGGCGGCCCCAAGCCCAGCGAGATCATGACCGAGGCGGCATTCAGGAACGCGCTGACCGTGCTGCAGGCGATCGGCGGCTCGACCAACGCGCTGGTCCATCTCACCGCCGTCGCGCGGCGGCTCGGCATCCAGATCGAGCTGGACGAGTTCGACGCGATCGGCCGCAAGGTGCCGGTGCTGGTCGACCTCAAGCCGTCGGGCGACCACTACATGGAGCACTTCCATTGGGCCGGCGGCAATTCGCGCCTGATGAAAGAGATCCGCTCGCACCTCGACGAGAGCTGCACGACCGTTTCGGGCAAGACCCTGAAGGACGTGATCGACGACGCCGAGATGGTGCCGGGCCAGACGGTGATCCGCACGCCCGAGAATCCGATCAAGCCGACCGGCGGCATGGCGGTGCTGCGCGGCAACCTCGCACCGCGCGGCGCGGTGATCAAGCACGCCGCGGCAACGCCGGCGCTGATGACCCACACCGGCCGCGCCGTGGTGTTCGATTCGCTGGAGGATCTCGCGGCGCGCGGCGACGATCCCAACCTCGACGTCAAGGCCGACGACATCCTGGTGCTGCGCAACGCGGGGCCCAAGGGCGCGCCCGGCATGCCCGAGGCCGGCTCCTTCCCGATCCCGATGAAGCTCGCGCGCGCCGGCGTGAAGGACATGATCCGCATCTCCGACGCGCGCATGAGCGGCACGGCGTTCGGCACCATCGTGCTGCACGTGTCGCCTGAATCGGCCGTCGGCGGACCGCTGGCCCTGGTCAAGACCGGCGATCGCATCGCTCTCGACGTACCGAACCGCAAGCTCGAGCTGCTGGTGCCGCTCGAGGAGCTGGAGACGCGCAAGAAGGCGTGGACCCCGCCGCCGGCGCATCCCGGCAGCGACCGCGGCTACACCGGACTGTTCCACCGGACCGTGTTGCAGGCCGATGAAGGCGTCGACTTCGACTTCCTCGGGCCGGCGAAAAAATAAAGGCAAGGCGTCCGACGGACGCTTTCTCGGCTTTCTCACGGCTTGAGAACGCGTCCGGATGCGATGGCATCGGCATCCGTCGGCCCTTTTCTCAATTCTCGTCGCATCTCCATCCCGCGCCACGCCAAGGCAACGAGGGGGCGCATCACGCCGGCCGGTTCGAGCGTTGCGAAAAACTTGCGACCTCATCGAAGGATTCTATCAACGATTCTCGCGGAAACCTACTTTGGGCATTGGCCGCGATTTTTCTCGCGGAATCTCACGGGTCGAAGTCCATTCCATTGCCCAGAATGTCATCGAGCTGACGAAGGGACCGGATGGCAGATGTGCGCGCATAAAGTGCGCCCGATTTCGGTGGATCGTGATATTCTGTAGCCAGCATCCGTCAACAAGCGGATGACGCCTTCGACCTTGGACTTTGGGGGGAGAACTCCGTGATCAGGAAAGCAGTAGTAGTGGCGGCCGCCTTCGCGGCGATGCCAGTCGCGTCGCAAGCCCAGTCCCTGCAGTATCCGGGCTTCTACGTCGGCGCCCTGGGCGGACTGAACTGGCTGCTCAACAACTCCTATCCCGTCAATACCAGCGCCCCTGGCGTCACCGCAAATCCGACGGCCAACGCTAGCTACAGCACCGGCTGGGCAGCCGGTGGCATGATTGGCTACGACTTCCTTGGCCCCAGGGTCGAGATTGAGGGCATGTATCGCCAGAACCAGGGCACGATCAACGTCCCCACCACCGGCACGACCGCCGGCGTCGACTTCTACCAAGTCTCGGCGATGGCCAACCTGCTGTACGACTTCAACGCCGGCGGCGTGATCGTTCCCTACATCGGTGCCGGCGCCGGCGTAGCCTTCGTCAACACCCGGTCCGGGGGCAGCTGGGCCGAAAGCACCCAGTTCGCCTATCAGGCGATCGTTGGCGTTGGCTACAACTTCGACTCGATGTTCCGCTTCAACCTGGAAGGCCGCTTCTACGGCACGACCAACCCGACCTTCAACCAGACGGTCAACATCGGCGGCGTGGCGTTCAACACCACCACCAGCCCGCAGAACTACAACGTCAGCCTGATCGCGAGCGTGCAGGTCAAGTTCGGCGCACCGGCTGCGGCACCGCCGCCGCCGCCGTCGGAAGTGAAGACGACCTCGTTCATGGTGTTCTTCGACTGGGACCGCTCGAACCTGTCGGCCCAGGCGCTGAACACGATCAAGCAGGCGGCCAACGCCTTCAAGACCACGGGTAACGCCCGCATCACCGCGACCGGCCATGCCGACCGCTCGGGCCCGGAGAACTACAACATGGCGCTGTCGCTGCGCCGTGCCAACGCGGTCAAGGATGCCCTGGTGCGCAACGGCGTGCCGGCGACGGCGATCTCGGTGGTCGGCAAGGGCGAGAGCCAGCCGCTGGTCCCGACCGCCGACGGCGTGCGCGACATGTCTCATGGGACCGCGGACCTCCAGGTCCGCTCATGCGCTCCTATGAGCGGACCTGGAGGTCCGCGGTCCGAATGAGCTCTACCGGGCGACCGAAGCTGCGGTGCAGCCCGACTTCGGGGCGACCGCGCCGAGGGCCTGCACCTGCAGGAGTTGCGGCCCCCGGGTCTTCGCCAGGAACATGTCGAGCGTGGCGTGGTGGTCCCTGCCGATGGTCACCGGCCCGGCCGGCGAGTCGAAGGTCACGCCTTCGAGCGCGTCGATCAGCGCCTCCTTGTCGACCTTGCCCGCCTTCTCGAGCGCCGCCTTGATCGCGAACAGCGCGTTGTAGTGCGCCTCGACATAGTTGGAGATCGCCTTGTCCGGCCCCGCCTTGGCGCGCGCCCGCGCGGTGAAAGCCTTGGCCTTGGGATCCTCGCTCGACACCACGAACGGCACGGCGGCGTGGATGTTGTCGACCTTGCCGCCGAACGCCTTGAGGTCGGCCTCGGTCAGGCCGAGGAAGGCAACGGTCGTGTTCCTGAAGACTCCGCGCTCGGACGCGTAAGGGATGAACTGCATGCCGTCGCCCTTCAGCGCATAGAGCAGGATCTTGGCCTTGCTGGCGACAACGCGGTCGGCCAACGACGCGAAATCCTTCTCCGCCCCCAGCGTGTACTGCTTGTCGACCACCTTGCCGCCCAGCCGGGCGATCACCGGCCCGGCGGCGTCGAACATGCGGTGCGGCCAGTCGCGGTCAGCGCCGAGCAGGAAATAGTCGCCGCCGAAGGTCTTCGTCATGTAGGGCAGCAGCGAGTCGAGCTCCTGGTTGGGCACCGTGTTGAGCGCGAACATGTAGCGGCTGCACTTGCCGCCTTCGTAGTTGGTGGCATAGAGCAACGGCGTCCGCCGCTCCGCCAACACCGGCACGATGGCGTCGAGGTTCTGCGAGGTGATCGGCCCGACCACAGCCAGCACACCGTCCTCCTCGACCGCCTTGCGCGCCGCTTCGCTCGCGATGTTCGGCCGCGTACCGTCATCGCGGAAAACGACGGCGACCGGCCGGCCGAGGATGCCGCCGGCGGCATTGATGTCGGCCATCGCCAGCTCGAGACCGAGCCGCCCCTGCCCGCCATAGAGCTCGACGCCGCCCGAGAACGGCAGCACCGCGCCGATCTTGATCGGTTCGACGGCCGCGACCTCGACCGGCGCGAACGCCGCCAGGATCGCCCCGGCCAACACACCGACGACCCCTTGCTTCACGCTTCTGCAAGCCATGACACCCCCCACCGCGACGCAACCCAGGCCGGCACGCTAACACGATGATCGGCCGCGGTTTTCCCGCTTAACCCGATCTTGATCATTTCTTGACGTCCATCAAGCCGCGACGTCGCGCACACTCGGTTCGTGGATCGGGCAGGTCGACGATCGACGGCGGGGTGCGATGACGGGTGGGGCGTTGTCGAGACGCTTGGGCAGTGGGAACGTGCGATGCGCGCGTGTGCGCCGGCGCCTGCGGGCCCTCTGGCTCGGGGCGCTGTGCGGCACCTCGCTGCTCGCGAACGCAGCCGTCGCGCAGCCCGTATCGGACCGTCCGGCCGTCGCCTCGGTCACCGGCAACCCCGCTGCCACGACCTTCTCTACCGGCACCGGCCAGCTCGGCCGCTGGCTCGGCCTGCGCGACGAATGGGGACTGGCGCTCGGCGGCGTCTGGCTGGCCGACACCAATCTCGTCGCAGCCGGCGGCGTGCATCCCGGCAGCACGACCAACAACAGCGCCCTGTTCGTGAGCCTCGGCATAAATGCCGAGAAGCTGGCCGACTGGCGCGGCGCCGCCTTCGGCTTCCAGTTCCTCCAGTTCAACGGCGGCGACACCAACGCCGACGCCGGCACGATCACCGGCTACAACGGCATCACCGGACCGCTACCGCACAACCGCTCGGAGCTCTTCCAGGCCTGGTACGAACAGGTCCTGGTGAAGGACGTGCTGAAGGTCCGCATCGGCCGCAGCGCGCCGTCCGCCGACTTCAACAACGTGACGCGCCCGGTGGCATTCGACGACGCCACACAGAACATCCCGTCGGTCAGCGGCCTGCTCTACACCACGATCTTCGCCAACGGCTCGATGCTCGACATCCTGCCCGGCTACTACAATCCGGGCGACGGCATCACCGTCAGCTTCACGCCGACCACCCAGTTCTACGTCAATGTCGGCGCCTACGACGGCAACCTGGCGCGCGGCATCCAGACCGGCCTGACGGGGCCGCAGCTCAACGGCTACTACACCATGATCGCCGAGATGGGCTTCGACTGGGTGCTCGGCGAAGGCCGCAATCCCGGCCAGCTCGGCATCGGCTTGTGGCGCCATACCGGCCAGCTCACCGCGCCGGGCGGCATCACCCAGGACAGCACCGGCGGCTTCTACCTGTTCGGCTCGCAGCGCCTCGCATTCGGGCTGAACGACCGGGTCACCGCCTCGTCGATCTCCGCCTTCTACCAGCTCGGCTTCAACGATTCGCAGACGCTGCCGATCAACCAGTACTACGGCGCGGGCCTCACCGCCTTCGGCCTGATCGGCGACCGCGAGCGCGATTCGATGGGCATCGGCATCGGCGTGTCGCGGACCAACCCGAACGTGTTCGTGCGGCCGACCGAGGTGATCCTGCAGGCCTACTACCAGGCCCACTTGTTTGCTGCGATATTTCTACAACCTACTATCAGCTACATACCGACGCCGGGGGCAGTCGCGAGCGCGCCGGGCGCGCTGACCACGACCATGCGGTTGACGGTGCTTTTCTAGGGTAAACCTTCGTGAAAGGACAAAAGGGGTAAGCAGATGAAAGTTATGTTGTCGCGGCTGGCGATCGGCGTGATCGCGGCCGGTCTTGCCGTGGGCTCGGCCTCGGCGCAGAGCACCGGTCTGCCGGACTATCTCTCGACCATCGCCGGCACGACGCCGCCGGCCCCGGCCGATCTCGCGTCCAAGAACGTGCAGCAGCTCAACGTCAGCATGTTCGCGCTCTACGACAATGCGGGCCAGACCTTCCGCAAGAACATCCTGGCCAAGCACCCGATCATCCTCGCGCTGTTCTCGGGTGCCGGCGGCCGGATGATCCTTTACCGGCCGGGCCAGGCGCCGCTCGACGCGCCGGGCGTGCCTCGCAAGTACCAGGTGCAGAAGTCGCTCGGCCACAGCGTGATGGCGATCTCCGAGGTCGTCATGCCCTACCTCAACAACGCCAACGACAAGACCTGGGTGGCGCCGATGCGCGCCTACCTCACCGAGATGAAGAGCGCGCTCGAGGGCATCGATGCCGCCGATCAGGACGCCGACTGGAAGCCCAACTCGCGCGCCATCCTCGAGAACAACATCGCCTTCATGGAGGATTGCCTTGCCAAGGGCGTGATCGCGATGGATGCCCTGCAGGCCTACGCCAAGAAGCAGGGTCCGTTCATCAAGCTCGCGATCAACTGGGCGGCCTCGACCCAGGTCAAGCACTGGATGGAGGTGCTCGACGGCTGGAAGGCCCAGCTCGGCGCCGACTGGGACAAGACCTACGCCGCGTCGAACACCATCTACGTGGCGCGCCAGAACAACGTGCTGTTCAGCGTGCTGGCCCAGTACTTCGGCCCCGAGGCGATCAACGACCGGCTGATGCTGATCGAGACGATCTCCTTCACCACGACGCCTGAGGACATGCTGGTGTCGCTGGTGCGCATCATCTCCGACCGCTCGGTCGGCGCACTGTACTTCAACTCCTATCACCTGATGGACTACGAGCTGATGGGAGGCGACGCGCGCAAGACCATCGTTTCGGAGATGCAGCGTCGCGGCAAGCAGCCCTTCCTGCCGCCAGCCGTGCCGTTCGGCTCCAAGCAGTGGCCGACGCTGATCACGCCCGGCCTGGGCCCGACCTCGCTCGACGACCTGAAGTAAACGGAAGCGCATCATGAACCTGAACACGATCGTTCAAGTGAAGCGGCCGACGTCGTTCGACGAGATCGAATGGCGCGACGGCCACGCCTTCCTCGGCGGCGGCACCTGGCTGTTCTCCGAGCCGCAGGTGACGACCGACACGCTGGTCGACCTCCAGCAGTTCGGCTGGCCGCCGCTCACCGTGACGCCGGCCGGGCTGGAGATCGCCGCGACAGCCAAGATCGTCGACCTGCACAAGTTCAAGCCGCCGGCCGACTGGGGGGCGGCGCCGCTGTTCCAGCAATGCATCGACGCCTTCCTGATGTCGTTCAAGATCTGGAACGCGGCGACCGTGGGCGGCAACCTCGTGATGTCGCTGCCGGCCGGCGCAATGGTCTCGCTGACCGCGGGACTCGAGGGCGTCTGCACCCTGTGGCCGCAGAACGGCCAGCCGCGCCAGGTGCCGGTGGTCGACTTCGTCACCGGCATGCACACCAACGTGCTGCAGAAGGGCGAGCTGCTGCGCTCGATCCTGCTGCCGATGTCGGCCCTCAAGAAGCGGGCGGCGATGCGCCAGGTATCGCTGACCAAGTTCGGCCGCTCGGCGGCGCTGATCATCGCCACCGTCGGCGACGACGGACAGGACTTCCTGCTGACCGTCAGCGCGGCGACGCCGCGACCGGTCCATTTGCGCTTCGCCAAGACGCCGAGCGCCACCGAGCTGCATCGCGCCATCGACCGGCGCCTGCCGCCCGACGCCTGGTTCAACGACGTCCACGGCTCGGCGCCCTACAAGCGCCACATCACCCTCTACCTGGCCGAGCAGATTCGCGCGGAGCTGTCATGAGCAACTACGACGTCAACGGCCACCTCTACTCGGCCGAACCGAAGCCGGGCCAGTGCCTGCGCACCTTCCTGCGCGACCTCGAGGTGTTCGGCGTCAAGAAGGGCTGCGACGCGGGCGACTGCGGCGCCTGCACGGTGTGGGTCGACGGCGAGCCGTTCCATTCCTGCCTGGTGCCGGCCTTCCGCGGCGCCGGCCGCAAGATCACCACGATCGAAGGCCTTTCCAAGAACGGCAGCTTGCATCCGGTCCAGCAGGCCTTCCACGATGCCCAGGCCTTCCAGTGCGGCTTCTGCGCCGCCGGCATGATGATGACGACGGCGTCCAAAGCCTTCGACGATCACCGCAAGGCAGACCTGCCGCATGCGCTGAAGGGCAACATCTGCCGCTGCACCGGCTATCGCTCGATCGTCGATGCGCTGCATGGTAAGATCAACATCGAGGAGGATGTCGCCGGCAATGCGCTCGGCGCCAACATCCCCAACCCGCACACCGACGCCATCCTGACCGGCCATGCGCGCTACACCATGGACATCGCGATGGACGGCATGCTGCACCTCAAGGTGCTGCGCTCGCCGCACGCCCATGCGCGGCTGAAATCGATCGACAAGAGCGAGGCGCTCGCCATTCCGGGCGTGGTCGCGGTCTATACCTGGGAGGACGTGCCGCGCCGGCTCTACAGCACCGCGCTGCACGAGGACCATCTGGTCGATCCCGACGATACCTACATGCTCGACAATGTCGCGCGCTTCGTCGGCCAGCGGCTGGCGGCGGTGGTCGCCGAGACCGAGGCGGCGGCCGAGGCCGGCGTGCGCGCCGTCCACATCGACTACGAGATCCTGCCGGCGGTGTTCGATCCCGTGGCGGCGATGGAGCCCGGCGCGCCCTTGCTGCACGACAAGGACGTGGTCACCCAGAGCGGCAACCTGTTCTGCACCCTGCAGGGCGAGCTCGGCAACATTGCCAAGGGCTTCGCCGAAGCCGACGCCGTGCACGAGCAGACCTACTCCACCTCGCGCGTGCAGCACGTCCATCTCGAGACCCACGGCTCGATCGCCTACAAGGGCGAGGACAATCGCTGGCACGTCCGCACCAGCAGCCAGGGCCCCTTCGCGGTCCAGAAGAAGCTCGCCTATCTCACCGGCGTGCCGGGGCGCGAGATCCATGTCTTCACCGAGCGGGTCGGCGGCGGCTTCGGTGGCAAGCAGGAGATGGTGTCGGAGGACCTGCCGCTGTTCGCCACCATGAAGCTCGCCGGCCGGCCGGTGAAATGGGAATGGACGCGTGAGGAGGAGTTCATCGGCGCCACGACCCGGCACCAGATGACCACGCGGGTCAAGATCGGCGCCAGGAAGGACGGCACGCTGACCGCGATGGAAGTGCACGTCGTGTCCAACACCGGCGCCTACGGCAACCACGGCAGCGAGACGCTGGCTGCGGCGATGGCGAGCCCGATCGCGGCCTATCGCTGCGACAACAAGAAGGGCATCGGCCAGGTCGTCTATACCAACATGACGCCGGGCGGCGGCTTCCGCGGCTACGGCGCCTCGCAGACCACCTTCGCCATCGAATGCGCGATGGACGACCTCGCCCGCCTGCTCAAGCTCGATGCCGTCGAGCTGCGGCGCAAGAACGTGGTGCGGCCGGGCGACAACGTAGAATCGATCTGGCAGGAGCCGGGCGACGCGAGCTTCGGCAGCCACGGCATCGACCAGTGCCTCGACATCGTCCAGCGCGAGCTGAAGAAGGGCAACGGCGTCGCCAGGCCGGCCGGCGAGGCGTGGCTCGAAGGCAGCGGCCTGGCGCTCGCCATGCTGGAATGCGGACCGCCGACCGAGCATCGCTCGAGCGCCGAGATGCACCTGAAGCCCGACGGCACCTACCATCTCGCCTGCGGCACGTCGGAGTTCGGCAACGGCATCTCGACGGCGATCAAGCAGATCGCCGCCAGCATCCTGGGCGTCCGCTCCAAGGACGTGTCGCTGACCAACGCCGACACCGACCGCTCGCCCTACGACACCGGCACCTTCGCCAGCACCGGCACGGTGGTCGCCGGCAAGGCGACGCACATCACCGCCGAAGCGATGCGCGATGACATCCTCGACTTCGCCGCGCGCCACACCGGCGCCGATCGCGGCCAGTGCCGGCTCGACAACGACGCGGTGATCTGCGGCAACAAGCGGATCCTGCTGAAGGAGCTGCATGCCGCCGGCGCCAGGGTGAACCACCGCTTCACGGTCGGCCGCCGCGCCTACCTGTCGCCGCGCTCGATCGCCTTCAACGTGCAGGGCGTGCGGCTGGCGGTGCACAAGGTCACCGGCGAGGTCCGCATCCTGCACAGCGTGCATGCCGCCGACATCGGCCGGCCGATCAACCCGATGCAGTGCCGCGGCCAGCTCGATGGCGCGGTCGCCATGGGCTACGGCTGGGCGCTGGTCGAGAACATGGTGCACGACGAGGGCGGCCATATGGTGAACGCCCAACTGCGCAACTGCCGGGTGCCGGCCTTCGCCGACACGCCGCACACCGACCTGTTCTTCGCCGACACCGTCGACACGATCGGTCCGCTGGGCGCCAAGTCCCAGGGCGAATGCGCCATCAATCCGGTGGCGCCGGCCGTCTCGAATGCGCTCGCCAATGCCACCGGCGTTCGGTTCGCCCATCTGCCGTTCACGCCCGACCGGCTGTTCGGCGACCTGGCAGCGCGATCAGGGGCTTCGCGGTCATGAGCGTCACCATCGTCACCCAGACGGCGGTGAAGCCGGACAGCGCCGAGGCGTTCGCCCGCTGGCAGGGCGAGACCAGCACGATCATCACGGCGTTCCAGGGCTTCATCGAGCAGCGCCTGCTGCCGCCCAATCCGCCGGTGCAGGTCGACTGGGTGATCCTGCAGCGCTTCGCCGCCATCGAGGATGCCCAGCGCTGGCTGGGCTCGCCGGAGCGGGCGAGGCGCCTGGAGGGCGTGGCATCGATGCTGATCGGGCGCGACGACGTCCACATCGTGCGCGACGACGACGGCCGCAAGCCCGCGCCGGTGTCGGCCGTCATCAGCACCCGGGTGAAGCCCGGCAAGGAGGCCGAGTACCGCGCCTGGGAGCGCAGGATCGCGGCCGCCCAGTCGACCGCGCCCGGCCTGCAGGGCTACCGCTTCGAGCCGCCGGTGCCCGGCGTGCAGGACGACTTCGTCGCCATCCTGCGCTTCGACGGCGAGACCAACCTGCAGGCCTGGCTCGATTCGCCGATGCGCAAGCAGCTGATCGAGGAGGCCGCTCCCCTCACCGAGGAGTTCCATGCGCGGCTGGCGCGCTCCGGTTTCGAGCAGTGGTTCCGCAACGATGCGGCGGAAGCGGCCGGGCCGCTTCCGGTGTGGAAGATGGACATGGTGGTCCTGCTGCTGCTGTACCCGATCGTCTTCCTGTGGGGCGTCTGGGTCGGCACGCCGCTGCTGGCCCAGAAGTGGCAGCTGCCCTTCGCGGTCAATCTGTTCATCGGCAACATCTTCAGCGTCGCCCTGACCGGGTTCCTGGTGCCCTGGACGGCCAACGGTCCGCTGTCCTGGTGGCTGCGGCCCAGGAACCCCAGACAGGCCATGGGCGTGCATCTCCTGGGCGCAGGGCTCGTCTGCGCGATCTATGCGGCCTGCGTCTGGGCCTTCTGGAAGCTCTTCTAGGAGCGCGGCAGGCGGGCTAGAAGAGCCGCGTGCCAGAGACCAAGCTCCCGCGCGTGTCGGTGGTCGTCACGTGCTTCAACTGCCCGGACTATGTCGGCGACGCCATCCGCTCGGTCGCGCGCCAGAGCTTCCGTGACTTCGACTGCGTGATCGTCGACGACGCCTCGACCGACAATTCTGCCGCCGTCGTGCAGCAGGTGCTCGACGAGCTCGCCGACCCGCGCTTCCGCCTGATCCGGCTGGAAAAGAACGTCGGCCAGACCGGCGCCACGCGACGCGGGCTGGCCGCGACCCTGGCGCCGTTCGTCTGCTTCCTCGATTCCGACGATCTGTGGAACGCGGACTTCCTCGAGCGCCATCTCGCGGCCCATCTCAACGAGAGCTATGCGGTGGGCTTCACCGCCAGCAATGCCCGGCTGATCGACGGCCAGGGATCGGTGATCGCGGGCGGCGTCTACTGGTTCGGCGAGGACCGCGCGGTCACCGACCGCGGCCGGTCCGCCCCGCTCGACCCGGCGCGGGTCCCGAGGCTCGATACCGCCAACGGCAAGGCCGAGTGGCGCACGCAGACGCCGTACCGGCTCTACACCAAGCGGCTGGTGCATTGGGTGTGGGTCTCGACGTCGTCGATGATGTTCCGCCGCTCGCTGATCGACCTGGTCTTCCCGGCCGACGACGAGATCTTCCGCCTGCACATGGATTTCTACGTCGTGGTCATGGCCCAGATGGTGGCGGGCTCGCTGCTGATCGACGAGCCGCTCTATTCCTACCGCCTGCACGGCCGCAACGGCGCCGCCGACAATCCGGTGCTGGGCGGCCGGCTCCACCTCTCGGCGCGCAACTGGGGCGACACCCACGCCCGCATGCTCGACCGCATGCTGGCGACCATGATCTCCGACCGCGAGCGGTTCATCACCGCTCTGGGCGAAAAACAGTACGGGCGAATGTTATTCCGCATGCGAGCAGCGCGGGCCAATGCACTGATTGCATGGGTATTTATCCTCCGTAGCTGGTTGATCTGAGACCTTCCTTCAGTCATTCTGCCAATAGGTCTTCCCCAATAGGCCTAAGAGTGGGGTTTTGCGGCTTAGAGTATGGGCGCTGCTCGGCGTGCTTGCCGTTTGCGGCGGCTTGGGTTCGCGCCCATTTGCCGTGCCGCCGGCGTACGCCCAGGCACCGGCCGCCGGCGCCCCAGCCGCGCCGCCCGCGAACCCGACCGCAACCAGCAAGGCTGAGCTGGATCGCCAATACGACGCCGCCTTCCAGGAGATGCTGCAGAAGCCGGCCGATCTCGACGTGCTGTTCAAGTTCGCCGCGATCGCCAGCCAGACCGGCGACCTCGAGGGTGCGATCTCGGCCCTCGAGCGCATGCTGCTGATCAACGCGAACCTGCCGCGCGTGCGGCTGGAGCTGGGCGTTCTCTATTACCGGTTGAACTCCTACGAGGTCGCCCGCACCTACCTCGAGGGCGCGTTGCAGTCGCCCAGCGTGCCTCCGGACGTGCGCAACCGGGCCGAGCAGTTCCTGGCGCAGATCGTGAACCAGGCGAAGCCCTCGCAGTTCCATGGCGAGGCCTTCGTCGGCTTCCGCTACCAGTCGAACGCCAATCTCGGTCCGGCGACCTCCGCGGTGCGCCTGTTCGGCCAGGCCGCCAACCTCAACCAGCAAGCCATCGGCTCGCCCGACTGGGGCGCAGTCAGCACGCTGCAGGTGCGCCACACCTACGATTTCGGCACCCAGGACAAGGCGACGCTGGAGACCTTCTTCACCGGCTACGCCAACCGGCAGTTCACCCAGTCGGCGGCCAATGTCTGGCTGCTCGACCTGACGACCGGCCCGCGCTTCCAGGTCTTCAACGGCACGTTCGAGGACATGACGGTCAAGCCGTTGCTGGCGGCCGGCGCGATCTGGGTGAACGACACGTATTACTACGCAAGCTACGGCGGCGGCGTCGAGGTCAACACCCTGCTGTCCGACCGCCTCCGCAACGTCTCGACCGCGGTATGGCGCCGCCACGAGAACACCGACACCGCCTACCTGCCGACCAACAGCCTGTTCAGGGGCACGGAGTACACGTTCAACACCGTGTTTCCCTTCCAGCTGACGCCGATCGTCTCGCTGTTCGGCAGCGGCAGCGCCCAGCGCTTCATGTCCGACCTGGCACCGTGGCAGAGCTACACCCTGTGGGGCATCGGCGGCGGCATGACCTTCCGGTTCGGCGACCCGGTGCTGAAGACCGGCCTGCCGTGGATCGTCAGCCTGACCGCCAGCGAGCAGTGGTGGCACTACGATGCGCCCGACGTGACGGTCGACCCGACCGCCTACCGCGACCAGACGGACTTCATCCTGAATCTGACGCTGGCGGTGCCATTCGATGAGCGCACGACCTTCAGCGTGTCGGGCGGGCGCTTCGTGCGCAACGCGACGCTGCCCAACTACGCGTTCGAGAACAACAACGTGATGTTCGGCGTCAGCTGGCGGTTCTGACATGGCGCAAATCGGGCAAACCGCACACCGTCGCGAAACCCGCGTAACCGACGCGCGCTGGCATGCGCCGTTGCAACTGATAAGGATCGCCTCAGACAACCGTTCTCCGGAGAAACTCGATGGCCAAGAGTAGCTTCGTCGGCTCGTCTCTGTTTCGAGTCACGCTGGTGGGCGTTGCGATGCTCGCCCCGTACGCGCCGCAGGCTCATGCCCGGATCGGTGTCACCTCGGCGACCGACGGCGATCCGCTCGGCAAGCCGCCGCAGGAGAACGAGCGGGTGCTGCGCATCGGCATCGACGTGCAGGCCAACGAGATCGTCACCACCAAGGCCAACGACCGCGCCCACCTGGTCTTCCTCGACGGCACCTCGATCACGGTCGGGCCCAACGCGCAGCTGACGCTCGACAAGTTCGTCTACGACCCCGACACCAAGAAGGGCGAGCTGGCGATCAATGCCACCAAGGGCGTGTTCCGCATCGTCGGCGGCAAGATCAGCAAGACCAACGCCATCATCGTAACGACGCCGTCCAGCACCATGGGCATCCGCGGCGGCATCGCGATCTTCAACGTCAACAGCGTCCAGACCGTCTCGACCTTCGTCTTCGGCTCGAGCCTGACCGTGAACGGCGGCGGCGCGACCCAGACCATCACTCGGCCCGGCTCGCAGGTCGTCACCAACTTCGGCGGCACGCCGGGCAATCCGACGCCGGTGCCGCGCGGCGGGCTGACCGGCAACCTCAACACGCTCGAGGGGGGTACCGGCGGCACGGGCGGCGGCGCCGATCAGCAGTCGCAGAATTCCGGCTTCTCGGGGCAGAACTCGGGCAAGGGCCCGCAGACCTACACCCCGCCGCAGCCGACGACCACGACGACGTCGAACACGACGACCCAGGTCGTCAGCAACACCAACCCGGCGAGCAATGCCAACAGCCAGCCGACCGTCAAGACGACCGCCACCACGACGACGACCACCGAGACGACCAACACGACGCTGATCGTCACCCGCGGCCGCTTCCTGCAGGACACACCCTATCTGCCGGCAACCTTCAATCCCTCCACCCTGAGCGCCGCTCGCAACCCCGACAACAACCAACAGCTTAGCGACAGCGGCAGCGCGTCGAACAAGACGACCACCACCACGACGACCACGACCACCACCGAGACCCAGGGCGGTGCCGTCATCAGCCAGAGCTCGACCAGCAAGTCGTCTTCGGTGACCACCCCGACGCTCGCGACCATCAGTGCGCCGGGCAACGGCTCGTCGAGCGAAGGATCCAGCGGCGGCTCGCTGACCGTGCCGTGGCTGCCAGGCCAGATCTTCCAGTTCAACGTCGACACCTCGTTCGGGCCGGCGAACGGCCTCGGCCTGGTCGCGGCGAACCAGAACTTCTTCGCCTATACTTTCGTCGTCGCAAGCGGGGTGAATGCCGGCCAGAAATTCCTGGTCTTCGGCGGCGACCAGACGCCCAGGGCGAACTTCCCGGTTCAAGGCGTCGGCGCCCAGACGCTGACCAACCTCTCCGGCCCCGGCAATCTGCCGTTCGCCCCGAATTCGGTCGGCGGCGACGCCGGGCTGAAGGCGGCGGCCAACGTCTCGCCGCTCTATTCGGTGTACACACCCAACCTGAACGGCCACGGCACGGCCGTACCCGATGCCCTGCAGGTGACTATCGCCTTCTCCGGCAACACCACGACGCAGAAGTCTTATATGGGCGTGTTCATCTCGAACTACGGCACCGACAGCGCCACCAACACGGTCTATGGCGCCGGCACCTTCATGGATTCCTACCGGCTGGGCGCCAACCAGAGGATCGGCCGCGGGATCTCCTACCAGGCCACCGCCGACACCGGCACAGGCAACGCGATCTATGGCGAGACCGGCCAATACCAGGTCTACGTCCCGGACAAGGTCACGACGACCCGCACCCCGGGCGCGGCGCTCGACCAGTCGGCGGCCAACCAGGTCCCCACCTCCTATTACCCGGTAACGATGGCGACGCCGGTGGCCGACACCGGCACCCTGCCGCCGGACCTCGGCCAGCAGCGCACGACGCAGACCATGGGCGGCTATGTCGGCGGCCTGGTCGAATCGCGCAACGGCAACAGCTTCACCACGCGCATCCCGCTGCTCGCCAGCGGCCCAAGCGATGTCTCGATCTCGACCAACGCGGCGACCAACCAGGCGATGGGCACGATCGTCCTGCGCGGGCTGGACGGCTCGCTGTTCTCGACCACCACCCTGGAGCTCGGCGGCAAGAGCGGCGCCAACGGGCCGGCGAGCGCCTTCATCGACAACAGCCGCTACGCGATGATCACCCAGACCAACGACTCCGACCGGCAGTCGAAGGTGCAGGACCTGTTCCACACCTACAACATCACCGACAACACCATGTTGGCGAGCTACAAGACCGCGCCGGCGGCATTGCCGGGCGGCGTGCAGCCCTGCACCTGCGAGTATCTGAGCTGGGGCTTCTGGAGCTCGAACATCAACTACACCGGCGGCTACCGCAACGGGCAGACCGACAACATCAACCTCGGCAGCTACGTCGTCGGCCAGCTGACGACCGCGCTGCAGATGCCGCAGACCGGGACCGCCACCTACAACGGCTTCATGATCGGCAACGTGCAGAACGGCAACAACGCCTATGTCGGGAGCGGCACCTACAGCATGCCGTGGAACTACGCCAATCGCGCCGGCACCTTCAGCGCCACGTTCGACGGCACCCAGTATGGCGGCCTGGTGGCCGCGCAGCCCGGTTCCGGTGGCGTCAATTTCGCCGGCGCCTTCGGCAGCGCCAATCTCCGGGTCGGTGCGCTGGTCGGCTCCTTCTTCGGACCGCAAGCGCAGAACCAGGGCGGCGCCTTCACCATCGGCAACAACTTCACGAGCTACAAGGCATCCGGCATCTTCGCCGGCCAGAAGTGACCGACCCCTAGGCCCGTCCGATTCGCGCGGCGATGAAGTCGGCGATGCCGGCGATGTCGTCGCGCGCGAACGATGGCAGACCGCTCGGCCGGCTGTCTGAGGCGATGGCGACGATGTTGTGCGTCGCCACGTCCATCGGCTGCGTGTCGTCCGAGCGCACCTCGATCTTGGGATGCGACTCTTGCTTGAAGCCCTCGACCAGCACCAGGTCGGCCGGCGCCAGCCGCGCCAGCACCTCGGCCAGGGTCGCCTCTTCCTGCTCGCGCATGATGGCGTAGCGCGGGCCCGTCACCAGCGCGACCTCGGTCGCGCCGGCGGCGCGATGGCGGAACGAATCGGTGTCGGGCTTGTCGATGTCGGCCGCGTGATGGGCATGCTTGACCGTGGCGACGCGCCAGCCGCGGCGCACGAACTCGGCGACCAGCCGCTCGGTCAGCGTGGTCTTGCCCGCATTCTTCCAGCCGGTGACGCCGAAAACTGGGCTCACGCCTCGATCCGTTCGCCGTGGGCGTAGACGGTGAGCCGGTTGTCGCGCACGAAGGCGACCAGCGCCAGGCCCGCCTGCTCCGCCGTGGCGATCGCTAGCGAGGTCGGCGCCGACACCGCGGCGATCGCGGCCGCATCGATCGCCGCCGCCTTCTGCACCATCTCGTAGGAGCAGCGGCTGGTGACCACGACGAAGCCACCGTCCCGCTCCCCTGGGCCGCCGCGATCCATCTTGGCCAGCGCGCCGGCGAGCTTGTCGAGCGCGTTGTGGCGGCCGACATCCTCGCGCACCAGCAGCAGGCTGCCGTCGGCGCGCGCCCAGCCCGCGGCGTGGGTGGCGCCGTTGTCCTTGTTGATGCGCTGCTCGCCGGGCAGCGCCGCCATCGCCCGCGTGATCGCCGCGCGCGACACCGTCGCCGTGGCGCGCGTCGCCGGCACCGGCCGCAACGCCGCCTCGAGGCTGTCGACGCCGCACAGGCCGCAGCCGGTGCGGCCGGACATGCTGCGGCGGCGCTCCTGCAGCACCGCCATGCGCTGGTTCGCGATCTGGAGGTTGACCTCGATGCCACGGCCGCCGAACGCGGTCCCGCGATCCTCGACCTCGATGTCGTAAATCTCCGACGGCTTTTCGACGATGTGCTCGGTGAGCGAGAAGCCGCGGGCGAAGTCCTCGAGGTCGCAGGGCGTGGCCATCATCACGGCATGGCTGATGCCATTATAGACCAGCGCCACCGCCACCTCCTCGGCGACGACCTCGTCGCGCAGCTCGGCGCCGGCGGCCGTCAGCCGCCGGGCCTGCAGATGGATCGAGCCGCCGTCCACGCCTAGCGGACGGGCTTGAGCGTCACGCCGGCGACGCCGGCGGCGATGTTCAGGCCGGCGCTGCCTTCGACGCTGACCGGCTGCAGCGTGATCTGCTTGTTCGAGCCGCCGAGCAGCACGTTGGCGCCGACGCCGGCGCCGACCGTGGCGCTCGCGGTGGCGCCGCCATACTCGCCGGCCAGCGCGCCTTTGGCGACCGTACCGGGCGCAAACACCAGCCAGACCATCTGCGCTTCCTTGGTGAATCCGATGTCGACGCCGTACTTGTTGATCGTGCCGACATAGCGCTCGCCGGCGCCGTCGGGCCGCACCAGCAGGCAATCCATGTCCTTGGAGGAGCCGAACACGAAGCCCATGCCGCCGGACACGCGGCATTGCAGCGAGCCGACATTAACGCCGTTGATTTGCGCGAATGGCGCACCGGATATCGCCATCGTGGCGGCGCCGACCAGAGCCGACAAAGATCGCTGCATGATCTGCTCCTTCGAAGCGGGGAACGGCCCGACTCTATCCCGCCGGGCAGGCGGGTCCAACCCACCCCTTTGCGGACTTGACCTGCGTCGAGACATGGCACTGCGAAAGCCATAGAATCGGCAGGGACCGGACAGGGGAACCGAAGATGGCGAGCGAGTCGCGCGACCTCACGCGTACCACCCTGGCGGTGCTGTTCATCGGCGGGCTGATGGTGGCTTCGTTCGTGGTGGTGCGGCCTTTCCTCCCCGCCGTAGTGTGGGCGACAACCCTGGTGATCGCGACCTGGCCGCTGATGTTGAGGGTTCAGGCGGCGCTCGGCGGACGGCGCGGCCTGGCGGTGACGGCGATGACCCTGGTGCTCGCACTGGTGGTACTGGTGCCTCTGTCGGTCGCGATCGGCGCCGTGGTGTCCCACTCCGACCGGATCGCCGCCTTCGTCACGGCGGCGCCCAGCCTCCATGTGCCCCCGCCGCCCGGCTGGGTGAGCGACATCCCGCTCATCGGCCGGCCGCTGGCCGAGCGCTGGCTGCGGCTGGCGGAGGCCGGTGTCGACGACGTCCTGCGCCTGGTGCGGCCCTATCTCGGCACCGCGACGCAGTGGTTCGTCGGCCTCGCCGGCGGCGTCGGCGGCACCCTTGTCCATCTCCTGCTCACCATCGTCTTCGCCGCAATCCTCTACGCCCGCGGCGAGAAGGCCGGGGCATGGCTCGTGCGGTTCGGCCGGCGGCTCGCGGGCGACCGTGGCGCGGAGGCTGTCATGCTCGCCGGACAGGCGACCCGCAGCGTGGCCCTCGGCGTCGTCGTCACCGCGATCGCCCAGACCGCCGTGGTCGGCATCGGATTGGCCGTGACCGGCGTGCCGCAGGCGGCGTTGCTCAGCGCCATCGTGCTGCTGCTCTGCGTGGCCCAGCTCGGCCCCGTGGTGGTGGCGGTGCCGGCGATCGTCTGGCTGTTCTGGTCAGGCAATACGGGGCTAGGCATCGTCCTCACCGTCTTCACGATCGTTGCGCTGACGCTGGACAACTTCCTGCGGCCGATCCTGATCAAGCGCGGCGCCGACCTGCCGTTGCTGCTGATCCTGGCCGGCGTGATCGGCGGACTGCTGGCGTTCGGCCTGCTTGGCCTTTTCCTCGGCCCGGTGATCCTGGCGGTCAGCTACACGCTGCTGCAACGCTGGGTCGCCGAAGCCGGCTAGCCGATCGCGCAGCTCCGAAATCCGGCGAACACATCGCAGCGATCCGGCGTGAAGAAATTGCGGTAGGCCGGCCGGGCGATGCGCTGGCTGGTCGCCCAGCAGCCGCCGCGCAGCACCTTGCGCGTGCCGAACCAAGGCTGCGAGTAGTCCTTGTAAGGATCGGCCGCGAAGCCGTCGAACGGCAGGAAGTCCGAGGCCGTCCACTCCCAGACATTGCCGATCATCTGCCGGCAACCGAAGGCGCTGTCGCCCTCGCCCAGCGCCGCGACGTCGATCGGCCCGTCGAAGGCGAAATCCGTATTGGCGCGCGCAGGCGTCGGCGGCGCATCGCCCCACGGCCAGCGCCGGCGCGTGCTGGCGAGCCGATCGCCGGTGGCCTCGCCGACGGCGGCGGCTTCCCACTCGGCTTCGCTCGGCAGCCGCCGCCCGGCCCAGCGGCACCACGCGCTGGCCTCGAACCAGTTCACGAACGCCACGGCCGCATCCGGCGCCAGCGCCTCGACCTCGCGATAGCGCCGCGCCGTCCAGACGCCGTCGCGCTTGGCCACCCAGTAGACGGGATGCTGGGCATCGCGCGCCTGCCGCCAGTCCCAGCCGGCATCGCACCAGAACTCGCGCCGGCGGTAGCCGCCCTCGTCGACGAAGGCGGCGAACTCGGCGTTGGTCACGGCGGCGCGGGCGATCTTGAACGGCGCCAGCTCGACCGGATGAGCCCACTTCTCGTTGTCGAACACGAAACCTTCGGCAGCGCCCGAGCCCAGCCGCCACGAGCCCCCGAGAACGACGGCATCGCCGGCCAGCGCATTCGCGCGCGGATGCGCCGCGCTGCCGAGCCCCTGCGGCGGCGCGTTGGACGAGGTCTGGCGCATGTAGGCTTGGGCCTCGATGTGCATGTCCTCGTGGCGAATCGACAGGTCGTAGAAGTAGCGCATCTCGTCGGAGAGGCTGCGGCCCAGCAGCTCCTCCTGCCGGGCCAGCACGTCGGCCATGTATTGGCGGGTGCCGTCGCGATCGGGCAGGTCGAGATGCCAGCGCATCTTGTGCGCGACGTTGCTCGAGTCCCACAGCGAGTCGCAGCGCTCGATCAGCGGTGCGCGCCGCGCGGCATGACGCAGGGTCCAGTATTCGTGGAACCAGGCGATATGGCCGATCTCCCAGAGTACCGGATTGACGATTTCCCGATACGGGCCCATCAATTCGGCCGATGACAGATCTTCCGTCAAGCGCTCGGTGCGATGACGGGCCTCGCGCAGTTGCGCCACGAGTTCGGTCGCGGATGCTCCGCTGGTCGGCCGAGGTGCATCGCCATGGTCCATGAAGATCGTCCTTATCACACCCCGGGGGCCCAGTTCACGCACCGGCAACCAGGTGGCCGCGTCGCGCTGGGCGGGCATCCTGCGCAAGCTCGGCCATCGCGTTCACGTCGATTTCGACTATGACGGCCGACCGGCCGACATGATGGTCGCGGTGCATGCCTGGCGCAGCGCCGACGCCATCGGACGCTTCAAGACCTGCCATCCGCAGCAGCCGGTGATCCTGCAGCTGAGCGGCACCGACATCTACGAATACCTCGACAGCGATCCGGTCCCGACCTTGCGCTCGATGGAGCTGGCGGACCGGCTGGTCGCTCTGAACGACCTTGCCTGGCGTGTCGTGCCGAAAAGGCTGCGATCCCGCCTGCTGTTCATTCCGCAGTCGGCCGTTCCGCCGGCCAAGAGGACCCCGAGCAAGCGCACCGTGCTCGTCTCGGTCATCGGCCATCTGCGCGACGTCAAGGATCCGCTGCGCGCCGCCGAGGCCGTGCGGCTGCTGCCGGCCGACAGCCATGTCCGGATCGAACAGGTCGGCCGCGCCTATAGCGAAGACTGGGCCGAGCGCGCCCGCGCCGAGATGGCGAGCAACCCGCGCTACGCCTGGCGCGGCGACGTGCCGGCGGCCAGCGTGCGGCGGCTGCTGGCGCGCAGCCACGCCATGGTGATCTCGTCGATCAACGAGGGCGGCGCCAACGTGATCTCCGAAGCGGCGGTCGCCGGCGTGCCGATCCTGGCCTCGCGGATGGACGGCAATGTCGGCTTGCTGGGTGCGGACTATCCCGGCTACTTCCCGGTCGGCGACACCCCCGCCCTCGCCGCTCTCCTCGGCCGCATCGAGCACGACCGGCCCTTCGTGCGGCAGCTCGGCAAGGCGATCGCGGCCCGTGCGGCGATGTTCCGTCCTCGGCGCGAACTCGAGGCCTGGCGGCAGTTGCTGAATGACCTCTGAGATGCTCGCTCTCGTCGACACCGGCCTGCGGGGCGCCGCCATCGCGCTGTTCCTGCTGATCGCGCTCGCCACCCTGCGCCAGGGCCGCAGCCAGCCAGCGGCGCGGCTCGGCGCCCTGCTGTCCCTCGGCGCCGCGGCCTATGCGATCTGTTCCACGCCGGGCCATGCGGCCCATCGATCGTTCTGGCTCGCGCCCATCCTGGTGCTCTGCACCGGCAACATCGTGGTGTTCTGGCTGTTCGCCCGCGCAGTGTTCGACGAACGGTTCCGGCCGAGCGTCTGGCACGGCCTGCTCTGGCTGGCGTTCGCGATCTGGCCGCTGGTGTGGCTGGCCGGGGTCGACTTCACCGATCTCTCCCTGGTGCCGATCGCGCTCCGTCTGGGCGCGATCGTCCTCGCCGTCCTCGTGCTGGTGCAGACGGTGAAGGACTGGCGCGGCGACCTCGTCGAGGGCCGGCGCCGGCTGCGCCTGTTCATCGTGGTCGCCTCCGTCCTGCATACCGCGATCACCGGCTCGGTCGACCTGTCGATCGGCCCCGAGCACGTGCCGCCCTGGCTGCATGCCGTGAACGCCGCCGCTCTTGCGACCATTGCTGCCGTCATCGCCGCCGTCCTGTTGCACGCCAACCTGGAGGCAGTCATCGCGCCGCCGGTCGCCCCGCCGGCCCCGGCCGACCCCGAGGAGGAGCCGCCCAGCCCGGCGCTGCTCGCCAAGCTCGAGCGGCTGATGACCGTGGAGCGGATCTACCGGGGGGAAGGCCTGACGATCGGCGCCCTGGCCAACCGGCTCGAGCTCAGCGAGCGCCGGCTGCGTCAGGTGATCAACCAGGGCCTGGGCCACCGCAACTTCAGCGACTACGTGAACCGCCATCGCCTCGCGGACGCCAGGCAGGCGCTGGCCGACCCGGCCCAGGCGGCGGTGCCGATCGTTACCATAGCGCTTGACTCGGGCTTCCAGTCGCTCGGACCCTTCAATCGCGCCTTCAAGGCCGAGTCGGGCATGACGCCCACCGAATTCCGCCGGACGTCGGCCAAAACCTCCCCGGAAGGCTCGCCGAATCCGGAATCGGCAAGGCGATAGCCGACTTCGGCGCGAACGAACCCGACCCGCGGCGCACGATGCATCGACCAACCCGAAGGGGATCGATCGATGAACGACCTGTTACGCACCTATCTCGAGGCCTTGCCCGGCTCGTGGCTCATGGACACCGGCCGATACGTCGTGGCCGCATCGGCGATGGCGGCCATTCTCGCCCTCGGCGGTAAGGCGCTGGCCCGACGTAAATTGCAGTCGCGCCGGGCGTCGGGCCGCGACATCCGCCGCGAGATCCTGGCCTCGCTGCGGTCGGCGCTGGTCTTCGCCTTGCTCGGCACGATCGTCATCGTCGGCGATCGCGCCGGCTGGATGACGCTCTACAAGGGGTTCGGCCAGGCCGGCCCGCTCTATTTCGGCGTGTCGCTCGCGGCGATGCTGGTCGTCCACGACGCCTATTTCTACTGGACCCATCGCGCGATGCATCACCGCCGCCTGTTCGGCCTGTTCCATCGTACGCATCACCTGTCCCGCACACCAACGCCGTGGGCCGCCTACGCCTTCGCCGTGCCCGAGGCGATCGTGCACGGCGCCTTCGTGCCGCTGTTCCTGCTGTTCGTGCCGATGCACGTCCTGGCGCTGCTCGCTTTCGTGGCGATCCAGATCGCGCGCAACGTCATGGGGCACGCCGGGACCGAGATACATCCCCGCGCCTTCGGTCCCGGCCATTGGCTCGGCTGGAACAACACCACGACGCATCACGACCTGCACCATGAGCACGGCCGCTACAACTACGGCCTCTACTTCCGCTGGTGGGACAAGCTCATGGAAACCGAGCACCCGGACTATCGCCGCAAGTTCGAGGCGGTCACCCAGCGGGTGGCGCCATGAGGGCCTTCCTTGCACTGACTGCCGCCCTGTCGATCGCCGCCGCGCCGGCGGCGGCACAGACCGACGTGCTCGGGCGATGGGCGACACCGGGCGTTTCCGCCGTGGTCGAGCTGGCCCGCTGCGGCGATGCGCAAACGCTGTGCGGCACCATCCACTGGCTATGGGACGCGGTCGACGCCAGGGGCCGGCCGCGACCCGATGCCAACAACACCGACCAGTCGCTGCGCACACGACCGATGGTCGGCCTCTCGATCCTGTCCGACCTCAAGCCGCGCGCCGACGGTTGGTCGGGACAGATCCACAATCCCGAGGACGGACAAACCTATCGCGCCACGCTGCGGCGCGTGGCGGCGGACACGCTCGAGATCGAAGGCTGCGTCCTGGTGATCTGCAGGAAGCAGATCTGGCGGAGGGCATCGGCGCTCGCTGAGGCGCTGCGATGAACCGGGCCGAAGGCGCGAGTCAATCCGCGGGAACGCGGGCGAACCGATCCGACAGTTGCCTGAAGACACGAGTGGCGGCGATATCCAGGCCCCGCTCCGTCCAGTGACCGTCGCCCTTCCTGTAGGTGCCCGGTACGCCGTCGAAATCCGTCTTCAGGTCGATGACGGACAATTCGGTTTTCCTGAGCGCCTTGACCAGCAGGTCATGGCGCAAGTCGCATTGCACGTACCAGCTATAGAAATTCGGCCAAGGTCTCCAGAATTCGGCGAACTCGGGATCGACGCTGCCAGCCGGGATCACGAAGATGTCGAGCGGCACGCCCTTCGATCGCGCAACGCGATCCATCTCGCGCAGCCACGACAGGTTGGCGTCGATGTCCGCCTGAGTGACGAAGGCTGCCGCATCCTCCCGACTTCGCACCAGGAGGGATGGCAGGTTTTTCGAGTCGGTCTCGACGATGTGGTGCACCAGCCATCCCGGCAAAGACTCATCGTCGGCCTGACGGGCCTCGAAGGCGGTGAGCAGCCGACCGTCACCACGAGACAGGATCTCGGCCAGCGTCGAATCCTCCATCTCGGGAAAATAATTCTGCTTTACGAACTGCACGAGGCGGGCGAGGCGCTCCGGGCGGGGTCCGCGAGCAATGCTCTGCAAGATCTCGAACTCATGCGGAATGAAGCTGTTGGTTCTCAGGAACTCCGAGGCATGCAACCGGTTGACCAATAGCCAGTTGGTTCGGGGCATCACACTGCCGACGATCGAACGGCCCGGGGACTCGTCGATCAGCGGCGGAGGCCAGTGCGCCGAATAACCCTCGTCGCTCCGGACAAAGTCGTTGCCCGAGAAGAAGAACACGGACACCGAATCCGGCCCGAACGTCATCGCAACATCACGCAGGCGATAGAAGTAGCTCTGGATGCCAGTGCCGCTGACGCCGAAGTTGATCGTCTCGATGCCGGTCGTGCCCCTTGCCGCGAATCGTTGTTCGACCGCCTGAGGCAGCGTCCGGCTGAGAGGCTGGAATTCGACGAAGCTGTCCCCGACGAAGGCGAAACGAGCTTTGGTATCGCGCGGACGAGCGATCGAATGTGCTCCATCGCGCATGCCCCACGAATTGAAGGAAGACCCCTCCGTCTGTAGGTCAGGGGCGATGGAGCGAAGCGCGTAGGCCGGCCAGGGTGGAACGAACATCCGCGCCGCTGACTCGACCAAGGCCAGCCCCACCGCCAGGGAACAGGCCAGCAACGCCGCGGTGCCGGCCCATCTCAGGCGGTGCGCATGCTTCATGAAGCGCCGGACTGTACGTCATCCGGTCCTCATCGTCGACCGCTTCACGGAAGGCGGGACACTTGATTGGCGGAAGAGAGTGGGAGTCGAACCCACTAAGAGCCGTCTGGCGACCCTCTCTGGCTTTGAAGGCCAGCCGCCCCACCGGGAGCGCTTCCCCTCCGCCGCGGATCATGTGTCACCGAAGTTCCCAATTCAAGCCGGCAGCCCGCGAGTCGCGGCGTGCGAAATCCTCGCATGACCGCGGCGAGTAGCGCGACATCAATCAGCAGCAGCAGAACCGGCTGAACAAGCAGATCAACCGGGAGCCGCGCCAGCCGGCTCCGCTGACGGCGCCGGCCCGTACTGGCCGAGCTTCTGAGGCACCGTCCGCCGCAAGTCGCCGCGGCGGACGGTAATGCCGTGCCGATCGAAGAATTCGAGGATCAGGATCGCGAGCTTGCGGCCGTTGTCGAGCTCGTCGCGGAACTGCGCCGCGGTGAAGTCGTTGCCGAGGCAGTGGGCGATGCCGATCATCTCGGCCACCACCGGCCGCAGGAAGAACTGGTCCGGCGCCACCTCGACCACGCGGCCGATCTTGGCGAGCTGGCGCAGCAGCTTGCGTACGTTCGGCTCAGGCGTCGCGTAGATTTGCGCGAAATCGCGCACGCGCGGCGGCTTGAAGCGGTCGCGCGTGAGATCGCCCGCGATCTTCTTCCACAGCACCTCGTCCTTGGCGCCGAGCCGGAGCGAATGGCCGGGCAGGCGCACCAGAGCACCGTCGATGGCGACGTGCTTGGCCGCGACCTCCTGCTCCAGCAGCGCAGCGAACACCGGCGGCGGCCAGCGCTTCTTCAGGGTGACGCGCAGCCGCTCCGGCGGCAGGCCGAGCGAATCCGGACTGCCTTCGTGGAAGGCCTTCAGCGTGTCGGCGATGTCGGTGCGCGCCGTCGCCAGCGTGTCGGCGAGCAAGCCGAAAGCGCCTACCTTGGTACCGTCCGCCTCGGCGAGCAGGCGCTCGACCTCGGCCGCCTGGAGATTGCGCGCGATGCCGAAGCGCTCGGTATCGACGAATCCCGTCTCCTCGCGCAGCAGTGCCGGCAGCACGGCGTCGTTGGGCCGGCCGAGCGCGCGCAGCTCGCCCAGCCGGCGCGGCGTGCGGCGGTTGCGCGGCGGGCCGAACGGATCGACCACGGCGGCGCCCGCGATGGTGCGGGTGGCCGAGGGATCGCGCAGGATCACGCGGTCACCGGCCAGCACGCCGACCTTCTCCTCGAGCACCAGTTGCGCCAGGGCGCTGTCACCCGGCCGCGTCATCTCGCCCTCGAGCAGCGCGACGCGGCCCATGACGTGCGCCGCGCCGAGATGGACGTGCACGGGGCTCCAGTGCTTGAGCGGCTGCGGCTCGGACGTTAGCAGCTTCAATTGGACATCGACCCGGTCGGTCGGCGCATGCAGTGCGGGGCTCACCACCCAGTCGCCGCGCTTCACCGCCTCCTTGGAAAGCTTGGCGCCGCTGAGATTGAGGGCGCAGCGCTCGCCGGCATGGCCGACCTCGGCGGCGCGGTTCTGGGCGTGCAGCGAGCGCACCCTCGCCTCCAGGCCCGACGGCGTCAGCAGCAGGTGATCGCCGACCTTGATCTCACCGGCATGCACCGTGCCGGTGACGACCACGCCGGCGCCCGACAGCAGGAAGCAGCGATCGACCGCCAGCCGCGCATGGCCGGTCGTGCCCTTGCCGCTCTCGCCCAGCGCCAGCAGCTTGGCTTTGAGCTCGTCGACGCCCTGGCCGGTGATCGCCGACACCGGGACGATCTCCGCACCCTTGAGCGAGGTCGCGGACAGCAGCGTCTCGACCTCGGCCATGCGTTCCAGCAGCTCGTCGTCGTTGACGAGATCCGACTTGGTGAGCGCGACGATGCCGCGATCGAGGCCGAGCAGGTCCATGATCTGCAGATGCTCGACGGTCTGCGGCTTGATGCCTTCCGCCGCCGACACCACCAGCAGCGCCGCATCGATGCCGGTCGCGCCGGCCAGCATGTTGTGCACGAAGCGCTCGTGGCCCGGCACGTCGACGAAGCCGAGCTGGCGGCCGTCGCCCAGGTCGGAATAGGCGTAGCCGAGATCGATGGTGATGCCGCGCGCCTTCTCCTCCTTGAGGCGGTCGGCATCGACGCCGGTCAGCGCCTTCACCAGCGCCGTCTTGCCGTGGTCGATGTGGCCTGCGGTGCCGACGATCATGCCCCCCCTCCCTGGCCCTCCCCCTCGAGGGGGAGGAGGGTAAGGGTGGAGGTCAACTGCGCGGCGAAGGCCGCCTCGTCGTCGAGGGTGCGCAGGTCGAACAGCAGGGTCTCGTCCTGGATGCGGCCGATCACCGGGATCGGCAGACGGCGGAACGCCTCGGCGAGCTTGTCGAGGCCCCCACCCTTCCCTTGGGCCTTCACCGACAGCGCGAAGGACGGCAGCAGGTCGACCGGCAGCGCGCCCGAGCCGATCTGGCCACGCACCGGCTTGATGCCGGCCTGCCAGCCCGCGCCCAGCGCCTGCACCAGCGCCGGCAGCAGGCGCTCGGCCTGGGCATGGATCTCGGTCGCGGGCCGCGCGAGCGTACGGATCGTCGGCACCCGCTGCACCAGCTTCTCGGGATCGGCGTAGAGCCGCAGCGTCGCCTCGAGCGCGGCCAGCCGCACCTTGTCGAGCCGCAGCGCGCGCTTCAGCGGGTTCTTGGCGATGCGCTCGATAAAGCTCTTCTTGCCGACCACGAGGCCCGCCTGCGGGCCGCCCAGGAGCTTGTCGCCGGAGAAGGTGACGACGTCGATGCCGGCATCGATCGCCTCGCGCGCCGTCGGCTCGTGTGGCAGGCCCCAGATCTCGAGATCGACCAGGGTGCCGCTGCCGAGGTCCTCGATCACCGGCAGGCCCTTCTCTCGGGCAAGCGGCACCAGCTCGGCGGCGGTGACCGACTTGGTGAAGCCCTGCACGGCGTAGTTCGAGGGATGCACCTTCATGATCGCGGCGGTGTCCGGGCCGATCGCCGCGGCGTAGTCCCGGAGATGGGTGCGGTTGGTCGTGCCGACCTCGACCAGCCGGCAGCCGGCGCGGGCCATGATGTCGGGGATGCGGAAGGCACCGCCGATCTCGATCAATTCGCCGCGCGAGACGATGACCTCGCGGCCGGCCGCCAGGGCGCTCAGCGCGATCAGCACGGCGCCGGCGTTGTTGTTCACCGCAGTTGCCGCCTCCGCGCCGGTCAGGCGGCAGAGCCAGGGCGCGATGTGATCGTCGCGCTCGCCGCGGCCGGCGCCTTCGAGGTCGTATTCCAGGGTCGCCGGCGAGCGCATGGCGGTGACCGCCGCCTCGATCGCCTCCTCCGCCATCAGCGCGCGGCCGAGGTTGGTGTGCAGCACGGTGCCGGTGAGGTTGAACACCCGGCGCAGGGTCGGGTTCGCGAGCCCGGCCAGCCGCCCCTCGCACCAACTGGCGCAGGCGTCGGGATCGGCGACATCGGGTTGGCCGCGCCTGACCTCGGCCCAGGCGCGCAGGGCCTCGACGACGAGCGGCCGGCCGACGCGCCGGATCAGCGCCGCCAGAGCCGGCCAATTGGCCATGCGATCGATCGATGGTGGGCGGGAAGCGGAGGCGCTTTCAGCGCGGTCGGCACGCGACACGGTTCTTGTCCTTGGGGCGGGGCGGTTGGCGCCGGATCCCCCCGATCCGGCGCCGCCCAGAATGGCTCAGCCTGCCCGTTCTTTCAAACGGACACCAAACTCCCCCGAAACGCTACAGGCCGAAACCGGGCATCGCGACAGCGGTACCGATACGCACCAGGACCAGGATTGCCGAGCAGGACACGCCCATCAGCACGGCGAAACGCACGTTCTTCATGTTGCACCCTCGTCTCTTCCACTTCCGCCCGGCTCCCCAGCCGGACCCACGAACGAGGTTATAGGCGCCTCAACCGTGTCGGTCGCGATACGTTTTTGTATTAATTGTATGGGCGCTGTGGATGCGGAAAACTGCTATTTCGCCTTTAAATCCCATGCTTTAGCGAGATCGTCGGCGACCACGCGAGCCATGATTCGGTAGCCCTTACTGTCGCCCTTTGTGTCGCGGATGAAATGAATGTCGTCGGCGTAGATCGTCTCGGGGACGTCCTTGAGGATGTCGCCGAGATCGAAAACCTGCATCCCGCGGTCGCGCAACGTGAGCATGCCGTCGACGATGCGGCGATAGAGCACCGGGTCGGTCATGTTGGCGCCAGCCGCGCGCTTCTCCTCCTCGGTGAGCGTCTTGCCCCAGCTCGGCACCGGCTGCAGGAAGTAGGCCGACTTCACGTTATTGTCCTTGGCCACCGCCTCGATCGCGCGCGTGTACTTCTGGTAGAGCACGAGCTGTGTCTGGAACACCTTGTCGCCGTTGCCCTTGACGTCGCTGGGCAGCGCGAAGATCGAGGTCAGCGTCGTCTTCTTGTTCTTGTCGGCCTTGAAGACGTCCTTGCCCTTGGCCATCGCCTCGATGCCGCGCACGATCATGTAGACGGCATGGCTGCGGCCGAGGATCGGCATCTGCGCCATCGAGCCCGCGACGCGCCCCATCACCCAGCCGATCGCGGCGTCGCCGAAATTCTCGTCGGCGACGAACGGGTTCACATCGGCGAAGTTGCTGAGCGGCCGCTCCAGCCGCTCCTCGGTGTAGGAGCGGAACATGTAGTGCTCGTTGTAGCCGTCGAGGGTCATCACCGCGTCGACCGAGCTCGCATACATCGAGAACAGGATGAAGGATTGCGGCTCCTTCCACGCGCCGTCGCCGCCGTTCAGCACCAGGAACGGCTTGCCGGTGGGGCTGACGAAGCGCCTGTTCAGCTCCTCCTCGAGATAGCGCGGCGCCGGCGCCGGCCAGTTCTGCGCGAGCTGTGAGGAGACCGAGCCGCCGACCACCAGCACGGTGTAGACGTCGTCACGCTTGATGGTCGGGAAGTCGGTGTTCAGCAGGCCGATATTGTTGACGTTGGGCAGGCCGCACGGCGGGTTGCCGTGATGCACGAAGGCGACGTAGGGGTGCGGATAGAGCGTGTCGACATAGCGGCAGGACGTGCCCTTGGTGAGATCGCGCACGTAGGTGTTCTGGCTGCGCTGGAACAGCTCCTCGGCCGAGACGTACCGCCCCTCCTCGATGTAGAGCCAGGCGATCGCCAACAATTCGATCGCGGCGAGCGCGATCACGATCCCGATCAGGGTCGAGATCCAGCCGAAGATGCGTTGTTTCATCGTCCCTGCGCGTCCCTTGCACCTGCTCCGCCCGACCCTCGCGGGGCGGGCGGACTATAGCGGCGATGCGGCAGGCGACAAGGCGTCGGACGGACCCCGCGACGCGCTATTTGGCGGCGTTGGCGCCGGCCATGGCGACTTCGGCGTCCTGGTTGGCCATGACGCCCGACGCCCCGATTCCGCCGATGATCTTGCCGTCGACCACGATCGGGACGCCGCCCTCGAGCGGTGTGGCGTCCTTGACCGCGAGCAGGCGCAGGTTGGCACCGCCCTGGGCGATCGCATCCTGCAGCGCCTTGGTCGGGCGCTTGAAGTTGTTCGCGGTCGTCGCCTTGCCGATGGCAATCGCGACGCTGGCATTCTGCGTGTTGTCGAGCTTCGAGAAGGCGACGAGATGGCCGCCGGTGTCGACGATGGCGATCGCCACCGGCCAGTTGTTCTTCTTGGCCTCTGCTTCAGCGGCAGCCAACGCCTTCTTGGCGGCTTCGAAGCCGATGCTCATGCCGTAGGGTGGTGGCGGCGGCGCGGCCGGCGTGGTCTGGGCTCCGACACCAATCGGCGCCAGCAACAAGGCAGCGCCCAGCGCCGCAATCATCATACTCCTCATGTGTTTCTCTCCCTGCCGCCCATCCTGGCTCGGGCGTGCGGTCAGTATGCGGGAGAGGAAGCCGGCCAGCAGGACAACCGGCGGTCACATCTCGGTGTTCAGTGTGCGAGGCTCGGCAGCTCGGTCAACGGCACGATCTTGATACCGGCCGTCTCCAGGCCCTCCCGCACCGCCTTCGACACCGCGACCGCAGTCGGGCCGTCGCCGTGCACGCAGATCGAATCGACTCGGCAGGGAATGCGCTTACCCGAGGTCGAGTAGATCGCCTGCTCCTCGACCATGCGCCGCACGCCGGCCACCGCCTGCGCCGGGTCCTTGATCATCGAGTTCGCTTCCTTGCGCGGCGTCAGCATGCCGGTGTCGGTGTAGGTGCGGTCGGCGAAGACCTCCTCCGCCGCGCGCAGGCCGTACTTGCGCGCCGCCTTGCCCTGCTCGGTATTGGCCTGGCAGAGGAAGATCAGGTCGCGGTCGACGGCCTTGGTCGCGCGCGCGATCGCCTCCGACATCTCGGCGCTGTCGGCCGACATGTTGGCCATCATGCCGTGCGGCTTCATGTGCGTGACCTTGGCGCCATGCATCGCCGCGATCGCCTGCAGCGCGCCGATCTGGTAGGCGATGTTGGCCTCGAGCTCTTTGATCGTGAGGTTGATCACGCGGCGGCCGAAGCCCTGCAGGTCGGCGAAGCCGGGATGGGCACCGATCGAGACGCCGTTGTCCTTGCACAGCCTGACCGTGTCCATCATCACCACCGGGTCGCTGGCGTGGAAGCCGCAGGCCACGTTGGCCGAGCGCACGATCTTCAGCACCTCGGCGTCGTTGCCCATCACCCACGGGCCGAAGCTCTCGCCGAGATCGGAGTTGATGTTGACCATTCCAACGTTGGTGCCAGCGGCCATGGAAGACTCCTTGGATCGATGCCGTTATCCTATCAGACGTGAGCGTACGGTACCTCTCCTGCGGCGACACCGCCTTCTCCGTCGAATTCGGCAACGAAATCTCGCCCCAGATCAACGGCCAGGTGATGGCGCTGCATGCCGCCATCGGCCAGGCCCGGGCGGCCGGCGGCCTCGGCGGGCTGGTCGAAACCGTGCCCAGCATGCGGGCGCTGATGGTCACCTACGACCCGCTCGCCACCACGCGCGCCGAGCTGCAGCCGCAGATCGACGCCCTGATCGCCCGCGGGTTGGCGACCGACGCCGTCGGCCGGAAGGTGCGGATCCCGTGCTGCTATGACGGCGAGGAGTTCGCCCCCGACCTGGCCGAGGTCGCCGAGCGCACCAGGAAGACACCCGAGCAGGTGATCGCCGCCCACCTCGCCTCGCCCTTCAAGGTCTACGTGCTGGGCTTCATGCCCGGCCTCGCCTACATCGCCGGCCTCGATCCGACGCTCTACCTGCCGCGCCGCGCCCAGCCGCGCGTGCGCCTGCCGCGCTCGACCGTCGCCATCGCGATGGACATGACGACCATCTATCCCTTCGAGAGTCCCGGCGGCTGGCACCTGATCGGCCGCACGCCGCTCTGGATGTTCGACCAGCGCCGCGAGCAGCCGGTGTTTCTGGCGCCGGGCGATTTGCTCACCTTCGAGCGCATCGACCGGGCGCAGTACGACGCGATCGCGCAGAAGGTCGAAGCCGGCACGCTGGACTGGTCGCTGTTTTACAGCGACTGGTCGGAGCTGATCGAGCCATGAGCGCGCTGAAGGTGGTCCGCCCCGGCCTGTTCGACACGGTGCAGGACCTCGGCCGCATCGGCTACATGGCGCTCGGCATGCCGACCGCGGGCGCGATGGACCGTGTCGGCCTCGCGCTCGCCAATGCATTGGCCGGCAATCCGGCGAACACCGCCGGACTCGAGATCGGTGTCATGGGGCCTGACCTGCTGGTCGAGGCCGAGTCGGTGCGCATCGCGCTCACAGGGCCCTTGTCGCCGGCGCTGATCGAAGGCGATTCGCCGCCCAAGCCGCTGGAGTCCGACCGCTCGCATCTGCTGAAGCGCGGCCAGATCCTGCGGGTCGGCATGGTCGAGGGCTCGAGCACCGCCTATCTCGCGGTTGCCGGCGGCTTCACGATCGCGCCGTTCATGGGCAGCCTGTCGACCTATGCCCGTGCCGGCATCGGCGGCTTCGAGGGCCGCAAGCTCGCCGCGGACGACGTGCTGCCGCTCAAGCTCGACAGCGCGCCGGCGGGCGATGAGCGCAAGCTCGCCGGGCCGTTCGACTATGGCAGCGGTCCGATCCGGGTGATCTGGGGGCCGCAGGACGACTATTTCAGCGAGGCTGGGCGGCAGACGTTCGTGACGTCGGAGTACACGGTCTCCAAGGAAGCTGACCGCATGGGCATCCGCTTCGAGGGCCCGACCATCGAGCACTCAAAGGGCGCCGACATCATCTCCGACGGCATCGGTCCGGGTGCCATCCAGGTGCCGGGCGCGGGCCTGCCGATCGTGCTGCTGGGTGACCGCCAGACGGTCGGTGGCTATTCCAAAATAGCGACCGTGGCCTCGGTCGACCTGCCGCGGCTGGGGCGCCTGCTGCCGGGCCGCACGGTGCGCTTCGCGGCGGTCAGCGTCGCGGACGCCGAGAGCCTGCGCCGCGAGCAGGACGCGCGGGTACAGCGTGCCATCGCCGGCTTCCAGGTCGCACGCCCGGCGGGCGGCATCGACCTTGCCCGGCTCTACGAAGAGAACCTGATCGACGGAATCGTCTACGAGCGCGAGGCGGTCACCTAGTCGCTGACCGGATCGCTCACCCGCAGTGTCGTCGACGGCGTTACAGCGATCTCGGCGGCGCTGTAGCTGATCTTCGGCCCGCCCCAGGCCAGTCCATAGAACTGCCAGGCGGCCACGATCGCCAAGACGACCAGGATGGGAATGGAGATATCGAATTTACCGTTCATTGGGAACCACGCAGGTACTGGCGCAGTGATAACGCCCGACCCGGTGGAAAGACCCATCAAACACGCATCGGCGAGATCACCGATACAACTTTCCAAGAATCTCGATACGCCTACGACGCATCTATTGCGTCGCGATTCGATCCCGCCCTAGCGCGATGCGGACTTCTCCTGGTCTTCGCGCGTACCCATGGCGTCGAACGACAGCCGGCCGGGGCCGCTGACGTAAAGCGACAGCAGGCCGCCGGCGATGGCGGCGTTCTTGAGGAAGTGGAACACCTGCGCGCGGTCGGCGAAGTTGGCGTGGAACAGCAGTGCAGTAACGACGCAGAAGCCGGCCAGCACCAGGCAGATGAACCGCGTGCGGTAGCCCGCGATGATCAGGACGGCGCCCGCCAGCTCGACGAAGATCGCGATCGGCAGCAGGCCACCGATCACGCCATGGCGCGTCAGGAAGATCGCCGTCTCGTCGTAGCCCTGCACCTGGCCGATGCCCGACCACAGGAAAAGGCTGCCCATAAGAAAGCGCGCTACGAGCAGGACGCTGCTCTCGCCGGTTTCGTCCATCGGTCGTCTCCCCGCCTCGGACCGGTTCCAGTATAGCCGATGCGGCCGGGCCTTGGTACGAACGAAGCTGTCCGAGGGAGTGAAACAAGATGAGCTGGCAACCGGAACTCGACGAGCTGCGCCGCCGCCAGGAAATGACCCAGCAGATGGGCGGCACCGACAAGGTGAAGCGCCAGCACGATGGCGGCCGCCTCACCGTGCGCGAGCGCATCGAGCGGCTGGTCGATACAGGCACCTTCCGCGAGGTCGGCAGCATCGCCGGCAAGGCCGACTACGACGGCAACAACGACCTGGTCCAGCTGACCCCGGCCAACGCCGTGATGGGGCGCGCCCGGATCGACGGCCGGCATGTCGCGGTGACCGGGGACGACTTCACCGTGCGCGGTGGCTCGGCCGATGCCACGATCAAGGAGAAGGACCTCTTCATCGAGCGCTACGCCAACCAGTTCCGCGTGCCCTTGATCCGCATGATCGAGGGCTCGGGCGGGGGAGGATCGGTCAAGACCATCGAGACCACCGGCCGCGCCAACGTGCCGGGGGTGCGCGGCTGGGAGATGGTGGTCAACAACATGGGTACCGTGCCGGTGGTCGGGCTGGGGCTGGGCTCGGTCGCGGGATTGGGCGCGGCGCGGCTCGCCGCCACGCACTACTCGGTGATGGTGAAGGAGATCTCGGCGATGTTCGTCGCCGGCCCGCCGGTGGTGAATCGCCTGAGCCCCAGGCAATTCGACAAGCAGGAGCTGGGTGGCTGGGAGATCCAGCTTCGTGCCGGCGCGATCGACGAGGCGGCCGACAGCGAGGACGAGGCCTTCGCCTTCGCCCGCCGGTTCCTCTCCTACATGCCGTCGTCGGTCTACGACCTGCCGGCGCGCGGGCCGATCACCGACTCGCCCGACCGCCGCGAGGAATCGCTGTTCGACGCCATCCCGCGCGACACCCGCAAGGTCTATCGCATCCGGCCGATCATCGAGAAGGTCGTCGACCAGGGCAGCTTCTTCGAGATGGGCAGGCTCTACGGCCGCTCGGTGGTCACCGGGCTGGCGCGCGTCGACGGCTGGCCGATCGCGGTGATGGCGAGCGATCCGATGTTCTACGGCGGCGGCTGGACGGCCGATGCCTGCCAGAAGGTCGAGCGCTTCGTCGATACGGCGCAGACCTTCCACCTGCCGGTCGTCTATTTCTGCGACTGTCCGGGCTTCCTGATCGGGCTCGAAGCCGAGAAGAGCGGCGTCATCCGCCAAGGCGTGCGGGCGATGTCGGCGATGTTCCAGACCACGGTGCCGTGGTGCAGCTTCATCATCCGCAACGCCTTCGGCGTCGCCGGCGCGGCTCACCAGAACGGCGGGCGGCTGAACTGGCGCTATGCCTGGCCGTCAGGCCGCTGGGGCTCGCTGCCGCTCGAAGGCGGCATCGAAGCCGCCTATCGCGCCGATCTCGACGCCGCGTCCGATCGCAAGGCCAAGATGGACGAGATCGAGGACCGGCTGAACAAGCTGCGCTCGCCGTTCCGCAGCGCCGAGACCTTCTGGATCGAGGAGATCATCGACCCGCGCGATACCCGCAAGATCCTGTGCGAGTTCGTGGAGGTTGCCGCCCCGGTGCGCGGCATGGGTCCGAGCACGCACTGGATGCGACCCTAGGGCCAGCGATAGCCCTCGAGCCGGGGGACCGTGCCGCACAGGGGATCGAACGGCATGTTGCTGGTGTAGTCGTTGGCCAGCACCACCACGCCCTGCTCCGGCGCGCCGCGCAGCAGCACGCTCAGCGCCGGGTAGGTCCATTCCTGGGCGAACAGGCGGTAGGGCCATTGCTTGAGCGGCAGCGCATCGGCCGCCACGACGCCGGTGCGGCCGGTCACCACGCCGCGGAACCAACCGAGATAGTCGGTCCACATCCGCGTCATCCAGAGGTCGGGCACCGCGCCGCCCAGCACCAGCAGGAACATCGCCGTCACCAGCCGCCGCGCCACCGCGGGCTGGCGCATCGTGGCGAACAGCACCGGCCCGGGCTTCGGCCAGGCTACATAGAGCCACGAGGCGAGCATCAGGGCGAGCAGAAGGCCGCCCGCCGCGGTGCGCGCGACGTAGTGCGACGGCGGGAACAGATAGGCCGCGGGCCGGACCTCGCGCAGCCACGGGCTCACCGCGAGCAGGGCGGCGGCAAACGCCGCCACGACGAGCGGCCCGCGGCCCGCGAGCCAGGCCGGGAAGACCAGCGCCGCGAGCGCCATCGCTGCCACGGCGAACAGCGGGATGACGAACTGCAGGTTCTGCCAGAAGTCGAAGGCGGCGGCGCGCACCCGCACGAAATGGTCGTGATGCCAGTACTGCATCACCGTGCAGAGCGCGACCAGCGCGGCGCCCACGAAGGCGAGTGCGGCCACTGCGGTCAGCATGCGGCCGAGCGGCTCGTGCTGGCCGCGCAGCGACCACAGCACGACCGCGGCGGTCGCTGGGCCGAGATAGATCATCGCCTCGTAGGAGGCGATGCCGACCAGGCCGAGCGCCAGCATCAGCGCGCCGTCGCGCCAGCGGGGCTCGCGCGGTGTCAGGGCGATCGCGACGGTGGCGGTGACCAAAGCGTAGGTGGTGAGGTGCTCGCCGACAGCGAAGAAGCAGGTCGGCAGGTGGACCATCGCGACCACGGCGACGATCGCGGCCAGCAGCACGCCGTGCCGGCGCACCCGGCTGAGCGCCAGGTGATAGAGCGCGGCCGGGACCACGAACAGCATCGCCGAGAACGCCATCGCCAGGACATGGACGTCGCGCACGCCGGCCCGGGCCAGCAGCAGCACCGGCGTCTCGTTCAGCCAGGCGACGTGGGCGCGCGCCGGATAGAAGTCGTGATAGGTGCCGGTCTCCAGCATGTTGGCAAGGAACGACGCGCCGTCCCAGAACAGGCCGCGGCAGACCCACGCGCCCACCGCCACCTGCGCCCACAGCAGCAGGACGGTGCCCCGATAGGCGGCGGTGGCCAGCATCGCCTCAGTCGCGCCAGTAGAAGCGGCCCATGTTCGGCAGCTCCGTCGGCGGGAACGGCACCCACTCGGTGAAGTCCCGCGGCGGCGCCAGCACGCCGTCGGTCGACTTGCCGCGCACCAGCAGGCTCTGACTGGTCAGCACCCAGTTCTCGACCAGCAGCGAATGCGGCCGGCTGCCGATCGGTGTGTCCTCGACCGCAATGACGCCGCTCCGGGTGCGGACGCTGTTGCGCATGGCGTCGAGATAGCCGACCCAGCTCTGGGTCAGGAAGAGGTCGGCCGGGAGGCCGGCGAGCAGCATGACGAAGGCGAAGGTGAGGAAGCGGCCGCCCACCGCCGGCAGCGAGAGCGCCGCCATCGTTCGCAGCCGGCTGGCCGAGGGCGAGCGGTAGGCCATGATCAGCACGATCATGGTGGCGATGATCAGGCCGCTGACGGTGCGCGCGACGTACTGCGACTTGGCGAGCGGCCGCACCAGCCCGTCGCTCAGCACGAGCAGGGGCGACAGCGCCAGCAGCACCAGGAAGATGCCGGCGCAGAGGTAAGGCAGCCAGCGCTTGAGGTCCTGCGGGCGGACCAGCGCCCAGCAGACCACGATGACCGCCGCGCCCAGCACCAGGTCGAACTGGATGTTCTGCCAGAAGTCGACGGCCATCACCCAGGTCTCCTCGAGATGGTCGGCGGAATGCGGGTGCACGACGGAATTGATGGCGACCATCATGGCCATGATCATGAACACCGCGGAGACCAGGTGCAGCATGGTCGGCAGCCAGGGCCGGGTGCCCGACCGCCAGACCTTCCACAGCGTGATGCTGGCGAGCAGCGGCCCGAGATAGATCATGGTCTCGTAGGTGCGGATCGCCATCAGCGACAGCAGCAGCAGGGCGACGCTGTCGCCAAGGGACAGCCGCTCGGCGGTGGCCAGCCGCACGGCGATCAGGAGGACCACGGCGTAGAGCGTGTTGTACTCGCCGACGATGAAGAAGGACGTGGTCATGAAGACGATGGCGATGGCAGCGATCACCACCGCCAGCAGCACCGCGTCGTCCTTCGCCCGGTGCAGCGCCAGGGTGTAGAAGATGGTCGGGAGCGCGAACAGGCCGAGCGACAGCAGGCGGGCCAGCAGGTGCAGGTCGGTGACGCCCAGCGTGACCGCGGTCATCACCGGGATCTGGCCCAGCACCATGGCGTACAGCCGGGGCATGTAGAAGTCGAAGAAGGCCTCCTGGCGCACGATGTGCACCAGGAAATTCGCACCGTCGACGAAGAGGCCGCGGGATGTCCAGCTATGCCAGAGAGCGAGCGCCCAGATGATCGCGACGGTCGCCCGATATGCCGTTATCCTGGAGATCATGCCGCCCCACCGGGCTCTACAGGACCAGCCGGAGCGAGGCAAGTAGGGAGGCCTTGCAGCGTCAATACGGCGCTGTTAGCAAGCGCGGCAATGCTGACTTGGGAAAAAATCGACGCCGTCGACGGCTGGTACGGCTTCCACTCATATGCCCTGTGGCGCGGCCTGCTCGACTTCCAGAAGGCCCAGGGGATACGCGGCGACCTGTTCGAGATCGGCGTGTGGCGCGGCCGCTCGGCGGCGGTGCTCGCCTCCTACCAGGAGGAGGGCGAGACCCTTTACCTGTGCGACCTCAAGGTCGACGACGCGGCGATCCGTACCGCCTTCGAGAGCGTCGGCGCGGCCGGCCGCAAGCTCGTGGCGATCTCGGCCCCGTCGAGCCAGCTGCCCGGCCGGCTCGACCTGCGCGCCCTGCACCAGAGCGTGCGCTGGATGCATATCGACGGCGAGCACACCGGCTCGGCGGTCTACAGCGAGCTCGAGCTTGCCCATCAGCTGGCGCGGCCGGACGGGCTGGTGGTGATCGACGACTTCTTCTCGCCGCGCTACCCGGCCAACACCACCGAGGCGGTGCGGTACCTCGAGAAGAACCCGTTCCACTTCCGCCTGTTCGCCGTCAGCTTCAACAAGGGCTACTTCTGCCGGCCAGAGAGTCTGGCGAAGTACATGGACTTCGCCGCGGGCAACCTGAGCGAGGCGCTGCTGGGCTACGGCTGCAAGACCACGCTGTTCAAGACCACCGGCGCCTTCGACACCGACGCGATCGGCATCACCGGCTTCGTCGACGAGGCCGGCAGGATCGCCGGGCCCGACAACGACCCGCACTATTGGAACATGCTGCGCCAGCAGCCGGTGCGCTCGCTCAGGGCGCGCCTGCGCAACGCCTGGCGCGAGCTGCGCCGCCGCCAGGGCTAGGCGGCTTTCGCGATCTTCATCTGCTCGTCGAGGTCGTCGGCGATGAAGTTGCGCACGACCTCGTCGAGATCCTTGTCGATCTCGAAGCCGAGCCGGCGGGCGCGCGCCGAATCGATGCCCTGGGGCCAGCCGTCGCAGATCTTCTGGATCGCGGGGTCGTGCTGCCACGTCACCTTGCCGACCTTGCGGTTGCCGGCGTGCTTGCCGACCGCCTGCTCGAGCTCCTTGGCGGTCACCTTGATGCCGTTCAGCAGCAGCGTGCGGCCGGGCCCGAAGGCGTCGGCCGGCAGGTCGTGCAGCCGGACGAAGGCATCGACCGTCTTGCGCGGGCTCAAGACCACCATGATGGTCTGCGGCGTCACCGGGCAGACCACGTCGACGCCGGTCAGCGGCTCGCGCACCACCGAGCTCGCCCAGGTCGACGCCGCCTTGTTGGGCAGGCCGGTGCGCACGCAGATCGTCGGCAGCCTAACGGCGGTGCCGCGCAAAAAGCCCTTGCGGGTGTAGTCGCGGATCAGGAACTCGCCGATCGACTTCTGCGCGCCGTAGGAGGTCTGCGGCGTCAGCGGCGTGTCGTCGGTGACGTCCGGCGGCAGGTCGCCGCCATAGGCCGCCAGCGACGAGGTGAACACCACGCGCGGGTTGGTGCCGAGCTCGCGGCAGGCCTCGAGCACGTTGCGCGTGCCGTCGAGATTGACCCGGTAGCCGAGGTCGAAGTCGGCCTCGGCGCCGGCGCTGACCACTGCGGCGAAATGGAACACCGTCGAGGCGCCCTGCACGATCGACTGCACGGTGGCGCGATTGGCGATGTCGCCGGCCATCGCTTTGACCCGCGGGTCGTCGAGGCCGAGGCCGCTCGCCACGCCGACATCGAACAGCAGCAGCTCGCTCACCTTCTGCGGCTTGCCGTCGGCGTCGGCCAGCGTAGCTTCCTGCAGGATGCGCCGCGCCAGTTTCTTGCCAAGGAAGCCCGCGCCCCCGGTGATCACCACCTTCATGTGCTTTTCCGTCCCATGTCCCGATTGGTCCGGAGTGTGCACAGAACCGCCGTGACAGTCTATGTTGGGTACGGATGCGGGTGATCAGCTGGAACCTGCTGCGGCTCGAGGGCGCCGCGGTCGACGACGTGGCGGCGCTGCTCGAGCGGGAGCGGCCCGATGTCCTGCTCATGCAGGAAGTGACGCAGCACATGGACGTGCTGCTGCACCGGGTCCCTGGCCACTACCATCGCCTGCCCTGGCCCGGCCGCATCCATGGCCTGGCGGTGTGGAGCCGCCACAACTTCGCCACGCCGCACATCCTGCCGCTGCCCGCCTCGCCGCTGCCCGGCAGGCTGCCGCAGCGGCGCAGCCAGATCGTGCAGGTGGGCGACATCACCTTCGCCAACGTCCATCTCAGCCACGGCCAGCTGCTGAACCGCCGCCAGTTGATGCGCGTCGCGGGAGCCCTGCGCGGCAGGCCGTCGGCGATCATCGGCGACTACAACGCGGTCGGCCCCAGCCTGATCCCGGGCTTTGCCGATGTCGGCCCGCGCGAGGCCACGCACTTCGGCGGCGACGTCGTGCCCTTTCGTCTCGACCGCTGCCTCGCCCATGGCCTGGCCTGCAGCTTCGCCGGCACGCTGGAGTTCGGGCCGTCGGACCACAAGCCGATCGTGCTCGACCTGCAGATCGCCGAGGCGCGGGTCCGCCGCCATCCGCTGCAGCGCGCCCGCCGCCGCCTGGTCAAGATCCGCGCCGCCTTCCGCTAGAATCCGGCGGCGTCCGGCCCGAGTCCGCGCCGGCGGCCGGACACATCCGATGCCCATTCCATAAGGGTTTTTCGGCAAGAATCCGGAATCCGCGCCACCCCCTGATATCAATGATATCAATGATATCAGTTGCTTAGAGATACGGTTGCAGCAGGCGGGCGGCGTTGTTGCGCAGCCGGAATGGGAGCGGATCGCCGTCGATCTCGGCCTTGGTCAGTGGGCGTCCCTTCGGGACGGCCTCCATCAGGCTGCGCGCGAAAGCCTCGTTCTGGATCTCGACATTGAGCTCGAAGTTCAGCCGGAAGCTGCGGGTGTCCCAGTTGGCGCTGCCGATCAGCGACCAAGCATCGTCGATGGTCATCAGCTTGGAATGGTCGAATGGCCCCGGCATCAGCCAGACATTGCAGCCGGCCTCGCACAGGTTGCGCAGCGGCACCCGCCGCGCCCAGTCGAGCACGATATGGTTGGACCGCTCCGGCACGATGATGTCGACCGTGACGCCGCGCATGGCGGCCAGGCCGAGCGCCGTCGTCAGCATGTCGGGCGGCAGGAAATACGGCGTCACCACCCGCACCGAGCGGCGGGCGCAGGAGATGGCGTGCAGGATCGCGAACTCGATCTGCTCGAGATCCTCGTCCGGGCCCGAGGGGATGACGCGCGCGATGGCATCGCCGCAGGGCGCGAGCTCGGGGAACCACGCCTCGTCCAGCAGCTTCTCGCCAGTCTCGTAGAGCCAGTCGTCGGCGAAGGCCTCGGTAAGCTGCTCGACCACCGGGCCTTCCAGCCGGAAGTGGGTGTCGCGCACCGGATGCGGCGCCTGCAGCGCCAGCACGTTCTCGCGGCCGATATTGATGCCGCCGGTGAAGGCGATGCGGCCGTCGACCACCAGCAGCTTGCGATGGTTGCGCAGGTTGAGGAACGGCGTCTTCCACGGCACGTAGGAATGCAGGAACCGGTCGACCGGCACCCCCGCCTCGAGCAGCCGCTCATAGGTGGCCGACCGGAAGTAGCCGCCGCCGATGCCGTCGATCAGCACCCGCACGGCCACGCCGCGGCGATGGGCGCGGATCAACGCCTCGATGAACGGCATTCCCGCCTCGTCGTCGCGGAAGATGTAGCTCGCGATCCCGACGCTCTTCTCCGCGGCGTCGATCGCCGCCAGCATGGCGGGATAGGCGCTGTCGCCGTTGCGCAGCGGGCTGACCTTGTTGCCCGTTTCGGCCGACAGGCCGGTCAGCCGGCCGATCGCGTATTCCAGCGGCGTCAGCGGCCCGGCCTCAGGCGCGTCGGGCGCCACCTCGTCGACCAGGAACATGTGGCTGCGCTCGCGCCGCAGCCGCCGCGCGCGCCGCTTCACGCGGTTGACGCCGAAGGCGTAGTACAGCGCGCCGCCGACGAACGGCGACAGCCAGGCGATCCCCATCCAGGAGATCGAGGTGCCGATGTTGCGCTTGTTCAGGAGGACGTGAACCGTCACGCCCAGCGCGATGGCGACGTGCGCCACCGCGGCCAGCTCGCCCCAGAACCAGGCGAGATCGCTCAGGCGACCGCCTTGATCGCCTTGCCGGTGATCTCGATGATCTCGTCGATCTGGTTCTTCTCGATGACCAGCGGCGGCGACATGGCGAGCGCGTCGCCCGACTGGCGCATCATCAGGCCGAGGTCAAAGGCCTTCACGAACGCCTTGTAGCCGCGCGTGCCGACTGCGCCCTCGGGCGCGAGGTCGATGCCGCAGGCCATGCCGAGGTTGCGGATGTCGGTGACGTTGGGCAGGCCCTTCAGCGAGTGTACGCCCTGCTCCCAGTACGGCGACAGCTCGGCCGAGCGCTGGAACAGCGCCTCGTCGCGGTAGATGTCGAGCACGGCAGAGGCCGCGGCGCAGGCCAGCGGATGAGCCGAGTAGGTGTAGCCGTGGAACAGGTCGACGGCGTTCTCCGGACCGGTCATCAGGCCGTCGAACACATGCTTGCGCACGAACACGCCGCCCATCGGCACGGTGGCGTTGGAGATACCCTTGGCGACGGTCATCAGGTCGGGGATGACGCCGAACTTCTCGGCCGCGAAGCTGGCGCCGAGGCGGCCGAAGCCGGTGATGACCTCGTCGAAGATCAGCAGGATGCCGTGCTTGTCGCAGATCTCGCGCAGCCGCTTCAGGTAACCCCTGGGCGGCGGCAGGAAGCCCGTCGAGCCGGCGCAGGGCTCGACGATGACGGCAGCGATGTTCGACGCGTCATGCAGGCCGACGATGCCCTCGAGCGCATCGGCGAGATGGGCGCCGTGCTCGGGTTCGCCCTTGGCGAAGGCGTTCTGCGGCAGATGGGTATGCGGCAGGTGGTCGACGCCCGGCAGCATCGCGCCGAACCACTTGCGATTGTTGACCATGCCGCCGACCGAGATGCCGCCGAAGCCGACGCCGTGATAGCCGCGCTCGCGGCCGATGAAGCGGGTCCGCGTGCCCTGCCCGGCGGCGCGGTGATAGGCGAGCGCGATCTTGAGCGCGCTGTCGACCGCCTCCGAGCCCGAGTTGCAATAGAAGGCGTGGTTGAGGTCGCCCGGCAGCATCGCGGCGTGGCGCGCCGCCAGCTCGAACGACTTCGGATGGCCCATCTGGAACGAGGGCGCGTAGTCCATCTCGTCGAGCTGGGCGACGATCGCCGCCTTGATCTCCTCGCGGCCGTGGCCGGCGTTGACGCACCACAGGCCGGCGGTGCCGTCGATGATCTGCCGGCCTTCCGGCGTCCAGTAGTGCACGCCCTTGGCCCGTGCGAGCAGCCGCGGGTTCGCCTTGAACTGCCGGTTCGCCGTGAACGGCATCAGGAAGGCGTCCATGTTGTTGGCGACGGGCGCGGATTTCGGCGGGGTCATGAGCGGTCCATGGTTCGAATGACGGGCCGTCATCCCGAGCGAAGCGAGGGATCCTTCCAGTTGCCGAAAGATCCCTCGCTCCGCTCGGGATGACATTCAGGCAATTCCTATCACTTGTTCAGGCCGGCGACCACGCGGTCGCCTATCTCTCCTTTGAGGTTTTCTGGGCCCCACTCCCGGACCGCAAAACCGGCAGGCCTATGCCTTTCCAGGCGGGCGATGATACGCCAATCGCTTACCCGGTAGCGCCACGGCCCCGCATAAGGACCGGTCAAGGCCTTTCCGAATTGGGTTGGGTTTTCCGAGCGTCCCCAATCTCTCCAACTCGCGCTGGGCACGCGAGTCGAATTCAAATCTTCCAAGCGGACATTCCGCCGCCGCGCTACCTCTCCGATAGGCACCCGCTTCGCGGGCCGACGAAGACGACGCAACGCCACCTCGGCGTCCTCGATGTCATCGAGATGATCCTGAATCGCCCTTCGGGCGTGGAATTCCTTGGTGCGACCGGTGCGGCGAGCCAAGCGTTCGAGACGCTTTTCGACGGCAGGGGTCAGGCGAACGGCGAGCATTCCCTCAATACATCACTTGTCCGCCTCGGCGACCACGCCGGACCACGACGCGGTCAGACCTCGAGCCACTCCTTGCGCACGCTGGCGGCAGCGGCGAGATCAGCCGGCGTGCCCTCGAACACGATCCGGCCGTGGCCCATGACGTAGAGGCGGCGCGAGATCTTGAGCGCGATGGTGAGCTTCTGCTCGACCAGCAGGATCGAGATGCCGCGGCGGGCGATCTCGTCGAGCAGGCGGGCGACCTGCTCGACCAGCTTGGGCGCCAGCCCCTCGGTCGGCTCGTCGATGATCACGAGATCGGGATCGCCCATCAGGGTGCGGCACATGGTGAGCATCTGCTGCTCGCCGCCCGACAGCACGCCCGCGGCATTGTCCTTGCGCTCGTCGAGGTTGGGGAACAGCGCGAACATGTCGTCGAAGCTCCAGCGGCCGAACTTGCCGGCGCGCTTCAGCCCGAGCTCGAGGTTCTGCCGCACCGTGAGCCCGGGAAAGATCTGGCGATCCTCCGGCACATAGCCCAGCCCGGCATGGGCGATCTGGTCGGGCCGCAGCCCAATGATCGGCTGGCCCTTGAAGCGCACCGCGCCGACCGGCTGGACCAGCCCCATGATCGCCTTGCAGGTGGTCGAACGACCGACGCCGTTGCGGCCCAGCAGGCTCACGATCTCGCCCTGCCCGATCGCGAGGTCGACGCCCTGCAGGATGTGGCTCTTGCCGTAGAAGGCGTGCAGGCCCCTCACCTCAAGCATCTTGGCCTCGAGCATCAGGCGGCCTCGCTGCCGAGATAGGCTTCCTGGACCGCCGGATTGGCGCGGATCTCGGCCGGCGGGCCGGAGGCGATGACCTCACCATAGACCAGCACGGTGATGATGTCGGCGAGGCCGAACACCACGCTCATGTCGTGCTCGACCATCAGCAGGGTCTTGCCTTCCGACACGGCGCGGATCAGCCGCACCGCCTGCTCGGTCTCGCTGTGGCTCATGCCCGAGGTCGGCTCGTCGAGCAGGATGATGTCGGCGCCGCCGGCCACGGTGATGCCGATCTCGAGCGCCCGCTGCTCGGCGTAGGACAAGAGCCCCGCCGGCACGTTGCGGCGGTCCTGCAGGCCGAGCCGCTCCAGCATCCGGTCGGCCTCCTCGTTCAGCGCCCGCTCAGCCCCCAGCAGGTTCCAGAACGAGTAGCGGTAGCCGCGCGCCCACAGGAGCCCGCAGCGGATGTTCTCGAACACCGACAGCCGCGGGAAGATCGAGGTGATCTGGAAGCTGCGCGACAGGCCGAGCCGGTTGATCTGGTGCGGCGGCAGCCCGTCGATCGCCTGGCCGTTGATCTCGATGGTGCCCGAGGTGACCGGAAAGCGCCCGCTGATCAGGTTGAACAGCGTCGTCTTGCCGGCGCCGTTGGGGCCGATCATGGCATGGCGCTCGCCGCGCGGGATGGCGAGGTCGACGCCGCGGATGATCTTGGTGCGGCCGAAGCTCTTCTCGACGCCGCGGAGCGCGATCGCGTTGCTCATACCGGCAAGCCCCGCGCCTTGGCTTCTTCGATCAGCGCGTCCCAACGCACCCGGAAGACACGCGCCTCGCGGCGCAGCCACAGCCCGCCGCCGATCAGCATCACCGCGCCGGTCGCCCACGGCAGCGCGCTGTGCGGGTCGATCGCCTGGCCGCCGATCGCCAGCGACTTGTTCTGCGCCGCGCCGATCGTGGTGAGCTGCGCCAGCTCGACCAGGGTGACGAAGCCCAGCACGCTCAAGAGGCCGGGCGGCAGGATGCGGGCATAGGGCACGACCAGCTCGCCGAGCCGGCCGATGCGCGCGATCGGCTCGTGGCGCGCGACAATGCCCATGATCCCGCCGGGCGCGAACATCACCATGACGATGAACAGCCCGCCGACATAGAGCAGCCAGGCATTGCTGATCAGGCTGACGCCGCTCTGCAGCAGCACGACCACGACGGTGCCGAGGAACGGCCCGAGGAAGCTGCCGGCGCCGCCGATATAGGTCGCCAGCAACGCCGTCGCCGACTTGGCGGCGGCGACGGTGTCGAAGGTGACGATCTCGTAGACCAGCACGTAGAGCGCGCCGCCGATGCCGGCGAAGAAGCCTGACAGGGTGAACTGGTAGAAGCGGATCATGCGCGGGTCGTAGCCGACGAACTGGGTGCGCTCGAAGTTGTCGCGCTGGGCATTGGCCATGCGGCCGAGCGGCGTCTGGGTCTGCAGCCGCATCAGCACGGTCGCGATCGCGACCCACGCCACGATCAGGCAATAGACCTGCCACGACGAGCTGTAGTCGACGCCGACCAGGCTGGTGCCGACCATGCGGTCGGTGGGAATGCCGCCCTCGCCGCCGAAGAAGCCCATGAACATCAGGGCGCAGGCGGCGACCAGCTCGCCCAGGCCCATGGTGATCATGGCGAAGGCTGTCGCGCGCTGCTTGGTGACGACGTAGCCGAACGCCGCGCCGAACACGAGCCCGCCCAGGCCGCCGACCAGCGGCACCAGCTCGACCGGCAGCCACAGCGTGCCGGCCTTGACCGCGTTGAGCGCGTGCGCGGTGCAGTAGCCGCCCAGGCCGAACAGGATGGCGTGGCCGAACGACAGCAGCCCGGTCTGCCCCATCAGCATGTTGAAAGAGAGCGCAAAGACCGACATCAGGCCGATCTCGCTCAGCATGGTCAGCACGAAGCCTGAATGGCGGCCCTTGGTCCAATCGAAGAACAGCCACGGCAGCAACAGCGCGATCGCGATCGCCGCGAGCCACGGCCAGTGGCGGCGCAGCAGCCCCGGCGCGCGTACCGTAGCGATCGGCGTCGAGGTGGTTTCGGCGCTCATGTGTCGCGCGTCCCCATCAGGCCGCGCGGCTTGAACACCAGGATCAGCACCAGCAGCAGGAACGGCAGCAGCGCGCCGATGCGCGGCAGCGGCACGGTCAGCACCTCGTGGAACGGCGTCGCCGAGGTGACCGTGACGCCGAACTGCTTCAACAGGTCGGCCGGCGAATAGTCGAGCACCACGGCGAAGGTCTGGATCAGGCCCATCAGCAGCGAGGCGATGAAGCAGCCGGTCAGCGAGCCCAGCCCGCCGAACACCACGACCACGAACACGATCGGCCCCATGGTGAAGGCCATGGCGGGCTCGGTGACCTGGTAGTTGCCGCCGATCACGCCGGCCAGCCCAGCAAGCGCGGTGCCGGCGGCGAAGACGATGGTGAACACGCGCGGCACGTTGTGGCCGAGCGCGCCCACCATGTCGGGATGGGTGAGCGCCGCCTGGATCACCAGGCCGATGCGGGTGCGCGTCAGCCCGAGCCAGATCGCGCCGAACATCAAGAGCGAGATCAGCAGCATGAAGGCCCGGTAGGCCGGGAAGTGCGTGCCGTAGATGCTGAACAGCGGGAAGTCGAGGCCGGCCGGCACCCGATAGGGCACCGGCAGCAGGCCCCAGGTCATCTGCACCACCTTCTCGATGATCAGCGCCAGGCCGAAGGTGAAGAGCAGCTCGGCGATGTGGCCGTTGCGATGCACGCGGCGCAGCCCGTACATCTCGATCGCCGCGCCGAGCAGCCCGCACAGCAGCGGCGCGATCACCAGCGCCGGCCAGAAGCCGATATGCTGGCTGAGGGTGAAGGCGAAGTACGCGCCCAGCATGTAGGCGCTGGCATGGGCGAAGTTCAGCACGCCCATCATGCTGAGGATGAGCGTCAGCCCGCTCGCCAGCATGAACAGCAGCATGCCGTAGACCAGCCCGTTGAGCAGCGAGACGAGGAAGACTTCCATCGGGCTAGCCTCCTACTCCGTCGTCCCGAGCGAAGCGGCGCGTAGCGCCGCGCAGTCGAGGGACCTCCTCTTCACAGAAAAGGTCCCTCCACTTCGCCTCGCTGAAGCCGCTTTCGCCGTCGGAGCGGCGAAACGGCGACTCGGCTCCGGTCGGGACGACGGGGGCACCGAACTAGCTCTTGGGCCGCTGCATCTTGCAGGTGGTGGGCTGCTCGATGTCCTTGGCCTGGACGGTGGCGGCGGTCGCCCAGCCGAGGCCGGTCTTCTCGGAATCGTACTTCACGCCCTTCTTGAAGATGCCGACGAAGTACGGGCCGATGATCTGGTGGTCGTCCTTGCGCATCCGGATCTCGAAGCCGAGGAAGTCCTTGATCTTCAGGTCCTCCAGCGCATACGCGACCTTGGTCGGATCGGCCGAGCCCGCCTTGTTGATGCCGGCGGCCAGGAACTCGAAGATGGTGCGGAAGCCCGCGGCGTAGAAGTCGAACGGGAACTTGGCCCGGAACTCCTTGGTCCAGGCTTCGGCCTCGGCGTTGCCGATCTCGGGCGCGATGTTCTCGTTGAACGCCTGGACCGAATAGACCTTGCCGTCGCCGCCCGGGCCGATCGCCACGGCGCCGCCGGCGAGATGGGCGTACATCGTGTAGTAGCGCAGGTCGACGCCGGCATCGATGCCCGCCTTGATCAGCAGGTTCATGTCGGGGCCCCAGTTGCCGGTAAGCAGCGCCTGCGCGCCCGACGCCTTGATCTTGGTGACGTAAGGCGCGAAGTCCTTGACCTTGCCGAGCGGGATCAGCTCGTCGCCGACCACCTGGACGTCGGGCCGGAGCTTCGCAAGGAAGGTCTTGACGTCGCGCTGGACCGACTGGCCGAACAGGTAGTCCTGGTTCAGCAGGTAGACCTTGGCGACGTCCTTGGGCAGCGCCTGCACCATCACCGCGGCCTTCTCGGCGGCGTGGGCGTCGAAGCGGTAGTGCCAGAAGCTGCACTGCTCGTTGGTGAGCTCGGTCGCGACCGCGCCGCAGTTAATGTAGATGATGCGGTTGTCGGGGTTGCGCGCGTTGTGCTTGTTGACGCCGTCGATCAGCGCGGCGGCGATGTTGGAGCCGCTGCACTGCATGATGAACGGCATGTTCTGGTCGGTCGCGCTCTTGAGCGCGATCAGCGCGTCGGACGGCTGGGACTTGTTGTCGAACGGCACCAGCTCGAACTTCTTGCCGAGCGCGCCGCCCTTCGAATTGATGTAGTCGAGGATGTAGTTCATCTGCTTGAGGTTGGCGTCGCCGACCTGCGCGAACGGACCCGACAGCGGGTCGGTGTAGGCGATCTTGATGGTGCCTTGGGCGAAGGCCGGACCGATCGACGCGGTCGCGAGCGCGGCGAGCGCCAGGCGCGCCAGAATGGTCTTGAGCATCGTTTCCTCCCGAGGAAGCGCTATTCGGAGTTTGCCGACGCAACGCTTACGGACGCGACGCTACGACACCGACGCTAACACCCGCGGTCGAGCAAGCCTAGCCCACGCTTTCCTCCCCATTCATACGGGGAGGAAAGCGTCACCACTTTCGCGCGAAGCGCGATAGTGGCCTATCCGCGACGGAGGGGGGCTTGGGCAGCAACACGACTGCGGCTCATGACCCCTCCGCGCGTAAGACGCGGGGCACCTCCCCATATGAATGGGGAGGAAAGCCTAGCGATTGACGTCGACGACCACCCGGCCGCGGATTTCGCCCTTCAAGATTCGCGGCGCGAGGCCCGCGAGGTCGCCCAGCCCCGCATCGCTGACCGTCGAATCGAGCTTGTCGAGCAGCAGATCCGAGCCGAGCCGCCGCCATGCCTCCTCGCGCGGCGCCTTGGGCAGCATCACCGAATCGATGCCGTACATCGACACGCCGCGCAGGATGAAGGGCAGGATCGAGCCGGGGAACGCCGGCCCGCCGGCCAGGCCGCAGACCGCCGCCGCGCCGCCGTACTTCACCTGGGCGAGCGCACGGGCCAGCATCACGCCGGATACGGTGTCGACGACGCCGGCATAGCGCTCCGACAGCAGCGGCCGGTCCGGCGCCTCGGTCAGCTCCCGGCGCTCGACGATCGTCGCCGCGCCCAGGGCCTTGAGATACTCGGCCTCCTGCGGTCGGCCGGTGGCGGCGACGACCTGATAGCCGAGCTTGGCCAGGATCGCGACGGCGACCGACCCGACGCCGCCGGCGGCGCCGGTCACCAGCACCTCGCCCGACGCGGGGCGCACGCCGTGCTTCTCCAGCGCCAGCACGCACAGCATCGAGGTGTAGCCCGCCGTGCCGATCGCCATAGCGCGCTTGGTCGAGATCGAGGCCGGCAGCTTGACCAGCCAGTCGCCCTTCACCCGCGCCTTGGTGGCGTAGCCGCCCCAGTGCAGCTCGCCGACCCGCCAGCCGTTCAGCACCACCTTGTCGCCGGGTTTGAAGCTTGCGTTGTCCGACGCCTCGACCGTGCCCGCGAGATCGATGCCGCCGACATGCGGCCAGGCCTTCACCAGCCCGCCGCCCGAGGTCAGCACCAGCCCGTCCTTGTAGTTCAGCGTCGAGTACTCGACCGCGACCGTGACGTCGCCGGCCGGCAGCCGGCTGTCGTCGAGCGTCTCGATCGCGCCGCTCACCTTGCGGTCGGCTTGCGTCAGCACCAGCGCGCGAAATGACATTCCCATCTCCTTCAATCTTTCAGTGTGCCGTCGAGGAACGCCCGTACCTGCTGGGCGGCATCCCGGGTCGCGGCCTCGTTGTATTCGAGCCGATGGCCCTGCACCGTCACTCCGCCCGGTATGATGCTCAGGTCGGCGATATCGAAGCCGTGATGCGCGCCGGGATAGACGACCAGCTTCACGTTGGACCGATCGCCCGATTGGCGCACCACTGGGATCACGCTCTTCCCGGCCGCCATGTCGGTGCAGTCGCTCGCCAGCGTCCAGTCGTCGAGCGCGCCGACCAGGATCAACATCGGCACGGTCATGAGGCCCGAGCTGCCGGAGCATTCCGGATAGAAGGCAACGCCCGCGCGAAACTTGTCCGGGTAAAGGCGCGCGATCGCCGAGCCCTGCTCCAGATCGGCCAGGGTCGAGCTGCCCCCGAAGGAAAATCCGATGAGCGCAACCGCGTTGGCGCGCACTTGCGGCAGCTCGGCGAGGTAGCGCAGGCCTTCGAACGCATCGCCGGCCTGCTCCTTGGCGACATTGCCCTGCCCATGGCGGCCGCGCGGGCTGAAACTGTCGATCGCGAAGGCGACATAGCTCCAACGGCTTAGCCGGTTGGCCCACGACAGCATCTGGGCATGAAAACCGCCGCTGCCATGCAGCAGCACCGCCGCCGGAAACGGCCCCTTCCCGGCCGGCTTCGCGAGATAGCCGATCAGCGTGGCGTTGCCCGATTTGAAGTGCACGAACTCGCCCGCCTCCGCGCGGGCCGCGAGCGCGAGCACCATCAAAGCAGCAAGGAGAGAGCGGACGAGCGTCACGCCGGGGAGCGTATCAGCCGGCCCACCGGCCGGCGACCTCGGCAGGCGCGTTCCGCAATACGGACTTCATCCACTTTGGGCAGGCGATCGCCGAATAGGAGCGTAGGCTACGGCCCGTGGAGGATTCGCCCATGAGCTACCAGACGATCGAAGTTCGCAAGCTCACGCCGACCATCGGTGCCGAGATCTTCGGCGTCGATCTCGCCCAGCCGCTGGGCAACCAGCAGTTCCAGGAAGTGCACGACGCGCTGATGGACAACCTGGTGATCTTCTTCCGCGACCAGAAGATATCGATCGACCAGCACAAGGACTTCGGCCGCCGCTTCGGCCCGCTGCACGTCCATCCCAACGCGCCGATCACCTTCGCCGAGCATCCCGAGATCCTGGTGATCAAGGCCGACGAGAAGTCCAAGCACGTCGCCGGCGAGGAATGGCACTCCGACGTCTCGTGCGACGTCGAACCGCCGATGGGCTCGATCCTCTATCTCACCGAGGTGCCGCCCGACGGCGGCGGCGACACGCTGTTCGCCAACATGTACCGCGCCTACGAGACGCTCTCCGAGCCGATCAGGAAGCTGCTGCAGGGCCTGACCGCGCTGCACGACAGCTCGAAGGCGCATTACTACCGGGTCAAGGCGACCGACCGCGACGAGATGAAGTTCCCCAACGCCGAGCATCCGATCGTGCGCACCCATCCGGTGACCGGCCGCCAGGGGCTGTACGTCAATCGCGGTTTCACCTTGCGCATCCCGCAGCTCCGCAAGCACGAGAGCGACGCGCTGCTCGAGATGCTCTATCGCCACGTCGAGACGCCGGAGTTCCAGTGCCGCTTCAAGTGGCAGCCCAACTCGATCGCGTTCTGGGACAACCGCTGCGTTCAGCACCACGCGATGTTCGACTACTTCCCGCACCGCCGGTACGGCCATCGCGTGACGGTCTGCGGCGACAAGCCGTTCTATCGGGCTTGAGCCTTCTTCCCTTTGCCGGAGTCCGGCAAGGGGAAGTGCCCTCGTCTCACGAGGGCGATGGGGTCGGGAGCCGCATACTGAGGCCCATGCCCCCTCCGTCGCCAACGCGTTTTTTCGAACTCCGTTCGAAAAGCGCGCGGACGGCAACACCTCCCCATATGAATGGGGAGGAATAGGATCGCCGGCTTGCCAATGGACGCCGCACGCCCCAATTCTTGGGCATGTCCGTTCCCACCTACGCGCTGCTGCCCCATCGCAGCGTCATTGCCGTCGCCGGCCCCGATCGGGCCGAGTTCCTGCAAGGGCTGATCTCCAACGACACCGCGAAGGTCGGGCCGGGTCAGGCGATCTGGGCGGCGCTGCTGACGCCGCAGGGCCGCTTCCTCAACGACATGTTCGTGGTCGAGGACGACACGGGCACTTTCCTGCTGGAAACCGAGCGCGAGCGGGCGCCGGCGCTCGCCAAGAAGCTCAAGATGTACACCTTGCGCTCCAAAGCGACGGTGGAGGATCGCAGCGCCGCGATGGAAGTCGCCGTCGTCTTCGGGCCGGGCGCGGAGACGGTGCTGCCGGTCGGCGGCGCGACGGCCTTCGTCGATCCGCGCCTGCCCGAGCTCGGCGTGCGCGTGCTGGCGCCGGCCGGCCAGGTGTCGACCCTGCTCGGCGTGACCGAGGCTCCCGTCGCCGACTACGAGGCGCTGCGCCTCAAGCTCGGCGTGCCCGACGGCAGCCGCGACCTCACGGTCGAGAAGGCGCTGCTGCTGGAGAGCGGCTTCGATGAGCTGCACGGCGTCGACTGGCAGAAGGGTTGCTACATGGGCCAGGAGCTGACGGCCCGCACCAAGTATCGCGGCCTGATCAAGCGCCGGCTGTTCCCGGTCAAGGTCGAGGGTGCCCTGCCCGCACCCGGCACGCCGATCGAGCGCGACGGCCGCGAGGTCGGCGAGATCCGTTCGGGTCTCGGCGATCGCGCCATCGCCATGCTGCAGCTCGAGGCGGCGCGCGCGCCGCTCTCGTCGGGCGGCGCGAAGATCACCGCCGAGGTGCCCGACTGGATGCGCCTGCCCGAACCCGCAGGCTGAAGCCTCCCCGTATTATCTGCGTCGTGCGCGATACAAAAGATTTGCGTACGGAAACAGACAACACCCAAAGGTCTCGCCTAGAAACGCGCCCCATGTGGCGTTTTCTCTCTGTTACTGCGATCTCTGCCGGGCTGTCGCTCATGCCGTTCGTCGCCGAGGCGCAGCGTGCGGGAGACACCGAGGCCTTCAGGCAGGCCTTCCAGGAGACGCTGCAGAAGCCGACCGACGCGCCGACGCTCCTGAAATACGCCCGCATCGCCGTGCAGGTCGGCGACCTTGAGGCCGCGGTCTCGGCGTACGAGCGCTTCCTGATGATCGATGCCGACCAGCCGCGCGTGCGCTACGAGCTCGGCGTCCTCTATTACCGCCTGCGCTCCTATGAGGCGGCGCGCGCCTACTTCGAGACCGCGCGCGCCTCGCCCAAGGCCGGAGCCGACGTGAAGTCGGGCGCCGGCGAGTACATTGCCGAGATCGAGAAGCGGACTGGCACCTCGCGCTTCAGCGGCGACGTGCTGGCCGGCCTGCGCTTCTCCAGCAATGCCAACAACGCCAACTCCGGCGCGCTGAAATTCTTCGGCAACACGGTGGTGCCCAACCCGGCCTTCTCCCAGCGCGGCGACGTCGCCGCGATCGGCGCCGCCCAGTTGCGCCACCGCTACGACTTCGGCCGCCAGGACAGCGGCACGCTCGAGACCGACCTCGGCGTCTACGCCTCGCGCCAGTTCCAGGTCAGCGAGGCCAACACCCTGCTGCTCGACCTGACGACCGGCCCGCGCAGCCAGCCGTTCGAAGGCGCGTTCCGCGACGTCACGCTGAAGCCGTTCGTCACCGGCCGCTATGTCAGCGTGCACGACAAGCCGACCTACTGGTCGTGGGGCGCCGGCATGGAAGGGACAACGCTGCTGCGCGACTGGCTGAAGCTTTCGACCGTCGTGCTCGGCCGCCGTCGCGAGTTCATCGACAACGCCGATGCGCCGACCAACAGCCGCAGCTCGGGCAACGATGCGGCGATCGCGATGCAGCTGCAAGCCGAGGTCGCGCCCGACATGCTGGTGGTGCTGGGCATCAACGCCACACGCTACATCGCGTCCATCGCCTCCGAGAGCTACCGCGAGCTGGGCTTCGGCGGCTCGCTGACCGTCCGCTTCGCCGATCCGGTCGGGCTGAACGGCCGCAAATGGTACCTGACCGGCAGCGCCGCCGGCGCCTTCGCGGGCTACGACGCCGCCGATCCGACGATCGATCCCAACGTCACCCGCAGCCAGGCCGATCTCAATCTCGGCCTGCTGCTGTCGGTGCCGCTCGACGACCGCTTCAACCTGATCGGCCAGACGACCTACTTCCAGCGCACCGCGCCGATCGGCAACTACGCCTTCCAGGCCTTCAACGGCCTGGTCGGCGTGAGCTGGCGTTTCTAGGGGAGGATCGCATGTCCCTCTTGGCCCGCATCGCCTTCCTCATCGCCGCCAGCCTCGCGCTGCCTGCCGCCGCGCAGACCGTCGGCGTCGCCTCCGCCACCAGCGGCGAGCCGCGCGGCACGCCACCGGCGCAGAACGAGCGCGTCCTGCGGGTCGGCATCGACGTGTTCGCCAACGAGCGCGTGCGCACCGGCGCGGGCGACCGCGCGCACCTGGTGTTCCGCGACGGCTCGGCGCTGTCGGTCGGTGCCAACGCCGAGATCACCATCGACCGCTTCGTCTACGACCCCAACACACAGAACGGCGATCTTGCCTTCACCGCGGCGCGCGGCGCCTTCCGCTTCGTCGGCGGCGCGATCAGCAAGAAGAACGAGGTCAAGGTCACCACGCCGTCGGCCAACATCGGCGTGCGCGGCGGCATCGTCACCTTCGAGATCGGCGGCGACGGCTCGCTGACCGCGACCTTCCTGTTCGGCGATTCGATGACCGTCAGCAATCCCGGCGGCATCTCCAAGGCGATCCGCTCCGGCTCGCAGATCTTCGTGCCGTACAACGGCGCGCCGTTCGCGCCGATCGTGCTACCGCCCAGCAGCCTGCAGGCCTATCTCGCCCTGCTCGAGAAGGCCCAGGGCACGGGCAACATCGTCGGCCCGGGCGACCAGGCCCAGCTCGATGCCCTGGTGGCGGCGCTGAACAACGCGGTCCTGCCGCAGCCCGGAACCGGTCCCGGCCTGCAGACCTGGCTGACCTATCTGCAGCTGCTGCAGACGCAGGCGATCGTCACCACCAACGCCAACCGCGTCTCGGGCGGCACACCGCCAGCCGCCGCGCCGCCACCACCGAGCAACAACAATCAGGGCGGTGGCGGCAGCGGCGGCGGGTGCGGAAGCGAGTGTTGACCCGCTGGCGGAGCGTCTGAACGGGGCTTAAGGTCCCCTCCGGAAATTGCACGCCCCGGAGGCAGGCCTTGAAACTGATCAATCCCAACCCGTTCACGACGCGCCCGGAGATCACCGGCACGTTCGGCGTCGTCACCTCGACGCACTGGATCGCGACCGCGGTCGGCATGGGCATCCTGGAGCGCGGCGGCAACGCCTTCGACGCCGCCGTCGCCACGGCCTTCACCCTGCAGGTGGTCGAGCCGCATCTCTGCGGCCCCGGCGGCGACGCGCCGCTGATCTTCCATTCGGTCAAGAAGGGCAAGACCGAGATCCTGTGCGGCCAGGGCGTGATGCCGGCCAAGGCGACGATCGCCCACTTCAAGGGCCTCGGCCTCGACCTGATCCCCGGCACCGGCCTGTTGCCGGCCGCGGTACCCGGCACGTTCGACGCCTACATGCTGATGCTGCACGACTACGGCACGATGAGCCTGGCCGACGTGCTGGCGCCGGCGATCGGCTACCTGATGAACGGCCATCCGATCGTCGAGCGCGCCTCGGCGACCATCGACACCGTGAAGGACAATTTCCGCGACAACTGGCCGACCTCCGCTTCCGTCTACCTGCCGGGCAACAAGGTGCCGGCGCCGGCCTCGCTGTTCCGCAATCCGGCGGTCGGCAACACCTACCTGCGCATCATCAAGGAAGCCGAGGCGGGCGGCGGCAGCCGCGAGGCGGTGCTCGAGCGTGCGCGCAAGATCTGGAGCCAGGGCTTCGTCGCCGAGGCGATCGACCGCTTCTACACCCACGAAGAGCTGATGGACGTCTCCGGCAAGCGCAACAAGGGCCTGCTGCGCGGCGACGACATGGCGAAGTGGCAAGCGACCATCGAGGAGCCGCTCTCCTACGACTACGGCCGCTACACCGTGTTCAAGGCGGGACCGTGGGCGCAGAGCCCGGTCACGCTGCAGCAGCTCGCGCTGCTCAAGGGCTTCAATCTCGACGGCGCCGATCCGACGTCGCCCGACTTCATCCACACCGTGGTCGAGGCGAGCAAGCTCGCCTTCGCCGACCGCGAGGCGTTCTACGGCGACCCCAAGTTCGTCGACGTGCCGATGCAGACCCTGCTGTCGGACGCCTACAACGCCGACCGCCGCAAGCTGATCGATCCGACCAGGGCCTCGCTCGAGCAGCAGCCAGGCAAGGTCGAGGGTTACGGCGGCGTGATCCGCCTGCGCAAGGCCGACGGCGTGCGCGCCGCGGTGGCGGCGAGCGGTGCCGGCGAGCCGACGGTCGGCCGCATGGGCCAGATGAGCGGCGACACCGTGCATTTCGACATCGTCGACAAGGACGGCAACATGGTCTCGGCAACGCCGTCGGGCGGCTGGCTGCACGGCTCGCCGGTCGTTCCCGAGCTTGGCTTCCCCGTGGGCACGCGCGGCCAGATCTGCTGGCTCGAGGAAGGCCAGCCCAGCTCGCTTGCGCCGGGCAAGCGGCCGCGCACCACGCTGACCCCGACCCTCGCCCATCGCGACGGCCAGCCGTACATGTGCTGGGGCTCGCCGGGCGGCGACCAGCAGGAGCAGTGGATCACCCAGATGTTCCTGCGCCACGTCCATTGCGGCATGAACCTGCAGGAGGCGATCGACGCGCCGGCCTGGCACAGCGAGCACTTCCCCTCCTCGTTCTGGCCGCGCACCGCCCGCCCGGGCGTGCTGGTACTGGAGGGCCGGATCCCGACGGAAACGGTCCAGGAATTGCGTAAGCGCGGCCATGAGGTCGAGATGAACGACGACTGGTCCGAAGGCCGCCTGACCGCCGCGTCGCGCGAGGATCCCTGGCGCAAGGCCGCCGCCAACCCGCGCGGCATGCAGGGCTACGCGGCCGGGCGATGATCTGCCGGGAGCGCGCCGCTCCAGTGGTGCTCGTCCTCTTCGTGGCGACAAGAAGATGCGGCACTGGAGTGCCGCGCTCCCAGCCATGACCTGGTCGATCGTCTATCGAGAGCGCGACAGCGGGCGCATCGCCATCGCTGTCGCGACCAAGTTCTTCGCCGTCGGGGCCCGCGTGCCCTACATCGCGCCGCAGAAAGGCGCCGTCGCCACCCAGGCGCTGCTCAACCCGCTCTACGGGACTGACGGCCTCGAGCTGATCCACAATGGCGTCGGTGCGCAGGACGTCATCCGCCTCCTCACCGCGCGCGACGAAGGCCGGGCGCACCGCCAGCTACACGTGCTGGGCGCCGACGGCAAGTTCGCCGCCTACACCGGCACCGAGTGCGTGCCGTGGTGCGGCCACTGGGTCGGCGACGATTTCTCGGTGGCCGGCAACATGCTGGCCGGCCCGCAGGTCGTCTCCGAGACCGTCCGGGTGATGCGCGAGCGCACCGATCTCGAATTGCCGCGCCGCCTGATCACGGCGCTCAAGGCCGGCGAGAAGGTCGGCGGCGACAAGCGCGGCAAGCAATCGGCGGCGCTGGTGATCTACGGCAACGACGAATATTCCGAGCTCGATCTCAGGGTCGACGATCATGTCGAGCCGTTGCTCGAGCTTGCCCGCCTCGAGGCGGCGAGCCGCGAACGCTGGACTCTGTTCCGCACCTTCCTGGCGACGCGCCAGAACCCGGCCGGCCTCTACGATCGCGCCCGCATCGACGCCGAGGTCGAGAAGAACCAGGCTGCCGTGCGCGCCCAAGCGGCCGAATGAATAAGCCGCTGCTGGAACTCAAGACGCTGGCCGTCAGCTTCGCGACCGATGACGGCATCGTGCGTGCCGTCGACGGCATCGACCTTTCGCTGCAAGGCGGCCGCACGCTGGGCCTGGTCGGCGAATCGGGCTGCGGCAAGAGCGTGACCTCGCTCGCCGTCATGGGCCTGCTGCCGCCGGAGAATTCCAAGGTCAGCGGCGAGGTTCATTTCGAGGGCCGCGACCTGCTCAAGATCCCGGTCGCCGAGCTGCGCGACCTGCGCGGCGCGCGGCTGGCGATGATCTTCCAGGAGCCGATGACCTCGCTCAATCCGAGCTACACGATCGGCAACCAGATCATCGAGGCGATCCGCCGCCACCAGGGCCGCGGCGCCGCGGAGGCGCGGGCGCGGGCGATCGAGATGCTGCGGCTGGTGCGCATCCCGTCGCCGGAGAAGCGGATCGACGACTATCCGCACAAGCTGTCGGGCGGCATGCGCCAGCGCGCCATGATCGCCATGGCGCTGGCCTGCGACCCCCGGCTGCTGATCGCCGACGAGCCGACCACTGCGCTCGACGTCACCATCCAGGCGCAGATCCTCGACCTGATGCGTGGCCTGCGCCGCGACACCGGCACCGCCATCATCCTGATCACCCACGACCTCGGCGTGGTCGCCGAGATGGCCGACGACGTCGCGGTGATGTACGCCGGCCAGATCGTCGAGCGCGCGCCGGTCGAGGCGCTGTTCGCGCGGCCCGAGCATCCCTACACGGTCGGCCTGCTGGGCTCGATCCCCAAGCTCGACCGCAAGCGCGAGCACCTGCCCTCGATCGAGGGCCGCGTGCCCGACATGGCCCATCCGCCCGAAGGCTGCCGCTTCGCCGCGCGCTGTCCCTTCGTCGAGCCGGCCTGCCGCGAGGCGGTGCCGCCGCTGATTGAAATTGCGCCGAGCCATCTCAGCCGCTGCCGCCGCGCGCCGCTCAGCGGGGTGCTGCCATGAGTCTCCTGCTGGGAGCGCGGCGCTCCAGTGCCGCTCTTATCGTCGCCACACAGAACATGAGCGCCACTGGAGTGGCGCGCTCCCAGCCATGACCGCACTGCTCGAAGTCGAAGGACTGGTGAAGCACTTCCCGATCAAGGGCGGGATGTTCGGCGGCGTGTCGGCCCATGTGCGCGCGGTCGATGGGCTCGACTTCCAGGTCAAGGAAGGCGAGACCCTGGCGCTAGTCGGCGAATCGGGCTGTGGCAAGTCGACGGTCGGACGCCTCGTCCTGCGCCTGATCGAGCCCAGCGCCGGCACTGTCCGCTTCGAGGGCGACAACCTGCTGGCGCTCGACGCCGAGCAGATGCGAGCGCGCCGGCGCCGCCTGCAGGTGATCTTCCAGGATCCCTACGCCAGCCTCAATCCGCGCATGACGGTGGGCGCGATGCTGGGCGAGCCGTTGTTCCTGCACGGCCTCGCCAGCGACCAGTCGGCGCGCCGCCGGCGAGTCGGCGAGCTGCTCGAGCTGGTCGGCCTGCGTCCCGAGCATGCGCGCCGCTATCCGCACGAATTCTCCGGCGGCCAGCGCCAGCGCCTGGCGATCGCCCGCGCCCTGGCGGTCGAGCCCAAGCTGATCGTCGCCGACGAGCCGGTGTCGGCGCTCGACGTCTCGATCCAGGCCCAGGTGATCAACCTGATGAAGGCGCTGCAGCAGCGCTTCGGCCTCGCCTACATCTTCATCAGCCACGATCTCGCGGTCGTGAAGCACATCGCCGACCGCATTGCCGTAATGTACCTCGGCAAGATCGTGGAGACTGCGACGACCGACGAGCTGTTCCGCAATCCGCGCCATCCCTACACCCGCGCGCTCCTGTCGGCGGTGCCACTGCCCGATCCGACCGCGGTGCGCGAGCGCGCCCTGCTCGAGGGCGACATCCCGAGCGCCATCGCGCCGCCGCCGGGCTGCCGCTTCCACACCCGCTGCCGCTTTGCCAAGGACAGTTGCCGGCGCGACGTTCCGGCGCTCGACGACGATGGTACGGGACACGCTACGGCTTGCCCGTGGTGGCCCGAGTTCCCGCCCAACCCGATGACGGTCGGCGCGAGCGGGAGGGCCGAAGACAAAACAAGACTCGACCGCCTGCAGGCGGCGTTCGTTACGCAACGGGAGGCATCATGAAGAAATTCGCCCTGACGCTGGCGCTGTCGGCCGCGATGGCGGGCAGCGCCTTCGCCCAGACCAACCTGCGCATCGGCCTGGCCGAAGATCCCGACGTGCTCGATCCGAGCTTGGCGCGCACCTATGTCGGCCGCATCGTCTTCTCCTCGATCTGCGACAAGCTGTTCGACATCGACGAGAAACTGAACATCGTGCCGCAGCTCGCCCTCAGCCAGGACACTTCGGAGGACGGCAAGGAAGTCGTCATCAAGCTCAGGCCCAACGTGACGTTCCACGACGGCGAGCCGTTCGACGCCAAGGCGGCCAAATACAGCCTCGAGCGCCACCTCAACATGAAGGGCTCGTTTCGCAAGCCCGAGATCGGCTCGGTCGAGAGCGTCGACGTGGTCGACCCGCTGACCATCAAGCTCACTCTCAAGGCACCGTTCTCGCCGCTGCTCGCCCAGCTCACCGACCGCGCCGGCATGATGGTGTCGCCGAAGGCCGCCGAGGCCGCGGGCGACAAGTTCGGCCTGCATCCGGTCTGCGCCGGGCCGTACAAGTTCGTCGAGCGCGTCCAGCAGGACCGCATCGTCGTCGAGAAGTTCAAGGACTACTGGAACAAGGACAACGTCTTCATCGACAAGATCACCTACCTGCCGATCGTCGACGGCACGGTGCGGCTCGCCAACCTGCGCTCCGGCGGCCTCGACCTGATCGAGCGCGTGCTGGCGACCGACATCAAGACGGTGCGCGACGACAAGAAGCTCAAGCTCAGCAAGGCGGTGTCGCTCGGCTACCTCGGCCTCACCATCAACCTCAAGAACGGTCCCAAGGCCGACAACCCGCTGGGCAAGGCCGCGCGCGTGCGCCGCGCCTTCGAGCTGGCGATCGATCGCGATGCCATCAACCAGGTGGTGTTCAACGGCGAGTTCGTGCCGGGCAACCAGTGGGTCAGCCCGCAGAACCCGTACTATCAGGAGAAATTCCCGATCCCCAAACGCGACATCGCCAAGGCGAAGGCGCTGCTCAAGGAGGCGGGCGTCACCGGCCCGATCCCGCTCGACTTCATGGTGCCCAACGGCGCCGAGACCCGCGCCGTCGCCGAGGTCGTGCAGTCGATGGTCGCGGAAGCGGGCTTCGACCTGAAGATCCGCGTCACCGAATTCGCGACCTCGCTCAAGCAGTCGGAGGAAGGCAACTATCAGGTCTACCTGATCGGCTGGAGTGGCCGCAGCGATCCCGACGGCAACTCCTACTCCTTCCAGGTCTGCGGCCAGCCGCAGAACACCAACGGCTACTGCGACAAGGAGGTCGACGCCGCCCATGCCGAGGCGCGCGCCAAATCGAAGCTCGAGGATCGCAAGGCGGCCTACGAGAAGGTCGCGGCCAAGACCCTGACCGAGGGCGCGATCGTCTACCTCTATCACGCGCAGGTGCTGGTCGCGCACACCGACAAGCTCGAGGGCTACAAGCAGATGCCGGACGGCCTGGTGCGCGTGATCGGCCTCAAGCTGAAGTAAGCGCCGCGTGCTCACCTTCCTCACCCAGCGGCTGCTGCAGATCATCCCGACGCTGATCATCGTGTCGATGCTGATCTTCGGCCTGCAGCAGCTTCTGCCGGGCGACCCGGCGCTGATCATGGCGGGCGAGGAGCGCGATCCCAAGGTGCTGCAGGAGATCCGCGAGCAGTACCGCCTCGATCAGCCGATCCCGGTCCAGTACTTCTACTGGGTCAAGGGCGTGCTGTCGGGCAACCTGGGCGAATCGATGCGACTGAAGGCCCCTGTCGGCGCGCTGGTGATCGAGAAGCTGCCGGTCACCCTGCAGCTCGCGGCGATGGCGCTGCTGATCGCCATCTGCATCGGCATCCCCGCGGGCATCGTCTCGGCGGTCAAGAAGGAGACCGCCTGGGACTACGGCGCCAACCTGTTCGCGCTGTGGGGACTCAGCACGCCCAATTTCTGGCTGGGCATCCTGCTGATCTTCCTGTTCTCGGTGACGCTCGGCTGGCTGCCGGCCTCGGGCTACGTCAAGCTGGGCGAGAACTGGCAGGCGAGCCTCGCCACCACCATCATGCCGGCCTTCGTGCTCGGCAACGCGCTGGCCGCCGTGCTGATGCGCCACACGCGCAGCGCCATGCTGCAGGCGATGGGCACCGACTACGTCCGTACCGCGCGCGCCAAGGGCCTCGCCGAGGGCCGGGTGGTGCTGAAGCATGCGCTGCGCAACGCCATGACGCCGGTGATCACCCTGCTGGCGCTCGACTTCGGCACGCTGCTCTCCGGCGCGGTGCTGACCGAGCAGATCTTCACCATCCCGGGCTTCGGCAAGCTGATCGTCGATTCCGTGTTCAACCGCGACTATGCCGTGGTCCAGGGCGTCGTGCTGGTGACCTCGACCATCTACATCAGCCTGAACCTGCTGGCCGACATCGCCTACATGCTGGTCAATCCGAGGCTGCGCGGATGACCGCCGCCATCGTCGCCGCCGTTCCGGTCGTCCACGAGGAGAATCCGTGGGCGCGCGCCTGGCGCCGGCTGAAGCGCCGCAAGGGCGCGATGGCGGCGCTGGTGGTCGTGCTGCTGCTGATCGCGATTGCGGCGCTGGCGCCGTGGATCGCCCCCTACGATCCGGTCAAGACCAGCTTCGGGCTGGTCCGCAAGGCGCCCTCCTGGGCGCACTGGTTCGGCACCGACGAGGTCGGCCGCGACGTGCTCAGCCGCGTGCTGTTCGGCGCGCGCGCCTCGCTCAGCGCCGGCCTGGTGTCGGTCAGCATCGCGGTTGGCGCCGGCGTGCCGCTCGGCCTGCTGGCGGGCTATGCCGGCGGCTGGGTCGACGCCGTGATCTCGCGGATCGTCGACGCGATGCTCGCGATCCCGTTCCTGATTCTGGCGATCGCGCTGGCGGCCTTCCTCGGTCCCAGCCTGGGCAACGCCATGATCGCGATCGGCGTCACCGCCACGCCGGTGTTCGTGCGCCTGACCCGCGGCCAGACGCTCGGCGCCAAGGTCGAGGACTATGTCGAGGCGGCGCGCGCTGTCGGCAACCCGCACTGGCGCATTGCGCTGCGCCACGTGCTGCCCAACATCGTGCCGCCGCTCCTGGTGCAGGCGTCGCTGGCGATCGCCGGCGCAATCATCGCCGAGGCGGCGCTGAGCTTCCTCGGCCTCGGCCAGCAGCCGCCGGCGCCATCGTGGGGCAGCATGCTCAACACCGCGCAGCGCTTCATCGCCCAGGCGCCGTGGATGGCGTTCTGGCCGGGCTTCGCGATCTTTTTCGCGGTGCTGTCGTTCAATCTGCTGGGCGACGGCCTGCGCGACGCGCTGGATCCGCGCCACAAGTAACGCGGCCTGCCGGCCGATGCCGGCGAGAACAATGCATGATCGCAGGAGTCACGCAGACGTGAGACGGTGTGCATATCAGCGACGGCCCGTCACCGGCGAACACTCCAGTTCGCCGGCCTCGAGGTGAAAATCCGCCAACGCGCCGAAGCCGCCGCATACCCACGCCAAATCGGGGAAACGTGTGCATTTGGCCAGCAACGCCTGGAGGGAAGGCTTGATCGCGCGGGCCTGTCGCCCCGCCCGAACGAAGTCTAGTTCGGCAGGCTGGTGTCAACTTCGCCGAAGCCGGCCGTGTCGCCCGTCTTTTCCTCGATCAACGTCTGCGCGACGGCCAGGAAATGAACCAGCTCGCCGTCGCCGAGGCGCTCGGCCTCCTCGATCATTTCGCGCACCCCGTGCCAGATCCGGAACAAGGTCGCAGCCCGCTTCGTCCCTGCCAAAGGCTGACAGTTGCGGCGTCGCCGAACGTTCCGTTCGACGACGATTTCTTGCACGCTCATCAACTCCCCCATCTCTACGATGGGTGAGCCGCCCCCTCCAGGCTGCTCACCCGGACAGACGAGCATAGCCAGGATCGGCGGCGTCGTCTGTGCCCGATTCCGCAGATCACACTTATGTAATTCGCGATCTCAATTCGCGATGGCGCCCACTGGCATGCCGGCGGAATCCAAAGTGGGCTCGCGGCGCAGAACGATCGCCTCCGGCGCCTCGACCTCGGGCATCGGCTGGTTGGGATCGACCCGCTTGACCATTGCCACGATCGGCTTGGGGCCGCTGCTCATGGCCTCAGGCACCAGGCGCTGCCAACCCTGCCTCTCCCAGTAGCCGGTGTCGGCCGGCAGGACCTGGGTGTAGAGCATGTTGCAGCCACGGCTCTCGGCGAGTTTGCGGCAGCGCTCCAGCAGCAGACTCCCGACATTGTTGCCACGAAAGCGCTGCATCACCGCGAGTCGCTCGCACATCGCGAACGACTTGAACCAGCGCACCCGCACCGTGCCGATCGGCTCGTCGCCGATATAGGCGATGACGTGGGTGGCGCCGTAGTCGTGGCCGTCGAACTCCTCCGAGAACGGCACCTCGAGCTCGCCGATGAAGCAGGCGGCACGCACCGCGAAGGCCTGCAGCGAGTCCTCCATCTTCATCGCCAGACGCGTCGTGACCGGAACACCGCCGATCGCTTGCACACCAATACTCATGTCAACTCTCCCCTCGTTGTCAGTTGGCTCGACGCTCGGTCCATTCCGTATGCGGATTGGACGCCCCTCGCTCCATCGACTGCTCCAGGATGCCGGCCCGGTCGAGCTGATCCTCCGGACGGTTCAACACCATCGGATCGGTGAACACCGTCGGCGCTTCCGCCGGCACGTCGAGGTCGGCGGCGAAGGCGCCGTACTCGTGGTCGGAGAAGTGGAACGGCGCCTCGTTGACCTTGCGGAAGCCCTGGCGCTCGAAGATCTCCCACAGCCGCTGCTGGCCGTGCAGGTAGGCCTTCGGATAGCCCTTCTTGGCGGCGAAATCGCGGGCCCATTCGACGAACGGGATAAACAGGCCCAACGAACGGTAGCGCTTCAGGATGATCGCGCGTTCCAGCTTGGCGAAGCCCTGGAACCAGCGAACCCGCATCGACGCCGCGGGCTCGCCATCGACGTACAGCATCAGGTGGCTGGCGCTGTAGTCATTGCCATCGAACTCTTCCCAATAGGGGCACTGCTGCTCCCCCATGAAGACAGCGGCCCGCAGCGCGTAGCACTGCAGCAGCTCGTCTGATGTCGACGCAAGCTTGATCGTCACGACGGGACGGTTGCTCATCCTGTCGGTCGTCTGCACAGTCATTCTATACCCCCTCGGTCAACACTCCGTTGTCATTCCGGAAGCGGCGGCCCCCAGCCGTCACCTCCGGAAGATTCGCTGCCAACTGGCCGAGCACGTCGGTCACCACCGTCGGCGTCATGCCCTTGGCACCCTTGCGGATAGCGGTCGCCGAAATCTTGTCGCGACGCATGATCCGCCAGGGGTAAATCCAGCCGCACTCGTCGCAGATCTGCCGAACGTACATGCCGCCGAAGTCCGTGCCGTGCAGCGTGTGCAGCCGCGCGCCCGGATGCATCCTCTTGATCTCGGCGATCACGCCCTGGAAGCCGCGCTTGTCGTAGGTCTCGCGCAGGGCGATCACCTCGACCTTGCCTGCGAGCCCCGCCTCGGCGACCGCCAGCTCGATCAGCGCCTTACGCGTCTCCGGTGGCAGGAAGATGTTGCCGGTGGGGAAATAGTCGACAGCGACGTCGGCCTTCTCGGTCTTCTCGTAGATCTGGAAACCGTCCTTCAGCCGGCCGACGCGGATCTCGCCCCGGCGGAAAGCCTCGACATGCAGTCGCGGCACCAGGGTCGGATGGATGATGATCTTGTCGAGCCTGCGTTGCTCCATCGCACGCTGGATGATCGCGAGATGGGTGTTGTGGACCGGATTGAAGGTACCGAAATACAACCCGATGCCGCCCTTGGGGGCGATGATCGACCGCACGTCGGACAGCAGGCCCACCAGCAGGAGCAATCCGCCGAGACCGAAGCCGATGGCCAGAAAGGCCTCGCGCGCAAACGGAATGCCCGCGGTGCCGAGTGCCGTCAGCACGGTGTTGATGCACAAACCGGCCAGCACGTTGCGGTTGTAGTCGCCGATGCCGCGGGCATACAGGTAGATGCCGAGATACTGCAGGCCCTGCGAGGCGAGACTGGTGACAAGCGCGGCGCCGACGATGCCGCCGACGGTGGCAACGCCGGCGCGGCTCATGCCGTGCCCGTAGAGCATCACCGCGAACAGCGCGAGGTTCACCGCGAACTGGAAGACGAAGCGGCCGAGCCTTCCGCCGGTGACGTAGCCGAATTGGTTGTTCGACCAGATCTCGATCTTGTTGCTGATCCGACTGTAGGTCGGCATGAACAGCGCGAAGAAGATCGCGACCCCAATCAGGGCTGGATTCGTCCAGCTGCTATGCGCGTATGCATAGCAAAGATAGGTCAACAGACCGGCAAATCCGGCCAGTCGCGTCGAGGGACTGCGCAGATAACGACTGAGGCGGCCGGCGAGATCTGACAGCGGCGACGCCTTGCTGTCTGGGCTAATGGCGGACACCGTAGTTCCCTCACACCGAAGTCAACACAACAGACTGATTGACTAACGAATGCGAGGACTACATATAGATTCAGGCCCAAACGAAGCGGTTGCTTAGCAATACCGGCTAATCACCTACAAACGAGACATAAAACGACATTCCACAATCAATGGTGTAAGATAAACCACAAAGAGCCCCAGCAAGTAAATGTATCGACCGCGCACATATTGTATCGATTGTTACGATGGTCACTCCGTCGCCCCGTAAGAGCAAAGTTCCGAACATCCTGGGCGACTGGGATGACGTCCGTTTTTTTCTCGCCGTTGCGAAGACCGGAAGCTTCAGCGCTGCCGCCACGCAACTGAACACCAAGCAAACGACGGTCGGTAGGCGAATCCAGGCACTCGAGCGACGCCTCGGCGCCAAGCTGTTCGATCGTCATCGCCACGGCATGGAGGTGACTCCGGCAGCGCGCGGCGTGCTGGTGCAGGCCGAGTCGATGCTGTCCAACGCCACCTCGATCGAGCGGCATCTTGCCGGCCTCGACCGCGAGATGGCGGGCGTCGTCCGCATCGCCTGCACCGAGGGCATCGCCGCCCACTGGCTGGTGCCTCGCCTCGACCAGCTGCGCCGCAGCCATCCCGACATCATCGTGCAGGTGATCGCTGGCGACCAGGTGCTCGATCTGGCGACGCGCCAGGCCGACCTCGCCATCCGCTTCTTCCGTCCGACCTCGAACCAGCTCGTCGCAGCGCGCGTCGGCCAGTTCAACATGTCGATCTTCGCCGCGCCTTCCTACATCGAGCAGTACGGCCTGCCGCAGCGGCTCGAGGATCTGCGCGAGCATCACATCGTCGACCACACCACCCTGCACAGCCTGCCGGCGATGAAGCCGTGGAGCGAGGTGGTCGAGCGCAGCCCCAACGTCGTGCTGCGCACCAACTCCTCCTATTCGGCGGTCGAAGCGGTGCGGGTCGGCTACGGCATCTCGGTGTTCCCCGACTACGTCACCAAGTCGTCGAACCTGGTGGCCGCGCCGATCGATCTCAGGATCGTCCGCGACATCTGGCTGGTGAGCCACGAGGAGACCAACAAGGGCGTGCGCATCCGCACGGTGATCGACTACGTGCGCGAACAGTTTCGCCAGGACGAGCGCGAATGGTTCAGCCCGCCCTCGAGCCGCACCGCCGCCTGATCTCTCATCGGACCGCGGGCGGAGGCCCCTCGGTCCGGCAAGATTAGAGGGCGGCTTTCAGCCTCTCGTAGGCTGCCTTGATGGCGGCCATGTCGCCGGGCTTCTGCTCCCAGTTGAGGTTGACGTCGTCGCCCTTGACCCGCGGCATGATGTGGATGTGGAGGTGCGGCACGCTCTGGCCCGCGCCCTCGCCGTTGGCCTGCAGCAGGTTGATGCCGTGCGGATCCAGCGCCTTGAACGCGGCCTTCGCGACCTTCTGCGCGGTCTTCGCCACATCGGCCAGGACATCGGCCGGGATCACGTCGACCGTCGGCCAGTGGCCCTTGGCGACCGCCAGCGCATGGCCTGCGTTGACCGGGTTGATGTCCATGAAGGCGATGGTGTTGGCGTCCTCGAGCAGCTTGAAGCAGGGGATCTGGCCCGCGACGATCTTGCAGAAGATGCAGTTGCCATCGGTTGGGTGGGTCATCGCGGAGTCTCCAGGACGGCGGTCAGGTCGCGCAGGCGCTGGAACGGCTGGCCGCCCGGCGCGAGCGACGCATCCAAGCCAAGCGCACCGAGCCGCGCAAGTCCCCGCGTGCCGAAGCGCTCGCGCAGCGCCTCGCGCAGCCAGCCCTCGCTCTGGCGATGCCGCGCCACGCCGAGCCGGCCGTCCTGCGCGAGATGGGCGCGATGCGCCTCGAGCCCCGCCATCAGCCCGTCGATGCCGGTACCGGCGCGCGACGACACCGCCAGCGTCTTGAGCGGCCAGTCGCCCGCCGTCGCCAGCGACAGCGCGCCGGCGACATCGGTGCGGGCCCGCTCGGCGGCAGCGCCGAGATCGGCCTTGGTGACGACGATCAGGTGCGGGATCTCGACGATGCCCGCCTTCATGAATTGCAGCGAATCGCCCGAGCCCGGCTGGACGCAGAACACCACGGTGTCGGCGACGCCCGCGACGTCGGTCTCCGACTGGCCGACGCCCACGGTCTCGATCAGCACGCGATCGAACAGCGCGCGCATCACCACCATCGCCGCCAGCGTCTGGTCGGCCAGGCCGCCCAGACGGTCGCGCGCCGCCATCGAGCGCACGAAGCTGCCGTCGTCGGCCGAATCGTGGACGATGCGCACGCGATCGCCGAGCAGCGCCCCGCCGCTCGCCTTCGACGAGGGATCGACCGCGATCACGCCGACGGTCTTGTTGTCCTTGCGCCAGGCCGCGACCAGCGCCGCACACAGGGAGGACTTGCCGACGCCCGGCGGACCGGTGACGCCGACGACGTGCGCGCGCGGCGCGCGCCAGGCTTCATCGAGCAGGCGCTGCGCCCGGTCGCTGTCGGGATCGCGCTCCAGGCCGGCCAGCGCTGTCGCAAGCGCGCGCTTGCCGCCCTCTTTGAAACCGAAGGGCCGAAGCGCGTCGAGGTTCATTCGGTTTTGAGCTGACCGCCCAGGGCCGCCTGCGCCGCCGCCAGCCGCGCGATCGGCACGCGGTAGGGCGAGCACGAGACGTAGTCCAGACCGGCCTTGTGGCAGAAGAACACCGAGGCCGGGTCGCCGCCGTGCTCGCCGCAGATGCCGACCTTGAGCTTGGGCCGCACCTTGCGGCCGCGCTCGCAGCCGATCTCGATCAGCTCGCCGACGCCCTCGATATCGAGCGAGGCGAACGGGTCGTGCTCGAGGATGCCACGCTGCTGGTACTTCTCCAGGAACGAGGCCGAGTCGTCGCGGCTGAGGCCGAAGGTGGTCTGCGTCAGGTCGTTGGTGCCGAAGCTGAAGAATTCCGCGGACTCCGCGATCTCGCCGGCGCGCAACGCGGCGCGCGGCAGCTCGATCATGGTGCCGACCAGGTAGTCGAGCTTCTGGCCGGAGGCGAGGCTGACCTCCTCGGCGACCTGGTCGACCACCGCCTTCATCAGGTCGAGCTCCTTCTTGGTCGCGATCAGCGGGATCATGATCTCGGGGATCACAGTCTTGCCCGCCTTCTTCTGCACCTCGGCGACCGCCTCGAAGATCGCGCGCGCCTGCATCTCGTAGATCTCCGGATAGGAGATGCCGAGACGCACGCCGCGATGGCCGAGCATCGGGTTGAACTCGTGCAGCTTGTTGGCGCGTGCCTCGATCTCGGCGACGTCGACGCCGAGGTCCTTGGCCACGACCGCCATGTCGGTCTCGGTCTTGGGCAGGAACTCGTGCAGCGGCGGGTCGAGCAGGCGGATGGTGACCGGCAGGCCGGCCATGATCTCGAACAGCTCGACGAAGTCCTGGCGCTGCATCGGCTGGATCTTGGCCAGCGCCGCGCGGCGGCCCTTCTCGTCGTCGGCCAGGATCATCTGGCGGACGGCGACGATGCGGTCGCCCTCGAAGAACATGTGCTCGGTGCGGCAGAGGCCGATGCCCTCGGCGCCGAACTTGCGCGCCTGGGCGGCGTCCAGCGGCGTCTCGGCATTGGCGCGGATGCCGAGCGTGCGGACCTCGTCGGCCCACACCATCAGCTCGGCGAAATCACCCGAGAGCTCGGGCTGCACGGTCGACACGACGCCTACCATGATCTCGCCGGTGCCGCCGTCGAGCGTGATCTGCTCGCCCGCCTTCACCGTGGTGCCGCGCACCGAGAGCGTGCCGGCCTTGGCGTCGATACGCACGTCGCCGGCACCCGCGACGCAGGGCTTGCCCATGCCGCGCGCCACGACCGCGGCATGGCTGGTCATGCCGCCGGTCGAGGTCAGGATGCCCTCGGCCGCGTGCATGCCGTGGATGTCCTCCGGCGAAGTCTCGCGGCGGACCAGGATCACCTTCTCCCCGCCGCGCGCCTTCTTCTCCGCCTCGTCGGCGGTGAACACGACCTTGCCCGAGGCGGCGCCGGGCGAGGCCGGCAGGCCCTTGGCGATCACCTTGCGGGCGGCCTTGGGATCGAGCGTCGGATGCAGGAGCTGGTCGAGCGAGGCCGGGACGATGCGCGCCACCGCTTCGTTCCGGTCGATCAGGCCCTCGCGCACCATGTCGACGGCGATCTTGAGCGCGGCCTTGGCGGTGCGCTTGCCGTTGCGCGTCTGCAGCATGTAGAGCTTGCCGCGCTGCACGGTGAACTCGATGTCCTGCATGTCGCTGTAGTGCTTCTCGAGCGTCTCGCGCACGCCGCAGAGCTGCTTGAAGACCTCCGGCATCACCTCTTCCATCGCCGGCGCGTCGGACTTCTGCGCCTGCTTGCCCTCGATGGTGAGATGCTGCGGCGTGCGGATGCCGGCGACGACATCCTCGCCCTGGGCGTTCACCAGGTATTCGCCGTAGAACAGGTTGGTGCCGGTCGACGGGTCGCGGGTGAAGGCGACGCCGGTGGCGCAATCGTCACCCATGTTGCCAAACACCATCGCCTGCACGTTCACCGCCGTGCCCCAGCTCTCGGGGATCGAATGCAGGCGGCGATAGGTGATCGCGCGCTGGTTCATCCACGAGCCGAACACCGCGCCGACCGCGCCCCACAGCTGCTCGCGCGGCTCCTGGGGGAACGGTTTGCCGGTGCGCTTCTCGACGATCTTCTTGTACTCGCCCACCACCGACTTCCAATCGTCGGCCTTGAGGTCGGTGTCCATGTGGACGCCGAGATCCTCCTTCTTGAGCTCGAGCGCTTCCTCGAAATAGTGATGGCCGACGTCGAGCACGACGTTGGAGTACATCTGGATGAAGCGGCGGTAGCTGTCCCAGGCGAAGCGGTCGTCGCCCGACGACTTCGCAAGGCCGAGCACGGTCCGGTCGTTGAGGCCGAGGTTCAGGACGGTGTCCATCATGCCCGGCATCGAGGCGCGCGCGCCCGAGCGCACGGACACGAGCAACGGGTTGGCGGCATCGCCGAAGCCCGCGCCGACGGTCTTCTCGACCGCGGCCAGCGCGGTTTCGACCTCGTCCTTCAGCTCGGGCGGATAGCTCTCCTTGTTGGCGTAGTAGTAGGTGCAGACCTCGGTGGTCACGGTGAAGCCCGGCGGCACCGGCAGGCCGAGGCTCGACATCTCGGCCAGGTTGGCACCCTTGCCGCCGAGGAGATTGCGCATCTCGGCGCGGCCTTCCGCCGTGCCGTTCCCAAAGCTGTACACCCACTTGGCCATAGCTAGCCCTCGATCTTCGAAAAGGCGGCCACCGCATCCATGGTGGCACGGATTTGATTCAACAATTTCAATCTATTGAGACGCAGATCCGGCTTGTCTTGCACGTTTACCGTGACCTTGTCGAAGAAGGCATCGATCGGCGCCCGCAAGCCGGCAAGGGCCTGCATCGCGCCGGCGAAATCCTCCTTCTGCAACGCTGGTTTGACCGTGCGCTCGACCTCCGCCAAAGCGGAAGCAACGGCTTTCTCCTCGCCGAGTTCCAACAGTGCGACATCGGGTGCGCCGGCGATCCGTGCCGCCAGCGTCTTGTCCTTGCGCTCCTCGGCGCGAACGATGTTGGCCGCACGGCCGTAAGCCGTCAGCAGGTTCTTGCCGGCCTCGGTGCCGAGGAAGGATTGCAGCGCCTCGACGCGCGCCAGCAGGCGGACGAGATCGTCCTCACCACCCAGCGCGAATACCGCGTCGATCACGTCGTGGCGCACGCCCTTGTCGCGCATCTGCACCTTGAGGCGCTCGGCGAAGAAGTCGAGCAGGTCGGCTTGCTTGAAGAACCGGCTGAGCGGCAGGCGCAGCTTGTTCTCGACGACGATGCGGATCACGCCCAGCGCCGCGCGGCGCAGCGCATAGGGATCGCGCGAGCCGGTCGGCTTCTCGCCGATCGACCAGAACGAGGTGAGCGCATCGAGCTTGTCGGCCAGCGCTACCGCCATCGACACCGGCGCCGACGGGCAGCGGTCGTTGGGGCCGGCCGGCGCATAGTGATCGCCGATCGCGTCGGCCACCGCGGCGGGCAGCTTTTCGTGCAGGGCGTAGTAGCGGCCCATGATGCCCTGCAGCTCGGGGAACTCGCCGACCATGCCGGAGACCAGGTCGGCCTTGCACAGCTCGGCCGCCATCATGACCTCGGCCTTGGCCGCGCCCGGCACGCAATCGGCCACCGCGGTCGCCAAGGCGGCGATGCGCTGCACCCGCTCGGCCTGCGTGCCGAGCTTGGCATGGAAGACGACGCCCTTCAGCGCGGCGACGCGATCTTCCAGCCGCACCTTGCGGTCCTGGTCCCAGAAGAACTTGGCATCCGAGAGCCGCGCGCGCAGCACGCGCTCGTTGCCCTCGACGATCGTCTTGCCGCCGTCGCGCGCGATGGTGTTGGCGACGACGACGAACCGGTTGGCCAGCGTGCCGTCCGGCCTGGTCGTCACGAACTGGCGCAGATGCGTCTTCATCGAGACGATCAGCACCTCCGGCGGCACGTCCATGAACTGCGCGTCGATGGTGCCGAGCAGCGGCACCGGCCATTCGACCAGGCCGGTCACCTCTTCCACCAGGCCCTCGTCGTCCTTCAGCGCGACCTGCGCCTCCTGCGCGAGCCGGTGCGCGCCCTCGAGGATGGTCTTGCGGCGCGCCGCCGGGTCGAGCACGACGTGCGCGGCCGCGAGCTTGGCTTCGTAATCGGCGAAGCCGGTCACTGTGATCTCGCCCCGGCTCAGGAAGCGATGGCCGCGCGTGGTGTTGCCGAACACCACCGGCGCCATCTTGCCGCCCGGCTCGACGCGCCCGCTCAGCGCCTTGCCCTCGAACAGCGCGATGATGCCCTGCAGCGGCCGCACCCATTGCAGGGTGCCGCTGCCCCACTTCATCGACTTGGGCCAGGGCAGCGCCTTCATCGCCGCCTCGATCACGCCCGGCAGCACGTCGGCGGTCGGGCCGCCCTTCTTGCGGATGACGGCGAACCAGAACTCGCCCTTGCCGGTGTCGCGCTTCTCCGCCTGGTCGAGCGAGGAAAGCCCCGCGCCCTTCAGGAATCCCTGGATCGCGTTGTCGGGTGCGCCGACGCGCGGGCCGCGGCGCTCCTCGCTGACATCGGCGCGCGCTGCCGGCAGGCCGTCGATCACCAGTGTCAGCCGCCGCGGCGTGGCGAAGGCACGGGCCCCGGCGAAGGCGAGGCCCGCGGCCTTGAGCCCGTCGGACACCAGGCGCTTGAGATCGTCCGCAGCACGCGCCTGCATGCGCGCGGGAATCTCCTCGGACCGGATTTCGAGAAGGAGCTCGGCCATTTTACGCACCCCCTCCCTGCCCTCCCCCTGAGGGGGAGGGTTGGGTGGGGGTCCTCTGCGTGGCGAGCCACGCCTCGCAACACGCCTTGGCGAGGTCGCGGACGCGCAGGATGTAGCTCTGCCGCTCGGTGACGCTGATCACACGGCGCGCATCGAGCAGGTTGAAGGTGTGGCTCGCCTTGATGCACTGCTCGTAGGCCGGCAGCGGCAGCTCGAGCTGCAGCATGCGGGCGCACTCCTTCTCGGCGTCGACGAAGTGGCGAAACAGCATGTCGGTATCGGCATGCTCGAAATTATAGGCCGACTGCTCCTGTTCGTTTTGCAGGAAGACGTCGCCATAGAGCAGCGGCACCTCGGAGGTCGGCGAGTTGAAGGGCAGCTCGTACACCGTCTTCTTGTCGAACAGGTACATCGCCAGCCGCTCGAGCCCGTAGGTGACCTCACCGGCCACCATGTCGACCTCCATGCCGCCAACACCCTGGAAGTAGGTGAACTGCGTGATCTCCATGCTGTCGCACCAGACTTCCCAGCCGAGACCCCAGGCGCCGAGCGTCGGGCTCTCCCAGTCGTCCTCGACGAAGCGGATGTCGTGCAGGCCGGTATCGATGCCGATCGCCGCCAGCGAGCCCAGGTAGCGCTCGAGGATGTCGGTCGGCGACGGCTTCAGGATCGCCTGGAACTGATAGTAGTGCTGCAGCCGGTTGGGGTTCTCGCCGTAGCGGCCGTCGGCAGGCCGCCGCGAGGGCTGCACATAGGCCGCGTACCACGGCTTGGGCCCGAGCGCGCGCAAGGTTGTGGCCGTGTGGAACGTACCCGCCCCCATTTCCATGTCGTAGGGCTGGAGGATCAGGCAACCCTGACCCGCCCAATACTCCTGCAAGGTCAGGATCAGGTCCTGGAAACATTGCGGCTTGGCAGGCTTCGACACCGGACTTCCCCAAGGCTCAGAAGGCCTTGTGTTTCCGCCACTTAAGGCCTTTTTTGCGGTGCGGCAAAATAGGGACCGCCCTCCAGCCGGTCAAGCGCCCCGGCCATCAGGCCTGAGGGCAGTCGGATCGGGCGCATTTTGCCGCGTTTGCCGCGACGTAGGTCCCACAGGCCGTGCACAAACGCGTATCCTCGACCACGGCCCGGCGGGGCGGCGGCGCGGCCTCGCGATGCGGCGGCTCCGGCGGCTTGGACAGGCCGCCGAACAGGCCGAGCCAGCGGCGCGCGGCACTCCAGGCGCCATACACGACGACCGCGAAAATCACGATCTTCAGCAGAAACCCCATGCGGCCTTTTGCGGTGCGAGCGCGCGAGGGTCAAGCGCGCTATATGTGGGTGCATGAATGGAAGTGAGTCGCCGCCACTGGATTTGTTCGTGGTCGGCGGGGGGATCAACGGCGCGGGGATCGCCTGCGACGCGGCCGGACGGGCCCTCAAGGTCGGGCTGTGCGAAATGAACGATTTCGCCTCGGCGACGTCGTCCAAGGCGACCAAGCTGATCCATGGCGGCCTGCGTTACCTGGAGCACTACGAGTTCCGGCTGGTGCGCGAGGCGCTGATGGAGCGCGAGGTGCTGCTCGCCAAGGCGCCGCACATCTCCTGGCCGCTGCGCTTCGTGCTGCCGCACGAGCCGCATCTGCGGCCGCGCTGGATGTTGCGGCTCGGCCTCTTCCTCTACGACCATCTCGACTGGCACATGACCCTGCCGAAGTCGCAGCAGGTCGACCTGCAGCACTCGAAATGGGGCAAGGGCCTGAAGCCCATTTTCAATCAGGGCTTCGTCTACTCCGATGCCTGGGTCGACGACGCGCGTCTGGTGATCACCAACGTGAAGTCGGCGCGCGAGATGGGAGCCGCGATCTATTCTCGCCATCGCTGCACGTCGGCTCGGCGCAGCGCCGATGGCAAGCTGTGGGAGATCGAGCTCGCGGCGCGCGACGGCGCGACGGTGAAGCTCGCGGCGCGCGGCCTGGTCAATGCCTGCGGCCCGTGGGTGAAGCACTTCCTCGACGAGCAGACGCAGGTGAAGACGCCCAAGCGCGTGCGGCTGATCAAGGGCAGCCACATCGTCGTGCCGCGCCTGCATGACGGCGACCATGCCTTCATCCTGCAGAATGCCGACAACCGCATCGTCTTCGTCATCCCCTACGAGCGCGAGTTCTCGCTGATCGGCACGACCGACATCCCGGTCGAGAAGAGTGAGGATGCCGCCTGCACACAGGAGGAGATCGCCTATCTTTGCGAGCTCGCCAGCCACTACATGGCCAAGCCGGTGCGGCCGCAGGACGTGGTGTGGACCTATTCGGGCGTGCGGCCCTTGTTCGACGACGGCGACGACGATCCCTCGGCGGTGACGCGCGACTACCATCTCGAGGTCGACGCGCCGAACGGCGCCGCGCCGATGCTCTCGGTGTTCGGCGGCAAGATCACCACCTACCGCCGCCTCGCCGAGCATGCGCTCGAGGATCTGCGCAAGTTCTATCCCCGCATGGGCGGCAGCTGGACCGCGGGCAAGCCGCTGGTCGACGGCGAGTTCGCCGATGCGCCGACATTCGAGGAGGCGTTCGACCGCTTCGCCGCCAGCGCCGCCGGCGTGAAGCCGGGCCTGCCGGTCGAGCTGGTGCGCGTGCTGGCGCGCCGCCACGGCACCGGCCTCGACGACCTGCTGGACGGGGTGAAGACCGTGGCTGACCTGGGGCGCCATTTCGGCGGCCATCTCTACGAGGTCGAGGTCCGCTACCTGATGCGCGACGAATGGGCGGTCGAGCCCGACGACGTGCTGTGGCGGCGCACCAAGGAAGGCCTGCACATGACGCAGGCTGAGCGCGAGGCCTTTGCGCAGTGGATGCAGGGCCTGCGACCCAACGCGCACCCCTGAACCTTAAAGAAAGCTGACGACGCCGGGCACGTTTCACGCACCAGGCCCGTACTTGAGGACACGGAGAGAATTTCCAGCCCCTCAAGGAGCTCTCGGATGCGTGCTCGTCCCCTCGTTCTGGCCTTTCCGGCCGCCCTCGCGGCGGTCGCCGGCCTTGCCTGCCTGACCTCGGCCCTCGCTTCCAACGGTGGGTTCGAAGGATTGCCGCAGTTCGCGCAGGCAACCCCGCCGGCCGCCTCGCCCCCGGCGGCCGGCGGCGGTCCGGCCGCTGGCCCAATCCGTCCGGCTTTTTCGCCGAAGCAGTTCTGTGAGGAGCGCGTCGCCCGTCGCATCGGCGCCCGCGCCTATCTCAAGGCCAAGCTCGATCTCAAGCCCGACCAGGTGTCGGCATGGGACGCCTACCAGACGGCGGCCGACGCGCAGAGCACCAAGGACAAGACCAGGTGCGCGGCGCTGCCGGCCGAGATGAAGGAGCCGCCGACCTTTGTCGACCGCATGAATCGGCGCCAGGAGTGGATGAAGTCGCGGCTCGAGAGCCTGGAGGCCGTGAAACCGACCCTGCTCGCGCTCTACGACAAGCTGACGCCGGAGCAGAAGGCGGTGTTCGATCGCCCGATGATGGGCCGTCACCACGACGGCCCGGGCCGGCATCGCCGGCGCGGCTAGCGGCTCTTCCGATTTGACAAAGGTGTTGTAAATTCGATTGCATTACTCATTCTGTCTGCAACTCACTTTTGGCCACAATCCCGAGCAAAAGGCGGTGACCCCGAGTAGCGACTACCCCTCGAACGAGAAAGTCTGCGTACAATGAGATACAATATTGTCGTTGCCACCCATCACAAGACGGGAACGGTCTGGATGGATGGCGTGTTCAAGGCGATCGCCGGCGATTTGGGCGCCCAGTACATCAACTTCCGCGACGATGAGCGACGCCTGGGAGAGCTGCTTCACAGCCCTTTTATTCTCTTCTGCTACGACTCAGATTTCGGTGACCACGCCTCGGTGCTTGATCGCAGAGACGTGAGAACCGTCCATCTCATCCGCGATCCCCGGGACGTCGTGATCTCCGCCATGCACTATCACAAGGCCTCGCGCGAGAGCTGGCTGCACGAGCCGATCCCGGGCTACGACAACCTCACCTACCAGCGCGCGCTGCAGCAGCTGCCGACCCGGTTCGCGCAATACATTTTCGAAATGGAGAACTCGAGCGCCAGCACGCTGCGCGACATGGCGAGCTGGCGCTACGGCCGCGCCAACTGCTTCGAGGCGCGCTACGAGACGCTGCGGCAGGACAGCGACTTCGTCTATTGGCGGCAAATCACGCGCTTTCTCGGCCTCGACGCGGCGGAGCAGGACCTCGCCGACCGCCGGTTCTGGCAGAACAGCCTGTTCGGCGGCCTGTCGACGCTCGGCAACCGGCACGTCCGCTCGGGCGCGGTGGCGCAATGGCGGCGCACGTTCACGCCGGCGATCGCCAACGGCTTTCTCAAGCGCTTCCCCGGTCTGTTGCAGGGCCTGCGCTACGAGACCAGCGACGCCTGGGTCCGCGAGCTGAGGTGGGCCGAGGAGCCCGGCCTGCTGGCTGGCCTGCGCCAGCTCGCGGCGGATCATTGGGAACTCCTCGCAGAGCGGGCGCGACTCCCATCGAAGTTCTGACGCTGTGAAATCGACCCGCGCGATCTGACGCGGCACGCCTCGGCCGATATGCACTTTTGGCCGGCCCGCCGGGGCGATAAGGTCCGGCCACCCCGACACTTCCAGACTTGCCCGCGAATCGCCGTGGACGCCACAACCATAAGCTTTCAACTCTCGCCGCACCTGCAGGCCCTGGAAGACGACGCAATCTACGTGCTGCGCGAGGCCGCGGCGGAGTTCCGGGCGCCGGTCATGCTCTATTCCGGCGGCAAGGATTCCAGCGTGCTGCTGCACCTGGCGCGCAAGGCGTTCTATCCGGCGCGGCCGCCCTTCCCGTTCCTGCACATCGCCACCGGCTGGGATTTTCGCGAGCTGCTCGAGCATCGCGACCGCGTCGCCGCCGCCCATCATCTCGACCTGCTGGTCCACGGCAACGACGACGCCACCCGCGCCGGCGTCAATCCCTTCACCACCGAGACCGGCGAGTATTCGCGCCTGATGCTGACCGAGGCGCTGACCCAGGCGCTCGACCGCTACGGCTTCGACGTGGCGATCGGCGGCGCGCGGCGCGACGAGGAAAAGTCGCGCGCCAAGGAGCGCATCTTCTCGCGCCGCCTCGGCCACGCCTGGAATCCGCGCGACCAGCAGCCCGAGCTGTGGCGTACCTTCAACCTGCGGCTGGTGCCGGGCGAGACCATGCGCGCCTTCCCGTTGTCGAATTGGACCGAGACCGACATCTGGGCCTACATCCAGGCTGAGGGCATCTCGATCGTGCCGCTCTATTTCGCCGCCGAGCGCAAGGTGCTGCGCCGCGGCGCGAGCTGGATCGCGGTCGACGACCATCGCCTGCGGCTCGGCGCCGACGACAAGGTCGAGAGCCGCTCCGTCCGGTTCCGGACCCTGGGCTGCTGGCCGCTGACCGGCGCCTGCGACTCGCAGGCGATGGATCTCGCCTCCATCATCGCCGAGTTGGCGACGGCGCGGCAGAGCGAGCGCCAGGGCCGGCTGGTCGACGGCGCCCGCCACGCCTCGATGGAGCGCAAGAAGCGCGAAGGCTACTTCTGACATGGACGGCTTCGTCGACCGGCGCAGCACGTTGCGCTTCCTCGCCTGCGGCTCGGTCGACGACGGCAAGTCGACCCTGATCGGCCGGCTGATCGCCGATTCGGCGGGCCTGCTCGACGACCAGCGCGCCAGCCTCGTGGAGGACTCGCGCCGCTTCGGCACGACCGGCGACGACATGGACTTCGCCCTGCTGCTCGACGGGCTGGAGGCCGAGCGCGAGCAGGGCATCACCATCGACGTGGCCCACCGCTTCTTCTCGACGCCGCGCCGCGCCTTCGTGGTCGCCGACACGCCGGGCCATCGGCAGTTGACCCGCAACATGGCGACCGGCGCCTCGACTTCGGAGCTGGCGGTCCTGCTGGTCGACATCCGCAACGGCCTGGTCGAGCAGACACGGCGCCATGCCGCGATCGCCCATCTGCTCGGCATCCGCCACGTCGTGGTCGCGGTCAACAAGATCGACCTGGTCGACTTCTCCGAGCACCGCTTCCGCGAGGTCGAGCGCGCCGTCGAGGCCTTCGCGAAGCCGCTGGCGCTCGCCTCGCTCACGGTCATCCCGGTGTCGGCGCGGCACGGCGACAACGTCGCGACACGCAGCGCCCGCACGCCCTGGTACGATGGCCCCTCGCTGCTCGCCTGCCTCGAGACGATCGACGTGCGGCCCGACAACGCCGGCGCGCCGTTGCGCTTTCCGGTGCAGTGGGTGAACCGGCCGGACGCTTCGTTCCGCGGCTTCGCCGGTACCGTCATGTCGGGCGAGGTCAGCGTCGGTGCGCCGGTCGCGGTCGCGGGCTCGGGCCGCATCACCCGGGTCGAGCGCATCGTCAGCTTCGACGGCGACCTTCCCGATGCCGCCGCCGGCCGTGCCGTCACCCTGACCCTGGCCGACGAGATCGACATCGCCCGCGGCGACCTGCTGATCGACCCGCGCCGCCGGCCGACGGTGACGCGGCAATTCGCAGCCGACCTGGTCTGGCTCGCCGAGGCGCCGGCGCAGCCCCGCCAGTCCCTCCTGCTCAAGATCGGCACCGCGACGGTACCGGCGACGCTGACGCGCATCGTCGACCGGCTCGACCTCGATTCGCTCGGCCGCACCGCCGGCGACGACCTCGCGCTCAACGCCATCGGCCGGGTCTGGATCGAGACGACGGTGCCGGTCGCCTTCGATCCCTATGCCGACAACCGCGCGACCGGCGGCTTCATCCTGATCGACCGCGCCACCGCGCGGACGGCGGCGGCCGGGCTGGCGGTCGAGAACCTCGCGGCGGCGACCAACGTCCATCCGCAGATCGGCCAGGTGACGCCGGCGCGGCGCGCGGCGATGAAGGGCCAGCGGCCGCTGGTGCTGTGGCTGACCGGCCTGCCCGGCGCCGGCAAGTCGACCATCGCCGACCTGGTCGAGCGCAAGCTGGTCGAGCATGGCCGCCAGACCATGCTGCTCGACGGCGACAACCTGCGGCAAGGCATCAACTCGGACCTCGGCTTCGACAGCGCCTCGCGGGCGGAGAACGTGCGCCGGGTCGGCGAGATCGCCCGACTGATGGCCGATGCCGGCCTGATCGCGATCGTGGCGCTGGTCTCGCCGTTCCGCGCCGACCGGCTGCGCGCGGCCTCGCTGCTGCCGGCCGGCAGCTTCGTCGAAATCTTCGTCGATACGCCGATCGAGGTCTGCCGCCAGCGCGACACCAAGGGCCTGCATGCCCTGGCCGACAAGGGCCGGCTCGCCAACCTCACCGGCCGCGACCAGCCCTACGAGCCGCCCGAGCAGCCGGCGCTGGTGCTCAAGACCACCGAGCTCAGCGCCCAGGAGGCGGCCGACCGCGTGGTGGCGCTGGTCTTGGACCGGGTTTAGGACTCTTCCGGACCGCGGACCTCCAGGTCCGCTCATGCGCATGATGCGGGACCTGGAGGTCCGCGGTCCCCTGACTACCAGTCGCTCGACCGCACCATCTTCATCAGGTCGTCGGCCATGGTGAGCGCGGTCAGCACGCCGGTCTTGGGATTGTCCGGCATCGCCTTGCCCAGCCGCTCCAGCCGCAACTCGCCCGAATCGCTCACCACCTCCAGGCGGCTGGCATTGGTGCCGGGCGGCAGGGTCGGATCGGCGACCAGCTCGATCTCGGTGCGCTTCAGCCCTGCGCCGCACAGCGCCACGGTGACCGCGAGGTTGGCGTTCTTGGGGTAGAGCCGGCCGGCATCGGCCGGCGTGCCCTGGAAGATGACCGTCGGCACCTTGATCGACGGCAGGTCGAAGTCGGTCTCGGCCGGCGTGCCCGACCAGGCATGCGGCGGCTTGATCGAGGTATATTTGACCCGCTCGAGCTTGCCGAGCCGCATCGCCAGCAGGCCGTCGAGGCCGGCGATGGCGCCCGCCGGCAGGCGCAGCCGGGCGCCGCTCTCGGCCGCCGCCGCCTTGTGCTTCTTCCACAGCCTGGGATCGCCATAGGCGCCGGTGGCGATGACCATGAAGTCGTAGCCCTTGCGCAGAATGGTCTCGCCCCACTCGCGCACCGCCTGCTGGCTCGCCGCCTCGACCACGACGTCGGGCTTGAGCTTGAGCAGGCTCTTGAGGTCCTCGACCACCGCGACCTTGCGGCCGACCTTCTTCCGGGTCGCCTTGGCGCGGCCGGGGCGGACCAGGACGCCGATGATGTCGATCGGCGGCTTCTTCTCCTTGAAGACGTCGAACAGCATCTGGCTGATGGCGCCGTAGCCGATAAGCGCGATCTTGAGCCGCTTCTCCTTGTTCTTCTTCGCCATGCCTCCCCCGCGCAAATTCAAGACCGGGACTATAGCCGGGCCGCGGCCCTTGCGACCATGGGAAGCCGCCGCTATAACCGCCGCCGCCTGACGGAGTGTAGCTCAGCCTGGTAGAGCACTAGCTTCGGGAGCTAGGGGCCGGAGGTTCGAATCCTCTCACTCCGACCAATCGGGTGCCGGTACCAGCGGCATCCATCGAGACAGCGACGGCGGGCCTTCGGGTCCGCCGTTCGCCTTTCAGGGACTCGATTCGGAGGCTGCAGGCGAACCGGTCGGAGCGAGACATCGGCGATGCCGCAGTTGCCGGCATCGGCTATGCCGGCGATATCCGGTTCGGTTGCCTGATCAAACCGGGACGGTCGGCCCCGAGGTCAGCCGCCGCATGTGGCGGCGCATGCCGTGATAGTCGTTGATGGCGTTGTGCATGACCCGCCGGTTGTCCCACACTGTCAGCGTGCCGGGCTCCCAGTGGACGCGGCAGGTGAATTCGGGCCGCGTCGCATGCTCGACCAGCCAGCCAATCAGGGGCTGGCTCTCGTCGCCGGTCATGCCCTCGAAATGCGTAGTGTGGACCTTGCTGCAGTAGATCGCCTTCTGCCCGGTCTCCTCGATGCTGCGCACCACCGGATGCACCGATTCGTAGATATCCGCCGTCTCGCCCGCGATCACCTTCATGCCGCCGATCTGGGCGTGATGCAGGTTGCGGCCGCCCGAGTTCTTCAGGCCGGCGCTGAACACGCCGTTCAGGGTGCCGAGCATCTCCTTCATCCGCGGCGACAGCGATTCGTAGGCCGCCACCATGTCGCAATAGAGGGTGTCGCCGCCGCGCGACGGCGTCTCGATCGCATAGAGCAGCGTCGCCATCGGCGGCGCCTTCATGTAGGTCGTGTCGGAGTGCCAGCCGCCGCCGAAGTTGCGCTTCTCGCTCGGCTCCTTGATCACGTCGAACAGGAACGGGAAGCCCTCGAGGCCTTTCACGAACGGATAGTGGTTGGGCTCGCCGAAGCGCGCGCCCACATCCATCATGTCCTGGGCCCCGAGGTCCTGGCCGCGGATCGCGATCACTTTGTGGTCGAGGAAGGCCTGGTGCACCGCGGCCCAGGCCTGGTTGTCCATGGCGCGCAGGTCGACGCCGCGCACCTCGGCGCCGAGCGAACCGGCGATGGGAGTGACTGTGATGGTGCTCATGGCGGACTCCCTTCAAATACCGAGTCGGTAGAACCTCGACGCGGTGTTGTGGAACAGATCGGCCTTCTCGGCCGCGCTCGCGCCCTGCGCCAGTCGCTTGCAGGTGTTCCAGTACACGCCGTAGCCGTAGGACCCCTTGTCGACCGGGAAATTGCTTTCGAACATCGCGCGATTCGGACCGAAGGCCGCGATGCAGGTCTCGATGTAGGGGCGCCACAGCGTCGCGAGCTGCTCGGAGCTCGGCGGCTTCTTGCCCTCGTGCACGTCGAAGCCGAACATCTTCATGCCGAGGCCACCCAGCTTCACCTGCACGTTGGGGCACGCGGCCAGCTCGCGAATGCGCGCGCTCCAGTCGGCGAACACCTCGTCGCGCTTGCCCTTGTAGCGGCCGAGCCCGATCGCGCCGCCGACATGGTTGAGGCAGATCGGCGTCTGCGGGAAGGCGCGCGCCAGCTCCACGACATCGCCGAGCTGTGGATGGTAGACCCAGGCGTCGAAGCCGAGGCCGAGCGGCGCCAGTTGCGCGAAGCCTTCGCGCACCTTCTTGTCGACCAGCAGGCCCATCGGCCGAACGGCCGTGGCCCCCCACGCGCCCTGATCCGCGTCCATGGATGCGATGTGGCGGATGCCGCGGAACCGGCCGCCGCCCGCCACGATCATCGCCTCCAGCACCTTCTTCACCGGCGTGCCGAGCGTGAGGTCGGCATGGCCGACGATGCCGGCGCAGACGCGCGTCTTGCCGTAGCCGCCGCTGGCCGCCATCGCCGCGACGCCGTTGGCGAACTCGATCTCGCCCACGGGGCGCATCTCGACCGGGCCGTCGGCGCGATACATCGACAGCCATTCGAGATAGACGGTCGCCACGATGTTGTGGCCGCCGCTGCCGATGTCGGCCAGCAGGTCGGGCAACAGGTAGCGACCGCTCTCCGGCCGGTCGATCAGGTGATGGTGCGGGTCGACGATCGGCAGATCGGGTTCGAGCGCCGCCTCGCGGCCGCTGTCGAGCCAGTCCTGCCGCACCGCCAGGTGCGCGCTGATCTGCGAGTCCTTGGATGGCATGGCCGCCATTAGAGACCCTGCGCGCCCGCGACCGCAATCGTCTGGCCGGTCACCCAGGAGGCCTGCGATGAAGCCAGGAACAGCGCGACGTTCGCCACCTCCTCCGGCAGGCCCATGCGGCCGAACGGGATCGACTTCAGCGTGCCGTTGTAGAGCGTCGGGTTGTCGCTCTTGCGGCGGTCCCAGACGCCGCCCGGGAACTCGATCGACCCCGGCGCGATGCAGTTCACCCGCACCAGGTCCTTGGCATACATCGCGGCCTGCGTGACGGTGTAGTGGATCACCGCCGCCTTGATCGCGCCGTAGGGCGGCTGGCGCGCCGCCGGATGATGCGCCGAGATCGACGAGATGTTGATCACGTTGCCCTTGGACTTCTGCAGCGCCGGCAGTGCCTCCTGCGTCGCGTGCACGATCGCCAGCATGTCGATCTGCAGGCTCGAGGTCCAACCCTTGTCGTCGTCGGTGCTGCCGAAGGCCGAGGCGTTGTTGACCAGCACGTCGAGCCCGCCCAGCGCTGCCACCGCCTCCTTCACGTAGCCGCGCACCGCGTCGCCCTTGGCGAGGTCGACGCTCGCGACATGGACCTTGTGGCCATGTTTGGCGAGCTCGGCCTTGGTCTGCCCGAGCGTCGCGACATCGCGGGCGCAGATCGAGACGTCGCCGCCCGCTTCCGCGATACCCATGGCGATCGCCTTGCCGATGCCCCGGCTGCCGCCGCAGACGATAGCCTTCTTGCCCGTGAAGTCGATTTTCATGATGCGGTTTCTCCCAAAGAGCTTAGTCGCGCCGAGTTTGCAGACGGCCGCGTATCGGTGTCCACTCCGGCGCGGGAGGAATCATCCTATGGCTCAAGGTCCGTCGCGCTGGGAGTCTTCGGCGCCGATCCGCTATCCCGATCCCGACATCGTCGTGCTCGACAAGCGCTTCCGGCACCTGGTGGTGCCGATGGCCGCAATCGAGCGCGTCGCGACCGGCTTCCGCTTCACCGAGGGGCCGGTCTACTACGGTGACGGGCGCTACCTGCTCTTCTCGGACATCCCCAACGATACGCTGGTGCGCTGGGACGAGCTCACGGGCACCTCGGCGATCCTGCGCCACGATGCCGGCCATCCCGACGGCAGCACGCGCGACCGCCAGGGCCGGCTGGTCACCTGCGAGCTCGGCAGCCGCACGCTGACCCGCACCGAGCACGACGGCACAGTCACCGTCCTCGCCGACAATTTCGAGGGCACTCGGCTCACCGGGCCGAACGACGTGATCGTGAAGTCCGACGGCACGATCTGGTTCTCCGACAACGGCGCGGGCATCCGCGGCAACTACATGGGCGACAAGGCGCCCAAGGAGATGCCGTACCGCGTCTACAAGCTCGATCCCAAGACCGGCGCGCTCACCATCGCGGTCGGCGACATGGAGCGGCCGAACGGGCTTGCCTTCTCGCCCGACGAATCGAAGCTCTATGTCGTCGACACGCCGGACGGCCCGCGGACCACGCATGTCTACGACATGGTCGACGGCAAGCCGGCGAACGGCCGCCTGTTCTTCGACGCCTCGCCCGGCTTCGCCGACGGCATCCGCGTCGACACCGAGGGCAATGTCTGGGCCGGCTTCTCCGGCGGCGAAGGCCAGGACGGCGTCGCGGTGTTCGCAGCCGACGGCACGCTGATCGGCCGCATCCTGTTGCCCGAGCGCTGTGCCAACCTCTGCTTCGGCGGCAGGAAGCGCAATCGCCTGTTCATGACCGCGAGCCAGTCGGTCTACGCCCTCTATGTCGAAGCCCAAGGTGTCGGCGGCGGCTGAAGGTGTAACCCGGAGCACCGGTGTCATCCCGAGCGAAGCGAGGGATCCATACTGCAGCCCATAGATCCCTCGCTGCGCCCGGGATGACAGCTTCCGCAAACCAGGAGTGAAGTATGCCCGCGTCCTACGAGACCCATCGCAAGCAGCTCGAGCTGATCCTGCAGGCCTGGGGCATGCCGGGACCGGTCGCGGCCAGCACCGCCGAGATCATGAGCTGGGCCGACCTGCACGGCATCGACACCCACGGCATCTCGATGGTGCCGCCCTACGACGAGCGCCGGCGCAACAACAAGATCGACATGCGCGCCGAGCCCAAGGTCGTGAAGGAGACGCCGGTCTCGGTGCTGATCGACGGCGGCGGCGGGCTCGGCCATCCCAACGCGCGGCGCGGCATGGAGCTCGCGATCGAGAAGGCGAAGAAGACCGGCATCGGCGTCGCCGCAGTGCGCAACTCCGGCCACTTCGGCGCCTGCGGCTTCTATGCGCTGATGGCGGTCGAGGCCGACCTGATCGGCATGACGACGACCTCGGCGAGCGGCATCCAGGTGGCGCCGACCAACGGCGCGCAGGCGCGGCTCGGCACCGATCCGATCGCCTTCGCCGCGCCGGGCAAGCCGGGCCAGCCGTTCCTGCTCGACATGGCGACCACGACGGTGGCCGCCGGCAAGATCCGCAACAAGGCCAACGAGAAGCTGCAGACGCCGCCGGGCTGGCTGGTCACCAGGGACGGCCAGCCCAGCACCGATCCGCTCGAGGTCAGCAAGGGCGGCTTCATGACGCCGCTCGGCGGCACGCCCGAGGGCAGCAGCCACAAGGGCTACGGCCTCGGCGCCATGGTCAACATCCTGAGCTCGGCCCTGTCGGGCGGCCTGATGGTGACCGACCCGACGCGCAACGCGAAGCCCGGCTCGATCGACATCGGCCACTTCTTCCTGGCGCTCGATCCCGGCCTGTTCCGCGACGTCGCCGACTTCAAGACCGACGTCGCGGCCTTCTGCGACACGCTGCGCGCCACCCGGCCGGCCGATCCGGCCAAGCCGGTGCAGGTCGCCGGCGATCCTGAGCGCCGGATCGCGGCGGCGCGGATGAAGACCGGCATTGCTGTCGGCCCCAACCTGCTGGAAAAGGTGCGGGAGATCGCGATCGCTTCGGGCGCGCCCTGGATCATCGGCAACTGATCTCTCGGTCCGCGGGCGTCCCCCCGCCGCTCAAGAGTCGGGGCACTACTGGAAGTGGCGCGCTCCGACGAATCGCACTTCTCGCTTGCAAGTTGCAAAGCGAGCCCCTATATCGCCGCCACCATGCGCCCGATCGCCCGATTTAGCCCCCGACATCGTCAGGCTGCCGGCTAGTTCCAGCCGGCGCGGCTTGTCGCCGCGCGTTCGCGAAAGACCCGGCAGCCCTTCGTTATCGCCAATGTAGCTCAGCGGTAGAGCGCCGCGTTGAAGACGCGGGCGTCGGTGGTTCGATTCCATCCCTTGGCACCAGATCCTGTTGGGCGTGGTGGAACGGTAGACACGTCGGTTTGTGGAACCGATGCCGCGAGGTTTATGGGTTCGACTCCCATCGCTCAACCCATCTCGATCCGCCGTCGGCGAGGCCGTACAATGGCCGCCACGGCACAGGAGGAATCCATGGCCCAGGCGATCGAACGCTCGGAGGTCATCGTCATCGGCGCCGGGCTCTCGGGCATGTACCAGCTCATCAAGCTGCGCGAGCTCGGCTTCAAGGTGCGCGTCTACGAGGCCGGCAACGGCGTCGGCGGCACCTGGTACTGGAACCGCTATCCCGGCGCGCGCTTCGATTCGGAGAGCTGGACCTACGGCTTCTCTTTCTCGTCCGAGGTGCTGGCCGAATGGGACTGGAAGGAGCACTTCTCCGGCCAGCCCGAGAACCTGCGCTACTGCGGCTTTCTCGCCGACAAGTTCGACCTGCGCCGCGACATCACCTTCGGCGTGCGCGCCAAGGCCGCGACCTGGGACGACGCGGCCAACGAATGGGAGGTCGCCTTCGACGACGGCCGCCGGGCGCGCGCCCGCTTCCTGGTCACCGCCATCGGCCCGCTGTCGTCGCCGACCATGCCCACCGACATCCCGGGCACCGGTGATTTCAAAGGCGAGTCCTGGCACACCGGCCTGTGGCCGCATCATCCGGTGAGCTTCGAGAACAAGCGGGTGGCGATCATCGGCACCGGTGCCTCGGGCGTGCAGGCGATCACCGAGATCGCCAAGACGGCCGGCCATCTCACGGTGTTCCAGCGCCAGCCCAACTGGTGCGCCCCCTTGCGCAACAGCCCGATCGACCAGGCGACGATGGCCGACATCCGCGCGCGCTACGACGAGATCTTCTCGCGCTGCCGCGACACCTGGGGCTGCTTCATCCATACCGTCGATCCGCGCAACGCGGGCGACGTCTCGGACGAGGAGCGCGAGGCGTTCTTCGAGACGCTCTACAACATGCCGGGCTTCGCCTTCTGGCAGGGCAACTTCCGCGATTCGCTGATGGACAAGCGCGCCAACGACTACATGACGGCGTTCATCGCGAAGAAAATCCGCGGCCGAGTGAAGGACCAGAAGATCGCCGACAAGCTGATCCCGACCAACCACGGCTTCGGCACCCGCCGCGTGCCGCTGGAGTCGGGCTACTACGAGGTGTTCAACCAGCCCAACGTCGAGCTGGTCGACCTGCGCGAGACGCCGATCGAGCGGGTCACGGCGACGGGCATCCGCACCGCCGGCCGCGAGCGGGCGTTCGACATGGTCATCTACGCGACCGGCTTCGACGCCATCACCGGCGCGTTCGACCGCATCGACATCACCGGCAAGGACGGCGCGAAGCTCCGGGAGAAATGGGCGGACGGGCCGCAGACCTATCTCGGCCTCAACGTCGCGGGTTTCCCCAACATGCTGACTCTGGTCGGGCCGCACAATGCGGCGACCTTCTGCAACCTGCCGCGCTGCATCGAGCAGAACGTCGAATGGGTGAGCGACCTGCTTGGCTGGATGCGTGACCATGGCAAGACGCGGATCGAGGCGACGGAAGACGCCGAGCGCGCCTGGACCGCGCATGTCTACGAGACCGGCGAGCGGTTGCTGCTGACCAAGGTCGATTCCTGGATGACCGGCGTGAACAAGAACGTGCCGGGCCGCCAGAAGCGCACCTTCATGGCCTACGCCGGCGGCGCGCCGAAGTACCGCCAGAAATGCGCCGAAATCGCCGGCAACGGCTACGAGGGCTTTGCGGTCGGCTGAGCTACTCGGCCTGGATGCCGGCCTTCTCGATCAGCGGCGTCCACAGCGCGATCTGCGAGGCGAGCTTCGCCTTCAGCGCCTCCGGCGTCGCCTGGTCGAGCGGCAGCAGGAAGGTCTCGATGCTGGCGAGCTTCTCGGCCACCGCCCTGTCCTGAACGATCTCGCGCAGCGCCTTGTTGAGCGTCGCGATCACCGGCTGCGGCGTGCCGAGCGGCGCATAGACGCCGAACCAGACGCCGATGGCGAGGCTCGGCACGCCGAGCTCGTTCGCGGTCGGGACGTCGGGCAGCGACTTCATGCGCTCCGGCGCGGTCAGCAGATAGGCGCGCAGGTCGCCGTTGCGGATCTGCGCCGAGGTCGTGGTCGGCAGGTCGCAGATCGCGTCGACCTGACCCGAGCGCACGTCGATCACCGCGGGACCTGCGCCCTTGTACTGCACGACGGTGATCGGCACGCCCAGCGCCTCCTGGAAGATCATGGCGCAGAGATGCGTCGAGCTGCCCATGCCCGACGAGGCCATGGTGAACTTGTCCTTCTTCTCTTTGGCGTAGGCGACCAGCTCGGCATAGGTCTTGGGACCGAATTCCTTGCGCGCCATGATCATCATCGGCGCCTCGGCGAACAGGCCGATGAACTCGTACGACGCAAGAGGATCGAAGTTCAGCTTCTTGTAGAGCGCCGGCACCGTCGACAAGCCGACATGGTTGAGCAGCAATGTGTAGCCGTCGGGCTTGGCCTTGGCGACCTGCTGGGAGCCGACGACGCTGCCCGCGCCGGGGATATTCTGGACGATCACTGTCTGGTTGAGCCGCGTGTGCAGCCCTTCGGCCAGCACGCGGCCGAGGAAATCGCTGCCGCCGCCCGGGGCGTAGGGCACGACCAGCGTGATCGGCTTGCCGGGATAGGCGTCCTGCGCCGCGGCCGGCAGGGCGGCGAACAGGGCTGCAAAAAACAAAGCCGCGATGCGGTGCATCGTTCCTCCCGGTCGTTTTCGTCCGGGAAGATGCTAAGCTTCGCTCATGAAGATCGACAAGCCCGACCCTCGCATCGGCGCGATCGTCACCGACGTCGATGTGCGCTTGCTCAGCGACTCCGACTGGAACGCGCTCTACAACGCCTGGCTCGAGGGCATCGTGCTGGTGGTGCGTAGCCAGACGCTCACCATCCCGGAGTTCCTCGCCTACTCGTCCCGCTTCGGTCGGCTGAAGCCGCATCGCGTCCGACGCACGCGCCACGCCGAGTATCCCGATCTCACGGTGATGGGCATCGGCACCAAGAAGGCCGACGGCAAGGTCGACAAGGCGATCTACGATCGCGGCGGCGGCTGGCATACCGATTCGCCGTGGGACCAGGACATCTGCAAGGGCACGCAGCTCTACGGCATCGCCATCCCGTCGTACGGCGGCGACACGCTGTTCGCCAGCATGTACGACGCCTACGCGACGCTGCCCGAGGCGCTGAAGCAGCGCATCCGGGGGCTGAAGGCCGAGCACGTCTATGGCGGCCGTGGCCGGCGCGGCAACGAGCTGCTCGATCCCGAGGACCGCAACCGGCCACCCGCGGTGCATCCGATCGTGCGCGTGCACGAGGAGACCGGCCGCACCTCGCTTTACGCCAACCCCTATCACATCACCCGCATCCAGGGCCTCGGCGATGCCGAGAGCGAGGCGCTGATCGGCGAGCTCACCGACCACATGATCAGGACGACGGCGCAGTACCGGCACAAGTGGCAGGTCGGCGACATCGTGATCTGGGACAACCGCTGCGCGCTGCATTCGGCGACCGGCGGCTATCCGATCGAGGAGCAGCGCATCCACTGGCGCGTCACCATCATGCAGGACGCCGCCCGGCAACAGCGGGCGGCATGAAGCGCCTCGCCCTCCTGCTCGGCCTGCAAGCCGGTCGGCTTCGACACGATTCTGGCGCGGCGGCTGACCGTCACGGGCCACGTCCCTTCGGTTGCCTCGAGCAAAGTCAGATGACGAGGACATTGCGCAGCAGCCCGAACAGGCCGGTCGCCAGCAGGATCGCCAGGGCGACGTTGCGGTAGAGCCGCTCGCTGGCCAGCCCGTGGAACAGCCGGCCGCCCAGCCAGGCGCCCAGCACCATGACCGGAAAGAGGACGACCGCCCGGGCCAGCGCATCCCAGCCGGCCACGCCGGTCGCCAGCACGATGGCGATCAGCAGGAACTGGGTCAGGAAGTAATAGGTGACGATGTTGGCGCGGTTGACCGCCGGCGGATCGTTGCCCGATAGCAGGTAGAGCAGCACCGGCGGCCCGCCGACGCTGGTGGTCGCCATCATCGCCCCCGAGGCCGCGCCGACCGCCGCCGAGGCCACCGCCGAGCGCCGGCCCCGGTAGCGCCAGCCGCTCCACATCAAAAGCACGAAAGCCACGATGATCGCCGACACGCCCGTCACGATGGTGCCCTTATCGACGCTGGCCAGCGCCCACACGCCGAGCGGCATCGCGGCACAGGCGGCGATGCTCATCGGCGTCAGCGTCTGCCAGTCGGCATGGCGTCGCACCTGTGGGAAGAGCTGCAGCGACACGATCAGCTCGATCGCCACCACCGTCACCACCATTTCGGCCGAGCCGAACAGGATGGCGAAGATCGGCGCCATCAGCATGGCCGAGCCGAAACCCGCAAAGCCGCGCATCAGCCCGGCCACCAGGGTGACGCCGATTGCCGTCCACAGACCGACGTCGGCGAACAGGTGCAAAAAGTACGCGATCACAAAACTCAGGAGCGCGGACGCTGCCCCTCCCCCGTCTTGTCGCGCAGCCGGCGCATGCCGCGCAGCCAGCGGTCGCGATCGAGCTTGCGCGCCATGTACTCCTTCACCTCCGGATGCGGCAGGATCAGGAAGGTCTCGGCGTCCATCGCCTCGATCACGACCTGCGCGACCGCATCGGTGTTGAGCACGCCGTCGACCGAGGCGGCGGTCGCGCCGGCCATGCGCAGCATGTTGGTGTCGACCGCTTGTGGGCAGAGGACCGACACGGCGATGCCCTTGTCGCCGTACTGGATCGACAGATGCTCGGCCAGCGCCACGCCGGCATGCTTGGTGACGCCATACGGCGCCGAGCCCATCGAGGCGAGCAGGCCCGCGGCGCTCGCGGTGTTGATCAGATAGCCCGACTTGCGCGCCAGCATGCCGGGCACCAGCGCGCGGGCGGCGTAGACATGCGCCATGACGTGGATCGCCCAGCTGTCGGCCCAGTCCTTGTCGGTCGCATCCTCGTGGCCGCCGCGGCCGATACCGGCATTGGAGAAGAAGACGTCGACCGGCCCGTAATGCCGCTCGGCCTCGGCGATCAGATGGCGGACCTGCGCTTCCTGGGCGACGTCGCAGGTCACCGCGAGGCCCTTGATGTCGTTGGCGACGTTCTGGAGCCGACCGGCATCCATGTCCGCCACGACCACGCCCTTGGCGCCTTCCTTGGCGTAGCGGCGGGCGACCGCCTCGCCGATGCCGCCGGCGGCGCCGGTGACGATGCAGACCTTGTCCTTGACCTTCATGGTTAGCCCCAGCTCTGTTCGATGAGTTCGATGTACTGCGCCTTTGTCGGCTGGCGCGGCGTCGAGAGATGGCAGTGATCGCCCAGCGCACCGTCGGCGATCGCCTCGGCCGTCTCCTGCTTGAGGCCCATCGCGCCCAGCCCCTTCGGGATGCCGAGCCGCTCGTTCAGCGCGGCGACGGCATTGGCGACGCCCGCGGCATTCGCCTCGCGCTCAGGCAGGCCCATCAGTGAAGCGACGCGCTTGTACTTCTCGCCGACCGCTGGCTCGTTGAAGCGCAGCACCGCCGGCAGGTAGACCGCGTTCAGCGTGCCGTGATGCAGGCGATAGCCCTTGAGCCCGCCGGTCGGATGGCTGAGCGCATGTACCGCACCGAGGCCCTTCTGGAACACCATGGCGCCTTCCATCGCCGCCATCGCCATGTTGTAGCGCGCCTCGCGATCGGAGCCGTCGCGCGTGGCGCGCTCGACGTATTTCCAGGCCTTCTCCAGGCCATCGAGCGCGATGCCGTCGGCCGGCGGGTTGTAGGCGTTCGCCAGGAAGCACTCGATGTTGTGGGTGAAGGCATCCATGCCCGTGCCGGCGGTGAGATGAGGCGGCAGGCTCAGGGTCAGCTCGGGATCGATCAGCGCGAGCTTCGGAATGAGATGCGGGCTGCCGATCGCAAGCTTGCGGCCCGAATCCATGATGATGACGCCGCCGCGACTGACCTCGCTGCCGGTACCGGACGTCGTGGGAATGGCCACGATCGGCGCCACCTTGGCGGTGATCTTGGCGGCGCCGCCTTCGATCATCGCGTAGGGCTGCAGCGACTCGCCGGGATGCGTCGCCATCAGCGCCACCCCCTTGGCGAGATCCATCGGCGAGCCGCCGCCGATGGCGACGATGCCGTCGCAGCCCTCCGCCTTGTACATCGCGAGCGCGTCGCGCATCGCGGCTTCCGTCGGGTTCTCCGGCGTACCGTCGTAGATCGCGAGCGGCATGTTGCCCGGCAGGTGCTCCTTCACCCTGGCCCACAGGCCGGCGGCGATCACGCCCTTGTCGGTGACGATCAGCGGCCGGCGCATGCCGAGCAGTTGCAACTCCGCCTCGAGCAGCTTCAGCGCGCCGAAGTCGAACTGGATGCGGGTGAGATAGGTGATCAGAGCCATGGAATCGCTTTCTTCCTCGCCTTTTCGTTCAGCGTACGCGAGAAGAAGGGCATGAGCGACACTCTTGTCCTGCGCGCCGGGACGCTCGCCGATGCATCGACCATCGCGGCGACGATCGCCGCCGCCTTCGAGCAGTATCGCGGCAAGCTCGTCCCTGAGTCGGGCGCGTTCGGCGAGACCGCCGACAACATCGCCGGCCAACTCCGGAGCGGCGCCGGCGCCATCGTCGCGGAGCGGAACGGTCGCCTGCTCGCCTGCGTCATGACCGAGACCCAGGAGGGCGACCTCTATTTCGGCCGCCTCGCCGTGCTGCCCGAGGCGCGCGGCCTGGGCCTCGCCCGCCGACTGATCGACGCCGTCGAGGCCGAGGCGCGTCGGCGCGGCATGCCTGGCGTGCGCCTGGGCGTGCGGGTCGTACTCACTGAAAATCAACGGCTTTTCGGCTCGCTCGGCTATGTCGAGACGTCGCGCGAGCCGCATCCGGGGTTCGACTACCCGACCTCGATCAATATGCGCAAAGCGCTGGAATGAGGTAAAAACCGCTCCATGACGACACGCACGCCGCTCACCGGTCCCTGCGTCTGGCAGGGCAAGGACATCAAGAACTCCAAGCGCTGGATCCGCCAGCTCTCGCCGGCGCACGTCGCCGAGCTCGAGACGGCACTCGCCGCCGTGAAAGGCAAGCCGTGGGAGCAGATCCGCCGCGAGGACTTCCCGCTCACCGCGCTCGACGACCTGCTCGCCGACATCCGTGACGAGCTGGAGAACGGCTGCGGGATCATGAAGCTCAAGGGCTTCCCAGTCGAAAACCATTCCGAGGACGACCTGCGCCGCCTGTACTGGGGCCTCGGCACCCATCTCGGCACGCCGGTGTTCCAGAACCGCAGCGGCGAGCTGATGCGCGCCATCCGCGACGAAGGCGCCCATGTCGGCCGCACCTACGGCCAGACCAAGGATGCCAGCGGCAGCACCTTCCTCTCCTCCTACGCGCGCACGCTGACCAACGGTGGCCTGCGCTTCCACACCGACCGCACCGATGTCGTCGGCCTGCTCTGCGTGCGCCAGGCGATGAAGGGCGGCGTCAGCACGCTCGCCAGCACGCCGGCGATCCACAACGCGATCCTGGCCAAGCGGCCCGACCTGCTCGACGCGCTGTTCACCGACTACTGGCGCAGCCGCTTCGGCGAGGAAGGCACCGGCAAGGACGGCAGCAGCACGACCAGCGCCACCGCCTACCCGCTGCCGATCTTCGGCGTGCAGGATGGCAAGTTCACCTCGCACTATTCGCTGACCTTCATCGAGGCGGCGCAGATGGCGACCGACATCCCCAAGCTGACGGCGGCCCAGAAGGAAGCCATCGACGTGCTGATGGCGACGGCGCAGGAGCTGTGCTTCGAGATGACGCTCGAGCCCGGCGACCTGCAACTGATCAACAGCCACGTCACCTATCACGGCCGCACGCCGTTCGAGGACGATGCCGACAGCGGTCACGACCGGCTGCTGCTCAGGCTGTGGCTGTCGATGCCCAACAATCGCCCGCTGCCCGCCGGCCACGAGGTGCTGTGGCGCAGCATCGCGGCCGGCAAGGTGCGCGGCGGCATCGCGCAACTGGCGATCTGACGGCAATCGGATTTTATCGGCGGTAGACGGACCGTTTCCGGTCCGTTTATCGCCGTTTTTCCCGTTTGTTTCCGAATCTGCGAAAACGGCGCCGGCCACGCGGCCGGCCTAAACACCAACATCAGCACGCTCCTGCAGACGAAGTCGCTGGCAGGATAGGCGCCTCCCTTCCGAATCCCTATTATGGGCAATGGACGCGCGAAAAAGCCGCCATTCATCGCGTCGAAAACACGTTCCATTGCCCATAATGATCGCGCCGAGACCGCGCACGCTATGGCGCTCAGGCGTCATCGACGCGATTCGCCCGGAATCACGTCGTCGGCACACGCCGGATTTTCTTCATCGACAAAAATAAATGAGCGCCATGCTCACACCGGACGCGGCCAGGCGGCGTGTATGTGGTTGTCGTGGCCGGGGAAGCCCGGGCCGAGGACCTCGGTGGCGCCGAGCGCGCGGCAGCGTGCCATGAAGGCCGGTACGTCGGGGTGGCCGGGGCTGACATGGCGGCCGTTGATGATGTTGAAGTCGGCCGTGACGCCGGCGTAATGGCGCGAGTTCGCGCTGTGCGAGCCGCCGCAGAACTCCGAGACCGCGAAGGTGTACTGCTGGGCGAGCGCCACCACGCCGCCCAGCATGCGGATGTCCAGGGAGACTGTTCCCCCGGGAGCTCCCTGGTAGGAGCTGCGACTTGCCGGCCGGCCGGCCGCGGTATCCACGATGTTCTGTCGAGCCGTCGCCTGGTCGGGGATGCCCGAGGCATGCGCCGTCGCCAGGCTGATGCCCGTATCCGCCAGGATCTGCTGGGCCAGCGACACTGCCGAGCTGGCCGCCGCGTCGACCATCACGCCGGCGGCAGCGGCGCTCGCGGATCCGCTACCGCCTTCGCACCAGATCTCACCGGCCGCTTCATCGCCCAGGTAGGGAATCTCGCTGCCGATCTCCGGCGCCTCTGCGACTGCGGCCACAGCCGCAATGGCACCATGGCCGATCCCGCCATCGTCGACCGGCGTGCCGTTGGCCATGATCGGCACCAGGGCAAGGTCCCAGTTGCCGCGGCCGATCTCGCGCAACAGATCGGCCGTGCGGTAGGCGCTGGCACGCACCGGCGGATTGCTGTGGGTCAGCAGCCAGTTGTGCCGGGTCTCGGTGTATTGGCTGATCCAGACCTGCTCGTTGCCGCCGCGCGCCGGCGGGGACTCGCGAAAGCGCGTGCGCAGGAAATCGAGGATGCCGCCCGAATGGATGAAGCTGTCGTAGATCACGAGCGCCGAGAGCGCGCGCGTGAAGCCGTTGGTGCCGGCCCAGCGCATCGCCGGATTGAAGTAGCGGTCGGCGAAGAACGCGTCCTGCACGCTCTCCATGACCGGGTCCTCGTTGCCGGCGCGCCGCAGCAGGTCCTTGAAGGTCGCATTGTCGACCAGGGCGGTACGGCCGATCAGCGGCACGAACGGCCGCAGTTGGTCGGAGAAGGTGCCGCCGGCGCCGGCATAGCGGCTGACCAGCTCGCGCAGGTTGCCGTACTCCGTGGTCTGCGAGCGGCCATAGGTGATCTGGCGGATATTGTGGGGGCCGTCGCCGAAGATGGCGATGGCGCCGTAGCGGCCCCGCACCGAGCCCGTCTCGAAGACGTTGATCACCCGCTCGCAGATGGCGCGCTGGCTCGGCGTCAGCACCAGCATGGCTGCGGCCGCCACGCCGGCGCCGGCGGCGGTCGCGGACTGACCCGACATTGCGGCCACTTCCGCAAGATGCGCTGCGACAGTGTTCACGGTCTGCGCTGCATCGGTCAGGCGACGCAGCATCTCAGGCGAAACCGATTGGCTGGACTGGTCGAACATCTTCCTGTCCTCCTAAGGCGCCAGCCACACCATTGGTTTGGAGCTTCCTCCCGTTCCCCTAATGTCCAGAGAGTAACTACTTATCCCTACAACTATCAAGATATTGTGGCGATCTCGCGACAGCCATAGCGGCTCAGCGCGCCACCATCTCCTTTTCCTTCAGCAGCAGCAGCTGGCGTTCGTTGTCGATCGACCAGGAGGCGAAGCGCTGCAGGAAGCTCTGGCCCAGCAACGGCGTGGCCTTGGCCGGCGCGACGCTGGCATGGATGTTGGTCAGCACCCGATTGCTGACCGACAGGCTGCGCAGGGTGAAGGTCCGCGCCTTGACGATCGAACCGTCGGCGATCTTGACCATCTGCGTGCCGGTGAAGTCGGCATCGCTGAACTTGCCGGCCTTGCGCAGGTCCTGCAGGACGTTCTCGGGGATCACCACATCGCTGGCGCCGCTGTCGACCACGAAATTGGCCGAAGCCGAATCGTTCAGGATCGCCGGCACCAGCAGCACGCCCGACTGGCGGCGGAGCGTCACGGTCAGCGTGGTGATCGCCGCCGTCGCCGCCTGCGGCGCGGCGGACGCCACCGGCTGCTCGCCCAGGCGCTCCAGCCCCTTCTGCGCCGCAGTGTTGCCCTTTGCCGCCGCCAGCCGGTAGAGGCGCACCGCCTCACCGCGGTTCTTGCTGACGCCGGCGCCGGTCTCGTAGCAGATGCCGAGCAGCAGCTGGCCGGTGGGATCGCCCTTGTCGGCGGCGATCCGGGCCAGCCGTGACGCCTCGGCATGGTTGGTCGGCGTGCCATCGCCGCTGAGATAGCGCGCGGCAAGATTGACCTGCGCCTGGGTGACGTCGCCCTCGGCCGCGAGCTTGTAGAGGCGGATGCAGTCCTCGGCATTCTTCGGCACGCCGAGTCCGTTGCAGACCTGCATGGCGAGCCGCGACTGCGCCTCATGATGCCCCTGGTCGGCGGCCAGTTTGAAGTAGTGCGCCGCTTCGGCCAGCTCCCTGCCGTCGGCGTAGAGGATGCCGATGCGGTACTGGGCGGCGGCGTCGCCCGCAGCGGCATCGGGCTTCAGGCGCTCGATTTCGGCGGCGTGGTCGATCGCCCCTACGGGCGTGGCGACCAGTAGCATTACGAGACTCAGCCAAGACCTGAACAAACGCATCGCCCTCCGCTACGAGGACGACACTACCGGCGGCGCAATCGACCGACAATCCCCGTCGGGAAGAAATACACGCAGAGGATGAACGCGACGCCGAGCCACAACAGCCAGCGGTCGCCAACCAGCGCCTGCAGGTAGTTCTGCGCCAGCACCAGCAGCACGGCGCCGATCACCGCGCCGTACATCGTGCCCATGCCGCCGATCACCACCATCAGCAGGATGTCGACCATGATGTCGAAACTGAGCGTGGTGTCGGGATTGGTCTGGCTCGACCACAGCGCCAGCAGCGCGCCCGCCAGCGCCGCCGTCGCCGCGGCGATGCAGCTTGCCAGCGTGCGGTAGACGACGGTGCGATAGCCGATCGCCTCGGCACGGAACGGGTTCTCGCGGATCGCCATCAGCACGGAGCCGAACGGCGAGTTGACCATGCGCAGCAGGACCAGGACGAGCGCGAGCGATACAAGGAATACAAGGTAGTAGTCGAGGATGCGGCCGGTGATGCCCTCGAACGGCCGGAACGAGGCGCGCAGCGCCATCGGCAGGCGGTAATTCAGCCCATCCTCGCCGCCGGTGATGTCGGAGAGCTGCGACGCCAGGATCAGCACGGCGCTGGCCACCGCCAACGTGATCATGGCGAAGAAGATGGTGCGCAGCCGCAGGCTGAACAGGCCGATCAGCACGGCCAGCACCACGGCGACCGCGAGGCCGCCCAGCACGCCGAGCGCCACCGAGTCCCACCCTGCCCCCAGCCGGGTCAGCGCGATCGCCACGCCATAGGCGCCGATGCCGAAGAACATGGTGTGGGCGAACGAGACGATGCCGGTGTAGCCCAGCAGCAGGTCGAAGCTCGCCGCCAGCACGATGAAGACGCAGATCTTGGCCGCGACGTTCAACGACTTGGCGCCGGGGAACAGGAAGGGTGCCGCGGCGAGGCCGACCAGGATGACGAGCAGCACGACCGCCAGCCAGCGGCTGCGCGGCAGGTCGTCGGAGAGGAGCGCGCGCAGCATCGGCTACCTCTTGGCCACGGGATAGAGGCCCTGCGGCCGCCACAGCAGGATCAGCGCCATCAGCAGGATGTTGGAGCCGAGCGCCACCTTGGGCGCCAGGAAGCCGATGTAATTGGCAGTGAGCCCGACCAGCAGGGCGCCGACGAAGCAGCCGCCGACCGAGCCCAGCCCGCCGATGATGATGACGATGAACACCAGCACGATGACCTGGCCGCCGATCGCCGCCGTCACCGTCTCCTGGTAGAGGCCCCACATCGCGCCGCCCAGCCCCGCCAGCGCCGAGCCGACCGCGAACACGCCGACGAACAGGCGGCGGATGCGATAGCCCAGCGCCTCGACCATCTCGCCGTTCTCGACACCGGCGCGGATCAGCAGGCCGATGCGGGTCCGGTTGAGGGTCAGCGCCAGCGCCGCGAACACGATCAGGCCGACGATCACGGCCAGCAGCCGGTACTTCTCGATCGCGATGTCGCCGAACAGCAGGGCGCCGCGCAGCGCGGTCGGCCGCGCCAGCGTGATCTGGTCGGGGCCCCACACCACCTTCAGGAGCTGCTCGGCGACGATCAAACCGCCGGTGGTCACCAGGATCTGCCTGAGATGCTGGCCGTAGACCGGCCGCACGATCACCCGCTCGAAGGCGAGGCCGAGGCCGCCGCTCACCGCCATCGCCGCCAGGATGGCCGGCAGGAAGGCCGCCAGATTGAGCCACAGCGAATCGGCCTGCATCCAGGGGCCGAGCGCCAGCATGACCGTCGCCGCCACGAAGGCGCCGACGGCGATGAAGGCGCCATGGCCGAAGTTCAGCACGTCCATCAGGCCGAAGGTCAGCGTGAGCCCCGAGGCCATGACGAAGATCATCATCCCCATCGCGAGGCCCGCGACGGTGAGCGTCACCCACGAGGCCGGCGACCCGACCAGCGGCAACGCCGCCGCGGCGAGCACGGGTATGAGCAGCAGCGGAATCCAGTCGCGCTTCATCTCACCGTCGTCCCGAGCGAAGCCGAGGGACCTATTTTTTTGTGGCAGGTGAAGAAAGGTCCCTCGACTTCGCTTCGCTCCGCTCGGGACGACGGAAATGTCATTGATGCTCCCCCATGCCCAACCCGAGCAGGTGCTGCTGCAACCCGGCGTCGGCGGCGAAGGCAGCCATGGTGCCGGTATGCGCGACCTTGCCGTCGTCCATCACCGCCACCTGGTCGCCGAGCTGGCGGGCGAAGGTAAAATTCTGCTCGACCACCAGCAGCGTCGACTCGCCGTCCTTCAGCTCGCGGAAGGCGGCGATCATGTTGGCGATGATGGCCGGCGCCAGGCCCTTGGTCGGCTCGTCGATCAACAGGAGTCGGCGCGGCTCGATAATCGCGCGCGCCACCGCCAGCATCTGCTTCTGGCCGCCGGACAGGTTGCCGGCCGGCAGGTTCCAGAAGCGCTTCAGCGCCTCGAAGCGGGCGAAGATCCAGTCCAGCCGCTTTGGATCGGGCGGGCCCGAGCGCGCGGCGAGGATCAGGTTCTCCTGCACCGTCAGGTCGGCAAAGATCGCCATGCTCTCGGGCACGTAGGCGATGCCGAGCCGCGCGATGTCGGGCGTCGCCATCCTGGCGATGTCGCGTCCGGCGAAGCGGATCTCGCCTTCGGCGGCGCGCCACAGCCCCATGATGGTGCGCAAGGTCGTGGTCTTCCCCGCCCCGTTGCGGCCCAGCAGCATGGTCAGCCCGCCCTCGGCCACGTCGAACTCGACGCCGTGCAGGATGTGGTAGCGGCCGATGTTGGTCTTGACGCCGCGCAGCGAGAGCAGAGGCTCAGGCATGGCTCAGCCTTCCTCCCCATTCAGATGGGGAGGTGTCCGCGAAGCGGACGGAGGGGTCAGAAGCAACCGGACGGGCTCATGACCCCTCCGTCGGCGTATGACGCCGACACCTCCCCATATGAATGGGGAGGAATATGAGGAGCGATCAGGCATCGGCCGCTCCGCCGAGATACGCCTCGCGCACGATGTCGGAGCTGATCACGTCGGCTGGCTTGCCGTCGGCGACCAGCTTGCCCTGGTGCAGCACGACGATGCGGTCGCTGAGCGAGCGCACCACATCCATCTTGTGCTCGACCAGCAGGATGGTCTTGTCGCCGCGCGCCTTGATCGCGGCGATGATGGCCAGCACGGTCGGCACCTCGTCGATGCTCATGCCGGCGGTCGGCTCGTCGAACATGAAGATGTCGGGCTCGAGCGCCAGCAGGATCGCGACCTCGAGCTTGCGCTGGTCGCCGTGCGGCAGGGTCGCGGCTATTGCGTCGGCACGATCCGACAGCGACACGGCGGTGAGATGCTCGCGCGCGCGATCGGTGAGCTCGCGATGGGTCGAGGTGCGGCTGAACAAGTCGAGCGCTTTGCCGCTCTTCACTTGCACGGCGAGGCGCACGTTCTCCAAAGCGCTGAGATTGGGGAAGAGATTGGTGAGCTGGAAGGCGCGGCCGAGGCCGGCGCGCGTGCGGCGCGGCGCGGCCCAGGACGTGATGTCCTCGCCGTTCAGCCGCACCTTGCCTTCGGTCGCCGGCAACTGGCCCGAGATCAGGTTGAAATAGGTCGTCTTGCCGGCGCCGTTGGGTCCCACGATCGAGGTGAGCGTGCCCGGCTGGAAGGCACACGTGACGCCATCGACGGCCGCATGGCCGCCGAAGCGGATGGTCAGGGATTGGGTTTCCAGCACGACAGCAACGCCGTCATCCCGAGCGCAGCGAGGGATCTAGCCTGGTCCGCATAGATCCCTCGCCTTCGGCTCGGGATGACAATTACCGCTTGTTCTTGATCGGCAGCTTCATCTCGTCGGCCGGAATCTCGCGCACGAGATCGAGCAGGTCGACGCTGTCCGGCGGGTTGGCCTTCATGCGCCACTGGTACATGACCTGCAGCGCCTGATGGTCTTCCTTGCGGAAGGTCATCTTGCCCTTGGGCGTGTCGAAGGTCATGCCCTCCATGGCCGCGATCAGCTTCTCGGTGTCGGTCGAGCCCGCCTTCTTCACCGCCTCGACGGCGGCCATCGCCGCGGCCATGCCGCCCGCGACGAAGAAGTCCGGCGGCGCGCCGTTGTTCTTCTTCTTGTATTCGGTGACCAACCAGTCGTTCACCGGGTTCTTGGGGAAGCCCCAGTAGTAGTAGATCGCGCCCTCGAGGCCGGGGAACTGCTTCCAGCCCGCCATTACCGGCAGGATGTTGCCGCCCGGCGCGATCTCGATCTTGTAGCGCTCCGGCTTGAGGTCCATCAGCTTGGGCAGCGGATGGGCGCCCGCCCAGACCGCGGCGATGATGCGCCGGCCGGGCTTGTCCTTCAGCGCGTCGAACAGGCGCTGGCCGGCGGCAGTGAAGTCGGTCGTGTTCTGCGGCGCATACTCCTCATGCACGATCTTGGCCTTGGAGCCGACCGTGGCAAGCGCTTCCTTGAACGAAGCGATGCCGTCCTTGCCGAAGGCATAGTCCTGCGCCAGCGTCGCGATGTTGATGTTCTCGTCCTTCAGCGTCGCGGCGGCGGCGAGCGCGTCCTGCATCGAGCTGCGGGCGGTGCGGAAGATGTAGCGGTTCCACTTCTCGCCGGTGATCTGGTCGGCGACCGCCGGCTCCACGATCAGCACCTTCTTGAATTCCTCGGCGATCGGCAGCATGGCGAGCGCCACGGCCGAGCTGGTGGTGCCGACCGCGAGATCGACCTTGTCGTCGGCGTAGGCCTGCTCGAGCGCCGCCTTGCCCATGTCGGGCTTGAGCTGGTCGTCCTTCAGGATCACCTGGATCTTGCGGCCGTTGACCTCCATCTTGCCCTGGGTCGCGTACTCGAGGCCCAGCATGAAGCCGGCCTCGGTCTGGCGCGCATAGGCTTCGAGCGGCCCGGTCTTGCCGTAGATCAAGGCAATCTTCAGCGGCTGCTGAGCAGCTACCGGACCCGCCAGCAGCACGCCGGCGAGTGCAATTATCGAACGACGAAGCATCGAAGAAACCTCCCTTTCAGGAGGCTCTTCTAATCGATGATCGCGGCTTGCACCATCGTGCGGAAGCGGTTGCGCAGCTCGACGCGATCGGGATCGCTCACCTGCACCATGTAAATTGCAATCAGTTGTTCCTTGGGATCGAGCCAGAACAACGTGCCGGCATTGCCCGCCCAGCCATACTCGCCGACCGAGCCCGGCAGCGCCGAATCGCCGCCCCGCGTGCGCACCTCGAAGCCGAGGCCGAAGCCCAGGCCCGCCGGCCGGCCCGGCCGGTCGCCGGTGTGGTCCGCCGTCATGAAGGCCAGCGTCTGCTTGCCGAGGATGCGCTTGCCGCCGAAGGCCCCGCCGTTGCTGAGCGCCATGGTGAAGCGCAGATAGTCCTCCATCGTGCTCAGCATGCCGCCGCCGCCCGACTGGAACGGCGCGCCGTCATCGACCTTGAACCGCGGTGTCATCGGCTGGCCGTTGGGCCGCGGGCCGGGCTGCGCGGCGCGCGCGACCTTGGCGGCCGGGACCTGGAAGCCGGTGTCGACCATGCCGAGAGGCTGCAGCACGCGATCGGCCACCGCCTCGCCCAGCTTCTTGCCGGTCAGCACCTCGACCAGCCGGCCCTGGACGTCGACCGCGACGCTGTATTCCCAGCGGTCGCCGGGGTTGAACTTCAGCGCCATCCTGGAGAGCTTCGACACGAACTCCTGGGTGGTGAAGCTGCGGTCGCCGATCTTGGCGTCACGGTAGGCCTGGTGGATCAGGCCGGCGCCGCGGCCGCCATAGGTCAGGCCGGCAGTGTGGCGCAGCAGGTCCTGCACGGTCATCGGCCGCGTCGGATCGCTCAACCGCAGCATCGGCATGCCGTCGGCGCCGGTCACTTCCGTCCCGACCTTCATCTGGCCGATCTCGGGTAGGTACTTCGAGACCGGGTCGGTGATCTGCAGCCGCCCCTCCTCGACCAGCTGCATCAGGGTCACGCTGACGATCGGCTTGGTCATCGAATAGATGCGGAAGATCGAATCGAGCTTCATCGGATCGGGCTGCGCCGGATCGCGTTTGCCCTGCACGGAGACCCATGCGATCTTGCCGCGGCGCGCGACCAGCATCACCGTCCCGGGCACCAGCCCGTCGTCGATCTGCTTCCTTGTGACCTCCTCGAGGCGCTTGAGCTGGGCCGACGACAGCCCGACTTCCTCGGGCGATGCCGCCATCGGCACGGGCGTCTCGGCATGAACCGTTCCGGCGGCAGCAATCAACAAAACGACGAGCGTGCGCCTCAAGCCGTTCATGTGCGTTTCTCCCGTATCGTTGGAGAAACCATAGCGCCCTCGAGCAACGCGCGCTCGCGCTGGAACAACACGATCACGGCATCCATCACCGCGCGCACACGCGGCAGCGCGCGCAGGTCGCGATGGACCAGCAGCCACTGGTCGGCGAACACCTCGTCGATGACGCCGCCGACGCGCTGCAACACGGGATCGGTGTCGCCGAGATAGCAAGGCAGGACCGCAAGTCCCGCGCCCGACTGCACGGCGCGGTGCAGCACCAACCAGTTGTTGCACCGTATGACAGGACGCGCGCCAGCCAAGCGCTTGTGCAGCCAGTGCTGGCCCGGCATGTAGCTGTGATTGTCGTCGAACCCGATCCACGGCAGGCTTTCCAGCGCAGGTTTGCGGGGAAGCGGGAAATCGCGCGCGGCATAGATCGCATAGGCGACGCGGCCCAGCTTGCGCGCCACGATCTCGGCAAGATCGGGCACCTGCTCGCGGATCAGGAGATCGGCCTCGCGCCGCGAGAGATTGGCCAGCATGTGGCTTTCCACCACCTCGAACTCTATGCGGCTTAGCCGCTCTCGCAGCCACGGCAAATGACGCGCCAGCAAGGCGGCCATCGCCTCGCCGGAGGACAGTCGCACGACGCCGCTCACGGTGTCGCCGAGGGCCGCGCTGCGGCGGTTGATCGACAACGCGGCCTTCTCCATCGCCTCGGTATCGGCGATGAGCTGCTCGCCGGCCGCGGTCGGCACGAAGCGGTCGGGCAGGCGTTCGAACAGCCGCGCGCCGATCTCCTTCTCGAGCGCCTGGACGCGACGCGCCACCGTGGGATGGCTCACCCCCAGCGCCTTGGCGGCGGTGGTCAGCGTGCCCCCGCGCGCGAGCGAGAGGAAAATGCGGAGGTCATCCCAGCTCGGCTGCATGTACAAAATTGTACAGGGAATTTTCCGAATTGTGCACTGACGAATAGGAATGTTCGGCCTAGTCTTTCACCATGCACATCGAACCGCGTCTCCTCGCCTTCACCAGAGGCATCCGGACCCGCATCGCCGGGGCCGTCGTCCTCGGCCTCTTCTCGGTCGCGCTGGGCGTCGCGCGGCTCGGCCTGCTGGGCTGGCTGATCGGCCAGGTCTTCGCCGGCCGCGGGCTCGCCGACCTCGTCTGGCCGGCGGTGCTGATCGGCGTGGTGATGGTGCTGCGCGGTGCCGCCGAGCATTGGCGCGCGGTCGTGGCGCACGAGAACGCCGCGTGGGTGCAGAAGCGGCTGCGGCGGACGCTGTACGACAAGATCGCGAGCCTCGGCCCGGGAACGGTCGGCCGCCAGCGCTCGGGCGGTCTGACCCTGTCGATGATCGACGGCGTCGAGCAGCTCGAGACCTATTTCGGCCAGTTCCTGCCGCAGTTCCTGATCGCGTTGCTGACGCCGCTGCTGATCTTCGTCGTCGTCACCCTGATCGACCTGCCGGTGGCGCTGGTCATGCTGGGCTTCGCGCTGGTGGCGCTGTTCGCGCCGGCGCTGTGGCACAAGATGGACGTCGCCAACAGCCGCGAGCGCCAGCGCGCCTATGCGAGCTTCGCCGCGGAGTTCCTCGATTCGATCCAGGGCTTGGCCACGCTCAAGGCGTTCGGCCAGGGCAAGGTGCGCGCCGACAAGCTCGAGGTCGAGGCGCGCGATCTGTTCCGCCGCACCATGTGGGTGCTCGGTACCAACACCTTGGCGCGCGGCATCACCGATACCGCGATCGCCTGCGGTGCCGCCGGCGCGCTGATCTACGGCGCGGTGCGCGTCGAATCCGGCGCGATGGCGCTGACCTCGCTGCTGGTGATCATGATGCTGGGCGTCGAGATCTACCGGCCGATGCGCGAGCTGCGCACCGTGCTGCACCAGGGCATGGTCGGCCTCTCGGCGGCGCAGGGCATCTACAAGATCCTCGACGACAAGCCCGCCGTTGCCGATGTGCTCCCCACCCCGCTCGACAAGGCGCTGGCGCCGACTATCGCCTTCGAGGACGTGCGCTTCGCCTATCCGGGCACGCGTCGGACCGTGCACGACAACCTCACCTTCCGCGCGAAGGCGGGCGAGCGGCTGGGCATCGTCGGCCCGTCGGGCGGCGGCAAGTCGTCGATCGTGCGCCTGCTGCTGCGCTTCTACGATCCCGATCGCGGCCGCATCACTCTGGGCGGCCATGACCTGCGCACGCTCTCGTTCGAGCAGATCCGGGCGCTCATTTCGGTGGTGAACCAGGACACCTTCCTGTTCCACGGCACGGTCGAGGAGAACATCCGCCTCGGCCAACCCGAGGCGACGCACGCGCAGATCGAGCAGGCGACGCGCGTCGCCAACATCCACGACTTCATCCTGAGCCTGCCGCAGGGTTACGCGACGGTGATCGGCGAGAAGGGCATCAAGCTCTCCGGCGGCCAGCGCCAGCGTCTCGCCATCGCGCGCGCCCTGCTGCGCGACACGCCGATCCTGGTGCTCGACGAGGCGCTCAGCGCCGTCGATGCCGAGAACGAGGCGGTCATCCAGGAAGCGCTCGACCGCCTGATGCAGGGCCGCACGACGCTCATATTGGCCCATCGCCTGTCGAGCGTGATCGACTGCGACCGCATCCTGGTGCTGAACGGCGGCAAGGTGTCGGAGCAAGGCCGCCACGACGAGCTGATGACCAAGGGCGGCATCTATGCCGGCCTGATGGCTGAGCAGGTGAAGGAGTCGACCACCTCCGCCACCGTCGACACCTTCGACACGCCGACGCGCGTCGAGAGCATCGCCGACACGCCGGGCGGCGCGGTGAAGCCCCTGACCGAGGGCATCATCAAGGCCGAGGGCCTCACCTGGTATCAGGTCGTCGCGGCGCTGATGAAGGTGATCCTGCCGTGGAAGGGCAAGCTCACCGCGACCTTCCTGTTCGGCGTGCTGCGCGTGGTGACCTTCATCGGCGTCGGCGTGCTGTCGGCGCTGATCGTGCTGGCGCTCAAGAACCACCAGCCGTGGACCGGCCTCGCGATCGGGCTCGCCGTCATCGCGCCGCTCTCGGGCGTGCTGCACTGGCTGGAGTCGTGGCTGGCGCACGACATGGCCTTCCGCCTGCTGGCCGAGATGCGCATCGACGCCTTCCGCAAGCTCGATGCGCTGGCGCCCGCCTATCTGGTGCGCCGCCGCACCGGCGATCTGATGGCGCTCGCCACCCACGACATCGAGCTGGTCGAGTACTTCTTCGCCCACACCGTGGCGCCCGCCTTCGTCGCCATCCTGATCCCGGCCGTGGTGATCGCGGCGCTGGCGACGGCAAACGGCTGGCTGGCGCTGGCGCTGCTGCCCTTCCTGCTCGCGGTGGGCCTCAGCCCCTTCCTGATGCGCAAGCGCGTCGATCGCCTGGGCAGCCAGGCGCGCGAGGCGGCCGGCGAGCTCGGCGCCTTCGCTGTCGATTCGGTGCAAGGCCTGGGCGAGATCGTCGCCTTCCAGCAGGAGAGCCGCCGCGGCGACCGCCTCAACGAGCTCAGCCAACGCCACATCGACCTGCGCCTGCCCTTCTTCCGCGAGCTCACGCTGCAGCACGCCATCCTCGAAGTGCTGACGGGCTTGGGCGGCCTCGCGGTCGTGGTCACCGGCGCGGTGCTGTCGTCGCACGGCGCGATCGATCCCGGTCTGCTGCCTCTGCTTACCATCCTGGCGATGGCGGCCTTCCTGCCGGTGTCGGAGATCGCCCAGATCGGCCGCCAGCTCGCCGACACGCTGGGCGCCACGCGGCGCGTCTATGCGCTGGCCAACGAGCCGATCCCGGTGCGCGACGGCCCGGGCGCCGCGGCCAGAAGCGGTGCGGCGGCGCTGGCCCTCGAAAGCGTGCGCTTCGCCTATCCCGGCCAGACGCGCTGCGCGCTGTCCGACGTGAGCTTCACCATCCCGGCCGGCAAGACGGTGGCGCTGGTCGGCACCTCGGGCGCGGGCAAGACGACGACCGCACAATTGCTGATGCGCTTCTGGGATCCCGACTCGGGCCGCATCACCCTGAACGGCGCCGACCTCAGGGACTACAAGCTCGACGACCTGCGCCGCATGATCGCGCTGGTGGCGCAGGACACTTACCTGTTCAACGACACCCTGCGCGCCAACGTCCTGATCGCCCGCCCCGACGCCTCGGAGCCCGAGCTGCAGGCCGCGATCAAGCACGCCTCGCTGACCGAGCTGGTGGCCAACCTGCCCGACGGCCTCGACTCGCCGGTCGGCGAGCGCGGTACGTCGCTGAGCGGCGGCCAGCGCCAGCGCGTCGCCATCGCGCGCGCCTTCCTGAAGGACGCGCCGATCCTGATCCTCGACGAGGCGACCTCGCACCTCGATGCGGTAAACGAACAGGCGGTGCGCCGCGCGCTCGACCTGTTGCAGACCGACCGCACCACCATCGTCATTGCCCATCGCCTGTCGACGGTGCGCGACGCCGACCTGATCGTGGTGCTCGACGAAGGCCGCGTCGCCGAGACCGGCACGCATGCCGCACTCTTGATGAAGGGAGGCTTGTACGCCCGGTTGGTCTCGCGCCAACTTGCAGCCGCTTACGCGCCTGCGGCATCCTGATGAAGTGAAGTTCATCCCGCGTCGCCGTTCCCTGCTTGGCCTCGCGGCCGCCCAGGCAACACCGGACAGGCGGCCGGCGAGGCGCTGAAGCTCTCGTCCGCCATGGACGGCTCGGTGATCGCCTTCATGCCGTCGACCACCATCGCCTTGCGCGCCGCAGTCGCGGCCTTTCCGTTCGATCCTGAGAAGGACCTCGCCCCCATCACCACCGCCGGCACGTTCGAAACAGCACTCGCCGTCTCGCCACGCGCCGGCGTGACCTCCGTCCGCACGTTCGCCCTGTGGGCCCGTGACGGCGAGCCCGAACGCCGCCGCATCGGCGTCACGGTCACCGACTCCCTGCTGCAGGTCTACGCCCGCACGATCGGCCGCGCGATCGACGGCGACCGGCGCCTCGCCGCGGCGCCCGACGTGCCGACGGCGAACGAGCTCGGCTTTCCCGGCATGCTGACCGAGGAATGGTATGGCTTCTTCGCCTCGGCGGCGGCACCGCCGGCGACCGTGGCGGAATGGAACCGCCAGATCGGCGCCGTGCTCGCCGAACGCGAGGTCGCCACGACGCTGGCGAAAAATGGCCTGCAGATCGTGGGCTCGACGCCGCAGCAGGCGGCCGACCGCGTGCGCGCCCATCTCGAGAGCTGGCGCACGCGCATGGCGGCGTTCAAACTGGAGCCGTTGAACTAGACGAGGAGATGCCGATGTTCAGCCACCTCACGGTCGGCAGCAACGACTTGGCTCGCGCCAAGGCCTTCTATGACGGCGTGGGCAAGCCGCTCGGCCTGGTCTTGCACCTGGACTACCCCGACGCAGGCATGGGCTACGGCCGCCAGGGCGGGCGGCCGCAGCTCTGGATCGTCCGGCCGATCGACAAGCAGGCGGCATCGGTCGGCAACGGCATCACCATCGGGCTCGAGGCCGACACACGGCCTGCTGTCGACGCTGCTTACGCGGCGGCGATGGCCAATGGCGGCAAGGACGAGGGCAAGCCGGGTTTGCGCGCGCACTATCACCCGAACTACTACGGCGCCTATGTTCGCGATCCGGACGGCAACAAGGTCTGCATCGTTTGCCACAAGCCAGCGTAAGGCGTAGCATTCTCTCATGCGTGTTCAGGAGTCGGTGATGGAACCGTTCAAGGTGTTCTGGCAGCCGGGTTGAACCAGCTGTCTGAGACTCAAAGAGTTTCTATCGGTCCGTGGGATCGACTTCGTTTCAGTGAATGTCCTGGAAGCCCCCAACGGCCTCGCCGAATTGCAAAGGCTGGGCGCGCGTTCGGTGCCGGTGCTCTCGCGCGGTACCGCGTTCACCTTCGGTCAGAGCACCAAGCAGATCGTCGACTTCCTCGGCCTCAACGAGAAGAGCGGCCCCGAGCTCTCGACCGACGAGCTGGCGGCGCGCGTCGACAAATACATGGGCGCGGCGCTGGAGCTGATCCCGCTGATGCCGGCCGACCGGCTGGCCACCCACGTGCCGGGCCGGCCGCGCAGCTACCGCACCCTCGGTTTCCACCTGTTCCGCGTGGTGGCGGCGTTCCTCGATGCCAACCAGGGCACGACGCTCGTCCAGGCGGCGTTCCGCGAGGAGCCCAAGCCCGACGCCACGACAGCCGAGCTGATCGCCTATGGCGAGAGCGTGCGGCAGCGCTTCCAGGATTGGTGGCGCAAGGGCGACACCGCGCCAGCCAAGGAGCTGCCCACCTACTACGGCGCGCAGAGCTTGCATGAACTGATGGAGCGCACTACCTGGCATTGTGGCCAGCACGTGCGCCAGTATATGATGTTGCTGGAGAAGGAAGGCGTCTCGCACCATACGCCGCTCAAGCCGCCGGACTTCACCAGGCTGCCCTTCCCGCAGAACGTGTGGGACGGCTGAAACCTTCGGGCTTTCAGGGCGTTAGCTGCCACAGAGATGCCCCCACAGCCCGGAGGACGATCATGCGCGGCAACGGCACGGCCCATTCGATCCCCAGCAAGGATCTGATCAAGGAAATCAATGCGTTGAAGATGCAGCTCAAGCGCGTCTCCGACGCCATGGCCAATGATGCCAGCGACGGTGTCAACCGCGCCATCGACGCCGTCGAGACCAAGGGCCGCGAGACCATCGACGATGCAGTCGATGCCGCCCAGCGCTTCATCGACGAATATTCCGAGACCGCCAAGGACACCGCGTCCAAGCTGGCCAGCAAGTCGAGCCAGATGCGCGACAGCGCCGCCGACTCGCTGGTTGAGACCGTGAAGGCCCGGCCGTTCGGAACGCTCGCGGCCGTGATCGGCATCGGCTTCCTTGCGGGGTACCTTTGTCGTCGGCAGTCCTGACCGCAAGGTCGGCAAGGCCGCCCCTGACAGCCCGGCTACCGATAGGCCGAGGGGACCTCCCTTGATCGCCTCGCTGATCCGCCTGGTCGCGCTGCCCACAATGGCGCGCGGCCTGCGCGACAGCGCGACCGACGCCGCGACCCGCGCCGGCCTCACCCTCGCCGCGGGCGTCGTCGGCGGGGTCGGCCTGCTGTGCCTCAGCTATGCCGGGTTGACCGTGCTGCAGCGTGAGATGGATCCGGCGGCCGCCTGGGCGATCGTCGGCGGCCTCTATGGCGCCGCCGGCGGCGGCCTCTACTTCGCCGCCATGAGGCGCCGCCGAGGCTGACGGGCGGGCCTGGGTTTGCCGGGTTTGGGCTTATAGCCGCGCGAGGCCAGCGGGGGCAGCGAGGAAACCCGCCGGCTCACCGGCCGATCATCCGAAAGCAACACTTCGAGCCAGCGCAGCGACGGCAGGTGCGCCGCAATCGTGCTGATCAGGATCAGCAGCGGCACCGCCACGATCGCGCCGATCGCCCCCCACATCCAGCCCAACAGGGCAATCACCACGAACACCGCCACGGTGTTGAGGGCGCAACGCCGGCTCACGAAGGCGGGCGTCACGAATTGCGATTCGGCGAAGTGGATCAGGGTCAGGATGGCGGGTGCCGCGACGATGCGTGGCCAATCCTCGAAGGTCAGCAGCGCCACCAGCGTGACCAGCGCGATCACCACCGGCGGCCCGACGAAGGGCACGAAGGAGGCGATGCCCAGCAGCACGCCCCACATCATGGCGTTGGGCAGGCCGAGCAGCACCAGCGCCGTCGTCGCCAGCACCGCGACCACGAGATAGATGACCGCCAGCGAGAACAGGTAATGACCGACCCGGTCGTTGATGTCGCGCATCATGCGGGCGAGCCGCACGCGCGTATCGAAGCCCGCCGGGATGCGCAGGATCTGGCGGCGATGGCCATTGCGATGCGCCAGCAGCATGAAGGCGAGCACGCCTGCGTAGGCGATCTGCAGGATCACCGCCGGTGCGGTGCTGGCGAGCTGGCCGAGCAGGGTGCGGTTCTGGGCCACCACCTTCTCGGACTCGGCGGCCTTGGCAGCACCCGCGGCCGTCGCCTGCTCCACCGAGTGGGTAAGCTCCTCCATGAAGGCCAGCGACTTGCGCAGGCCCTCGAGCTTGCGCTGCAGGGTCAGCGTGAGATACGGCGCCTGCGCCGCCCAGTCGGCGATCGACGGGATCACCAAGGACAGGACACCGGCGACCGCCAAGGCAAGGAACACCACCGCGATCGCGGCCGCGGATGTGGGCGACAGGCGCATGCGCTCGAATGTGTTGGCGACCGGCGTCAGGATCAGCGCCAGCACGACGGCGCCCGCGGTGGGAATCAGGAAGTCGCGGGCCACGTAGCCGACGGCGGCGATGGCGCACACGGCGAGGATGATCAGCGGCCGGCGGATCGCCGAGTTCCCCCGCACATGGACGACCGGAACGTGGGCGGCGGGCTGATCCAACGGCCTTGTCTCCTGTGGCTTCATCGAGCGGACCTCAAGGAACGGATGACGGCGCGCGTGGTTGCGATGACCGCCGCGGTGCACGCAAAAACATTCTGTTTGACTCACGGCGAAACAGAGTTGGAGTCGCCGCGTTTCCATGGACAACGAATGCACCGGGAGTGCGCCGTCCGTGGATCGCATCGCCAAGCTCATCGCATTGGCAGGTTTGATCGCAGCGATCGCCGCTTCGGCGCGCGCGCAGGTACCCGAGCAGCAGGGCTTCTTCGGCAACATCGACGGCCGCTGGATGTGGCTGGGTGGCAATCGCGTGACCGTGGGCGGCGCCAGTTCCGACGTCACCAACGGGCCGGGCGGCCAGATCATGATCGGCTACAAGATCGACCCGTATTGGGACGTGGCGCTGGCCGGCGATGTGCAGGGCCTGCTGTCGCACCTCACCAAGTTCCAGAACGGCACCATCTCGGTCGATACCAATCACCAGCATTTCGATCTCGAGCTCGGCTACAGCCGGGACTGGTGGCGGGTAAACGGCGGCCTGCGCGGCATCCACTACAAGCAGGGCGCCACCTACAACGTGGCGCCGCTGGCCGGCTTCGACCAGCGCGAGATGTACGGCATCGGCCCCAAGATCGGCGCCGGGGTGCGCCTGCCGATCGCAGAGAGCTGGGCCGTGGTCGGCGGCGCCGACGCCGCCCTGCTCTACACCAACTACACCGAGACCGGTAACGGCGTGCTGCTGAACAACACCGCCTACTGGCAGTTCGTCCCGCAGCTCAGCGCAGAGCTGGGCATCAACTGGCGATCCTCCGACACCCCCTCCCTCTCCATCACCACCGGCGCCCGCGTCGCCACCTCCTTCAACACCGCGATCACCGGCGACGCCTCGCGCCAGGGTGCGCTGGTCGAGTTCGGGCCGTTCGTCCGCATGGCCTACAACTTCGCCGGCCCCAGCCGCAGCGCGCGGCTGGCGGTCAAGGAGGAGCGCGAGATCTGGACCAACGCACCGCCGACCGGCAGCCGCCGCTACACCGCCTATTTCGGCTTCGAGCGCAGCGAGCTCGGCCTGGTCGGCAACGCCGTCGTCCGCCAGGCCGCCGACGACATCAAGCGCGGCCGGCCGGCGATCATCGCCATCGCGGCTATCGATCGCGACAACGGCTCGGCCTATTCGCGCACCCTGTCGCTGCGCCGCGCCGACGCGATCCGCGAAGCGCTGATCCGTGCGGGCGTGTCGCCGGCGCAGATCGATGTCGGCAGCGAGGCGGAGGCGCCGCAGTTGACGCCGATCCAGGCCGCCATCGCCGAACCGCAGGGCCGCGGGCGTATCAGTTACTAGGGAACACTCCCTCGCTCTTGCGCTGAAACTACGTTTCTCTCTGTGGGACGAGCCGATTGCCGTCCCGTGCGAAATCCCTAGGCTCGGGCCATGCCTGTCTACGCCCGAACCGTGCCTGTCATGGAGCGCCATCGCTTCGATGCCGCTTCGCTCGAACGCTACCTGCGCGACCATCTGCCGGGTTATCGCGGCGGGCTGGAGGTTCAGCAGTTCGACTCAGGGCATTCCAACCCGACCTTCTTCCTGTCGGCGGAGATGAGCGATGGCAGGCGGCGCGACTTCGTGCTGCGCAAGAAGCCGCCCGGCAAGCTGGTCGCCTCGGCGCACCAGGTCGACCGCGAGTTCCGCGTGATCTCGGCGCTGGCACAGACCGACGTGCCGGTGGCGCCCGCCCACTTCCTGTGCGCCGACGAGTCGGTGATCGGCCAGATGTTCTACGTCATGAGCTGCGTCGAGGGCCGCATCCTGATCGACCCGTCGATGCCCGGCCAGACACCGGCCGAGCGCGCCGCGATCTTCGATTCGATGAACGACGTGCTCGCCCGCCTGCACAAGGTCGATCCGGCGAAGGTCGGGCTCGGCGACTACGGCCGCTCGGGCCAGTACATCGCCCGCCAGCTCGCGCGCTGGACCAGGCAGTATGCCGAGCTCGAGACCGAGCACATCGAGGCGATGGAGAAGCTCAGCGCCTGGCTGCCCGAGCATATCCCGGCCGAGGACCCGACCACGATCGCCCATGGCGACTACCGGCTGGGCAACCTGATCGTCCATCCGACCGAGCCGCGCATCGTCGCCGTGCTCGACTGGGAGCTCAGCACGCTCGGCCATCCGCTCGCCGACCTCGCCTACAACTGCCTCGGCTATCACATGAAGGAGCCGCCGCACGGCTTCGCCACCGTCGACTTCGCGAGACTCGGCCTGCCGACCGAGAGCGAGTACGTCGCCGCCTATTGCCGGCGCACCGGGCGCGAGCGCATCGAGCACTGGAACTACTACGTCGCCTTCTCGCTGTTCCGGCTCGCCGCCATCGCGCAGGGCGTCTATCGCCGCGGCCTGGCCGGCAATTCGTCCAATCCCGAGTCGGTGAAAATGAGCAGGGCGCCCCGCGAACGGGCGGAACTTGCCTGGAGTTTGGTGTCGTAGTTGAGGGAGAAAACGTACCGTGACCAAGATCAGCCGCCGCTCCGCTTTGGCCCTCGCGGGAGCGGCCGTCGCGTCGCCCGCGATCGTCCGCGCCAATTCAGCCCTGCCGGACAAGACGCTCAAGATCATGGTCGGCTTTCCGGCCGGCGGCGGCACCGACGTGATGGCCCGCTTCATCGCCGAAGCGCTGAAGCAGCGCACCGGCCGCAACGTCATCATCGATAACAAGGGTGGCGCCTCGGGCACGCTGGCCGGCGTCGAGCTGAAGAACGGCGCGCAGGACGGCACGACCATCTGCTACATGCCGTCGGCCACGGTGGTGCAGAAGCTCACCATGCCGCAGATGCCGTTCGACCCGCTGACCGACATCGCGCCGATCACGCTCGCCGGCACGGTGCAGACCGCCTACTGCGTGTCGCCGACCATCGGGGTGAACACGCTGCCCGAATACATCGAATGGCTGAAGAAGAACCCGACGCGCCAGTCGTTCGGCACGACGGCGATGGGCTCGTTCACGCACTTCTTCGGCGTCATGGCGGGCCAGGCGATCGGCGTGCCGCTCGAGCCGGTGCCCTATCGCGGCGCCGCGCCCCTGGTCGCCGACTTGCAGGGCGGCCATATCGCGGCGGGCTGCGGCGGCATCACCGACTTCCTGGAGCATCACCGCGCTGGCAAGGTGAAGGTGATCTTCACCTCGGGCCAGAAGCCCACCACCTCGGCGCCGGAGATCCCGACGGTGGCCCAGCTCGGCTATCCGAAGATCAGCATCCTCGGCTGGTACTTCTTTTGCACGGGGCCCAAGACGCCGCCGGCGACGATCGAGGCCTGGGGCAACGAGCTGCGCGCGGTGCTCAAGCTGCCCGAGATCGAGAAGCGGATGACCGAGTTCGGCCTCGACGTCGAGACCTCGACGCCAGCCGCGTTCAGCCAGCGCATGGCGGCCGACCTCAAGCGCTGGAAGGAAATCCTCGATTCGATCGGGTATAAGCCGACGTAGTCGCCCCGAGCGGGACAGGAGGACGCCATGCCGATGTTCAAGCGCGCCGATGCGGAGATTCACTACGAGGTCCACGGCTCGGGCTTTCCGGTGCTGCTCTATGCGCCGGGCGGGCTGAAGTCGCAGATGGAGATGTGGGGCGGCATCTCGGCCGCCTATCCCAACGGCTTCCCGTGAATGGACCCGCGCAAGGCGCTGGCCGACAAGTTCACAGTGGTGGCGATGGACCAGCGCAACGCCGGCAAGTCGGTCGCCGACGTGAAGCCCGACCACGGCTGGCACACCTTCGCGGCCGACCACTTCGCGCTGATGGATCACCTCGGCTTTGCGAAGTTCTTCGTCATGGGCGGCTGCATCGGCGGCAGCTACTGCTTCGAGGCGATCGAGCAGAACCCGGGCCGCATCGCCGCCGCGGTGCTGCAGAACCCGATCGGCCTGTGGGAGAACCGCGACACCTGGGACGCGGCGGTGCAGGGCTACAGCGAGACCGTGCGCGGCCGCGATCCCGCGGTCAGCGAGGAGACCATCCAGGCGTTCGGCAAGAACATGTTCGGGCCCGACTTCGTGTTCTCGGTCACCCGCGACTTCGTGAAGGCCTGCAAGACGCCGCTCTACCTGCAGCCCGGGTCGGACAAGCCGCATCCGGCCAAGACCAGCGAGGAGATCGCGGCACTCGCCCCCAACATCGAGGTCCAGAAGGACTGGAAGGGCCCGACGCACATGCAGGAATCGATCAGGCGGGTGCGCGCCTTCCTGGAGAAGAACACGCCGGCCTAGCCGCGCGCCGACTTCACATCCTCTGCGATCGCCCGGTGCGCTCTCGCGCAATTGTGCACAAGCCCTGCCGATTTCGAGCGTACAGGCCAAAGCGAGCCTGATAGCCTTCCCTCAAGCAACGACCTCGGGGGGAACGCCAGGCGATGTGGAACCAGATCTACAACCCGCTCGGTAACGAATGGCTGTCGACGCTGATCGCGGCCGTTCCTGTCGTCGTCCTGCTGGCGCTGATCGCCTCGGGCAAGGTAAAGGCGCATCTCGCCGCCGTCATCGCGCTGGTCGCGGCGATCTGCATCGCCATCTGGGCCTTCACCATGCCGGCCGGACTGGCGGTGCGCGCCTCGGTCCTCGGGCTGGTGACCGGCTTCTTCCCGATCGGCTGGATCGTGCTCAACGTCATCTTCCTCTACCGGCTCGCGGTGGAGAAGGGCTCGTTCGAGCTGCTGCAGCGCACGATCGGCGGCGTCTCGCCCGACCGCCGCATCCAGCTGCTGCTGATCGCCTTCTCCTTCGGCGCCTTCTTCGAGGGCGCCTCGGGCTTCGGCACGCCGGTCGCGGTGACCGGCGCGATGCTGATGGGCCTCGGCTTCTCGCCGCTCGCCGCCGCCGGCCTCAGCCTGATCGCCAACACCGCGCCGGTCGCCTACGGCGCGCTCGGCACGCCGATCCAGGGGCTGGCCTCGGTGACCGGCCTCGATCCCTTCCTGCTCGGCGCCATGGTCGGCCGGCAGTTGCCGTTCTTCTCGCTGATCGTACCGTTCTGGCTGATCTGGGCGTTCGCCGGCTGGAAGGGCATGAAGGACATCTGGCCGGCCATCCTGGTGACCGGCGTCTCCTTCGCCGTCCCGCAATTCCTGATCTCCAACTTCATCAATCCGTGGATCGTCGATATCGGCGCCTCGCTGGTGTCTATGGCCTGCCTGATCGGCTTCCTCAAGGTCTGGCAGCCGAAGGAGCTGTGGCTGTCGCCGGCACTGCGCACGCGCGACGATTCGGTCGGCACCATGCCGGCCAGCACCGCCTCGACCGCGCCGGTGACGCGCGCCGAGATGTGGCGCGGCCTGCTGCCGTGGGTCATCGTCTGCATCGTGCTGCTGGTCTGGGGCAGCGACTGGTTCAAGGTGCCGATGAACAAGATCTTCGTCTGGAGCTATCCGGTCGAAGGCCTGCACAACCTGATCGCCAAGGTGCCGCCGGTGGTGGCCAAGCCGACGCCGGAGGGCGCGGTGTTCTCCTTCACCTGGCTCACCTACACCGGCAGCGGCATGCTGATCGCCGCGATCGTCTCGGCGTTCCTGATGGGCTTCAACCCGCTGCGCCTGGTCAAGGCCTACGGCGAGACGATCTGGGCGGTGCGCTACTCGCTGCTCACCATCGCGGCGATGCTGGCGATCGGCACGCTGACCCGCTACTCCGGCATCGACGCGACGCTCGGCCTCGCCTTCGCCCATGCCGGCTTCCTCTATCCGTTCTTCGGCACCCTGCTCGGCTGGCTGGGCGTGGCGCTGACCGGCTCCGATACCGCGTCGAACGTGCTGTTCGGCGGCCTGCAGAAGATCACCGCCGAACAGCTCGGCCTGTCGCCGATCCTGATGGCTGCCGCCAACTCCTCGGGCGGCGTGATGGGCAAGATGATCGACGCCCAGTCGATCGTCGTCGCCTCGACCGCGACCAACTGGTTCGGCCACGAGGGCTCGATCCTGCGCTTCGTGTTCAAGCACTCGATCGCGCTCGCCTGCCTGGTCGGCGTGCTGGTGATGCTGCAGGCCTACGTCTTCACCGGGATGGTCATCCATCCCTGACGGCCAAGGCCTATTCGACGATCGGCAAGGTGCGCAGCCAGACGCGCGCCTCGTGGATGTTGCTGAACACCCCGATCGGCCGGTCGGTCGACCTCTCCTGGAAGCCGCGGGCCATCTCGCCCCTGGCACGGCTGACCACCAGCGCCAGCGGCCCGCGCGGCCGGCTGTTGAGACCGCGCGTCAGCTCATCGGCCTGCAGCAGCAGCTCGAGATCGATGGCGTCCGACTCGGCATCGGTGCTGTCGATGATCTTGCGATAATGCGTGACGTCGGCCTTGACGATCTCGGCGAGCAGCCCGCCGTAGTCCTCGAGGGTGACATGGCCCCGAGCGACGGCAATGACGATCCGGTCCGGGTGGAAAATCTCGAGCTGAATGGGCATAGGAAGCAGACGCCGCCCGAGTACAGCCGGGGTTACAGTCCAACGCAAGCCTGATAGTTTCCCGACGCAATGGAGATCGACAAACGTACGCTCGCCCGCACCGGCGGCATCGGCCTGCTCGCCGCCGTCGTCCTGGCGGCGATCGTGTGGGGCGGCTGGACCCTGATCCGCGGCAAGAGCGAGGTCGACACCGCGCTCGACCAGATCCGCCGCGTGCCGCTGATCGGCCCGGTGATGGCCGAGAATTCCGCCGTCGAAAGCCGCATGCGCACGGCGATCGAGGAGGAGCTGAAGAGCCCGACCCGGACCGGCCTGTCGCGGCCGTTCTCCCTGGTCGCCGAGATCCGCGGCCAGTACATCGTGCCATCGCTGCGCGCCGCCGACGATGCCAGCGCGATGGCCGCCGTCGCCGCCCGCGCCGAGCTGGTCGGCTACCTGCGCCGCACCGACCCCGCGGCCTGCCGGCAGATGGCGCTCGGCGCGCTGCAGCGGCCGGACCTGCTCGATACCGAGGGCCAGCGGCTGTTCGCCCAGGTGCTGCAGACCCTCGAGGCGGCGTGGCGCAACGGCAAGAAGGCCGGCAAGCCGCAGCCGGTGCTGAACCGCGAGGAGCTGTTGGCGGTGCTGCAGGAGGCCGGCTTCACCAAGGCCGACTTCGACCGGCTGGCCGCCTTCGCGACGCTGTCCAACGAGGTGAGCTGCGACGTCGAGCTCAAGGTCGATTCGCTGCCGCCGCAGCTGCCGGCCGACAAGCGCGGACCGTTCGCGCGCTACATCCTCGGCAACTGAGGGATCGGCATCGGGCAACGATCGCCGCGCGCGGGCGTTGAAGCGACATGGCTGCAACCGCACATCACGGCCGAGTCGGCGCGCGTCACCGTACCAGGCTCAAGAAGTGGTCGGGCAAGGTGACCCGCGAGAGCGACGCGCTCGACCTCGAGAAGGGCGTGTTCAACAACCGCAGCGCCCACGACATCGCCGTCTCGCTGAAGCGCTCGGCCGAGCACAGCCGACGGCGCAAGTCGGCGCCGCTGCGCTCGGCGATGTCGATGCTGACCTTCTACATCAACCGCGCCGGCAAGGAGCTGTCAGCAAGCCGCCACCGCACCCTCGAGAAGGCCAAGGACGAGCTGCGCAAGCTGTTCGATTAGCGCCTCGCCGGTCGCATCGAGTCCGCTCAGAAATTCCTCCCCCTCACAGGGGGAGGTGCCCGCGTCTTACGCGGGCGGAGGAGTCATGAGGCGCAACGGGATTGGGACTCCTGACCCCTCCGTCGGCGTAAGACGCCGCCACCTCCCCATCTGAATGGGGAGGACTTCCGAGGCCGGCTCAATCCATCCTGCGCTAGTTGCCCTTCAGGATCCTCGCCGTCGCGTCGGCAAAGACCTGGCAGCCCAGCACGATGTCGGCGTCGGCGGTGTTCTCGGTGAAATGGTGCGAGATGCCGCCGATCGACGGCACGAACATCATCGCCGCCGGCAGCTTCAGCCCGAGGATCTGCGCGTCGTGGCCGGCGCCGGACGGCATGCGCATGTGCTTGTCGGCGGCATGCACCGCGGCCGACTCCTCGATCGCGTCGAGGAAGCGGTCGTCCATCACCGTCGGCATGGTGCGCGAGAGGTTCACGCACTCGACCATGCACGGACCTCTTGCGTTGGCCGCGGCGACGATCGCCAGCAGCGCCGCCTCGAAGCGGTCGAGCACGGCTTTGTCGGCATCGCGGAATTGCAGGATCATCTCGGCCTTGCCGGGAATGATCGCGGGCGCCCCGGGTTCGACCGACATCTTGCCGACGGTCCAGACGCTGCGCGGCCCGCTGAGCTTCGGGAAGGTCTCCATCACCTCGTTGTAGAGCCGCATCATGGCGACGCCGGCATCCTTGCGGATCGGCATCGGCGTGGTGCCGGCATGGTTCTGGATGCCGCTGAAGCTGAGGCGATAGGCGTAGATACCGACGATGGCGGTGACGATGCCGATGCGACGGTCGGTCTGCTCCAGCACGCCGCCCTGCTCGATATGCGCCTCGAGATAGCCGCGATAGCGGCCCTCCTCCAGATGCTCGCGCGGCGTGCTCTCCAGCCCGGCGGCCTTCAGTGCATCGCGCATCTTCGTGCCTTCGTCGCGATGACGCGCCTTGTCGATGTCCTCCTCGGAGAACATGCCGACGAACGATCGGCTGCCGGTCATCTGGCCCCAATGGCCCTCCTCGTCGGCCCACGACGCGACGTCGACGGCGAGATGCGCGGTCTCGGGATCCTCGGAAAGGGCGCGCGCCACCTCCAGCCCGTAGATCACGCCCATCACGCCGTCGAGCCAGCCACCGCGCGGCTGGGTGTCGGAATGCGAGCCGATCAGGATGCGCGGGCCCGTCTTGGCGCTCTTGCCCAGCACGGTGCCGATGCCGTCGATCACCGGCTCCAGCCCCGCCTCCTTCATGCGGGCCGCCAGCCAATGGCGGCTCTCGACGTCCTGCGGCGACAGGTGCGGGCGATGCACGCCGGTTTCGTAGCGGCCGAAATCGGCGATGCGCCGCAGGTCCGCAAGGAGTCGTTCACCGTTGATCTTAGGCATGGCAGAGCACCCAGTGGGCCGTGGAGAGCAGCTTGTCATCGGCATGGCGCAAGCCGACCAGCTGAACCCCGAGCGGCAGGCCCATATCGCCCGTGCCGATCGGCAGCGTGACGCACGGCGTGCCCGCCAGGGTCCAGATCGAGTTGAAGCGCGGATCGCCGGTGAACTCCCGCCCCTTCGGCGCCTCGCCCGGCGCGCTGGGGCAGATCAGCACGTCGAAGTCGTCGAACAGCGAATCGATGAAGGCCTTGAACGCCACCGTCCTGCGCTGCGCGGCGACATAACGGTCGAGCGTGATGCCGTCGCTCTTCTTCATGATCGCCATCAGCTCGGCGCTGACCTTGCCGGGATTGCGCAACCGCTCGTCGGCATAGTTGCGCATGCTCTCCCAGCCGGTGATCGCGCCGTGGTCGTCGAGGATGTCCTCGAACGCCGGCGCGAAAGCCACGTCCTTCGCGCCGAGCTTGCGCGCCGTCTTCTCCAGCAGGTCCTTGGTGTCGGCTTCCGACTCGTCCCAGATCGGCGTGCGGCAGAAGCCGATGCGCGGCGCGCTCACGTCGCGCTCGACCGGCGCCGGCGGCAGCGCGAGCACGGCGCCGCGGAACAGCGCGATGTCGTCGAGCGTGCGCGCCATCAGGCCGAGCGTGTCGACCGAATGGCACTGCATCTTGATGCCGACCCGCGAGAAGTCGCCGAAGGTCGGCTTGTAGCCGATCACGCCGCAATAGGCCGCCGGCCGGATCACCGAACCGCCGGTCTGCGTCCCGAAAGCGAGCGGCACGTGCCCGTCGGCGACCGCGGCCGCCGATCCGGAGGACGAGCCGCCAGGCGTGTGGGCGGCATTGTGCGGATTGGTGGTCGGGCCGGGATGGCGATTGGCGAACTCGGTCGTCACCGTCTTGCCCAGGATCACGCCGTTGGCGGCCCGGCTCAGCGCGACGCAGGCCGCGTCGCCGAACGGCTGCGTGCCCGCGAAGATCGGCGAGTTGTGGCCGGTCGGCATGTCGTAGGTGTCGATGATGTCCTTCACCCCGATCGGCACGCCGCGCAGCAGCCCGCCCTCGGCCTGGTCCGCCGCGCGCGCTTGGACGAGCGCCAGCGTCGGGTCGAGATGGACCCACGCCTTCACGACCGGATCGCGCTCGGCGATGCGGTCGAGGCAGGCTTGTACGAGCGTCTCCGAGGTGAGCGTGCCCGCTTCGATCGCCTTGACGGCTTCGGTGGCGCTGAGCGGTTTCATCGCAGCGCTCCCTGCACCCAACCGGCAATGTCGAGCAATCGCGCATCCTCGTGCTGTTGGCCGACGAGTTGGATACCGACCGGCAGACCCTGGGGCCCGCGGCCATATGGCAGGGTCACGCACGGCATCCAGAGATAGGTCCACAACAGGTTGAAGGTGGCGTTGCCGGTCCGCTCCAGACCGAGCGGCGCCTCGCCCGGCGCCGGGGCGGTCAGGATGGCGTCGATGTCGGTGAACGTCGCATCGACCGCGGCGCGGCCACGCTCGCCGAGCTTGCGGGCCTCGACCCAGGCCGCGTAGTCGAGCTTCCGCCCGGCGGCGATCTTGTCTTCCTGGAAGCTCTTCGACAGCAGGTCGAAGAAGCGATGCGCCTCGTCGGCCGCGGCGCGCGGTCCCTCGAAGGCGGAGAGCAGGCGCTGGCCGTCGCGCATCTCGAACATCTCGCGCGGCATCTCGAACTCGGTGACCTTGGCGCCCGCCTTGGCGAGCTTCGTTGCCGCCTCCTCGATCGCGGCGATGCCTTCGGGCTGCATCTCGTCCTTGTGCGGCGTGAAGCAGACGGCGATGCGCGGCAAATCGACCTTCTCGATCGGCCGATGCGGGATCGCCATCAGGGCGGCGCGGAACAGCGCGAGATCCTCGAGGCTGCGGGCATAGGCACCGATCGTGTCCAGCCATTCGGTGTTGGCCTTCATGCCGGCGACCGGGAAATGGCCGAAGCTCGGCTTGTAGCCGTAGACGCCGCAGAACGCCGCCGGCCGGATCACCGAGCCGCCGGTCTGCGTGCCGGTCGCCAGCACGACCTGCCAGTCGGCCACCGCCGCGGCCGAGCCGGACGACGAGCCGCCCGGCGTGTGCGCCGGATTGTGCGGATTGCGCGTCTTGCCGGGATGGCGGTTGGCGAACTCGGTGGTCACCGTCTTGCCGAGCAGGATGGCGCCGGCATGCTTGGCGAGCGCGACGGTCGCAGCATCGGCCAGCGGCTGGTGCGTCCCGTAGATCGGCGAGCCGTAGCCGGTCGGCTGGTCGTAGCTGTCGATGATGTCCTTCACGCCCATCGGCACGCCGTGCAGCAAACCCTGGCGCGGCCCGCGATCGAGCACTCTGGCGCGTTCGAGGGCAGCGTCGCGGGCAAGATGGGTCCAGGCGAGCACGTCTGAATCTCGCTTGTCGATGCGTTCGAGATGGGCGCGTACGACGGCTTCGGCCGTGAGCTTTCCGGAATCGATCCGCCGCGCGATTTCCGTCGCGGTCAACGTGTTGGGCGCAGACATGATCGTGGATATGAGCAGCAAAAGCTGTGCCGCGCCAATGAGCTTTCCTCCCCTTCGCGGATTCCGCGAAGGGGAGGAAGCGGATACGTGGCGCACTTCCTGCTTCGCAATCCGGAACCCCGGAGGCCCCGAATGCTCACCCGTCGTGCCGCAATAGCCGCCAGCGCCGCATTGCCGTTCGTGCGTTCAGCGCACGCCCAGCAGCCCTCGACCTTGCGCATCGCCATGACGCTCGCCGACATCCCGGTCACCGACGGCGCGCCCGACCAGGGCACCGAGGGCATCCGCTTCATGGGCTACACGATGTACGACCCGCTGGTGATGTGGGACCTCTCCTCGGCGAGCGAGCCCGCGAAGCTCGTGCCCGGCCTGGCGACCAAGTGGTATCAGGACCCGTCCGACCCGACGAAATGGATCTTCGAGCTGCGCCAGGGCGTGAAGTTCCATCACGGCGCGCCCTTCACCGCCGACGACGTGATCTTCTCGATCGAGCGCACGCTCAACGACAAGTCGCCGGCCTTCGACCGGCTCGGCCGCTCGGTGCTGATCGCCGCCCTGTGGCCGCTGGTCGCCTGGCGCAAGATCGACGACCATAAGGTCGAGCTGCAGACCAACGGCGTCGACACGGTCATGCCCTCGCTGCTCAACCGCTTCCCCATCGCCAGCGCCGACAACTTCGAGAAGGTCGGCAAGGACTGGCAGGGCTACCGCAAATCGCCGTCCGGCACCGGCCCGTGGAAGATGAAGAGCTGGACGCCGCGCGAGCGCGCCGAGCTCGAGCGCAACACCGACTACTGGAACAAGGACCGCATCCCCAGGAGCGAGCGCATGGTGCTGCTGCCGATCCCCGACGTCTCGACGCGCACCGCGGCGCTGCTGTCGGGCCGCGTCGACTGGATCGAGGCGCCGGCGCCGGACTCGCTGGAAAAACTGAAGGCGAGCGGCGTGAAGATCGAGACCAACGCCATCCCGCACATGTGGCCGTACACGCTGTCGATGCTGCCCGGAGCGCCGACCGCCGACATTCGCGTGCGCAAGGCGATGAATCTGGCGATCGACCGCGACGCGATCGTGAAGGTGCTGAACGGACTCGCCGTGCCCGCCGTCGGCTGCGTGCCGCCCGACCATCCGTGGTTCGGCACGCCCTCCTTCAAGATCAAGTATGACCCCGCAGAAGCCAAGCGGCTGCTCGCCGAGGCAGGCTACGGCCCGGCCAAGAAGCTCAAGACCAAGATCGCGATCTCGACCTCGGGCTCGGGCCAGATGTACCCGCTGATCATGAACGAGGCGGTGCAGCAGCAATGGGCCGAGGTCGGCATCGATGTCGAGTTCCAGGTGATGGACTGGAACGCGCTGCTGAACTTCATGCGCCAGGGCGCGAAAGCGCCGGAGGCGGCGGCGTTCGGCGCGATCAACGTGTCGTGGAACACCATGGACCCGCACAACGCCTTCATGCGCTTCGTCGACAGCCAGCAGGTGCCGCCCAAGGGCTCGAACTGGGGCTATATCAACGATCCCGGGTTCGACGCGCTGGCCAAGGAAGCGCGCAGCACGTCGGACCCGAAGGAACTCGACAAGGTGCTGGCGAAGATCAACACCAAGATGGTCGACGATTCGGTGTTCGTCTGGGTCGTCCACGACGTCTGGCCGAATGCCATCTCGTCCAAGGTCAAGGGCTACGTCCATCCCAAGAGCTGGTACGTCGACTTCTCGCCGGTGACGGTGGGCTAGCGGAATCGGTCTCAGATCTGGCACACGAATCGCCTACTGCCCATCGCGCTGGGAGCGCGGCACTCCAGTGCCGCTCGTCGTCTCGATCGAACGCGGCAAATGCCGAAGAATAGACCTTTTGCTCACGATCGATTTTCGGAAGGCACAAAAGAAAAATGAGCAGCACTGGAGTGCCGCGCTCCCAGCGCCAGGGCGTGTGTGGTAACTCCGTTCTCGTCCGCCACGAAACCCAAGAGCGAAGCAAATGCCTCGTGCCCGCCTGCGCGATCTCGGCCTCAAGGTCGGAACTCTGCCGCCCGGACCCTTCAACGCCATTACCGACGTGGCGGGCGTCAAAGTGGGCTACTCGACCGTCATCCAGGACCGGCCGCGGATTGCCCGGACGGGGATCACCGCCATCTGGCCGCGCGGACCGGAAATCTGGACCGACTACGTCTTCGCGGGAACGTTCTCCTTCAACGGCAACGGAGAGATGACCGGCCTTCCGTGGCTCGCCGAACAGGGTCTGCTCGGCGCGCCGATCGGGATCACCAACACCTATCAGGTTGGAATCGTCCGTGACGCCATCACGGCCATTGCGGTTCGCGACGGCGCTTCCCAGGCCTTCCATCTGCCGGTCGTCGCCGAGACCTACGATGGCTGGCTGAGCGACATCCAGGCTTTCACGCTGACGCAGGAGCACGCGTTCGCCGCGTTCGACAGCGCAGTCGGCGGCTGCGCCATTGCCGAAGGCAATGTCGGCGGCGGCACCGGCATGATCTGCCACGAGTTCAAGGGCGGGACCGGCACGGCATCGCGCCTGGTCGAGAATGGCGAGCGTTATACCGTCGGTGTGCTGGTGCAGGCGAACTATGGCGCGCGCGATCTGTTGCGCATCGATGGCGTGCCTGTCGGCCGCGAGATCGGACCGGACGTGGTGCCGGCCCATCGCTCGGGCAAACGCGCAGTCCCACCCCGGACGACGACGGAAGGGTCCATCATCGTCGTCCTCGCGACCGACGCGCCGCTCCTTCCGATCCAATGCCAGCGGCTGGCCCGCCGGGCCACGACCGGGCTGTCCTGGGTCGGCGGCATCGGCGCAAACGGAAGTGGCGATATCTTCATCGCGTTCTCGACGGGCAATCACATCGGCCAGAACGACAGGATCAGCAGCGTGAACATGATCGCGCCTGACGCGATGACGAGCCTCTTCCAGGCCGCGGCCGAGGCCACCGAAGAAGCGATCCTCAACGCGATGTGCATGGCCGAGACCATGTCGGGCCGCGACGGTCGCATCGTCCACGCGCTGCCGCTCGACCTCCTGCAGGAGGTGATGCGGAAGTATCGGCCCGGGTAACGGGCGCGGGCCCCTAGTCTAGCTCAGCTCGCTCACGGCCTTGGCCAGCACCGCGGCCAGCTCGCGCTGCAGCGCGGGCGAGAGACGCGCGATGCCTTTCATGTATTCGGTGGCGCGGGCGCGGACGAGCCGGTCGAGCAGCCGCTCGGCCGACGGGGTGACGGCGAGCCGCTTGCGCCGGCGATCGCCCTCGTCCTCGGCGCGGGTCAGCAGGCCCTGCTTGAACAGGCGATCGACCATCTGGCTGGTCGCCGGCAGCGACATGTTGAAGCGCTCGGCCAGCTCCGAGGCCGTGCTGCCGCCGGCCTGGCGCAGGCGCGTGAGGAACAGCACTTGCGGCAAAGTCAGCCCCGCCTCGCTCATCAGCGACAGCGTCTCGCCACCGCGATGCGAGACGCGGTCGACCAGGGCCAGCAGGAGCGCGCCGACGTCTTCCTTCGCGCTCATCGCGTCCAGGCGAGGCGGGTCGACACTGGCGGGCGCTCCTCGACGGCGCCGGCATAGCCGAAGCAGGTGATCTCCAGCCGGTTGCCGAACGGATCGTTGAAATAGATCGATGCCTGGCCCGGCGGGCCGAGCCGCAGCGGCCCCTCGATCGGCACGCCCTCGTCGGCAAGGCGGCGCTGCCACTTCGCCAGCTCGCGCGGAGGCACGGCGAAGGCGTAGTGCGGATGGCCGAGGTCTGGCGCCGGCTGGCCGGCGTGCTGCAGGAAGAGATCGACCCGCGTCGCGCCGCCGAGATAGACCGAGAGATGGTGCGTGCCCTCGCCGTTGTCGGGCGCCGGCAGGCGGCCGAAGCGCGCCAGCATCGCATCGTCGACCGTCATCATCAGGGCGCCGCCTAGCACGTCGCAATAGAAGCGCCGCGCCTCGGCGAGGTCGATCACGGCGATGGTGAGATGCTCCAGGCCGCGCAGCCGCGGCCGGCCGAGCGCCGACAGCACGCGGCGCAGCCGGACCGACCAAATCCAGGCCTTGAACCCCAGGCCGATCAGGCTCAAGCGAAGGCGGCGCAACATGGCAGGCCTCTACTTAGATAACGTTAATTATTAACGTTACTTAAGTAATTACCGGCACCCTGTCAACCCGCGTGAGGCGTTTCGTCAGACCGTGCGCGTCTCGCACATCAGCAGTTGCGCGCCGGCCTGGGCGAAGTTCTTGAGATCGCCGGCGGTCGCCTGGCCTTCCGCCGAGGCGAAGGCGGCGCCGATCGCCGCCATCGAATCGAAGGTCAAGAGCGCGACCAGATGAAAGGGCGACGGTCCTTCGGGCGTCGCGACAGGCCCCTGGCTGACCTCGTATTTGCGCAGACCCGGGATTTTCTTCGCCAGCGGCACATGCTTGTTGAAGTAGTGCGCATCGAACGCGGCCGGGTCCGAGGGCTTGTTGTAGAGGACCATCAAGGTTGCCATGGCTGTCACCCTCCCTGTTGTCGATGCGCATGCTCCTAACGCAAGAAGCGGCGATCCATCAACCCCGCCGCCCTTGGCCCGGCCCGTACCCGGCGTAGTGAACGCTATTGGGCCGATGAAAAGGCAGACATAGTTGCCGCATCGGAGGCAATTCATGCCGGAGCAAAATCTGGGCTGCCTGAGGCGTGGAACGCAGCGCGCGATCGGCTCTGTCGCCGCGCTCCTGGCACTCGCGGCAGCGCCGGCGCTCGCCCAGCCGTCGATGGTTCCGGCGACGGTCGATGGCGCCACGGTCAAGCTGGCGACGATCACTCACAAGCCCGCGGGTGCCGGCCCCTTTCCCATCCTGATCTTCCACCACGGCTCGACCGGACGCGGCACGGATCCCGGCATCTTCGCGCGGCCCTACGAGCCGATCTTCCTGGCCGACTGGTTCGTCGCGCGCGGTTGGGCCGTCGTGCTCCCGTCGCGCCGCGGCCGCGGCGGCTCGGAAGGCCTGTACGACGAAGGATTCGACATCGATCGGACCCGCGGCTACGCCTGCGACGACAACCTGTCGATCAAGGGCTTCGATCGCGCCCTGCGCGACGCCGACGCGATCACCGCCGCGATCCTCGCCCTGCCGTTCGCCGATCGCGCCCGCTTCGTGGTCGGCGGCCAGTCGCGCGGCGGTATCCTGTCGATCGGCTGGAGCGGGCAGCGACCGGAGCTGCCGAAGGGGGTCCTGAACTTCGTCGGCGGCTGGCTGGGGTCGGGCTGCGGCTACTCCGCCAAGGTGAACGCCGAGCTGTTCAAGCGCGGCGCGGCCTTCAAGTCGCCCACGCTCTGGCTGTACGGGGACAAGGATCCGTTCTACCCGCTCAGCCACTCACGGGGCAGCTTCGAGACCTTCAGGAATGCCGGCGGCAACGGCAGCTTCAACGAGTACACGCTGCCCGACGGCGTGAGCGGCCATTCCGTCGTTTCCTACCCGCAGCTCTGGGAAGCGACCATGGAGCGATATCTCGCCGAGCGCGGCCTGCCGGCGAAGCACACCTACCGCCCGCTGACCGACGACGAGATCAAGGCGCGGTTCGTCGGCAAGACGGTCGACTGGCGCGGCGGCCTCAGGGCGGACTACCGGACGGACGGCAGCTACGAGGTGGTCGTCGAGAGCAGGCCTTCCTCCAAGGGCAAGTACGCCATCGCCAACGGGCAGATTTGCGTCACGTTCGACGACGGCCGCTCGCGCTGCGACAAGATCAACGTCGACAGCCGCGGCCTGTTCATGATCACGGCCACCGGCGCCAAGTTCTACGGCGTGCCGCGTTAGGCGCTGCGTCGCAGCGCTTTCCAGATCTTCTCCGGCGTCGCCGGCATGTCGAGGTGCTTCACGCCCGCCGGCTCGAGCGCGTCGAGCAGCGCCGCCATCACGGTCTGCGGTGCGGCGATGCAGCCGGCCTGGCCCGAGCCCTTGACGCCGAGCGGATTGGCGTCGGTCGGCCGCTCGACCAGCGCAATGTCGAAGGCCGGCAGGTCATCGGCGCGCGGCAAGGCGTAGTCGGTGAGCGAGCCGCTCAGGAGCTGGCCCGACTCCGGGTCGTAGACGGTGTGCTCCAGCAGCGCCTGGCCGATGCCCTGCGCCACGCCGCCCTGCACCTGGCCTTCGGTCAGCATCGGGTTGATCAGCCGCCCGTAGTCGTCGATCGCGGTATAGCGCACCAGGGTCGCCGCGCCGGTCTCGGGATCGACCTCGATCTCGGCGACATGGCAGCCGCTGGGGAAGGTGAAGACGTCGGTCATGTTCATCACGTGCTCGCCCAGCGCCGCACCGCTTTCGCGCGCGATGCTGAGCAGCTCGATACGCCGCTCGCTGCCGCGCACGCTGAAGGCGCCGGCGTCGAGCACCAGCTCGGCTTCGCTCGCCTGCAGGAGACGGGCCGCGGTCGTGCGCGCCCGGGCGAGCGTGGCGTCCATCGCCTTGACCACGGCCGCGCCGCCCATGTGCATCGAGCGCGCACCGCCATGGCCCGCACCGCTCTTCACCTTCAGCGTGTCGGCCTGCACGTAGCGGATCGTCTCGATCGGCAGGCCGAGCCGCTCGGCGGCGATCTGGGCGAAGGCGGTCTCGTGGCCCTGCCCGTTCGATTCGGTGCCGACCGCGACGGTCACGCGGCCGTCGGTCTCGAAGCGCACCTCGGCGCCCTCGTTGGGCGCGCCGCGCGAGGTCTCGAGGAAGCAGGCGATGCCGAGCCCCAGCAGTTTGCCGCGCGCCTTGGCCTCGGTACGGCGGGCGACGAAGCCCGCGACGTCGGCCTGCGCGACGGCCCGGTCGAGATTGTCGACGAAGCCGCCCGAATCGATCGTCAGGCCCATCGCCGTCTTGTGCGGGAACGACGCGATCAGGTTCTTGCGCCGCAGCTCTGCCGGATCGAAGCCCAGCGTGCGCGCGGCGGCCTCGATGCAGCGCTCGGTAATGTAGTTGGCCTCGGGCTTGCCGGCGCCGCGATAGGCGTCGACCGGCACGGTATTGGTGAAGGCGCCGCGCACGTCGACCGCGATCGCCGGGATGTCGTAGACGCCGCCATGCGCCGTCGAGGCCGCGACCGCCGCCGCCCCCGGCCCGTTGCCCGAGAGATAGGCGCCGTGATTGGCCACCATCTCGATGTCGAGCGCGAGGAAGCGGCCGTCCGCGGCGAGGCCGAGCCGCGCTGTGGCGAAGATGTCCCGGCCCTGCGCGCTGGCGACGAAGTCCTCGGTGCGGTCGGCCTCCCAGCGCACCGGCTGGCCGAGCCGGCGAGCCGCCCACAGCAGCAGGATCCATTCGGGATAGAGGAAGTTCTTGGTGCCGAAGCCGCCGCCGACATCGGGCGCATGCAGGTGGAAGCGGTCGGGCGGCAGCTTGAACACGAACTCGGCGAGCTGGCGGCGGATGCCGTGCAGGCCCTGCCCCGTCAGCTCGAGGTCGAAGCTGTCGGTCGCGGAGTCATAGCGCGCAATGCCGGCGCGCGTCTCGACCGGCGCCACGACGACGCGATTGTTCATCACCTCGATCTCGACGATGTGCGCGGCCTGCTTCATCGCTGCCGCAGCGGCGGCGGCATCGCCCTTCTGGATGTGAAAGGCGGTGTTGTGCGGCGCCTGCGGCCAGAGTTGCGGGGCGCCATCGACCAGCGCGGCGCGGCCATCGACGACGGCCGGCAGCGCCTCGTACTCGACCTCGACTAGCTCGGCGGCCTCGCGCGCGATCTCGGTCGAGTCAGCGACGACGAAGGCCACCGGATCGCCGACATGGCGCACGCGCTCGACCGCCAGGGCAAAGCGCGGCGGCACGATCAGCGGCGACACCGCGGCCATGCAGGGCATCGGACCGAGGCCTGCGAGATCGGCCGACGTGAACACGCCGCGCACGCCGTCGAGGCCTGTCGCCGCGGTCGTGTCGAGCCGCTTGATCAGCGCATGGGCGTGCGGCGAGCGCAGGACGTGGCCCCACAGCGCCCCGAGACAGGCGATGTCGGCGAGGTAGCGGCCGCGGCCGGTCAGGAAGCGGAAGTCCTCGAGGCGCCGGACGGATCGGCCGATATACGGGCTCATGCGCCGTATCTTGCGCACCCGCGCAGCCGTGTCACGCTCCCAGCCTAGGGAATCTCGTAGACCGCGACGTCGCCCGCCACGCCGCGCACCGCGCGTTGCTCGGCCGTCGGGTTCAGGCCGCCGGCACGCAGGATCGCAGCGGCCTCGGGATGCTTCACGACCGGCGCCGTCGTCAGGATCGAGCGCGCGTCGGCCAGGCCCTGGACGCGCGATGCGATGTTCACGGTCTGGCCGAAATAGTCCTGGCGCTCGTTCAGGTTCACGGCGAGGCACGGGCCTTCATGGAGGCCGATCTTGAGCAGCAGGTCGCCGGTGTTGGCGCGGCGGTTGAGGTCGTCCATCGCCTCGCGCATCTTGAGCGCCGCGGAGAGGCCGCGGTCGGGCGTGGGGAACGTCGCCATGACCGCATCGCCGATGGTCTTGACCACCGCGCCGCCTTCGTCGGCCACGATCTCGTTCAGCACCTTGAAATGCGTCTGCACCAGGTCGAACGCCACGAGGTCGCCGACCCGTTCGTAGAGGTCGGTCGAGCCCTTGAGGTCGGTGAACAGGAAGGTGAGGCTGGTGATCTTGAGCCGCTGGTCGATCTCGAGCGTGTCGGTGCGGTAGAGGTCGCGGAACGTCTGGTTGGTGAGCAGGCGCTTGGCGGTCAGGAACGGCCGGCGCCGCCCCATCAGGTCGTGCATCTCGTGTCCGGAGATCCAGAGGCCGGGCAGCACGCGCTCGCGCGAGCGGTTGTCGAGGGTGATGCGCAGGGGGCCGGGCGGCAGCTCGGTCGTCTCGGTCGGCGCCTTGACCTTGCTGTAGGCGATCGAGGTCGTACGGCGCTCGGCCGTCGGCTCGCCCTTCACCTGGAAGAAATGCGCGGCATGCGTCATCGGATCGAACAGGACGATCTCGCCGGGGGGAAGCTGCAGCGACACCTGCGCCTTCTCGCCCGCCGGCAGCTCGATGGCGTCGAGCATGATCCTGTCCATGCGCTGCAGGTAATCGTCCGGCAGGTCGACGCCGGAGCCGAAGAAGAGCTGGCGGAGATACTCGTGGAACGACAGCTCATCGGGTGAATGCGCCGCGATGTGCCGCACGCGCGGCGAGACGGTGAAGGTGACCTCGACGGTCTCGTCCAGCGTGGGCTCGTAGCCGGCGTTGCAGAAGGCGCAGTACTCCTGGTTGCGCACGCTCTTCAGCGACGCGCCGGCATCGAGCACGCCGCTGCAGCTCGGACAAAGAACGTTCCATGACAGCTCGAACAGGCCGAGCCGCGCGGCATGGAGGAAGGCGCTGATGACCCTTTGCTCACTGAGGCCATGGCGGGCCGCGAAGGCCAGGACGTTGATGCGGCAGAGGTCGCGGTCCGGGGCCTCGCGCACCAGGCGCTCGATGGCGGCGACCGTATCGGCGTCGGCCGATTGCCGCAGGGTTGCGAACAGGGGGTCGGCTTCGCTCATGGTGTGAAGGTAGTGCGCGCGGGGCCGTTCGCCCATCACGATTTATTGCGATAGGCCGGCTTATTGCGAGGGGAAGGCAGAGGCCGATAAGCTGACAACAACTGACGGAGGAATGCCATGATCGATCTGCATTACTGGCCGACGCCCAACGGCAAGAAGGTCACCATCCTGCTGGAAGAGCTCGGCATGCCCTACAAGATCATGCCGGTGAACATCGGCATGGGCGACCAGTTCACCGCCGAGTTCCTGGAGATGAATCCCAATCACCGCATGCCGGTGATGGTCGACCACGCGCCCAAGGACGGCGGCAAGCCGCTGGTCGTGTTCGAATCGGGCGCGATCATGATGTATCTCGCCGAGAAGGCCGGGAAGTTCTATCCGCAGGACCTGCGGGCCAGGCACGAGGTCAACGAGTGGCTGATCTGGCAGATGGCCAATCAGGGGCCGAAGAGCGGCGAGTGCGGCCACTTCCGCCGCGTCGACACCAAGGAGCACGGCGAGCAGGACTATGCGGTGCGCCGCTTCACCGACGAGGTGAACCGCCTGTACGGCGTGCTCAACAACCGGCTCTACAAGCACGAGTATCTGGCGGGCGACCAGTACACGATCGCCGACATGATCTGCTACCCGTGGACCCTCAACTGGAAATTCCAGGGCCAGGACATCGAGGAGTTCAAGTACTTCAAGCGCTGGTTCGAGATGATGGGCGCGCGTCCGGCGGTGCAGAAAGGCATGGCGGCCGGCGCCGATCTCTCGGTCGACCGCGAGAAGCTGCCGCCCGAGGAGCAGGCCCGCATTCGCAAGATGCTCTACAACCAGCGCGCCCGTCCCGTGCCGGTCTAGACTGGGCCGTAAGCCCCCGGAAAATTCTCTATGTTGAGCGTCTCGACACCCGGCACACGCACCAGCTCGCTCCGGTGCGTGCCGTCGGGGCGCAGCGTGTGCTCGACGTAGCCGACTTCCTTGAGGCCGTAGCGCGGCTGGCGGCGGTCGGGAATCACGTAGCCGGTCGAGGTGCCCCAGACGTGGCGCGTCGACCCCGACCAGCTCTCGCGATACTGATGCACGTGGCCGCACACCACGAGCGCCGGCACGACCGCGCCGAACGCCGCGAGCAGCCGCTGACGCGGCTCGGGATGGACGAAGCGGCCGCCGATCTCCGTCTCATCAGGACTCTTGTCGAACATCGGCCGGTGCAGGAACAGCGCCAGGCTGCGCAGCCCGAGCCCCTCCATCGCGTGCGCAACCGCGCTCTCCTGTTCCGCCGCTTCGGGCAGATCGCTCCCCAGAAGCTGGGCGTTGATGCCCAGAATCCGCCAGCCCGGAATGTCGAACGACCACCAGTCGGGACCGAAATGCTTGAGGTAGCGCGCCCGCCGCACGGCATCGATCGTGTGCTCGCCCGGCGATGGACCGTAGGGGCTGTCGCCGAGATCGTGGTTGCCCGGGATGAAGCGCACCGGCAGGCCAAGCGCATCGTGCAGCAGGCGCGCCGCCGCGAGGTCGCTCTCCTGCGAGGCGCCGTCGAGGGTGATGTCGCCGGTGTTCAGCACCAGGTCCGGCTTGGCGCTGCGCAGCGCCTCGCCGATGCGCACGAAATTGTCGACGAAGAAGGGCTTGGATTCGCTGAGGTGGGTGTCGGAAATCTGGGCGATCCGGAAGGTCATGGGCCGAGCGTAGGGTTGCTGTGTTGCAGAACCCTAACGGAGCGATGACAGCGGCGGTGCGACATCTTCGAGCGATTTGCACTCCGCGGCGACGCCCAGCCGCAGCTCGACCAGCGCCGCGACCACCATCAGTGCGGCCCCGAGGAAGTAGCCATACACGATGTCGTGGCGGCCGCCGCCCTCGATCAGCACACCGAACAGCCAAGGTCCGCCGACGCCGCCCAGCAGGGTGCCGAAGGCATAGAACAGCGCGATGGTCAGCGCGCGAATCTCCAACGGGAAGCATTCGCCGACCGTGAGGTAGGCGGCACTCGCCGCCGCCGAGGCGAAGAAGAAGACGACGGTCCACAGAGCCGTCTGCGTCGTGGCCGTCAACAGCTCCATCTGGAAGAGCTGGCCGGTGACGGCGAGCATCGCACCCGCCAAGCTGTAGGTGATGGCGATCATCGGCTTGCGGCCCAAGCTGTCGAACAGCGGGCCGAGCAGCACTGGCCCGAGGAAGTTGCCCAAAGCGAAGGGCAGGATGTAGAGGCCGACCTTGTCGGCTTCGATGCCGTAGAAGATGGTCAGCACCAGCGCGTAGGTGAAGAAGATCGCGTTGTAGATGAACGCCTGCGAGGCCATCAGCACCAGGCCGAGCGCGGTGCGGTCGGGATAGTGCTTCAAGAGCGTGCGCGCGACCGAGGCCATTGTCAGCCGATGCGGCTCGCCGAGCGACAGCTTGGGCTCGTAGGCCGGCAGCTCCTTGTGGCCGTCCTTCATGACGCGCGCCTCGATCTCCTCGACCACGCGGCGCGCCTCGCCTTCCTGGCCGTGGATCATCAGCCAGCGCGGGCTCTCCGGCAGGAAGCGGCGCAGGTAGAGGATGAACAGGCCGAGGATGGCGCCGCTGCCGAAGGCAATGCGCCAGCCCCAGTCGGGTCCGAACAGGTTGGGATCGAGCAATGGCACCGAGACCAGCGCGCCGACCGCGGCGCCGACCCAGAAGCTGCCGTTGATCGCGAGGTCGGTGCGGCCGCGCAGCCGCGCCGGGATCAGCTCCTGGATCGCCGAGTTGATCGCCGAATATTCGCCGCCGATGCCCGCGCCGGTGAGGAAGCGGAAGAACAGGAAGCTCTCGAAGTCCCACGACAGCGCCGTCGCCGCGGTGGCGATCAGGTAGACGCCGAGCGTGACGTTGAACAGCTTCTTGCGGCCCAGCCGATCGGTGAGGTGGCCGAAGAACAGCGCGCCCAGAACCGCACCGATCAGATAGGCGCTGCCGGTCAGGCCGACCTGCTCGGCGGTGAGATGGAGCCGTGGGCTGGTCTGCAGAGCCGCTGCGACGGAGCCCGCGAGGGTGACCTCGAGCCCGTCGAGGATCCAGGTGATGCCGAGCGCCGCCACGACCAGCCGGTGGAATCCGCTCCACGGCAGCCGGTCGAGCCGGGCCGGGACGTCTGTCAGGGTGCTGCCGGGGGCCATCGGGTCGGGAAACAACGCCACACGGTGTGAGGCGTTGCCGCTGCACGGCAGGTTTGCGCACGGATGGTGGTCGCTGGCGGCCCTGCCCCTTATAAGTGGGGCGCCATGACCGATAACACGATGGCGGACCCTGCCGCTCCCAGGGCCGCTCCAATGGCCGCGTCAGCGTCCGCTCCGTCTACCGCTTCCGCCAACAGCACGACCTTCGCGATCATCCTGTCGCTCAGCTTCTGCCACCTGCTGAACGACATGATGCAGTCGCTGGTGCCGGCGCTGTATCCGATCCTCAAGGAGAACTACGCGCTCTCCTTCAGCCAGATCGGCCTGATCACCTTGGCCTTCCAGTTCACCGCGTCGATGCTGCAGCCGGTCGTCGGCATGTACACCGACAGGAAGCCCCAGCCCTATTCGCTGATGGTCGGCATGGGCTTCACGCTCGTCGGCCTGCTGATGATGTCGCACGCCCACAGCTATCCGGTGATCCTGATCTCCGCGGCGCTGATCGGCATGGGCTCCTCGGTCTTCCATCCTGAAGCCTCGCGCGTGGCGCGCATGGCGGCGGGCGGCCGCTATGGCCTGGCACAATCGCTGTTCCAGGTCGGCGGCAATCTCGGCTCGGCCGCGGGTCCGCTGCTGGCAGCGTTCATCGTCGTGCCGCGCGGCCAGGAGAGCCTGCTCTATTTCTCCGGCGCGGCGCTGATCGCCATGATCGTGCTGTTCCAGGTCGGCAACTGGTACCGGGCGCGGCGCACCGCGACCCGGCCGGTAGCGAAGAAGGGAACGGCCGCTGCCGGCGGCCACGGCCTGTCGAAGCCCCGCGTGCTGTTCGCCGTCGCGATCCTGATCCTGCTGCTGTTCTCCAAGAACGTCTATCAGGCGAGCCTCGGCTCCTACTACACCTTCTACCTGATCGAGAAGTTCGGCCTGTCGGTGCAAGTCGCGCAGTTCTACCTGTTCGCCTTCCTGATCGGCATCGTGGTCGGCACGCTGCTCGGCGGCTGGGTCGGCGACCGGGTGGGCCGCATCCCGGTGATGTGGTTCTCGATCCTGGGCGCCCTGCCGTTCGCGCTGATGCTGCCGCACGCCAACCTGTTCTGGACCGCCGTCCTGGCAGTGACGGTGGCGATGATCATGGCCTCGGCCTTCCCGGCGATCCTGGTCTATGCCCAAGAGCTGCTGCCCGGCCGGGTCGGGCTGGTGGCCGGCATGTTCTTCGGCTTCTCCTTCGGCCTGGGCGGCCTCGGCGCCGCGGCGCTGGGCAAGCTCGCCGACTGGACCAGCATCGAGACGGTCTATCAGGTGACGCCGTTCCTGCTATGCTTGGGCCTGCTCACCGCCTTCCTGCCGAAGCATCCCGGGAGGCCGATGCACCTGCTCTAACGGAGGCCGTCATGGACTCTCGCATCGACAAGGTCCGCCTGCTCGACACCAAGCCGGTCTCGCCCGGCCTGTTCGCGCACTTCGTCCTGCGCACCGCCAACCGCGAGCCGCTGAAGCAGTGGTACATGACGGTGCTGAACGCGCGGTGTGTATTCGAGAACGAGTACATCGCCTTCATCACCTACGACGACGAGCATCACCGCGTCGCCTTCGTGCAGATCCCGGGCCTGAAGAAGGCGCCGGACGACAGCTGGGGCCTCGCCCATGTCGCCTACACTCTGGCCGATCTCGGCCAGTTGCTGTCGACCTATCGCCGCCTCAAGGCCGAGGGGATCGTGCCGGTGCGCACCATCAACCACGGCCCGACCGTGTCGATGTACTACAAGGATCCCGACGGCAATCAGGTCGAGCTGCAGGTCGACGCCTTCGACAAGGCAGGTGCGGCCTCCTATTTCGACACCGAGCCGTTCCGGAAGAACCCGATCGGCGTGCTGTTCGACCCCGACAAGATGGCGGCCGACTACGAAGCCGGGGTGCCCGAGGCCAACCTGCTGCGCCGCCCGGCAGAGTGACCCTCACCCTCTATCTCAGCCCCGGCTCGAGCTCGATGGCTGTGCACATCGCGCTGCACGAGGTCGGTGCGCCGTTCGAGATCAAGTCGCTCTCCTTCCACGAGAAGGAGCATCGGCAGCCGCCCTTCCTGGCGATCAACCCGGCCGGCAAGGTGCCGACCCTGCTGGTCGGCGGCACGCCGGTCACCGAGGTGGCCGGCTGCCTGCTCTATCTCGCCAAGCGCTTTCCCGAGGCCGGGCTGCTGCCGTCCGATCCGTTGGCCGAGGCACAGGCGGTGTCGTGGATGTCCTTCATCGCCTCGACCCTCCACCCGGCGCGCCGGCTGGGCGAGGACCACGTCACCGAGGTCTGGACCTTGGCCGAGCGAAAACTCGGCGCGGGCGACTGGGCGCTCGGCCGCTACTCGATCGCCGATATTCATCTGTTTCGTTTGTATTGGCGCATGGTCAATGCATCCCGGCCACGACCGCAGGGCCTGAAAAGGCTCGATTCCCTTTATGAGCGGATGATGGCGCGGCCCGCGGTGCAGCGCACAATCGAAATCGAAAGCGGCCTCGGCTACGAATTGCCGCCCTGAACGCCGCGCAACCAGAAGCCAGGCCGTGGCATTTCTGTGTTTGATGGGGTCATGACTTGTCGCCGGGAAATCCGCGGGCAAACATCGGCCACGGGGACGATACCCCGGGGGCCAGTCGCGGCCTGCGGCGTGTTGGCCAGCGGCCATCACATCTCGCAACCGCGATACGGGCATATCGTTCACTTGGCTGGATTCTCTCCGGGGATGGCGATGCTGAAAAAGAGTCTGTACCGTCAGACCCTGGTCTTGGGCCTTTTCCTCCTTTCAGGATGCGAGCTGACGCAAGGTGCGCAGCGCGACTTCAACCGTCTGGTCCACGGCAGTCCCTTCCAGACCGCTTCGTCCGGCCGCTCTACCCACACCCAACAGGCCTCTTCTTCATCGTCGCGGCAAACCCCAGCCGCTGCTGCAGCAGCGAAGACCACCGACAGCAAACCCGACCTCAAGGCCGACCCGCAGCAAGAGCAAGCGGCGGCCAGCATCCCGGCACCGTCCGTCCCCGCGGCGCCGGTCACACTCGTGGGCAAGAGCGAGGGCCAGGTACGCGCCATGCTCGGTCCACCAACAAGCGTGGAGGAACGCGCCCCAGGAAAGACCTGGCACTACCGGGATGGTCGATGCAGCGTCGACGTCCAGCTGTATCCAGACGTCCAGACGCGGCAGTTCGGAACCCTTGCGTACGAGGTAAAGAGCGATGACAACTCCGATGAAGGAAAGCGCGACTGCCTGGCCCGCCTCCGCTCCCGCGCCCAGTGATCGGATTGAACGCGATCGCGTCGACCAGGGCCGGGTTGAACGTGACCGGGTCGAAGCCAATCGCGTCGAGGGCGATCCCATGGACGGCGTCGATGATCGCATCCGCCTCATCCTCGTCGACGACGACGACGACTTCCGCGAGGCTGCGTCGGCCGAGCTTAACGATCTTGGCTTCGCGGTCGAGAGCTTCGCCGACGGCCAGAGCATGCTTTCCTCCGTCGCCAACGGCACCACCGCCGACGTGATCGTGCTCGACTGGGGCCTGCCCTCGATCTCCGGCATCGACCTGCTGCCCCGGCTGCGCCGCGAGGGCATCCAGCTGCCCGTGGTGTTCCTTACCGGCCGCAGCTCGCAGCATCACGAGCACCTCGCCTTCGACCGCGGCGCGCTCGACTTCGTCGACAAGGCGCGCGGCGTGCCGATCCTCGCCAAGCGCATCCGCGTCATCGTCGATACGACCAAGCGGCCCAAGGCGCTCGAGGTCGACGAGATCCTGCATTGCGGCCGGCTGATGCTGAAGCCGCGCGTCAGCCGCGCCTACTGGGACGAGGCCGACGTCAACCTGACGCTCACCGAGTTCAACATCGTGCGGTTACTCGCGTCGAATGTCGGCAACCACGTGACCTATCGCGCGGTGTACGACTGCATGCACCACGTGGGCTTCATCGCCGGGAGCGGAGAGAATGGCTACCGAACAAACGTCCGTTCGTCGATCAAGCGCATTCGAAACAAGTTCCGACTCGTCGACCGAGAGTTCTCCGAGATCGAGAATTATCCCTCATTCGGTTACCGCTGGGGAAAGCCCAAGGACGCCGCAGCGTAGCTGGCTCGATTCGGCGAGGCGCCTCGGCGCCTCGCTCACCCTCAAGCTGGTCGGCCTGGTCGGCATTTTCATCGCGCTGCCGATCGTCCTCTACAGCCAGTTCGAGAGCGCCGACAGGCAGATGCGCGATCTCGTCACCCGTGCCATCCAGGACCGCAGCAAGCTGATCGGCCACGCGCTCGCCCCGGTGCTGCGCACCGTCGAGCCGGGCAACGACGCCACGCTCAATGCCGAGCTCGCCAAGTTCGCGAGCGACGGCACGGTGCTCAAGCTGATGCTGCAGCCGTCCTCGCCGACGGGCGAGGCGCAGCAGGACGCCGGCTTCTTCTTCGTCGCCTCGGCGCCGTCGATCCGCGCCGACGAGGTGGCGCCGGAGCTCGACGAGCTGTCACGCCGCGGCATCCTGAAGCGCCTCAGCGACGCCTGCATGGGCGATGCCTCAGAGGAGCTGCGCTACCGCCAGCCCAACGGCACCGTCGAACTCCTGACCTCGATCATCCCGATCAAGACGGTGCGCGGCTGCTGGGTGCTGACCTCGACGCACACCACCAGCGAGTTCCTCAACACCTCGATCGGCCGGCCCTACTGGGAGACCCGCGCCGTGAGGGTCGCCGCGGGCATCTACCTGGTGCTCGCCATCCTCGCCGTGCTGGCCGCGGTCAGCATCTTCCTCAGCCTGCGCCGCTTCCGCGAGGTCGCCGACGAGATCGGCCAGGGCCGCATCGGCGACTACGCTTTCTCGCAACGCAACATCGTCCCCGAGCTGTCGAGCGTCGCGCGCGACTTCGACAAGCTGGTGCTCGACCTCAAGCATTTGTCGCAGGAGATCCGGCAATCGGCCGAGGACAACGCCCATTCCTTCAAGACGCCGCTCGCCGCCATCCAGTCATCGCTGTCACCGGTACGCAGGTCGGTACCGTTGGAGGACCAGCGCGCGCGGCGGGCGCTCGAGATCATCGATTCGTCGCTGGCCCGCCTGCTCGCCCTGGTCAACGCCGCCCAGCGCTTCGACAACAGCACGGTCGACCTGATCGAGGCGCCGCGCGTTCCGACCAACCTGACGCAACTGGTGGGTGAGGCGACGCTCGCCGTGCGCGAGATCATGGCCGGCCGCGACATCCGCCTGATCCGCCGGCTCGACGACGCCGTGATCGTACGCTCGGCCAAGGGCATGTTCGAGACGGTGCTGCAGAACGTCCTCGAGAACGCCATCAGCTTCTCTCCGCGCGGCGCCACCATCATCATCACCCTGACCCAGGACCACGAGACGGTCGAGCTGCAGGTCGACGACGAGGGCCCCGGCATCCCCACCGACAAGATCGAGCGCATCTTCGAGCGCTACTTCTCGTCGCGCCCCAACCAGCCGACCGAGGCCGGCAAGCCGCCACATTCCGGCCTTGGACTCTGGATCGTCCGGCGCAATGTCGAGGCGCTGGGCGGCGAAGTGCGCGCCTCCAACCGCATCGGCGGCGGGCTGTCGATCGCGATCGTCCTGCCACGCAACGGCGATTGATGGCGGCTGCATTTGCACAACCTCTCGACCGCGTGAAAGTGCGCGAAAGATCGGCAAAACGGTCACTAAACCGCCACTTGCCGCTGCACCTGCGAAACACACTTTGATCACTGGCCGCTACAAGGGTGCATCCATAGCTTCGCCGCCATGGACGCACTCACCGACACCGACCTTGCGAAGTTCCAGCAACAGGGTTCGGCGCAGATCCATCCTGTCATCCTGTCTGGAGGTGCGGGCACGCGCCTCTGGCCGTTGTCGCGTGCGGCCTATCCCAAGCAGCTCCTGCCGCTGGTCTCCGAACGCACGCTCCTGCAGGAGACGGCCGCGCGCAACCTGAGCGACGTCGGCTTCGCGGCGCCGCTGCTGGTCTGCAACGAAGAGCATCGCTTCCTGGTCGACGAGCAGCTGCGCCAGGTCGGCATCGAGCCGCAGGCGATCCTGCTCGAACCGCTGGCGCGCAACACCGGCCCGGCGATCGGCGCCGCCGCGCTGTGGCTGCTGGCGCGCGATCCCGACGCGCTGATGCTAGTGCAGCCCAGCGACCATGTCGTCGCCAACACCGAAGCCTTCCATCGCGCCGTCATGCAGGGCCTTGCCGCCGCGCATGCCGGCCGCCTCGTCACCTTCGGCATCAAGCCGACGCGGCCCGACACCGGCTATGGCTACATCCAGAGCGGCGCGGCGCTGGCCGCCGCCGACGGCGTGCTGTCGGTCGATCGCTTCGTCGAGAAGCCCGACCGCGCCACCGCCGAGCGCTTCCTCGCCGACGGCAACTTCGTGTGGAACAGCGGCATCTTCCTCCTCTCGGCGCGCGCCTTCCTCGACGAGCTGGCGCGCATCAACCCGGCGATGCTGGCGGCCTGCGAGCGCGCCGTGCAGGCCGGCGAGGAGGATCTCGCCTTCTTCCGGCTCGATCGCGCTGCCTTCGCCGAGGCGCCGTCCCTGTCGATCGACCATGCGGTGATGGAGCATACCAACCGCGCCGCCGTGGTACCGGTCGACATGGCGTGGAGCGACGTCGGCTCCTGGCACGCGCTGCGCGAGATCGGCAACGCCGACGAAGCCGGCAACGTGCTGCAGGGCGACGTGCTCGCCGAGAAGGTCAGCAACTCCTACATCCGCAGCAGCGAGGGCCGGCTGGTCGCCGCGGTCGGCCTCGACAACGTGGTGATCGTCGCCACCGACGATGCCGTGCTGGTCGCCAACGCCGACGACGCGGCGCAGGTCTCGGGCCTGGTCCAGACGCTGAGGAAGCGCAACCGCTCGGAACCCGACCAGCACACCACGGGTTATCGGCCATGGGGCAACTACCGCACCGTCGATGCCGGCGACCGCTTCCAGGTCAAGCGCATCACCGTCAAGCCGGGCGGCAAGCTCAGCCTGCAGAAGCACTATCACCGCGCCGAGCACTGGGTCGTGGTCCACGGCACGGCGATCGTGCAGCGTGGCGAGGAACGCATGATCGTGCGCGAGAACGAGTCGGTCTACATCCCGATCGGCACGGAGCATCGCCTGGAGAACCCGGGCAAGCTGCCGTTGCAACTGATCGAGGTGCAGTCGGGCCCGTATCTGGGGGAGGACGACATCGTACGCGTGGCCGACAGCTACGGCCGCGCGTGAAACCAGCAAGGAGGCCCAGGAGGAATCACCATGTCGGCTAACCTCACTTTCGTTGCCAAGTTCCTGCGCGGCGGCATTGTCGCCGCATTGCTCGCTCTCGGCGCCTGCGGCGACGGCGACCGCACGCCGATCGTCTCCGACGCGTCGGGCGGCCAGGCCCTCAGCCTGACGGCGACCGGCGGCCGCGGCACGTCGTCCGACTATCGGCTCGGCCCGAACGACCGCACCCGCATCATCGTGTTCGGCCAGCCGACGCTGACCGGCGAGTTCCAGCTCGACGGCAACGGCGTGCTCGCCTATCCGCTGATCGGCAACGTCGATGCCCGCGGCATGACGCCTTCGGAGCTGCAGCAGACCATCGCGCAGCGCCTCGACAAGGACTGGGTGCACAATCCCAGCGTCAGCGTCGAAGTCTCGACCCGCCGTCCATTCTACGTCATCGGCGAGGTGCAGAAGCCCGGCAGCTATCCTTATGTCACCGACATGAGCGTGCTGAACGCGATCGCCACGGCCGGCGGCCAGACCTATCGCGCCAACATGGCCGACTTCTACATCAAGCGGAAGCAGGACGGCCGCGTCGTCCGCGTCCAGGCGACACAGGAAAGTCTCCTGCAGCCCGGCGACACCGTCGTCGTCAAGGAACGTTACTTCTGAGCATTCGACCGACGCCCCTCTGACCTCGATGGTCCACATGCCCGACGATTATCCCCGTCTGCCGCAGCGCCGCCCGGCGCTGCGGTCCGTGCCCTCCACCGAGCGCTACCTGCCCGCTGCTCCGGCACCGGTCGCGGCACGCCCGATCGCGCAGCCGGACGAGAGCCTGGCCGAGACCCTGCGCAAGCTGTGGCGGCGGCGGAAGATGATCGCGGCCATGACCATCCTGCTGGGCGGCACCGCGGCGGCCATCGCCTGGTCGATGCCGTCCTACTACTCCGCCGAGGCGCGCGTGCTGGTCGGCGTGCAGTCGCCTCGGGTGATGAACACCGAGGCGATCATCACCGACACCAGCCCCGACGCCGAGCGGGTGCAGAACGAGGGCTTCGTGCTGCAGTCGCGCACGCTGGCCAAGATGGTGATCGACAAGCTCAATCTCGCCGAGAACGCTTCGTTCAATCCCGAGCTGCGCAAGCCGAGCCTCTGGTCGCGCATCTTCGACGTCGAGAAGATCCTGCCGTCCGAGATCAACGACTGGCTGAAGAAGCTGAAGACGAGCAAGCCGGCCGAGGGCAAGGTCCGGCCGATCGCCGACAACAGCCTCAGCCCGAAAGAAAACCAGCTGATCGACTTCTTCCTGTCCAAGGTCGACGTCTCGACGCTCGGGCGCAGCCATGTGCTGAGCGTCAAGGCCGACGCCCTCGATGCCGTCACCGCGGCCACGATGGCCAACACGCTCGCCGACACCTATCTCGACTACCAGCGCAAGGACAAGGTCGCGCAGATGGACCGGGTCGACAAGTTCCTGATGGGACGCGTCGCCGAACTGCGCGAGCAGGTCAAGAAGTCCGACCAGGCGGTCGAGGACTATCGCCGCCAGCACGGCCTCTACAAGGGCTCGGGCACCAACGGCAGCGTGACTGCCCAGCAACTGACCGAGCTCAACACCCAGCTGATCGCGGCGCAGACCTCCAAGGCCGAGGCCGAGTCGCGGCTCAACGAGGCGCAGCACATGAAGCAGTCGGCGGTCGGCAGCAGGGACACCGTGCCTGAGGTGCTGCGCTCGCCGCTGATCTCGCAGCTCAAGGCGCAGCAGGCCGATGCCGAGCGCAAGGCGGCCGAGATGGCGTCGATGTACGGCGACAAGCACCCGCTGCTGCGCGCCGCCCGTGCCGAGGCGGGCAGCGCCGCCTCCCGCGTCGGCACCGAGGTCGCCCGGACCGTCGAAGGCCTGCAGCGCGACGCCCGCGCCGCCGACGCCCGCTACCAGGCGCTGAAGGACAACTTCGAGAAGCTGAAGCAGCAGATGGGCGTGGTGAACGACGATTCGATCGGCCTCGAGGCGCTCGAGCGCGACACCACGGTCAACCGCAACCTGCTCGAGGCGATGCTCAACCGCGCCAAGCAGGCGACCGGCGCCGAGGAGATCCTGCAGGCCAACGCCAAGCTGGTCTCGCCGGCGGCGCCGCCGCAGGCCCCCGCCTATCCGCCCAAGCCGCTGATCGCCTTCCTGGGCGGCGTCGGCGGCCTGCTGCTGGGCTGCGCCATCGCCCTGATGAAGGAAAGCGGCGACGCCTCGTTTCGCCGCGCCGACCAGGTCGAGACCGTGACCGGCCTGCCCGTGCTCGCCATGGTGCCGCAGGTCAAGGGCCGCACGCCGCCCGCCATGCAGGTGCTGCGCGAGCCGACCTCGACCTACAGCGAGTCGCTGCGCCGCATCCAGATCGGCGTCGAGCTCTCCGAATCGCAGGAATCGCCCAAGACCATCCTGTTCAGCTCGGCGACGCCGTCGGAGGGCAAGTCGGTGATGGTGGCCTCGCTCGCCCGCCTGATGGGCAGCAACGGCCGGCGCGTGCTGGTGATCGACTGCGACTGGCGCAGCCCGCGCCAGCACCAGATCTTCCGGTGCCCGATCGGCGACGGCCTGGCCGGCCTGCTCGGCGACAAGGCGGTGGTGCTCGACGACATCCTGCATCACGACGCGATCTCCGGCGTCGACGTGCTGACCGCCGGCAACTGGAGCCCGCGCCAGGCGTATCTGCTCTCCTCGCCGCGCATGCGTCAGATGCTGGAGGCGCTGGCGCCGCACTACGACCACATCCTGCTCGACACCGCGCCGGCGCTGGTCACGGCCGACGTGCTCGCCCTGTCGCGGCTGGTCGACAAGGTGGTGTTCGTGGTGCGCTGGGCGCAGACCCGCCAGGACGCCGCGATCGAGGCGCTGAAGCAGATCATCGACGCCCAGGGCGACGTGGCCGGCGTGGTGCTGTCGCGGGTCGTGCCGCGGCAATACAAGCAGTACGGCCATCGCGACCCGTTCTACGAATACTCGCGGCCGATCAAGGCGAGCTTCGGCTGATGTCGGAGCCCTCGCCGATACTCTTCGTCACCCGCTACTTCTGGCCCGAGCTGATCGGCTCCGCCCCCTTCACCAGCGATATCGCCGAGTGGCTGGCAAAGGAGGGCCGCCGGATGACCGTGCTGAGCGGACTGCCGCACTATCCGGGCACCACGGTGTTCCCGGCTTACCAAGGTCGGCGTGTCCCCTACGAGACGATGGGCGGCGTGACGATCGAGCGCGTGCGCTCCGGGCCGCCGCGGAGCACCTCGGCGGTGGGCCGCATCCTGAACGAGGCGGACTTCATGCTGCGCGGGCTGTGGGCGCTGCTGAGCGGCCGCATCAAGCGCCATCCGATGGTGCTGGCGCTCTGCCCGTCGATCCTGTGCGTGGCGTTGGCGCTGATGGCGCGGCGGCGCGACGGCTCGGTGATCGCCATCGTCCACGACATCCAGTCGGGCCTGGCCCAGCAGCTGGGCATGAACGGCGGCCGCATGGCCACTCTGATGCGCTGGGTCGAGCGCACGGTGCTGAACCGCGTCGACCTGGTGGTCGTGCTGTCGCAGGAGATGAAGGACCAGCTGCGCGGCATCGGCGTCACCGTGCCGATCGACGTCGTGCCGCTGTGGGTCGACACCGATCAGATCCAGCCGGCGGAGCCCGCGGCGCGGCCCGCGGTCAAGGTCCTCTACAGCGGCAATCTCGGCCGCAAGCAGGGGCTCGGCCAGGTCGTCGCCATGGCCGAGGCGCTGGCCGTCCGGCGGCCGGAGATCGAGATCGTGCTGCGCGGCAACGGCAACCAGGCGCAGGAGCTGATCGCCGAGATCGAGAAGCGGCACCTCGACAACGTACGGCTGGCCGAGCTGCAGCCCAACGAGGCGCTAGGGACCGCGCTCGCCGCCGGCGACATCCATCTCGTGCCGCAGAATCCGCAGGCCGCTTCCTTCGCCGTGCCGTCCAAGGTCTACAACATCATGGCCGTCGGCCGGCCGTTCGTGGCGACGGCGCTGCCCGACAGCACGCTGTGGCTCCTGCAGAAGCAGAGCGGCGCCTTCCTCTGCGTGCCGCCGAACGAGCCCTCGAGCTTCGCCGAGGCGGTGCTGAAGCTCGCCGACGACCCGCATCTGCGGGCCGAGCTCGGCCGGCGCGGCCGCGAGTTCGTCGAGCAGCACTACGCCAAGCCGCTGATCCTCAGCGCCTTCTCGAGTCGGCTGGATGCCCTGGTCGCCCAGCGATAATTCCGCCGGACCGCGCAAGGTCCTGGTCTTCGAGCCCGACGCCGAAGGTCATTCCCAGGAGTGGCTGGAGCACCTGATCGTCTTCGCCGCCGAGCGCGCCGACCTGTCGCTCGCCGTGCTGGTGCCGCAGCCGTTGTTCGAGCCGTTGAAGCGTGCAGTACCACTCGGTGCGCTCGGCCGCATCCGCATCCTCGCCCTCACCCCGCGCGAGCGGGCGCGCTGCGTCATGAAGCCGTTCACCATGGCGGCGTTGGCGCGCTGGTGGACGATGCGCCGCTACCTGGAGCAGACCGGCGCCGACCAGGGCTTCTTCCTCGGCCTCGATTTCCTCGCCCTGCCGCTCGCCTTCGGGCTCGGCGCCGGCGGCAAGGGCCTGTCGGGCATCCTGTTCCGGCCGTCGGTGCACTACGGCGACATCGGCCCCTATGCGCCGAGCCGCGGCGAGCGCCTGCGCGACCTGCGCAAGACGATCCTCTACCGCGCCATGCTGCGCAATCCGGCGCTCGAGCGCGTGCTGTCGCTCGATCCGTTCTTCCCCGTCCACGCGCGGGCCCACTATCGCGGCGGCGAGAAGGTCGCGGCCCTGCCCGATCCCACTCATCCGCGCATCGAGCAGCGCACCAACCACGTCCCGGCCGCCTTCCCCGCCGGCCGCACCGGCTTCCTGCTGTTCGGCTACCTCGCCGAGCGCAAGGGACCGCTGGTCGTGCTCGACGCCCTGCGCCAGCTTGCGCCCGAGATCGCGGCACGCACCGCCGTGCTGTTCGCGGGCCGCGTCGATCCCGCGCTGGGATCGGCGATCGAGGAGCGGCGCGCGGCGCTCGAGCGCGAGCAGCCCGGCCTGTGGCTGCGCATCGACGATCGGCGGCTGGACAGTGGCGAGCTTGCGGCCCTGGTGCGGCAAAGCGATGTCGTGCTGGCGCCCTACCAGCGTTTCGTCGGCTCGAGCGGCGTGCTGCTGTGGGCCGCGCTCAACGGCCGGCCGGTCCTTGCACAAAACTATGGCCTGGTCGGGCGACTGACTCGCGAGCATCGACTCGGCCTCTCGGTCGATGCCTGCGCGCCGGCTGAAGTCGCGCGCGAGATGACGCGCATGGTGAGCGACGGACCGGCGCGCTTCTTCGATCCCGAATCAGCCGAACGCTTTGCTTCGGCACAGACTCCGCAGCGCTTCGCCTCGCTTGTGCTTTCGGTGTGACCAAGCGCCAAGTCTTTGTTTGATCACACCACTTTGGGTTCGGACGGCCGATAGTTGGCGGCAAAAGGAGCGTTTTCCCCTCATGCGCCAACGTCGTCTCAGAACGATCTCCGAATCGATCGTCAAGCATCTCATCGCCGGCATCGATGCCGCGGCGCTGCTCGGCGCCGGCGTCGCCGCGATGCACTGGGATGCCGGCGGCGTCGACTGGCATCTCGCCGGCCTAGTCGTGCTGCTCGGCACGGTGCTGGCGCTGAACTTCCTCCATCTCTTCGGCGCCTATCGCTTCGACAGCTTCGCGCGCATCGAGGTCGCGGTCGGCCGCGTGCTGCTCGGCTGGCTGTGCGCCTTCGGCGTGTTGTTCCTGGCGACGCGCCTGTTCGAGCCGGTCAACGCCGCCGATGGGCCGTGGGCCGCCGCCTGGTTTTCCGCCGCCTTCGCCGCGATGGGCACCACGCGCTTCGCGTTGTGGCATCGCATGCGCGCCTGGAGCCGTGCCGGACGGCTCGGCGAGCGCGTGGCGATCGTCGGTGCGGGCCCCGTCGCGCAGCGCCTGCTGCGCAGCCTCGCGGCGCGGCCGTCGGACCTGCGTGTCGTCGGCGTCTACGACGACGAGGCCGAGAACCTGCCGCGCGCCTGCATGGGCTATCCGATCCGCGGCACCGTCGACGATCTCGTCACCGAAGCGCGCGAGCAGCACATCGACACCGTGATCGTGGCGCTGCCGCTCGCCGAGGACCGCGAGCTGGTCGAGACGCTGAACCGCCTCTGCATGGTGCCGGTGCATGTCCGGCTGTGTCCCGACGCCTTCGGGCTGCGGCTCGGCCAGGTCCAGGCGAGCTGCCTTGCCGGCCACACTTTCCTCAACGTCGTCGACCGGCCCCTGTGCGGCTGGCAGGCGATCGCCAAGGAGCTCGAGGACCGCGTGCTGGGCGCGCTGATCCTGAGCCTGATCGCGCCGTTGATGCTGGCGATCGCGCTGATGATCAAGCTCGACAGCCCGGGGCCGGTGCTGTTCCGCCAGAAGCGCTACGGCTTCAACAACCAGCTGATCGAGGTCTTCAAGTTCCGCAGCATGTACACCCACATGACGGACGCCGACGCCCAGCAGCTGACGCAGCGCAACGATCCGCGCATCACCCGGCTGGGGGCGTTCCTGCGCCGCACCAGCCTCGACGAACTTCCGCAGTTCCTGAACGTTGTACGGGGCGAGATGTCGATCGTGGGGCCGAGGCCGCATGCGATGGCCGCCAAGGCGGGTTCGCTGCTCTATCAGGAAGCCGTGAAGTACTACGACGCCCGCCACCGGGTGAAACCCGGCATCACCGGCTGGGCCCAGGTCAACGGCTGGAGAGGCGAGACCGACACCGTCGAGCAAATCAGGAAGCGCGTCGAGCATGACCTTTACTACATCGAGCATTGGTCGATCCTCCTCGACCTCAAGATCATCGTCCGCACGGTCTGCGGCGGCTTCGCCGGCCAGCACGCGTTCTGAGCCCGGCCGGCCGCCGATGCGCTGCCTGTGGCTCACGCTCGCGGACCCCGAGCCGCGCCACAACGGCCAGTACGTCTATTCGGGCGGGTTGATCGATTCGGTGGCGGCGACCGGCAGCGAGATCGCCGTGCTCGGCCTGCGCCGCCCCGACTCGCCGCCGCGCCACAACGGCAACGGCTGCGACGCGCATGTCGAATGGCGCCTGCCCGGCGAGCCGCTCGACCCGCTGCAGTCGCGCTGGGGCAGCCTCGCCTCGATCCTGCCGCACACCGCCTATCGCTGTCGCACCGCGGCGATGCGCCACGGCCTGCACGAGCTGCTCGAGCAGGGCGGCTGGGACGGCATCGTGTTCGACGGCATCTCGGTCGGCTGGGCGCTGGCGCCGGTCCAGGAGTTCTATGCCGGCCGCGGCGAGCGGCCGCGGCTGGTCTACGTGTCGCACAATCACGAGGAGAGCCTGCGCCAGCAGGTCGCCGACAGCCAGCGCGAGTTCTTCCGCCGTCAGGCGGTGCGGCTCGACGCCGCCAAGGTGTCGCGGCTCGAGCGCGACCTCGTCGACCAGGTCGACTTCGTCACCGCGATCACGCCCGAGGATCTCGAGCTCTACCAGCACCGCCGCGGCAACAAGCCGATGGGCGTGCTGACGCCGGGCTATCGCGGCCGCAAGCTCGGCGAGCGCCGGCTCGGCGCCGAGCTGCCGCGCCGTGCCGCGATCGTCGGCAGCTTCGACTGGATCGCCAAGCGCATGAACCTCGAGGAGTTCGTCGAGGTTGCCGATCCGCTGTTCGCCGCCGCCGGTGCCGAGCTGATGGCGGTCGGCATGGCCGAGGAGAAGTTCCTCGAGCGACTGCGTCATCGCACCCGCGCCAGCGCCTTCACCGGCACCGTGCCCGACGTCACGCACTACATGGACCAGGCGCGCATCGCCATCGTGCCCGAGCGCAACGGCGGCGGCTTCAAGCTCAAGGTGCTGGAGTACGTCTTCAACCGCCTGCCGGTGTTCGCGCTGCGCGGCTCGTTCGCCGGCGTGCCGCTGGTCCACGGCGAGAGCGTGATGCTCTACGACGACCACGAGGCGCTGGCCCGCGGCGTGCTCGACACGATCGACGACCTCGACCGGCTGAACGCCCTGCAGGAGCGCGCCTTCGCCGCCTGCCGCGACCGCTTCGACTGGGCGAGCCGCGGTCATCAGATCCTGTCGGTGATCACCTCATGAGCGACACCTACGCCCCCTCCTACACGGCATCGACCTTCCGGCCGCAGCGGCTCGACGCGATCGACTGCGCGCTGGTCATCCTGTTCCTGCTCGGCCTCTATCTCGGCCTGGCGCTGCAGGTCACCGAGAAGGTGCCGCTGACCTGCGCGCCGTCGGGCTTCGCCGGCCTGTGGATGCTGTGGCGGCGGCGCGATGATATCCGCCAGAGCCATCTCGCCGGGCTGATGCTGGTGCTGCTGGTCTATATCGGCTCGATCATGTCGGCCCAGGCCATCAACTACCTGGGCAAGCGCACCACCGGCCTGCTGCAGCTCACCTACTCGCTGATGATCGCCTACGGCATGTTCCTCACCCTGGTGCGCGCCGACCGCCGCCAGGTCGCGGCCATCCTGCTCTCCTTCTGCCTCGCCATCATCACCGGCTGCATGCTCGAGACCTGGGCCGGCCTGCGCCCGGTCAGCGATTTCGTGCGCGCCAAGCTCTACAACACCGACTACGTCTACGACGCCGACATCCGCGACGAGATCCTGTACGGCAAGGTGCGGCCCAAGCTGTTCACGTCGGAGCCGTCGGCGGTGACCTTCGCCTACACCCACTATTGCGCGGTGTGGCTGGCGGTGAGCCCGTGGCGCTACAAGTACCTGGTCTATGCCGGCCTGCTCGGGCTGGCGATCATCGTGCTGCCCGGCCCGACCCTGATGCTGATGCTGCTGCTCGCCGTCCCTTACTGCCTGTTCCTGGCGGGCGGCGCGCGACGCACCTCGCCCTCCCGCATGGTCGGCGCCCTCGTGATCTCGGCCGTCATCGTCATCGTCGCCTATGCCGGCGGCAAGATGCTGTTCGCCGAGCGCCTGAACGAGCTGCAGGCCGGCAAGGACGCCAGCTTCTTCTACCGTTTCACCGGGCCGATGCTGGTCGCCTTCGACATGTTCAGGCATCACCCGTGGGCCGGCTCCGGCCTGACCGGCGAGCCGTTCATCGCCGACCGCGTGCTCGAGGTCTTCATGAACTCGGCGTCGTTCTCGTCGGCCTGGCGCATTCCCAAGGTCGCCGACGTGCTGACCAACTTCTTCTGGCTGCACTGGATCTATCTCGGCGCGGTGTGGGGCGTGATCGTGATCGTGACGCTGAGCCTGTGGCTCAGGATGCTGGGTGCGGCGAGCATCCTCTACTGCTGGGCGATCTGGTCGGTGCTCGGCCAGGCCTCGGGCTCCTATGTCGGCCCGAAGACCTGGGCGGTGCTCCTGATCGGCGCCGCGACCGGCATCCTGGTCATCCGGCCCAGCGAGCGGGCGGCGCCGGTCGAGACGGCGCCCGCCGGGCCGCTGCTGCGGCCGATGCGACCACGCCTGCGGCTGGTGGAGGGCCGATCATGACGACCGACAACGCTCGCCGCCTGATGCTCGGGCTGGGCGCCGGCGCGCTGGCGCTTTCTGCCCTGCCAACCCGCGAACCGGCGGCACAGCAGGCGCGGCCGCCGGAGCGCCGGATGCTGTCGGCCGCCGCCTACGGCAGCAAGGGCGACGGCACCAGCGACGACACCGCGGCGCTGCAATCGGCGCTCGACGCCGCCTTCGCGCCGAACGGCCCCGGCTTCCTCGAGATCCCGCCCGGCACCTATCGCATCAGCCGCACGCTGCGCATCGGCGCGGCCAAGGGCGAGACCCGCGACATCACCCGCCATCACGGCATCCTGGCGCACGGCGCGCGGATCCAATCGGCGATCCAGGACGGCTCCAACGTGCTGCAGCTGGTCTGCCGCTCGACCATGCGCTTCCTGACCATCGAGGGCCTCGACATCCTGGGCGGCGGCCGCGAGGGCCACGGCCTCTACATCGAGTGCGAGGAGCAGGAGCACTATCTCTACAATTTCTGCCTGCGCGACCTCGTCGTGCAGGGCGTCGGCGGCGACGGCCTGCGCCTGATCGGCAACGTGTTCGAGGGCCAGCTGATCAACGTCTACCTGCGCGACAACAAGAAGAACGGCGCGAGCTTCGCTCATGGCTCCAAGGCCGGCATCCTGTCGGCCATCCACGTCTTCGGCTCGGTGTTCGGCCAGAACGGCCAGTACGGCGCGGCGATGGTGCACGGCTGCTACGACGTCTCCTTCCACGGCTGCTACTTCCTGCTCAACGGCAAGGAGGGGCTGGTGGCGGAGAACGGCTGCACGCTGCTCTCCAACTGCGGCTTCGAGAACAACCACGAGAGCGCGCCCGACTTCGCCAAGGGCGGCTCGGGCATCTTCCTGCAGAACTTCGGCACGCTGATCGGCTGCACCGCCTACTCGATGTTCAAGCAGAACCGGCTGATCCAGGCCTATGTGGTGAGCCAGCTCGCCATGATCGGCTGCACCGGCTCGGGCGACGGCGGCGCTAGGGCTGCGGGCCTCGCCCGCATCGGCGGCGAGAAGAAGGCGCGCGCGGTGGTGATGTCCTGCCAGGGCGCGGTCGAGTACATGAACGGCTTCGAGGCGCTCGAGATCGGAGCCAGCGGCCAGGGCGGCGTGCGCCTCGCCTCGAGCTGGCAGAGCCCCAACCTGCTGCAGCTCGGCGACTACCGGCTGTGGGTCGACAAGTCGGGTAAGCTCCGGCTCAAGAATGGCGTGCCCCGCTCCGACGACGACGGCTCGTCGACCTAGCGGACATTCCGGTTGTCCGGCATCAGCGGACGGAATCCGGCCAACGCCGGACACCTCCGATGCCGATTCCATAAGAGTCTTCTCGAGAATCCGGGAATCCGGCCCCACCCCCCAGGCCGGACGCCGGCGGACGCGGCGGACTCGAGACTGCAATTGGTTCTCTCTGCACGGAACGCTGAGATAGACGAAAGTTTCTTTCTGTCAGCCCGTACGATCGCCTTCGAGCTCGCGCGGCCGCAGGAGCGAGAACGCAATCAGCGCCAACGCCATCAGCGCGGCGATCACCAGGAACGACAGGCCCCATCCGATCGGCGACATGCCGCCCGAGAGGTCGAGCGTCCAGCCGATCGCCAGCGGACCGACGAAGCCGCCGGCGTAGCCCAGCATCGAATGCACCGCGAGCGTGGCGCCGCGGCGCGCCGGATCGGCCGAGCCGGCGGCGCCCGCCGTGAGCGACGAGGAATCGAGCCAGATGATCATGCCGTAGAGCACGATCAGCCCGACCGCGATCCAGTAGCTGCCGGCGCCGGCGAAGCCGATCATGGCGCCGACGACGATCGACAGCGCCATCGCCACCTGCACCAGCCGGCGGCGGCCGAAGCGGATCGAGGCCTCGTTGCCGGCCACGCTGGTCAGGGTGCCGAGCAGGCCGAGCACGGCGATCACGACCGCGGGCGACAGCAGGCCGCTCGCCAGCCCGCTGCCCGCCGCCACCCAGGTCAGGAAGGCGACGCCCCAGCCGCGCAGCGCGTTCATCTCCAGCGTGTGCACGCAATAGGCCAGCGAGTAGGCGAAGGCCGAGCGGTTGCGCAGCACCGGGCGAAAGTCGAACAGCTTGCCCGGCTGCGCGGACTTCGCCGGCGGCGGCCGGCCGGGCACCGCCAGCGCCACCGTGAGCCAGGCGATCGCCGCGGTGAGCCCGGCGCTGGCAAAAGCGAGCCGCCAGCCGAAGGCCTGCGCCAGCAGCTCGCCCAGCACGTAGGACGCGGCACCCGAGATGCCGATGCTGGCGGCGTGGCCGGTGACCGCGCGCGACATCATCTTGGCGTCGACCTGGTCGGCGAGCAGCTTCAGCCCGGTCATGTAGGTGCCCGCCCAGCCGATTCCGGCCAGCCCGCGCAGCAGCAGCGCCGACCAGAAGCCGTCCGCCCAGGCGCCGAAGGCGACGTGCGCCACCGCCGTGCAACCGACGCCGAACAGATAGACGCGCTTGGCGTCGATGCGGTCGGTCAGCGTCACCAGCAGCGGCACCGAGATCATGTAGGTGGCGTAGAAGGCCGAGGTGATCCAGCCCGCCTCGCTGTTGCTGAGCGACCAGCGGCCCATCAGCTCGGGCAGCAGCACCGGCCAGTAGCCGGCACCGAGCTGCACGAAGACCTGTGCGGCGCAGACGATGGCGACAAGGCGGGCGGCCATCCGGCGGTCAGTCGGCATGAGCCTCCGCATAGGTCGCGGGCTTCCGCACGAGGCAAAGCGCACAGAAGGCGGACAGGCAGAGTCCCGCCGACACGAGCAGCACGTTGCCGCCCAGCCAATCGATCAGGAACGAAAAGCCCAACGGAGCTGCCGCCGACAGGAAACGGGACGGCATTCCAAGGATGCCGAGCCGGTAACCGTAATTCTCCGGCCCGAAAATGGCCAACGGCACGGTTCCGCGCGCGATCGTCAGGATGCCATTGCCCGAGCCGTGAAGGACGGCGAAAGCGCTGGCCGCGACCCCACCGCCCGCCGCCAGGATGACGGCGGCTCCAATGGGATGCGTGAACGTCGCGAGCCGCGCCGAAACCACGGGATGGAAGCGGGCGAGAAAACTCGCCTCCAGAATTCGGGCGCCGACCTGGGCGGGACCGATCAACGCGCCCGCGGCAATGGCTTGAGCGTGCGAAGCGCCAGTCGCCTCCAGGATGCGCGGGAAGTGCGCCGCCATACCCGCGGTGACGATCCATGCGGCCGCGAACGCGAAGGCCAGGAGGATCATCGGCCGGTCTATCGGCACCGGCTTGTCCATCGCCTTCTTGTCCTCGGCCGTCACGGCCGGCCGCGGCAATGCCCAATAGTTGAGCGGCAAGGCGATGAAGAGATGCAGCGCCGCCCAGACAAGGCAGGTGTCGCGCCAGCCGATGGTGGCAGCACCCCACGATGTCAGCGGCCAGCCGACCGTGCTGGCGAAGCCCGCGAGCAGCGTGATGCCGGTGATCGCGCCGCGCGCGTTGGTGCCATAGATGCGCCCGAGCACTGCAAAGGCGGCATCGTAGAGGCCGAAGCCCATGGCCACGCCGAGCACCAGCCAGGCCGCAATCAGCATCGGCAAGGAATGCGCGAACGCCAGCAACCCCAGGCCGGCCGCAAACAGGACATTGGACCCGGCGAGCATGCGGTTGCCGCCGCCGGCATCGCTCATGCGGCCCATGCGCGGCCCGAGCAGCGCCGAGATGATCAGCGAGACGGAGAAGATGCCGAACAGCCAGTTGGTCGACACACCGGTGTCGTGGGCGATCGCGTCAGCGAGGACCGCCGGCAGGTAGTAGCTCGACGCCCAGGCGAGGGTTTGCGTCGAGCCCAGGACGATTATGGTGAACAGACGACCTTTGTTCATCAACAGACCGACGCCACTATTGCACGCTCATGCATTGCGAGTATGGTCAGCTGGTCGGCTTCCATCCTTCGATAGCTGCCGAGGCGACGTACTTCTCGACGCCGCGACCGGGAGCCCAGGTCGCGATGAGGTCCCGGCTCTCAGGATGCACAGTTACGCGGATGGCGGTGAAGCCAGCGTCCGCAAGCCAGGTTTCGATCTGATGTGGAGGTGCCGCACCCACGACGCACCCGCAAATCAAAGTCGAATCGCAGGCGAGCTCGGGTGCCAGCGGCGCGGTGTTCACCACGTCAGATATTGCCAGGCGACCGCCCGGCTTGAGCACGCGGAAAGCCTCACGGAAGACCTGCGCCTTGTCCGGCACGAGATTGATGACACAATTCGACAGGATGACATCCGCCGTGTTGTCAGCGATGGGCAGGTGCTCGATTTCACCGAGACGAAACTCGACGTTGCCAGCCCCCACTTTCACTGCGTTCGCGCGCGCCTTGGCCAGCATTTCGTGTGTCATGTCCACGCCAATGACATGCCCCTGCGGGCCGACCTGCTTAGCCGCCAGAAAGCAATCGATGCCCGCGCCACTACCCAGATCGACGACGACTTCGCCGGGCTTCATTTCTGCAATGGCCTGCGGATTGCCGCAGCCCAGTCCAAGATTTGCGTCGTCAGGCACGCCAGCAAGCTCCTCATTCGAGTAGCCCATTTGCTGTGACTTTTCACCGAGCGTCTTCGAGCTCGATCCGTCGCAACAGGACGGCGCGCAAGTGCCTGAAGAGGTACCCGCGGCGATATTGCCGTATCTCGCTCGAATCAGCGCTTTGACCTGGGTGGCATCCATGGATCTGTCCTCTCTTCGCCTCTGATAGGTTGCCGGGACTGGTCTCGGGACGGCAAGACGCACGTTACGAGTTGCAGCCGCAGCCCACCTTGCCTTCTTCCTTGGCTTTGACGTCGGCGACGCAGCATCCGCTCACGGTGGCCGGTTCGGTCGGTTTCGGCGCCGGTCCACCGCAGCAGCCGGCGGCCGCTTCGGCCTCGGTCGGGGCAACGGTCGGTCCCGGACCCGAGCAGACACCGGTTTCCGGCAGCACCAGCTCGACCTTGGCAGCAGCCTCATGGTCGCCGGCGATCTCGGCTACGATCGAGCGCACCTGCTCGTAGCCGGTCATCATCAAGAACGTCGGCGCCCGCCCGTAGCTCTTCATGCCGGCGAGATAGAAGCCGGGCTCGGGCTGGGCGAGCTCGCGCGCACCGTGCGGCCGCACCGTGCCGCAGCTATGGATGTTGGGATCGATCAGCGGCGCCAGCGCAGCCGGACTCTCGACTGCGGGATCGAGCGACAGCCTGATCTCGCGCAGGAAGTCGAGTTGCGGTCGGAAGCCGGTGGCGACCACCAGCTCATCGACGGTGACCGAGCGACAGCACTGCGCCTTGCCGGTGGCAACGCGCAGCCGAGCACCGTCGCCCGCGATGTACGAGACCTTGAACCCCGCCTCGACGCGGATCTTGCCGCCGACGACGAGCGCCGCGAACGCCGCGCCCAGCGCGCCGCGTGCCGAGAGCTTGTCGTTGGCGCCACCGCCGAACGCCTTCTCCGGCTTGTCGCCGCGCGGCAGCCAGATGACCTCGGTCGCCGGCGCCTCTTCCTTCAGCCGCACCAGCTCGATCAGTGTGCCGATCGCCGAATGGCCGGCACCGAGCACCGCCACCGTCTTGCCCGCGTAGCGCGTGCGCTCGCGGCCGAACACGTCAGGCATGCCGTAGGCGATCTGCGGGTGATCGGCGTCCTCGCCGATCGCCGGCAGGCCATCGACACCGGCAGGATTGGGCGAGAACCAGGTCCCGGTCGCATCGATCACGGCGTCGGCCTCGAGCTGCTCCGGGCCCTTGCCGTTCTGGTAGCGGACGGTGAAGGGCTCGAAGGCGCGGCCATTGCTTTTCATCTTGTCAAAGCCGGCGCGGCCGACCGCGGTGATGCGGCTCGAGGTCTTGATGCGGTCCTTCAGCACCGTGCGCGTGGCCAGCGGTTCGAGGTAGCGGTCGACCAGCTCCTCGCCGGCCGGATACTCGCAGCCGACCGGGGCGTTCCAGCCGGTCGCCCTGAGCAACCGCTCCGCCGCCTTGTCGATGTTGTATTCCCACGGCGAGAACATGCGGACATGCCCCCACTGACGCACCGCGTGAGCGGCGTGCGGTCCCGCCTCCAGCACGACCGGTTCCAGCCCGCGTTCCAGGGCATGGGCGGCGGCGGCGAGACCGACGGGACCGGCGCCGAGGATGGCGACCGTCTTCTTGGGGCTGAGTGCGTCCGGCATGGCTTTCTCCTATCCTACTAGAATCATCGAAATATCAAGGCAAAAAAACTCAGGCAGCCTTGAACAATTTCGCCAAGCCGCCCGGCGCGCAGGTCCCTTCGACACAGCATTCTTCCAGCATGTACTCGATCAGGCCGCGCATCATCGGGTAGTTGGTGTGGCAGATCAGCGTCGTGCCCTCGCGGGTCTGGGTCACCAGACCGACGCCGACCAGCGTCTTGAGATGATGCGACAGGGTCGAGGCGGCGATGTCGAGGCGTTCCTGAAGCTTGCCGACTGCCATCCCCTCCTCGCCGGCACGCACCAGCGTGCGGTAGATGCGGAGCCGGGTCGGGTTGCCCAGGGCTTCCAGGCGGACAGCGGCGTCATCGAGCTTCATGCACTTCAAGATAGTCGCGCGCGCGCCGTTGTCAACGGTATTTCTAGAATGTTCGAAATAGTTCAGGCCCGGCGCACCACCGCGTCGCCGTCCTCGTACCAGCGCTTGCTGGCGTTTGCGATGCGGACCACCGTCAGCATGACCGGCACCTCGATCAGCACGCCCACGACCGTGGCGAGAGTCGCGCCCGACGAGAAGCCGAAGATGCTGATGGCGGCGGCCACGGCCAGCTCGAAGAAATTGCTGGCGCCGATCAAGGCCGAGGGGGCGGCGACGCAATGCGCCTCGCCCGACAGCCGGTTGAGCACATAAGCGAGGCCCGCGTTGAAATAGACCTGAATCAGGATCGGCACGGCGAGCAGCGCGATCGTGAGCGGCTGGCCGAGAATCTGATCGCCCTGGAAACCGAACAGCAGGACCAACGTAGCGAGCAGCGCTACCAAAGAGATCGGTTGCAAGCGCTTCAGCAGCTTCGCGAGCCCTTGCGTGCCCCCGCCTTTCAGCACGGCAGCCCGCACGACCTGCGCCAGGACCACCGGCACGACGATATAGAGGCCGACCGACAGCAGCAGCGTCTCCCAGGGCACGGTGATCGCCGAGAGGCCGAGCAGCAGGGCAACGATCGGCGCGAAGGCGAACACCATGATGGTGTCGTTGAGCGCCACCTGCGTCAGCGTGAAGTCCGGCTCGCCGTCCGTCAGGTTGCTCCACACGAACACCATCGCCGTGCAGGGTGCCGCGGCCAGCAGGATGAGCCCCGCGATGTAGCTGTCGATCTGGCCGGGCGGCAGCCAGGGGCGGAACAGATGGCCGATGAAGAACCAGCCGAGCAGCGCCATCGAGAACGGCTTGACCGCCCAGTTGATGAACAGGGTGACGCCGATGCCGCGCCAGTGCCGTCCGACCTGACCGATCGCGGCGAAGTCGACCTTGAGAAGCATCGGGATGATCATCAGCCAGATCAGCACGGCGACCGGCAGGTTGACGTGTGCGAGCTCGGCGCTGCCGACGGCATGGAAGAGACCGGGGAACAGGTGACCGAGGGCGACGCCGGCGACGATGCAGAGAGCGACCCAGAGCGTGAGATAGCGTTCGAAGAGCGACATTTTCACCGCAGAGCAGGCTGATGGTTCGACGGCGCGACCGATGCGTCGCGAAGCGGCAGCAGGAACGTGATGCCCCAGCACAGCAGAAGCATGGCCGCCGCTCCCACAAGGCAGGCGACGATGCCGCCGGTCTGATAGAGCGCGCCCGACAGCAGGATGCCGATCAACCGGCCGGCCGCGTTGGCGGCATAGTAGAAGCCGACATCCTCCGCCGCCTTTTCAGAGCCCGCGTAGGCGAGAATCAGGTAGGAGTGCAGCGAGGAATTGACGGCAAACGGCACGCCGAAGATTGCCAGGCCGGTCACCAAGACGATGTCGGGCCGCCACAGAAGCGGCTCGCGCAGCATCAGCGCCAGGAAGACCGGCACCGCAAACAGCAAACCGGCCCACACCCGGGCGTAGGGGATTTCCCTGCTGAGCCCGTCGGCACTACGAGCGACCAGCGACGGCGCCACAGCCTGGATCAGGCCGTAGCCGATCGTCCAGGCGGCGAGGAAGCCACCGACCTCGATGAACTTCCAGCCCGCGGCATAGAGGAAGACCGGCAGGCCGACCATGAACCAGACCTCGCGCGCGCCGAACATGAAGATGCGCGCGGCCGCCAGCAGATTGACGCCGCGCGACTTGGCGAAGAACTCGCGCATGGTCTTGGACGACTTGGCCTTGCCGAGCTGCCGCGGCAGCGAGGCCATCCCGGCAAGGAAGATCACGCCAATGAGGCCGGCCATCAGCCACAACGCGCCCCTGAAGCCCAGCGCTTCGAGCAGCAGGCCGCCGAAGAAGAAGCCGACGCCCTTCATCGCGTTCTTGGAGCCGGTGAAATAGGCGACCCACCTGAAGAGCTGGCCCGAGCCTTCTGCCGACGTCGCTTTGATCGCCGACTTGGACGCGGTCTTGGTGAAGTCCTTGGCGAGGCCCGCAATGCCCTGCGCCGCCACCACCCAGGCGACGGACATCGCCATCGTCCAGCCGGGATCGAGCACGGACAGCATGACCAGGCCCGTCACCTGCAGCCCCTGCCCGATCGCCAGCATGCGCGGGATGCCGTAGCGGGTGGCGAGCCAGCCACCGCTCAGATTGGCGACGATGCCGGCGAACTCGTAGAGCAGGAACAGGAACGCCAGCGTGAACGGCGAGTAGCCGAGCTGGAAGAAATGAAACAGCACCAGCATGCGCAACGCGCCGTCGACCAGGGTGAAGCCCCAGTAGGACGCGGTGACGATCAGGTAGTGCCGGGTGCCCGCGGTCATGACACGCCCGCATCGATCACGATGTTGGCCAGGTCGACCATGCGGCAGACATAGCCGATCTCGTTGTCGTACCACGCATAGACCTTGAGCAGCGTGCCGTCGGTCACCATGGTGCTCGGACCGTCCACGATCGAGCTGCGACTGTCGTTGCAATAGTCCGCCGACACCAGCGGCCGGCTCTCGAAGCCGAGGATGCCCGCGAGTCCGTCGCGGGCAGCGGACGCGAACAGCTCGTTGACCTCGGCCTCGCTGGTCGGACGCTTCAGCTCGAACACGCAGTCGGTCAGGCTGGCGTTGAGAACTGGCGCGCGCACGGCATGCCCGTTCAGCTTGCCCTTCAGTTCCGGATAGATCAGCGCAATCGCGGTCGCACTGCCGGTCGTCGTCGGCGACAGCGACGTCATCGCCGAACGGGCGCGCCGCAGGTCCTTGTGCGGCGCATCGACCACGACGTTGGTGTTGGTAGGGTCGTGGATCGTCGTGATCTGCCCGTGCCTGATGCCGATCGCTTCGTGCACGACCTTGACCACCGGCGCCAGGCAGTTGGTCGTGCACGAGGCCGCCGTCAGGAGCCTGTGCCGGCCGGGATCGTACAAGCCGTCGTTGACACCGACGACGACATTGAGCGCGCTATCGTCCTTCACCGGAGCGGCGACGATCACCCGCTTCACGCCACGGTCGAAATACGGCTGCAGCTCCACAGGCTTCAGGAACTTGCCGGTGCATTCGAGAACGATGTCGCAGCCGAGATCGCCCCACGGCACGCTGCCGGGCAGCGCATGCGCGCTGAAGCCCATTGACTTGTTTTCGATCCAGATCGTCCGATCGTCCTCGACGCCGAACGAGCCGTGCCAACGGCCGTGCGTGCTGTCGAACTCAAGCAGATGCGCCGTCGCCGCCGCCCCGCCCTTGATCTCGTTCAGGTGCACGACGTCGAGTCGATTGTCGGCCTGCGGATCGCCCGCCACACGAGACACCGCGCCCATCGCCGCGCGCAGAGCCAGCCGCCCCATGCGGCCCATGCCGTTGATACCGACGCGCATCGCCCCCTCCTATGCCGGCGCCCTGACGCTGTCGCCGAGCTCGTCGAGCCGCTTCTTGAGCGCCATGCGATCGAGCGACGCGTACGGCAGGTTGATGAAGATCTCGAGCCGGCGGCGGATCATGCCGTAGAGGGCGTTGATCATCGTCTCGCGCTCGGTCGCCGAGCCGCGGAACTTCGCCGGGTCGGGCAGCGGCCATGCCGCCGTCACCGGCTTGTCGCCGACATCGGGGCAGTCCTGGCCCTCCAGGGTGTCGCAGAGCGTGATGACGAAATCCATGCGCGGCGCATCCGGACCGGTGAACTCGTTCCATGACTTGCAGCGCAGGCCCGAGACGTCGTGTCCCAGCGCCTCGAGCTTCTCGATGACGTCGGGCATCGGCGCTCTCCCCGGGTCGGACCCCGCCGAGTAGGCGTTGAAGCGACCCTTGCCGATCTGGGCGAGGATGGCCTGCGCCATCAGGGAGCGCGCCGAATTGTGCGTGCACAGGAACAGCACGTTGAACGCCGATGACATGGGTTCTTCCTTCGCTGGGGGATCGGGCAGAAGCCGCATGAGGTCGCCGCACAGCTCCGGCTGACCCGAGCAGCAGGTTTCGGTCAGCACGGTGAACAGGGCGCGCAGGCCGGCGAAGCGCACGATGTAGACCACGTAGCGGCCCTGGCGCGTCGACTGGATCAGCCCGGCCTGCTCCAGAGCAGAAAGGTGAAAGGACAATGTCGACGGAACCTGCCCCAGCTCGGCCGCGAGCTCGCCGGCCGACATGCCGGCCGGCGTGCACGACGCGAGCACGCGCATCAGCTTGAGCCGCGTTTCCTGCGCCAAGGCCGCAAAGCCGAGGATGGCGTCCTTCATTTCCATAATTCTCGAATAGTCGAAAACTGTTACGAAGTCATGACGTTTGAGGGAGACTTTCTGACTGCGGACTGCGGCAGATCGCGCCGCCGGCACGCGGCAGGGTCAGCGGGCGGCGACCAAGGCGGGACGCGGCGCACGCCCGGTCGCGCCATCGGCGCCGCCCGGGAACGGATAGCTGCGCGCGAGCCGTGCGCGGGTGACGGTCGGCCGCAGCGCTCGCCGGGAAGACGCGCGCCCGGTTCTTCTGGCCGTTGAAGTAGTAGAGCCTGAGGACGAGGCGCGGGCAGAGCTCGGTCGCCCGCACCGGATCGATGGGCGCGATCAGGACGGCGAGAAGCTGAGCCGGCCGCGTGCCAGGACCTGCCGCACCTCGCGGCGCGTTTCCGGCCAGGCGAGCAGGCCGATCAGGGCGATCACCAGCGCCGTCGCCGCCACCAGCGCCATCGCCGCCGGCGTGGCATCGGGCGTGATGACGCGCAGGCCGCCGACGATCACGGCGATCGCCAGCGCGATCGAGGCCGGCGGCGCAATCGCGCGCCACACCGCGCCGACCCCGACCGGCCCGCGCCGCGCCGCCAGCCAGAAGGCGAGCGGCGTGCGGATCAGCACGCCGACCAGCGCGATCGAGGCTGCGACGCCGATCACGCCCCACGGCAGCCCGGCCACGATCGCGGCGACGGAGACCACGGCGTCGAGCCCGGTCGCGCGCAGCATGTCGGCCGTGCGGGCCTGGGTGAGGAAGAGCAGGCCCGCCGCCATCAGCACCGGCAGGAAGGTCGCCGAGACGCTGAACAGCGCGACCAGCGGGATCGCCCGATGCCACGCCGGCCCGAACAGGATGTCGACCACCCAGTCGGCGGTGACGGCGGCCAGGGCGAACACCGGCATGGTGAGCAGGCCGAGTTTCTGCATGGCCTGGCAGAATATCGAGCGGTAGCGTGCCGGCTCGTCGAGCAGGCGGCTCAGCGCCGGCATCGCGGCGGCATAGACCGGCGCGTTGATGGTGTTGATCGGCACCAGCAGGAGCCGCGTCGTGCGCTCGTAGAGGCCGAGCACGGCCGGTCCCCACAGCCAGCCGATCAGGATCTGGTCGACGCTGCGGGCAAGGGCGGCCGAGATCTGGCTGCCGGTGACGCTGGCGCCGAAGCCCAGCAGCGCCCGCACGCCCGGAGCGCTCGCCGGCCGCGCCGGACGCCAGCGGCAGATCAGCCAGCTCGCGAGCAGCAGCAGGATCGGTGGGATCAGCCGCTGCACCACCAGCGCCCAGTAGCCGGCGCCGTGCACGGCGAGCGCGATCGCCGTCCCGAAACTCACCAGGTCCGCCGTCGTCTCCATGCCGGCGATGGCCTTGAAGCGCATCTGCCGGCGCAGCAGCGCCCAGTGCTGCACGGTGAGGCCGCTCGCCACGAAGCCCAGCGCCAGCCAGCGCGCGATGCCCTCGAGCTCGGGCTGGCCGTAGAATTCGGCGATCAGGGGCGCGGTGACGAACAGCAGCGCCGCCAGCGCCGCGCCGACGCCGGCATTGACCCAGAACAGCGCCGAGACCTGGGCGTGGGTGATGTCGCTCTTCTGGATGGTGGCGCTGGAGAGGCCGAACTCCTTGACCAGGTCGAGCACCAGGCCGATCGCCGCCACCATCGCCAGCAGGCCGAAGGCCTGCGGCGGCAGGAGGCGGGCCAGCACCACCAGGGTGGCCATCTGTCCCAGCACGCGCACCATCTGCGCGCCCAGCAGCACGGCGCCGCCGCGACGCGAGCGGCGCCCGATATCCGGCGTCAGATGGTCGGTCGCCAGCTCGTGCTCGGGCGACAAGCCGCCTTCAGGCGACGGCGCGCTGGGAGCCGACATTGTCGAGGTACCAGCGATAGGTCTGCGCGAGCCCCTGCTTCAGCGGCGTCTTGGCCCGCCAGCCGAGGGACTCGGCATACGAGGTGTCGACCATCTTGCGCGGCGTTCCGTCGGGCTTCGACGCGTCGAAGCGCAGGCTGCCCTTGAAGCCGACGACGTCGCAAACCAGCTGCACCAGCTCGCGGATCGGCACGTCGCCGCCCGGTCCGAGATTGACGATCTTCTCGTCCGAGTAGTTCTTCATGAAATAGACCATGCCGTCGGCGGCATCGTCGACATGGAGGAACTCGCGGCGCACCGTGCCGGTGCCCCAGACATCGATGTGCGGCGCGCCGGCGAGCTTGGCGTCGTGCGCCTTGACGATCAGCGCCGGCACGACGTGGCTCTGCATCAGGTCGAAGTTGTCGCCCGGCCCGTAGAGGTTGGACGGCATCACCGAGATGAAGTCGCAGCCATACTGGCGGCGATAGGCCTGGCCGGTCATCAGACCCGCGATCTTGGCGATCGCGTACCACTGGTTGGTCGGCTCGAGCGGCCCGGTGAGCAGCGCCGCCTCGGGGATCGGCTGCGGCGCCAGACGGGGATAGATGCAGGAGGACCCCATGAGGAGCATCTTCTCCACGTCATAGCGCCGCGCCGCCTCTACGACATTCGTCTGGATGGCGAGGTTGTCGTAGATGAACTCGGCCGGGCGCGTGTCGTTGGCGTAGATGCCGCCGACGCGCGCAGCCGCCAGGAACACCGCCTGCGGGCGCACTTCGCGCATCCAGCGCTCGAGCTGCTCGGGCCGGCGCAGGTCGACCGCTTCGCGCGGCGACGTCACGACCTCGCAGCCTTCGCGCTCGAGGCGGCGGACGATCGCGCTGCCGACCAGCCCGCGATGGCCCGCGACCCAGACCCGCTTATTGCGCAGCGTGTAGGACGGGTTCATGACGCGCTCCGGTTACCTTCAGGATGGTGCGGTCGTTCTCGACCATTTCAGCGACCAGCTGCTCGAAGCTGGTGTGGTGGCGCCAGCCGAGCTTGGCCAGCGCCTTGGCCGGATCGCCGAGCAGCAGGTCGACCTCGGTCGGCCGGCAATAGGCGGGATCGAGCGCCACCAGGATCTTGCCGCTGCGCTGGCAGATGCCGTGCTCGTCGAGGCCGCTGCCCTTCCATTCGATGCGGCGATCGATCTGGCGGAAGGCCAGCTCGACGAACTCGCGCACCGTGTGGGTCTCGCCGGTGGCGAGCACGTAGTCGTCGGGCAGCTCCTGCTGCAGGATGCGCCACATGCCCTCGACGTAATCGCGCGCATGGCCCCAGTCGCGCTTGGCGTCGAGGTTGCCGAGAAACAGCTTGTCCTGGATGCCGCGCTCGATCGCCGCGACGGCGCGGGTGATCTTGCGGGTGACGAAGGTCTCGCCGCGGATCGGCGATTCGTGGTTGAACAGGATGCCGTTGGAGGCGTGCATGCCGTAGGCCTCGCGGTAGTTCACCGTGATCCAGTAGGCATAGAGCTTGGCGACGGCGTACGGGCTGCGCGGATAGAACGGCGTCTGCTCGCGCTGCGGCGTCTCCTGAACCTTGCCGAACAGCTCCGAGGTCGAGGCCTGGTAGAAGCGGACGTCGTCCTCCATCTGCAGGATGCGGATCGCCTCGAGCATGCGCAGCGTGCCGAGCGCATCGGTGTTGGCGGTGTATTCCGGCGTCTCGAAGCTCACCTGCACGTGGCTCTGCGCCGCAAGATTGTAGATCTCGGTCGGCCTGATCTCGCCGACCAGCCGCAGCAGGTTGGTCGAATCGGTCATGTCACCGTAATGCAGGAACAGCCGCACGCCGGCGTCGTGACGGTCGCGATAGAGGTAGTCGATGCGGTCGGTGTTGAGCGACGACGAGCGGCGCTTGATGCCGTGCACCGTGTAGCCGCGTTGTAGCAGGAAGTCGGCGAGGTAGGCGCCGTCCTGTCCGGTGATACCGGAGATCAGGGCGACCTTTTTCTTGTCGGCAGGTGAGGACATATACGCGACCTTCCGTTCAGGAGAAGAGGATTCGCTCGCCCACGCGATCCCAGGAATGGGTCGCGAGGACATATTGTTGGGCCCGCTCGGCCATGCGCTCGAGACGATGGGGATCGCCGAGCGCGCTCACGATCGCCTCGGCCAGCGCCTCGGGATCGGCTCGATCGACCAGGAAGCCATGACGGCCGCCGTCGACCAGCTCGGGCAGGCCGTTGCGCGCCAGGCCCATCACCGGCGTGCGCGAGACCATCGCCTCGAGATAGACCTGGCCCCACGGGTCGTTGAGCATCGGCTGCACCAGCAGGGTCGCTTCACGGTAGAGGCGCTGCAGCTCCTCCCACGGCAGATGGGCGCGGAACTCGATGCCCTCCATGTCGGGCACGAAGGTGCGGCTGCGCGGATCGCCGACGATGGTCAGCGCCAGGTCGCCGCGACGCCGGCGTGCGATCCTGAACGCCTCGACCAGCAGCATGCCGCCCTTGGCCTGGAACAGGTGCTTGGCGACGAACAGCAGCCGCGGCCGCGCATAATCCTTGGCCTCGCGCCATGGCTGGATCGCCCCCATGCCCGAGCCGACCGCGGTCACCCTGTCGGGCGCGAGGCCGTAATGGGCGATCAGGTTGTCGCGCACGTAGGAACCGAAGGTGAAGACATGGGCGATGCCGTCGAGCGATTGCCGCTCTGCCTCCTCGAACGCTTGCAGCGCCCGTCCGGTGTACTGGCTCGCATGGACATGATGGCGCTGCGCCAGCGCCCAGGTGTGATCGCAGTAGAGGTAATGCCGGATGTCGCGGCTGCCGGCGGGCAGCAGATCGAGCGTGCCGGTGTGCAGCACGTCGCTCACGCCCATGCGCCCGGCCTGCTCGGCGACCTGCGCCGCGAAGCGCTGGCGCGTCGTCAGGCTGCGCAGCACCTGCTCCGTGCTCACCGGGCGGCCGTGGCCAGACAGCATGTCGCGCAGCGCGATGCCGAGCTTCGCACTCTTGCCGAGTCGCGGCTGGATCTCCTTCACCATCACGCCGAAGCGCTCCAGCGCCGAGGCGACGTTGGCGGGGGCGCCGGACCACGTCCGCAACTCGCGCGGGTTGCCGAACACCGACGTGATGGCGACCCGTTCGAAGCGCGGTGTGCGCAGGAAGCCGGGGGGAAGCGCGGTGTCCATGCAGCGCACAAAACCATCGCGCAGCCCCGGCCTGCCAGTGATCAACCTGTGGCGCCCGGAGGTGCCTAAGCCACGGCAAAAGCGACACAAATTGATCACGTTCACGCATCATCGCGAGCCCCGATACTCGGCGCCATGGACGCTTCGATCGATGAACGGGCGCACGTCGACTTGATGAGTGGATGGACTCGTTCGCCGGAGCGAACCACACGCGCGCTGGTGTACTTCGGCTCGGAAGTGCGCGACGCGAGCACGGTGAAGCGCGTCCAGCAATTCATCGATCACGGCTTCGCCGTCACCGTCTTCGGCTTCCATCGCACGCGCTACAACAACGACTACCAGCCGCCGTGGCCGCACGTGACGCTGGGCAAGACGATCGACGGCCGCTACGGCCATCGCCTGCGCGCGCTCGCCGGTGCTATTCCGACCTTGCTCGGCCATCGCCGGCGCTTCGCCGACGCGTCGATCTTCTACGCCCGCAACATCGACCAGTTGCTGCTCGCCTTCCTCGCCCGGCGGCTCGGCGGCAGCCGCGCGCCGATCGTCTACGAGGTCCTCGACATCCCGCCGATCCTGATGAGCCGCGGCCCCCGGGCGGCGCTGATCCGTTGGATCGAGCGGCGCTGCCTGAAGCTCGTCGACCTGCTCGCCCTCTCCTCGCCCGCCTTCCATCGCAACTACTACGCCGCCGTGCAGCGCCATCGCGGGCCGTGGTTCCTGGTCGAGAACAAGCTCCATCCCTCGATCGCGACCATCGCCCGGCCGCCGACGCGCCCGCCCGTCAAGGGTGGCCGGCCGTGGGTGGTCGGCTATTTCGGCCTGATCCGCGGTGAGGAGACCTTCGCGCTGATGGCGCGGCTGGCCGAACGGCTGCAGGGCACGGTCGAGTTCGTGTTCCGCGGCGCGCTCACCACCGTCGACCCGGCCAACTTCCAGCGCACGCTGGAGCGGCTGCCCAACATGACCTTCGGCGGTCCCTACCAGCCGCACACCGATCTCGAGACCCTTTATCGCGAAGTCGACTTCGCCTGGGCGCTCGACCTCGAGCATGCCGACCACAATTCGCGCTGGCTGATGCCCTGTCGCTTCTACGAGGCCGGCTACTTCGGGGTGCCGTGCCTGGCGGTGCGCGACTTCGAGGTCGGCTCGGTGGTGCAGCGCCACGGCATCGGCTTCACCTTCGAGCCGCCGCTCGAGGACCAGCTGGTGCGCTTCTTCGAGGCGCTGACGGTCGACGATTATGCGCGCATCGGCGGCGCGCTCGCGCGCATGCCCGACGACGTGTTCGTCGCCGGCGACGACGTGGCGCGGCTGTGCAAGCTGATGGACGGCCTCAGGCCGCCCCCTTAAGCCGCCATCGAACGGTTGATCATCACGCAGTCGAACTCGATCAGGCGCAGCGAGCGGTCGCGGCTCACCGGATAGAGGCCGGTGATGTCGAAGCCCTTGTCGCCGAGATAGCGGATCGTCTCGACGTAGCCCGGCATGCCCTTGTAGATGCCGATCACCGACGCCTCGCTCTGCAGCGCCGGGACGGCGCTGAGGCTCTGGAGCGAGCCCTCGAGCACCTCGATGTCGAAGCCCTGGGTGTCGAGCTTGAGATAGGGCCGCTTGAAGCCCAGCCGCGCGCGCAGCTCGGGCAGCATCGAGTCGATCGTCTTCACAGCGACTGTCTCGGTACGGGAAGGAACGTTGAGGCCGTCGAACTCGTGGACCCGGCTGTTGTCCGGCTCGAGGAAGGAGCTGAACTGATCGGAGACCATGACATTGATGTCGAGATTGCCTTCCTTGGCGCCGAGCGCATAGGGCTCGATATGCCAGTGCGGATCGTCCGCGGCGCGCTGCTTCAGCAGGGCGACGTGGCGGCCGACCGGCTCGAACGAGACGATCGGCCCCTCGAACAGCACCTTGTTGCGCAGGAAATCGTGGTACTGCCCGACATTGGCGCCGACATCGAGGACGCAGTCGATCTCGAGCTGCGTCAGCAGCTCACCCAGATGCAGGGCGAAATCGCGTTCTTTCACCTCGCGCAAGGGCACGATGTCATAGCCCAGGGAGCGGCTCACCCTCAGCACCGAGTCCTTGACGATTTTCAGCATGCTTCACAATCGTCGCGCCGCCGGCTCGATTGAAGTGACCTTTCCGTGGCGATTCGGGCGTGAAAAATGCTATGAGGCCAGACAGTTGCGTAAGGGGACGCGTTCGTTGGGGATGGGGAGACAATGCAGTTCGGCTGGCTGACCTTGGCGCTATCGCCGTCGCCGGAAGAGGATGCCGCGCGCATCGAGCAGCAGATCGAGCAGGTCTGCACCGCCGAGCGCCTGGGCTTCAGCGACGTCTGGCTGACCGAGCACTATTTCACCGGCGAGAGCGTGTACAACGACTCGCTGATGTTCGCGGCGGCGCTGGCGATGAAGACCAGCCGCATCCGCATCGGCTTCGCCGTGGTGCAGACGCCGTTCCATCATCCGGTGCGGCTCGCCGTGCAGCTCTCCTTGCTCGACAATCTCAGCCGCGGCCGCATCGATGTCGGCATCGGCAAGGGCACCGTCTACAACGAGTACGAGTTCGTCGGCCACGGCCTGCGCAGCCACGACAGCCGCGAGCGCATGGAGGAGGCGGTCGAGATCCTCAAGCGCGCCTGGCGCGAGGCGCCGTTCTCCTACGACGGCAAGTTCCACAAGGTCCATGTGCCGGAACTCAGGCCCAAGCCGGTGCAGCAACCCGGCCCGCCGCTGTGGCGCAGCGTGATCTCGCCCGGCTCCTTCACCGAATGCGGCAAGCTCGGCGTGCCGATCCTGACCGCGCGGCTGCCGGTCGCGCGCATCAAGGAGCGCTGGGCGCTCTACGAGCAGGGCCTGATCGCCGGCGGCCACGACGACGCCACGCGTGCCCGTCTGCTGGCCCAGAGCGCGCTGTGGCGCAACGTCTATGTCGCGGAGTCCGACGCGCAGGCCGAGGACGAGCTGGCGGCGCTGCTGACCGAGACGCGGCACCACATGATGCACGTCCGCGAGGCCTTCAACCCACCCGACTTCGAGCCCGGCCCCGAAACGCTGAACCCATGGACCGATCCCAAGGTCGGCGACGGCGAGGCCATCCCCTACGTGCTGTTGACCGGCTCGCTCTACGGATCCCCGAAGAAGGTGCGCGAGCAGGTGGCGGAACTGCGCGACGTCGGCGTGCAGCACCTGCTCTGCCAGACCGGCTTCGGCGCCATGAGCCACGAGCAGAACATCGCCTCGATGCGGCGCTTCGGCGAGCAGGTAATGCCCGCCTTCCGGAGCGTCGCATGATCCTCGGCATGTCCATCGCCACCTTCACCCTGGTGCACGTGCTGCTGAGCGTGATCGGCATCGCCGGCGGCCTGATCGTCATGGAGCGCTTTCTGCGCAACCGCGTGCTCGGCCTCAGCAACACGATCTTCCTGGTCGCCACCATCCTGACCTCGGCCACCGGCTTCCTGTTCCCGTCGAAGGACGTGCTCACACCGGCCCAGATGCTGGGCGTGACCTCGCTGGTGGTGCTGGCGATCGCGGCGATCGCGCTCTACTTCGGCAACCTGATCGGCGCCTGGCGCTGGATCTACGTCGTCACCGCGACGATGGCGCTCTACTTCAACGTCTTCGTCGCCGTCGTGCAGGCCTTCCAAAAGGTCGGCCGGCTGCGCATGCTGGCGCCGACCCAGACCGAGCCGCCCTTCATCATCAGCCAGGCGGCGGTACTGGCCTTCTTCCTGATCCTCGCGGTGATCGCGCTGCGGCGTTTCCGGCCGCCCACCGCCTGACCCCATTGAACCGCTTCTGGCACGGCGACTATTCGCTGGCCCTGTCGTTCTGGGTGATCACGCCGCTGGTCGTCGCACTCGCCTTCGCCCTGCCCGAGGGCGTCGGCTGGCTGGTGCGGACCCAGGACTTCAATCCGCTGCTGGTCTTCGCCGCCATCGTCGCGATCTGGGGAATCGTCATCGCGGCGCAGGTCTATGCCACGGTCGGCCTGTGGCGCTCGGCGGCCCGCCGCCACGGCACCTGGGCAGCCGCCGTCCAAGTCGTGCTGGTCCTGTCGGCGCTCAATACCGCGCGGTTGTTCGTGCAGGCCGCGTTGCCCGAGCTCTCCGAAGGCATCGGCATGGCCTTGTTCGACGATCCGTCGTTGCCGCCCTATGCGGTGCGGCTGATGCGCGACGGCACCGAGGCCGAGGTCGCCGGCGGCTTCAAGTACGGCCTGGCGCGCGACGCCGAGGCGCTGTTCGAGACCGCGCCCAACCTGCGCGTCGTGCATCTCAACAGCGCCGGCGGACGGCTGGGCGAAGCCGCCAAGCTCGCGCGCCTGATCAAGGCGCGCGGCCTTGCCACCTATTCGGCCGACGTCTGCGCCTCGGCCTGCACGGTCGCCTACGCCGCCGGCAGCGCGCGCTATCTGCGCGCCGGCGCGCGGCTCGGCTTCCATCGCGGCATCTTCGCCGGCAACGAGAACGCCGCGGCGACCGGCCAGCTGCTGCTCGAGGCCGGCATCGCCCCCGCCTTCGTCGAGCGCGCCATCGCGCAGCCCGCCGAATCGGTCTGGTACCCGACCGATCAGGAGCTGCTGGCCGCCCGGGCCGTGACCCTGCGTGTCGATGCCAACCGCTTCGCCGCCTCGGGCCTCGGCGCCAATACCTCGCTGATCGCCGTCGAGCAGGCGCTGCGCCGCACGCCGGCCTTCACGACCCTGGCCGCGGCCCAGCCGGACCTGTTCGAGGACATGGCCGAGCTCTATCTGCGCCGCTACGTCGAGGGCTGGTCGACCGGCCAGATCGAGGACGAGTTGCGCCACACCCGGGTGGCGCCGTTCCTTGCCCAGCGCCTGCCGCAGGCCGAAGACGAGATCCTGGTCGCCTATGCCTATCTCCTGGCCGACCAGTACTCAGCCCTCGGCCGCCGCGATCCCGGGGCCTGCTTCGGCTACGTCACCCGCGGCGGCGATGCCCAGGTGATGGCGCTGATCGGCCCCGACCTGCAGAAGCGCGAGTTGGCGCTCACCGAGCGCGTGATGCGCAGCCACTACCGCCGCTCGCCGCCAGCGGCCGAGGCGGTCCAGGCCGCCAACGCCGCGGTCAATCAGGCGCTGCTCGGGCAATTCGAGGCGGCGGCGATCAACCTCCTGGCCGAGCCGGCCAAGGTCCAGCCAGCACAGCACGAGCTCTTCTGCCGAGTCGCGGCTGCGCGGCTGCGCGCCATCGCCGACCTGCCGTCGCACCAGGCCGGCGACCTGATGAGCCGCCTGTTCACGCGGAAATAGTCAGAGGCTGAGCCGAAGCCGATCGTCGCCGCCTCCTCGGGCAGGAAGGCCTCCCGGTCGATCTTGCGCATCGCTCTAGTGCCAAGTCTGAAGTTCGCAAGACTCAAAGTCCGACTCAGACGCGTCGTCGCACCACGGGTCAGGGTCTGGGGCTGCGGGCGCGGATAGTGCTGGCTTGCGCCCAAGGCGCGGAGAACCAGCAAGTCGCGGCGGCCCTGAAGATCGACAAGGATACAGTCGGCAAGTGGCGCCGCCGGTTTGTCGAGCATCGGCTGGCCGGGCTGCGCGATGCGCCCCGATCTGGAGCGCCGCGGACGATCGACGATGCGCGCATCGAAGAGGTGATCGTCAAAACCCTGGAGAGCGTGCCCGAGGACGCGACCCACTGGAGTTCGCGCGGTATGGCCAAGGCCAGCAGGTTGTCGACGTCGAGCGTCCAGCCGACCGGCCAGCCTACCAGGGCGCCGCCGGTGGATCGCGGTCGGTCGGCACGCCGGCGAGATGGCGGCGCATCGCGTCGAGCCGATTGATGTAGGAGCTGCCGTAGCTGGCGACGAACGAACTCGAGGCCGCCCCGGCGCGGGTGATCTCGTAGAGGCTCCAGGCATCGGCGCCGTCCCGCTGCAGCACCGTCGCGACCTGCAACGCGCCCGGCTCGAAGATCGTCAGCAGCGCCACCCGGATCGGCGTCAGGTTTTCCGTCGCAACGACCAGCCGGTCCGGCGTGCGCTCGACCACGTGGAACCGCCAGATCGCGCGGCCGCCGACCTCCGCGTCCTCGGCATAGTAAAAGTCGCGACCGGTCATGAGCTCGGCCGCGCTGGGATCGGCGCGACGCACCATGGAGTCCGGGCGATCGAGCGCCCAGCTCTGCACCACCAGCGGCCGCCATGCGCGGCGGGTCACCGCCCAGAAGCGGATCTCGGGGTGATGCGAGACCGCCGCCAGGCGCTCCGCCATGGCATCGAGCGGCAGCGGCGAGTGAAAGCGCGCCGCGAGCGCGGCCACCACGCGGCTGTCGCCCTGCCAACCCAGGCAGGCCGGCGGCTGCCAGTGCTCGCGGCTGAGATCGGCATGACTCCAGAGAGCGACGGCTGGCAGCCCGTCGACCGGCCCATAGGCCGGATTCACCGGGCCCGCGCACGGCGGCTGCGGACCATCGGCCGCCCAAGCAAGGCCCGGCAGCAGGAGGAGAAAGAAGAGAAAGGAGAGCCGGCGCATGTCGACCGGCCGCGCCCTACTGGCGCTGCTCGGCCATCTGCCGATCGGCCTGCGGCACCAGCGCCTTCAGCCCGATGTCGAGCGCAGCACCGGCCGTCGTGATGGAGAAGCGGCTGCCGCCCGCGAAGGTCGGCCGGCCACCCTCGGCGGTGACATCCACCACCAGATAACGCTCACCGTGCCAGCTCACGGTCTGGCCGGCGGCGGGGCCGACGCCGCGCTGAAAGCCGAGGTCGGTGGAAGGCACATGATGATCGGCGACCAGCGGCACGCCGGGCGGCGGCGCGCCGACCCGCGGCGGCTCGCCCGGCAGCGGCGCCTCGCCGGCAAAGACCGGCAGGGCCATCAAACAGGCCCCGGCCATCGAAAGCGCCTGCCAGCGATTTATCATTCTCCCGAATTTGCCCTCATTTGACGTTAGGCTGCAAGATGCCGGTTCAAGGGAGGATTGCGGTGCAGATCGCAGCGATGACCGACCACACGGGCGCAGAAATCCGCGACCTGGACCTGTCGCGGCCCATCGGCGACGACGTCCGGCAGGCCCTGAGGGATGCCTTCGTCAGGCATCACGTTTTAGCGATCCGGGGGCAGGAGCTGGCGCCGGCAGCGCTGGTGCAGGCGGTGTCGCTGTTCGGCGAGATCTTTCCCCAGCACAACACCCGCTTCGCCCTGCCCGACTGTCCGCAGATCCACTACCTCTCGAACCAGGACAGTTTCCCGGACGGCCGCCGCTACATCCCGGGCGAGGGCTGGCACACCGACCATTCGAACGACAACCGGCCGCCGATGGCGACCGTGCTGCATGCCGTGAAGCTGCCGAGCCACGGCGGCGACACGCAGTTCGCCAACATGGCCGCGGCCTACGACGCCCTGCCCGAGCCGATGCGGCGGTGCATCGATCCCTTGCTGGCGATTCATGTCTATCAAAGCAGCCACAGCGCGCGGCAGCTCATGACGCTTTCCGAGACGAACAAGGAGCGCGTGCCCAACGCGGTGCTGCATCCGATCGCGCGAACCCATCCCGAGAGCGGAGCCAAGTCGATCTACATCAATCCGATCCGCATCGAGGGCATCCTCGGCCTCGACCACAAGGAGGCGCTGCCGCTGCTCGACGACCTGCTGGCGCACGCCACGCAGGAGCGCTTCCAGTATCGTCACCGCTGGCAGCCGGGCGACCTGGTGATCTGGGACAATCGCTGCCTGCTGCACAAGGCCAACAGCGACTACGATATGGGCGAGACACGCTATCTCTATCGCGTCATGCTGAAGGGCGACGTGCCACGGTGAGCCGACATATCCGGCACGTATCGCGGATGATTGCAGGATGTATTGGCGTTGCGGCTGCGACGGGCGCAAAGTCGGAGTCATGGATACGCTCACGCCCCTGATCTGCGATCTGCTCGAATGGCTGGAGCGGACGCCGCGCACCCATGCCGAGGTGATCGACGGCTGGCGGACCTCCTGCCCGCGCCTGCCGGTGTGGGAGGAAGCGACGGACAAGGGCTATGTCTCCTGCCGCGGCCGCTTCGTCGAAGTGACATCTGTGGGGCGGTCCTTCCTTTCGCGCGCGCGTGACTTGACGGACACCGCGGCGCGGGACCAAATCGCGGCATCATGACCCGCCGATCCACGCTCCTCGCCCTGCTCCTGCTGGGGCCGCTCGCCGCCTGCGAGAAGAAAGAAGAAGGGATGCCGCCCGCAACGGTCGACCAGCCGGTCGATCCGGCGCAGGAGGAGAAGCGCCTGCGTCGGCCGCCGCCGGCCTCGAGCGGCATCGGTTCCGACCCCGACAACCCGTCCGGCGCTCCCGGCAGCGGACGCATCGGCACGTCGCCCAGCCGCTATTAATAGACGCGAGCGCGGAGGAACCTTCCGCGACGTGGGCGTCGCACGGGCCAGGGCGGCGCGTCCACTTCGGGCTCGAGCAGAACAGCGTCACGGCGAACGGCGGCGCGAACGTCAAGACGCAGACCCGCTAAGCCGGTCGTGAAACCCGCTCTGATCGCGCCGCGCCGGGCAACAGCAGCGTCGGCACCAGCCCGTCACGGTGAGACGACGATGCATCGCGACGGTTCGGGCGTCCGCTGGATGACGGCGCCGGCCGCCAGCCTGCTGGTGCTCGCCGTCGCGGTGATCTTGTGGACCACCTCGGAGGATCGAATGGCGGTCACGGGTATCGACACTCGCGCGGAGTTGCTCGCACATCGGCGGACCTTCGCCAGTTTCGAGCGGCTCCCGCTGTTCGCCGCGATGCATATCGCGTTCACGCTGAGCTGCCTGGCCCTCGCCTTCTTGGGCAATGTACCGGTCATCGCGCTCTTGCTCGGCGTCGGCGGCACGTTTGCGTTGATCGCAGGCTTCGTCGTCACCGGCACCAACAGCGGCTCATAGATTCAGACGTCCGGAAACAAATCGCCGCGCGATCCTTCACGCTCGCGCAAGCTTTACCTGCGCATCTCGCGACGGCAGGATGGCGCGCCTTCCGCTCCGGAAGGCGTTTCGATTATGTGCACAAGCGACGTCGCGCCATGCCAGCCAAGTCCCGAACCGCCGAATGCTGAGTTTGGCCTTTGATCGCAGACACCGGGTTTTGCGCGTCACTGTTTCCGGCATCTTCTCGTCCGAGGACATGGAGGAGATGGACAACACGATGGTCGAGTTCGTGGCTCGCCACGGCCAGGTGCGCGGCATCTTCGACTACACCGAGGTGGCCGCGTTCGCAGTGCCCGACAGCCGGCTGGCCGAGCGCGCGCAGCAGCCGTCGGTGATCCAGCAGCGCGTGGTCGTGGCCTCGCGCGTGGCGGCCGGCGAGAGAGCCCGTACCTATGCCCGCTATCGCCGGGAAGCCGGTCAGAAGGAGGCCACGATCGTCGCCAGCCTCGACGAGGCCTACGCGCTTCTCGGCCTACGGAACCCGCGATTCGAGCCGGTCGAGCGCTGATGCTATAGTTCCACCGGCATTCCCGGGAGGAACCATGGCAACGCCTCTCACCATCGAGCCGGTCGACGCCACCTTCGGCGCCGTGGTCACCGGCTTTCGCGTCTCCGAGATCGACGACGAGACGTTCGAGGCGCTGTACGCGGCCTGGCTGAAGCACGCGCTGCTGATCTTTCCCGGCCAGCACCTGACGCGCGCCGAGCAGATCGCCTTCGCCAGGCGCTTCGGGCCGCTCGAGTTCGAGATGACGGCGATCAGCAACGTCAAGGAGGACGGCACGCTGCGGCTCGAGAAGGACAACGACGACCGCATGAAGATCCTCAAGGGCAACATGGGCTGGCATTGCGATTCGACCTACATGCCGGTCCAGGCCAAGGGCGCGGTGTTCTGCGCCGAGGAGGTGCCGACGGTCGGCGGCCACACCGGCTTCGCCGACGTGCGCGCCGCCTACGATGCGCTCGACGCGGCGACGCGCGCCAGGCTCGAGGGTCTCGCCGCCCATCATTCGCTGCACTACAGCCAGAGCAAGCTCGGCCACGACTCCAGCAAGGCGAAGGCCGACGGCGAGTACAGCGGCTACGGCTTCCACAACGGGCCGGTGCCGCTGCGCCCGCTGGTCAAGACGCATCCCGAGACCGGCCGCAAATCGCTGCTGATCGGCCGCCACGCCCACGACATCCCCGGCATGGACGGGCTTGAGTCGGAGCGCTTCCTCGAAGGGTTGGTTACCTTCGCCTGCCAGCGGCCGCGCACCTGGCATCACGACTGGCGGCCGGGCGACGCGCTGCTGTGGGACAATCGCTGCCTGCTGCACCAGGCGACGCCGTGGGACATGACCCAGCGGCGCATCATGTGGCACAGCCGCATCGCCGGCGATCCGAGGAGCGAGGCGGCGCTCAACTAGACAAGCACAAACCGGAGGAGACGGGCCATGCATAACCGGCGGAATTTCCTGAAGACCGGAATCGTGTTCTGTGGGTGTTGTATGCTCGACCAGGCGGCCACGGCGCAGCAATCGCGCAAGCTGCCGGTGGTGGTCTCCGGCAAGCGGGTGAAGACGATCGACGTCCACTCGCATTGCCACTTCCGCGAGGCCGGCGCGCTGCTCGGCGCCGAGGCGCAGGCCATCCAGGTGCCGACCGTGGTCAACGGCGCGCAGGAAGCCTTCATCGAGATCGACAAGCGGCTGGCCGCCATGGACGCCCAGGCGGTCGACATGGAGGTGCTGTCGATCAATCCCTTCTGGTACGGCCGCGACCGCGATCTCGCCGCCCAGATCGTCAAGATCCAGAACGAGAAGCTCGCCGAATTGTGCGCCAGCAAGCCCGACCGCTTCGCAGCCTTCGCCTCGCTCACCCTGCAGGCGCCCGATCTGGCGGTGCAGGAGCTGGAGACGGCCGTGAAGAAGCAGGGCCTGAAGGGTGCCGCGGTCGGCGGCGGCGTGGGCAGCCTCGAATTCTCCGATCCCAAGTTCCATCCGGTATGGGCCAAGGCCGAGGCGCTCGGCGTGCCGCTGTTCATCCATCCGCAGGGCGTGCCTGAGCTCAACAAGCGGCTGTCGGGCAACGGCTGGCTTGGCAACACGATCGGCAATCCGCTCGAGACGACGATCGCGCTGTCGCACCTGATCTTCGAGGGCACGCTCGACAAATTCCCGGGCCTCAAGGTCATCGCGGCCCACGGCGGCGGCTACCTGCCCTCCTATGCCGACCGCTCCGACCATGCCTGCCTGGTCGGTCCGCGCGGCTGCAATCCCGACATCAAGCTCAAGAAGAAGCCGACCGAGTATCTCAAGCAGCTCTACTTCGATTCGCTGATCTTCACGCCGGAAGCGCTCCGCCATCTGGTGGCGCAGGTCGGCGCGAGCCAGGTCGTCCTGGGCAGCGACTATCCCTATCCGTGGGAGCTCCATCCGGTCGACCACATCTTCGCCACCACCTCGCTCAGCGACGCCGAGAAGGCCGACATCCTCGGCAACACCTTGGCCAAGCTCCTGAAGATTGGCGCCTAGAGCAAGGTCCGCGCAGATCGACCCGCGCACTCTCTGCCGGCCCATCCCCGTCCCAAACAGTCCACCCCCCGTGGACGGGGTAAATGCCGATGGCATCGGCATCGGAGGCCTGTCAGTCCGCGTTTCCGGGACTCCCCCCTCGATTCTACTCTCGCGTCTTCCGGGGAAGTCGCGGCGACCAGGTGACAGGCTTTGGGGGCGCAGGACGGGCATCATCACGGATGCCACCCTGCAGCAAAGCGCGCCAGACTCCTATTTTGGGCAATGGCCGCGATTCTTCGCCAAGGAAATCAGGGTGCGATTCGCGTTCCATTGCCCACAATGAGGCTCACTGGTCCGAACTTATCCACAGTCAGTGGGTGGACCGCGCGCGTACGCGCCCATTCGAACGGCTACGTGGAGGCGGAAGTGATTCTTCCGCCTCTGCCTGTCGTACGGGTCGCCATGGCCCCGAAGGCGGCAGGCGCCGCCATGGCTCCAATGCCAACGGGCTAACGGACCGACCTGTGAGGCCGCGTATCCAGCAGGACCACCTAAGGAGGCCATCATCTTGAACTCTTGACGGGCATAATTCTCAAGGCCGGTCTCAACGGCCTCGCCAGTCAGAGGCAAGGAAGAGAAGCGCGCGTTTTTCGTGGCTATAGCCTGCCGAGCGGTCGGTTCGCAAAAGCCGGCCAATCCGGCCGGCGGGAGCGTAGCCGTAGACAGTGACTATGGCACCGACGCGAGCTATAAATCGGTTAATCTGACGCCAATCCTCAGTCTCGGGCTCTGCGATTTCTGACTGCCAAGTGATGCAAGACATTCCAGAGACCGCTCAGTCCCAAACCCGGTTCCAGAGCCAGAGAAAATTTGCGACAGTCAGCAGAAAGCTCCAAGGTTTTGAGGCTGGCCTTGTCCTCGGCACTCTGAATTCGACTTAAATCAATTTTCACATCGTCAATTTCGTCGATCCTTACCTCGATGAACTGGCAGTGTCGCCCCCAGACCAGCCGCTCCGTCGTGAGCAGAAGCCGCGAATCATCTGGCCCATTGTATCCGATGACAGCCGCCTCATCTTGGGTCAACGGAATCTCATCCAAAAGCGCGCTGCGCAGTTCGCGTGGCATGTCATCAAATAGCTGGATGTGCTGTCCTGCCCCCCCTTTTCGACGAAAGATAGAAGACAATACAATCTTGAGATTGGTTGCAGATGTTGAGGAACTTGCCGCAGTCATAGACCGCTCCTGAGCCATATCGTAGAGGGATTAATTTGGCTGACCGAGTATCCCAACCTAGACGCGAGCGCCGTGCTCATGTTTGCAAGACTCGGATTGATGATGCTTGCTCCGATAATGCTGATCGAGGTAGCACCGGAAGCAGCCGCTTGTGCCCGGAAGAAATTATTCAATGCGAAGAGGCCTAAGCTTTCTCCGGGCTTTGCATAAAGCGCCCACATGTTCACGTTGTAAGTAGTTCCAACTAGTCCAGCACTATAGCCGACTTCGTAGCCCGCGATCGTCTGGATTCGCCCATAGTAAAGTGCCGCCTCCGCTATCGGAAGTAGGGCGCCGCCAGCTGTCGTACCCGTCGCCAGCAGCGCAGGCGCCGCCATGACTCCAATGCCGACGGCTAACGGACCGACCTGTGCTGCCGCGTATCCAGCAGGACCACCTAAGGAGTCCATCATCTTGAACTCTTGACGGGCATAATTCTCAAGGCCGGCCCCAACGGCCTCGCCAGTCAGAGCCATGGCATCTCGGAAAGAATTCCAGGTACGGGTGACGAAAAGTCCGGTTGGATCCGTTCCGTTCAATGGATCGTTGCTAACGTAACCGTAAAGGTGCGGCCCCGTAGAATATCCGACAGGGTCGACCTGCAAGAAGCGCCCCCATCTAGAGGAATAGTGCCGAGCTCGGTAGTAGTAGAGGCCGGTCTCAGCGTCATTGCGCTGGCCGGTATACGCGAATGGCGAGGGGGTGGAGGCACTTGAGCCGTGCGGCTGATAGCCGAATATGGAGAGCGTCCCGGTGCCGGCGTCCATCGAACCGATGATCGAGCCCAAAAGATCCGACACGGGCGTCGAACGCGCGGTAGCAATGACGTCCATCTGCCCTAGGACAGCATTGGGCCCGAGTGAATAGGCATACCACCGCTGGACAGCGCCGGTGCTGCCATCATACTCGAGGACTTCTCGATTGTCGGCGTCGGTCACGAAGACCGTAGTCGTGCCGTTGACGGTCTTGCTCTTGCGACGACCGCGCCCGTCGAACGCGTAGGATGCGGTCATCCCTGTTGCACTCGCCGACACAAGGCGGTTCTCCGCGTCGTAGCCGAGCGTGTTCGTGCCGTCGAACGTAAGATTGCCGTTGGCATCATAAGTCGGCGTCACTGCACCGACTGCGGTGTACTGATTGAGACTATTGGCTGCGTAGTTTGTCGTGCTGACCTGCCCTGTTTCTTCGGACCACGCTTAACTTGAGAATCCTGGCGTCTCCTGTGCCTTTGAATGTCCCGTGAGGGACGGTGTTGCAACGGGCCGGGGCGCGGAGGCCCCCTCTACCGCAGCGTCCCGGCCCGTTGCGGAAGCGGGA
>NZ_JAFKJN010000056.1 GCF_017305915.1 Reyranella sp.
CTTCGATACCACCGGCACCGTGTCCCGATCCGTCTCCCGCAAGATCGATACGATCTGCTCTTCCGTGAACCTCGACTTCTTCATCCTGCCTCCTCGCGGAGGCCAGTCTCTCAACTAATCGATGGCCCGAAAACCCAGGGGCAGGTCATTGGCCCTCCACCAGCCAGCGTCGAAGGATCGGCGAAAAGGTCGCCCGAATGTCGCTGGGGAACGGCATGCTGAGCAGCATTCGGCTCTCTATCAGACTTACGTCATCTAGGAGGAGCTGTATCAGTTCTCGATTATTCGACGAGAGAGGCACTGGAGATGATTGAACTATCAAATCATGGACCGGCGATTCTACGGGCGGCGCCGCCAGCAGTTAGTCTCCTCGACCGGCCGCGACCCGCCTCCTTCAGGTCAGCCGTTTAACAACTTCTTCACCGTGGCACCAGACAAAGCAAACCCCGCTCCAACGTGGCCTTGCTCGTTCTATGTTTGCCAAGAAGCTGGATCAGCATTAAGGTACCGATGGTTCGTCAAGAAACGCCAATGGGTCACGTAGAGCAGCAGCTCCAGGGGCTTCCCTACGTCCCTCGCATACTTTGCAGCTTTGCTTTGCACGCCGGACAGGATGGTATCGGAGAACTTCACTGACCGAATTACTTGCTCTCGATTTGTGTAAGGTGATCCTCGTTTCTTCGATGGGATGATGATCTCCTGTAGTTCGAGGTAGCGGCTGTCCCCCTCTTCATGGAACGCGAAGTCGAAGTCGGCTTCGGGTAGCCGCTCCAGAACCCACTTACGGCCGTCGCCAACGTTGAGCGTGGACACGAAGGCCTCCGCAATCATCGTCTCCTGTGCAGCCTTGTGCTCGGGATAGGCAATCTTTTCCCAGTGACGGATGGTCCGCCGCTGGTATTAGCGATCCGAATTGGTCCGTTCTCGCCAATGGGTTTGCGATGTACCGGCTTAGTCACCATGCGCCGAAGCTCCTACTCCAGTTCGCGCCTTCCACGGTCTGGCCGCCGACGTAGCCTCCGTTTGACCAACGGCAGGTGTTCAACACCCCGGGCGTAAACGTACTCCACGGCCTCCTCAACCGACCATTTGTTGATGCTCCGGACCTGCTCCTTCGGGGGCAACTGCCTGAAGGCATCTATATGTCGCCGATCACTGTTAATAAGCATCGCGCGGCGTGGGCCGACCGGCAGGACCATCACGCATTCCGTCAGCAAGTCGCCGCGCAGCAACAACGCTCGGTCGCTTATCACCAACTCGGGTGCAGCGGCGGGGAACTGGACATCAACCCAATCAAGTCGGGCGAGCCGGTTGAGGTAGTTCGGGTTCGTCGCGATCTCCGGCAAGATCGAGAGCCCGAAGTTCTCAATCAGCGCGGGGTTGTCCTGGTGCACCAGCTCGGAGAGCCTTTGAACAGGTGCAAGGCCAGCAGCAACGGCCTCCTCGGGGTCTCGGTCGAGCGCCGCGACGAGCCCTTCGGCCCCCTCTTTCCGTATCATGGCGATGGCGTCAGGATGGCGCACCCGCAGGGACATCAGGAAGACGGCGAGCTGGGCGCGCTGATCTCTGGTGATCGTGTTCGCCCCATTTGCGAATGCGGCCTGCAAGGCGAGTGCGCCCTCGTGGTCAACCTTCTGGAAGAAGACTGTTTCCAACACCTGCGCCTTTCCCTCTGGCATGCCGATGTAGGTGTAGAGATTGGCCCGCTTCGCTACCGCGGACGGCGCGTAGCGCCGCGCCACCACCTTGTCTTGGTACGGCTTGGAGAACGCGGTTAGCATCCCATCTTCGCCGCACCAGGGCGCGAGAAGGAACTGCGGCAGGTAGTGGTGCTCTTCGGGGAAACTCATGGGCCGTCCGTGAGGCCCAATTTACCTCAAGCAGTTCAGTCTTTGTTCGACGTTATCAACAGGATGGCCTGTGTGGAAGAACTGTGTGGAATACCCTCGGGAAACGTTGATTTTACTGGGCCAAAAGGTAATGGCGGAGAGGAAGGGATTCGAACCCTCGATACGGGTTTACCCCGTATAACGGTTTAGCAAACCGCCGCCTTCGACCGCTCGGCCACCTCTCCGCGAGCCCATTAAGACCCCGGCGGTCGTTCTATCCACGACGGATGCGCGGCGGTTCTAGCGGCGGGGGGTGCCCAAGTCAAACACCGGGGCAACCGCAGGCACGATTTTCGCCGCAAAATCAGGCTCTTGGCCCTGTGTGCGCGGCGTGCGACGGTGCCGGGATGCGTACCCAAGCCCCCTCCTCGATCGAGATGCTGGAGCGTCTCGTGGCGTTCGACACGACCTCGCGCAACTCCAACCTCGAGTTGATCCAGTCGATCCAGGGCTATCTCGACGAGTTCGGCGTCAAGAGCACGCTGGTGCCCAACGCCGAGGGCACCAAGGCCAACCTGTTCACCTCGATCGGGCCGGAAACCGAAGGCGGCATCGTGCTGTCGGGCCATACCGATGTCGTGCCGGTCGACGGCCAGCCGTGGGACAGCGATCCCTGGACCCTGACGCCCAAGGCCGACGGCAACCTCTACGCTCGCGGTACCTGCGACATGAAGGGGTTCATCGCCGCCGCCCTCAGCCACGTGCCGGCGTTCCAGCGCGCCAAGCTCAAGGTGCCGATGCACTTCGCCTTCAGCTACGACGAGGAGATCGGCTGCCTCGGCGCGCCGGCGCTGGCCGAGAAGCTGGTCGGCGCGGTGCCGCGGCCGCGCGCGGTGATCGTCGGCGAGCCGACCATGATGGGCGTGGTCAACGCCCAGAACTACGGCGGCGGCATCGTCGCCACCTTCACCGGCTTCGAGGCGCATTCCTCGATGACCCATCTCGGCGTCAGCGCCGTCCACTTCGCCGGCGATTTCATCCATTGGCTGAACGAGCTGCAGGAAGAGCTGGCGCAGAGGAAGCGCACGGATATCGACACCGTGCCCGGCCACACCACGATCAATGTCGGCATCGTCACCGGCGGCACCGCCGGCAACATCCTGGCGCGCGAATGCACGCTCAACTGGGGCTACCGCACCCTGCCCGGCGACGATCCGTGGGAAGTGCAGCGCCGCGCCGAGGCCTACATCGCCGAGCTGCTGCTGCCCAGGATGAAGGCCAAGCACCCCGCCGCCGACATCACGCTGAAGCGCCGCTCCTTCGTGCCCGGCCTGCTGCCGCAGGAGAACGAGGAGGCGGCGAAGCTCGCGCTCGAATGGACCGGCGGCAACCGCACCTACGCGGTGCCCTACGCCACCGAGGCCGGCATCTTCCGCAGCCATGGCATCCCGACCGTGATCTGCGGGCCCGGCGACATCTCGCAGGCGCACCAGCCCAACGAATTCGTCGCTAGATCGCAGATGGACGCCTGCGACACCTTCCTGGGGAAACTCACCCGATGGGCCGAGACGCGCTAGCCCGCCGCCGCCTGCTGCACTTCCTGGCCGCGAGCCCGCTGCTGGCTGGACCCGAGGCGTTCGCGCAGGAGCTGCGACGCCTGCCCGACCCGATGGTCTGGGGACCGCGCAACCTCGACAAGCTGATCGGCTCGCCGCGCGAAGCGCTCGATGTCTTCGACTTCGAGCCGGTGGCCCACAAGAACCTGCCGCCGGCGCATTTCGGCTACATGGCCTCGGGCGTCGACGACGAGGTCACGCTGCGCGCCAACCGCGAGGGCTTCCAGAAATTCCAGCTACGGCCGCGCCGGCTGGTCGATGTCGGCAGGCTCGACACGACGATGGAGCTGTTCGGCGAAACCTACGGCAGCCCCATCGTCGTGGCACCGACCGGCTCCAACCGCGCCTTCCACGAGGACGGCGAGGTCGCGGTGTCGCGCGCCGCGAAGGCCGGCAATCACCTGACGATGCTGTCGACCGTCGCCACCACCTCGATCGAGGATGCGATCGAGGCGCGCGGCCGGCCGGTCTGGTTCCAGCTCTATCCGACCGACAAATGGCAGGTCGCCGAGGCGCTGGCCAAGCGCGCCGAGAAGGCCGGCGCCGGCGCGATCGTCGTCACCGTCGACGTGATCACGCGGCAGAACTGGGAGACGCTCTACCGGCTGTGGCGCACCGACACGCGCGACTGCGCGTCGTGCCATGCGCTCAGCATGAAGTCGTTCGTGCAGCGCAAGCCCAACTTCGACGGCATCGACCTTGGCGGCGTCAACACCACCGCCCACAGCACGCTGACCTGGTCGTTCCTCAAGCGCCTGCGCGACACCGTGAAGACGCGCCTGCTGGTCAAAGGCCTGATGACGGCGGAGGACGCCAAGCTCGCGGTCGACCCCGGGCTCGACGGCATCGTCGTGTCCAACCACGGCGGGCGCGCCGAGGACAATGGCCGCGCGACCATCGACGCCCTGCCCGAGATCCTCGAGGCGGTCGGCGGCCGCCTGCCGGTGCTGGTCGATTCAGGCTTCCGCCGCGGCACCGACATCGTGAAGGCGCTGGCGATGGGCGCCCGCGCAGTCTGCGTCGGGCGGCCTTACCTGTGGGGCCTCGGGGCCTTCGGCCAGCCCGGCGTCGAGCGCGTGCTGGGCCTGCTGCACGGCGAGACGCGCGCCGTCATGATGCAGGTCGGCGCGCCGTCGCTGAAGGACCTGGTGCCGGCGATGGTGCGCCGGGCCTAACCTTTGCGCCCGGTCTCGAACAGGAACCACACGCGCTGCTCGGTCTCGTCGATCCAGTTCTCGAGCAGGCTGGCGGTGGCGACGTCGTTGTGCTCGTCGCACAGCTCGTGGAGGTTGCGCATGTTGCGGGCGAGCTGCTTGTTGTCGTCGCGCAGCTCGGCCAGCATATCGTCCGGCGTGACGTAGTCGGCGTCGTTGTCGAGCACGCGCTGCAGCTTCTTGATGTGGCCGATCGAGCGGACGGTGTTGCCGCCCAGCTTGCGCACGCGCTCGGCGATCGGATCGGCCATCGCGTCGATCTGCGTCGCCTGATCGTCGAGCAGCAGGTGGTAGTCGCGGAAATGCGGGCCCGAGACGTGCCAGTGGAAGTTCTTGGTCTTGAGATAGAGCGCGAAGACGTCGGCGAGCAGGATGTTGAGCCCACCCGTCAGATCCTTGGTCGCATTGGCGCCGAGATCGGTGGGCGTCGCGAGATTGGCGGACTGTCGCGCTTTGACGTTCTTGCTCATGGGCCAAGACTCCTTTGTAGTGCCTTACCTTAGATAGGTTCCAGGGCGGATGCCACCAAACTAAAGATTGGCGCAGACCGGCTGCTCGACCCGAAGCACGCTGTCCTGGCCGTGGCGTCGGCTGTAGCTCGCGACGATCGCCTGCACCTTGGCGAGATGCGACGGTGCATCGAACACCACGACGGTCAGCCGCTTGCTCCGCTCGCGCTCGATCGTGCCCTGCGAATTGCGGTACTGGCCGCGGACGTCGAAGACGCTGAGGCCGTCGGGAAAGCGCGGCGTCACCTCCTCGTTGAGGAACGACGCCCATTCCGCCTCGCTGACCTCGCGGCCCGCGCTGCCGCGGCCGAAATAGAGATCGACTTGCAGCGCGGACTTCAGCGGCGCCGCGCACGCGGGCGTCGAAGTCTGCGTCAGCGGCGTGCAGGCGGCGAGCAACAGCGCCGCCGCCAGGAACGTCCGCTTCATCCGCTGCTAGTTCAGGTAAGGAACCGCCATGCCCTTCGTCACCGCCGGCCGCGCATTGATCGCGTCGTACCAGCGCTTGACGTTGGGAAAGTCGGCCAGAGTCACCTGATGCCATTCGTGCCGCGCCGTCCACGGGAAGATCGCCATGTCGGCGACGGTGTACTCTGCCCCCGCGGCATAGGCGTTGCTCGCCAGCTGCCGGTCGAGCACGCCATACAGGCGCTTGGCCTCATCGACGTAGCGCTTGATGCCGTACTCGATCTTGGTCGGCGCGGCGCGCAGGAAGTGGTGCGCCTGGCCGAACATCGGGCCAACGCCGCCCATCTGCCACATCAGCCATTCCAGCGTCTTGTACTTCTGGACTGGATCGTTGGGCAGGAACTTGCCGGTCTTGTCGGCGAGATAGATCAGGATCGCGCCCGATTCGAACAGGCTGATGGGCTTGCCGCCGGGACCGTCGGGATCGACGATCGCGGGGATGCGGTTGTTCGGGCTGATCTTCAGGAACTCGGGCTTGTGCTGCTCGCCCTTGGAGATGTCGACCTTGTGCACGCTGTAGGGCAGCCCGCACTCCTCGAGCATGATCGAGATCTTGCGGCCGTTGGGCGTGCCCCAAGTATGAAGTTCGATCGTCGCCAATGTCTCTCCCCTTTTTATCGACTCGGCTTTCTAGATGTCGTCGTCCGAGCTGTCGAACCCCGAATCGTCGGAAGTGAGGTCGTAGTCGTCGGCCGAACCGTCATCCTGAGCGAGATCGGCCGGCGAGAGGTTATCCGGCGGCATCAGCGGCGAGTTGTCCGACAACGGTTGCGAAAGTGCCGTGTTGTCCATGACGCCCTGCGACGGCTGCGCCAGCGCCTGCGTGTTGTGGCCGAACATGCTGCGGATGCCTTCGAACAGCAGCGCACCGCCCGCGACGCCGGCCGCGGTGGTGAGCGCGGTGCGCAGGAAGCCGCCACCGGCCGGCGCTTGCGGCGCGGCGCCCCACGGCTGAGCCGGCGCGGGCGCGGGAGCCGGTACGGCAGCGGGCGCCGGTGCAGCCGCAGGCGAGCCCCATGGGCCGCGCGGCGCGTTGCCGAGGAAGCTGCCCTGGCCGCTCGCCTTGCCCTCGAGCTCGGCGATGCGCGCCTTGGCCTGCTTCAGCGCCTCCTCCTGCACCAGTGCGGTCTGCACCAGCAGGTAGGGCGACGCCGGCTGGTGTCCGACATAGCTTGCGATCAGGCGCTCGGCCTCCTGATCGCGTTGCTGGTTCTCGAATTGCTGGAGACGGCCGAACAGATCGGCGATCAGGTCGCGTTCCTGCTGCTGCATGACGGTGCCTCCCTCCCAATAAGGAGCACCGGGAACGTGGTTGTCGCCCCGCTGAGCGTCAAGGCCCCTGAGGTCCGGGGACGGTTCCGAGACGCAACGCCCAGGGCTTGATCCAGAGCGTCTGCAACAGGTTTTTGACGCTCCAGCAATCCTCGGCAAGCCGTGCCGCGACCTCGGCCGCGCTGCCGGTCCGGAAGACCAGCAGCGCGACGCCGTCGGCGTGCAAGGCGTTCATGAAGTCGGCATGCGCCCGCCAGTCGACCTGCTGCTCCATCGGTACGGACTCGTTCCAGGCCGGACCGCGCGTGCGCATCGCCGCGAACGGCTGCGTCATGGTTACACTCGTGTGAAATCCATGTACCAGTCGGTCTCCCAACTGTTGCCCTCGTCGGCCGAGAAGGCTTGCTCCCAGCGCGCGCCCTCCTCGGTGATGCGCGACCAGATATAGCGTACGCGGACGTCGCGGCCGTCGATCTCGTCGTCGCCGTAGAAGATGCCGAACGGGCCATCCGGCCGCTGCGAGAAGCCACCGCTCACCGCCGGCCCGATCACGCCCGGCCGGCGGCTGTCGAGCCAGTGGATCGTCCAGCGCTCGCGCTGGGGGTCCCACAGGCGCAGGCTCATGCCGGTGTAGCGGCGGCCCGGCATGCCGATGTCGCTCTCGTCGCTGTTGCCCTGGCCGCCCAGTATCTTGCGGGCGGCACAGGTGCCTTCGAACTCGATCCAGTCGTTGCAGCCGGCGAGCCGGCGGACGCGATAGCGGTGCCGAACCCGCCAGATACCCATCAAGAAATCGAAGTCGGCGGAACTGGTGGAAGCGGGCCTGAGCAGCGGGCGGGCTAGGATATTGAGCATGGAGGCTCCTTTCGTGCGTGTCATGTTTTACGCCCGCCTACCTGCCAGCTTCTGTCAGGATATTTTTCCCGGTCCGTGTCGGATACACTGCGGCGACGGCAAAGGCTCGGTCGAGGCCCGGCTGCTGCGGGTCCAGGCGTCCGGACGTCCGCTCCGAAGCCGGCCGGAATCCCGGACGGCTCCGATGCCGATTCCATAAGGGTTTTGGCCCTGAGTCCGGGAATCCGGCCACCTCCCCTCGGCCGGACGGTCCCGGACGCGCCGGACGGCCCGGACGGCCGACTGCAATTTATTCAGCGAAAAAAACTGCCATGATCTGTCAGGATTGGGCCGCTAGAATTCAGCCATGCGCGCAAGCCGCCTGCTCTCGATCCTGCTGATGCTGCAGACCCGCGGCCGGCTGACCGCCGAGTCGCTGGCCGCGACCTTCGAGGTCTCGGTGCGCACCGTCTATCGCGACATCGAGCAGCTCAGCGCCGCCGGCGTGCCGGTCTATGCCGACCGCGGACCCGGCGGCGGCTTCCAGCTGCTCGACGGCTTCCGCACCAAGCTCACCGGCCTCACCGAGAACGAGGCCGAGACGCTGTTCCTGTCCGGCCTGCCGGGCCCGGCGACGCAGCTCGGGGTCGCCGACCAGCTCCTGTCGGCGCAGCTCAAGCTCAGCGCCGCCCTGCCCGAGAAGAGCCGCGCCGGCGCGCAGAAGATCGCCCAGCGCTTCCATCTCGATCCGGTCGACTGGTTCAAGAGCCCCGACCAGGCGCGGCTGCTGCCGGCGCTGGCCGACGCGGTGTGGACCGAGACGGCGATCGAGGTCGCCTACCGCCGCGGCACGACCGTCGCGACGCGCCGGCTGCATCCGCTCGGCCTCGTGCTCAAGGCCGGCACCTGGTACGTCGTGGCGGAGCGCAGCGAGGAGCGGCGCACCTATCGCGTGTCCAACATCCAGACTCTGACCGCGACCGGCGAGCGCTTCACGCGGCCGAAGGACTTCGACCTGGTGCGCTACTGGACCGAGTCCAGCCGCGCCTTCGAGGTCGGCCTCTATCGCGAGCAGGCGGTGCTGCGCGCCTCGCCGCGGGCGGTGCGGCGGCTGGAGCGGCTTGGCGCCACCGTTGCCGAGGCGGCGCGCGAATCGGCCAGCGCACCCGACGACGAAGGCTGGGTTCGGATCACGATCCCGATCGAATCGCTCGACCAGGCGGCGATCGATCTGCTGCTGCTCGGCACCGAAGCCGAGGTGCTGAAGCCGCGCGACCTGCGCCGCCGGGTTGCGGCGGCAGCAATAGCCATGGCGAAACTGAACGCATGAGGGCCAAAAAAGGGCCGCGGAACCCAAAGCCGGCGCCGCCGTTCACAACACAGCGATAACAGGAGAAAGCCCATGGCCGTTCCTGCGGACGCCCCGCATCTCACGGAAAAGATGCGCCACGCCTTCGTTGGCCTGCAGCACCAATTGCGCCAGGACATCGACAGGGTCGACGAGCCGCAGCTCAAGGCCCTGTTCGAGGAATCGGCCGAGATATTGGGCGCGCTCGCCCAGACCTTCCTGGACTACCAGACCAAGCGCGCGCCGGCCTGGCGCGAGGCGGACTAATCTTTTGCTGGGGGCGCGCCCCCAGCGCAAGCTTAAGGAAGGTTTGACCAAGTCACGCAATGACGGCGTCGCCCGGTCGTTGCCGTCGTAGTCGGCTGATTTTGCTTCGGAGACGTCACCCATTGCCGCTGAAGGCCCTGTAGTTGTGGTGGCGTGGCGGCGTTCTCGCTGTCTCGCCGCTTTTTCGGGCGCA
>NZ_JAFKJN010000004.1 GCF_017305915.1 Reyranella sp.
ACCACCACCGGCGCGCACGGCACCGAGAGCGCGAGCTACGCCTGGCTCAACAACGGCCAGATCGGGTCGATGAGCACCAGTGCGGGGGGCATCACCACTACCCAGAGCTCGAGCTACGACCTTACCGGCAACAAGCTTGCCGAATATTCCACCCGCGCCGGCGTGGTGATCCAGAACGCCACCGCCACCTATGACGCGCTGAACCGGCTCGTCACCTGGTCGGAATCGGGCAGCGATGCGAGCATCACCCCGGCGGCCTCCTCGACGTACGAATATGACGCCAATTCCAACGTCATGCGCACGCTGAGCAGCTTCCGCTACCTGGACCAGAACGGCGCGGCGCTGGGGTTCGTGGCGACGAAGGACGATGTCTATCGCTACGACACGATGAACCGCATGGTGCGGGGCGGGGGCGTGGACATCGCCTATGACGTTGCAGGCCAGCGGGTTCGGGTGGCGACCTGGTCGGACGGGTTGACGTGGACGGGGTGGCGTGCGCGTGCGCCGGGTTCGGGGCAGATCGTGCTGGCCGACGATCCGTCGATGTATGAATGGCAGGGCTATAACTGGACCCCGGCGGGGCGTGCGACCTATTCGGGCCAGGTGGTCGAGACCTATAGCTACACGGCGGACGGTCAGCTCGAGCAGGTCTGGGTGTCGGCGGAGCAGGCGAGCGCCAATGGCGGCCCCTTCGTCCAGGCCAACGGGACGTTCGGCCCGGCGGTGCGGCGGGCGGCGTTCGCCTATGACCTGCAGGGGCGGCTGACCGGCCAGACCGATTACGAGGCGGACGGGACGACGGTGGCCTATAGCCGCAGCGAGCTGTGGTACGATGCGGCGGGCCGGCTCTATCACGAGATGCAGGTGGTGCGGCAGGGCGCGGACACGCTGCTGACCTATCTCGACACCGGCTATGGCGCGGGGACGGGGGGCTATGCGCTGGGCGCGGTGACGAGCGTGAGCGCAGTGACGTTCAAGAACGGCTCGAACAGCGCGGTGCCCGATACGCTGACGACGAACGGCTTTGCCTGGTTCGACGGGGCGGTGCAGGCATCGGTGGCGTACAAGCCGGATGCGTCGGGCTCGAGCGTGTTCACGACGAGCTATGGGCTGAGCGCGGGCGGGCTGACGAACAGCGCCTATATCGCGGACGGGCGGCCGCGCGAGGTGCGCTTCGTGCTGGACGCGGCGGGGCAGGCGATCCGGCGGGACGAGGCGGACAACAACGTGTCGCTGGGGGATCCGCACCAGCTCTGGTACCGGTTCAACGGGCGCGAGATGGGCAATGTCACCAACGACAATGTCGATGCGGCGTATCTGAGCTCGATCGCGAGCCGTCAGACGGCGGCGGGGACGGGGGCGTTCCGGAACGGCGCGCTGACGGGCGGCGGGCGTGCGGTGTTCGGAGAGGCATATCGGGCGCTGACGAGCTACAGCCAGGGCGGCGCGGGCGGCAGCTACGAGGCGCAGGGCGGCGAGACGCTGGAGGGCGTGGCGGCGCAGCTGTGGGGCGACGGGGCGCTCTGGTACCGGCTGGCGGAGGCGAACGGGCTGTCGGTGTCGGCGACGCTGGTGGCGGGGCAGCGGCTCACCATCCCGGCGGGGGTGATGCGCAGTTCGAACAGCGCGGCGACGTTCAAGCCCTATGACCCGGCCGAAGCGCTGGGCAGCCTCAGCCC